>NZ_CP014239.1:1070000-2442446 GCF_001554015.1 Selenomonas sp. oral taxon 136
GTACACGCGGCGTCGGATTGGTGACGAGGTCGTCCATGCGGATGAGGTGCAGGTCTTTCATGGTATTTCTCCCATATTATAATAGAAAATGAACGACGGCATAGGCAATGGCAAGCCCGATGCCGATTCCGGCAACGGTCTCAAATGATGAGCTCTCCTCCGCACGGTCACTTTGCGGGACGGGCGTGCGCGAAGAGGTGTTTTGCTGTGGTGTCGTGAGCCACGTCTCGCGCTCCTTCTTTCGCGCCTCGCGGCATTCCCTGCAGTTCTCGGGCTGAGCCAGCCCCTTATCCACGAAGAAGGCGTGCTCGGCAGCGGTGATGCAGAAACGGCTGCCGCACGTTCTACATTGCTTCCATTCATAAATTTCTCCTCTGCACAAGGAACATACGCCGTGGTCGAGCTGCGTGACCGGCACCTCGCTCTTACAAACGCGGCACGGGCGTTTTTCTGGTGACTTCGACTGCTTCGCTCCAGACTTTGTATGCGGCGTTGAGTGCCCCCATGTCTTCGTTTGCTGCGGGGACTTCGCGTCTGCATTTGGTTCAATGTGCTTGTAGCGATTCGGAAAAATCTCAAGTGAGAGGGCATCCTGCTCCGCATACTTCCCATTCGTGAGGAGGTTCTTGTACTCGCGCAGGTTTGCAAGCCACGCGTTCACATCGAGGCGGTCGCACTCTTCGTAGTGTGCTTCGCCCTTGCGGAAGGTCTGATAAAACGGTTCTTTCATCGCACGGCGCGGGAGATGGCTCCAGATGAATCTCCACGGGCCGTCGGGAGCACGGCGATTCGAGTTCTCTCCGCAGGGATAGGAGAAATCACCGCGTGCAATGTTTTCCTGCAGATCGTTGCCGCCCTGCTGGGAGTAAGGCGTCTTACCCGGAAGCATGATGCGGAAAAGCAGGGTCGCGATAGCAAATGCCTCATTCCCCTTCGTGCGCAGAAAGCTTGAGAACGGTTGTCCCTGCACCTCGGGGGCGGTGTAAACGGGGGTGCCTACGGGACAGGGAAAGCCCTCAATCTGATAACTGTCCGTGTCAACAAAGTAGACCTCGGTCGCGGAAACGACGAGGATATTCTGGTCATTCAGGTCGCCGATGAGAATGTCGTGGTCGTGAAGGTACTTGATCTTCTCAAGGATGGTAATGCAAAGGATAACAAGGTCGACCTTTTTCCAGTGCGGGAAAAATTTCTGCAGGCGCCGCGGACTGAATACGGCGATCTGCAGGGACTGCCCCTGTGCCCGCGGCATTAGATAGCCGACAAAGTCCCCGCTCTCGTTTGAGAGTTCTGCACAGGGCCAGCAGATGCCCGCATAGGAGATACTGCGGCTGAGCATACGGCGAATCTTTTCCCGCCGCCGTACAGTCAGGCAGTCCCGCGCGTAAATCTTCGCAACGTATGGCGTGCCCGTTTCGTAGATCCTGCCCTCGCCGCCCTTACCGATCTCCTTGCCGAGACGTATGCGCTCCGGCACGCCGTTCTGTAGGCGGAAGACAATCTCGCCCTCGATGGGGATGTGTGCTGCAGGCAGCGGATCATCGGCGATGGCCGTGACGACGGTCTTTCGTGCAGTGGTCATGGCGGACGAGCGGCTGTCCGTGCGCTGCGGCGCGGGCCTCTGCCCTGCCGTATGCTCATGCCCACCATGCGGTCGACGGTCACCGTCTGTCTGCGCGCGCGCGGAGTCCGTCCTTTTCGTATGCGGCTTCTTTCCATCCTGCGGGAAAAGGTTGCCGCCGCCATCGATGCGCCGTACATGGATTTTCTTGCCGCGCTGAACGGAACGCTGGTTGACAAGGTTGCGGATGTCCGCGCCGAGGTCTGCATCCTGCGTGATGAGAAGGAGGTTGTACGTCATGCGGTGACGCGTAAACTGCGTGATGAAGACGTTGTCTGCGTGACCTTCCCGATCAACCGGCTCTCCACGAAATTCGAGCAGGTTCTCCTGCTGATACCGTGGCAAAAACTCTGACAAACAGCGTTCCGCATTTCGCACATCCACAGGATCATATACCCCCGCGGCGTTCCTGTAAATTTTCTGCAGTTCGTGAAGCACACGCTCCGGAACGATGACGGGGTTGTTGTACTTCAAAATATAGGGTCTGGCGCGTTCCCAGAACGTCGGCGCAGCCTCCTTGAGCAGACTGCAGGTGTCAATGAACACCTTCCAGTCCTTGAAATACATATCAAGCAGCTTCTCTTGCCGCTCCTTCATGTTGCGTCCCGTCCCTACGCGCACGCGCTCTCCACCCCCTACGTCTTTTCTCATCAGCCGATCTCGTCCCATCCACGCGGCAAAGCACTGCGGTCATGCTCCGGTACGCTGCTCTTCGGCGTGAACGGAGTGCTGTCATTGCTATTATCACCGCATTGCCGGTCCACGAGCTCAGCTGTCGCGACATCGTCCGCTGCGGCGGCGGGTGCGCTGCTCTCTATCATACCTTTCTCGAACGCCCGCATATCCGCTGCCATAGTCTCCAGCTCCGCAGCATCCGGCTCGTCGAAGATAATTACCTCGTCCGAACACGGAGGTATCTCCTCAGCGGAAGGCGGCACACGTTCAATCTCCTCAAGGTTCTCAAGAGGCGCATCGGAGGGTTCCGCAGGCACACCGTCAAGGTCATCCCATCCGATCACCGGTTCCCGCACGTCCGCATCATCCTCCTCGTCTGCATAGGAAGGTATGCCGCAGTCTGCGCCCGAAACCTGCCAGCGATAAAATCCGTGATCGGTCTGATATCCGACAAGGTCGATCTCCGCACCGCCGAGGCGAGCACGATTCAGCAGTGCGATCTGTGCTGCACAGTCAGACGTGTTCGTAAAGAGTACAATCTGATGGGCATTTTTGAATCGCGCAAACACGGAAAAGAAAGTACTGAGCTCCGACCCGTCGTCATCTTCACCGCGCAGGTCGATCAGCCCCTCCTCCTGCAGTTGCACCAAATGCTGCATACCGTGCTTGGCTCTTCTGCGCACGGCATCATCCGTGCTGCGCATATCCCCTTCAAGAGCTCGCACAGTCGCGAGGGAGATGAAGAAAGCACTGCCATGTTCACGCAATGCAGCGAGCAGCGGCTCTGCTGCCGCAAAGAAGCCCTCCGATGCGACGACGCTGTGGTCAAGGAAGATGCGGCAGTCCGTCGCGAAGGCATGGTAATCCTCCTCCGTCAGCCAGTCGCGTGTACTGTCCTGTGCATATATATCGAGAGGCGCAGGGAATGTGTCGAGCCACCGCTGTGTGAGTGAGAGCGTACCGAGGTGATCGAAAAGGCCTGCGTCCTCAGGTGCGTTGAGTGAGAGAATTGTCTCCATCCGCACGGCAATCTCTGGCCTCTCCCGCACAGCGCCGTCCAGCACAGCGGCAATCGCGAGGAACATCGTCGCACCGAGCTCCTCGCCTCCCACCTCGATGTCCGCCATCTCCTGTTCGTGGATCCCCAGTACTGCCGCAAACTGCTTCGCATCCATTCGCAGGAGCCGCCGCAGGTACGGCAGAGATTCTTGCATGGCGGTACACATGAGTCCACGCTGCTCTTCATAATAGGTTCGGATATCCATATCTATTCCTCCTCTATCAGCTGGCTGCGCGCCCCCGCGCAGCCCCGTCCTATAATTTGATCTCCGATATCGGCTGATTCGGCCCATGCGGCTGCACCAGTATCTTTGCGGGAGTCGCTCCCGCGGGCATGGCAAAAACAACACTTGCTGTCATCTGCATCCCTGGTGATATGTTTTCCATGTGGAACGTGGCAACCCTGTTGTGAAAGAGCACGCCCATACCGCTGTCCGAGACTGCATAGCTGTTGCCATCCGTATCAACCATGCGTATGTTAAAACTCACGATGTGGATACTGCTCGAGCCTCGGTTTGCAAGCGTCAGTTTGACGAGAGCAAAAGGCCCCTGCACGGTGCCCATCGGACCTGTCAGCGAGGACGGGCGCGAGATGGACTCCACACGCCCGACAAGCGCAGGCTTCTGTGCAGATGCACTCTGCGCTGCAGGTTGGTCCGTACGCAGAGAGCCCCCCGTGGTTTTCTCGCTGCCCTTCTTTGTGCCGCGCTCCCCATTCTCCTTGGTTTTGGCATCCGTCTTTTCTGTTTGCGTCGCTGTCATCGGCTGTGCAGCAGGCGCATCTTTTTTCCAAAGCCCCAAGCCGGGGCCGAAAAAATAGATGAGCGCTCCCAGAATAAGCCCGAACAGGATCCCCTTCCTCATCTCTCTACGTCCTTTCTCATTGAACGCAAAATCATTTTATCGAGTATGAAATCATTCTACCATAAAACAAGATATGCAGCAGGAAAAATTTTCTATCCATAATTATATTTCCCCAGATGATTGTTCCTTGTTTCTTCCCCCTTCCTGTGGTATTCTATGATAGAATTTATTCTGGGGGAAGTACTGATAAGTTCGGCACGACCATCTTGACGCATCTTTTCGTCCGCTTGTCGTCGGCAAATTCTCCACATAGCCCTTGCTATGCGTCCGGTTTGCTGCCTCAATCGGACAAAATCTACGCCGATCTGAGAGACTGTTTTATCAGCGATTTCCTAGATGAAATACCCTGAAAGGAATTTGAAATGCCGAAAAATCCGGTCAAGCATCAATGCACCTTCTGCAAGCGCATCATCGACGTGCGCGACCAATACGATATGCCGATCTACGATCCGAACACAGGCTTTGCGATCTGCAAGGACTGCGTGCGTGAGATCAACCGCTACCTCGACGAGCACGACGCATCCGTCTCCTCGGAGGAGCGCACGACGTTCCGCAAGGAGCTGGGCGACGTACTGGAAAAGACGCGCCCTCACCTCATCAAGGAGTATCTCGACACCTACATCATCAATCAGGACCGCGCGAAGAAAATCCTCGCCGTTGCCGTCTACAACCACTACAAGCGCATGAAATACGGCTACGAAAAGAAAGAGGACGAGGGCACGGAGATCGAGAAGTCGAACGTCATCATGCTTGGTCCCTCGGGCTGCGGCAAAACCGCCCTCCTCTCCCATCTCTCAAAGCTCCTCGATGTGCCGTTTGCCGTGACAGATGCCTCCAGCCTCACCGAGGCGGGCTTCGTCGGCGCGGATGTCGAGGTCGCCGTCCGCAACCTCTACTATGCGGCGGACAAGGACGTGGAGAAGGCGGAGCACGGCATCATCTACCTCGACGAGTTCGATAAAATCGCGCGCAAATCCGGCGCAAACAATTCCATCACTGCTGACCCCGGCCACGAGGGCGTCCAGCAGGCACTCCTCAAGATGCTCGAAGGCAGTGTCGTCGAGTTCACGGCGCGCGGCCAGCGTAAACACCCCGAGGCGCCGACCATCAAGGTCGATACGAAAAACATCCTCTTCATCGTCGGCGGTGCATTCGTCGGCATCGAGAAGATCATCGCCAAGCGCCTCAAGAAAGGCAACGTCGCCATGGGCTTTGGCGCGGAGGTGCGCGGCAAGGATCTCGAAAAGGAATACGACGCACTCATCCATCAGGTCACGCCGGAGGACCTCATGGAGTATGGCATCATCCCTGAGATCATCGGCCGCCTGCCCGTGATCTGCACGCTCGAAACCCTTGACGAAGACGCACTCCTGCGCATCCTCACCGAGCCGATCAACGCGCCGGTACGCCAGTACCAGCAGCTGCTCGCGATGGACGGCGTGGAGCTCGTCTTTACCGAGGACGCACTGCGTGCCGTCGCAAAAAAGGCAATCGAGCGCAAAACGGGCGCACGCAGCCTGCGCGGCATCATCGAGGAGGTCATGCTCGACGTGATGTTCGACATCCCGCGTGAGACCGCCCCGCGCCGCGTCACCGTGACGAAGGAATGCATCACCGAGGGCGCAGCGCCGACCGTGGAGAACGCGGCGGCGGGGTGATAAATTTATCCTTGCAAAACAGCATAAACGTGTTATACTGTGTGTAGAAGTCAACGATGGTCATTGACAACCAAAAGAAAGAAATCCCCTGCGGCTGGTTACCTCAGGGGTCTTTCTTTGCAACTGGTGAGGTCGCATCTGGCTGGTGCCACAACGGCGGTCGCTTCTACCGCCCCAGCCTCTGCAGAATCAGCGCCCCGAGAATACTCCCGAGTACGCTGGTCAGCAGGGAAAGCATAACATCTCCGATGGTCATCGTGACAACCTCCCTTCCTTGCCGGATTGGCTTGGTTGGGCCGTGGCAGCTTCAGTATAACACAACGGACGACAAAACTCCCACTGCGGTGCCAGCCGCAGTGGGAGTTTTCATATGGAAATTTATACCCGTACAAAATCCCCGTCCGCCGTCATGCGCCAGATCTCGTCCGCCGCACCTGCATGTGCGGCAAAGCGTTCGACGTTGCGGGCATCGCTCGCCTCGCAGAAGGCGGTCGCCTCCGCCTCGGAGAGGCCCCCCTGCACCTTGCGGGCGATGAGACGAGCCCGCAGGAACGCGGCGGGTGCGTCGATACGGACGGCATAGTCGGCGAGCGGACGGAGGCCGCTCCACGGCTCCTCGTCCAAGAGCAGCCAGTTGCCCTCGACGAGGAGGATTGGCGCATCCGCCGTGACGGCATTGGGCACGACATCGTGAATGCGGCGGTCATAGACAGGGAATTGAACCGCGCCAACCTTTGCCGCCGCAAGTTTCTCCGCAAGTGCTGCCGCATCGAATGTCTCGGGTGCGCCCTTGATGGATTTCAGGGGGATTTCTTCCCCGCCCTGCCGGATGGTATGCGCTGCGAGACAGCGATTTGGGTAGTGAAAGCCGTCCATGCCGAGTGCCTGCACGGGGGTCAGCCCCGCCTCGGTGCGTGAAAGCTGCGCCAAGAACTGCGCGAGCGTCGTTTTCCCCGTAGCGGGCGGCGCGGCAAGGAAGACGATGCATCGCCGCCCGCTGCGCCGCTGCAGCTCCGTGAGACGACGCAGCAGCGGCAGAAAGAGATGCTCCACCGTGTCGGTACGGTAACGAACACGCTGCGGCAGTCCGTTGACGGTCATCGCGCAGGTACGCCACTCTTTTTCACGCACAGAGATCCCCCTCCTCGATGGAATATTTTAGCAAAAGTATGCCCATGGTTCAACTGTAGACAAGTTTCCATATAAAAAGGACTGCTGAACGAGTCAAGCCTCGTACGGCAGTCCTTTCTTGTGCCCCCGCCACCGCTTGCTGACCTGTCCAAGAAGCAAGTCCGTAGGACGAAGCTGATTGGGAAACAGGTCGTATGCGAAAACGTCCCAAGAACACGAGCGTTAGCGATGTGTGATTGGCTGACGTTGACCGCTCGCGTTCCCCCTCCCCCGTCACAACGGAGGAGGCTTTAGCGAAATCACGGCATAGCAGCTTCCCCATTTACGAAGGGGCTAGGGAAGCACGAATAAGTTTGGCACAACCATCTTGACGCATCTTTTACGCCCGCTTTTCATTAGCCAATGTTCCACATAGCCTCTGCTATGCGCCCGGTTTGCCTCCTTAATCCTTCATGCGCGGAACGGTCATCGTGCCGAAGGCGGTCTCCTTGCGGTGGCAGTGCGGGCACTCGTTCTCGATGAGTCCCGTGTAGCCGCAGACGGGGTCGCGGTCGACGGGGTGGTTGATGGAGAAGTAGCCCATGTCCGCGTCGTGCATGGCGCGGACGACTTTCTCGAAGGCCTTGACGTTCTTCGACGGGTCGCCGTCCATCTCGATGTAGGCGATGTGCCCCGCATTCTCGAGCGCGTGATACGGTGCCTCGATGCGGATCTTGTCGTAGGCGCTGATGTCGTAGTAGACGGGCACATGGCTTGAGTTCGTCATGTAAGAGCGGTCGGTGACGCCGGGGATCGTCCCATAGACGCGCTTGTTCGCACGCTGGAACTGTCCTGCCGTGCTCTCGGCGGGCGTGCCGAACGTCGACCAGTTGCGGTGCTCCGCCTCAGTGTAGGCATCGGTACGCTCGCGCATGTGCCCGACGATCTCGAGCCCGAGTTTCTGCGCCTCCTCGCTCTCGCCGTGGTGCTTTCCGATGAGTGCAACAAGGCACTCGGCGAGTCCGCAGAAGCCGATCGAGTACGAGGCGTGCTTCAGCACTTCCTTGATGGAGTCGACGGGACTCGCCTTTTCGCTGTCGAGCCAGACGCCCTGCCCCATGAGGAATGGATAGTTGTAGATGTGCTTTTCCTCGATAATCTTCAGCCGATCGAGCAAATAGTCGTGGCAGAGGTCAATATAGTAATCGTAGAGTTCCCAGAACTTCTTTAGATCGCCCTTGGCCTCGAGCGCAAGCTTCGGCAGGTTGATCGTCGTAAAGGAAAAATTCCCGCGGCTGCCCGACTGCTCGGGGCCGTTGACGTTGCTCATGACGCGCGTGCGGCAGCCCATGGTTGCGACGCAGCTGTTGTAGTCGCCGGGCTTGTAGTACTGGAGGTTGTACGGCGCATCGAGGTTGACGTAGTTCGGGAACAGGCGGCGCGCACTGACGCGGCAGGACTCGATAAAGAGGTCGTAGTTCGGATCCTCGGGGTTGTAGTTGACGCCCGCCTTAAGCTGAAAGACAGAAATGGGAAAGATTGCCGTCTCGCCGTTGCCGAGCCCCTGCCAGATCGCGCTCAGTACCTCGCGGATAACGAGCCGTCCCTCGGGCGAGGTATCCATGCCGTAGTTGATGGAGCTGAACGGCACCTGTGCACCCGCACGCGAGTGGAGCGTGTTGAAGTTGTGAATGAGCGCCTCCATCGCCTGATGCGTCTCCTCCTCGACACTTTCGCAGGCGAGCTGGTAGATCGTCCGCACGTCCGCCTCGAGTTCCTGCTCCGCCGGGGTGTCGAATGCCGCACTGTAGACGATGTTCAGTGCACGCATGAGTTCGGCACGGGCGCGCTCCGCACGCACATCGTCCTGCTTTTCCGCATAGACGCAGACGGCAAAGTCGAGCTCGGCGCGCAGTGCCTTCTTGAACGCCTCATGCGTGAAGTAGCCGCGTCCGATGTGGTAGAGCAGCGCCTTCCACGCCTCCTCGAGGATTGCCTTGCGGAAGGACTTCTTTACGCCGTCTGCCATGGCGTAGTCAAACGCGTTGATGCTCTGCCCGCCGAACATGTCGTTCTGGTTCGACTGGATCGCGATGCACGCGAGGCTCGCATAGGCACGGATGGAGTTCGGTTCGCGCAGGAAGCCGTGTCCCGTCGAGAAGCCGCCGCGAAAGAGTTTCAGAAGATCGATCTGGCAGCAGTTGAACGTGATGAGTGAGAAGTCCTTGTCATGGATGTGGATGAAGTTCTCGCGGTCAGCAGTCGCGTAGCGCTCATCGAGGACGTAGTTGTCGACGAAATGCTTCGCCCCCTCCGCACCGAGCTTCAGCATGATGCCCATCGACGCGTCCGTGTTGATGTTCGCGTTGTCGCGCTTGAGGTCGGAGTCCACCGCATCGGCAAAGAAGATGTCGCGGTAACTCTCCATGAGATGCTTCTGCGCGCGGCGGCGCTGGGCATGCCGCTGGCGGTAGGTGATGTAGCGGCGCGCAATGTCATAGTGCCCGTGCGCGAGCAGCTGTTTTTCGACGAGATCCTGGATCTCCTCGACGCTGATCTCCGTGCGGTCGCCAAACGCCTCCTCGACGCTCTTCGTCACCGTGTCGATCTCAAGCGCCGTCATCGGGTGGACGTACTCCTTGCTCGCCGAGGTAATGGCATTGAGGATCTTCGAACGGTCGTAGGGCACCGCATTGCCCGCGCGTTTTGTCACCGTCGTCACTGTCATAGATTTCGCTCCTTTATCCATAAATAATACTATATCTTGTGGTTCGCATTTTTTGCTACGGAAGATATTGTAACAGAGAGGAAGATTCTTGGCAAGGTATTTTTCACGCAAAAAAGGCAGCGGTACGTCACAATATGACATACCGCTGCCCATGTGCGCAGCGAAGCATCCTCGCTGCTTTTCGTTACTTCTTGCTGACGACGGCAATATAGGAAAACTCTTTGCCATGATCGAAAAAGAAATTGAACATCGTGCGGAAACGGTCGATGTTCTCCGTGCGCAGCCCGTTGCGGATGATCTTCATCGCACCGTCGAACCCCTCGTCGCGCACCAATCCGGCAGGATCGAGCAGCGTCATCCGCCCCGTCTGCACCTCCGTCGTAAATCCCGCCTGTTGAAAGAGCTGGCGCCACATGCCCTCAGAGAGCGGATCGACGTTTACGCGAATCGCACGCGAGATCCCCGCGCGCAGCTCCGCCGCCTGCTCCTCGTCGTCCGTGCGCAGGGCAACGTCATGGGTCAGGAGTACGCCGCCCGGCTTCAGCACGCGGAAGTACTCGGCGATCGCCTTTGCCTTGTTCTCGCGCGGCAGCATGGTAAGCATCGCCTCATTGATGACGACATCAAACACAGCATCGGGGAACGGCAGCGCCATGGCGTTGCCCTCGACCACATCGACCACATCGGAAAGCCCGTGTGCCTCGATATTGGCACGCGCCTTCGCGAGGGCGGCGGGATTCATATCGAGGCCCGTGATGCGGCAGCCATGCTCCTCCGCCAGCGCGATCATCGTCGTGCCCATGTTGCAGGCGACCTCAAGAACACGCGTGTCAATGGTAAAATCCACATGGGAAAGGAGCCACTCCGTCGCCTCACGCCCGCCGGGACGCAGGCGCGTCTTGCCAAGACGTGCAAGGAACTCATGGCCCATCTCGTTTTGCTTCTGTTCTGTCATCATAACACCTCCGTTGGTCGATTATAGAACGATTCTCAACGTCATTCTACTGGGTATTGGCAATCGTTTTCTGTAACGAATGTTACGGGCATAAAATTATTTCCGTATCTTCTATCTCCTTAACGGGAAATTCATTGCTCCGCGGCTTTGCTTATCTTCCTCTCATGAGATATAATGAAAGAGATTCTATGTGTATAAGGAAGGAATATCCATGAACGAAAACGATCCAGCCCGCCGCAGGATCATCCTGAGCGGCATTCAGCCCACCGGCACATTCACCCTCGGCAACTATCTCGGCGCGGTGAAAAACTGGCGCCAGCTGCAGAAGGAATACGACTGCTACTACTTCGTCGCCGATCTCCATGCGCTCACCGTCTATCACGAGCCTGCGATGCGGCGAAAAGCAAGCCGCGCGGCGTTTGCCCTCCTGCTCGCGTGCGGACTTGATCCGGAGAAGAGTCTTGTCTTTATCCAGAGCCACGTGAGTGCACACGCGCAGATGGGATGGATGCTCTCCTGTCTCAGCCCGTTCGGTGATCTCAGCCGCATGACGCAGTTCAAGGACAAGTCGGCGAAGCATCCCGAGGACATCAACGCGGGACTCTTCACTTACCCTGCGCTCATGGCCGGCGATATTCTTCTCTATCAGGCGGACTACGTGCCCGTCGGGGCAGATCAGACGCAGCACCTTGAGTTTACGCGGAACGTCGCCGCGCGGTTCAACCACGTCTACGGCGAGACGTTCCGCCTGCCCGAGGGCTATTTCCCGAAGGCGGGTGCGCGCGTCATGAGTCTCGCGGAGCCGACAGCGAAGATGAGCAAGTCCGACGAGAACGCCAAGGCGACCATCTTCATCCTCGACGATGAGAAGACGATCCTCAAAAAATTCAAGTCTGCCGTCACGGACAGCGATGCCGAGGTCGCGTTCCGCGAGGGCAAGGACGGCATCAACAACCTCATGACGATCTACTCCGCCATCACCGGGAAATCCTGCGATGCGATCACGGCGGAGTTTGCAGGAAAGGGCTACGGCGACTTCAAGACGGCCGTTGGGACGGTCGTCGCCGATGAGCTGCGCCCCATCCGTGAGCGTTATGCGGAGCTGCTCACGGATAAGGCGTACCTCGACGCAGAGATTGCGCGGGGGGCGGAGCGCGCCGCACACATCGCCGAAAAGACGCTCGCGAAGGCGAAACGCAAAATGGGGCTGTGCTGATGAATGCACATCGTGTGACGCGCGCCGTCATTCTCGCAGCCGGGCGCGGGTCACGGCTCGCGCCGCTGACCGATCACCTGCCGAAGCCGCTCGTCCCCGTGAACGGCGTGCCGATCATCGCAACCATTTTAGATGCGCTTAATGCGGCGGGGATTTCGTCGATTACTATAATACGGGGCTATTGCGGTGCGGCGCTTGACACGCTCAAGGACGCGTACCCGCACATCGCCTTTCTCGACAATCCGGACTGGGCGGCGGCAAACAACATATCCTCCATCGCGCTCGCGGGGCGTGCAGGGCTGCTTGAGGACAGCTACGTCATCGAGGGTGATCTCTACCTCGCGCATCCCGCCATCATCACGCCCACACAGGAGCGCACGAACTACATCGCCTTCCCCGTGGCAGCGACGGATGACTGGTGTTTCGACGCGGATGCCGACGGGAGGATCACGCACATCGCTACAGAAAGCTCACACCCCTGTCACCAGATGCTCGGTCTCTCCTACTGGACGGCAGAGGACGGGCGGCGGCTCGCGGCCTGTGCGGATGCGATGTACCGCGAAGAACGATACCGTCAGCTCTACTGGGACGAGATCATTTTGAAATACAATCCCGACACATGCGATGTGTATATCAGGGAGTGCACGCGCGAGGACGTGTGGGAGATCGACACCGTGGCGGATCTGCGGGCGCTGGAGGCGCGGATAAGACATAATTGAGCCCCGTCTGCTGGATGCCCGTCTGCTGGATGCCCGAAGCGAAGCTACAGGAGGTTCTCTCTGCCGAGAAGGCAGTGCATCCCCTGTAGCAAACCTAGTGAAGCAAGCGGAGAAAAGGGTACGTTCTGCCCCCCTGCGGATTTCTACCGTTCAAGCGAAGCGCGTTTGGAATCCGCAGGTATTTAGGCAGATAAGTACCCGACCGCTTGCGTAACGAGGTTCTGCGAAGAGGATGCACCGTAAAAATCAGCAAAAATGAAATAGAGGGAAAGATATGAAGAACGTTTATACCTGCTTCTGCACGGACATCATCCACGCAGGACACAAGAACCTCCTGCGCGCGGCGGCGGAGCTCGGCCGGGTCACTGTCGGTGTCCTCTCCGACGCGGAGATGGTACGCTACAACCGCTTTCCGACGAAGACACTCGAAGAGCGCATGGCGATGCTCAGCGAGCTGTCCGAGGTCGCGGAGGTCATCGTACAGGATCACATCATGTACGACGAGGTACTGGATCGTCTGCGCCCCGACTACGTCGTCCACGGAAGCAACTGGGCGCAGGGCCCTGAGTCCGCCATCCGCAAGAACGTCCTCGCGGCGCTCGCGCGCTACGGCGGAAAACTGATCGAACCATCCTATACCTATAATGACGAGGTGCGCAAGATCGACTGGCAGATGCGTGAGCTGCTCGCTATGCCCGAGGCGCGCCGCGGCCGTCTGCGCCGTCTCCTCGACATTGTCCCCATCATCAAGACCATCGAGGTGCACAACGGCCTCACGGGACTGATCGCGGAGAAAACCATCGTCGAGAATGACGGCGGCCTCGACCAGTTCGACGCCATGTGGGTCTCCAGTCTCTGTGACTCGACCTCACGCGGCAAGCCCGACATCGAGCTCGTCGACCTCTCCGACCGCATCCAGACCATCAACGAGGTCATGGACGTCACGACGAAGCCCATCATCCTCGACATGGACACGGGCGGAACGGCAGAGCACTTCGCCTACAACGTCCGCACCCTCGAGCGTATCGGCGTCTCCGCCGTCATCGTCGAGGACAAGACGGGCGCAAAGCGCAACTCCCTCTTTGGCACGGAGGTCGCGCAGACGCAGGACACGATCGAAAATTTCTCCGAAAAGATTGCGGCGGGCAAATCGGCACAGCGCACGGAGGAGTTCATGATCATCGCGCGCATCGAGAGCCTGATCCTCGAAAAGGGGCAGGAGGATGCCCTCGCACGCGCCGAAGCGTATGTCGCGGCGGGTGCAGACGCCATCATGATCCACTCGCGCGCCAAATCGCCCGATGAGGTCATCGCATTCTGCGACGCCTTCCACGCGAGCCACCCTGACGTCCCCATCGTCGCCGTCCCCTCCTCCTACAACACGATCACGGAGGCAGAGCTCGCGGCACATGGCGTCCGCATCGTCATCTACGCAAACCAGCTCACCCGCGCGGCATTCCCCTCTATGGAGAATGCGGCACGCTCCATCCTCGTCCATCACCGCGCCCACGAGATCGACAAGGAGCTCCTGCCGATCAAGGACATCATCCGACTGATCGAGGTCGTCTGAGCGCCGCGTCATCTGTATGGAAGGAAGGTCACATGGACAGCAAGTGGAAAGACGTTTGGAACCGACGGCACGCAAACAAAGCTGCTCTTGCCGGCAGCTGGCAGGATATCTTCCTCGAGCTCAAGCGCATGAACGGCTTCGACGTCATGGAGGGCGGCATCTCTCTGGACGCATGGCTCGAACTGGATGCCGAGATCCAGCATCGGCTGCGTCTCACGCATGGAGACCGGGCCTTTGAGGTCGGCTGCGGTGCAGGGGCAAACCTCTACCTGCTGCAGCGTGCGGGGATAACGGTCGGCGGAACCGACTATGCCGAGGGTCTTGTCGCGATTGCGCAAGCGGTCCTTCCCAATGCCATCGAGCTCTACGCCGGTGAGGCGGACGCCATTGATACAACGCAGAAATACGATGCCGTATACACAAACAGCCTGCTCCACTACTTGCCCAATCTGGGATATGCGGAGCATGTCCTCTTGCGTATGCTCGAAAAAACGACCGGCGCGATTGGCCTGATTGACGTACACGATCGTGACAAAGAAGAAGAGTTTCATGCCTACCGCCGCACCGTAATCCCTGACTACGACGAGCGCTACAAGGGACTCAGCAATCTCTTCTTTCCGCGCAGTTTCTTTGAGGACTTTGCCCGCGCACATGACCTGCACATCGTCTTCACGCCAATGCAGCTTAGGGGCTACTGGAACGCGCCGTTCAACTTCAACGTGTTCCTGTATCGGAGGTAAATTATGAACATCCAGCGCAACGTCCTCCTCAACCCGGGACCTGCGACCACGACGGACACCGTCAAGATGGCGCAGATCGTCCCCGACATCTGCCCGCGCGAGCGTGCATTCGGTCAGCTCATGCGCGCGCTCGGCACCGACCTCCTGAAGGTCGTCCACGCTGATGCGGCGGACTGGGCGACCGTTCTCTTCTGTGGATCGGGCACGCTCTGCATTGATTCGTGCGTCAGCTCGCTCGTCCCCGCCGGGAAAAGACTCCTCATCATCAACAACGGCGCCTACTCCGCACGCGCGGCAGCCGTCGCACGCGCCTACTCCGTGCCGCACATCAACCTGACCTTCCCGGCGGACGGTCTGCCCGACCTCGATGCGGTGGAGAGCACGCTCGCAGAGAACACCGACATCGCCGCCGTCTACACGACGCATCAGGAGACAGGCACGGGCATCCTGAACCCCGTACGCGAGATCGGTGCGCTCGCCCACGCGCATGGCGCGGTCATGATCGCCGATACCATTTCGACCTATGCCATGATCCCCTTCTCCGCCGACGAGATGAACATCGACGTCTGCATGTCCTCGGCGCAGAAGGGCATCCAGGGCATGACGGGGCTCTCCTTCGTCATCACCAAGAAATCCCTGCTCGCGGCGGCAAAGGACTATCCCGTGCGCTCCTACTATACGAACCTCGTCATGCAGTACGAGGGCTTCGAGGAGACGGGCGAGATGCGCTTTACCCCACCCGTGCAGACCGTATACGCGGCAAAGCGCGCGCTCGCCGAATACTTCGCCGAGGGAGAAACGAAGAAATGGGCGCGTCATACACGCACGATCAACGCCATCCACGAGGGAATCGCCCGTCTGGGGCTCACCGAGACCATCCCGCGTGCGATCCAGTCGGGACTCGTCGTCGCCGTCAACTATCCGTCGGCAGACTTTGACTTCACCCGGGTGCATGACTACTGCTATGAGCGCGGCTACACCATCTACCCCGGCAAGATGCAGACGGCATCGACCTTCCGCCTGTGTGCACTCGGCGCGATCGACGCGCCCGACATTGCGGCGTTCTTCCGCGTATTCGAGGAAGCACTGAACGCATAGCAACAGGAGCCCTATCGCGGCTTTGAGGAAAGGGACCCACCATGCAGGACGACGATTTCAGCACATTCTGGCACAATAACGAGCAGGCTTCTGCTCTCTTTTACGACCTCCTCGCACGAGCGGAACAGGGCGCCTACGACGACGACTTTCTCATCCAGCTCGCTACGTATCGTAAGGCGGGTGGGGATGCGGCACACGCCGACATCTTTGCCGCGCAGTATCTTCTCGCGAATGGGGATGCAGAAAGCGCCGTCATCTGCGGGGAGCGCGCCTTTCGCCTGCGCGCTGTCGAGCCTGCACTCTGGGCGGTGCTGCGCCGTGCATACACAGCGACAGCACGCTATGCCGATGCGCTTGTCATGCAGGCGTATACGGCGAAGCTGCTGAACCTCCCTCTCACGCTCCCGACGGATATACCGCGCAGCGCGCTGACCCCAGAGGTACTCGATCGCCTGTCTGTTGCCATGGGCTCACCATCATTTGCCCCGCTGGCGCTCAGCCGTATCAGCTGCGATGGGGAACATGGTCTCTGCGCATCTGAAGGCGTTTTTGCGGGTGAATACATTCCCGCACCGCACGCTTCACACCCGCCCTACTACGTTGCTGCGTATACCGAGCAGGAACAGCAGGGGGACAAAGTCTGGCTGCTGCAGACGATTCAGGATGCAGCGGGTTTTGCCTACAATGTCGGCGGAGGGTTCACCTATGAACTCATTCGCGCCAGCCGTGCTCCCGGGTACGCCGAGATTCACTGCACAGGAGAGACCGTTCTCCCCATCATCGGCGTATCAGCCTTTCAAAATCTCCATATAAAGACCTCATCGGTGGATCAGGACACGCCTCTTGCGCCCGCAACACCGAATTTTTTCCGTCTGTGCGAAGACACCCATCTGTCCTCGGATCATGATTTTCTCGTCGGTGCGCCGATCGCAATCGGGCACAGCTCGACGCGCCGTCCGCTCGTACTGAACATCCTCGCTGATGCACTCTCATGGGAGGTTGTGCGTACTCACTTTGCCGAATGGATGCCGAATACGGCTCGCTTCTTCGCGCAGGGAGCGATCTTCGATCAACACTTCTCCGCATCGGAGTATACCTATCCGTCTCTCTCGACCATTGAAACGGGGATGTATCCGCACCACAATCAGATCTTCAACGATACGCTTGCCGTCCTCCTCAACCCCGCATATATCCCGCTCTCCGAGCGCATGCGTACATGCGGATATGCCACGGCGAATCTCATGGGGGAGGGCAGCGGAGTCTATAACGGGGCAACGCGCGGCTTTGACCGGCTTGTGATCGCGCCCTATCACCTGTTCGCCTACGAGGCTGCGGAACGAACCATCCGCTATTTGGAGGGGCTGCGCGACGCCGATCATTTCATCTACCTGCACACATTGGATGCTCATCCATGGCCTTATCCGCGCTTTCAGATCACTGCGAGCACGCAGGCACGTCTGCCGCTCGAGGAACGTCTGTCGGGGGCAAGGAGCAACTCTCCCAGTCCCTATCTTCAGTCCACAGAACTGAGCATGGCTGCCTATATCCAGGGCATCCGTGATCTCGACCGGGCTCTCGGCACACTCTTTTCCTATCTGGAGCAGCACTACACACCGGATGAATACCTCGTCAGTCTATACTCCGACCATGGCGTTCCCATATTCAGCAAGCACCACTACATCGTCAGTCCGGACATGACACACACTGCATGGATGATGCGCGGGGCAGGCGTTCCCGCGGGGATCACGGTGAGCGAAATGACCAGCACGGTGGACATCTATCCGACACTCGCATATCTTCTCCATTTCCCTGTCGGAGAACATGTGGATGGGGTCCTGCCGCAGATCTTTGGCGGCAGCGGACGTGAGATCGCGTTCAGCAACTCGCTCTACCCTGGGCGTACCTACTGTCTGCGTGCACGCACGCGGGAGCATACATTTCACCTCGAGTCAACAGATGCCCTCCTGCCGAATGGGACGGTGGATCTCGCGCGTGCTGTCACAGCATGCTATCCACGCAGCGAGGAGGGGATCGCGGGACGTGAAATTGACGATCCCGCGCTGAGAGCCTTCTTCTATCCGCATGTGCGGGATTTCCTAACGGGCATCGCAAGCAATGGGGAGATATTCCCGCCGCCAAAGGAGGCATGAGATGAACGACGATTTCAGCATATTCTGGTACAATGATGAGCACGCGCAGGAGCTCTTCTATGATCTCCTCGCACGATCAGAGCATAATGCCTACGACGACGATTTTCTCGCGCAGCTCGCCGCCTACCGGGAGGCAGAGCCCACGAGTGAGCGCGCGGATATTTTTGCAGCGAAGTACCTGCTCCATCACGGGGATGCGGAAAACTCCGCTGTATGCGCAGAACGTGCCCGCGCAAAGCGCCCGCTCAACGCCGAGATCTGGAAGCTCCTCGCCGCCGCCTACAAGGCACTCGGCCGCGAGAACGATGCGGCCGCCATGCAGGGACATCTCTACGGCCTTTACGGCGAGCCGATGCCGTCGCTGGATTTGGGATCCTCAACGCTGACAGAGGCACTGGATCGGCTCTCCCTCACCATGGGAACATGCCTCAATATGCCGACTGCCACGAGCCGTGCCTACGTGGAAAACGGGGAGCTTTTATTTCGTCCCGATATATTTGTCGGTGAGGCACTCCCCCTCACCATGCCGGAGGGAAGCGCCTCCTTTTGGGGTGGGATCTACGCCGAGAACGCCTGTCTGTCGGATCAGAGTCATGTGCTGACCGATCTGCGGCATGAGCGTTCCTTCAGTCGTCATGGCTACCACGACTTCTTCTTCGATCTGCAGAAGGCGCAGGAGGTCCGCGGCACGGTGTCCATCCAGCTTCCTCCGGGGGAGGAGGCGATCATCCCCATCGCGGGCACGGCACCGGAGCAGCCGCTCGCCGTAACAACGGCATCCGACGGCACACAGGAAACCTGTCTGGGCAAATGGTCGTTTAATTTCTTTCGCTTCAGTGAAAATGCCACCCTGCACGCGCCTGCGGACAGCCCCTATACCGTCGGCACGCCGATCCGCCTTGGGCACAGCCCGCGGCGCAGAAAGCTCGTCCTGAGCATCTTTGTCGATGCGCTGTCATGGGCCATCGCACGCCCCTATGCAGAGACGCATCTGCCGAACATCATGCGTTTCTTCTCGCGCGGAACGATCTTTGATCAGCAGTTCTCGAGCTCTGAGTATACCCTGCCCGCCTACCCCGCCATCGAGACCGGATACTATCCGCATCATACAAATATATTTAATCTGCGTGTCGGATACGAGCTGCCGCTCCGCATGCCGACCATCGCAGAGCGGATGAAAGGCCTCGGCTACCACTGCGCTGCCCCCATGGCGACGACACAGGGGATCGCACACGGTCTGCTGCGCGGGTTCGACCGTGTCATCGCCGCCGGATGGACGCTGCACACGGCGGTCGGCGTGGACTCCGTCCTCCGCCATATCGATGCCTTTGACGAGACCGATCAGTTCCTCTTCCTCTATCTGCTGGACGTGCATCCGTACAATGCACGCTGGTTCAAGTGCGATACTGCCGTTGAGGCACACCTGCCGCTTGCGGAACGGTTCTTCCCGCATGACTCCGATGTGGCGAGTGTCCGTCTGCCCAATCTCCGCATCTACCAGGAGCAGTATCTGGAGCAGATGCGGCAGACGGATCGCACGCTCGGGCTGCTGTTCTCCTATCTGGAGCAGCATTTTAACGAGGATGAGTACCTCATCAACCTGTACTCGGATCACGGGATTCCCATGTTCGGTGATACCATCGGCGGCAGCATCGACATCCTCAGCGAACGCTCCACCAGTGCCACGTGGATGATGCGCGGTGCGGGCGTCCCCGAAGGCACTGTTGTTCACGACCTTACGAGCACGGTGGACATCCATCCGACCCTGGGCCACCTCTGCGGGTTCCCCGTCAACGACGATATTGACGGACGTCTTCCCGCCGTCTTCGGCGGTACGCCGCGCGACGCGGTATACAGTGCATCGCAGTATCCGGGGCAGACGTATAAGCTCGCCGTGCGCACCCACGATCACACGATGCGCGCTGAGACACAGGACCCCGTCGATGAGGACGGAACGGTGGACTTTATGATTACGCGCGCCGGTATCTATCCGCGCGGCCATGAGCTTGAGACAGGCTGCGCCGTCGATCAAGAGGATTTGAATGCGTTCTTCTATCCGCGTGCCCGTAACTTCGTCCGCGAGATCGCGAACAATGGGGAGTTCTGGCCCTCGATGCGCGCCGCACGCCCGGAGTGGTTCGGCGGACGATCCTAAAAAGAGCAGCTTAAAAAGGGAAAGAAATATGATGAGCGATGATTTCAGCGTGTTCTGGCGCAATAACGAGCGGGCTTCTGCGCTCTTTTACGACCTCCTCGCACGAGCAAAGCGTGGTGCCTACGACGATGACTTTCTCGCGCAGCTCGCCGCCTATCGGGAGGCAGAGCCCACGAGTGAGCGTGCGGATATTTTCGCGGCGAAGTACCTGCTCCATCACGGGGATGCGGAGAATGCGGCTGTCTGCGCAGAACGTGCCTACCGCAAGCGCCCCGTCAACTACGAAGTTTGGCTGCTGCTGGCCGATCTCTATGCACGACTGAACCGCCCGATCGACGCACTCATCATGCAGGGATATGCTTATGGTCTCTACGGTGCGCCGCAGTTCTCCTTTCACCTCGACGAGGATCAGCTCCGCGAGGGGTTGGGGCGTCTGTCGATTGCGCTGGGCATGGGCAAGGGGGCTCCCTTGACAAAGGTGCGCGCGGTCATCAGAGAACAGGGACTCCAGTTCTCTACAGATCTTTTCATCGGCGAGCCGCTCCCTCTCACCATGCCGCCGCATTACTCCAGGTTTTGGGCGGCATCCTATACGGACTACTATCTCTCCGACCAGGGCATCATGCTTGACCACAACCGCCACACGGACGCATTCAGCACATACGGCTACCGCGCCGCTTCGTTCCAGCTGCAGCAGGCAGAGGAGGTGCGCGGTCCATCGGAGATACAGATCCCGGCAGAAACAACCGCTATCGTTCCCATCGCGGGCACAAGCCATCTGCAAAAGCTGACCATCACAAATGCAGGAGCCTCCCATCCGCTATACCTTGGAAAATGGGCGTTCAGTCTTTTTCGTCTGGAGGGAGCCGCGCACATCACCCCCGCGGATGACCGTCCTTACGCCATCGGCACGCCCATCCCACTGGAACACAGCCCCGCACGGCGAAAGCTCGTGCTGAACATTCTCGTCGATGGACTTTCCTGGGGTGTCATCCGTACATGTTTTGCCGAATGTATGCCGAATACCGCCCGTTTCTTTGCACGCGGCACGATCTTTGATCAGCATTTCTCCGTATCGGAATTCACATATCCCTCTTTGCCGACCATCGAGACGGGACGTTATCCGGCGCATACGCAGGTATTTAACGAGAACGACAGTCACGAACTGCCCCTCGACATCAAGACTCTCTCGGAGTCCATAGCGGATCTCGGCTACTATACCGCCGCACCGCTGGGTGCAGCGGACTGCATCTACAGCGGGGCCATGCGCGGCTATCGGACGCTCAACGCAGAGCCATGGACGCTGCCAAGTGCCGATATGGCGGAACGTACCATCCGCCAGATCGAGGCATTTAACGAGACAGATCAGTTCCTCTACCTGCACACAACAGATGTTCACCCATGGAATCCCAAGGGGTTCAAGTTCTACCCGTCGACAGAAACGCACCTCCCACTAACACAGCGCGTTTTTGAGGTGGATGAAAATGTGACGAGTGTGCATCTGGCGCAGCTGCCCGTCTATCAGGATCATTTCTGGCGCAGCCTTTCCTGTGTTGACCGCCACCTCGGTTATCTGTTCTCCTACATTGAGGCGCACTTTGACGAACGCGATATCCTCGTCAGTCTCTACTCCGATCATGGGAATTCGGTATTTACCATGCCTGTGAACGGCAGTGTGGACGTCATCGCCGAAAATGCGACGCACGCCGTATGGATGATGCGCGGTGCAGGTGTCCCCGAGGGACACATCGTAAGCGAGCTGACCAGCACGGCAGATCTCTATCCGACGCTCGGGACGCTCTGCGGCTTCCCCGTCGCAGACGACATCGACGGCAATCTGCCGGCGGTCTTTGGCGGAAAAGAACGCGACGCGGTATATAGTATGTCGATGTTCCCGGGACAGACCTATAAGCTCGCCGTGCGCACCCACGACCATGCGCTGCGCCTTGAGACGCTAGAGAAGGTCGATGAGGACGGTACGGTGGATTTCGCAGATGCGCGTGTGGGGATCTATCCGCGCGGCCATGAGCTCGATGAAAACCATGTCGTGGACAGTGCGGAGCTGCGTGCATTCTTCTACCCACGTGCGCGCAGTATTGTCCGTGAGATCGCGAACAACGGGGAGTTCTGGCCCGCCATGCGCGAGGCGAGGCCTGAGTGGTTTGGAAGCAGTACAAAGGAGCATCTATGAACGCTAACGATTTCATTGCCGCCCTCGGAGCGGAGTTCTTCACAGGCGTGCCCGACTCAAAGCTGCGCCCCCTCGTCGACTGCCTGATGGATACCTATGGGGCGAACAGCCCGTCGCACATCATCGCGGCGAATGAGGGGAATGCGGCGGCACTCGCGGCGAGCTATCACCTCGCAGCGGGCAAGGTGCCGCTCGTCTACCTGCAGAACAGCGGGCTCGGCAATATCGTCAATCCCCTGCTCTCCCTCCTCCACGCGGGGGTCTACGGCATCCCGTGCATCTTTGTCATTGGCTGGCGCGGCGAGCCAGACCTCCACGACGAGCCGCAGCATCTCGTACAGGGGCGCCTCACGCTGCCGCTCCTCGATACGATGGGCGTCAAGACGATGGTGCTCACGGAGGCGTCCCAGCCGGAGGATGTCTCCGCGTGGATGGAGCAGATCCGCCCGCATCTCGCTGCCGGCGGACAGTGCGCGCTCCTCGTCCGCAAGGGAGCGCTCACGCATCCGAAACACAAATACGCAAATGAAAATCCCCTGCGGCGCGAGGATGCCATTGCACAGATCCTTGATGCGGCACAGGGCGCCGTCGTCGTCGCGACCACGGGCAAGACGGGACGCGAGCTCTTTGAGCTGCGCGAGGCACGCGGTGAGGATCACGCCCATGACTTTCTCACCGTCGGCTCGATGGGGCACGCGGGCGCGATTGCTCTCGGCATCGCCCTCCACCGCCCGTCGCAGCGCGTCTTTCTCCTCGACGGAGACGGCGCTGCCCTCATGCACATGGGGGCGATGGCGACCATCGGTGCCGCCGCTCCGCCGAATCTCGTCCACGTCCTCCTCAACAACGAGGCACATGAGAGCGTCGGCGGCGCACCGACAGCGGCGCATACGGTGGACTTTCCCGCCGTCGCGCGTGCCGTCGGCTACCGTCTGGTGCAGACGGCGGCGGATGCGGCAGCGCTCGCGCAGGTACTCCCTGCGGTAGGGAGGAGTGATGCGCTCACCCTTCTTGAGGTGCGCACCGCCATCGGCTCGCGCGCTGACCTCGGCCGTCCGACAACAACGCCGACGGAGAATAAGGAAGCTCTGATGCGGACACTACGGGAATAAAAAAGAGCATTGCATTGGCGAATCACCCGTGCAGTGCTCTTTTAAGGAATCGCTGATAAAATGAGGTCTGCCATATTGACGTAGATTTTTTGTCCGATTGAGGCAGCAAACCGGACGCATAGCAAAGGCTATGTGGAGGATTTGCTAACGAAAAGCGGGCGAAAAAGATGCGTTAAGATGGTAGCGCCGAATTTATCAGTGCTTCCTTAATATGTGATGTTGTTAATAATCAAGTTGGAACGTCCCAGCAAAGAGGCTTTGTTTTTCCCCATTACTGTTTCCCGTGAATTAGTCCCAATGCGAGCTCGGCGTTGCGTGCGGCGAGGCTGCGCATCTGTGCGAGGAGGTCGGCGTTCGCCGCCGTAAATTCGCTGCGTGCCGCCCATTTGCGGCGGACTTCCTTGAGGACGCTCGCGGTGGTGATGTCCTGCAGGTCGTTGACGGGTTTTTCCCCGATGGAGCGCAGGAAGCGGTCGACCTTCGGATCGTAGGAGATGCCGATCATGGGGACGCCCATGACACCTGCAAAGATGAGGGCGTGCAGGCGCACGCCGATCATGAGGTCCATGTTCGCGACGAGGGAGAGGAGCTCTGCGGTCGTGTATTCGCCCGTGAGGACGGTGCAGTCCTCCTTTGTCCATGCGGCGACGGTCTCCGCCGTCCGCACGTCCTCGGGGTACTGCATGGGGAGAAAGATGACGCGTGCATCGAGCTCGCGGACGATGGCGTCGCTGATCTCGGCAAGGATTTCCTTGTAGTGCTGCCAGCCCTGCCAGTCGCGTACGGAGATGCCAACGACGGGGCGCGCGCCGTCCGCTCCGCAGGCAGCGAGGATGGCGCGCCCTGCCTCGCGCCCGACGGGATGGATGCCGAGTACGGGGTCGGCGGTGCACTCCATCGGCGGACGGCGGATGCCGAGGCGGCGCAGCTCTGCCATGGAGCCCTCGTCGCGCACGGTAATGAGGGAGACGCGGTTGCCGAGCCAGCGCATGCAGCGGCAGGCGAATTTCCCCGTGACGGGACCGATGCCCTGCGCGTAGAGCATCGTGCGTTTGCCGAGGAGGAAAGCCAGCAAGATGACCGCCATGTAGTAGTAGAGACTGCGGCGGCTCGTGACGTTCTGGAGCAGGCTGCCGCCGCCGCTGATGAGGAGGTCGGCGTGCCGCATGGCGCGGAAGATTCCGCGCGCGTCAAGCGAGCCGACCGCATGGACGCCGTGGCGCCGCTCAGTGTCGGCAGGGTTGGCTGAGATGACCGTGATATGAAGTTCCGGGTCCAAATCTCCGAGCACCTCGAGCATCGCCGCGAGCATGGCCTCATCGCCCGCGTTCTTCGCACCATAGTACCCGGATACAACGATCCGCTTCATCAGGTAAAGCGCCCTCCGTTTCCCATTCCTGTATAAATGTAAAAGTTTTATGTAAGGGCGAACCCAACGCGAACGCTTAGTTGCGCAAGTGATCGTATGCTTATCTGCCTAAATATCGGCGCACTTCTTAAACGCGCTTCGCTTGGACGAAAGAAGTACGCCGGGGGCAGAACGCATACTTTACTCACTTGCTCCACTAGGGTTCGCTTTTGGGCTTCGCCCTTCCTCATTCACGGCAACACCTTGACAAAGCATCGTCAGTTTTCACACAGAACGACGTTCTCAAAGAATACGGATATCAGACCGCCTTCCTTACGCGCTCCAGCAGTCCATTCCACGCCGCAACGAGGGCGACGAGGACGGCACCGATCGCGCCGCCGAGGAAGATGCCGCCGATGCCGCGCACGAGCGACATCTCGATCGGCGTGCGCATGTGTGCGAACGTCTCGACCATGGAGCCCTGTCCGATGGTTGCCACGAGGACGAGGGCAAAGATGATCCACGTCCGCCACCGCCGTACCGCCGCGCAGAGTGCGAGCAGGAAGGCGGGGTGTCCGATCATGAACTCCTTCGTGCGCGGACGTGCGTAGAAGAGCTGCTCGAGCGCGGCACGCATTTTCAGCTCGATCCCGGGCACGGGCATTCCTGAGGTGTGCCCACTGCGCAGGACGAGGACGATGAGCGCGCCGATGAGGACAAGGCCGCCGAGGAGCGAGCCGATGCGCACGGGGGTCGCGAGGATCTCGCGCACCTGTCCGAGGACGCCCGCCGACGCGTCGAACTGCCCATCAAAGATATCAAAGCGCTGCATGAACGCAATCGCCACGAGCACCATCGGCAGGACAAAGGTCAGCTTGATCCCGCGGAAGATGTCGAACTCGAGGAGATAGCGCGTATCGACGAGTGAGCCTGAGAGATAGCCCGCGCCGACGAGGGAGAGCGCACTCGTGATGCCGAGGAGCACCCAGCCCGCGACGATAATGCGCCATGTGGGCGTATCCTTTGCGAAACGCCGTCCGCCGAGGAGATCGAGCAGCCCCGTGATGGCGAGTGCCGGAAAGAGATTTGCACTTGCCAACGCCGCAAGAACGCGGATCTTACTCCCTGCGCCGAGCAGGACGGGCATCATACCGATGAGCGCGAGCACGACGAAGGCGAGGAGCACTGCACGACGGCGGCGGTTCAGCGCCGGAATGACGAGCGAGAGATAGAGCACGCCCGCCGCGGCGACACCCATGATGACGAGTGCGCGCAGGAGGCGGGACGGCGCGTAGTCCGCAAACGTCCCCGCATGGCCAATGGCAAAGCCGTGTGCCTCAAGTGCCTTGCGCGTATCGGTGAAGTACTTCATATTCGTCTCAAGGAGAGACATATTGGGCGCAGGCGTATCATAGATGCGCAGGAGATTGATGCGGATGTTGCGCTCCTCATCCGTCGTCACCCAGCGCTCGACCGCCTCGGCGATCTTGAGTTTTTTCTGCTCATCGGGCGGGATGGCGTAGAGACGCGCGACGTGCTCCTCTCCGAGCCCCTTTGCGATCTCGTCCATGCCCTGCTGACGGTAGAACTGCAGCTGCGTGATGCCCTCGATCAGGCCGAGCGTCAGGCGGCGCTCCTTCATCTCGTCGATGGTCGTCTGCAGTGCCTTCGGCGCACCGAGCGTCTCCTGTCCCGAGAAGACAATGGCAGAGACGCGGATGCCCTCCATGCGGTCAAAGACGGCGCGCACATCGTCCGGCGTGCAGTCGTGGTAGTTCGACGGGCGCGCGAGTACGTCAAAACCTGCTGCGTTGACGGCGCGCATCTCGTCTGCCGGCATCCCAATGTTCTGTTTCAGGAACCCCTCGTAGAACGCCTTGACCGCGATGACCTCCTCGTCGCCGACCGTATCGACGGTGACGCGATCCGCACCGAAGCGGCGCAGGAGGTCATCCTTTAGCTGTGCGTAGGTCTCGGGGTCGCTCCCCACGACGTAGACCTCCGTGCCGACGATCTTCCCCTCGTCCACCAGCGTGCGCCAGCGCGGATCCATGAGCATCCCGCTGTGATAGCGCGCGAGGATGTCCGCGCCCGAGAGGACGGCCGCCTTGCCGTTCGCGTTGAACTTCTTGAACGTCGTCTCATAGACGGCGAGCGAGATGATGCCCGCCTCCTTTGCCTGAGCGAGCACCTCATCGGCGGGGAGCCCCTCGCGCTGTGCGAGCTCCAAAAGCCCCTCGTAGTCGATGGCGAGCTCCACCGTGCGCGAGTTCACCTCGACGGCGTGCCGCTGGAAGCCGATCACAACACTCGCGACAAAGCCGATGAGAATCGCCGCCAGCAGAATCGGATGATAGTAAAATTTCTTCATCTAAAATAAGTCCTTCGATATAATGCAACGAGGCGTTTGCGATGCTCACCGCACCGAAGCCTTACTTCCCGGCCGTCAGCACCACCACGCCGTCCCGCGCCTCGACGCTCTCAAAGGCGAGCCCGAGAGGCAGACTGTTGGCACGCGCGACAAGAATGTCGGGGAGGATGCTGTCGAGGCTCAGTGCATTCAGTCCGAGCCCGCGCGCGGAGATGCGGCGTGCCTTGTAGTAGAGATCGCCGTCCGCGACGCTGAACGCGCCGTCGATGGTCACGTCAAACGTCTGCCCGAGCGCCTTCGTCTCTGCCGTTGCGAGCACCTTGCCGGGCTCCACCTTCACCTCGACGCCCTCGAACTTGCCCGAGGAGCTGCCGATCAGCTCGCGCACGGCATCGGCATCGACGACGCCGCGCATCTGGACGCTGTCGGCGGAGGTGAGTTCCACCTTGTGCTCGCGCAGGAGGGTCATCATATCCACCTTGAGTCCCGTGCCGCTGACGGTCAGCTCTCGCACGAAGAGCTTACCGACGCGCCCCTGCCGCATGACGCCGTCGACGGCGCCGATCTCGCCGAAGACAAGACGCGGGCTGTCCGTAATGGAGATCTGCACATCCTCCGCCGCCGTCTGCTGCTTCAGCGCATCGACGATGTGCTCCTCGACGACGGTCGGCAGGACGAATACCGCTCCCGCCGCAATCAGCGCGAGGATGAGAATGGCCGTGACTGCCTTCCACATGATGAACCCTCCTGTCAATAATCGCCTCCCCTGCCACAGCGGGGGGAGGGGAACCGCGCAAGCGGTGGAAGGGGCACCTCAGACGAATGCAATGATGCGTCTGCATCGATGCAGATGTTCCTCAGGCACCGCGGCGCCCCTATCGGCACGCGAAGCGTGCCACATACTGACCTGTCCGAGAGGCAAGTCCATCGGACGCAGCCGATCGGGTAACAGGTCGTACGGGAAAACGTCCCAAGAGTATGAGCGATAGCGAAATACGACTGGTCGACGTTGACCGCTCCCCCATTGCGATGGGGGAAGCCAAACTTCTCTTAAAACTCGTGATTTGCCTTGGCGTTGAGATACGCGCGGATGAATGGGTCGAGTTCGCCGTCCATGACCGCCTGCACGTTGCCCGTCTCGGCGTTCGTGCGCACGTCCTTCACCATCGTATAGGGCTGGAACACGTAGGAGCGGATCTGGCTGCCCCACTCGATCTTTTGCTGGACGCCCTCGAGCTTTGCGATCTCCTCTTCCTTTTTCTCCTGCTCGAGCTCAAAGAGCTTCGCGCGGAGCATCTTCATGCACTGCTCCTTGTTCTGGAGCTGTGAGCGCTCGTTCTGGCACTGCACAACGATGCCCGTCGGCTCATGCGTCATGCGCACGGCGGACGAGGTCTTGTTGATGTGCTGTCCGCCCGCGCCGCTCGCGCGATAGTAGTCGACGCGCACATCGTCCATGTTGATCGGCACCTCGACTGCGTCGTCGATCTCGGGCATGACATCGCACGCGGAGAACGACGTGTGTCGCCGTGCCTGCGAGTCAAACGGCGAGATGCGCACGAGACGGTGAACACCCTTCTCCGACTTCAAAAAGCCGTAGGCGTTGTGCCCCTTGATAAAGAGCGTGGCGGACTTCACGCCCGCCTCATCGCCCGGCTGCAGGTCGGCCGTCTCCACGGTAAAGCCGTGTCGCTCCGCCCAGCGTCCGTACATGCGGAGGAGCATCTGCGTCCAGTCCTGCGCCTCCGTTCCGCCCGCGCCAGCATGGAGCGTCAGGATGGCATCGTTCGCATCGTAGTCGCCCGAGAGCAGCACCTCGAGCTGCAGGGTCTCAAGTCCCTCCGCGATGAGATCGAGCTCGGCGCGGATATCGTCCTCCATGGACGCATCCCCCTCCTCGATGCCCATCTCGTAGAGCGTCTCGGCATCCTCGTACTTTGCCATAAGCCCCTTGTAGGTATCGACGCCGCCCTTCAGCGCGGCGAGTTCCTGATTCAGCTTCTGCGCCGCCGCCGCGTCATCCCAAAAGGACGGCTCGCCCATCTTGTACTCGAGCTCGGCGATCTTCTCCTCCTTCGCGGGGATCTCGAGCGAGATGCGCATCTGATCGAGCTTTTCGCCCAGATCATTCAGTGTCGGTTTCAGATCTTCCAGCATAGTTTATTCCTTAAAATGTAAATCCCTATTTCCTGTTCAACGTGATATAACAGCGGACCGTTCAAAGCGCCCCCACCGGCTCACTCCGTTCGCCACCTCCCCCGTACCGACGGGGGGAGGCTTTCGTATTCAGTAGAATGCGGCAGGATGCTCATAAGCAAACCCTAGTGGAGCAAGTGAGTAAAGCGTGCGACTCGCCCCCGGCGTACTTCTTTCGTTCAAGCGCAGCGCGTTTAAGAAGTGCGCCAGTATTTAGGCGAACGAGCACGCGATCACTTGCGCAACGAGGCGTTTGCGTTGAGCATCCGTCGCAAAGCCTAATCATCATTTATCCTTCCCGTGGCAGTTCTTGTACTTCTTGCCGCTGCCGCAGGGACACGGATCGTTGCGCCCGATCTTTTTGCCGTCCTCATTCTTCTCCGCCTTTGCCTCGGCGGGCGCGGACTCATCGCCGTGCGAGACACGTGCGTTCATGAGATGGTTCTCGAGCTTCGAGCGCTCGCGTGCGAGCAGCTGCTCGGCGCGCTGCTGTGCCGCCGCATCCACGACGGGCGCGGGCAGGGGCGCTGCCCCCTCCGCCGCAGCCGGCGCACTGCCGTCCACCGTGCCCTCCTGTGCGGGACCCACCGGCGTGACGATGCTCACATGGTACATGAGCGAGGCGATCTGATCCATGATCGCCGCCTCCATCTCCTCGAACATCGTGAGTGCCTCGATCTTGTACTCGACGAGAGGGTTGCGCTGTCCATAGGCGCGCAGGTTGATGCCCTCGCGCAGCATGTCCATGTGATCGAGGTGATCCATCCACTTCTGATCGACGACGCGGAGCATGACGACCTTTTCGAGCTCGCGCATATTCTCCTCGCCGAACATCAGCTCGCGGTTCTTGTAGCCCTCCTCGGCGACCTTCTCCAGTTCCTCTTGGATCTCGTCGCGCGCGAGCGCCTCGAGCTCCGCCTTCTTGAGGCGTCCCTTCGGGGCGTAGACCTTCTCCGCGTCCTCGATGAGGGCGTCGAGCTGCCATTCCTCGGGATAGAGTTTCTCGTTCGCGTACTGGCTCATCTCGTCCTTGATGATGTGCTTCACCATCGCAAGGATATTCTCACGCAGATTCTCGCCCTTGAGGATCTTCCTGCGCTCGCCGTAGATGACCTCGCGCTGCTGATTCATGACGTCGTCGTACTCGAGGACGTGTTTGCGGATGTCGAAATTGCGTGCCTCGACCTTTTTCTGCGCGTGCTCCACCGAGCGCGTGATGATCGCATGCTCGATCGGCTCGTCCTCGTCCATGCCGAGGCGATCCATGATGCCCGCGATGCGGTCGGAGGCAAAGAGGCGCATGAGATCGTCCTCCAGTGAGAGGAAGAACTTCGACGCACCGGGGTCGCCCTGACGGCCCGAGCGGCCGCGCAGCTGGTTGTCGATGCGCCGCGACTCATGCCGCTCCGTGCCGATGATGTAGAGGCCGCCGAGCTCCTCGACGCCCTCGCCGAGCTTGATGTCCGTGCCGCGGCCCGCCATGTTGGTCGCGATCGTGACCGCGCCCTTTTGTCCTGCATTGGCGACGATCTCGGCTTCCTTTTCATGGAACTTCGCGTTCAGCACGACGTGCGGGATGCCGTTTTTCTTCAGGACGTGCGACATCTCCTCGGACTGCACGATGGAGGTCGTACCGATGAGGACGGGCTGCCCCGTCTCGTGGATCTCCTTGACCGCCTGTCCGACGGCGCGGTACTTGCCTGCCTTGGTCTTGTAGATGACGTCCGGCTCGTCAACGCGGCGGATGGGCTTGTTCGTCGGGATGACGATGACGGGCAGCTTGTAGATCTTGAGGAACTCGTTTTCCTCCGTCTTTGCCGTGCCCGTCATGCCCGCGAGTTTGTCGTACATGCGGAAATAGTTCTGGAACGTGATGCTCGCGAGCGTCTGTGACTCGCGCTGGATCTTGACGCCCTCCTTTGCCTCGATCGCCTGATGGAGGCCGTCGGAGTAGCGGCGCCCCTCCATGAGGCGGCCCGTGAACTCATCGACGATGATGATCTCATCGCCCTTCACGACGTAGTCGCGGTCGCGGTGCATGAGTGCCTTGGCGCGCAGTGCCGCCGTAAAGCAGTGCGAGAGCTCGATGTTCTCGGGAGCGTAGAGGTTCGAGATGCCGACGATCTTCTCGATCTTCGGGACGGCGGAGTCCGTCGGTGCGACGGTCTTGGCCTTCTCATCGACGGTGTAGTCCTCGCCCTCCTTCAGGTGGCGTACGGCCTCCGCCATGACGCGGTAGTTGTCCGTCGACTTCGTGCCGGGGCCCGAGATGATGAGCGGCGTGCGCGCCTCGTCGATGAGGATGGAGTCCACCTCGTCGACGATCGCATAGTGCAGATCCCGCTGCACCATCTGGCTCTCGGAGAGCACCATGTTGTCGCGCAGATAGTCAAAGCCGAACTCGTTGTTCGTGCCGAACGTCACGTCGGCGGCATACGCCGCCTTGCGCTCGGGGAAGTCCATGTTATGTGCGATGAGGCCAACCGTCAGCCCGAGGTAGCGGTAGAGTTTGCCCATCCACTCGCTGTCGCGGCGTGCAAGGTAGTCGTTGACCGTGACCATGTGGACGCCCTTGCCCGCGAGTGCGTTGAGGTAGACCGCCGTCGTCGCGACGAGCGTCTTGCCCTCGCCGGTACGCATCTCGGCGATGCGCCCCTCGTGGAGGCAGATGCCGCCGATCAGCTGTACGTCAAAATGCCGCATGCCGAGCACGCGGCGCGAGCCTTCGCGCACGACCGCAAACGCCTCGGGGAGGATCTCCTCCATCGTCGCCCCCTCTGCGAGCTGCTCACGGAACTTCCGCGTACAGCCCGTCAGCTTGTCATCCGTGAGGTTCACCATCGACGGCTCGAGCGCGTTGATCTGCTCCACGATGCCGCGGTAGCGCGCGATCTCCTTGTCGTTGTTGTCGCCGAGGAATCGCTTGAGAATCGAAGATATGCCGAACAAATATTTCACACTCCTGTGCTGCTGGTCACCATAAACCGATTGAAAGACAGTATTCGTTTCATTATAACACAAAGCCCCCGCCTTTGCATAATAAATGTTGCAGAGGGGGGCTTTCTGTACTGGGAGGCACTACTGACGTCCTATTCGGACACTCGGACAAATGCCGCGACCTTCTTCGTATATTTTTTCCTGCACCGCAGCGGCAGCCTAGATCACTCCGCTTTTTCCTTCGCGTCGAGCAGTTTCTTCGTCAGGGCGCGCAGGTAGTTCATGACGAGGCGGACGTCGTCGAATGCCTGCCGTCCCTTTTTCGTGACGAGGCCGCTGTTGATGAAGAGGGGGTCGATGAGGGGGATCTGGACGAAGCCGTCGGTCGGGAGGACGGACGGACGCGCGAGGAAGGTCGAGCCGATGCCCGCGTGAACGAGATTTTTGACGGTGTGGAGGTAGGGCGAGTAGTGGACGACGTTCGGCTTTTCGCCAGCACGCCCGTACGCGTCCTGCACGAGGCGATCGACGAAGAATTTGCTGTCGAGCATGATGAGCGGCTCGTCCTTGAGTTCGCCGATGCTGAGCGCATGCCGCGCGGCGAGCGGATGATCGGGGCGCGTGACAAAGGTGCACTCGCAGTCAAAGAGTTTCGCATAGGAGAGCCGCGCGCTGAAATCCGCCGTATAGTTCGTCAGGGCAAAGTCGAGTTTCTCCTCCTCAACCATCTGCAGGGCGCTCACGCCGCCCGTCTCGATGATCTCGAGCTCGATCTCGGGGTGCTCTGCGCGGAACTCACCGAAGATGTGCGGCAGAAAGACGACGCCGAGCTGCAGCGGCATGGCAACGCGCACCTTTGCGTGGCGGTGCGCCATGTCGCGGATCTCATCGTCGAGCCGCGCGACCTCCGTGAGGATGTAGGAGACCTTGCTGAGGAGCTTTGCCCCATCCGCCGTTACGGTGATCTTGCGTCCCTCGCGGTGAAAGAGGTTCAGCCCCGTCTCCGCCTCGAGCGCCTGCATGGCGACGGTGACGGTCGGCTGTGAGACGTGCAGATGCTCTGCGGCCTTTGTGATGTTTTGCCATTGGCATACCTCGTAGAAATACCGCATCTGAACCAGCGTCATCCGATCATCTCCTTCCGCGCCTCTGCGGCGACAGAACGTAGTGTATTCCTATATCATCATTAGTCTACTATATAAAGAACCGGGACAATATTTCAAATATCACATTTGTCCAATAGATTTTTTTAATAAAGTTACACTATTATTCTATCAGAAAGAAATATTTTCCACAAGTCCCAAAAAATGATATGCTCGGTTCGAAATAAAGATCACCATCAACGGTCATAGGAGGGGGGGGTACGATGAAGGTATATTGTGCAGATGCAGTGGAGCGTTTTGTCGAGGATATGCTCAAGGCGAACGAGGACAATCTGAAGGCGTATGAGACGAAGCCGGGCGTGTATGCCAACGTCGACCCGGACACGCATCATGATACGGTCGAGATTCCCGACGTACATCTGACGAAGTAAGACGTTTGATAAAAAGCGAGCGGACGATCCGCTCGCTTTTTTGTTCGTAAAAAATCATGCAAACATCATCCATGGAGGTGGGTGTTCCTGCCGTCTCCTAGCAAATGCGCGGCACCAGTTCCCCGAGCGGCAGATCCACGACGCGGATGCCGCCGAGTGCCGTCCTGAGCCCCACCGTACCGGGCGCATCGGCCGTCGTGTGTCCGATCACGCACGCCTCGCGTCCGTAAGTGTTCTCGTGCATCACATCGAGAACACGCGCCGTGAGCTCGGGACGGACGAAGGCAAGGAGTTTGCCTTCGTTCGCGAGCGTCAGCGGGTCGAACCCGAGCATCTCACAGACGCCCTGCACGGCGGGGCGCACGGGAATGGCGTCCTCCTCGAGCAGGACGCCGACGCCCGCCGCGCCCGCCAGCTCGTTCAGCGACGCCGCCGCACCGCCGCGCGTCGGGTCGCGCAGGACGGCGATGCCGTCGCCTGCCGCCGCGATCATTGCCGCCGTCAGGTGACAGAGCGGCGCACAGTCGCTCTGTATCTCGGGCGGCAGGGTGAGACCGTGGCGCGCCGCCATCACGGTCGCCGCATGGTCGCCGAGCGTGCCCGAGACGATGATGTCCATGCCCGCCGTGATGTTCGTCGGCGCGATATCCGCCCCCGCGAGCATCGTCCCGACACCTGCCGTATTGATGTAGATGCCATCGCCGCAGCCACGCGGCACGACCTTCGTATCGCCCGTCACGATGGAGACACCCGCCTCCTCTGCCGCCGCCGCAATGTCCGCGACGATGCGGCGCAGCGCGGCGATGGGAAAGCCCTCCTCAAGGATGACGGCGAGCGAGAGATATGCGGGCGCCGCCCCCGTCATGGAGAGATCGTTGACCGTCCCGCAGACGGCGAGCCGCCCGATGCTCCCTCCGGGGAAGAAATGCGGCTGTACAACATAGGAGTCCGTCGTAAACGCCGTGCGGCCCGTGAGCGGCAGTACCGCACCGTCGTGCAGAACGTTCAGCAGCGTGTTGCCGAGCGCGGGCAGAACGACCTCCTCCATGAGCGCATGGGAGAGCTGTCCGCCCGCCCCATGTGCCATGGTAATCACATCATGCTCCATAGTGGAACCTCCCTCCGCCGTACTTGTACCACGCGGCACACGTCCCCTCGACCGACACCATGCAGGGGCCGACGGCGTGCTCCGGCACACATGCCCGACCAAAGAGTGCACATTCCTTCGGCAGGATCGCCCCGCGCAGCACCTCGCCGCAGCGGCAGCCGTGCCGCCCCTCGATGCGCGTCTCGATCGTGAGCGGGCGCACAGCGGCAAAGTCATAGGCATGGTACGCCTCGCGCATCGCAAGGCCCGAGGCTGGGATCATGCCGAGTCCGCGCCATGCCGTCTCCGCCGGCTCATAGACGCGCTCCATCGCCGCGCGCGCCGCCGGATTCCCCGCAGGCTGCACGACGGACGGGTAGGCGTTCTCGATGCGCGCCGCCCCCGCTGCGATCTGGCGGACGAGCATCTGCAGGGCGATGAGAATCTCCATCGGGGCAAAGCCGCCGACCACACCGGGCACATGGTAGTCCTCCGCGAGAAAGGAGAACGCCTCCGTCCCCGTCACAACGGCGACGTGCCCCGGCAGGAGAAATCCGTCCACGTGCGTCTCACCGCCGTCGAGCAGGGCGCGCATGACGGGCGGCACGAGTTTCTGCGCCGATAGCAGGAAGAAGTTCGAAAGGCCCTGCTGCTCTGCCGCGAGCACTGCCGCTGCCTCGGTCGGCGCGGTCGTCTCAAAGCCGACGGCGAGGAAGATCACCTTTTTCTCAGGCTGCTCTGCCGCAATCGGGAGCGCGTCGAGCGGCGAGTAGACGATGCGCACATCCGCCCCCGCTGCCTGCGCGGCGGCAAGGCTCGACGTTGTCCCCGGGACTTTCAGCATATCGCCGAACGTCGTGATGATGACATCCTCCATCTCCGCATAGGCAATCGCCGCGTCGATGTAGCTGTCGGGCGTCACACAGACGGGACAGCCCGGCCCTGAGACCAGCTCGACCTCGGGCGGAAGGATCTGGCGCAGCCCCGCGCGAAAGATCGCGACGGTATGCGTCCCGCAGACCTCCATGATGCGGATATGCCGCCCGTGAAGGAGCTGCCGCATCTCATCGAGGATCGCCCGGCTCTCTGCCTGCATCTCCTGTGCGCGGGTCATGCCATGTGCTCCATGTGCGGCGTGTCGATGTGCATCACCGTGCGCGGCGCGCCGTTCATCTCCGCGCGCAGGGCCTCAATGCGCTCCATCTCTGCGGGATCGACGATCTGCATCGCAAAGCCCGCATGGACGAGCACGAAGTCTCCCACCTTCGCCTCGGGCAGGAGCATGAGGCTTGCCGCACGGCGTACCCCCTGCACCTCCACCGAGGCAAGCTGATCCTCTATTTCAACGACTTTCGCCGGAACTGCTAAACACATGTTGTTTCCTTCCCTATATGATGAAAATTTTATCTACAAGGACATCGCATCTAAAGCGTTCAAAGCGCCCCCTCCGTCACGCTGCGCATGACACTTCCCCGCTGCGGCAGGGGAGGCTTTGGTCTGCCGCAAATTGCCGCTATGCGTGCTGCGAATGAGCCATCTGCGCGAGCGCCACAGCCGCCTGGCCGTAGGCAATACCGCCGTCATTCGGCGGAACGCGGTGCGGCAGGAGCACATGATAGCCGCCGATGCGCGGCAGAAGCTCCTCCATGAGAAGCGCGTTCTGGAACACGCCGCCCGCGAGGGCGACCGTGCGCAGCCCCGTCCGCACCGAAAGGATGCCAAGCACCTCGGCGACCGCCGCCGCCATCGTCACGTGAAAGTCCAGCGCGCGTCCCGCACGCTCCTCCACGGTCAGCGCCTCTGCCCCATCCGCGAGCGCATAGAGCGCAGGCAGAACGTCCACGGTCAGCCGTGCCCCCTCCGCCACGGTGTACGGCAGGACGCGTCCTGCCCGCCGCGCCGTGCGCGCGAGACGCTCCAGCTCGATCGGTGCCTGCCCCTCGTAGGCACTGCGATACGCGACGCCGAGCAGCGCCGCCGCCGCATCGAAGAGCCGCCCCGCACTCGACGTGAGCGGCGCGGACAGCCCCGCCGCCGTTGCCTGCATCAGGAGCTCCCAGCCCGTCGGCAGCTGCGCCGCAAACTGCGGAAACTGCGCCGCAAAGCCCGCGCCGTCGCGCCGATAGAGCATCCAAAGGGCGAGCCGCCACGGCTCCTCTGCCGCGCGGTCGCCGCCCGGGAGCGGCATGGGGGCAAAATGCGCAAGCCGCTCATAGCCCGCGAGATCGGCCGCGAGGAACTCCCCGCCCCACGCCGTCCCATCGTCGCCCCAGCCCGTCCCGTCGAGCGCGGCGCCGAGCACACGCGCATGACAGCCGTGCTCCGCGAGCACCGCCGCGATATGCGCGTGATGATGCTGGACGCGCACGAGCGGCAGGCCGTCCTGCGCCGCGCGCGCCGCCAGATGCCGCCCCGAGAGATACGCAGGATGCAGATCGGCGGCGAGCACCTCTGGTTTTACCTCAAAGAACTGCTCATACTGCGCCATCGTCTCCGCGTAGGACGCGAGTACCGCCGCATTGGTCAGATCGCCGATGTGCTCGCTGAGAAACGCCTCTCCGCCGCGTGTCAGGCAAAACGTATTCTTCAGTTCCGCACCGCCCGCGAGAACGCTCTGCCCATCCGCAAAGGGCAGGGCGAGCGGCGCGGGTGCATAGCCGCGGCTGCGGCGCAGGATCTGCAGCCCGCCCGCCCCGATGCGCACGACGGAGTCGTCCACGCGGTGCACGATCTCACGGTTGTGCACGAGAATCGCATCCGCGATCCCCGCCAGTCCCTCCTCTGCCGCCGCATCCCGATAGAGGATCGGATCACCGCTGAGATTCGCGCTCGTCATCACCCAGAGATCATCTGCCCCGAGCAGGAGGAGATGCACGGGTGCATACGGCAGCATCACGCCGAGGTACGCATTGCCGGGCGCGACACTCTCTGCCGCAGGGCGGACGGCATCCACGCGCCGCGCGAGGAGCACAATCGGCGCCGCAGGAGACGTGAGGAGTTGCTCCTCCTCTGCCGACAGGAGACAGAGCGCGCGCACCGCCGCGAGACTCCCCGCCATCACGGCGAGCGCCTTCGCCTCGCGGTGCTTGCGGCGGCGCAGACGTGCGACCGCTGCCTCACTGCGTGCATCACAGGCGAGATGATAGCCGCCGATGCCCTTGACGGCGAGGATACCGCCCTGCGCCACGACCTGCCGCGCCGCCGCGAGCGGATCACCCGCCTGCCCCACACCATCGACGAGGAGGCGGTAGGCGGGGCCGCACACGGCACACGCATTCGGCTGCGCGTGAAAGCGGCGGTCGCGCGGATCATCGTACTCGCGCTGACAGGCGGGACACATCGGGAACATCGCCATCGAAGTCAGCGGACGATCGTACGGAACACCGCAGATGATCGAGTAGCGCGGGCCGCAGTTCGTACAGTTCGTAAAGGCATAGCCATACCGCCGATCCGCTGCCGACAGGATCTCGCGCCGACAGTCCGCACAGACCGCAAGATCAGGCGATACAAGCGTCGCTGCCCGCGTCCCCGCGGGGCTCGGCAGGATGCGGAACGTCCGCTCCCCGCATGGCATGACCGCCTGCCACGTCACCGCCGTTACCACTGCCGCACGCGGCGCATCGTCTGCGAGAGCGACGGCAAAGGCGTCGAGTGCCGCCGCCGTCCCTTCCGCCTCGATGCCGACTCCCGCGCTGTCGTTCAGCACCCAGCCGCTGAGCGCATACTCCTCCGCGAGACGATAGACAAAGGGACGATAGCCCACCCCCTGCACAATCCCCGAGACACGAAAGGCGCGCCGCTCGGCGGCGCCCCCCTCCGTATGTACTGCGGTATGTGCCGCGTCCGTCATCTTAGGCATGCGCTGCGGCACGCGGCGCGAGCCGAACGCCCCACGCGCGCAGCTCCTCGGCCGCACGCTGCGCGAACGCGGGCAGGGCCGCCTCCATCGCAGGGCTCAGCGTCAGCCCCGCCGACAGATCGTAGGGCTGCATCCCGAGCACGACCACGTTCGGAATCGCCCGATCCGTCACCGTCAGCCACGCGAGCACATCCTGTATGCCGATCTCGTGCGATGAGACCTTTTCCTGAAAATGCGCCATGATCGCATCATCCTCAAAGCGGTACGCCGTCCCCGGCGCACCGTCGCCCGAGACCGCGTCGAGGATCAGCAGATGCTGTGTCCCCGTGACGAAGTGCAGCAGCTCGGGTCCGAGCGTCCCGCCGTCGAGCAGGCGCACCTCGTCCTCGGAGAACGCCCAGTGCTGCTCCAGATACTCCATCGCGCGCACGCCGAACCCCTCGTCGCGCAGAATGATATTGCCGATGCCGAGTACGGTCACAGGCGCAACGGGTACAATCGACTCCTCCATCAGCGCACCTCCTTCCCCGCCTTCTTTGCCGCCACCTGCGCACGCAGCCACGCGTACCAGTCCGCGAGCCCCTCGCCCGTCTGACAGGAGACAGGAAAGAGCGCGATCCCGGGATGCAGGGCTGTGATGTCCGCACGCGCCGACGCCATATCGAAATTCGTATACGGGAGAATATCCACCTTGCTGAGGACAGCCGCCGCCGACTCCTTGAAGATCAGCGGGTACTTCAGCGGCTTGTCGTCCCCCTCCGTGATGCTCAGAACGACCGCCTTCTCATCCTCGCCGAGCGCGAACTCGGCAGGGCAGACGAGATTTCCGACGTTCTCGATCACGAGGAGATCGAACGCGTCGAGATCGAGGCGGTCGAGTGCCGCCGCGACCATCGCCGCGTCGAGATGACAGCCGCCGCTCGTATTGATCTGCACGACAGGCGCGCCGCAGCGCTCGATGCGTGCCGCATCCTTCGTCGTAAAGAGATCCCCCTCCACGACCGCCACGCGCAGATCACCTGCGAGTTCCTGCAGCGTCTGCTCGAGCAGCGACGTCTTGCCCGCGCCCGGCGAGCCGAGCAGGTTCAGCGCATAGATCCCATGCTGCGCAAAGAGCGCCGCGTTCTCCGCCGCCGCCGTATCGTTGCGCCCCAGAATGTCTGCTTTTACAACTACTTTCATTGCTCTATTCCATCTCTATATAATCCACGCGCATCTCGCGGCCGCCGATGATCTCCATTCCGCCGCCGCAATGGGGGCAGAGGTAGTCCTGCGGTCGGATGTGCTGCTCCCTGCCGCAGTCGTGACAGCGCCCTGTGAGGGGGACGCGCTCCCACGTGAGTACGGCGTCTGCCGCGATCGTGTCCGCCGTAAGGGAGGAAAAACACAGCGAAAGCGCATCGGTCTCCACGCCCGACAGTTCGCCGAGCAGGAGGCCGATGCGCTCGATGCGCGCTGCGCCATTTTTCTGTGCATAGTCCAGGGCAATATCCAAAATGCCCTCGGCAATCGCCATTTCGTGCATCTTAGAGCTCCGCCGAAAGCCCATGTGCGGCAAATTTACTGATGAGCTCCGTCATCTTCGTCTTTGCCGGGTCATAGTCCACGGTCGTCTCCCCATCATGCGTGTGGATGTGCACGTAGAGGACGCCGGGCAGCCCCAAGAGCGCCTTCTCCACCGCGGCGGCATTCTCCTCGGTGTAGCCCTTCACAAAAAACTGCAAATGCGTCGTGCTCTCTGCGAGCCCGCAGCCGCATTCTTTACACATAGAAAACTCCTTTTCTGCAAACGGGAGCAGGAACGTCTTCTGCGCCCCCGTCGCCGTTATCCTATCCCAAACCTACTCTACGTCGGCGGCATCTGCCGGGGTATGGCGCAGGAGCTTCGAGCCTGCGAACATGCTCGAGACCTCTGCCTCGCCCTCCATGAACTCAGCGCGGATGACCATGTAGAAATGGCCGATGGCAAAGAGAATGATCGCCCATGCCGCATAGTGATGCACATAGTGCGAGATCATCTCGCCGCCGAGCACGCGGTTCACCCAGCCGAAGAGCGTCCCGCCGATCGCAGACGGCTCCGTCATGTAGTACATGGCAAAGCCCGTCAGCACCTCGATTGCCACGAGCACGTAGAGCCCTGCGTACGATCCGCGTGCGAGCGGATTGCGCAGAAACGGCTTGTGCGTCGCCTTGATCAGCATATAGTGCTGCGCCACTTCCATCGTGTCCGTGTAGTACTGCTTCTCCCAGAAATGCGGGAAAAGGCGGTCGCCGCGATTGATGATAAAGCCGTAGACGCGGCCGATGAAGCCCGCGCAGAATGCAAACGCCGCGATGAAGTGGACGTTGCGCGTCACATTCATCAGGAGCGGCGACGCATTCGGCTCCGCATAGAGCATCGCAGGCGGCTTCGTGATGAGGAAGCCCGTGATGAAGAGCACGATGATCGCAATGACCATCAGCCAGTGGAAGATGCGCAGAAAGGGACTAAAGAGATAGTACTCCTTGCGTACTTCTTGTTTCATGCGGTTCGCCCCCTTATTTATCGACGCTGACGCCCGCGTATGGATCGGTCGTCACAACGCGGATCTTCTCCCCCTTCGCGTTGAAGAGGTGGGTCGAACACGCCATGCACGGGTCGAACGAGCGGACCGCCTTGACGATCTCAAGCGGCTTGTCTGCGACCTTGACGGGCGTATCCATCATCGACATTTCGTAGGCACCGTGTCCCTCGGCATCGTCGCGTGGGCAGGCATTCCACGTCGTCGGGACGACCGCCTGATAGTTCGCGATCCTGCCGTCCTTGATGACCGCCCAGTGGCTGAGCGCGCCGCGCGGTGCCTCGTAAAGGCCGACGCCTTTTGCCTCCTTCGGCCAGGTCGATGGATCCCACTTGTCGTTGTTCACTACGCGCGTATCGCCGCTCTTGATGTTTGCGACGAGCTTGTCGAAGAAATACTTGCTGATCTCCGCCTGCAGCTGTGCATCGAGCGCACGCGCCGCCGTGCGTCCGACCGTGGAGGGCAGCCATGCCTCGACCGGGACGTTCAGCACCTTCGTCACGGCATCGATCTGATCGACGATCATCTGCTCTGCCCACGTCAGGTCACCGAGGAGGCCCTGCTTTGCCTTCGTGTAGAGGACGATGTAGCGTGCCAGGGGGCCGACCTCGCAGAGTTTGCCGCGCCATTTCGGCGTCTTGAGCCAGGAGTACTTGCCCTGCTCGTTGAGCGCCTTCCACTCGGTCTTCGTGCCTTCCTTCGGCTCCGTGTAGTGCGGGGTCGTCTCGCCCTCCCACGGATGGAGCGCCTGATCGTCGCCGCCCTTGTACTCGTACCAGCCGTGCTCGACGCTCTCTGCGACGCCGTCGGCATCCGTCAGATCCTTCTCCGTAAAGTCATAGACCTTCGCATTCATTACGCCCGAAGCGAAGTCCTCGACGACGCCGTTGCAGCGCACGAGGAGGTTCTTGAAGAAGTCGCCGTTCGTCGCACCTGAGAACGGCTCCTCGGAGAACATACCGAAGGCGAGCACGCGCTTTTTCGCGAGGCCGCCGCCCGAGGTGTAGCCCTTCTGGACGTAGAGATGTCCGATGGCGAGCACGTCGGGGAGATAGTAGTCGTTCATCATATGGCGTGCCTGATTGATCGAATGGTCGACGATCGCGAGACGCGCCGCATTGATCGGCGCGTTGCCGTCCTCCATTGAGATGGAGCAGGGCATGCCGCCGAGCACATAGTGCGGATGCGGGTTCTTTCCGCCGAAGACGACGTGCGGAACGACGAGATCCTTCTGCTTGTCTAGCATCTCGAGGTAGTGCGAGATCGCCATGAGATGCACCTCGGGCGGGAGGAGCTGATAGTCCGGATGATCCCACCACTGCGCGGAGAAGATGCCGAGCTGACCGCTGTCGACGATCTTCTGCACCTTTGCCTTGATCGCGGCGTAGTAGTCCAGCGATGCGATCGGGAAGTCGTGCGGGTAGGCGTCCGTGTCAAATGCCGCCGGTCCACGGAAGGGGAGGCGATAGGTCTGGAGCACCGTGTTCTGGAGTGCCGCCGTCGCCGCCGGATCCGCCTTCAGTGCCTCGAGCGGGCTGACCCAGTCAAGCGCGTGGAGGTGGTAGAAATGGATGATGTGATCCTGATGCCCGAGGCACGCCGCAATGATGTTGCGGATGTAGTGCGCGTTCTTTGGGATCGTGATGCCGAATGCGTCCTCGACGGCACGCAGACAGCCGAGCGCATGAGAAGATGTGCAGACGCCGCAGATGCGCTGAATGTATGCCCATGCATCGCGCGGATCGCGGTCGTTCATGACGAGCTCAAGGCCGCGCCATGCCGTGCCGGAGGAGATGGCATCGGTGACCTTGCCCGATGCCTCGTCCACCTGCAGCTCAACGCGCAGATGTCCCTCAATACGGGTGATTGGGTCTACAACGACGTGTTTCATTCATGCACCTGCTTTCCCTCTTTTTCGAGCTGCTTCTCATGGCATTTCTTCTGTACAAGGCTCGCTCCGGCGTGCGCCGCAACACCGACTGCCGTTGCGACGGCAAGGCCTGCGCCGACCATGTCGACATCGATGCCGTTGTACTCCGGCAGACGCTTCGAGAACGGCGCCTGATCCCAGAAGTTCGCGTTGCTGCAGCCAATGCAGGGTGCGCCCGACTGGATGGGGTACGAGAGCCCCTGATACCAGCGCAGATTGCCGCAGGAGTTGTACGTCTCGGGGCCGCGGCAGCCGAGCTTGTAGAGGCACCAGCCCCCCTTTGCACCCGCGTCGTCAAAGCGCTCGGCAAACATGCCCGCATCGAAGAACGGACGGCGGTAGCAGGTGTCGTGAATGCGGTTGCCGTAGAACTGACGCGGACGTCCCTCGCCGTCAAGCGGCGGCAGTGTGCCGAAGAGCGCGACGTGCATGATGACGCCCGTCATGACCTCGGGAATCGGCGGACAGCCGGGCACAGCAATATAGGGCTTCGCGCCGATGAGGGAGCGGATCCCCCTGGACTCCGTCGGGTTCGGCGCAGCGGCCTGGATGCCGCCCGCCGTCGCGCACGTGCCGTAGGCGATGACCGCCTTTGCTCCCTCCGTGACGTGCTTCAGCGTATGCTCGAAGGAGTGACCGCCCGACATGCAGGTGCAGGCGTGCTCCCCGATGGGAACCGCGCCCTCGACGGCAAGGATGTACTCGCCATGATACTTCTTGATCGTTTCCTCGAGATGTGCCTCGAACGCCTCACCCTCGCCGGCGCAGAGGAGATGGCTGTATTCGAGCGCAATCTCGTTCAGCACGAGATCCGATGCGAGCGGTGCGCCCGAGCGGATGAACGACTCATCGCAGCCCGTGCACTCATGCCCGTGCAGCCAGATCACAACCGGCAGCGGCTTCGCCTCGGCGGCCTCGACGACCTTTGAAAGGTTATCCGTGCTCAGCCCCATGAGCGACGTGAGGGTCACGCAGCCCTTGAGAAAATTCCGCCGGCTGAAACCTTTTGCGAGATATGCCTCCCACAAGCTCTCCCTTTTGTTCACATTATGCCTCCTGTCTCCATGGAAGACTGCCGTCATGCCAAACACCCGCATCCATCCCGCCGCGATCGGCACACAGACACCTTTGCGAGCAGAACGACAGGGCGATTGACAACAGAAACTTGCGTCAATACTTCCCACACATCAGATATATAAAGCCAATCCCGCGAAAGCCAGGGCCCCTCCGTACAAAATAATAAAGGAGGAACCGTCCGACGCACCCGAGGGCACGACAAACAGTCCCTCGTAGCAGACGAATCCAAGGGATATTTTGCATCAAAATATCCTCTCCTCGCCCTTGCGCGGCAATGTTGTCGTTTCCTTTTCAAGGGAGCGGGTTTTCTGCAGGAAACCGCGTTCGGAAGGGAGGCTCCGGCATTTCTGCCGAAACCCTGTGCACTGCAGGGATCACTCCCTGCGGCGCAGGCGCAGCATCATAGGCATCGCCCTTAGATGCTTTTGCTCGGAAACCGAGAGGTACAATGTACCTCTATACCTATGTAATTAATAACAGTTTAACAGAGTGAAAACAGCCTGTCAATATGCGAAAATTATTCTCATCACATGTTTGAGTTATACTTGTTTATTATAGTTATAGAGTGATCCATTCGCGGTGTATGGATGCTGTATCTGCAGTTAAGGAAGCACTGATAAATTCGGCACAGCCATCTTAGGGAAGTACCGAGAGACTGTTTTATCAGCGATTCCTTAATTCGATCAAAAAAGGGGCGCATCCCTCCCGGCATCGGTGATGATGCACATGGGGAGATGCGTCCCTCGCTGTTATTTCTTTCGGCGCAGTTCCTGCCGTACGGCGTCGCGCTCTTTCTCCGTCATGGTGTTTGCGCGGATCACGGCACGGTGCCCCTCGCGGCTGCTCTCCGTGATGAGTGCGCTATTCCCGTCGTAGGCGAGGATCTCGTAGGTGCTGATGGCGTCCTTTTTCGGGCTGAGCACGCGCCGCTGCATGGTGTAGCCGAGGTGCTCGTAGTCCGCATTCTTCATCGCCTCGGCGAACTGTGCCCGACCGAGGTTGTTGTAGAGGATGAGCTGCCAGTAGGAGACGGAGCCGTCGGCGTTGCGCTTCATGCGGCTGCGGTCAAAGAACCAGCCGCGCCGCTCGTCGCCCTCGATGAAGACCCAGTCGCCGTCCTTCAGCGTGATGGGCTCGATCGCCGTCTCTTTGCCGTATGCCTCGCGCTTTGCCGCATCAGCAGCGGCAGCGGCATGCTTTTTCTCAGCTTTTTTATCCGCTGCATCTGCCTTCTTTGCAGGCTCTGCAGACACGGCGGAATGCCCTGCACCGTCCGTCGCTGCGGCGGCTGGCGCCTTTTCCTTCACAGGTTCTTTGACAAGAACGGCTTCGGCCGTCCCTTCCCCATCAGCCGTTTCTTCTGCCGTCTTCGTCTTCGTCTTCGTCTTTGCCTCCGCATCTCTCGCCGAGGTGGCATTGGTCTGCGGTGTCTGCTCTGCTGGAGCGTTCTCTGTGCCGAGCTCATCCATCTCCGCATCGAAGGCATCTTCCTGCGTGCGCTGTTCCGATGCCGCACGGTCCTTTGCCGCGGGCTCCGCCGTGGTCTGCGCCCTGTCTGTCGTCTTTTCCGTATCCACTGTCTCCTGCGCATCTTTTGCGGCAGATGTGGTGCGCTGTTCTGACGCGGCAGCGTCTCCATGAGACTCCTCTGCCGCCATGACGACATGGATCTCCGTCTCCTTCTCGGCGGCCGTCCCGCTGACGGGGAGGAGGAGGATTCCTGCGGCGAGCAGGCAGGTGATGGATTTCATAGTGTCTCCTTTGCTTACAAATACGAGGTCGGGTTAACGGGCTGTCCGCTGAGGCGCACCTCGTAGTGCAGATGCGGTCCTGTGGAGTGCCCCGTCGAGCCGACATAGGCGATGATCTGTCCGCGCCGCACGCGCTGTCCCACCGTCACCACGACCGCCGAGGCGTGTCCGTAGCGTGTCGAAACGCCGCTCCCGTGATCGATGTCGACCATGTTGCCGTAGCCGCCCGCGTTCCAGCCCGCGATGGTCACGACGCCGTCCGCCGTCGCGACGATGGGTGTTCCCATCTCGGCGGCGATGTCGATGCCCTGATGGAACTCCGCGCCGTTCCAGCGCAGTCCATACCCTGAGCTGATGAAGCCGTCCGTCGGCCAGCCTGTCGGGGTGGTGACGGGTGTATCGTCACCCAGGAAGGAGGATGCCCCCGGCACATCCTTCTGCATCATGGCGGCGAGCTGTCCGATGGAGGTGCGGCGCACTGCGGTGCGTTCCTCAAGCATCGTAAGTGCCTCGCCGACCTCATCGGTGGTGAGTGTGTGCGGTGCGCCGCCTGTCGGTGCCGGTGCGGCATCTCCTTCCTGTACCGCGCTGTCCGTCTCCGCGGGCGGTGCGCCGACGAGTGCGCGCAGCCCGTCCTCCGTACGCTGGATGGCATCGACCTCCTGCCCAAGCGCGGAGGCCTTTTTCGCGATCTGGCGGATCTGCTCCTGCTGGATGCGGTTCGCCTCGCGCAGCTGTGCCGTCTCCTCCTCGTGGAGGTAGGCATGCGTGAGGGTGTAGATGGAGAAAATCGAGCCGACAGCGACGAGTGCCGCCCCCGCGCCCACGCCCATGGCGAGCAGGCGCAGGGCGCGCAGCGAGAGGCGCACGGTGTGCGTCGTGTCCGTTTCCCGATCCACCAGCTGCAGTTTATAGCGTGATTGTTCTTCGCTCAACGCGTCCCCCTCTTCCCATCGAGATGTTCCTGTCCGATCCCTATTTCCCTATTTCCCTATCCTATCCAAAGAATATGAAAACCTGCTGTGACACAGCAGGTTTTTGTCCGTTGATATCTTCTCAGTACTGGATGGGCAGCGGTTTTGCCATGGCTTCCTTCAGTACGTCCTTTTCCTCGTCGCTCAGCGGGTAGTCCGACGATCCGTTTTTGATCGGTTTGATGTAGCTGCGCGAGTCCTCGCGGGCAAAGATGCTGGAGAAGATCACGCCGTCGTTGTTCGCATCGAGCAGGGCGACGGCATAGCTGAGGTCGCCCCCCATGTCCTCAAAGGCGCGGAACCGCACGGAGGCGACGCGCACGAGCGACTGGCGGATGAACTGTCGGATTAGTTCGTTCTCCTCGAGGATGCGTGCGTTCGTTGCCGCGACCTCCTCCACCGTGCGCACGTGCTGGATCAGCATCCCCTCGAGATCGTCCTTGCTCGAGCCGCGCATCATCGCGCGGTAGCGGCTGCTCATCGTCGAGAGCCGTACCATGACGTAGATGACGAGGATGAGCAGGACGAAGATCAGGAGCAGCGCGGTGAGCAGGAGGGCTGCATCATATGCTTCGATCGACTTCACTAGATTACTAAAAAACAAGTTCTCTCTTCCCTTCTTTCCTCCGTCCCCCATGGGGCGGAGGCGGATGTGCCCCAGAGGGCGGCAGACGGCACGCCGCACATCCTATACGGTGAATTTCTGCGTGGAGAATGCGCGCAGTGCCGCACGCTTGTCCTCTTTTGCCACGCCGTCTGCCGATACGGTCAGGAGCGACAGCAGTCGCTCCAGATCCTCGGCGGAGAAGTAGCTGATTTCGAGCCGCCCCTTCCCCTCCTCGCGTCCCGTCTGGATGCGTACCTTCGTGCCGAGGCTGCGCGTCAGGCGCTCCTCTGCCTCACGGACGAAGAGGTCTGGCTTTTTCTCTGGCTTTGGCGGCGCTGATTTTTTCAGTGCGTTCGGATCCTTCGCCAGGCGTTTGACGAGCGCCTCGACGCCGCGTGCCGAGAGCTCGTGCTCCTGGATGTACTCTGCCGCCTCACGCTGCAGCGCGGCGGTCTCGAGCGCGAGGAGCGGACGTGCCTGCCCCATGGTGAGAACGCCGTTCGCGATGAATGCCTGCACCTCTTTCGCGAGGCGCAGGAGGCGGACGCTATTCGCGATTGCCGAGCGGCTGCGTGCGACGCGGCGCGCGAGCTGTTCCTGTGAGAGTTTGAACTCGGTGAGGAGCCGCTGATAGGCGTGTGCCTCCTCGATTGGGTTGAGATCCTCACGCTGGAGGTTCTCGATGAGTGCCATCTCTGCCATCTCCGCGTCGTTCGCCGTGCGGAAAAATGCAGGAACGGTCGTGAGCCCTGCCATCTTGGCGGCGCGCAGACGCCGCTCGCCCGCGATGAGCTCGTACTTGCCCGCGCCAATGTCGCGGACGGTGACGGGCTGGAGGATGCCGTGCTGTGCAATGGACTCGCGCAGCTCCTCGAGTGCCGCCTCGTCGAACTCGCGGCGCGGCTGAAAGCGGTTGGGCTGGATCACGTCAATGGAGAGCTCCGCCGGGACGCCCGCGGAGGCTGCAGCGGTTTCTGTCTTTTCCTCCGGCGGCGGGTCGGTCGGCAGGGTGAGCGCGTCTTTTCCGAGTCCGAGTGCGCCGAGCCCACGCCCGAGGCCGCCTGTTTTAGCCTTCTTCACGCCGTATGACCTCCCTTGCGAGTGCAATATACATCTCCGCCCCGCGCGATGTAATGTCGTACGAGGTGATCGGCTGCCCGAAGGAGGGTGCCTCCGAGAGTCGGACGTTGCGCGGAATCATCGTCTGATAGAGCGCGTCGCCAAAGACGTCGCGCACCTCGTCGACGACCTGCCCCGCGATGCGCGTCCGTGAGTCGTACATCGTCATCACGACGCCCTGGACACGCAGTTTCGGATTGGCGCGCTCCTTAACAAGGCTGATGGTTTTCATCAGCTGCGCCACGCCCTCGAGGGCAAAGAACTCACACTGGATGGGGATGAGGACGGCGTGTGCCGCCGTCAGTGCATTCAATGTCAGAAAGCCGAGGGAGGGCGGGCAGTCGATAAAGATGTAGTCGTAGTCGGTCAGCACCTCGGCGATCGCCTTGCGCAGGCGTGTCTCACGATGTTCCAGCGACGCCAGTTCCACCTCGGCGCCCGCAAGCTCCACATTGGCGGGAACGACGTCGACGAGGTAGTCCGACTCGATGATGACCTCGCGCATGTGCTTTCCGTCGATCAGGACGCGATAGGTCGTCGCGGGGAGTGTGCTCTTGTCGATGCCAAAGGCACTGGTCGCATTTCCCTGCGGGTCGATGTCGATGAGCAGAACGCGCCGTTTCGCACGCGCGACGGCGGCGGCGAGATTGACCGCCGTCGTCGTTTTGCCGACGCCGCCCTTTTGACTGGCAACCGCAATGATCTTTGCCACGGGATCATCCTTTCTACGGGTGCTGCGGTGGATGTTCTAGAAAAGTACCTTTGCGAGGTGCAGGTACTCGGGATCGAGTGTTTTCTTGTTGTTGACGGCGTCGTAGAGGTTGACGGAGACGACGTGTCCCTTGTGGTAGCCGAACACAATGCCCGAGAGCCCCGAGATGAGTGCGAGTGCCGCCTGTTCGCCGAGCTGGCTGGCGCGTACGCGGTCGATGACCGTCGGTGAGCCGCCGCGCTGGATATGGCCGAGCACCGAGACGCGCGTCTCGATGTCCGTATGCTTTGCGATGTAGTCGCAGACGTCCTGCCCCTTGGCCGCGCCCTCGGCGACGACGATGAGGATGTAGCGTTTGCCGTGCTCGTATGCGTTGGTGAGGTCGTTGACGATCTCCGCGAGGTCAAATTTCTCCTCGGGGACGAGGATGTACTCCGCACCGCCCGAGATGCCCGAGACGAGAGCGAGCCAGCCGGAGCCACGCCCCATGACCTCGAGCACGATGATGCGCCGATGCGCCGATGCTGTGTCGCGCAGCTTGTTGATCGCGTCGATGATCGTATTCGCCGCCGTGTCGCAGCCGATCGTATAGTCCATGCCCCAGACATCGTTGTCAATCGTGCCCGGCAGGCCGACGATGGGGAAGCCGAACTCCTCGGCGAGCAGCTGTGCGCCGCGCAGCGAACCGTCGCCGCCGATCACGCAGAGCCCCTCGATGCCGCGCTCGATGAGGTTCTCATGTCCGCGGCGGCGTCCCTCGGGCGTCGTCCACTCCTTGCAGCGCGCCGTCCCGAGGAAGGTGCCGCCGCGCTGGATGATGTCGCCCACATCCTTGGACTCAAGCTCCCACATATCCTCATCGAGGAGTCCCTGATAGCCATCGTTGATGCCCCACACACGGACGCCTTCATAGAGGGCTGTGCGCGCCACGGCACGCGCCGCCGCGTTCATTCCGGGGCTGTCTCCCCCGCTCGTCATGACTGCAATACTCTTTAACACAACGCATCCTCCCCCTGCCCATCATTTCCATACGCTCAGTGCGCGGTCTTAGCTTTTTCTACCCTTTTATCATAGCACAAACGGCAAAAAAAATCCCCTCTTTTTTTGAGGGGAATGAGAAAAATGTTTCACGTGAAACAATCTACTCATGCGCGAGATCGCGGAAGCGCGTGTATTCCTTCTGAAAATACATGCGCACGGTATCCGTCGCTCCATTGCGGTGCTTGGCAATGCTCAGTTCCGTGATGTTTGCATTCTCTGTATCCTGATTGTAATAATCCTCGCGATACAGGAACATGACAATGTCCGCATCCTGCTCGATCGAGCCAGACTCGCGCAGATCGGAGAGCATGGGGCGTTTGTCCGAGCGCCCCTCGGTCGCGCGGGAGAGCTGCGAGAGAACGATGATGGGGACGTTCAACTCACGGGCAAGCACCTTCAGTGAGCGCGTCATCTCTGCCACAGCGAGGGTGCGGTTCTCCGCGCGCCCCGGCGCCTGGATGAGCTGAAGGTAGTCGATGGCGATGAGATCGAGTCCATGTTCCGCCTTGAGGCGGCGGGCACGCGTGCGGATATCGAGCACTGTCGTACTGCTCGTATCATCGAAGTAGAGTTTTGTCTTCATGATGCGGTCAGCGACCTTGACGAGCCGCTCCCACTCCTCATCATCGAGCTCGCCGCGGGCAAGGCGCGTCGCGTCGATCTGCCCCTCAGCGCAGAAGATACGATGCATCAGCTGCTCGCGCGGCATCTCCAGAGAGAAGAAAGCGACGGTCCCACCCTGCAGGGCGACGTGCGTGGCGACATTCAGGACGAACGCCGTCTTACCCATAGCAGGGCGTGCCGCAACGATGATGAGATCTGAGGGCTGGAGACCGCGCGTCACACTGTCGAGTGTTGCGAGCCCCGTCGAGAGCCCCGTGATACCCCCTTTTGCCTTGGCGAGTTCACTTACGCGATCCACGGCGTCAAAGACGACCTCCTTCGCAGAGATAAACGCCCCCGTCGTCTGTCCTCCTGCGATCGCAAGGATCTTGCGCTCTGCATCGTCGAGCTGCTCGGCGATATCCTCGCTCGCCTCATACGCTGCCCCCGCAATCTCCGTGCTCGCGTCAATCAGTGCGCGCAGGACAGCCTTCTCCTTGACGATCTTTGCATAGTGTGCGAGGTTCGCCGTGCTCGGCACGGTGTTCGTCAGATTGGCGAGGAACGAGATTCCTCCCACCTGTTCGAGCAGTCCCGACTTTTTCAGCGACTCGGTCACGGTCACGATATCTACAGGCTCACCGTTGCGCAGAAGCAGCTCCATCGCCTCAAAGACGGCACGATGTGTCTGACGATAGAAGTCCTCTGCATGGAGCAGCTCCACAGCCTGCGACACCGCCGCAGGTTTCAGCATCATCGAGCCGAGCACCGAAAGTTCCGCCTCGATGCTCTGCGGCGGCACACGTCCTTCCGGCATATTATACTCCTTTTCGTATCATCATCCACATGAGGGAGGGATTCAACGCGACCCTCCGTCATGCTCTGCATTCTCTTTCCACTTCTCATCGGCGAACAGCACGCCAAAGGCCTCCTCAGCACTCTTGAGGCGGTAGATCTTTAGCCTCAGATGATCCTCGGGGATGTCCTTCTTGTTCTCCCATGGGATGATGAGAGTTGAGATCCCCGCCTGTCGTGCGCCGTATGCCTTTTCAAAGACGCCGCCCACCGGGCGGATCTCCCCCTGCAGAGAGATTTCCCCCGTGACTGCCACATTCTGCCGGACTGCCGCACCGGTCACAGCACTGACAATCGCCATCAGGATGGCCGTGCCCGCACTCGGACCGTCGATATTGCCGCCGCCAATGATGTTGACGTGGAGGTCATAGTCATGTAGGTCACGTCCCGTCAGGCGACGCATGACTGACGCCGCATTGAACACAGAGTCCTTTGCCATGCTGCCTGCTGTCTCGTTGAAGCGCACAGTCCCTTTCCCCTTTTCTACCGCAGGGAAAGCGACAGCCTCAATCTCGATGATCGAGCCGAGGAAGCCCGCCACGCCGAGGCCGAACACCCTACCCACGGCAGGTGTATTCGAGGCCTTCTTTTTCCCAAAGGGATAGAGGCGGCTCACCTGAACGACCTCATAGATGTCTTCCTTTGTCACAGGGATACACGGAGGATCTGTTTCACGTGAAACATTTTCCACTTTCTTCCCATCGTCTTGTGTGGAGGAAGGCTCCATGCCGAGGAGTTCTTTTTCTTCCGCGATGGATGTTTCACGTGAAACATCTGCATTCGCACCTCCCTGCGTCTCATGTTGTTCCACAGAGGATGTTGGCTCGATTGTTTCACGTGAAACAATGCGCTCCACCTCTACATCATCCATGCGGTTCAGTGCGAGGCTATAGGCATCGGCGAGGATGTTAATCGCCTTGCGCCCCTCAATCGTGTATGTGCTGATGAGCTCCGCTGTGCGGGGGGCGAGCGCGACGTGGAGGCGTTCTGCCGCATTCTCCACAATCGTGCGAATATGCGCCGGTGTCAGCGGCTCAAAGTAGATCTCCGCGCAGCGCGAGCGCAAGGCAGGGTTGATGTGATCCGGCTCGCGTGTCGTTGCCCCAATAAGTACGAAGTCTGCCGGCGCGCCCTCCTCAAAAAGTTTGCGGATGTACGGAGGGACACGCTTGTCATCGGGGTCGTAGTACGCCGATTCAAAGTAGGCGCGTTTGTCCTCGAGTACCTTGAGCAGCTTGTTCTGGAGCATCTCATCCATCTCACCGATCTCGTCGATAAAGAGGATACCACCGTGTGCATCGGTCACCAGCCCTGGTTTTGGCTCGGGAACGCCACTGTCGGCAAGGTTCTTCTGCGCGCCCTGGTAGATGGGGTCATGCACCGAGCCGAGCAGAGGATTCGTCATGTCGCGCGGGTCCCAACGCAGCGTTGTGCCGTCTGTCTCAACAAAGGGCGCAGTCTCTGCAAAAGGCGATACCGCACGTTTCTTCGCCGCCTCGAGAACAAGGCGTGCCGCTGTCGTCTTGCCGACGCCGGGCGGTCCGTAGAGCAGGAGATGCTGGGGGTAGGGTGAGGAGAGCTTTGCCATAAGGGAGCGCACGGCACGCTCCTGCCCGACGATCTCATCGAACGTCTTTGGGCGCAGGAGCTCCATCACCGACTGTGTGAGATGCACCTTTTCCAGCGCCTCAAGCGCCTCACGCTTTTTCTTGTCATGCGGAGACTCTGCGCCGGGGCTCTCCTCCGAGATTACCTGACGGCGGATGTCGTCCACATACTCCTCGTGATCCTTTTCGAGCTTTTCATTCACCTTGCGCTCGATGCGATCCTCCAGATCGCGCCGTGCGAGGATGCCCGCGACCTGCTCCGTCATGCGCGAAAGGATCTCGGGCAGCTCTGTCTCCGCGGGCGGGGGAGAGAGCAGCGGATCCTCCTCAAGAATGCGCATGAGTGCGAGGACGCGCTCACGGCGATCCTCCGAGCGCATGAGTGCCATTGCATTCATCTTGCCCGCTTGGATGACTAGGCGCTCCGTCCCCATCGTATCGGCGAGCATGCGAAAGATCGTCGCGATCTCCTCGTCGATCTGCGCGTCCCGTGAGAGCTTCGGATGCTCCTTCCCCGCGTCCTTGCCGCCGAATAAATCCTTAAAAAAAGACATAGTCCTCCTTTTGAGAAGGGCTGATGAGCCATGCTCATCAGCCCGCTGTATTACGGAAGCACTGATAAATTCGGTACAACCATCTTAGGGAAGTACTGATAAACTCAGCACCGCCGTCTTAGTACATCTTTTTCGCCCTGTCTGTGTCGACAAATCCTCCACATAGCCTCTGCTATGCGTCCGGTTTGTCTCCTTGACAGGACAAAAAATCTGCACCAATTCGACGGACTTTATTTTATCAGTACTTCCCAGCGCATCTTTTTTGCCCGCACTTCGGCGGAAAATCCTCCACAGAGCACCACTCTGCGTCCGGTTTTCCACCTCGTTCGGACGAAAAAATCTACGCCAATCTGGCAGACCTCATTTTATCAGTGTTTCCTACATTATTATCAGGATATCAATACGAGAAAAAATCATGTACCGTCCAAGGCGCCCCCTCCGCCGCTGCGGCAGGGGAGGCGACAGCTGGCGCCTTGCATACATCGTGCGTATTCATGCCCCGATGATCTGAGTGCCCCAAACAAACCCTAGAGGAGCAATCGAGAAAAGTGTGCGGTACGCCCCTGCGGATTTTGCCCGGGCGATGTTCGGATCTACACCATAGGAGGCTTGCGTGCATCTAAGCAAACCTTAGCGGAACAAGTGAGTAAAGCGTGCGACTCGCCCCCGACACACTTCTGTCGTTCAAGCGAAGCGCGTTTCAGAAGTGTGTCGGTATTTAGGCGAACGAGCACGCGATCACTTGCGAAGCGAGGTGTTTGCGCAGAGCACGCAGCGATTACTCTTTGCGCACGTGAATCTTGATCGTGGTGGCAATGTTCGGATGCACCTTGACGACGGCCTCATAGATTCCCTCGCCCGTCACCTCTCCATTGATCGAGATCTTGCGGCGATCCACGTCGATGTTCTGCTTCTTCAGCGCCTCCGCGACATCCTTGCCCGTCACCGCACCAAAGAGCCGTCCGTTCTCGCCGATGCGTACGGGGATCTCCACCGTAACCTTTTCGAGCTGTGCGGCCATGAGCTTTGCCTCATCGACCTCCATTGCGTTCTTGCGCGCCTTTGCACCCGCCTGTGCCTTTGCCACGTTCACGTTCGACGTGTTTGCGGGCAGCGCGAGCTTCCTCGGCAGGAGGAAATTACGGCCGTAGCCGTCCGCCACCTCCACGATCTCGCCCTTTTTTCCAATATTCTTTACATCAGCCTGCAGTATGACTTTCACGTTGGTCACTCTCCTCTATATATGCCTTTGCTTTTTCTACCACCTGTGCGCGCACCTCATCCAGCGGGACGCCCTTGACCTGTGCGCCTGCGACATTGGCGTGTCCGCCGCCGCCGAACGCCTCCATGATGACCTGCACATTCATCTCTCCCGACGAGCGTGCACTGATGCCCACCACGTCGCTCGCGAGCGGGAACACATAGATGCTCATGCGCACGCCATCGACGCGGAGCATGCCGTCCGCCGCCTGTGCGGCGATGATCTGCCCGTTTGGCAGGAGATCGGGGAGGCTCCCCACGATCAGCCCGCCCGGGTAGTAGACAGCGTTTGCCTTCGCCCGTGCGAGCGATACCGTCGTCTCGTAGTCGCTCTGGAAGAGCGTGCGGACGAGTACGGGATCCGCGCCGGCGCGACGCAGGTATGCCGCCGCATCAAAGGTGCGCACGCCCGCACCGACGTTGAAATTCTTCGTATCCACCACGACACCCGAGTAGAGCGCCGTTGCATCGAGGCGCGTCGGGCGGACGTTGTCGCCGAAGTACATGAGCAGCTCCGTCACGAGCTCGCTCGCCGAGCTGGACGCCGTCTCGATGTAGACAAGCAGCGGGTTCTTGACGAAATGCTCGCTGCGGCGGTGATGGTCGATGACGACGACCTTCGGAATGCGTTCGAGCAGGGCAGGGTCGGCGAGGATATGCGGGATATGCGCGTCCACCACGACGAGCAGGGAGGACAGTGACGGCGTCTCCGTGATATCGCCGGGACGGAGGAAGAGTCCCTCGTAGGCCTCATCCTTGCGCACGAGATCCACGATGCGGTCAATGCCCTCATTCATCTCGCTGAGGACGATGTGTACCTTCTTCCCGAGAGAGCGTGCCATGCACGCGACGCCCATCGCCGCACCGAACGCATCGTAGTCCTCGTTGTGGTGTCCCATGACGTACACCTCGTCCGAGTTCTCCATAATATCGCGCAGTGCGTGCGCCACGACGCGTGCCTTGACGCGCGTGTGCTTCTCGACTGCCTTTGCCTTGCCGCCGAAGAACTGCGTCTTGCCGCTGATGTCGAGCGCCACCTGATCGCCGCCACGCCCGAGGGCAAGGTCGAGCTTTGCCTCCGCTTCCTCACCGAGCTCGCGCAGGGTCTGCTCGGCGGCGAGAGAAAGGCCGATGGAGAGCGTCACAGGCATGCCCTTCGTGTTGATGATCTTGCGTACCTGATCGAGGATGTCGAACTTCTCCGCGATGGCGTGGTCGAGTGACCTGCGGTCCAGTAGCGCCACGTACTCACCGTCGGAGATGCTGCGCAGGAAGCCACCGAGCCCGCCGACCCAGCCATCGATCTTTTCGCGGACGGCGAGGAGGAGCATGGACTTTTCCGTCTCGCTCTGTCCCTGCATGATCTCATCATAGTTGTCGATCTGGATGTAGAGGAGGGCGGTACGGCTCCCGTAGTAGCGCTTCTCGAGCGCCGCATACTCCGTCTCGTCCTCGACGTAGAGCGCAATCAGCGGCTCACTATGGTACGATTCCGCGACCATGCGGTGATAGACGCGATACGAGTGTCCCGCGTGGGAGAAGCGGTGCTCTCCCTCCGTCCCCCAGATGGACGCAAGGTTAAAATGCGGCCAGAAATCCGCGACCGCCGTACCGGGCTCGGGCATCTCGCCAAGCGCATCACCGAGCTGGTGATTGCACCACTCCAGATGCCCCTCCTGATTGACGAGGAGGATCGCCTGCGGGAGACGATCCACGGCGTAGTTCATAACGTCGTTCACATTACGGATGATGCCCATACAGTAGCGTTCAAATCGCCGCTCCCTGTCACGACATCGTTCCCACGCAAACGCAGCCAGCACCGCCCATAGGAGGAGGGCCGCCGCACCGACAAACGTGCTGTAGCAGAACGTCACGAGCGCAAGCGCAAGCATGACGATCAGATGGATCGTCAGATCGACCCACGCGGATAAGTTCCGCGGCATAGTATCACCTTCTTTACGTTATTTTATCTATATCGAATATGTATTTTCATCGCATATACAGTATATATAAACCATTAGTATTATTGCCGTTCACGAATGCGTCGGCGATAGTCATAGACCATATCGAAAAGCCCCGTCCACGAGATGATCTGTGTCATCACGCCGTTGACGAAAATGAACACGTAGATGAGCGCGCGCACAAAGGGCGAGACACGGAAGCGCAGGAGCAAGAAATGCAGGAGTGCAAGGCCCTGCACGAGCCCTGTGAGAAACGCAATCACATAGCCGTTGAGCGCCACCTGATAGAGCAGCACGATCTCGCGCGTCGAGCCCCAGTAGATACCGATCAGAGAGAAGGCAAAGAGATAGGGGAAAACGACGGGCAGATGCCACGCGGCAAACGGCGGAAGCGCCGTAACGGCGACACCCATGCGGCGCAGCACCTTGCGCATGACAGCATAGCAGACGCCCACCTCGATCAGCGCACTGCCCACGAAGAGCGCAGGCAGCATCAGGAGAAAGAGCTCCAGCACCTCGCTCGCCGCCGCGCGCGTCTCCTCGATCTGTACCTCGGTCATGCCGAGCGAGCGGTAGATCCCGAGCGTCTCATCCATCGCCTGCTGCATGACGGCAGGATCCATCGCAAACGGATTGATGCCGAAGAGCAGGAGGATGAGCAGGCCTGCCGCCGCCTTTCCGAGGAGCGAGGCGAGCGTGCCGCCCACGAGTGCACGCAGGGTGCCGCCCTGACGGCGCAGGAGCAGCCCGAGGGCAAGCCCCGTCGGCGCAAAGGAGAGGACAAACGTCGCCCCCGCCACGGGGGTGGCAAAGAGCATCGTGAGGAGGAGTGCCGCCACGGCCGCGAGCGCGCCGAACCGCCCCCCGCGCGCACCGTCACGAGCGCGATAAACACGGGCCAGAGCATTCCCATCATCATGGTCAACATGGGCAGATAGATCGCCGCGAGCGCATAGACCACGGCGGCGGCAGTCATGACCCCTGCCGTGGCAGTGGGGCGTGCAGCATGCTCGTTCATTCTGTATCCTTTCAGCGGAGGGATCCCCCGCACTGCCATTCAGGAAGCACGGATAAATGCAGCGCCAATCCGAGGGTCTGTTTTATCAGCGATTCCTTCATTCTCTTATCGCAGGAAAGTATTCCCCATTATAACAGATTTCCGCCGTGCTGTCACCGTGTCCGCAAAGCCGAGGGAAATCCCCGCCTCACTCCCCCATAATGCCCGCCATGCGCAGGAGATACTGCGCGTTCGTCGTGTGGCAGCGCCCTGGTCGCATCTTGAAGTCAAAGAGGATCTTATCCCCCTCGTAGTGCTCCTCAAAATGCGCATTCGTCACGGGGATGCCCTCGCGTCCGAGATCGCAGAGCTCAAAGTCGTGCGTCGTCACCACCGTAATCGCATGCGGCAGCGTCAGACGACGGATCGCCTCGCGCGCACCGACAATGCGGTCGGCGGAGTTCGTCCCGCGGAAAATCTCATCAATCAAGATCAGCATCGGCTTGCCGCGCTTGCTGTAGACCATCATCTTCTTGATGCGCAGGAGCTCCGCATAGAACGTCGAAATCCCGCCTGCGAGATCGTCGCTGATCTGAATCGACGTATAGACCGCCATCGGCGTGAGCGTAAAAGAGCGCGCACATACCGGCGCACCTGCATACGCGAGGACGGCATTCGCGCCGAGGCAGCGCATATAGGTCGTCTTGCCGGACATATTCGACCCCGTGATGACGAGCGTCCCTGCCGTGAGCTGCGCGTCGTTCGGCGTCGCCGTCTCCTCCGTCAGGAGCAACAGCGTCGCGTCCTCCGCCACGAGCTGCGGCGCGCCCTCCTCCGCAAAGCGCGGGAACACATGCACCTCACGCGTATGCCCGACGCGCGCGAGCGAGAGCAGCACCTCCGTCTCCGCCCACACCTTCAGCCAGTCGGCCGCCGCCGCACCGTACCCCTTGCGCCAGTGGGAAAAATACGCCATGCAGTGAAAATCCCAGAGCAGAATCCCATTCGCCAGCAGAAAGAAAAAGAAATTGCGCCGCATCGCCGCACAGTCGGCGAGAATCGTCAGACGGCTCAGCCCGACGGTCGCGCGCACGGGCGCAAAGAGCGGCGACAGAATCGCGTGAAACGCAGCGCTGCGCAGCGGGGCGCGCTCGAGCGCACGAAAGATCCGCCCATAGAGCCGCAGTGCACGCGCCATGCGGCCGAGCGGTGCCAGCTCGCGCTGCGTCCGCGAGAAAAACGCCATCGCCATCGTGAGATTGAACGTAAAGAGCGCAATCGGAATCGCCCAGCTGCCGCCAAAGAAAATCGCCCAAAACAGTGACCAGACACAGGCATTGGCAAGAACGATGCCGATGCAGGAAATGAGCTTCAGCGACCCCTTGAGCGGCTGCGCGAGCTCCTTGGCAAGTGCACGCGTATCATGCGCATCGGGCAGGAGCGCCCCGCGCGCCTCCAGCTCCAAGGCGAGGAGCGGATGGGCGAGCAGCTCCGTCACCGCCGCCTGCCGCCGCCGCGTCCGCGTGAGATCCTGCGGCGTCGCCGAGAGCGCAGCGGCGAGACGGTCGCGTCCCATGCGCGTATGCGCCGCGCAGAGATACTGATAGAGCGACGCCGCGCCGAAAATATGCAGATCCCGATCGGGCGGACACTTCTCGCGCAGATAGGCGGCACCGTCCACAGGCGACTTCTTCCAGCTCCCATCAAAGCGCGCGAGATACTCCCCCACCACGCCGAGATACGCCTGCGTAAAGATGCGGCGCCGCTCAAGCCGCCGATGCCGCAGCACGAGCACCGCAAAGAGCAGGAGGAAAAACCCGCCGAGCATCAGCTCCTCCACCGAGCCGCGGTCATAGCCGTGGATCAGGGCGACAAGCATCAGCGGGAACACCGCCGTACGCGCGAGAATGAACCGCGTCCGCCACGTATCCTGCGTATGTGCGTGGGCGAGAGCATGCTCGCGTACATTTTCATAAAAGTCCTTCTTCATAAGGAACTCCTTAAGGGAATCCACGATTCTGGGCAACATTCTTAACAGTCATATTATATCATAACGATAATAGGAATGTAGACAGTTTCTGCCAAAACTGTTAGAATACTTATCAAAGGAGGGATGTGCATGGCACAGGAGCCATCGGACGCCATACGGCGCATCGAGGCGGAGATCCGCACCCTCGATGCACGGATGCTCCGCGCATCGGGTGACCTCGACTACGAAACCTGCCGCTACGAAAAGCGCGCCCTCGAAACCGCCCTCCATGCCCTGCGCAAACAGAGGGAGAAAGAAACATCCACGCGGCAGCCTGCGCAAACCAGCTAAAATTCAGTCATCCCTGATACATTACATATCAACCTCCTCCACGCCATATTGACGTTATGGGATATATCCCATATAATGAGGATAAGCTCATGGACTTTACCGTAGAATTTTACGAAATGGAAGATGGACGCCAGCCAGCGCGGGAGTTTCTGCTCTCACTCGACAAGAAGATGCGGGCGAAACTATTGCACCGCATCGTTCTCCTGCGAGACAACGGAACGGCACTCAGAGAACCGTATTCCAAGCCAATCGGTGACGGAATCTTTGAGCTGCGTACGGTATTTTCCTCCAACATCACCAGAGTCCTCTACTTCTTTTACCGTGGGCAGACCATCATACTGACCAACGGATTTATCAAAAAGACGCAAAAGACCCCGCCGGGAGAAATCGACCGTGCCAAGAAGTACCGCGCCGACTACCTGCACAGAAAGGAGAAGGCAGATGAGCACAAACTTTGACAATTTTCTCGAGCAGCAGCTGAGCGATCCCGAATTGCGCCGAGAATACGACGCACAGCAGCCGGAACACGCCATCATCCAGACGATGATCGACGCGCGAAAGCACGCGGGGATGACACAAAAAGAACTCGCCATCCGCACTGGAATCGCCCAGAGTGACATCTGCAAACTCGAAAAAGGGAATGCAAACCCATCGCTGCGAACCCTTCAACGGCTGGCATCGGGGATGGGCATGACCCTCCGCATCGAATTCTCACCCATGCGGGAAGTCCAGTATAGAAATGTGTAGGGAATCGCTGATAAAATAAGGGAATCACTGATAAAATGAGGTCTGCCAGATTGGCGTAGATTTTTTCGTCCGAACGAGGTGGAAAACCGGACGCAGAGTGGTGCTCTGTGGAGGATTTTCCGCCGAAGTGCGGGCAAAAAAGATGCGTCAAGATGGTTGTACCGAATTTATCAGTGCTTCCTAAGGTATGCCAGATTGGCGCAGATGTTCTCGTACGGACAAGGAGGCAAACCTACGTAGAGGAATTGCCGACGAGATACGGGAAAAATGTGCCAAGATGGCGCGACTGAACAAATCAATGCTTCCATAGAAAGGAAAACACTATGTCACAGCGTATGACCACGGACGAAGTCCTCAAAGAATACGGTGTCCCCCAGCTGCGTCTCGACGTACACGCGACGCGCAGCGACCTCCTGAAGCTCCGCGAAAAGCTCATGGCGATCCGCGACCTCTCCGACGGGCGCGAGCAGGGCTACCTCGACATCAATTGCAAGCTCTACATCGACGTGGACGACATCGACCGCTACCTCTCAGGCGAGCTCGACACCGTCGGCGAGATCTACGCCTTCCCCGAGGACATCAAGTCCTATCAGGAGTAAGGCATCTTCGTGTGCTCCTCGCAGAACACCTCGTTACGCAAGCGGTCGTCAAGGTATAAATCTGCGTTCTTCAATCCGGTTACGAATACCGGAGCTATCCCCGTATCGAATGATATATGAAGGAGAATATGGAATGAAACTAAAGAAACTCATCGCTGCGGCAATGGTCGGCTCGCTGGCCTTTACCGCACCCATCATCGTCCCGAACGCCGTGCAGAGTACGCTCGGTGCACAGGCAGAGGCCGCCAAGGGCGGCGCGCGCATCTCACCGAAGGCGACGCCCAAGGCCGCACCGAAGGCATCCGAGGGACAGAGCAGCAGCGGCAAATCCGTCTCGGGGAACGGCAACAGCTACGCCCCCTCGAAGAACGCGAACCAGCTGGAAAAGAATGCCCCCGCGGCAAACAGCAAGGCGAATGCAGCAAACGCCGCGACCCCCGCTAAGAGCAGCACAGGCTGGGGGAATACCCTGCGCAACATCGGCCTCCTCGCGGGCGGCATGATGCTCGGCGGGCTCCTCGCGAGCCTCCTCGGCGGCATGGGCAGCGGCCTCCTCGCCGACATTCTCGGCGTCCTTGTGAACGTCGCCATCGCCGTCGCCGCCTTCATGGTGCTGCGCTGGCTCTGGAACCGCTTCCGCTCCCGCAAGGAGGAGGAGAACGTCTACCAGCGTGCAGAGCAGCCGCCCATCACGGACATCCGTCCGCAGGGCAGCGCACCGCAAAACGCCGCGCCGATGGACGTCACGCCGCCGACCTCGGCACTCGATGCCGGCGACAGCCCGCGTGCCATCGCCGACCGCTATCGCAGCCGCTGAGATACACAGAGAAACGTGGGACACTGCACGAAGCTCCGGCTTCGTACAGTGTCCCTTTTCTTATGCCCATACACTTACTGAAGAATCCCATCAGAGAGATTTTCCCCCCTGTAAAAACACAAAAGCGAATCAGTAAAACAATATGGATAAATTCCATAAAATATCGATAAATAATTATAAATTAAAATCAATAACTTCAAAATGGAGTATTTTACACCTCAAAAGGCAGGAATGCGTATGGGAACCCCCCTCTAACCCCGCGTCATTTCTGACGCTTTGCCTTTTCTTACAGGCTGGACGCACCAGTACGCCAGCGAAATCCTCTGCATTGGACAACCTATCGCATTTCCCTCCCCTTTCTCTTGAAAAAAACATCATTTTCGTCCATAATAGAAGCGAACGGAGCATAAAGGAATCACTGATAAATTCGGCACAACCATCTTGACGCATCTTTTTCGCCCGCTTTTCGTTAGCAAATCCTCCACATAGCCCTCGCTATGCGTCCGGTTTGCTGCCTCAATCGGACAAAAAATCTACGCCAATCTGGCTGACCTCATTTTATCAGTGATTCCTTAAGAAAGCAGCATTTTCTTGATTCGCCCTCCGCATACAACATACACGGTACATTTCCGCAGCACTCACGCGCGCAGCTAGCTGTCCGCGTGAGGCTCGCATCAATCGTAACGAAATCACAAAGGAGCAACAACTATGAAATCATCTACCCTCGCCGCCGTTGACACGCTCATCGCACGCTATCCCGCACTCGAGGCCTGCGGTACAGACATCCGCGCCGCCATCAAGGCACTCTGCACATCCTACCACGCAGGCGGCAAGCTCATCGTCTGCGGCAACGGCGGCTCTGCGGCAGATGCCGAGCACATCGTCGGTGAGCTGATGAAGGGCTTTCTCCTGCCGCGTCACCTCGACGAGGACATCCTCGAAAAACTCCACGAAGCGTGCGACGCCGCTGACCCCTTGACCGTCGACTATTTCATGCGGCACCTGCAGGGTGCACTCCCCGCCATCTCCCTCCCGTCCCAGCTCGCGATCAGCACAGCGTTCGCGAACGATCAGGCACCCGATCTCACCTTTGCCCAGCAGGTACTCGGACTCGGGCGCGCGGGCGACGTCCTCCTCGGCATCACCACCTCGGGCAGCTCGAAGAATGTCCTCTACGCCTTTCGCATGGCAAAGGCGCTCGGCATGACCACCATCGCCCTCACAGGCGCATCGGGCGGCAAATGCGCGTCGGGCTTCGCCGACATCGTCATCAAGGCCCCCGAGGAGGAGACGTACAAGATCCAGGAGTACCACCTCCCCATCTACCACACCCTCTGCATCGCCGTCGAGGAGGAATTCTTTGGCGCGGAGTGAGGCTGTGTCGCTCGCGGTGCAGGCTGATGTCTATGGATAAAAAGGTGTAGCCGCTCATGGCGCCCCCACCGCCGCTGTCGCAGCACCTCCCCCGCACCGGCGGGGAAGGCTCGGGGCACTCGTGGCGTAGTAGTATCCCCAAAGCAAACCTTAGTGGAACAAGTGAAGATAAGCGCACGTTCTGCCCCCTGCGAATTTCGTCGTTCAAGCGCAGCGCGTTTCGGAATTCGCAGGTATTTAGGCAGATAAGTGCGCGATCACTTGTGAAACGAGGCGTTTGCGTGGGGATACTCATGCATAACTCACGCACAATGCATAATATATAAACACACACACATCACAAACACACAATCATACACAAAGGAGGAATCCCCATGCCCCTGACCCAGGACGACTTCAAAAAACTCGCAAACGGCAGCGACATCCGCGGCGTCGCCGTCCCCGGCGTGCCCGGTGAACCTGTCACCCTCACCCCCGAGGCAGCAAACCGCATCGCTGCCGGCTTCGTCCGTTTCCTCAGCGAAACAACGGGCAAGAGCCCCGCAGAGCTGCAGATCGCCGTCGGCCATGACTCGCGCATCTCCGCGCTCGCCATCAAGGACAGCGTCCTCACGGGACTCACCTACACGGGCGCGCACGGCATCGACTGCGTCCTCGCCTCCACCCCCGCCATGTTCATGGCGACCATCTTCGAGGACACGGCGGCGGACGGCTCGATCATGATTACCGCGAGCCACCTCCCATACAACCGCAACGGACTGAAATTCTTCACCGCCGCGGGCGGCGCAGACAAGGCGGACATAGAGAAGATCCTCACCTATGCCGCCGAGGCAAAGGAAGAACACGGAACGCTCGAACACGTCCTGAAGTTCGACCTCATCGGGCGCTACAGCGAACACCTCACGAAGAAAATCCGCGACGCGTTCGGCGGCGCGGAGCGACCGCTCGCGGGCATGCACATCGTCGTCGATGCGGGCAATGGCGCGGGCGGCTTCTTCGCGGGACGCATTCTCACCCCGCTCGGCGCGGACACGACGGGCAGCCAGTTCCTCGACCCGGACGGACACTTCCCGAACCACATCCCGAACCCAGAGAACGCTGATGCCATGCGCGCCATCAAGGATGCCGTGGTGAACAACCATGCCGACCTCGGCCTCATCTTCGACACCGACGTGGATCGCATGAGTGCCGTCCTCGCCGACGGCACGGACGTGAGCCGCAACGCCCTCATTGCCATGATGGCCGCCATCCTCGCGCCCGACTACCCCGGCTCCACCATCATCACCGACTCCGTCACCTCCGACGGGCTGCACGACTTCCTCGAGGATCACCTCCATCTGAAGCACCTGCGCTACATGCGCGGCTACAAGAACGTCATCAACGAGTGCATCCGCCGCAACGCGGCAGGCGAAATCTCCCCGCTCGCCATCGAGACCTCGGGGCACGGCGCACTCAGCGAGAACTACTACCTCGACGACGGTGCCTACCTCGCGGTAAAACTCCTCATTGCGGCGGCAAAGGCACACGCCGAGGGTAAGACGCTCGGCGACCTCATCAAGGATCTGCGCCATCCCGCCGAGGCACGCGAGATCCGCATCAAGATCACGGGCACCGACGACGTCAAGGCATACGGAAAGGACGTCCTCGCCGCATTCGAGCAGCGCGCCAAAGACAAGGGGCTCAGGATCGCCGCTCCCTCCTATGAGGGCGTGCGCCTCATCTTCCCGGGCGGCTGGGCGCTGCTGCGCATGTCGCTGCACGATCCGAACATGCCGCTCAACATCGAGGCGGACGCAGCGGGCGGCGCGGACAGGATCGAGCACGAGGTCAGGGAGCTCCTCGCGGGATTCGACGCGCTCGACCTCTCCGGCTTTCACGCATAGAACACATCCATGTCAGCCGCCCACGTGAGGGAAAGGCACAAGAGACTGTCGTACGAGGTGAACACCTTCGTATCGCAGACTCTTTTCTCTTGGTAAACGTACGACCTGCTCTTTTCTCATTTTTCCCCAACACGCCCCCGTATTTTATGATATAATGCAGTGGTATATTGACATTTATTTCATTTATCCCTTATTGGAGAACAACGCAGGAGAAATGAGCCCCTATGAAGGAAGCCGCACAGCACGCGCTGAAGAATGCCATTGGACTGGCTGCGTTCGCCGCAATCATCGGGTCCATGGCCTTTGCCTGGCAGCTGCTCAATACCATGCCGTATACTGATCTGGCTCGCTCGTACGCCCTCGTCGGCAAGGATCTCACACATAACGACATCCTTGGTTTCCACGCGGCGGAGCATGACTGGCAGTCCTATACGTCCCCCGTGCCGCCCCTTGCCGACGATGTGAAGGCGGTCTATCTCTCGTGGGAGATCCCGCAGGATATACCTCTCTCCATTGATCACATCCTCGCGGCGACGACGAATCAGAACCTCTGCGTCTACCTCGATGACCGTCTGATCTACACCACCCGTCAATGGGACGGTTTCCACAACCCCTATGGGCGCACCCTGCACTTCATCGACGCGAAGCAGTCCCTCGCGGGGAAACGCATCACTTTCCTCCTGCATACGAACTATGCCCGGTGGATTGGCAGCGTAGACTATTTCTTCATTGGCAGCGCGCTGGCCCTCTTCCAGAAAATCAGCATCAGCGATGCCATCTACACGGCGAGCCTTGCCATCGCCGCTGCACTCATCGCCTTCCTCGTCATGGATCTCATCTGGCGCGGTTATATCCGACGACGACATCTGCAGCTTTACCTCATTGCCTTCCTCCTGAGCATCATCTTTTGGGCGACGGGCACCTCCTCACTCTTCCCCCGACTCTTCGGCACGATGCAGGTCTGGACGGAGCTCCACTTCATCATGCTCTACCTCATGCCGATGCTTTTCATCAAAATCATCGAGCACATCAGCCCGCCGAACTACAAGCGTCCTCTGCGCGGCATCTTTGGTCTCTACGGCGCACTCTTCGCCGTCGCAACGACGGCGGAGGCACTCGGGCTGAACGGCTATATGAATATGCTCTTTGCCTTCTACCCCATCCTCGCCGTCACCTTCCTCTATCCCATCTTCGTCCTCCTGGGCTCCTCATGGGCAAAGCATCCCGCCTGCCGCTACGGAGCGATCGCAGCGGTCTCGCTGATGATCTTTGTCGCGATCGATGCCCTCCATTTCGAGTATCATCTCTTCACCTCGACACTCTCAGCAACCGTTTTCTCGATCTACGCCATCATCCCATTCGTCTTCTACCTCATCCGCGAGCAGATGATGCAGGAGGCGCAGCTCATCCGAGAAAACAACGCCCTCGTGCAGGAGCTGCAGGAGACACAGGACGAGGCAAAGCACGACTTTCTCACGGGTTGCTACAACCGCTTCCAACTCGAACCAAGTTATGAGCGGTTCGCCTCACTCGCACACGAGAAGGGCTTCTCCTTCTCCTACGCCATCTTCGACATCGACCACTTTAAGGAGGTCAACGACACGCGCGGCCACCTCGGCGGCGACCATGCGCTGCGCGGCGTCGCCGAGATCGTACAGGAGAAGATCGACCGCCGCCACATTTTCATCCGCTACGGCGGCGACGAGTTCATCCTCCTCGCCCTCCATCACGACCTCACACAGATGGCAGCGTTCTGCGAATCCCTGCGCTGTGCCATCGCAGAGACCATGGACGGCATCACGATGAGCTTCGGCGTCTCCACATGGCACGGTGCAGATGACTCGATGCACAGCCTCATGGAGCGTGCCGACCGTGCGCTCTACTGCTCCAAGGAAAAGGGACGCAACAGCGTCTCCACCGAGAGCGAGGCAGCGTGCTGCGATATCTGTGCGAACGCGAATGCGGAGCACCATCGCTGACGAGTAATATAAAGGCAGCGCTGATAAAATAAGGTCTGCCGGATTGACGCAGATTTGTCCGAACGCGGCGAACGCCGATGATACCAGCGCATTAGAGGACTGCTGTGCGAAGCGCAAAACTTCGCGCAGCGCCTTTTTTGTATCCCTTCCACTGTATACTTAGATCACTGATCCTGCGGGAATCGTCTTTTCTATTGTTTTATCGCACCTAAATATGCTATAATGTTAGAAAATCCACACAAATTCCTGCGAAAGTCCTTCTCTCCCCCAGAAGGAAGGTGCTCCCCATGATGAAACTCCGCACATTCCTGCAGGACAATGCCGCTGCTCTCCTCTGCACGGTAGCGCTCGCCGCCATTTGCATCATTTCATGGCGTCTCCTCGCAGCGCCCCCCGACTGTCAGCTCCCCCCCACGTATGCCCTCGCGGACACGACCTCCCCGATGCTCCGCGACTTTCGCGCTGACGCGCTCGACTGGCAGCCCTATGACTATCCCGTCCCGCCGCCGCTGCCCACGGATGCATCGGCGGTCTATCTTTCGTAGGAGATCCCGTATGCCTCACAGTTCATGGACGGCAATCTGCTCTTTACCACAACGAATCAGGATATCGCCGTCTACCTCGACGACGACCTCCTCTACCGCTACGGCGACTGGTCGGGGCGCACGGAAACGCGCGGCCGCACGATCCACTATGTCCCCCTCGACAACAAGGCGGCAGGACGGCGGCTCACCATCCTCCTGCACACGACGGATATGGGGCGGCGTGGGAGCATCGACGACTTTGAGATCGACACGACAACGCAGTTCATGAAGAACATCTCCTTCGCCGACGCGATCTACACCTCGGCGCTCTCCATCGCCCTCGCGATGATCGCGTTCCTCAGCCTCAACCTCTCGTGGCGCGCCCTGCACGACGTGCACCGCCGTGCACACATCTACCTCATCGCCTGTCTCGCCGCATTCGCCCTGTGGACGACGGGCAACACCACCCTCTTCCCGCGCATCTTCGGGATGCCCGCACTCTGGTGGGAGCTCCATCTCGCGATGATCTATGCGCTGCCGATCTGCTGGGCGCTCGTCGTGCGCGATATCGCCGCGCCGCAGTACCACGCGCGTGTGAAGAGCATCCTGCACATCTTCGTCGGGATCTTCGCAGCGGTGACCCTCGCCGAACTCATCGGACGAAACGCATACGAAAACGTGCTCCCGTTCTACAACATCCTGCTCTTTGCATCAGATCTCATCCTCATCCATGCACTCCTCCGCTCCCACTGGGCATACCACCCCGCGTGCCGCTACGCTGCCTTTGGCCTGATCGCCTTCGCCGCGCTCTCCATCTTTGACGTACTGCACTGGGAGCACCATCTCTTCACGGGGATTCTCTCCATGGCCGTGTTCTCTGTCTACGCCATGGTTCCGCTCATCCTCCACCTCATCCGCACCCAGATGATGGAGGAGGCGACACTCGAGCGCCAGAACGAGCGCCTCTCACAGGAGCTCGCCGCATCGCAGGACGCCGCCAAGCGCGACTTCCTTACGGGCTGCTACAACCGCCATCAGCTTGACGCGGGCTTTGAGCGATTCTCTACCCTCGCGCACGAGCGCGGGTTTAGGTTCTCCCTTGCCCTCTTTGACATTGACCATTTCAAACAGGTCAACGACACGCACGGGCACCTCGCAGGCGATCAGGTGCTCAGAGACATCGCCGCCATCATCCACGACGAGATCGACCGCCGCCACATCTTCATCCGCTACGGCGGCGACGAGTTCGTCCTCCTCGGCCTGCACTACGACCTCGAGGCGATGACCGCCTTCTGCGAGAGACTGCGCGCCATCCTTGAGGAGCGCATGGGCGGCGTCACGCTCAGCTTTGGCATCTCCACATGGCACGGGGGATGCGACTCCCTCCCCGGGCTCATCGCACGCGCCGACCGCGCCCTTTACCGCTCCAAGGAAAAGGGGCGCAACGCCGTCTCCGACGAGAGCGAGATCGATGCGGCTTAGCGGTATGCGTTCGCCGCCAAGTCAAATGCTGCCGACAAGGGGGCTGTTGCACGAAGCTGCAAACTTCGTGCAACAGCTCCTTTTTTATTCTCTCTTTTGTCTTTAATACTAGATCATATCTTTTTCTTGTGAATCACAGGCGACTATGCTACAATAGCCGCATATTTTGGGAATCGTTTTCCATGAAACAGTGATTCCCTCATCAACGAAAAGGAGAATCATCATGTTCCAAATCGATACCATTCGGGAAATGTTCTTCTCGTGGGAGGGGCGTCTCAACCGCAAGCCCTACATCCTGCGCTGCCTCGCCCTCGGTCTTATCATGACGGCGATCTACAACCTGCTGATGGTGATCGCCTTTACCACGGCGGCGGCACCGATGGGGAATGACCTCCCCATGATGGGCGCATTCAGTGCGACCTATATCCTCTACCTGCCCTTCATCATCTCGGGCTACCTCCTCGCGATCCGCCGTCTGCACGACCTCGACCTCTCGGCATTCTTCATCCTGCTGAGCTTTGTCCCCGTCGTCAGCTTCTTCTTCGCGCTCTACCTCATCTTCAAGAAGGGCACAGAGGGACCGAACGCCTACGGCCCGGATCCGCTCGGCACGGGGGATGAGATCCCCGTATTCACGGCGCCTGTCGCCCATACGACGAACAGCACAGGAATAGATACTGCACAGACAGACAGTGATACATCGCATGACAGCGGCGTATCGCGCAGCTGAGGACTGCGTATGAATCACGCACTCTTTTCTCGCACGGGCAGGCTCACGCGGCGCGACTTCGCTCTGACGCTCGGCGTCATCAGCGGCGGCGTCTTCTTTGCCATGCTCGCGCTCTGCTATCTCCTCTTCCCGCTCACCGCATCCGCTGCGGTGGGCTTTTTCCGTGATTCGACAGAGGTCTTCTTCACCGTCTACATCGCGACGTTTCTCGGGCTCAACCTCCTCCTCTACGCACTCATCCCGCCGCTCGCCATCCCCGCCGTCGTACGGCGTCTGCACGATCTGGGACACGGCGGCGGCTGGGCGGCGCCCATGCTCCTCCTCTGCGTCCCCGTCCTCCTCCTCATGCTCCTGCCCGTATGCATCTTCATCGGCATCCTCAACGAGATGATAGGGCCGTCTTTTCCCCTCTGGAACGGAACAACGGAGGCATTCGCCTCCGCCGTCGCCGCGAGCATGGGCATCGCGCTGCTCCTCTTCTTCCTCCTCTTTCTCCCGCTCGCCTGCTGGCTCGGCTGGCTCTTCCTCAAAAAGGGAAAACCCGAGGCGAACCGCTGGGGCGATCCACCCGTCGAGGAGGTACTGCCGTCCACGCGCGCAGCGTATTTCTCCTGTGCGGGGACGGTGACGCGCACGGCGTTCATCCGCCGCAGCCTCCTCCTCCTCCTCGTGCTGGGGCTTGTCCTCCCGCCGGCGGCACAGCTCATCCTGCAGTCCATGGCCGGCGTGTTCATGATCCTTGTCGCGGCGATTCCGGAGGCAGCGCGGATCCTTGCCACGGTCATCATCATTCTCTTTGTCCTCCCCTTCGTACTCTTTCCGCTCCCCCTCCTGCCGCTCGTACGGCAGCGCCTGCGCACGCTGGGACATTCCCCCTATGAGGCGTTCCTCCCCTTCACCGTACTGCTCCCACCCCTCATCACACCGCTGCCGTTTGCCCAGCTTTTCTCCTCCGAGGTTCTGACGGAGAGTAGTGCCGTCGCGGACGGCGCACTCCAGTCGGCAGTGGACAGCATGATCGGCGTGCCGAGCATCCTCCTCTGGACACTCTGCGGCATCCTCTCGCTCATCGGTATAATCCGACTGCTCGCAAATGACGATATATCCTATAGAAGGGAATCATCCGACGAAAGCGAGGTCCATGATGTACTGCCCAAAATGTGAAAAATTCATCCCCTCCACCGCCACTGCCTGCCCGCACTGCGGCATCCCCATCATCTCGGGATTCTCGCCGAACTACGGCGCGGGCTTCTCCCTCGGCGACGACGACACAGAGAGCCGCAACGACGCGCCCCCGGCGAAGGTCATGAACTCCGACCTCTACGACGACGTGCCCGACACGGATGCACCGCCCACAGAGGGCATCGGCAGCAAGCTAAAGTCGCTCTTCGGATTCGGGAAGAAGTAACACGTCCATAGACAGAAAGCCCCTCGACCGTGTGCGAGGGGCTTTTACACGTAAAAAAGACTCCTCACGATGAGAAGTCTTGTCTGCTTTCATGGTGCGATTGGCGCGAGTCGAACGCGCGACCCTCTGCTTAGGAGGCAGATGCTCTATCCATCTGAGCTACAACCGCAGGAACTACTAGAGTTTACCAAAAACACGCGAAAAGTGCAAGCCGTTCCACGTCTCAGTTCTTTACCAAAGCGTCACATATCTCGCAGCAGGCGCCCCCACCCCCGCTTCGCGGTCCCCCTCCCCCGTGCCGCACGGGGGAGACTTGTGACTACAGTACATTAGCTTCCCCCGCCGTGCGGGGGAAGTGGCGACAGAGCACAAAAAGGGACACTGGACGAAACATTTCGCTTCGTCCAGTGTCCCTCATCATGTCCTGCAAATGCAGTACTCAGGAAAGCTGAGCGCTGTCTACCGTCTGGACACTGATGTCCTTAATGGAGACAGGGTATGCCTCACCGAGCATGATCGCCTTCTTTGCGATGACATCCTGCAGGCAGGTCTCCACCGCCGCCTTCGTCAGATCATCCTTCGGATCCATCAAACTGACCGTGTGGTTCTTGCCCGTCGAGAGTGCCAGCGTCATGCGGAGCTGTTTCTTCGTCGACATGGTCGTACCTCCTTTCTATGTCCTCACATCATCTGCCGCGCGGGGGCTCAGTCCGTCAGGACAGCCGTATCCGTGCGCATCACCTGATCGAGCCCGTGCTTCTGCAGATTCGCGAACCCGCGTCCGACCGCGAGCGCATCCGCATCCGTGAGCACAGGCGCAAGCCCTGCGATCGTGCGGTTCTTATAGAGGTTCTTGCCGTCTGCGCCGACCCCCGTAATCACCTTCAGCGTGAGCTTGCTCGCTGCTTCTTTGCGTGCCATAGATGTCACTCCTTTCCGTTTTGTTCGTCCGCTGTAAGCTGCTTACACCCAAATACCTGCTGCGGCGAAAAAAAAGAAGAGCCTCCATGCAAAATTTTCTTTACATACGAACATATTTTCTCTATAATAGCATTCAGAAAGGAACAGGAGATCCAGAATCGTGTCCCGTGCCTGTGCGCCCCGCCAGCGGCAGGCAGGAGTCATGGAGTCACAGCATTTTGCCGTGATTCCCCCAAACAAAGGAGATCCACTATGAATCGTACGAAAAGAGAATGCCTGATGCAGCGCCTGCCCGCTCCGGCGGACATCCTCGCCCTCATTCCGGCACAGGAGGACGCGACGCGCACTGCCGTGATCTGCGCGCACGGGAGCAGCCTGATGCTCGGCGCCACACCGGAGCACGTGCTCGCCTGTCTCGCCGAGCGCGAGGACAAGGCACTCCGCCTCATCCGACGCAACGCCGCCCGTCTCATGGCACGGCGGCGCAACATTATCCTCCCCATCCTACATGGCTGCGTCCTCACCCCGATCAAGATGTATCACATGCGGCGCGGCGGTATCGGCTACGTCAACACGGCATACGCCGCCCTCGTCCTGCGGCGGCGCGGCACGGGGAGCGACATCGCCCTGCAGAACGGTGACATCATCCACAGCCTGTGGGCGTTCGGCACACTGGAGCGTCACGTGCGCGAGGGGCGCGCCCTCCACTACAAACTTCTCAACGACGTGCGCCGCCAGCTTCGCTTTGCCGAGGACTTGGCGTAGAGAAGTCCCTTGCATTTCTCCTCCATCCATTGTATGATACGAATATCGAACAACGGAGGGTACAATATGCAGATTTCGAGCCGCTTTACCATCGCCGTCCACATCCTCATCTGCGTCGATCTTTTCGGCAAACGTGAGCCCGCGACAAGCGAGTCGCTCTCGGGAAGCATCGGCGCACATCCCGTCGTCATCCGCCGCATCCTCGGTCAGCTCCGCCGCGCGGGGCTCATCACCGTCGCGCGCGGGCGCGAGGGCGGCGCACATATCGCCAAGGAACTCACGGACATCACGCTCACCGACATCTTCTGTGCCGTGGAGAGCATCAGCGGTCAGTCCCTCTTCAGCTTCCATGAGAATCCGAACCCTGCCTGTCCCGTCGGCAGCCACATCCACGATGTACTCGACCATCGCCTCGCAGACATCCAGCACGCCATGGAAAAGAAAATGGAGGAGACCACTCTCGCCGACATCATCAAAGAGGCACGAGAAAGAGCAAACACATAGTTACTTAACGGCTATTGTCTGCACAATATCTATCCGTATAGATTCGATGCCCGTCCCCATTTTCAGAGGAGGAAATACGCCATCATGACATGGGTATCGCACGCTGCACTCACGGGTACGATTGCCTATGCGGTGAGTGCCGATCCACTCGCGGCGGCGGCGGCATGCGTCGGCGCCGTCCTGCCGGACAAGGTGGAGGGCACCCCCGGCAGTGTCGGATGGCGTACATGGCGCAGCCGTCATCGCGGCTGGTCACACTGGCCAATGCTCTATCTCGCCCTCATCGGTGCGCTCCTCCACAGCGAGACGTACATCGGGAGCAGGATGTTCCTCACAGTACTCCTATGGATCTTCCTCGGTGCACTTCTCCACATTGCAGAGGACGCGGTCTGTGGCAAGGTGCCCGCCGTTCTCCCGACGCAGAAGATCGGGATACGGCTCTTTACTGTCGGTTCGCTGCGGGAATACCTATTCACAGCCGTATGTATCGGCATTGTCTATGCAGGAAGTTGTTTTCTGGGGAATTAGTGATAATAAAAAGACCTGTCCGATGAAGCCAAATAGCTTCGTCGGACAGGTCTTTTGCTGATGGCTTAGTGATTTGCCGCCGTGTAGATGGCGATGGCGTCGGCGCGTGTGAGCGGATGGAATACGCCGATGCGGATGCGATCCTCCTGCGTCGCATCATCGGCGAGCTGCTCGATCGTCCCCGCCGAGAGGGTGCCGATCCCCAGCCCGCCGATGCTCGTCGGCATCCCGATGGAGGTGAAGAACTCCTCCATGTGACGGATGCCCGCGCGCGCCCGCTCCTCATCCGTGCCCGCATCAATGTCGAAGAGGTCGGCAGCGAACTGGGCAAAGCGCGCCGGGTCGTAGGGATAGGCAAACCGCGCCCACGATCCCCAGAGCGCAGTGAGCGCACGCCCGTGCGTCACATCATAGTGTGCAGAGAGCGGATGGCTCAGCTTATGTACGGAGAAATCCTTACCGCGTCCAAGTCCTGTCAGGTCATTGTGTGATACACTGCCGCAGAACATGAGTTCACTCATCGCATCATAGTCCTTGCGCGAGACGAGGAGGCGGCGCACGGACTCCATCACGGTGCGCAGGAGGTCAATCGCGACGCGGTCGGTGAAGACGTTCGGCTCCTTGACGTCCGTGAAGAACCGCTCCATCGTGTGCATCATGATATCCGATGCCCCCACGGCGATCTGCTCACGCGGCAGGGTAAAGGCGAGCGTCGGGTTCATAAAGGCGAAGACAGGGCGGTTGAGCGGCGCGTTCAGCCCCAGTTTCTGCCCCGTATCCTCATTCGTCAATACGGCGGAGTCGCTCGTCTCGCTGCCTGCGGCAGGGATGGTGAGCACGGACGCAACGGGCATCGTGCGCGTCAGCTCTGCCTTTTTCGTCCAGATATCCCAGATGTCCACGTCAGGATTTGCGATGCCGTGAGCGACTGCCTTCGCCGAGTCGATCACGCTGCCGCCGCCGATCGCAAGGATGAAGTTCACATCCGCCGCGAGCCCCTCGCGGATCGCCTCACGAACGAACGTAACGCGCGGGTTCGGCTGTACACCGCCCATAACGAGGAACGCCAGCCCCGCCGAGGTCAGATTCATCTCGATGCGCGAGAGCAGCCCCGAGCGCTCCGCGCTGCCGCCGCCGTGGAGAATAAGCACGCGGCGCGCCCCTGCCGCACGCAATTTTGCGGGAACGGCATCCTCCGCCCCCCGCCCGAAGATGATCTCCGTCGGACAATGATAGGTAAAGCTCTGCATGAAACTCCTCCTTTAATTTGGAACGAAACATACCGTATCCTTCTTTATTATAGCAGAATAATCAGGAAAAAATCATATTGGTGTGAAGAAAAGTGTTGCAAAAAGACTTCAAAATTTCGTATAATAAAATACACATAGAAATTATCATTACTTCCGGTAAGGAGGCTGAAAAAATGAGTGGAGATCAAAGCAAAGAAGCCCAACAGATACATGAGGCTGAGCAGAAATTTGATCGCACGCGTCGTCTCGTCGGCTTGTTTGGCGCGCCAATCCTCGCGATTCTGGTGCTCCTGACGCCGATCGACGGACTCACGCTCGCATCCCACAAGCTGCTCGCCATCATGGTTCTGGTGGCACTCTGGTGGATCACGGAGCCCGTGCCCATCCCCGTCACGTCCCTCATCGGACCGACGCTCGCCGTCGTGACAGGTGTGGTCCCGGCAAAGGATGCCTATGCGGCGTTCGCCAATCCGATGATCTTCCTCTTCATGGGTGGATTCATCCTCGCCAAGGCGATGATGGATCACGGGCTCGACAAGCGATTTGCCTACTGGCTGCTCTCGCGCTCGTGGGTCGGCTCGAATCCACGCCGCATTTTCCTCGCGATTGGTCTTGCCGCAGCGCTCTGCTCCGGCTGGGTGAGCAATACGGCGACGGCCGCGATGATGTTCCCGATCGCCCTCGGCCTGCTCGCCGCCGTCAAGGAAATGATGGCCGCGAACGGCAAGGAGATCGACCTGCACGACTACAAGTACGCGACCGGGCTGATGCTCATGACCGCGTATGCCTGCTCGATCGGCGGCGTTCTGACACCGATCGGCACCCCGCCGAACATCATCATGCTCGGCTTCCTCGATCAGATGGCGAACATCCACATCTCCTTCTTTGAATGGATGACATGGGGTGTCATTGCGATGGTGGCCTACTTCATCATCGCCTATGTGGTTCTCATCCGCATGTTCCCGCCCGATGTCGAGCGCATCGAGGGCGCAGAGGAGTTCATTCGCGCACGTGTCGCAGAGCTCGGCGACTGGACGCGCGCACAGAAGAACACGCTCGTCTGCTTCCTCGTCGCCGTCTTCCTCTGGGTGTTCCCGGGCATTCTCTCGATGACGCTCGGCAGCACCTCCCCCCTCCTCAAGATGTATTCGCTCCTCTTCCCTGAGGCAGTCGCAGCAATGGCAGGCGCGCTGCTTCTCTTCCTCCTGCCGATCAACTTCAAGGAACGCAAGTTCACGCTCGAGTGGAAATCGGCCGTGCAGGGCATCGAGTGGGGCACGCTCATCCTCTTCGGCGGCGGCCTCGCGATGGGCGGCATGATGTATAAGACGGGGCTCTCGCAGTGGGTCGGCGACCGCATTGTCGGGATGCTCGGCGGTGAGCCGTCCGAGTTCGCCCTCGTCGCGATCTTCTGCGTGATGGCGTTGCTCCTCTCCGAGCTGACCAGTCACACGGCAGCGACGAACATGATCGGCCCGCTCGCCATTACCGCAGCGGTATCCGCAGGGTTCAGCCCGATCCACGTCGCGATCGGTATCGCCCTCTCTTCGTCGCTTGGCTTCATGCTTCCTGTGTCCACACCGCCGAATGCAATTGTCTATGCATCGGGCTACATTCCCATCACAAAGATGATCAAGACCGGTGTCTACATCGACTTTATCGGCATCTTCTGCGTGACCATCCCGCTCGTGCTCTACTTCGTGGTATGGCTCGTCGGGTAACATCGATACAACGAAACAAAAAAGGAGCTGCTGTGCAGCTCCTTTTCCATGCATGTGAGGAAACATGACCCCCTTTCTCTTCTTTTCCATCATCGCCGCCATCCTCTTCGGCTCATTCTTTCTTGCCGCCTATCTCTACAGTGTAAGGCGACGGCACAAACGAGAGGCACATGATGCATATCTCCGGCAAAAGAAGGAAGAACTGTCCCCCTATGCGTTCTACCGTACGGTGCAGAGTGCCGACAATCAGATATTTTCCTTCGGACACATACAGGCAGGAGACCGTTTTCGTATCCGACGGGACTTCGTCGACCACGGCGGGCAGACGTTTCATGCGGGAGAGACGTATGATTTCGCATCAGCCTTCTTCCTCCCCTATGAAGGCGCCTATACCCTCTTTCTCTCAAGCGACGGCAAAGAGATCACCCGCATGTATCTCCATATCCCCTACGCGAGCATCAAAATCTCCGTCTCTGACCGCAGAGGAGAACTCACACATGAGGAGCTCCCTGCCGAAGAGGACATCTGCTGTCATACGGAGGAATATTTTGAGCTGCTTCTCGCGAGAGAATGACCGCCGCAGCGCCGTATACAAAAAGAGCCGCCATGCGGCTCTTTTTGTACAAGGGAACGACTTACTCCGCCGGCGTAAAGTGAACCGGCACCTCCGTCAGCTCCGTCTCCATGCGGCGGCAGGTGACGTTCGCCGAGGCGAGCATCCGCTTTGAGGCCTTCGTGCTGTCCGTCCCGGCGTACTTGTCCGAGAGGTAGATGACCTCACGGATACCGCTCTGGATGATCGCCTTGCAGCATTCGTTGCACGGGAACAGTGATGTGTAGATACGACAGCCCTTCAGTGAGGTGCTTGCATTGAGGATGGCGTTCAGTTCGGCGTGTACGACATAGGGATATTTCTGCTCGGCGAATTCGCCCGTCCGTCCCCACGGATACTCGCGGTCATCGCAGCCGTTCGGCATACCGTTGTAGCCGACGCCGACGATGTGCTTGTCCTCGTTGACGATGCAGGCGCCGACCTGCGTATGCGGGTCCTTGCTGCGATAGGCGGAGAAGATCGCAACGCCCATGAAGTATTCGTCCCAAGAGATAATCATGCTGCTCTCCTTGCACTGCATACACTTGTTTGCTATAATGAGAAAAGGCACTGCTATCAAAAACGGTAGGCGGCTAATCTCGCCCCCGAAAGGGGGAATATACACATGGATACCTATGAGTTCCTATCATTCCTCATAGTATATACCATACTGATTCTGTCAGTAAAAAGATAAACGAGAAAACCCCGCCTTTCGCTCCAAACCGTAGGCGGGGAATCTCTTTGCTTTAGCGTTAGGGGGCGGCCGCCCATCGGCAGTGCCCTTTTTCTATGTTTATTTTACTTCAATTCGCGCAGTTCGTCAAGGCTTGCACTGCATACACTTGTTTGATATAATGAGAAAAGGCACTGATAGGCGCAGTGGTGACTCAGCCCCCGAAAGGGGGGATCTGTATGGAGACCTACGAGTTCTTGACGTTTCTTGTAGTGTTTACCATCTTAGTCTTATCCGTTAAACGATAAATGAGAAAGCCCCGCCTTGCGCTCCAAACTGCAGACGGGGAACTTCTCGCGTGTATAAGGGGCAACCGCTGAGCGGCAGTGCCCTTTTTCTATGTTTATTTTACTTCAATTCGCGCAGTTCGTCAAGCGTTGCGCTCACTTCACGAAGATTCCGCGATAGAGGCGCGGGCTGCGTACCCCGGGCTTGATCTCGCCGCTGATGGAGTAGAGTGCGCCCTTTGCCATGACGAGTGCCTCACCGCAGGGGGCGGGGAACGGCAGCTGTCCGACGGTGCGCCATGCGTCGGTCTTGGCGTTGTAGACGAGGATGTCGCGATTCCAATGGTAGTCCTCGGGGGACATGGTGAAGTAGTGGGCGCGGAATGCGTCCTTTTCCTCGCCTTGCAGGGTGTTTAGGTTCGATACTGCCCAGTTGTAAATCTCGTGGTTGAAGCCGCCCACGACCAGCATTTCGTCCGCATTGAGACGTACGGAACGCGCACCGAGGAGCGAGACGGGTGTGCCGTTCACGTTCGGCCCCTTGACCTCTGTCCACGCGCGCGTCTTCGGATCGTAGGCATAGCCGTCCGTGTACGCTACGTTCGCGCCGCCGCTGAATACATAGAGCCGCCCACCAAGGAACTCCGCAACGGACTGCTCGCGTGCCTCGCCGGGGAAGTCGGGCAGTGCGGTGAGCGTTCCCGTCCGTACATCGTAGGTGTAGAACTTCTTGCTGAGTGTGCCGTCCTGCTTGCCGCCGCCGAGGTACACTGTGCCCTTGTCATAGGCGGCGACACCGTTCTGGAGGGCAAAGGGCAGGGTGCGCAACTAAGTGTTTGCGTGGAGCATGCATGTTCGTGACATTTGACAAAGACGCTCATATTATTCATGTGTGCGTTCTTCGGAACTTTCGTGCCGCGCCGTGATCGCGCCGTCCGTTTCGGTAACGATGATCCTCTTTTGCTCCGATTTCAGTGTGTCGGGGTGATCCGTGCGGTAGTGTGCGCCCCTGCTTTCCCGTCGGAGCAGAGCTGCTGTCAGAATAGCCGTCGCTGTCTGCAGCTGAGCAGACAGGCGGAGGGCTGCGGCGGCATCCGCTGCAGTCGTCGCGGGGGCATTACGCTCCATCTCCTCCAGTGCATCCGTGCAGAAGCGAATTGCCCGCGTCAGCCCCTCCGCGCTGCGTGCGATCATGGCGTTCTCTGTCATCACGCTGCGGAGACGGCTGCGTATGCCGTGTGCATCGGGGATGCTGCGCACGTGCAGGAGGATCGCATCGTCCGCAGCCATTGTGCTGCCCGCCTCTGTAGCGGCGGATTTGCCCGCGATCTCTCCGAACACCAGCCCGTTTGCACTGGACAGCCCGCCGATCCGATCCGCCCCGTGCATTCCGCCGGTCACTTCGCCGCAGGCATAAAGGCCGGGGACATCCGTTGCGGCATCGCTGTCGATCACGATGCCGCCGTTCGCTGCATGGGCGTACATCCCGATTCGCACGGGATCGTCCGGGGTCAGCCCCTTGTTCTCGCGCAGCCAGTCGAAATAGGTTGCGATAAACTCGGGCGGATTTTGCTTCATCTCGTCCGAATAGCTCACATACGCCCCGCCGCTCTGCTCCGTGCGTGCAATGGCAAAGTCGACCGCGCGATCCGCGCCCGCAGCGGTAAACGGCCCGTGCGTGGAGCGCTGCGCCAGCAGTGCAGCGCGGTTCGGCAGATGCGCCAAGATGTCGTTTCCGTCCGCGTCGCGGAAGGTGGCAAAACGAAAGGTCTTTTCATTGAATACGGTCTTTGGCGCAGGGGAGAGGAAGCCGGGCATCATCTGCATGAACTCCATATTGATGAGCCGCGCCCCTGCCCGCAGTGCCAAGGCGTGCCCCGTCCCCGTGACATCGGCGGTCGTGAGGAAGTTCTGAAACAGCCCGCTGTAGCCGCCCGTGGCGAGGACGACCGCCTTGCTGCGAATGGCGAGGAGCCGGTTCTTCGCCGCGAACACTGCGCCGCACACGCGTCCGCTGCGCTGAACGAGTTCCAATGCCTCATGATGGGGGCAGAGCCGCACCCCGTATTCCGCCAGTTCCTTTTGGAAGACGGTACGCATACGGGCGGCTTCCAGACCGTTCCAATTTCGCCGCTTGTGGTCAAAACAGGGGATAAACTCTTTTTCATCCGATTTTTCCGCCGTCCGCAGCTTTATGCCGCGTGCTTTCAGCGCGTTGATCGCGGGATTGATCTTGTGTACGAAGGTTTTGACGAGCGCGGGTGTCGTCATCCCCGCCCCGACCCGTGCAATGCTTGCGGCAAGGTCGTCCTCGTCCGCCGCGTCCACAGGACCGATCAGCCCCAGTCCCCACGTCCCCGGGAAAAAGCTGGAGCCGGAAAAGATCTCCGTACTGCTCGTGAGCACGACGGCGCAGCCCTCTTTTGCCGCCGCAATCGCCGCACAGATCCCGGCGATGCCCGCGCCGATCACCAGCACGTCACAGTGGTCTTGGGATGGAACAATCATGTGGTCTTTCATCATGTGGTCTTTCATCATGTGGTCTTTCTCCTCATTAGGACAGGTGCTCGGTCAGAGGGACGACACGCCCCCGCAGTTCGGCATATGCTTTGCGTTTACACGACGTCGACGCGCAGCACGCCGTCCACCTGCCGCAGGGCATCGGCGATGAAGGACGGCTTGATGTTCTCACGGTTGTAGACCTCAAAGGTCAGGTAGATGCGCCGCTCTCCGCCCGTCTCTGTCTCCGCCTCGTCCTCGTCCGTCCTGACCTTCATCCCGCGTGAGCGCAGATGGAGATCCTCAATGCAGGCACTGACGCGCATGATCTGCCCGGGCCGATCAATCGTGTGGATGGAGAGGGAGAGGAGGCGTTCATGATCGACCCATGCATCGAGCCGCGAGAGATTCCCGAGGATGAGGAACACAATCGCGGTCGTCACGCTCGCGCCGAGGTAAAACCCCGCGCCGACCGCAAGCCCGACCCCCGCGACCACCCAGAGCGTCGCCGCCGTCGTCAGTCCTGTGACCGTCAGCCCCTCCTTCATGATCGCGCCCGCACCGAGAAAACCGATACCTGAGACCACCTGCGCCGCGAGACGCGCGGGGTCGGCATTCGTCTTGCCCTCCACATTGTCATAGAGCGCCTGCGACATAATCATGATAAGACATGAGCCGAGCGCCACGAGCATATTCGTCCGCAGCCCCGCCGACTTGTTCCGCATCTGCCGCTCATAGCCGATGATCCCGCCCATCACACACGAGAGCACGAGCCGCAGACATACCTCCCACTCCGCCATCAAAACTTCCTCCTAAAATAAACAGAATATATCGTATACGACCTTTTCCATAAGTTATCCCCAACTGTGTAAAACTCTGTGGATAAAATTGTTCAAAAGCCCCCAACTGCCTTTATCCACACATCTTTACACAATGTGCATAATTTTTACGAACGATCCTCCGATTTCTGTGGATAACGTGGATAAATCAGTGGATAACCCCATATATGGGAGTTGATCGGCTGACATTTTCCATATTTTGTAGCAGAATCGGAGCTACTTTTCCACAGGGACACGTGGATATCCGGACTTCTCCTCCGCCGTCCAACAGCGATAAGGATGTACAATCAGTGCCGAATTGTAGTAGCGTTTCTCCCCCGTCACCTCGCGTTCCACCCACTCGGGCAGCGTGACCTCCGCCGTCTCCGACGGCAGTTCCACCTCCGCAACGACAAGCCCCGCGTTCGCTCCGTGGAAAACATCGACCTCCCAGCGGCGCCCTGCGGCATCCATGACATAGCGCGTCTTCTCCACGAGCGGTGGATCGCAGAGCGCGAGCATCGCCCGCGCATCCGTCGGGGGATCTCATACTCATACTCCGCGCGCACCATCCCGCGCGTCTCCCCCTTGACCGTCAGATAGCCGCGCCCGCCGGCGAGACGCACGCGCACCGTCCGCTGCGGATCGCGCGAGAGATAGCCCTGCGCCATCTCCGTCCCCGCACCCTGTGGGCAGAAGTCCACCCGCACCGTAAACTTGCGCTCGATCTCAACGCCCATATTTTCCCTCCTACATTATAGCAGGTTTTCTTTCAAAAATGATGCGGCAAAATAATTTTGTCGGCACGAATCGGCATTTCATCCGACCATGGAAAAAGTAGCGCAGGCTGCATGTTTTTTGCGATTAAACCGAATGGAACAATGAATACAGCCCCATCCTGGCGCCTAGCGCCGGCAAAAACAGCAGATTTCCGCCATTTTCCAAGGAACAATCCCTTGCATATTCGCCGCGTTTGCTATATATTATGTGATACTGAGTAGATATGTACCATCCCTGCGATTTCTACAGTATAATCCACACGCACGCGAAGCGCAACCGCACGGCGCGGAATACACGCGCCCTCCTGCGATGGGGGAGGAAAGGACAGATTCTGCATTGACGACACTACCACCGAAGAGACCAACGGCGAAAAAGAAACGATGGCCCTACATCGTGCTCGGCACGATCCTCATCTTCGTCCTTGCGGCGCTCGCAGGCGTCTTCTTTGCCCAGAGCAGCCTGCTCGACCGCGCCAAGGAGACGCCGAAGGACGAGCTGCTCACCGCCAAGGACAAGGCAACCATCATGATCATGGGCATCGATGAGCGCTCCGACGACGTCGGACGCAGCGACACCCTCATGATCGCAACCATCGACCCGCAGAAAAACGAGGCCTCGCTCCTCTCCATCCCGCGTGACACACGTGTCGCCATCCCGAAAAACGGCTACGACAAGATCAACGCGGCGTACGCCTATGGCGGCGAAAAACTCACCCAGCGCACCGTCGAGGACTTCCTCGGCATCCGCATGGATCACTACGTCATCATCAACACCCACGGCTTCCAAAAGATCATTGACGCCATCGGCGGCATCGACATTGATGTCGAAAAACGCATGTATTACGAGGATCCGTGGGACGACGACGGCGGCCTCGTCATCGACCTGCGCCCGGGACGCCAGCACATGGACGGCAAGACCGCCGTCACCTACGTCCGCTACCGCGACGAGGAGGGCGACATCGGCCGCGTCAAACGCCAGCAGAAATTCATGCGCGCATGCGTTGACGCTGTAACCACCCCCGCCATCCTGCCGCGCCTGCCGGGCATCATCTCGAGCGTCATCGACAGCGTCAAGACCGACCTCAGCGTCCGCCAGATGCTCGAGTTCATCGGTACACTGAAACAGGCACAGGCAAAGGGCCTGCGCACCGACATGGTGCCGGGACGCCCACTCTACATCGAGGGCATCAGCTACTGGATCCCCGACATGGAGCAGCTGCGGCGCAACATGGTCAACACCCTCGGCCTCAGCCTGAATGAGAACGAGCGCAGCCGCATGGAGCGCGCCATCCGCGACTACGAGAACTCCATCCCCGCCGGCGCCACGGAGGTGCCCGAGGGGGACAACAGCATCGGCCGCCGCGTCAGCGGAGACGAGGCACTCGACACACGGAGCCGCAAACACTCCTCCTCCGAGGACAGCAGCAAGACCGAGCGTAAATCCACCGACCAGAAGAGCAGCGACAAGAGCAGCAAAACCCAGAGCACCGACACATCCCCACCGAAAAAATCGGCCGACACCGACACTGGAAGTGGAAACGGGAGCAACAGCCGCCACGCGAGCACGCGCCAGAGCAGCAGTGCCGACAGCGGCGGCGACACCGCAGCACCGCAGCGCAGCGGCGGCAGCCCCGGCAAGGAAAACTAAGAAATCGCTGCACCGATCCAATCACAAAGCATAACGCCCTCTTGCCTCCCCGATGGGGAAGGGGCGCCCTAGAAACGGCGGCAGAGGACATATAGAGAGGACATCCCCAAGGAAAGGAAAATGCACTATGGGAAGCAAATTTGATGCAGAATCACTCGACCTTCATAAGAGCCATCACGGCAAGCTCGGCGTCACGCCGACCGTCCCGCTGAAGACCCGCGACGACCTCAGCCGCGCCTACACGCCCGGCGTCGCCGCACCGTGCCTCGCGATCAAGGAGGATCCCGAGAAGATCTACGACTACACGAGTAAGGGCAACATGGTCGCCGTCGTCACGAACGGCACCGCCGTCCTCGGTCTCGGCAACATCGGCGCAGGCGCAGGCCTCCCCGTCATGGAGGGCAAGGCGATTCTCTTCAAGGGCTTTGCGGGTGTCGACTCCGTTCCCGTATGCGTGAACAGCGAAAAGGTCGAGGACGTCGTCAAAGTCTGCCAGCTCATCGCCCCCACCTACGGCGGCATCAACCTCGAGGACATCAAGGCACCGCAGTGCTTTGACATCGAGAACGAGCTCAAAAAGACCCTCGACATCCCTGTTTTCCACGATGACCAGCACGGCACAGCGATCGTCGTCGTCTCCGCCCTCCTCAACGCGTACAAGTACCTCGGGCGCGACCTCAAGGCGGCGAACATCGTCATCAACGGTGCAGGTGCGGCAGGACAGGCGATTGCGCGCCTCCTCTTTGCCTACGGCATCAAGACCGTCGTCCTCTGCGACACGACGGGCGCGATCTACGAGGGACGCGAAAAGAACATGAACCCGTACAAGGAGAGCCTCGCCAAAGTCTCCAACCATCAGAAGGAGCAGGGCACCCTCGCCGAGGTCATCAAGGGCAAGGACATCTTCATCGGCGTCTCCGCGCCCGGCAGCCTCACCCCCGAGATGATCAAGAGCATGAGCAAGGACCCCGTCGTCATGGCGATGGCGAACCCTGTCCCCGAGATCCTGCCCGACGAGGCAAAGGCAGCAGGCGCACGCATCGTCTGCACGGGACGCTCCGACTTCCCGAATCAGGTCAACAACCTCCTCGCCTTCCCGGGCATCTTCCGCGGTGCACTGGACGTCCGTGCAAAGGAAATCAACGAGGAGATGAAAATCGCCGCCGCTGGCGCGATTGCCTCCCTCATCCACGAGTCCGAGCTGAACGAGACCAACATCATCGCCAGCCCGCTCGACCCGCGCGTCGCACCGACCGTCGCTGCTGCTGTCGCTGAGGCGGCACTCAACACGGGCGTCGCACGCCGCACTGACATCACCCCGTCCGCCGTCGCCGCCCACACGCGCGAACTGCTCGGGCACACCGTCAGCTGAGTAATATAGAAAACGAAAGGGACTGCTATACGAAGCTGCAAACTTCGTACAGCAGTCCCTTATTTTATTTCCGATAATCTCTCACGTGTGCCTTCGCCGCCTTCAGCCGCACCTCAAAATACTGTGCCAGCCGCTCCTCTAGGAGTGCGGCATCCTTCTCCCCCGACGAGTGCCCCGGGTTTGCCTGCAGCGTCTGCGCCCAGTCCTCTCCCGCCCGCAGATAGAACGTCATGATCGGCACCGCGCGCGCCTGCTCCTCTGTGCCCTCCGGCAAACAGCAGAATGTTATCCTGCGCCCATGTGCCTCCGTGAGGAGTGTATCATCGCCCTGCGGGCGATAGAGCGCGTGCAGCGCACGGCACAGATCCACAGCATCCGCTCCGCGTGCCTCATGGAGAAAGATAAAATCGCCCTGATCAAAAAGCGGCTCTCCCTCGTGCATCACATGATTCCCGCGCAGCGCTGCCGCCTCCTCGGGGGACGCCGCCGTGAGATGAACGTCAGCCGCGGCAGCATTCACTGCGGGATAGAGATGGGCGAAATAGCCTCCCGCATACGCCGCAGCGGCATCCGTATCGCGGTAAAGGAATGGATAGGGGAACTGTGCACGCCGAATCTCCGCCGCAGCGGTAAAGCGGATCCCGTTCCCCGCATCATAGAGCGCATAACGATTCCTCTGAAACGGCTTTTCCCGCAGCGTCTGCACTCCCTCCGGCACGACCTGCGCCCCATAGGCATGAAATTTTCCATTCACCATCGCGGCGACCTCATCCGCCGTATAGGGATCGCTGTTTTCCGTGACGAAAAAATCGCAGCCCGACAGCACGGAGCAGAACAGCGCGAGCACCGAAAGACAGAAACGACGCTTCATATCACACCTCTCACGTAGTGCCCGCCGCGCGCACAAATCTCGCCCAGATCGACCGATACGCGTCCTCCACATCATGTACATAGCCTGCGGCATCCGTCAGCGGTGCGTGCCGCAGCATCGTGCGCAGATTCATCCGCAGAGCACGCAGGGTCGCAGGATCGGAGGCAAGCCCCGCCGCGATCCGCACATAGTCCGCCGGCGTCTGCGCGACGAGCTCGGGGAGATGTGCATTCGTGAGGAGACTCGCACCGAACCGTGCGCCGTGGCTCTCCCCTGCAAGCGTCACCACGGGTACGCCCATCGAGAGTGCCTCACAGGTCGTTATGCCGCCCGTATAGGGAAACGGATCGAGCGCGATATCCACATCCCCGTACTCTGCCAGATAACCGCGGCTGAACCCGCGCATCTCGACACGCACGGCGGGAATGCCACAGCGCACGAGACGCTCCGCGACCATAGCGCGCCCCTCCCCATGGTCAAAAATCTTGCCCTTGACGAGGAGACGCGCCCCCGGCACCGCATCCAGCACCTGCCGCCAGAGGCAAAGCACCTCATCCGTCACCTTATTGAAATTATTAAATGAACCGAACGTCACGTGTCCCCTCTGCTCCATCGGCGGAGGCATGACAGGGGGCAGATCATCGGGCAGTGAATAGCAGAAATGACTGTGCGGCAGACGGAGGATCTCCTCCGTCATCGCATCATCTCCCGCCCCCGGCGGATCGACATACACATCCGAGAGCACATAGTCCACCGCAGAGAGCCCCGTCGTGTTAAAGTAGCCGATCCCCGTCACCTGCACGGGCGCTGGGCGGAACGCGAGAACGGGCAGAGAATTTCCCTTTGTATGCCCCGCAAGATCGACGAGAATATCCACCTCGTCACGGCGGATGAGCGCCGCCGCCTCTGCCGCAGAGCAGCCGCGAATATTATGCCACACATCCACAGCGGCACGAAACGTCTCGGAGAGCGCATCCTCTGCGCAGCGCGCGTAGCAATGGACGGCAAATTGAGTGCGGTCATACTGCGTGAGGAGCGGACGCACGAGCCGCCCGACGGGATGCACGCAGAGATCGGGCGAGATATAGCCGATGCGGATGCGCGCATGCCCGCGCACGGCGTCCGCCGCCTCCGCCCGCGGCAGGACATCGGCAAAGAGCGCATCATAGACGTGCGCAAGCCCTGCATAGGCGGGGCGCAGATGGATCGGAAGATAGTTCACGGCAAAGAGCGCGTTGCTGTACTCCACCGCCCCCTGTGTGCGCTCCGTCTCCAGCTGTGCGGACGCGAGAAACGCCGCGACCGCCTCCTGTGCCTCCCCCGCCTCCGTCAATGCCGAACCGAGGAGACTGTACGCACTCGCAAGAAACACCGCATTGTGCGCACGGCACTCCTCCTCCTCTGCCATGCGCCGTTTCAGCATATCGATCAGCGCGCGCAGATGTGCGATCTCCGTCGCGAGCCTCCCCTCCGCGCGGTCGATATAGACCTCCTGCCGCGCGGCGCCCGCATGGTCGGGGCACACAGCGCGGATGCGTGCGACCTCCGCCCGCGCCGCATCGTACGCCCCCGTCTGCGTCAGCGCGGCGGCGAGAATATAGCGCATCTCCGCATCCTCGGGCAGAACTGTCAGCAGCTCCTGCGCGACCTCCGCCGCACGCGCATACTCCCTCTTTTCATAGAGATCATTGGCACGCAGGAGAATCTCCTGCCGCAGTGCCTGCACATCGTCCATACCATCCCGCCTTTCGCAATATTAAGGAAGCACTGACAAATTCGGCACAGCCATCTTGACGTATCTTTTTCGCCCGCTTTTCGTTAGCAAATCCTCCACATAGCCCTCGCTATGCGTCCGGTTTGCTGCCTCAATCGGACAAAAAATCTACGCCAATCTGGCAGACCTCATTTTATCAGCGATTCCTAACCTCTATTCGACGGGAAGAAGAAGAATCCCTTTTCTCCCCTCTCTCAGCAGAGAAGCTCCGCCTTCTAACAAACTATTGCGGAATAATGCAGTGCGCCGCTCCTAAGCGAACCTTAGTGAAGCAAGTGAGTAAAGTATGCGTTTCGCCCCCGGCGCACTTCTTTCGTCCAAGCGAAGCGCGTTTAAGAAGTGCGTCGGTATTTAGGGAAGCACTGATAAATTCGATACGACCATCTTGACGCATCTTTTTCGCCCGCTTATCGTTAGCAAATCCTCCACATAGCCTCTGCTATGCGTCCGGTTTGCTGCCTCAATCGAACAAAAAATCTACGCCAATCTGGCATACCTCATTTTATCAGCGCTTCCCTAGGCGAATAAGCATACGATCACTTGCGCAACGAGGTGTTCGCGTGGAGCGCGCACAGAGAATATCTCCGCCTTGCGCAATACGGTGTTACCCCACGCCCCCAAACATAGACTTTTCCCCGCGAAAATGCTATACTTAGTATGTATTTTTATGAAACGAACACGGAGAGGTGACATTTTGGATCTGGACTTTGGACAGGGGCGCATCGTCCCCGTCAACCTCGAACACGAGATGAAAAACTCCTACATCGACTATGCGATGAGCGTCATCGTCGCGCGCGCCCTTCCTGACGTACGCGACGGCCTAAAACCCGTACACCGCCGCATCCTCTATGCGATGCAGGGCTCGGGCATGACCAGCAGCAAGCCGTACAAAAAATCAGCGCGCATCGTCGGTGAAGTGCTCGGTAAATATCACCCGCACGGCGACAGCTCCGTCTACGACGCCATCGTCCGCATGGCGCAGGACTTCTCCATGCGCTACATGCTCGCGGACGGCCACGGCAACTTCGGCTCCGTCGACGGCGACTCTGCCGCCGCCATGCGCTACACCGAAGTGCGCATGTCGAAAATCGCCGAGCTCATGCTGCGCGACATCGACAAGGAAACCGTCGACTTTACGGACAACTACGACGGCTCGGAGAAAGAACCGACCGTTCTCCCCGCGAAATTCCCGCAGCTCCTCGTCAACGGCACCGCGGGCATCGCCGTCGGCATGGCGACCAACATCCCGCCGCACAACATGGTCGAGGTCATCAACGGCACCCTCATGCTCATCGACAACCCCGACACCACCATCGACGAACTCATGGGCGTCATCAAGGGCCCCGACTTCCCGACCGCGGGACTCATCCTCGGCACCGAGGAAATCCGCAAGGCATACACCACCGGACGCGGCGTCATCAAAATGCGCGCACGCGCCCACATCGAAACGATGAGCAATGGCAAACCGCGCATCATCGTCACCGAACTCCCGTATCAGGTCAACAAGGCACGCCTCATCGAGAAAATCGCCGAACTCGTCCGCGACAAACAGATCGACGGCGTCACCGACCTGCGCGACGAATCCGACCGCAGCGGCATGCGCATCGTCATCGAACTGCGCCGTGACAGCGCGCCGAACGTCATCCTCAACCAGCTCTACAAACACACCCAGCTGCAGGACAGCTTCGGCGTCATCATGCTCGCGCTCGTCGACGGACAGCCCGTCATCATGAACCTCAAGCACGTCCTTGAGCACTACATCGACCATCAGGAAATGGTCATCACGCGGCGCACCCGCTATGAACTGGCAAAGGCAGAGGCACGTGCCCATATCCTCGAGGGACTGACAATAGCACTCGACCATCTGGACGCTGTCATTACAACGATACGCGAGAGCCGCACGGCAGACATCGCACGCACGGCACTCATGGATGGCTTCAAACTCACCGAGAAACAGGCGCAGGCCATCCTTGACCTGCGTCTCCAGCGCCTCACCGGCCTCGAGCGCGAAAAGATCGAGGAGGAGTACCAAGAGGTGCTGAAGCTGATCGAGGAGCTCAAGGGCATCCTCGCCGACCGCATGAAGGTGCTTGCCATCATCAAAAACGAGCTCATCGAAGTACGTGACAAATACGGCGACAAACGCCGCACAGAAATCACCTTTGATGCGAGCGAAATGGACATCAAAGACCTCATCGCTGAGGAAGACGTCGTCGTCACCCTCACCCTGAACAACTACATCAAGCGCATCCCGCTCGACACCTACCGCCGGCAGCGGCGCGGCGGTGTCGGCGTGCGCGGCATGGGGACCAAGGAAACCGACATCGTCAGCGACCTCCTCATCACCACCACGCACCACGACATCCTCTTCTTTACGAACCGCGGGCGCGCCTTCGTCCTGAAATCCTACGAAATCCCTGAGAGCGGACGACAGGCAAAGGGCACGGCCATCGTCAACCTCCTCGCCGTCGAAAACGACGAGCGCATCACTGCCGTCATCCAAGTCAAGGAATTCCGCGCCGACCGCTACCTCTTCCTCGGCACCAAGCACGGCGTCGTCAAGAAAACACCGCTCTCCGAGTTTGGCAGCATCCGCAGGAATGGCCTGAGGGCGGTCAACCTCGACGAGGACGACGAACTCATCGGCGTCAAATTCACCGACGGTGAGAACCGCATCATGCTCGGCACGCGCGGCGGCAAGGCGATCACCTTCCCCGAGGACGGCGTACGCTCCATGGGGCGCGTTGCGCGCGGCGTGCGCGGCATCACCCTCGCCGACGGCGATGAGGTTGTTGCCATGGACGTCCTGCGCAGCGACTCCGAGGTGCTCACCGTCACCGAGGGCGGCTACGGCAAGCGCACTACCGCCTCCGAGTACCGCACCCAGACGCGCGGCGGCAAGGGACTCATCAACATGAAGGTCACCGAAAAAACCGGCCCCGTCGTCGGCATCCGCGTCGTGCGTGAGAACCAAGAACTCATGCTCATCACCACCGAGGGAATCGTCATCCGCACCAGCGTCGACGAGATCTCCCTCATCAGCCGCAACACCCAGGGCGTCAAACTCATGACCATCGCCGAAAGCGACCGCGTTGCCTCCATGGCAACCATGAACCGCATCGTCGACAGCGCAGGTGAGTGAGCGGACTCCATGCAGATCACATCATAGTATAGGGCATCACGGGAAAAGGAGTTGATTTCATGTCCGTTGCCATCCATCTCAAAACACACGAAGCAAAACTCTTTAAAAAACACGCTGCACGCCGCGGCATGACCCTCTCCGACTTTGCTGCAGCATCGATGCGCGAGCGCATAGAGGATGAACTCGATCGTCAGACCTATGAGGAAGCCATGGCGGACTTCCGTGCAAACCCCGTCACCTATACACTGGAAGACGTCGAAAAAGAATTAGGCCTTTCATGAGCTATCACGTTGTTTTCAGTGCACAGGCAAAAAAATCTATAAAAAAACTTGATCGCCATGTCTATACGACGATCATCGCTTGGATTCGCAGAAACCTCGAAGGATGCAGCAATCCACGGATTCATGGAAAACCACTGACTGCCAATCGAAGCGGACAGTGGCGCTACCGTGTGAACGACTACCGCATCATTGCCGATATTCAGGACGATAAGGTCATTATCCTTGTCCTTGCCGTTGCACATCGCCGTGAAGTCTACGACTAAAAAGCACTCCGTTTCTCACCGCGAGAAACGGAGTGCTTTTTCATTCAAACAAATGCATGACGATGGTCACCGATATGTCCCTCAATACTCCTCCCAAACCTCCGCCGGAACGAGCCGCCCGCCCGTCGCCCATGCGATATGCGTCGCACGATGGAGGCGTTCCTCCGTCAGACCATGCGCTGCGCAAATGACGTTTTATCTGTATTTTCCTAGGCGAATAAAAGAAATTATGGTATGATGAGAATGAGCGCTGCGCTGTTGGTTGGGGAGAAGAGAAAATGAACATCAATTTAATGGATTTTAAATTTAAAAAAAGAAAAATACTTACCGATAACAATATCCCCATTGTAACCTCAGGAGAAAAAACTTATATTGTCGATGCGAACGTCGAAATAGGAGGTCCTGCTTGTCACATTCTCATAGGAAAATACTCTACTCTTGCCCATCGCCTCCTCTTCGAGATTGCAGTCAACCACGACTACCGTTGTGCAACAATGTATCCCCAACACAAGCTCCTAGACGCGAACGCTCTTCCCGGAGCGGATGGTGTGACAAACCCGCATTCTGATCCAATCAATTATCATCAGGTCGTTATCGGCAGCGATGTATGGATCGGCTGCGCTGCTATGATCCTGAATGGTGTCCGCGTTGGCAACGGCGCCATCATCGGTGCGGGTTCCGTTGTGGCAAAGGACGTCCCCCCATACGCCATTGTCGTTGGCAATCCAGCACGTATCATCAAGTATCGATTTGATGCGGAGACCATCGCTGCACTGCAGCGCATCAAGTGGTGGAACTGGCCCGAAGAGCAGATCGTGGAGGCAGCCCCCCTTCTCTACGGAGATATACAGCAATTCATTGACGCATTCGATGTTCCTCAACCGATCGAGGAGCCAGACGAAATCATGGAGACCATCAACGATCTGCGTGAAAAGAACTATCACATCTCCTACTTCATCCCGGACTTTGAAATCGAACCGAGCGCAGCAGTATGGCCACGCGTCGTTTATACCTTTCTGAATACCTACCATGCAGAGGATCGGGCAGCACTCATCATGGCGATCCCGCCACACGATCAATGCGGGGATTGCCTCAATATCATCCTGAATGCCATCGCCGAGCACGGCGAACAGGCACCGCTCATTCTAACGCACGAGACAAACGGCGACCTCCCCTTCTCCATCCCGGCCCTCCGCGCATCCAGCGACTACATCACCACACGTGAACATATCTCCTCCCTTGCCGTGGACTACGCCTCTGATACCAATGTGCGGATCCGTTACGGCCTCGATCAGGGTACGCTTCTCTTCCCGTCACTGAAATAACAAAAGCTCCGCCTCCACAATGGAGGGGGAGCTTTTCTATGCCTGAATGGACCGTTTCTACTCCTTTGTCTCCCGCACGGCTGCCGTTGTTCGGATGCGCTTTTCCATGGCGCTCGGCGGGAGGATCTTCAGCACCTCGGTGTAGACGAGGTCAACGAGGAAGAACTGCGCCGTCTTGGAGGCGATGGAGCCCGTTTCAAGAGGGGTTTCCGCCGCAATGTAGGTAAGACTCACATCAGAGACGCTGCGCAGCCGCGAGGGATGATGCTCCGTCAAGGAGATGACCCGCAGGCCGCGTGCGCGGGCGATATCGACCGTTGCAAGGATGTCCGCTGTCTCACCCGAGTGCGAAATGGCGACAATAACATCGTCCGGTTCCATGATGGCGGCGATCATCCGCATCGTGTGATTATCGCGCGGCGCGATGCAGTTCATGCCAATGCGCAGAAATTTGAAACAGGAGTCCTGCGCAATGATCCCCGAATAGCCCAGTCCGATGAACGCGATCCGCTGTGCGCCGATGAGAAGACGGGCACAGCGGTCAATCGTTTCATCCGCGATGATGTCCTGCGTCTTTTCGAGGGCGATCACGTTCGCGGAGAGCAGCTTGCGCGCCGTCTCACGCGGTGTCTCCCCATTTTGGATATTCCCGCGGTCGAGATAGCGTCCCAGCTCTGCTCCCTCCGCGGCAAGTGCCGCCTTGAAATCACTGAGTCCCGCAAAGCCCATCTTCCGCACGAAGCGTGTGCAGGTCGCCTCTGCCGTGCCGCTCGCATGGGCGATCTCACGAATGGTCATGCGCGGGATTTCCGTGAGATGAGCACGGATGCAGGCGATAATCTTGCGGTCGCCCTTCGAGACGCGAAACGGCAGATCATCAAGCCGGCTGAGTATCTTCATTGGATCACCTCGTGCAATTCTTGCCTTTCATCATAGCAGATTTTTTTGAAAAAGAAAACGCCGTCCACGCAGAACGGCGTTTTTCCTCAGTCCCTTCGTCGGGCTGTCCGAAGGATGCGGCAGGGCAAAGAGCGGCGTTCGTCACTTCACAAACAGTCCGCGATAGAGACGCGGGCTGCGTACGCCGGGCTTCACCTCACCGCTGATGGAAAAGAGTGCGCCGCGTGCGATGACGAGTGCCTCGCCGCATGGGGCAGGGAACGGCAGCTGTCCGACACTGCGCCATGCGTCGGCCTTTGCGCTGTAGACGAGGATTTCCCGGTTCCAGTGGTAGTCCTCGGGCGGCATTGTGAAGTAATGTGCGCGGAATGCGTCCTTTTCCTCCCCTTGCAGGGTGTTCAGATTCGATACCGCCCAGTCGTAGATCTCGCGGTTGAAGCCGCCGACAACGAGCATCTCGTCCGCATTGAGACGCACGGCACGCGCACCGAGAAGCGATACGGGCGTACCGTTCACGTTCGGCCCGGCGACACTCATCCATGTCTGCGCCTTTGGGTCATAGGCATAGCCGTCCGTGTACGCCACGTTTGCACCGCCGCTGAATACGAAGAACCGCCCGCCGAGGAATTCCGCGACCGACTGCTCGCGTGCCTCGCCGGGGAAATCAGGCAGTGAGGTAAGCGTTCCTGTCTTGATATCGTAAGTGTAGAACTTCTTGCTGAGCACGCCGTCCTGCTTGCCGCCGCCGAGGTACACGGTATCCTTGTCATAGGCGGCGACGCCGTTCTGCAGGGCAAAGGGCAGGGCGGGCAGCGTCTCTGTGCGGAGCTTGCCGTTCGGCGCAGTGAGCCGTGTCACGGCACGCGCTCCCGACTCGTCTGTGCTCCCGCCAAAGTAGAGTACGCCGTCCGGTGTTGTTGCGGATACGCCGTATCCGACGGGGTACGGCATCTGTGCGTGATCGGTCTCGGTGAGTCCTGCCTCCGCGGCACGCAGGACGTAGACGTCGGGGTAGGTCACCTTCGCCCCGCCTGTGAGCGGCCCGCCCGCGGGAAAGTTCGCGCCGCCGCCGACGATGATATAGTCACCAAATGTGCCCTGAAGAAGTCCCGCAACGCCGATGTTCTCCTTCTGCCCCTCTGCGGGTGAGAGAGTTCCCATCGACTGCCACGCGAGTGCGGGACTTCCGACGGCGGCGGGAGCAGCCGCAGCGGAGAGCGGCGCAAGTGCAACGAGTGCCGCGAGCGCAGTGCGATTCCATAAGCGTTTCATATTGTTTTCTCCTTTGTGTACCGGTCGTCTGCCCCCGAAAGAAGCTTGATGACGCCGACTTTTAGGGAATCACTGATAAAATGAGGTCTGCCAGATTGGCGCAGATTTTTTCGTCCGAACGAGGTGGAAAACCGGACGCAGAGTGGTGCTCTGTGGAGGATTTTCCGCTGAAGTGCGGGCAAAAAAGATGCGTCAAGATGGTTGTACCGAATTTATCAGTGCTTCCTTAGGGGCATCTTATCCAGGAATCGCTGATTCCTGTTCCTGAAGGAAGTGGTAGAGTGCGCCGAGCATACCGGCGTTATTCTGTGTGGCTGCGAATGCGATGGTGGTCGCCTCATCGACGATGGGTGGGAGGCGATCGCGCAGTGCCGCCTCAAGGAGCGGCCGCAGCACGGCCTCCTGCGCCATGATCCCGCCGCCGAGCACGATGCGCTCCGGATTCACGACACAGACAACGTTCGTGATGGCATCCGCAAGAGAGTCAATGAGCAGTGCCACCTCCTCCTGCGCCGCAGGATCGCCCTTGGCGAGGAGGTCAAAGACGAAACGTCCATCAATACTGCCTGCAGGAAGCCCATTTGCGCAGCAGACGGCTGAGACAAGCCCCGCTGCCGAGCAGCGCTCATGGAGGCGTCCGCCCGGCACGCGCATATAGGCGATCTCGCCTGCACTGCGCGAAACGCCATGCACAACGCGGCCATCCATGATGAGGCAGCCGCCAATACTCGTACCAACGGTCATGGCAAAGAGTGAGGATGCACCGCGCCCTGCCCCCTTCCACAGCTCACCGAGCGCGGCGCAGTTGACGTCGTTCTCGACAGAGGCCGGGAGATCAAAGTTCTCGCGCATGATGGCTTTCCAGTTGACCCCACGATACTGTGGAATAGATTCCTCCAGTGCATAGACAATCTCTCCCGTGGCGGGATCGACCATCCCTGCCGTAGAGATGGCGACACCACGCACATCGTATGTCCCGCATGTCTCACGGACGAGATCCGAGACCTTACGCACGATGCCGGGACCGCCATACGCCTTTGCCTCGGTGGGGAGAGTTCCATGCACAGCGAACTCCCCCGCCGCATCCATGACGCCGTATTTGATATCTGTCCCACCGATGTCAATGCAGATATACAAAGTCTGTTCCTCCCAAGATTACACGCGAACCTTAAAGATCCCCTTTTTGAGCGGCGCCGGTGCATCCACCTTCACCCCTGAGCGGTGCACATCCTCGGGGAAGCATACGAGGAAATCCCCAGGCCGCATGATGGTGGTCTGTGTGGCGGCACCATCGGCGGGCACATAGTCCTTGTCCGCCTCGTAGGGATGTGTCTCCATGCGCTCGATGAGGCTCACGTCGATCTTCTCCGTCCCCTCAGCAAGGACGTGGATGTCGATGTAGGCGCGGTGCGCCTCCCAAATCTTTTCGCTGCGCTCCCCCGTCGTATAGTGGGCGATGTTGACGTAGACATCGTCGCCTGCGATCTCGTTGCGCCCCGTCGGGAGCGCACCAAGGTCATGCGTCCGTGCAAAGTCAAGTGCCTGCCGAATGCGCGGCGGGAGGAAAGAATAGGTATCCTCATGATGGATGCTGCCGTAGATCATAATACTCTCCTTTGACAAATGCCCGACGCAGCTGCGTCGGGCGAATGGATAACAACAAATGATTGATGGACGTGACACACGGATGTATCCTTCTGCACATTTCAGTGGGACGCGCCGCGCGTATCATAGACCGTCGTACCCGCAGGTGCCGTATAGCCGGGTGCTATGAGACGGCTGACGATCGTACCGACCCCAAGCGTGAGAGCGATGGTGATGAGGGTATACGACCAGAACGAGACAGAGGGGACGAAGTACTTCAGGTAGATGACCACTGCCGTCGACACGAGGAAGCCTGCGACAGCACCTGCCGCATTGGCGTGGCGGCTGAATGCACCGAGGACGAAGACACCTGCGAGTGCACCGAGCGCAAGCCCGATGAAGCTGTTGAACCACTGATACGCCGAGCGGATGTCGCTGCCTGCCATGATGATGGCAACGACGATGGAGAGGATACCGATGCCGAGCGAGATGAACTGCGCGATGCGCGTCTGCTTTTTCATCGGCATCTCAGGATGAAGCACGGACTGGATATCGAGCACCCAGCTTGTCGCCACAGAGTTGATGCCCGTGGAGAGCGTGGACTGCGCGGCGGCAAAGAGCGCGGCCAGCAGGATGCCCGTCAGACCCGTAGGAAGCTCGTATGTGATGTACGCCGCCAGCACGAGATCGCGCCGGTCGGTCATGAGAAGGCCGGGGTTCTGCTGATAGAACACGAAGAGTGCAGTACCAACGAGGAAGAACACCGTCGCGGCAAAGATGGAAATAACTCCATTGCCAAGCGTCATCTTGCGCAGCTGCTTCATATCGGTCGTCGTGGTAAACCGCTGGACGATGTCCTGACTGGACACATAGGAGGCAAACGTGACGAGACCGCCGCCGATAAAGGTGATAAAGACGCTGCTTGATACGATATCGGGACTGAACCAGACCTCGTTTTCGAGCAGGAACTTATGCCCTGTGGTGAGCGTATCCCAGACCGTTCCCCAGCCGCCGTGGATGCTGCCGATCATGACAACGAGCGAGAGGGCGATGCCGACAATCAAAACCGTTCCTTGGATAAAGTCGGTGTAGAGCACCGCCTTGAGTCCGCCGGAGTAGGAATAAATGATGGCGATGACCCCCATGACGACGATCAGCAGGTTGACATCGATCCCCGTGACTTCCGCAAGCGCGATAGACGGCAGATACATGATGATGGACATACGTCCGAGCTGGTAGACGATGAACATAAGCGCACCGAGAATACGGAGTTTGCCGCTCTCAAAGCGCTTCTGAAGGTAGTGATACGCCGTATCGATCTCCAGACGGCTGTAGATCGGCAGGAAGTAGCGGATCGTCAGCGGGATGGCAAACAACATACCGAGCTGCGCCCACCAGAAGATCCACGAGCCGTGATACGAGTTGCCCGGGATGGCGAGGAAGGAAATCGGGCTGAGCAGCGTCGCGAAGATGGAGACGCAGGTAACGTACCAGGGGATGGTGCCGTCGCCCTTGAAGAACTCCTTGCCCTTCATTTCCTTTTTTGAATAGTAGAGACCTGCCAGGAGGACGCCGAGCAGGTAGATGATGAGGACTGCCGTATCAATCCAGGTAAATCCCTCATGCATGAAAATCTCCTCCTATCGTGATGTGAATGGGGGAAGCAGCGCGCCCCTCCCCTGCCGTGCGGGGAAGGCTTTGGAGGCGGCTGCACACGATACCAATCTTTCTCAGAAATACTTCTTGTAGATCTCCTTGGCGCGTGCACGCATCTCCGGCGTATACGCCTTCATCGGCTCACGGCAGTATCCCGCCTCGACGCCCTGCTCCGCGAGAAGCAGCTTGATCGTTCCGTAGAGTCCATTATCGAGAATATCCGTGATGAGGTCATTCGTGACGTGCTGTACCTCGAGTGCCTCGCTGATCTTGTTCGCATGGGCGAGGTCATAGATCTGACGGGCACGTGCCGCGTTGACGTTATAGGTCGAGCCGATTGCACCGTCGATGCCGAGTACCGTCGCGGGGAGAAGCATCTCGTCGAACCCGGCAAAGATGAGCTTGTCCGGGAATGCCTTGCGCATGCGCTCCAGGAGGTAGAAGTCGCCCTGCGTAAACTTGACGCCGACAATCTTCTTGTTCGAGAACAGCTTCTCAAACTGCGGAATACTGATGTTGACGCCTGTGAGGAACGGGATGAAGTAGATGATCATGCGGTTGTCCACATCCGCGATGATGCTCTCGTAGTAGTGGCGTACCTCATCAAAGCTGAACTTGTAGTAGAACGGCGTGACCGCACTGAGCGCATCATAGCCGAGATCCGTCGCAAACTTCGCTAGCTCGATGGACTCCTTGAGATTGATCGAACCAACCTGCGCAATGAGGGTGACATCGTCCTTTGCCTCGTCCTTTGCGATCTCAAAAATGCGCTTTTTCTCATCGGTCGAGAGCATGAAGTTCTCGCCCGTGCTGCCGCCGACATAGAGCCCATCCATCTTGTTGTGGTCGATGTTGTGGCGGATGATCTGGCGCAGTCCTTTCTCGTTGAGCGTGCCATCCTCATGGAACGAGCAGAGCAGTGCGGAATAAAGTCCCTTAAGATCTTTCATGATAATTTCTCCTTTGAATAAAATAATAACATCTCTCACTGAGCAATATCACTTGCAAGAGATTGCTCAGTAATTTTATCTCTATATATTATGCAATCGCCTCGGTAAACCGCCGTGCAATCATCTGCGGGCGTGTGATGGCAGAGCCGACGATCGCGCCGAAGACGCCCGTCTGCATCGCCTGTACCAGTTCCTCCGGCGTGTTGATGCGCCCCTCCGCAAAGACAGGCACGGGCGCATCCTTTGCAAGGCGTTGCATCAGCTCGAAGTCCGGCCCCGCGATCTGCGGGCTGTACGGCGTATAGCCCGACATCGTGGTCGAGACGGCATCCGCGCCGAGCTCCGCTGCCTTCATACCCTCCTCATAGGTCGAAATATCGGCAAGCACAAGACGATGCGCCGCATGAATTCGTGCAATAAGGTCACGCACATCCGTCTCCTGCGGGCGCTCGCGTGCCGTCATGTCCAGCGCAATCATCTCGCAGCCCGTCCCGATCAGCGCCTCCACCTCGCGCATCGTCGGTGTGATGTAGATCTCCGAGTCCGCATAGTTCTGCTTGATGAGACCAATCACAGGCAGCTGCGTGACGGCACGGATCTCATCGATGTCCGCCACACTCTGCGCGCGAATGCCGACGGCGCCGCCTTCCTTTGCCGCGCGTGCCATCCGCCCCATGATAAACGGACTGCAGAGCGGTTCATCCGCGAGTGCCTGACAGGAAATAATGAGCTTTCCCTTGACCTTGTCAAAGAAATTCATTGAAACAGCCTCCAATTTATTTTAATTTATTTCTATTTTTAGTAATTGTTTTATATTTATTCTTCAAAAACAATCCCGCCCGCCAATCACTGTGCGGTGTATCCGGAACTGCTCATCGAAGATCGCAATATCGGCGTATTTTCCGACCGTGAGCGAGCCGAGTCGGTCATAGACACCGAGCTCCTCGGCCGGGGTGCGCGTCGCCGTCTCCACGACAGCGGGGATGGATGCCCCCGTATTCTCACGAAAAATCGAAAGTCCGTGATTCAGGCAGAGCACACTGCCCGCGATGGTGCCGTCTGCGAGTGTCGCAAGCGTCCCCTTGACGAATACCTTCTGCCCGCCGAGCTCCGAGACGCCGTCGCCGCACCCACAGGCACGCAGGGAGTCCGTGATGGGGATGATGTGCGCGCCGCGCTTCGCCGCGTAGATGATGCGCTGCATAGCGGGGTGGACGTGGACGTTATCGACGATCAGCTCGCAGTTCGCATCGCTGTCGAGCGCCGCGCCGAGAACACCGGGACGGCGGTGATTCAGCCCCGTCATGGCGTTGCAGAGATGCGTAATATGACCTGCACCACGGCGAATCGCGGTGCGCGCCGTATCATAGTCCGCCGCCGTATGGCCAAGCGAGACGATGATGCCGTGCGTGCGGCACTGCGCAATAAAGTCCTCCTCTGTCAGCATCTCGGGCGCGATCGTGATGATCTTGATGACATCCGCATAGGGCGCGATCTTCGCGAATGCGGGCGGCAGAATGTACTGCTCATCCTGTGCTCCCTTCTTCGCGGGACTGATGAAGGGGCCCTCCATGTGTGCACCGAGGACGCGCGCCCCCGTGCCATCGGCGTTCATCGCGCGGCGGATACGCACAAGTGCGCGCTCTACGGCATCAAAGGCACAAGTCATGGTGGTCGGCAGGAAGGAGGTAACACCCGTCCGCGCCTGAAATGCGGCGATGCGGCGGAGGGCATCTGCGTCCTCATCCATTGTATCCGCGCCGTCACATCCGTGAATGTGGACGTTCAGAAATCCGGGAGCAACATACGCACCTGCCGCATCAATCACCATTTCGGCATCTGCCGCATGAAACTCTGCCGCCGGCAGGATGTTCGTGATGCGTTCATCATAGCAGAGGACAAGACCCTCCTGCGCGGTAAAATGTCCGTCCGCGCTCGGCAGGATGAGAACGCCGTTTTGGATGGCTCTCATTTCGTATCACTCGATTCCCGCAGCAGCGCGCCCGCCTCACGGTCAACGATGAGCGTGACCTGCGGATGCAGCTGGAGGATGGAGGCGGGGACGCGCGGCGTAATCGTTCCGCATACCGCATCGCGCACCGCCTCTGCCTTCTCTGCGCCGCTTGCCATGAGGACGATATGGCGTGCATGAAAGATCGTGCCGATGCCCATGCTCATCGCCTCACGCGGCACCTCATCAGGAGAGGAAAAGAAGCGTGAATTTGCCTCGATGGTGCTCTCCTTGAGCACCACCTTGTGCGTCGTCCGTGCGAACGCCTCGCCCGGCTCATTGAAGCCGATGTGCGCGTTGCGCCCGATCCCGAGGAGCTGCATATCGATGCCGCCCGCCGCCGCAATCGCCGCCTCGTAGCGCGCCGCCTCGGCGTCTGCATCCTTTGCCATGCCGTTTGGGAAGAAGATGTGATCCTTCCGTATATTCACATGGTCAAAGAGATTCTCGTGCATAAAGCGGTGATAGCTCTGCGGATCATCCTCAGGCAGGCCGACATACTCGTCCAGATTGAATGACGTTGCCTCGGAGAAATCCAGCCCCACGGCCTCATGCAGCCAAACCAGATTCTGATAGAGCTCGACCGGCGTACTGCCTGTGGCAAGTCCCAGAACCGAGTCCGGTTTGACCCAGAGCTGCCCCGCAAGGATCTTCGCCGCCTCCTTGCTCATATTCTGATAGGTGTCGGTATAAATAATACGCAATGCAATTCTCCTTTCGATAAAACTCGTCCGAAATCTCCTACAATATAACATAATCTGTGATATTTTTCAATTATTTTTCACAAAATAATTGAAAAATATCTTTTTATCGTTAATAAAAGAAAATATTTTTCGTTTTCATAGGATAAACATATTGCGATCGACGATTCTGCCGATTTTATCAGCAGTTTCTTAATAGAAAACAATAAATATCCACCCGCATAGCGGGTGGTTTTTCATTTTCGGGCATAGCCCTTATGTAATTGGCGGCGTACAAGTACGCCTTTTATTGGCCTGCCAGCCATGCACAGATTACTTGCCACCCATAAATGGGTCTCTTGGGTCAAACAAGCTCAGTTGATCCTGCTCCCGATCCTTCTTCAGCTGGTCAGCTATGTACTCCTTAATCGCCTTGGTGTTCTTTCCTACGGTATCGACATAATACCCTTTGCACCAAAATTCTCGATTTCTGTATGCAAACTTCATGTTTCCATACTTTGGGAATATCATTAAGCTACTCTTGCCCTTTAGGTATCCCATAAAGCTCGCTATGCTGATCTTCGGCGGGATACTTAACAGCAGGTGGATATGATCCGGACAGATCTCCCCTTCAATGATCTCTACCCCCTTCCACGCGCACAGCTTTCTTAGGATCTCCCGGATTTCCAGCCGTTTCCCTTCGTAGAATACTTTTCGCCGATACTTCGGTGCAAACACAACGTGATACTTACAATTCCACTTTGTGTGTGCTAAACTATGCGTATCGGCATTTTGTTGTTTCGACATAATGCTGTTTCCTCCCTAGTGTCTTCACTATTTTTAGGCTGGCAGGCTTACGCATAGTTTAGCACACTGGGGATTTTCTGTTCACCGCTTAAGCTCTTTCCAACCACGCGACTATCGCGTGGTTTTCTTTATACAATAAAAAAGAAGGACGATCATGCGAGGGGCTGCATCCTCCTCATATCATCGTCCTTCTTTTATACTCATCCCGCCGTTTTGTGATCCCCCAGTGAAAAGATATCACCTCATACCTGTACGCGCCGACTGCCGTCCGCTGATGCCATAAACTGTGCCGGATTCAGTCCCTGCAGGAAGTCAATGACCTTCTCGCTCTCCGCATCGAGCCGCGCGATCTCCGTACGGTAGTCCACAATCTCCGCGATCACCCCGCGGAGCATCTGCGTCCCCTCCTCCTCCTGTTTCTGATACTCCTCCGTAATGCGCGCATGGATGCTGTCCATGCGTTTCTTCGCCTTGATGTACGCGTTAAAGATCACCCCGCCGGCGGCGATGCCGAGTGCCGTCCAGTATACCTCCCCACCGTAGAGACCGAGCAGCACGGGAAGGAGCCATATCCATCGGAAGAGTTTTTCCTGTGAGGACAGCTCATAGGGACGCATGCGGATCATGCGCTTAATATCGTTCCATGTGACAAATAACCGCAGCAGTTTTTCCTCATTGGAGCCGTCCTCCGTCTCGTTATCAAATGCAAGAATCCTAAATTTGATGGTCTGCGGGATGTCGGCGCGGTTCTCCGCGACAATATCGCGAAAGGCGGAAAGAATCGAATCACGCCCAAGGGCAAGTGCCATTTTCTGCAGCGCGGGGCTCGCCTGCATCTCCTGCGGGTGCATCGCCGCATCCGACAGGAGCTGCATGAAGTCGCGCCGCTCGTCGAATGCCTTTACCTTCTCCGCCAAAATCTTGCGGGCACGATCCTCCCTGCCGCCCTCATGGATAACCAGCTTCTCAAGGATCGACTCCATGTGCAACGGCTTTTCCGCCGCATCGAAATCGGCGGCCAGACGCTCCAGGATGCTGTCCAGCTGCTGTTTCAGCGTGCGGGGCGGCGCCGTCTGCGTGACGATCTGCTGAAAATGTGTACTGAGTTTCTCATAGAGACGCGCACACGAGAGCGTATGCTCCAGTGCCCCCGACACCGATCTGGCATGCACCCTCAGATAGGGAAAACTGCCCTCTGCGGGCGGAGCGGGGCACATCGCCTTCATCGCCTCATACCAGCGTTTTTCCTGCGCATCGGCAAAACTATATACCCGGCTGAACCGATCGATCCAGCCGTCGATCCGGCGGCGGATGAGCCCATCGGCATCGCGGCCGAGGAGGCCTGACACATAGGCATCAATGACGATGGCCGCCTTGCGGTCGAGCGCCCCGCCATCCAGTCCGGCAAAGTAGCGCTGCAGCCAGTGCAGGCTTGCCTCTTTTCGTCCAAAACGGCGGCAGACGAGTGCAAAAAAGATCGACGTTCTCTCATCGTCACGATGGAGTGCCTCCGCGCATGCGCGGTTTGCAACCTCCTCCTCGTCGCTGATCCACGCCGCGAGTGCAACGAGTGCCGGTGCCAGCCAGTAGCCGGGCGCATGGAGCATGAGCTCCTCTGCCGCCGCACGCAGCGTGTCCCGCCGCACGACCGCGAGATCATTCGCCTCCAGAATGCCGCGCGCCATGCGGCGGATCTCCGCATAGTGTCCGAATCGATGCTCGATCTCCTGCCGCAGCTTCACCAGACGGATCTCCGCGAGCTGGATGCGGTTCGTCCGCTCCTGTTTTGCCGCATAGGCATGAAAATCCTGCGTCAGCGTCTCCACGTCCCCACGCAGATCATCGACACTGCGCCCGACAGCATGGATCTCCGCGTGTGCCGCACCGACAAAATCACCGAGCGCATCCAGGCGATCCTCCAGATATGACAGATCCGGCTCGATGTAAATGGTATCGCTCATCTTCTCGCCCCATATTTTGTGTTATTATTTATTATTACTACTTTTATTATTTTTATGGACATCGTGATACAGAAAATAGTATAGCATAGGCACACGCATGGGACAAGAAAATCGATCGGATGCAAAAACTAAGGAATCGCTGATAAAACAGTCTCTCAGATTGGCGTAGATTTTTTGTCCGAACAAGGAGACAAACCGGACGTATAGCAAGGGCTATGTGGAGGATCGCGGGCGAAAAGCGGGCAAAAAAGATGCGTCAAGATGGTTGTGCCGAATTTATCAGTGCTTCCTAGAGCACTCTCCCCCGTTGTTCACGAGGGAGAGCGTTACAGACAGCATCCTTTTCAGTGTCAGTCAATCGGCCTTACTTCTGAACGAGCGAGACACGCGTACCGATGTGTTCACCGCTCTCGATCAGATCCACCATACCGACGGCATAGTCCGCATAGCTGATGATGCTCTCGCCTGCTGCACTGAGCGTCAGTTCCTCACCGCCAAGAAGGTACGCACCGGTCTTCTCTCCATCCGGACGGAAATCTGCCGCCGGGCTGACAAAAACCCACTTTGCATCCTTCCGCTCACGGAGGGCAGCCAGTTCCTCGGTCTGTGCCTTGGCGATTGCGTAGAACACCGCCGGGAACTCCGGCGTATCGAGTAGCTGCATCTTGTGCGATGCATCGACATAGAGACTTCCTGCGCCGCCGACGATGTAGAGACGCGTATTCGTCCCTGCAACGAGATCGGCGAGATGCTGGCTCGTCTTTGTATGCAGCGGCAGCGTCTCCGGCGTAAATGCACCGAATCCGTCCACCACAACATCAAAGCCCGCAAGATCTCCCTTTGTCAGATCCAGAATGTCCTTCTGCACAAAATGCTTCGCCGCACTCTGATTCTCATGACGTGCAAATGCCGTAACCTCATGTCCGCGTGCCACAAGCTCCTCAATAATCGCACGGCTCGCCTTTCCATTGGATGCCACAACTGCAATGTTCATCATCAATTCCTCCATTTGATTTATATTTTGTAATTTTATTAATTACACTAGTACTGTAACACATATAAAATAGAATTTCAATAGGTACAATATATTTTTTACCGACCTCTCTGCATCGACGCAAAACGTCATTGAAAAAGAACGAAGCACGTGCTATCATAGAAGAGAAGAAAATGGAAGTGCTCCGGCACGGGCGCAAAGCCACATTCCGCCGTTTTGTCTTTCCAAAATGGTGCAGCCCGCACCGCACAAGGGACAGCGCCGATGGATCCCCCACTTTTCGGGGCAGAGTTCATCCGCAAACGCCAAAAACGGCGCAAAAAAGCGCGTCTTTCCAAAATGCCTTCTCAGCCCGCGCGGGACAAGGGCTGCGGGACACAGTGTCCCAACACACACAATGCTGCGTGCGGCATTGAAACTCCCTTCTCGTGCCGTTTCGGCAACTCATGGTAGTCCCGACACACACAATGCTGCGTGCGGCATTGACAGCAAAACGGCTCTGCGTGTCCTTTCGGTCACACAGAGCCGTTTTCGTATGCAAAAAGCGCACAGCAATCTTGACGATGCGGCGCACAGATGTTAGTATAGAGATACAAAAGGGCACTGCCGGATAGACGGTTGCCCCTCATTTTTGGCAGAGAATCCCGCCTACTCCTGGAAGCGTAAGGCGGGTTTTCTCATTTATCGTCGAACGCTGATCATCAATACGGTAAACACGACGAGAAATGTAAAGGAAGCACTGATAAATTCAGCACTACCATCTTGACGCATCTTTTTCGCCCGCACTTCGGCGGAAAATCCTCTACATAGCCTTTGCTATGCGTCCGGTTTTCCACCTTGTTCGGACAAAAAATCTACGCCAATCTGGCAAACTTCATTTTATCAGCGATTCCCTAGAAATACCACAGACAAAATAGAATTTCAATAGGTACAATATATTTTTTGAAAAAAATTGCACGATCACAGAAACACGTATATGGCATAAATAAATCCCCCTGATGCTATGCTGCATCAAGGGGATTTGCTGATCGGAGTCAGATGCTCCGCATGGTGGAGATGCGCTGCGCTCCATCCACATCCTCAAAGGCGATGATGAGATCCTGCGTAAAGTGTGCCGTGATGCGTGACCCGTGCCACTCGTACGGCGTCTGATTCCACCGCAGGAATCCCTCGACCAGAATGCGGTGATCCACATCGAACTGCTGGATGCACTGCGACACCGTCGAAATAAAGCGCGGAAAATCAACGGGATCAAATACCGCATCCGGTACATGGAAGATGCCGACGAAGAATGCGCCACCGTCATGCGGACAGCGATAGTAGGCATACCCGTCCGCCAGTCCGCAGGCAACGATGGAGAGGTTGTGCCCGTTATAGGTATCGTTCAGGTCGAATTCGTCCGTGGTCAATGCCTCGATCTGCTGCGCTGCACCGAACTCCCTCGTCTCACGTGCGAGGCGTATGATCTTTTCGGGGAAATCATTGATGTTCTCCCAGCCCCAAAGCCATGTGCCGCTCGATGCAGACTCGCTGCCGATGAACTGAAGCGGGTATTCGCGCGTGCCGAAACTGATCACACCGCGCGCAAGATCGACGTTCCAGTCCTCGTTTTTCACCACGTACTCGGCACAGGCTTGCTGAACACTGATCATCTTGCCGAGGCAGGCTGAAAAGAGCGCTGTCCAGTCCCCGCGCGGCACAGCGAGTTGGTCGAGAAATTGCTTCATCGTAGTTCCTCCGTTTCTTATCCTTGACGATTTCACGCTCACATGATAAAATTATAGCATAAAAAGGGCACTGCCGATAGATGGCTGCCCCTTATGTTTGGCAGAGAACCCCGCCTACAGTTTGGATGCATGAGGCGGGTTTTCTCTTTTATCGTTTAACCGACATGATCAATACGGTGAACACAACGAGAAATGTTAAAAACTCGTAGGTCTCCATACGGATCCCCCCTTTCGGGGGCGAGATTGCCGCCTACCGTGAATAGCAGTGCTTACATTTAGTATAGCACAGGAACATACGCAACAAAATCCCCTTGACGCACATGGCGTCAAGGGGATTTTTCTATCTCAATTCTAAATCAAATATCCAGATTTCGTACGAGTTTCGCGTTCTCCTCGATGAACTGGCGGCGCGGCTCGACCTTGTCGCCCATAAGGATGGTGAAGAGCTCGTCTGCCGTCTCGGCATCCTCTGCGCCGACCCGCAGCATCGTGCGCCCCTCGGGGTTCATGGTCGTCTCCCAGAGCTGCTCGGGGTTCATCTCGCCGAGTCCCTTGTAGCGCTGGATGGTTACGCCGTCGCGCCCGATCTCGTCGAGCTTTTTCGCCTGCTCCTCGTCGGAGTAGGTGTAGAAATGCTTCTTGTCCTTGCGGATCTGATAGAGCGGCGGCTGCGCGATGTAGACGTGCCCGTGGTCGACGAGCGGCTTCATGTAGCGGTAGAAGAATGTGAGGAGCAGCGTGCGGATATGCGCGCCGTCCACGTCTGCATCGGTCATGATGATGATCTTGCTGTAGCGGCGCTTCGCGAGGTCGAACTCCTCGCCGATGCCTGTGCCGAACGCCGTGATCATCGTGCGGATCTCGGCATTGGCAAAGATCTTGTCGAGGCGTGCCTTCTCCACGTTGAGGATCTTGCCGCGCAGCGGGAGGATCGCTTGGAACCTTCGGTCGCGTCCCTGCTTCGCAGAGCCCCCCGCAGAGTCGCCCTCGACGATGTAGATCTCGCACTGGTCGGGATCCTTGACGGAGCAGTCCGCGAGCTTGCCGGGGAGGCTGGAGACCTCAAGTGCGTTCTTGCGGCGCGTCAGCTCACGTGCCTTGCGTGCCGCCTCGCGGGCGCGCGATGCCATCAGCGCCTTATCCAGCACCTTTTTCGTGACGGCGGGGTTCTCCTCGAAGTACTCCGTCAGTCCCTCGGTGACGATGGAGTCGACGATGCCGCGCACCTCGGAGTTGCCGAGCTTCGTCTTGGTCTGCCCCTCGAACTGCGGCTCGCGCACCTTGAGGCTGATGACGGCAGTCAGTCCCTCGCGCACGTCCTCGCCCGAGAGGTTGCCATCCTTGTCCTTCAGCACGTTCAGGCGGCGCGCAAAGTCGTTCGCCGCGCGCGTGAGGGCGATCTTAAAGCCCGCGAGATGCGTGCCGCCCTCCTCGGTGTTGATGTTATTGACAAAGCTGTAGATATTTTCCTGATAGCTGTCGTTGTACTGCATGGCGATCTCAACGACGGTGTCGTCCTTCACGCCGTTGAAGTAGATCGGCTCCTCGTTGATCGTTTCCTTTTTTCGGTTGAGGTGGGAGACGAAGGAGCGGATGCCGCCGTCAAAGTGGAAGGTCTCGCTGCGCACCTCGGCGCCGCGCTCATCGGTGAGCGTGATCGTGATGCCGTGGTTGAGGAAGGCGAGCTCGCGCAGGCGATGCTTCAGCGTGTCAAAGCTGTAGGTCGTGACGGTGAAGATCTCGGGGTCGGGGACGAAGTGGACGCGCGTGCCCGTTGTATCAGATGTGCCGATCTCGTGCAGCTTCGTCGTGGTGACGCCGCGCGAAAAGGAGATCGCAAAGATTTTCCCGTCGCGGCGCACCTCGACGTCCATCTCCGTGGAGAGGGCGTTGACGACGGAGACGCCGACGCCGTGCAGACCGCCGGAGACCTTGTAGCCGTCGCCGCCGAATTTGCCGCCCGCATGGAGGACGGTCAGAACGACCTCGACGGCGGGCATGCCGCTCTCGTGCATATCGACGGGGATGCCGCGTCCGTTGTCCGTGACGGTGATGCTGTTGTCCTTGTGTACCGTGACGCCGACCGTGTCGCAGTAACCCGCGAGCGCCTCATCGATGGAGTTGTCCACGACCTCATAAACGAGATGATGCAGGCCGCGCTCTGATGTCGAGCCGATGTACATGCCGGGACGCTTGCGTACCGCCTCCAGTCCTTCGAGGACTTGGATCTGTCCCGCGCCGTAGTCGGCGTCGACGGCGGTCACCTCATCGCCCATCTCCTCCTCCGAGATCGCGATACCCGTAAGATCGGGCGCATCTGCCATCTCAGCGGCTTCCTTTGCCTCCTCGGGGGTCAGCGGACGGATCTCCGCCTGCTCGTCCGTCGTTTCATTTGGGTTATTTTTCTTTGCCATTATGTCCTCCTTGGGGGTCGATCATCGGTGCTATACGAAATACATCACAGTGATTTTCTTTTAGTATATTAAGGAAGCACTGATAAATTCGGTACAACCATCTTGACGCATCTTTTTTGCCCGCACTTCGGCGGAAAATCCTCCACAGAGCACCACTCTGCGTCCGGTTTTCCACCTCGTTCGGACGAAAAAATCTACGCCAATCTGGCAGACCTCATTTTATCAGTGATTCCTTACACAATATGCCTTAAGCAAAGGAATATCTCGATGAACCATCATCCATACTTTATCCATATCAATCGAGATATGGTAGGAATGTGCAAAAAAATTTCGCATCCCTTTGATGAGTTTCCACGCGACTTCTTGATGTTCTGTAATAAATGCGTCGGAGAAACTCCGCGACGCTTCCCCTATCGTCTGTAATGCCATAGAGCAAGCATGCTGAAAGAGACGATCCTTGATAAAATCATCCCGTGTTTTGCCAAAACGTTCCTGTGCCTCGTCGATATCCTCACAATACTGAACGATAATTTGCAGAATCTGTGCGTCCTTCGGACTGAGCATCATAGAGCAGCACCTTGTCTCTTTCCACATATTTTGCAAAAATCGGATACTCATTCGGAATGCGCGTAATCATATCTACATCCTTTGCAACAGCATCCTCTAGATCCATGCGAAATGCAATCAAATCCAACAAACTCACATGATTCCCCGACGCGGCGTAGACGTCCACGTCACTGTCCTCACGCGCCTCACCGCGTGCATACGAGCCGAAGAGCCATACCTTTTCAATTTTGTATTTCTCGCAGATGGGGCGGATTTTATCACGGATTTCGTCAATACTGAGAATCATGGGTGTCACCCCCTACGATTTCTTCGCCCTGCGTTTTTTCATCTCTTCCCAGAACTCACGTGTGGTGATGAGCTCGTTGCGCAGTTCCCAGAAGGTGCTCTGTATCTTCTTCGGTGTGACCTGCTCGGGCGGCAGGCCGCGATGCAGCATAGTGAGGAGGCGTGCATTCTCGCTGTCCTGTGCCGTGTACTCCGTGCGTCCCGCAATGCTGCGGATGAGATCGGCACGCTCACTGCCGACCATGAGTGCATCCGCCGATGGGATCCGCCGCGTGATGTCCGCGAGCTTTGCCCACGGCTCACGCCGCAGGATGGCACGTACCTCGCGCCGCAGGCCGCGCTCCTCGCTGCGGCGGCAGTCCATGCAGACGCCGCTGGTGAGCCGCCCGCAGACGGGGCATGGGGTGAGTCCTCGTGCCTCCTTGAGGTTCCGCGCCTTGCGCGTCGTCAGATACGCGCGCTCAATGTGCGTGCGCAGGTCGCTGTCCTCAATCCGGGCAGCGAGCGACGCCCCACGCGCAATCTCTGCATCCGTCAGCCCCGTCTGTGCGAGCGCACGCCGATAGGCAGCAGGCGTCTCCGCCGCGGCATCGTCTGCTGTCTGTAGGGCGGGGCGCATCGTGCGTGCAAAGGCAATTTCCGTCACCATACGCCCGCCTGCATAGTTGTTGACGCGCTGGACGATCTCGGGCGCACTCATGCGCATCTCGTTCTTCCAGACGGCATCGGGCGCATAGAGAAAGAGCTTCTTGTCCTTTACCGCGACCGCATGCACGCGGCGTGCGACCATCTCCCCCATGATGTCCGCCCAGTGAGAGAGAGTCGTATGCGTTATGTAGTCGCGCTCAAAGGAGGGACCGAGGCGACGAATCGCGGCGCGCACATCGTCGTCCGCGCCCGCCGTGCCAAGTGTCGTACGCACGTCTCTTCCTCCTCTGTGTCAATCCCGCATCAATACATCGGATTGGGTATCCCATACGTCCATGGCGCCCCCTCCACCGCTTGCGCGGTCCCCCTCCCCCGTATCGTACGGGGGAGGCTAAGGCAACATGGATACATTCCGCTGCATGGCATTGACGCATCTTCTCCACACATCAACGGAAAATCTATGCGAATCCTTAATTCTCCCGCACTGTCCCCGCCTCCACATACCGATACGTCCCCATGCGCTCTGCGGGGAAATACGCCGCATCGGTCGCCGTGATAAAGGTCTGGATGTGCTCGTGGCGGATAAAGTCGAGGAGGGCGCGGCGGCGGTCGGCATCGAGCTCGCTCATCACATCATCGAGGAGGAGGATCGGCGCCTCGCCGATATTCTCCTGCAGGTAAAAGAGTTCCGCGAGCTTCAGCGCGAGCGCCCCCGTACGCTGTTGCCCCTGCGAGCCGTAGCTCCTGAGGCTCATGCCGCCGACGCGCAGGACGAGATCGTCGAGATGCGGCCCGACGCCCGTCGCCGCCCGCGCTATATCGCGCGCACGCCCCTCGCATAGCATCTTATTATACCATAGATGGAGTGACTCTGTCATGTCGTCTTCGGCAAAGTCCTCTGCCCCCGCGCCTGCGATCTCATAGGCGAGCGCGAGCTCTTCCCCGGCCGCGAGCACCGCCTGCACGCGCGCGGAGAGCGCACCGAGCTGCGCGACTGCCGCGATGCGCCGCGTCACGATGTAGGCGGCACTCCTTGCGAGCTGCGCATCCCACGGAGGGAGATCGTCCGGTGCGGCGAGACGCTCGCGGATATCCTTCAGCACGGCGTTGCGCTGCTTTAGGATGCGCGTATAGCGCAGGAGCTCACCGTAGTAGGCGGGACTCGCCTGCGAGAGCTCCGCATCGAGATAGCGTCGGCGGAGCGCCGGCGCGCCCTTGACGAGAAAGAGATCCTCGGGGGAGAAGAGCACCATCGGCAGGAGACCGACGAGATCGCGCTGGCGCAGGCTCTCCCCCGCGTAGGTAATGCGCCGCCGCGCCCCGCGGGCAAAGGTAAAGGAGAGCTCGCCCGGCACATCGTGCCGCCGAAACGAAAGCCCGATGTGCGCGCCATCTGCCCCCGCGCGAATGAGCTCCGCATCGCTCGATGTGCGATGGGAGCGTCCAAAGGCGGCGTAGTAGAGCGCCTCGATGATATTCGTCTTGCCCTGTGCATTCGCGCCGAGAAAGATCTGCACCCCGAGATCGAACGCGAGGTGCAGCGTCTCATAGCTGCGATAGCTGCGCAGCGTCAGCTCTGTGATCTGCATTGTTACACGCGCACGACGCGGTATGCATCACTGCTATTGATTGTGATGACATCACCGGGGACGAGCTTGCGCCGCCGTGCCGTCTCCGGCACATCGTTGCGCAGGATTATGCCCTCCGCGAGGAGCGCCTTGACCTCGCCGCCACTCGCCACGGCCCCCGCCAGTTTCAGAAACTGATCCAGCTGGATCGTATCGGTATGAATCGCGATATCCATCACGTCAGTGCGTCCTCACAGGCGTTACCACATAGATATAGTTCGGATCGGCCTCCTCGCGGATCGTGATCGGCGAGAGGTTGACCCCCTGCTCGTTCGAGCCCTGCAGAGAAAGGATACACGTATCGCTGTCGAGCGACTTCATCGCATCCATCAGATAGGAGGCGTTGAACGCGATCGTCACATCATCGCCCTCGACCTGTGCCGTGATTGTCTCCTCCGCCTCACCGATCTCGGGGCTGTTCGAGGAGATGCACATCATCCCGTCCGCAAAGCGCAGCTTGACAATATTGTACTGATCCGTACGCGCAATGAGAGAGGCGCGGTCGACGGCAGCAGAAAATGCCGCGACATCAAGCGTCACCTTCGTGCGGATATTCGCATCCTGCGGAATGACGCGGCGATAGTCGGGGAATGCCCCCTCAATGAGCCGCGAGGTCATATAGATGTTGTCGAACGAGACACTGATCTGATTATAGGAGCACGACATATGGACATCAGACGGCACATCGCTGTTCATTGTCCGTGTTACTTCCTCTAAAAAGCGTGCAGGGATGATGACGCGGATCTGACCGGCCTCCTCCTCCAGCTGCTCGCTTTTGACCGCGAGACGATGAACGTTCGTCGCAGCGAACGTGACCTCGCGTCCTTCGACCTCGAGCTGGCAGCCCGTGAAGATCGGACGACGGTCGCGCTGCTCCTCCTTGAGACAGGCAAAAGCAGATTTCTTGACAAGACGTGCAAGGACACGATCTTTGATGGTAAATTGCAGTGTTCCGTCCATACGCTGCAATACAGGAAAGTCCGTAACCTCCATGGTACGAAGGGTGAATCGTACCGTACCCGAGCGGATCTCGGCGAGCCCGTCGGAGCTCTCCGTGTTGATCGAGACCTCCTCAGCGGGCAGTTTGCGTGCGAACTCTGTGAGATACTTTCCGGGGAGAACGGCGGTGCCGGTGCCGTGAATCTCGGCCGGGATGGTCATGATAAAGCCCAGCTCATAGTTCGTGGTCTGGAGTTCGAGCTGTCCTTCTCTGGCGTTCATGTAGACACCGGAGAGAATCGGGGTCTGGGGCTTGGTCGAGAGGCCTTTGCTGACGATCTGCAGCGCGGCGATCAGGTCGCTCTTGGGCAGGGTGATGTTCATGATGAGTCCTTTCGCTTTCTGTGCGGCGTGGGGTTTTCGATGGCCACGTGGTGTATATAAATATAGTAACGGTAGTAGTAGGCGCTGTGGATATGTGGAAAATGGGAAAATCTCTAGTTGTGGCGGGCCTGTGGCTGTGGATTATTGAGGTCGAGTTATGCCTGACTTATCCACAGTTTACACAGATCGGTAGTGGATGAGTCATTTTTCCACAGTACGTCCACATGTCATGAGACGTCTCCTGCACAGTGTTGTCCACAGGGGGACGTACGGTCGATGGGGTAGAAGGAGCACGGATCGATTCGGCGCGACGGATCAGCGATTCGTTAAATCCCGCGGACCTGGATGGAGAGCGACTTGATGAGTGCATCGGTGGCAGGATCGCTCTCTGTGAGACTCTGGATCTTCTTGTGCGCGTGGATGACCGTCGAGTGGTCGCGGTTGAAGAATCCACCGATCGTCGGCCACGATACCTCCGTCATCTCGTGACAGAGATACATGGCGATCTGGCGTGGATAGGCGATGTCGTTGCTGCGCTTCGAGGAGCGGATGTCCTCGCTCGTCACTTTGAAATGCGTGCAGACGATGCGCTCGATCATCTCCATCGTGATGCGGCGCCCCTTCTCCCCGCGCAGATAGTTGCCGAGCGCGGCGACGCAGGTCGTCTCGTTGATCGGCATACGCATCATGGAGGCGTATTTGATGAGGCGCGTGAGGGCACCCTCGAGCTCGCGGATGTTGCTGTCCACGCGGCTCGCGATATAGGTCACCACATCGGCGGGGATATCGACGTCCTCGCTCTGTGCTTTTTTCTGGAGGATCGCGACGCGTGTCTCGAACTCCGGCGGCTGGATATCGACGGGCGCACCGCCTGCGAAGCGCGAGATCAGACGATCCTCGAGCCCCTTGACATCCTGCGGCTGGCGATCCGAGGTCAGGATGATCTGGCTGCCGTTGTCGCGCAGCTTGTTGAACGTCTGGAAAAACTCCGTCTGCGTCTGCTCCTGCCCCGCAAAGAACTGGATATCGTCGATCAGCAGCACGTCGATATGGTAGTATTTCTCGCGGAATGCGTCCATGTTCTTCTCGCGGATGGAGCGGATGAATTCATTCGTAAAGTCCGTGCTCGCGATATAGAGGACGCGTTTTTTTGGATCGTCGGCGAGGATCTTGTGGCCGACCGCGTGCATGAGATGCGTCTTGCCGAGCCCCACGCCGCCGTAGATGAAGAGCGGGTTGTGCGAGGGGAGCCCCGGCGCGTCAGCGACGGCCTTTGCCATGGCGTAGGGGAACTGGTTCGAGCGACCCGTGACGAACGCCTCAAAGGTATACTTCGGGTTGAGCGTCGTCGCGTCGTCCGGCGCCGGCGCGTGCGTTTCGGGCGGCGTGAGCGGGAGACTGCCCTGCGTGGGGTATGTCGCCTGCTCGTCCGCGGCGATATGCCCGGCGGCGGCCTCCTCTGCCATGGCGGGTTCCACCGGGATTTCCTTCGCCGCAGGCGGCTCTTTCTGGGATGCTGCCGCCGGATCAATAACGATCCGGAACGTATAGCCGGCACCGAGCGCCTTTTGTATGACATCACCGAACAGTGCACCCAGACGTGATTCTACGTATTGCTTCTGGATATCTTCGCCAACGGCAAGCAGCAGTTCCTTATCGTTGAGTGAAACGGGCACAATGGGCAAAATCCACTTCTTTACTGCGTCTTCGTGAATGATTCCGCTGGTCTTATCCAGCACTTTTTGCCACAGGTCGGCGAGGTTCTTTTCTTCGGACATACAATTTTGTCCCTTCGTAAAAATTTGTTATCAACAGAGTTATTCACACTTGTGGATAACTCTTCCGATGTGAAACGCTAGGTAATCCGTGAAGATCGAAAATTATGCACGATGTTTTCACAGGTTTTCCACAATGAACCAAGAGATATTTTATCAAAAAAAAGCGGACTTATCAACAGGTGCTTTGGTCTTATCCACCAAAAAAAGGGCGAAATCATGCCCGTGTGCCTTGACATACGCGCGTTTTTTCGTCTATAATGTGACCTGATTCACACGCGAGACTACCTGCGCGGCGGTATGTGCCGCGCGTTGCAGCAGAAAAGGAGGTGACGAGAGGTGAAGAGAACATTTCAGCCGAACAATCATTGGAGAAAAAAGACGCATGGATTCCGTGAGCGCATGAAGACGAAAGGCGGCCGCCTCGTACTCAAGAGAAGGCGTCAGCGCGGAAGAAAGAAACTTTCGGCGTAATATCGCTGGACTTTGGGCAGGAGGTCACCGCAGGTGGCCTCTTTTTTACGAATATGGAACAGAAAAGATATACACTGCCGCGCAGCAGGATGATCAAGCGCCGCAGCGACTTTCAGTGCGTCTATCAAAAGGGGCGCTCGGTCGCGGGGCGGAGCATGATCCTCTATGTCCTGCGCGACCCGCGTGTCGCGGGAAAGGTCGGCTTTGCCGCCGGGAAAAAACTGGGCTGTGCCGCCGTGCGCAGCCGCACGAAGCGCCTCCTGCGCGAGGCGTACCGCTGTCTGCAGCATGAGCTGCGCGGCGATGTGGGGATCCTCCTCATCGGGCGCGCGGGACTCGCGGACGGCAAGATGCAGGACGCCGCCGAGGACCTGCGCCGCCTCATCCGTCGTGCGGGGATCTTTGCTGACGGCGCATCGGAAAAACATCGGAGGGAGCACGGATGAAACGCCTGCTGCTCTTCCTCATCCGCTTTTATCGCGCGGCGATTTCGCCGCTCTTTCTGCCGCATTGCCGCTACTACCCGACCTGCTCAGCGTATGCCTTGGAGGCGGTCACGCGCTACGGCGCATGGCGCGGCGGGTGGATGGCACTGCGGCGCATCCTGCGCTGTCACCCCTTTCATCGGGGCGGCTATGACCCCGTACCGTAACGAAACGATTCCGAACATCCGAAATACAGACGACTTCGACTACCAAACGTCCCAATCGTAGGAGGAACTATCCTTGATCGAATTTTTCAGCAATCTGTTTGCGCCCATCATCCATATATTGCAGACGATCCTCGGCGCATTCTACTCCGTTACCAGTGCCGCCGGCCTTGAGAGCTACGGCTTTCCCATCATCCTGCTCACCATCCTCATCAAGCTCGTGACCTACCCGCTCACCGTCAAGCAGGTCAAATCCATGAAGGCGATGCAGGACATCCAGCCGAAGATGAAGAAAATCCAAGAAAAATACAAGCACGACCCGCAGATGCTCCAGCAGAAGACGGGCGAGCTCTTCCGCGAGGCGGGCGTCAACCCGCTCGCCGGCTGTCTGCCGCTCCTCGTACAGATGCCGATCCTCATGGGCATGTACTACGCGCTCTTTAACTTTACCTTCCCGAGCGCGGAGGCGGCGGCGTTCTTCTGGCTGCCGAGCATGAGCGAGCCGGATCCTTACTACATCCTCCCCGTCCTCTCGGCGGCGACGACCTTCCTCCAGCAGAAAATGACCTCCAGTGAGATGACGGGTCAGATGAAGATCATGATGACCGTCATGCCGCTCTTCATCGGCTGGATCAGCCTCACCTTCCCATCGGGACTCGTCCTCTACTGGGTCACGATGAACATAGTCCAGATCGCCCAGCAGTGGTGGATGTACCGCGGTGAGGACAAGACGGCAAAGGGGGCGGCGTAATGGCGGAGATCATCGAGACGACAGGCAAGACCGTCGAGGATGCCCTCGCAGCAGCACTGGAAAAACTCGGCTGCGGCCGCGAGGAGGTCACCTACGAGGTGATTCAGGAGCCGTCAGGCGGCTTCCTCGGGCTCTGGGGCAAACGCGAGGCGCGCATCCGCGTCACGACGCGTCCCATCATCCGTCCGCATCATCAGGAGATCCCGACCCCGCCGTCGCCGACCATCACCGCTGCACCGCGCGAGGAGAGTGCGCCCGCGCGCAGCGAGGACGACGGCTTCGACCCGCGCGCCAAGCGCTACCACACTGATCTGCGCTCCTCCGCACGCCGCGCTGCGGCAGGCGATGGATCGCGCATGGAGACCGAGCGGCGCGAACCTGCCCCGCGGCGAGAGCGTCCTGCACGGGACGACGCGCCGCGCGGCTACGGCAATGCGCGTCCGCGCTACGAGGGGCCGCGCGAGCATGAGGGCGGCTATCCGCCGCGCCCGCGCCGCGAGCGCAGTGACGTACCGCTCCTCCCGCTCACCGATGAGATGGCGGCGGCAGCAGAGGGCTTCCTCGGCAAGATCTTTGCCGCGATGGGACTCTCCGTCACACTGAACCGCGCGGATACGCCCACGGGCACGATCTTCAACATGCACGGGGAGAACCTCGGCATCCTCATCGGCAAGCATGGTGCGACGCTCGACGCGCTCCAGTACCTCACGAACCTCGTCGTGAATAAAATCCCGGAGACGGGCTTTGCGCGCATCATCCTCGACGTGGAGGACTACCGCGCCCGCCGCGAGGAGACGCTCATCCGCCTCGCGGGACATCTCGCGGACAAGGCGTGCCGCATCGGCGAGGAAATTCATCTCGAGCCGATGAGCCGCCACGAGCGCAAGATCATCCACATGGCACTGCAGGACAATCGCCGTGTCACGACCTACAGCGCGGGCGAGAATCCGCGCCGCTACGTTGTTATCGTCCCGAAGCGCCGCCGCTACGGCCGCAATGAGGACGGCTATGAGCCGTACGAGCAGTGACTGCCTCGCTCCACTGAGAAATGGGGACGGCAATACTCCTAGGGAATCGCTGATCATAAGCGTACAAGCGCACGCCCGCTTGTGCAACAAGGTGTTTGCGTGGAGTATGCAGTCTTGATATTTTGATGCAGATACTTATAGGGTTGTTATACGGAGGGAACTTCGTGCAGCAGCCTTTTTTTGCACAGTGCACCAAACAACGACAGAAAGGACGCGTGTCATGACCGAGGACACCATCAGCCAGATCGCGACCCCGCACGGCGCGGGCGGCATCGGCATCATCCGCGTGAGCGGAGAGGATGCGCTCGGCGTTGCGCGCCGCGTCTTTCGGCCTGCGGCGGGCGGCACGCTCGGTGACATCGCGCCCTATACGGCGCGCTATGGACACATCGTCGCGGCGGACGGCACGGTGATCGACGAGTGCATCCTCCTCTATATGCGTGCGCCGCACTCCTATACGGGCGAGGATACGGCAGAGCTGCAGTGTCACGGCGGCGCGGTCGTCCTGCGCGAGGTGCTCCTCAGGACATGGGAGGCGGGCGCGCGTCCCGCAGAGGCGGGAGAGTTCACGAAGCGCGCCTTTCTCCATGGGCGGCTTGACCTCGCGCGCGCCGAGAGCGTCATGGAGCTGATCGCGGCAAAGAGCACACGCGCCGCGCATGCCGCACGGGAGCGGCTCGCAGGTGCATTCTCCCATGCAGTGACGGACATCCGCACACAGATTCTCAGTGCCGTCGCGCACATCGAGGCAGGGATCGACTTCCCCGAGGACGACATTCCCGCTGCGTCCGCCGAACGCCTTGCCGCGGAGATCGACGCCGCCTCTGCCGCCGTCCGCCGTCTGCTTGCGGGCGCGGATACGGGACGCGTCCTGCGCGATGGGGTCAAGACCGTCATCGTCGGCCGTCCGAACGTCGGCAAATCGAGCCTCCTCAACGCCCTCCTCGGCATGGAGCGCGCCATTGTTACCGATGTGCCGGGCACGACGCGTGACGTCATCGAGGAGGAGATCAGCGTGGCGGGCATCCCCCTGCGGCTTCTCGATACGGCAGGACTGCGCGCGGCAGAGGACGCCGTCGAGCAGATCGGCGTCGCACGCACCGAGCAGCACCTCATGGATGCAGAGCTGATCCTTGCCGTCTTTGACGCGTCAGAGCCGCTGACCGCGGAGGATCACGCGCTCCTTGCGCGCCTTTCGGCGGCAGCGGCAGATACCATCATCCTCTGCAGCAAAGAGGATCGCCCCTCCGTACTGAGTGCGGCGGACTTTGCCGCCGTCGCTGCGCCCGTCCTCCGCATCTCGGCGCAGGAGGGCACGGGGCTCGATGCCCTGCGGGAGGAGATCGCCGCGCACATCGTTCAGCGGGAGGGCGACCTCAGCGATGGGGCGCTCCCAAACAAGGAGCGCGAGACCGAGGCACTGCGCCGTGCGGAGGCGCATCTCGCGGCGGCGGCAGAGACCCTCGCCGCAGGTCTTGGGACGGACTTCGTCTCCATCGACCTGCGTGCCGCCTACGACGCGCTCGGCGAGATCCTCGGCGAGACCGTCGATACCGACCTGATCGACCGCATCTTCAGCGAGTTCTGCATCGGGAAGTAAACATAACACGAATAAAATCAGGTTTATGTTATAAAAATAGGGGAAAATATATACGTGAACAGCAGTACAAACTACGACATCATCGTCATCGGCGCAGGCCATGCGGGCATCGAGGCGGCGCTTGCCGCGGCACGTATGGGACAGCGTACACTCATTGTCACACTGTCGCTGGACAATATCGCCATGATGCCGTGCAATCCGTCGGTCGGCGGCCCCGGCAAGAGCCACCTCGTCCGCGAGATTGACGCGCTCGGCGGCGAGATGGGGATTGCGGCGGACCGGGCGAGCATCCAGCGGCGCCTGCTGAACACGGGCAAGGGACCTGCCGTCCATGCCCTGCGCATGCAGGCGGACAAGTTCCTCTATCAGCGCATCATGAAGGAGACGCTCGAGAACACGGAAAACCTCGACGTGCGCCAGCTGCTCGTAACGGAGCTCATCACGGAGGAGAGCACGGGAGAAAAGCGTGTGACCGGCGTCGTCTGCGAGACGGGGGAACGCCTGACGGCACACGCCGTCATCCTCGCGACGGGGACCTATCTGCGCGGGCGCATCATCCTCGGCGAGACGATCTATGACGGCGGCCCGAACGGCCAGCGCCCGGCGATGTCGCTCTCGGACTCTCTGCGTGCTGTCGGACTGAAGCTGATGCGGTTCAAGACGGGGACGCCCGCGCGCGTTGACCGCCGCACACTCGACCTCGCGGAGACGGCACTGCAGGAGGGTGACACTGATGCACCTGCCTTCTCCTTCCTGACGGATACGATGCCCGACGCGCAGACCCCCTGCTACCTTACCTACACGAACGAGGCGACCCATGCCGTCATCCGTGCGAACCTCCACCGCGCGCCGATGGCGAACGGCGTCATCGAGGGCATCGGTCCGCGCTACTGCCCCTCGATCGAGACGAAGATCGCGCGTTTCCCCGACAAGGAGCGGCATCAGCTCTTTCTTGAGCCGGAGGGACTGCATACCAATGAAATATATGTACAGGGTATGTCTACCAGTCTGCCGACAGATGTGCAGGAGGCGTTTCTCACGACGATTCCAGGCCTCGAGCATGCACGCATCATGCGCCCCGGCTATGCCATCGAGTACGACTGCCTCGACCCGCTGCAGCTGGAGGCGAGTCTCGCTGTCAAAGAGATCGCAGGGCTTTACTCTGCGGGACAGGCGAACGGGACGAGCGGCTACGAGGAGGCGGCGGCACAGGGCCTCGTCGCGGGCATCAACGCTGCGCGTGCCTGCATGGGAGAGGAGCCGCTCATCCTGCGGCGCAGCGACGGCTACATCGGCGTTCTCATCGATGACCTCGTGACGAAGGGAACAGAGGAGCCGTACCGCATGATGACGAGCCGCGCCGAGTACCGTCTCGTCCTGCGGCAGGACAACGCCGACCTGCGGCTGACGCCCATCGGACGCCGCATCGGACTCGTCTCGGATGCGCGCTGGACGCGCTTTACGGCAAAGCGCGTCGCGATCGATGCGGCGCTCCGTCTCCTGCGGGAGCGGCGGCTCAGCCCGAGCGCCGAGACGGAGGCGCTGCTCGCAGGCGCGGGCATCTCTCCGCTGCGGACACCCATGACCCTCTTTGCCCTGCTTGCACGCGAGGGCGACTACCGTGCACTCGCCGCCGTCTTTGACCTCCCGCCGCTTGCCGACGACGTGCGCGAGGAGGTCGAGATCACGGCGCGCTACGACGGCTACATACGGAAACAGGAGGAGCAGATTGCGCGCATGGAGCGGCTTGAGGCACGGCGCATCCCCGCCGATACAGACTACGCGGCAATCGGCAGCCTGCGCCTCGAGGCGGCAGAGAAACTCTCCGCCGTCCGCCCGCGCTCCATCGGACAGGCGTCGCGCATCAGCGGCGTTTCGCCGGCCGACATCTCCGTCTTGCTCGTATACCTCGAGAGGGCGCGGCGCACATCGTAATTTCAGATCAAAAGAAAGAGCCTGTCTGCGGATAGGCTCTTTTTGAGTGAAACTATGTTTGTATTCGAATCACAGGAGACAAAATTGAAGACCCTGCGGAGCACCAGACCATTTTAATCTCATATCAATTCCTCTGAGCGCACGCCAATGATATACTGTATAAGATTATATGATTTTGCGGAAAGGAGAGCGCTGCATGAAGATGAAGATGGCACGGATCGTTCTGCTCCTTCTCGCGCTTATCCTGCTCGCTGTATTTGCCTACCGCGAATACGCGGCGCAGGAGCTGCGCGCGCAGCTCCTCACGGGGACGGTCGAGGCGACGCGGGTGGAGGTCAGCACGAAGGAGAGCGGCTGCATCGAGGAGCTCTTTCTGCAGGAGGGGATGACGGTGCGTGCCGGCGATCCAGCGGCACGCATCGGCCGGCGTGATCTGGACGCCGCAGTTCTGCGCGATGAGGCGGCGCTCGCTCATGCCGAGACGAGCCTCCAGCGGACGCAGAGCGGCAACCGTGCGGAAGAGATTCGCGCAGCGGCGGAGCGGACGAATGCCGCACGCGCTGCCGCGGAGAAAGCAGATGCCGACTATGCGCGCGGCGCGGAGCTCATCGCGGGCGGAGCAATCTCCCAACAGGCATTTGACGGACTGCGCGAGGCGCGCGACGCGGCGAATGCGAACCTGCGTGCGGCACAGCAGGAACAGGCGCTCACGGAGAGCGGCAGCCGTCCCGAGGATATCCGCATGGCGGAGGAGGATGTGCGGCGCCAGCAGGCAATCCTCGAAATCGACGCCTCTGCGGTCAGCGATCTCACGGTCCGCGTGCCGAAAGACGGCATCGTCCTGTCAAAGAACTATGAACGGGGTGAGTTTGTCCGCGCGGGCATGCCGATTGCAACGCTCATCGATCCGCAGGACGTTTGGGTCAAGGTCTATGTGCCGACCGACGTGCTCGGCGATCTGCGCATCGGGGATCCGGCGAAAGTCTACATTGACGGACAGGCGGATCCTTTGGACGGCACGATCAAGGAGATCAGCGATGCGGCAGAGTTTACCCTGCGCCAGAGCATCACGAAGAACGAGCGCGCGAACCTCGTCTTTGGCGTAAAGGTCGCGGTGGATAATGCCGCGGGTATTCTAAAGCCCGGCATGCCCGCGGATGTGGACTTGGAGCCCCGGAATGGAACGTGAGCCGCGCGCGGACGACGCGCCCGTGATCGAGACGCACGACCTCACGCGCGTATTCGGCAGCTACACTGCGGTGGACCGGCTGAATCTCTCCGTGCCGCGCGGGGCGATCTACGGCTTCATCGGCTCGAACGGCTCGGGGAAGTCCACGGCCATCCGCATGATCTGCGGTCTCCTCCCGCCGACGAGCGGCACGGCATTTGTGCTCGGCTGCAATACCGCCGTGCATCCGGAGCGCGCGCGGCAGGCGCTCGGCTACATGTCGCAGCGGTTCAGCCTCTATACGAATATGACCGTTCGTGAAAACATGATGTTCTACGGCGGTCTCTATGGTCTGTCGCGGGAGGAGCGGCGCACGCGCGTCGCGGAGGTGATCGCACGGATGCAGCTCACGGACCGCGCCGACGTGCTCGCGGGCGGCCTCTCGGGCGGGCAGAAGCAGCGCCTTGCGCTCGGCTGCGCCATTCTCCACCGTCCCGCGCTCCTCGTGCTCGACGAGCCGACCTCCGCCGTTGACCCGACCTCGCGGCGGCTCTTTTGGAACCTGCTCTCGGAGATGGCGGGGACGGAGCGGACGACGATCTTTGTCACGACGCATTTTATGGATGAGGCGGAGCACTGCGACGAGATTGCCTTCCTGCAGCGCGGAAAGAAGATCGCCTCCGGTTCCCCGTCTGCGCTCAAGGAGGAGCTGCCCGCGCGGCTCTACGTCCTGCCGCAGGACAGTGCGGAGGAGGGGGAGGCGGCGCTGCGGGCGGCGGGTGTGCCCTGCGATGAGGTCTATGTATTCGGACGGCAGGTGCGTGCACTCGTTCCGCGGGATACTGTGCTGCCGGAGCAGCTGCACGCGGCACCGTGGGATCTCACGATGGAGGACGTCTTTATCTACTACGACCGGCGGCAGAGGGAGGCACAGGGATGACGCGCATTCTTGCACTGCTCGCGAAGGAGCTCATTCAGATGCGGCGCGACCCGATCACGATCGGCGTGACCTTCCTCCTGCCCGTCATCTACCTCGTCGTGTTCGGCTTTGCCATCAGCACCGACGTGCGGCACCAGTCCACGGTCGTGTTTGATCAGTCGCGGAGCGAGGAGAGCCGCAGCTTCCTTGCGGCGATGACGGCGAGCGGCTATTTTGACCTGCGCTATATCGCGTGGAGCTACGATGAGCTGAACGAGCGGATCGAGCGCGGCGATGCAAAGATCGGCGTCGTCTTTCCGCCCAATCTCGTGCAGGAGGCGAATGCCGGACGCACCGTGCCGATCCAGATGATCGTTGACGCCTCAGACTCCATCGCCTCGACCTCCGCCATCGCGGCGGCAACAGGGCTCGGAATGCAGGTCCGTCCCACGGCCGCACACGGCGCATCTGCCGCGGCGCCGGCCTATGACGTGCGCATCCGCGCGTGGTACAACCCCGACGCCGTCACCTCGTACTACATGCTGCCCGCGCTCATGGGCATCATTCTCTCGATCACCATGGTGGTCATGGTCTCCATGTCCATCGTGCGCGAGCGCGAGGCGGGCACACTTGAGCAGCTTCTTGTAACGCCGCTGCATGTATGGGAACTGCTCATCGGCAAGATCCTGCCCTACATCATCCTCGGCTACATTCAGACGACGATCTGCGTCCTCATCGCCCTTGCGGTCTTCGGCGTGCCCCTGCGCGGGAGCATCCTGCTCCTCTACGGACTCACGACCCTCTTCCTCCTCGCCTCGCTCACGATGGGGCTTATGATCGCATCGCTCGCACAGAACCAGCTGCAGGCGGGGCTCATGAGCATCGCGACCCTCCTGCCGGGCTTCCTCCTCTCGGGCTTCATGTTTCCGCGCGAGGCGATGCCCACATTCTTTCAATACCTCAGCCTTGCCATCCCCATGACGCACTACATCGAGATCCTGCGCATGATCTTCCTCAAGGGCGGCGGCCTCACGGCGCTCTATCAGCAGACCGCCTTTCTCGCCCTCTTTATCCTCGTCTTCTTCGGCACCGCTGTGCGGAAATTCAAGCGGTCGGTGATATAAAAAAGCCCTTGGGCGTGATGCATCCAAAGGCGAGAATACGTTTGTATTTTAAATTCGACTGTGTTGCCATGTACTTGAACATCCGGGGCGGGAGCAATCCCGCGGCGGTGTCTTTCCCCCGAAAGGGGGTGAGCGGATATGTCTGAAATCGGTGCGATTCTCTTGTTGGTCGCTGCCACAGGCTATATTTTAGCGATAAAAAAACCGCCCAGCTTTTGACCGAGTGAGCGGTTATTCGAAAGGATATTAAGCAATCTTGGAAAGATGCCGTCAAGGACGTTTCTTTCTATGCTTACTATAACAGCCCGCCTGCCCCGATGCAGGCGGATTTTTTCTTTATAACACCGCAGTCAGCCGCTCCACGTCCCGCGTGCGTTCCCTCCATATAGCCCGAGGCAAAGGAAAGCCGTTCGCCCATTTCATCGGCTCCTTTTTTGCACGATTCTATACCATCGGACAGCATACGGGGATTCAAGGAGATTTGTTAAGAAAGGGAATTTTTTTCCGATAGAAATGGTAAGGACAATCGTACAGCACAGGATGCAAGAAGGGAGAGATTGAAATGGAACTTGAGAAAATCTATGGCAGCGGCGGAGCAGTGCCCGCATCATCTGCGCGGCGCACCCATGCGAAGGAGGACACCTCCGGCACATTTGCACGGATGCTGCAGAACATGCGCGAGGCCAAGCCCGTCAACAGCTATGGACGTGAGGACCTTGAGGGCGATACCGTCGTCACGCGCGTGCTCGCGGACGGCTCGGTCATCACACAGATCTATAAGGGAACGACGCTGATCTCTGAGACGACGACGCCCGGGACGAACCCCGAGGCGGGCAAGGCACTCATCTCCGAGCGTGTCGAGCAGCTGAAGCTTGACGAGGATGCGGCGCAGAACCCCCTGCTTGACTCGCACGCAGCGCAGGGTGCACAGGGCATCGCGGCACTCATTGGCACTGCGGTATCATCCGACTGATCCATGCAGCTGACCTCCTATCCTATGCGGACGGGAGGTCGCTGTGTCTCCCCGCCCCACTTCTCTGTTTTCCATCTGTGAAACAATACGCGTTTTGTTACATGGACGTGACAATTCCTTAGAATTTAACTAAAGTTTCTGAATCTACTTAAGAATCTCTGCGTCATTCCGATAACAGTGATAGGAGGTTACTATCTCGCAGGGAGCGCGAAAGGAGGGAAGAATATGAAATTCGATAAAATATATGTCGGGCGAGGTATTGCAGCACCGACTCCTGTGCGCCGCACCACGCATCTCGGCGAGGATACGGGCGACACTTTTGCGCGTATCCTGCAGGAAGAACGCGACGCGGCAGAAGCGGAACTCCAAAACCCCGAGAACAGCGAGCCGGATACGATTGTCACGCGTGTGCTCGCGGATGGGTCCGTTGTTACCCGCGCCTACAAGGGCGCGCGTCTCATTTCTGAGACAACGACACATGGCAATCGTCTCACTCCGAGCAAGGCGCTCATCGCGGAGCAGGCGACCTATCTGTCCGGTGCAGCACAGTCCGCCGCTGCGATGCTCGCATCGTTGACACCGCAGGGGGCGGCCGAACACACGGAACACATCAGCAATACGTTATAACATATAACATTGCCAAAACGACCTCTCACCCAGTGGAATGTGTGAGAGGCCGTTTTGTGTATGGGGGAGCATGGATCAGTCAGATCAGATCAAGACTTCTGCATCCCTGCCGTGTGTTTTATCCGCTGTAGTACGTTGACGATCCCATCATCCACAACACGTCGTATCGCAGTACCGCACTATACTGTGGGGAGACGACAATGCTGCCGCTTCGATCAATGAATCCCCACTTGCCGTCCTTTATGATCGGTGCAATTCCGGCGGAGAAATGCCACGGGAACTCCAGCCCTGCAGGGAGATGAAAGGCGATCTGTCCGGTCTTGTCAATGATGAGGACATCGTCTGCCGCACGTACGCGCGTGAGCCCCTCATGGAAATCATCTGCTTCATCGTAGGCAGGAGGGATGTGCATGATGCCGTCCCTGCCGACGTAGCCCCACTTCCTGCCGTCGCACACAGCGGCTAGATCATCGCAGAAATAGTGCATTTTGCTGTACTGCGGATGGACGATATAGGTACCGCTTCGATCAACAGCCCCCCATTGTCCATGCACCTTGACGAGGGCGATGCCGTCCTTGAACATGGTGGTATAGTCGTTCGTGGATGGGATAACCTCCGTGCCGGAGGTATTGATGTACCCGCGTCGAGCCCCATCGTCGATGATGCTGCCGTCATCTTCATAGAGCGGCGCTCCTGCGGCAAGAGAGAGCGCGCTTGTCACTGCTGAACCCAAATTGGCCAGTGTTCTTGTACCACGGGAATGGGACACTTCGGCAAGCCCGTCATAGAAGGAGCAGGCGGTGGACCACTGCATTTTGAACGGCGTCTTTCCTGCCTTGTCGATGAAGGTGATCTTTTTTCCTTTCATGACCAAGGCATACCCCTCATGAAATCCTTTCGGATGGCCCAGTTTGCGAAACTGCGGCGCGATCACCATTGCACCGCTCCTGTCGATAAAGCCCCATTTCTTGTCGATATTGACGGCGGCACGATCCTCGTGGAACGGCTCTGCGCGATCGTACGATGGGGGGATGACCATATTACCCGTCTCGTCGATGTAGCCGTATTGCTCCCCTTTCTTTCGGATGACAGCGGCACGCCCCTCGGAGAATGGCTCGACGCTGTAGAATATCTCATCCGTCAGGCGGCTCCCGTCACGGCGGCAGAGACGGTATTGATGATATTCTTCACCGATGCAGAGAATGCCGTGCCCCATCGGCTGGATTGACGCGTATGCGGCCGGCAGCAGCAGTGCTCCGCTGAGGTCGTATGCACCGACCTTGCCCTTCTCGTCGCGTACGACGATGATGTCATCCATGAGTGGCTTGATATTCACGTAGGCCGTGGGGACGATCTGCGTTCCATCCGCACGGATGATGCCCAGTCTGCCGTTCTTCTGGACGATGAGATAACCCTCTGCATAGGTAAAGATGCTGTCATACACAAGGGGGACGACCTCCGTTCCATCGGTAGCGACGGCACTCCATTTTCCGTTTTTCTGTACTTGGAATACGGTACGTGCGGTGTTCGGCATGATGACGGCGGAGGACAGCTCCTCCTGCGGTTTTTCTGCCGCCTGTCCGATGCCTGTGCTGAGGAGGAGGGCGGTGCTGAGCGCGGCGACGGCGGTGCACAGGCGTGTCATGTTCATCCGTGTCATTTCGTTCTCCTTTGTCATGGCGCAATCGTTTCATTTTGTTCTATTTCGCGGAAAAGATGCGCTTTCCTGCATAGGGCACAGGGGGGCTTCTCCAGTTTTTCCTGCGATCCTCCACAGCGCTTCACGCATCACTTTTCCATCGGCGCGATGAACGGCGGCGGTTGGATTCATCAAAAAAGCACGGCAGATGGCAAGGCCGTGCTTTTTCATTAGACGAATCTAATCCGTCGATGCTATCATGATGGTCAAAGCAATTCGGTCACAGGTATTCCCTAGGAGGTATGGCGAAAGATGATGACATCGATGATTGTCCTGATCCTGTTTGGCGTGGTGGCATGCGGCGCAGCGCTGTGGTCGATGTACTGCGGATTGCGCGGCGGAGCGACCAAAAAATTCCTCCATTTTGAGAACGGACGCCTGACCGTATACTATTACTCCTTCCCGGGGATGCACGAGAAGACATACGCGCTCGATCAGATCCGTGAGGTGCGCTTTACCCATCACTGGGTGCGCAGCCCTGTCTCGCATACGGGCAAGATGCAGATCGTATTGCACGACGGGACGGAGAGCCGGTCGTTCTTCTACGACGGAAGTGTCCACATGAAAAAGATGGTGCTCGCCACCTCGCTGGCGCTGATGAGCCTCACAACGAAGGAACTCGCCGAGGAGTTCCGCCGGCATGGCGTGCGCCGCATTATCATCGATCCGCACCTTTTGGAGTGAGGCAGGGCGGCGGAGACAATCAAAAAGCACGGCTTAGCGATAAAGCCGTGCTTTTTTAGCAGGGAGTCTGTGTATTTGAGGAAAGTTGCAATATGGGGACAATCAAATCTCGATCCGCTTATCCGTTGATTTGCTTTAAGATGCGCTGGTCTGCAACGGCATCTGGGAGAAATCGGTAGATGACGATGTAGACGATAAAGGAGACAATCATCGCAAAGACACCGGATGGGAACTCGCCGGGCAGCGTTACGCCATATGAGCAGTAGAGGGCGATTGCGGCACCGATGGCAAAGGACAGGAGGCCTGCCCAACGGATGGCGGGCTGGTATGCCAGTGCTGCGGCATTGTATTTCCGATGGCGTCCGGATACGAAGTAATCCGCCAGAATCGGAGATGCAATGGGCGGGCCCATAATGCCGAGCACATTGATGAAGTCTGCGAAGAAGAGCTGATAGAATGCAAGACTGCCGAGAATCGACCCGAGGACACCGATGACAATAACGACCTGCTTGCGCTCCACGTTGAACCCATATGAGCGGAGCACCGGCCCCGTATAGAGTGCATTGCAGTAGAGCTCGCCGTTGTCCGTCGTCCAGAGTGCGGATGTCCATACAATGACGCCAAGAATTGCTACCGGAATGCTGACCTGCAGCATATACATCACATAGTTAAAGTCGCCCGTCTGAACGGCGCCAATATAGCCGACGACGTTCAGAATCGGATTGGTGAAGATAAAGCATGCTGCTGCGCACCACCAAACGGCGCGGATGTTCTTATTGAAGCGGAAGAGCTCGGTTCCCATGATGGCACCCGCAATCCAGCTTCCGACGACCGCCGTAATCGCAGTACCCATGCTCATGCCGCTGAGCATGCCCGCCTTGCTGAGGAATGGAGACAGCCCGCCCGCCTGCGAGATATAGACGAACCCCATGACGATGGCGACGATCATGATGAACGGTGCGAAGATGTTCGCGACCTTCTCTATTGCGCCCATTCCGCGGACAGCCGTATAAGTAAATATGAGACCCCAGACGAATGTAGAGAGGAACTCCTCCAGTGTAATTGCTGCAACCCCGTGAAAGCCGTGGGCGTTCGGGTCAAAGACAACCACGCCGGACGGATTCCCGATCCATGCGCCCCAAATCTGCCCGATCATCCCCGCGATGCTTGCGAACCAGCCGAGTGTCATCAGCGACATCATGGCGAGCGGCAGGTTAGAACCGCGTTCACCATAGCTGAAGCGGCAGAGCAGGGACAGATTGTATCCGGTCTTTTGCGAGGCGATCCCGAGGAAGGAGGTCAGGAAAAACAGAAAGCCCATCCCCAGTGCAACGGAAAGAAATGCCGTGAGCGGAGGCAGTCCCGCACCACCCTGTCCTCCAATCTGTCCGCCGACGACGAGACCTGTTACAACGTAGCCGAATCCAATCCAGACCATGATCTGATCTTTGGTTGAATGCCGCTTATCCATCGGAACGGGTTCAGACATGAACTCCTGATCGTCCGGAACATTGTGCGGGTCATTCTCTTTTACAGAGGATTGTTTGTCCATCATTGTACCTCCTTATTCTGTCTTTCTGAGAGATGTCGTTCAGAGGATCGGTGATCCCGAGCGATCAATATCTCCTGAGTATACGAAAAATATTTTAGTGGTATATTTTTCGTAATATTTATGATACGTAAAAATTACATGAATGTCAATAAGAGAATGGCAAATCGTTTGAAGAATTTGTTAAATATACGAGAGATATTTTATACTTGCAAATCGACGAGAATCAGGGTATACTGAAAAACAAAAAGATTCGATTATTCTGAATGCGAGCGAGAAGGTGTGGTATGGCGATGGATGCTGAACAATCAGGGAAACACTCTATTACATCGACTGTACTGAGAGCGCTGCGCAAGGAGATCTGTGCCAGTGCATATGCGGACGGGCAATTCATTACGGAGGCTGAGGTCTCGCAGAAGTATCGGGTCAGCAAAACGCCGGCACGCGAGGCGCTTACCATCCTCTGTGAGGAGAAGCTGCTGTGTAAAATACCGCGCAAGGGATACATGGTAAAGAAGCTGTCGCTGGAGGAGCTGCGCAAACTCTATCAATTTCGCAACATCTTGGAACGGGCAATCGTGGAGCACGCGGTTCGCTATGCCGACGAGGAGGATCTCCGGAATCTCGACGTGCTTGCGAGCGCCCAGGTGGATACGTCGCATCCAGAGTGGATTCAGGAATACCATAGGGTGAACAGTGCGTTTCACATCGGGCTTGCTGCATTGACACGGAATAATTACCTTATCGATGCCCTCCGCGGGGTGCTGAACATTCTGCAGCGAGATCTGATTGAGGATATGAAATACATCGGGGTCGAAAAGACACTGGGCGAGCACAGGCGCATTGTGGAGGCAGTCCGAAGGCGTGACCTCACAGAGGCGCTCTCCATCACCTCGCAGCAAATCAATATCATCGAGCGCAAAGAGCATATGTCCTAAATGCTGTGACACAACGGGTTATCTGATGACGCGCGGATGCGCTCGCTGCCGTATTCGGATGATCGGCGGCATGTGTGCAGATCACCGTGCCGCCTGCATGATAAAGGAATCGCTGAATTTATCAGTATTTCCCAAAGACAAAGGAGGAAATGTCATGTTGAATGAACTGTGGAGAATGACTGCCCATCAGGTAAAAGAAGGGAACTTTAAAAAGGCCGTGCTTGCTGTTGGCGCCTGTGAAGCACATGGACAGCATCTGGCAGAGGGATGCGATACGATCGTTTCCTATAAGCTGGGCAAAGCGATTGCAGATGAATTGGGCGATATGCTGGTACTTCCGCCGATCCCCGTCGGGTACAGCGGACATTATGATTCATTCCCCTTTACGTTGACCCTGCAGTATGATACGGTGACGCAGGTTATCTACGATATTGTGGAGTCGGTACTTCGTAATGGCATAGATACCATTCTTATCATTAACGGACACGATGGCAACATCGCACCGATTGAGGTGGCCTCACGTAAGATCAAGGAAAAATATCCAAGTGCACGCATTGCAGCACTGGATCAGTGGTGGGTTACGGCTGGTGAACTCCTGCCTAAAGGCACATTCGAGGTCTGGAATGGCCTTGGGCATGCAGGTGAAGGCGAGACCTCAATTGCCTACTATCTGTTCCCCGAATGGTGCGAGCCAGAGCAGGCAACCTGCCGCGTACCGAAGAATCTCCCTGAGCTTATGGGGATCAAGTGGGACTTCTCCGAGCTCACCAACACGGCGCAGACTGGTGATGCGACCAAGGGGACAGCGGAGAAAGGCGAAAAGATGTTCAAGGTGCTGATTGAGTACTGCACGAAGACGATTAAGGCTCTCGATGCGGTAGATTGGCAATTTGAAGCGGATCAAAAGTAGTCGGCATAACGAAAACCCCCGTCACCATTATTGGTGAACGGGGGTTTTACGCATCTCATCTACATACAGCCCGTGGGAAAAAAGAGCCTGTTGTGCTCTTATTTCTTCGTCTGACCGACCAAGAACATGCTCGCATCCTCATACTGCGGTGCGATCACCATATTGCCGCTGTGGTCGATGTACCCCCACTTGTCGCCGACCTTGGCGGGCGCAAGCCCCGCGGCGAAGCTGCCGAGCTCTGTCACCGTGCTCGGCGTGAGGAAGGGGACGCGCCCCGTTTTGTCGATGAAGAAGGCCTTTCCGCCCTTGACGACGGCGGCCAGTCCCTCGTGAAAGTCCTGCACGGCATTGTACGTGGGCGCGATGGCAACACTGCCGTCCTTTGCCGCGTAGCCCCACAGTTCCGCCGTATCCTGTACGGCGGCGCGGTCCTCGGAGAAGCGGCGCATCATGCGGTAGTTTGCGGGAACGAGATATGCCCCCGTGCGGTCAACGCAGCCCCAGCGGCTCTTTACCTTGACGAGTGCCGTGCCGTCAACGAAGGTGCTGTTGTAGTCGTTTTTGATCGAGACGATCATCGCGCCCGTCTTGTCGATGTAGCCGCGCTTCACATTCTCATCGTCGAGCATGAGCGGGTCATAGATGAACTGGCCTGCTGTGCCGGCAACGATGGTGAACACCGCGCCGAGGAAGTTCGTTGACTTCACCTTGCGCCGTACCTCGGCAAGACCATCGTGAAAGGGGAGCGCATAGTCATACGGTGCGGTAAAGACCTGCGTGCCCGTCTTGTCGATGTAGGCGAGCCCCTTTTTCCCGCGCACGGCGGCCAGCCCCTCGCTGAATCCCATGGGGATGTCCCGATACTGCGGTGCGATCACCATCGTGCCCGTCTTGTCGATAAAGCCCCACTTGCCCCCAACCTCGACGGCGGCCAGTCCCTCGGAGAAAATGCCCGCCGAGGCGTACTGCGGCGCGATCACCTGTGCGCCCGTCTTGTCGATGAAGCCGACGTGTTTCTTGTCCTCCATGATGCTCGCCAGCCCCTCGGAGAAGATCCCCGCGTAGGCGTACGTCTTTTCCGTCAGGCGCGAGCCGTCCGCGCGGTAAAAGCTCCATCGCTTGTCCGCGCCCTGCACGAGGGCAGCGCCGTCATGATAGGGGACGACGTCGCGCTGCGTGACGGGGAGGATCAGCGTGCCGTCCGTCCCATAGCAGCCCCATTTCTTGTCCGCATCCTGTACGACGATGCGATCCTCCGTCAGCTCCTCGATGTGGCGGTAGGTGGCGGGGACGACCTGCTTGCCGTCCGCGCGGAACACGCCCCATTTCTTCCCCTGACGCACGAGAAGATAGCCCTCGGCGTAGGGGCGTATCTCGTCGTACTCCGCTGCGATCACGGCGGTGCCCGTCGTCGTGACGGCGCCCCATTTCCCTGCGGTCTTGACGAGGGCGAGCGGTGCCGCATGGACGGCGGCGGACGGCTCCTGCCCGCGGTCGACCAGGATGCCCATCCCCGTGTAGAGCGGGTTGTCGTGGATGGATTCGGCGGCGGCGTGAGGCATCTGTGCCGCGATCAGGCCTGCGGCGGCGAACACGGCGATGGCGGTGCGCAGACGCGACGTCTTTTTCTGTGTCATATTCATTCCCCTTTATTCTTGAAAACTCCATACTTCTGCTATTATTCGCGCAGAATTCGTGCTTTCCCTGCCATGAAAATGGATAAAATGAAAATCTTTGTTGCAAAAAACCCGCACACCATGGGGCGGTGTACGGGTTTTTGTGTTCCTTCGAACATTGTGCGCCGCAGGCACTCAGCAGTTCCCACGGTGGACATAGCGCAGATGACGCGCGGCGACGGCGGTGAGTGTGTCGATGTCCGCAATTGGTGTCGGCGGCGTGTGCATGCGGTGGCGCGGGAAATAGCGGCTGATGTGGAGCGGGAGGTCGGGCGAGAGAGCGGCGAGCCAGCGTGCCTCGGCGTCCATGTCGGCGAGGCTGTCGTTCATGGCGGGAATGATGAGGGTCGTCACCTCGACGTGGACGCCTGCGCGGACGGCGTGCGTGATGGTCCCGCGCACGGTCATGAGGTCGCCGCCGAGCCGTCGGTAGAAGTCCTCGCGCCAGCCCTTGAGGTCGATGTTCATCGCGTCGACGTGCGGGAGGAGGCGTGCGAGCGGCTCCGCACAGATCATGCCGTTTGTGACGAGGACGACGGCGAGCCCCGCCGCGTGGAGGAGCGGCGCCGTATCCATGATGTACTCATAGCTGATGAGCGGCTCGTTGTAGGTGAACGCGACGCCGAGACTGCCGTGCGGGGCGGCGCTCAGCTCCTGTGCGAGGGCGGCCAGACGCGCGGGCAGTACGTTCTCCGTCGGTATGGAGGCATCTGCTGCCGCGATGTCCGCATTTTGGCAGAACGGGCAGGCGAGATTGCAGCCATAGCTGCCGACGGAGAGGATCGCGCGGCCGGGGTGGAAGTGATAGAGCGGCTTTTTCTCGATGGGGTCGAGCGCGAGCGCGGTCAGCCGCCCGTAGTTCGTCGGACGGATGACGCCGCCGACGTTCGTGCGGGCCCGGCAGAAGCCCGTCTCATCCTCCCGCAGGCGGCAGGCGTGGGGACAGAGACTGCATACTGCCGTCACGCGTGACGCTCCGACGTGAACCGCCAGATGCGGATCTCGGCGTCCTCGGGGATGCCGCCCTTTTTGCGGGCGGCGCGCAGCTGCTCCTCGGCCGTCTCTGTGCCGGGGGCAGCGGGGAGCATGACGCCCTTGCGCCCGCGCGACTCGGCGATGATGCCGTAGGTTTTCGGGTCGAGCGCATCTGCGCCGTCCACGAGTTCCGGCTCGCTGAGCACATCGACCGTGATGTCGAGCGCGTCCAGCTCCTCCTCTGTCACGGGGGCGACGTGGGTGTCGTTTCGTGCGGCGTGCGCGGCATTGCGCGTGATCTCGTCGGCGATGCTCTTTGCCGACGGCTCGAACGTGCCGTACGTCCCGCGCGGCGTGCCGTCCCGCGTGAGCGTCACGTAGACCCCCGCGCGCCCCGTCATCTCCTCCGGGAGCTCTGCGGGCACGGGCGGCAGTTTCCCCGTGCGGACGATCGTCTCCACGGCGCGGCGGGCGAGCCGCACGTAGTCGTCCTCTGCCGCGCGGCGTTCCTCGCGGGCGCGCCGCTCCAGCATCTCATAGCGCTCCACGAAGCTGCGGCGCGGATCCTCGCGCGTCACCTTGAACGACACGAGCCCGTAGCCGATGCCCGTCGTCCCCTGATAGGAGAGCTTTTTGATCTTCAGTGCACGCGCGTCGAGCACACCCGCCAGCATCCACAGCCCGCGCAGGGCGCACTCCGCCGCCGGCTGATAGATCGCGGGATCCATGCGCAGGAGTTTTAGAAAGTCGCCCTCCTCCAGATACTTCATGCACGCCTTGTCAAACCGCGGCCCCTCGGGCGCAAAGCCGCGCGGCGCGTCGGGCGTCAGACGGTGGGAGAGATCGCCGCTTGCGAAAAAGACCGCCCGCCGTCCGAGCTCCTCCGCCACGCGGGCGATGCACCGGCCGAACACATAGTGCTCCTTGGGCGAGAGCCCCGAGACCCCGACGCGCACGAGACGAAAGTCCGTCGTGTGTGGCTCAAGGAAGGAGAGCGGCACCATCACCCCGTGATCGAGCGCGGCACCCCGTCCGCCGACGCCGCCCGCCGCGATCCCCTCGACGGATGCCGCTTTTGCGAGCTCCTTGGCAAAGGGCCCATCGTAGTCCGCCATGACGCGCAGATCGGGCGCACCGAACGCGGCGAAGTCCCCCGATGCCATCTCGCCCGGCGCGATGTGGAAGTAGTCTGCGTACATCACCGTGTGCGGGCTCGCGACGATCACCGTCTCGGGCGCGAGCTCTGCCGCCTCCTTCATCGCGCGTTCATAAGCGTTAAGTGTCAGTTGGAGCTTTCGCTCCTCGCCCTGCCCGACCTCCGGCAGGAGGAGCGGCGGGTGCGGTACGGCATATGCGGCAACGATGGACATGGAAAGACCTCCTCTTTGGTATATTATTATATGGATTCGACGCGCGGGGCGAAAGCCCTGCATTTTTCATTGATCCGATGCGTGCAGCACGGTATGCTGGGAGGGGTGAAGGAAGCACGAAGAGATAAAAAACCGCGATGCTTTGGAGGCGGACGGGACATGGTGTATAAGCATCTCTCTCGCCTCAATATAGGGATGAGGTGCGCTGGAAAGAGGAGTACGTGCGGCGGCGCAGAAGGTGCGATAAAAGGGCCTTATCACTTCGATTGGAATTGTCGGATCGGAGTGATTCGGCCGATGTGTCGACGTATGTATGAAAACAACCTTCTGTATCGATCATGATGCAGAAGGCTGTTTTTCACTCACCCCATCCCCCGGAGAGCGGCGATGACGAGGGCAGGGAGGAAATTCGCGACGCGGATGTTCGGCAGGCCGAGGAGATTCGTCCCGATGGCAAAGATGAGGATGTTGCCGACGCAGCTGAGCCCGGCGAGGGCGCTGTCCGTCATGTAGGGGGCGAGCAGCCCCGCGAGGGCGAAGATCGCGCCCTGAAAGAGCCCGACGGAGACGGAGGAGAAGATGCAGCCCTTGCCGAGGGTCGCCGTAAGAAGCATGATGATGACGCCGTCGAGGACGCTCTTTGTAAAGAGGACGGACGGGTCACCGAGCAGGCGGTCATTGATCGAGCCGATGACCGCCATGGCGCCGATGCAGACCGTGAGCGAGGCGGTGACGAAGCCGTCGATAAACCGCGTGTCGCCCGCGCTGCCCGAGACGCGCTTCAGCCATGCGCCGAACGCAGTCATGCGCGCCTCGATGTTCAGCAGCTCGCCGACGAGGCCGCCGACGATGAGGCTCGTGATCATCATGTAGATGCCGCCGAGCGCGAGCTGTCCGTCCGCATTGACACTGAGCATCGTGCGCAGCGTGCCGCCGAGCCCGAGAAACATCACGGAGAGCGCACAGGCGCGCATCAGCGTCTCCTGCACGCGCTCCGCGATAAAGCGGCCGCAGCCGAGCCCCAGAACGCCGCCGAGCGCGATGGCGGCGACGTTGGCGATGATTCCGATACCGGGGAGCATCGTCCCACCCCTTTTCCCATTTCGTAATGGCATATTATACGCCATTTCACGGTGGATGTAAAATGAAAGAATCGCTGCTCACATGAGGCCCGCTGGATATTCTAAGAGGCGGGCGCTGCATTGATCAGCGATTCCTAAAAGTGATTTACGCTCTGCGCAGGTGGATGGAGAAACCACCGACCTTTTCTTTTAGATAGGCGAGGCGTACGGCTCCGTTTTCATCACGGAAAGTATACTCAGGATCCAGCGCGATGCCGCGGCGCGCGTAGTAGGCGAGAGCACGCGGCATATCGTCGGTATCGATGCAGAGATGACCATAGTCGCCCGGTGTCGGCTCTGCACAGATCTCGGCAATCGTACCGGCAAAGAAGCCGCCGCCTGCCGCAATTTTCGTTTCGCCGGTCAGACGGCAGAGCGCATCGGTGAGTTCCTCTGCTTCCGCACGGCCTGCCGTATGGATGCCAACGTGACCGATACGCAGACCTAGCATTTTTTGTACGGCATCGCGGCAGACGGCAGCGATGCCGTCCCAATCCTGCTCTTTGACCAGTTTCCCCGGCGTCATGAAGCTGCCGCCGACCGCTGCCACGTTCGGCAGGTTGAGGTAGTCACGCATGTTGTCAAGACTGACACCGCCCGTCGGCAGGAACTGCACATCCGCGAACGGACCTGCGAGTGATTTGAGAGTTGCTGTTCCGCCGTATGCTGCGGCAGGGAAAAATTTGCAAAACTTGATGCCGCGTGCGCGGACGGCTTCAATTTCACCAGGGGATACCGTCCCCGGGACAATGTCAACCTCATGTGCGGTACACCAGTCGATGACGTCAGGATTGTATGCAGGAGTCACAATGAATGTTGCCCCTGCTGCGACTGCCGCCTCTGCCTGCTTGACCGTATGTACCGTGCCTGCGCCGACGATGAGTGTCGGGATCTCCTTCATTGTACGGATGATATCGAGACAAGCATCCGTGCGGAACGTGACCTCCGCGACGGGAATACCGCCTGCGGCGAGTGCCTCGCCGAGCGGCTTTGCACACGCAGCGTCTTCGAGCACAACGAGCGGCACAAGACCGATCTCGGACATTTTCTGCAGCTGCTTACTCATCAGTGGAATCTGCCTCCTTCATAAAACGTTCAAGTTCCGCAGGGGTCGGGAGTCCCTCGTTGTCGCCGCGGCTCATCACCTGGATGGCACCAATGGCAGCCGCACGCCGTACAGCATCGCGCATGGGAAGCCCTTCCATCAGCCCCGTGAGGATGCCTGCCGCAAAACCATCGCCTGCGCCAACGGTATCGACGACCTCGCGCACGCGGAATCCTGTGACCTTGTAGTGCTCCGCGCCATCGGCGACGTAGGCTCCTGCCGCGCCGCATTTCGTGATGACGGTCGTTGCTCCGAGCTCTTGATAGAAAGCGCAAATGGCGGCAGGATCATCGCTCCCCATGAGGATTTTTCCCTCTGCCGTGCCCGGCAGGACGATATCTGCGCGGGCTGCGAGGTCATTGATGGTCTTGCGCATAGTGTGCTCATCCGGCCAGAGTTGAGGGCGCAGGTTCGGGTCGAACGAGATCGTCAGTCCGGCCGCCCGTGCGCGCTCGAACATGAGGAGCGTCGCTGTACATGTTGACTCCGTGAGAGCGGGGAGGATCCCCGTCAGATGGATATGACTGTAGACAGAAAAATTGACGTTTTCTACGTCCTGCGGCGAAAGCGTTGACGCAGCAGACCCTGCACGGAAGTAAAAGATCGGGGGATCTCCTGCGTGGACACGGCCTTTCAGCATGAATCCCGTGCGCTTTTCATCGCTCCATGAGACGAACTCATTCCCGATGCCGTTCTCGTTCAGCACATGGATGATGCGCTCGCCGAACGGATCCTTTCCCAGTTTCGTCAGGTAGGTCACGCGGTGCCCCAGCCGCGCAGCACCAATGGCGACGTTGAACTCTGCGCCGGCGACAGCGAGATCGTAGCCCGAGACACCGGAGAGATCGCCTTCACTCTGCGCGATCAGGAGCCCCATCGGCTCCCCTGCGAGAATCAGACCTTTCTTCATAATGTGACCGCTCCTTTCAAAGCGTGATAATGATGTATGGCAGAACCTGTGAGAGAGCTTCTTGTGTGTGACCGGCTAACAGGCGATGTGCCAGATTTGTATTGTTGACAGTCGAAGAAGATTCACAGGAGGTATCAATCACCTTTGTGAATGAATATTGTTGAGAATTATTGGATTAATAAAAAACTAATAAACTATTATTGACATAATAAACCGAAAAGACTAGTATGTAAATACGATTATATAAAAAATTCATGCATGGATAAAAACTATTTTTAGTCTTGAAGTCGAGGTGGACGGAATGGATGTAAGATATTCAGCACATCCAAGAGATGTCAAGCGTTACACCACAGAAGAGCTTCGCCGTGAGTTTTTGATCCAAGGGCTCTTCCAGGCAGATCAGGTATCTGCGACGTACTCTCATGTTGATCGAATGCTGGTGTTTGGCTGCATGCCGATCTCGCGTCATGTTTCCCTTGATCAAGGGATTGACGTGTGGAAAAATTTTGGAACGGCGTATATTTTGGAGCGCCGTGAAATAGGTATTTTCAATGTTGGTCAGACAGGCAGAATCACGGCGGACGGCGTATCATATACACTGCATCATAGAGACTGTCTCTATATCTCTATGGGGACAAAGGACGTGAATTTTGAAAGCGTGAATGAGGCAGAACCTGCAAAGTTCTATATGGTCTCTGCTCCGGCACATAAGGCCTGTAAGACGACGTTCCTCTCTATGGAACAGGCAAAGAAGGTACCGGCAGGAGCATTGGAGTTTGGAAATTGTCGAACAATTAACCAGTATATTCATCCAGATGTATTGGAGACCTGCCAGCTGTCTATGGGACTGACTGTGCTGGATCCCGGCAGTGTTTGGAACACGATGCCTGCTCATACACACGAGCGCCGTATGGAAGTATATTTTTATTTTGATTTTTCACCGGATGATATTGTCTTTCACATGATGGGAGAGCCGACAGAGACTCGGCATCTCATAATGCACTGCGATGAGGCGGTTATCGGACCATCGTGGAGTATTCATTCCGGCTGTGGTACATCGAATTATGCCTTTATTTGGGCGATGGGCGGTGAAAATAAAGTCTTTCAGGACATGGACACCGTAGCCAATCGTGATCTTCGATGAAGGAGGTGAGAGAATGACCACACAGAATCGATTTGCTCTAAACGGTAAGGTCGCCCTTGTGACGGGAGCGGCATATGGCATCGGATATGCGATAGCAGCAGCTTTTGCACGGGCAGGGGCGAAAATTGCATTCAACTGCCGTAGCAAGGAGCATTTGCAGACGGCTCTGGGTACATTTCGCGACGATGGTATTGATGCTCTTGGATACCTTTGCGACGTACGTGATGAGAATTCCGTTGCGGAGATGGTGCAGGATATTGAGAAGAGGTGTGGTGTAATTGACATCCTTGTCAATAATGCGGGGATTATCAAGCGGATTCCGATGTGCGAGATGACGGCAGAAGAGTTTCGTGAGGTGGTTGATATAGATCTGAATGCACCGTTTATCGTATCAAAGGCAGTTCTTCCACAGATGATTGAAAAGGGGCATGGTAAGATCATCAATATCTGCTCCATGATGAGCGAATTGGGACGGGAGACAGTTTCAGCATACGCAGCGGCGAAGGGCGGGCTGAAAATGCTTACCCGCAATATTGCTGCCGAGTATGGCAGATATAATATCCAGTGCAATGGGCTTGGTCCAGGGTACATTGCTACGCCGCAGACAGCACCCCTGCGCGAACATGGCCATCCATTCAATGATTTTATCTTGGCGAAGACACCGGCGAATCGATGGGGAACCCCGGAAGATCTTGCTGGTCCTGCAATTTTTTTGGCATCAGATGCCTCGAATTTTGTGAACGGACAAATTCTGTATGCCGATGGCGGAATCTTGGCATATATTGGAAAACAGCCATGAGTTCTGTGAAAATTGGGAGTGGTAGTTTATGAAAATCAAACAGTCCATTGAACGCATTCCTGGGGGCTTGATGCTTGTTCCATTGTTCTTAGGGGCGCTGTGTCATACGTTTGCTCCATGGGCAGGAAAATATTTTGGTTCGTTTACCAATGGCTTGATCTCCGGCACGGTTCCTATTCTGTCGGTATGGTTTTTCTGTATGGGCGCAGGGATCGACCTGCGTTCTACAGGAACGGTGCTGAGGAAGTCTGGAACAATTGTCGTTACTAAAATCCTCGTTGCGTGGATCATTGGAATGATTTGCGTGAAGTTTATGCCGCCCGGCATGATTCAGACCGGATTCTTTGCGGGGCTTTCGACGCTTGCTATTGTTGCCTCCATGGATATGACGAATGGCGGCCTGTATGCTTCCATTATGCAGCAGTATGGTACAAAGGAAGAGGCTGGTGCGTTCGTTCTGACGAGTATTGAGTCTGGCCCATTGGTGACGATGTTCATCCTTGGCAGTACAGGAGCTGCGTACTTTGAGCCGCGTCTTTTCGTCGGGGCGGTACTTCCCTTTGTTATAGGATTTATCCTTGGCAATCTGGATAAGGAACTTCGTACATTCTTTGGCAGTGCATCTATGACGATGATTCCGTTTTTTGGCTTTGCTCTTGGAAACACAATAGATCTGGCGGTAATTGGTCAGACAGGGCTTCTCGGGATTCTCATGGGACTTTCGGTTATCGTTGTTACGGGTATTCCTTTGTTCTTTGCCGATCGCTGGATCGCCGGAGGGCATGGCGGAGCAGGGCTTGCTGCCTCGAGTACGGCAGGTGCTGCGGTAACGAATCCGATTATTATCGCACAGATGATACCGGAGTTTGAGCCAATCGCCCCTGCGGCAACGGCATTGGTCGCTACCTGCGTCATTGTGACAGCGCTTCTCGTTCCTGTCATTACAGCATCGTGGTGTAACTATATGAAACGTAAAACAGAGGCACAGGTATAATTATTTCTGTACAGAAAGCCCATGGAAGAAGAAAAACAGTTTCTTCTTCCGTGGGCTTTTTTGAGGAGCTCTTGCCTTTCTGCATGAATTTTCGTGATGGTTTATTGTACGCCATTTCGCGGCGGATGTAAAATCCCCTGTATACATACAGATTCCATAGACATTTAGCGCTTTATCATGGTAAAATGTGCGCATATTTTTATTTTCGGAGGGATCTTGTATGGAATCGTTTCTTCCCGTACTGAATGCGGTGGACACCTTCCTTTGGGGGGCGCCGCTCATCGTTCTGCTCGTAGGAACGGGCATCATGCTGACGCTGCGTCTCTCGCTGATCCAGGTGCGCCGCCTGCCGCGTGCCCTCGCACTCATCCTGCGCGCGAAAAACCGCGGAGAGGGCGACGTGTCGAGCTTTAAGGCACTCTGCGTCGCGCTTGCCGCGACCATCGGCACGGGCAATATCGTCGGCGTCGCGACGGCGGTCAAGGTCGGCGGCCCCGGTGCGATTTTCTGGATGTGGATGGCGGCGTTCTTCGGCATGGCGACGAAGTACGCGGAGGGGCTGCTCGCCGTGAAGTATCGTACGACGGATGAGCGCGGCGAGATCGCAGGCGGCCCGATGTACTACATCCGTCACGGCATGGGGGAGAAATATCGCCCGCTTGCGGGATTTTTCGCGTGTGCGGCGGTGCTCGTTGCCTTCTTTGGCATCGGGACGTTCCCGCAGGTCAACGCCATTGTGGACTCGGCGGAGCTGTCCTTCGGCGTGCCGCGTCTCGTGACGGATATTGCCCTCACGGTGCTGATCGCGGCGATCACCATCGGCGGCCTTCGGAGCATCGCTGAGGTGGCTTCGCGCATCATCCCTTTTATGGCGGTTCTCTACATAGTCATCAGCCTCGGCATCATTGCGATGCACATCGACGGCATCCCTGCGGCGATCGGCCTGATCCTCGACGGGGCGTTCACCGGCACGGCGGCAGCGGGCGGCTTTGCGGGCTCCACGATCATGATGGCGATGCAGAACGGTATCGCGCGCGGTGTCTTCTCCAATGAGTCCGGTCTCGGTTCCGCGCCGATTGCTGCAGCGGCGGCAAAGACGAAGGAGCCTGCCGAGCAGGGGCTGATCTCCATGACGGGCACCTTCATCGACACGATCATCATCTGCACCATGACGGGGCTCGTCCTCGTCCTCACGGGCGCATGGCAGAGTGACACGGCGGGCGCGGCAATGACGGGTGCGGCGTTCACGGGCGCGTACGGACACATCGGCGGCGCACTGCTCACCATCTCGCTCGCTCTCTTCGCCTTTACGACCATCCTCGGGTGGAACTACTACGGCGAGCGCGCCATCCTCTACCTTGCGGGCGTGCGTGCGATCCTGCCGTACCGCCTCGTCTTTATCGCGCTCATCGCCTGCGGTGCCTTCCTGAAGCTCGAGGCGATCTGGGTGCTCGCCGACATCGTCAACGGCCTCATGGCAATCCCGAACCTCATCGCGCTCATCGCGCTCTCGGGCATTGTCGTCCACGAGACGCGCCGGTATCTCGACAAAGTGAAGCGTAGCAAGCGGATGCGGCGGTAGGCAAGTATTTCTTGCGTGGCTGGATATTGCTATGCGATTCTATAGGAGAAAACTGCACCCCGTAAGGGGCAGGAATGATCACTTTCTTATGTGCAGAGTGATATCATGGACATTGAGATGTATGGTAAAGCGCGGCATGACGATACGCTGCGAAAAAGGGAGTATTACACGCTGATTGACGTGCAATACTCCCTTTTTAATTGTGTCGAAAGAACGGCTTCAGCCTTTTGGGCATCAGTGATAAATACATCGTGATCATCGCGGCGTATCTTTTTGTCCGAACTTCGTCGGAAAATCCTTCACAGAGAACTACTCTGTCTTCGGGGTGCTTCCTCGTTCAGACGAAAAGTCTACGCCCCAATCTGAAGACCTATTTTATCGGTGATTCCTTAAGTTTCGAGGTAAGACCGGTAAGGTTGAAGCATGCAACGTAGTGATCGACACTCGCTTGAATCTTGTAGATAACGTATTTCTCGCCGTCGATGCCGCTGACCGCCAGATTCTGATAGAGCCTTGCGATCTCCTCTTTGACACGCGGGAGATCGAAGGTGTAGTGACCGCTGATCTCTATGATCAATTGCGTCAGTTTCTCGTCCTTGAAGATATCCTCGGGTAAGAGCTGATCCTTGCCGTCGACCATCCATTTCTTCCAGCGGCCGCTCTGCACGGATTCCTCACGAAGCGCTGCGCCGAGCCCCGAGGCTTCCTTGATGAGTCCCTGTTTTACCAGACGTTCCTCGGTCTCGATGAGCTTTAGATACGCCTGCGTCTCGACTGTGCCGAACTCAGGCGCGACGTTCATTGCGGTGACGCCCAGTGCGGGATGCTCAAGAAGTGTTGCGTCGTCCAGATAATCGCCGTTGTGCTCCTTGAGGCCGACGCCGTACTTTTTTGCGACCGCAGAAAGCTCTTTGCAGGACGTGCTGTCGACATGACCAACATTTTCTGTCAGGCGCGTGAGTGTACCCGTATTGCCGACGATGAAAGCGGGGTGCGGCAGCCCCTTCGCGTCCAGCTGTGCGTGCAGCTTCTCGATGAATTTTTCGTAGTTCTCCGGTGATGTGAGGCCGCCGTTCGTCTCCTCCGTGCCTACCTCATAACTAACGGGCGGCAGATTGCGCTTTTTGCGCTCCGTCTCGACGTAGTCGATGAGCTCCACCGTGCGACGGATGTTTACGTCCATATCAATGACCTTGCCGACGACGTAGGGATCCTTGGTCGGGTCGATATGCAGGAGATCGAACCCGTTCTCGAGATCGACGAGGTAGGACTGCTTGCCGAGGCGCATCGCCTCATCCTCTGGCAGATGAGCGTTCCGCTCATTGTCGCGCTGCCACGGCCCGCCGTGATCGCGGCAGAGGTAGTAAAGCCCCTCGTAGCCGACCGCCTTTGCCGTTTCTTGGATTGCTTTGTGGAAACGCGCCTGATCCCAGTGGCAGACGTAACCGCCGCCCAGTTCATCCGCATCCACCTGATTGCGGCTCGCAATGAACATGAGGGGGAAATCCTTTTGCTTGGCGAGCAACATGGTTGCCTTGATGAGTGTTGGACTCATGGGTCCGATACCGACCATTGTCGCTTTTGCACTGCCTTCGAGCCGCAGCATTTTCTGAACGACTTCATGCAGGGTCATCTTTGACATGTGTAAGATCCTCCTTAGATGTATATATTATTTCTCTGACGACGTTATGTCCTTGCGCAGTATATGCAGGCAGAGCGCCGTAACCAAGACACCGATCAGCATATCAATCGCGTACCACAGCGCACCATGAGTCACGGCGGGCAGTACGATCAGTCCGCCGTGCGGAACCATGCACTGAACGCCGTGGATCATGCCAAGTCCTGCGCCGACTGCACTGCCGATGATAATCGATGGAAGTACAGTCCGCAGGCTCTTGACCGCGAAGGGGATAGCGCCCTCAGTGATGCCGATCAGCCCCATGAAGATTGCGGAGATGCCCATCTGCCGATCTGCTTCCTCCCATTTCTTTCGCGAAAGGTAAGTAGAGAGACCGACCCCGAGCGGAGGTATAGCGACGGCGATACGATAGGCTCCGTTCGGCTCATAGATGCCCTCTGCCATCAGTGCGAGTGTGAAGGCTGTTGCCGTTTTATTGACGGGACCGCCCATATCAAAGGCCGCCATCGCACCGACGATCAGACCGAGGATGAGTGCGCTGCCGCCCTGCATCCCTGACAGCATGGAGATCAGCTCACGCATGACCCAGCCGATCGGTTCGACAAGAATATAAATATAGGCAAATCCGACGATGAGTGTTGTGACGATCGGGATGATCAGGATGGGCATGATGGGCTTCAGTGTATTGCCGACATTCCATTTCTTTACCCATTGACCGATGTAGCCGACCATGATGCCCATCAGCATTGCACCGAGGAAGCCTGTCTGTACGTGGTTATCACCGAACGGTGTGTTGGCGAGATAGCCCGTGATCATGCCGGGGGCAATACCGGGCTTGCCGCAGAGCGCGTAGGCGATATAGCCTGAGAGGACGGGGATCATCATCGCAAAGCCTGCCATGCCGAGCGTTCCGAGGTTTTTCAGTACAGGGTTCGTGACCACCATGCCTTCACCGGCTGTCGCGTCTCCGCTGGCGAGCGACAGGGCTAAACAGATACCGCCGACCACGACGACCGGCATCATGTAGCTGACGCCAGTGTTAAAGGCTTTTGTCAAGTCAGCTAGGATGGATTTTGCTTCTGCCATTTTCTTTTTCCTCCTCTTCTATTTTACAAGTGCGATCGCCTTGTCCACTGTCGCGGCGGGGTCACGGATGAGATCAGCGGGGTTCAGGGTCAATACGCGTCCTGCTTCGTCCTTCTCCTCGAAGCGATCCTCGCCCTCAATGCCGATGGCGACCGCCATGACAACAACATCCGCGTCGTCGATTTCATCCTGTTCAAGCTCGTTTTCGATGCCCATGCCGCCTTGTGTCTCCACCTTGCAGTCAAAGCCGCGTTTTTTGCACTCCTTTTCCAGTGCTTCCTGCGCCATGTAGGTGTGGGCAATGCCCGTGATACATGCTGCTACACCGACGATTTTCATATGAAACCCTCCTAAAATAAAATACTTATCGAATGCTCTGGTCGATCTCGCTCAGGAGAGCGTATGCTTCCCGCTGTGATCGACAGGCATAGAGTTTCTCCCTAAAGTCGTCATCGAGGAGCCTCTTGCTGATGGCGGCGATCGCCTTTAGATGCAGCATCTCTGTATTCGTCTCCGGCACGCCGATGAGGAATGCTGCCTTGACCTCGTCTCCCGTCTCTTGGTCCCAGATGAACGGTGTCTCGAAGCTCATAAAGGAGATGAATGGTTCTTTTACCGCGTCTGTCTTTCCGTGTGGGATCGCAATACCGTATCCGATGGATGTTGAAACCTCTTCTTCCCGTTGCAGCACCGCTTCCATGAATTCCTCCGGATCTCTCAGCACCCCCTCTTCTTTTGCCGCCCCTGCGATTTGGCGGATAACATCCTCCTTGTTCTTGAGGGCTTCTTTGGCAAAGATCAGTGGCTCACGAATCATTTTTTATAGATCCCCCTTTCTGTTCCTTATTCACAGAATAGCAAAACAATGCGTGGAGTAAAACACAGCGTATTTTCTTCTGCGTGCAAATCCTTGTGTGAAAATAGGAGCAACTGTATGAAGGTACAGTTGCTCCTATTATGGATATTAGGTGATGATTTCATCCGGCGATAAGATGCGCCAGCTCGAGCCGGAACTCCTGTACAGGCAGTGCCTGCATTTCCGGCAGCGCACGGCGGAGCTCCTCGCTGACCAAACGTTTGTAGAAACTCGAGATGAGTGGGAGGCGGCGGCCCATGTCTACGCGGCTGACGGCGAAAATAAATACATAGGAAATATCCGAGACCCGCCAACGGAGCGGCTGTTTCAGACGGATGATGAGGAGTGCGGTCTCACGGACGAGGTCGGGATTTCCATGTGGTACGGCGATTGTGCCGAGATCTGTCGAGGAGATATATTCCCTCTCCAATAGGCTGCCAAGATAGTCTCCCGTAACCGCCCCTGCCTCCTCGAGTTTTCGCGCAGCAAGTGTGAGCACCTCCTCCGCATTGTCTGCCCGTTCCATATCCATGACATGTGCGCGCATCAGGTAGAGCAGCAGGACGTTCCTCTGCCCTTGCGTCTCCACGAATTGGCGCACGGCAGCTAGTTCCTGCGCTGGCAGCGTCGGCGAGACATAGAGAACGGGCGGCAGACCCTCTGTATTCGCAATAGCCTCCGTGCTCACGACAAGATCGGCTTCCGCTGCATCATGTGCGAGGAAACTTTGCATCGAGGTGCTGCCGATGATGAAGATGCCCGCGTGCAGATGCGTAAGGCGCTCGGCGATGAGGTTTGCCGCCGCCATGCCATAGTGGCAGACGACCAGCACACGTACGCGCTGGCCTGTGCTCCTGAGACGTTCAAGTGCCGCTTGGAAATGCAGCGTCAGGTAGAGAAGTTCCTCCTCCAAGACCTGATAGTCATACATCTCTGCTAAAACTTGTGCTGCGATCACCGCCATTTCGAAGCCGATCGGGTACTCGATGCGGATCCCTTGTCCCTCGTGCTCTTGAAAGGTCGTCTTGAGGAGGTCGCGCCGGATCACTGTCGTATAGAGGTGTACGGCGAGTCCTGAGAGCAATGCCTCATCTCCTGAGAGATCGAGTACAAGACGCCCCTCGATGCGTGTGAGAATCTCATTTAATGCGCCCTGCATTTCCTCACGATAAAATGCACTATCCTCCATCTTTTGCTTGCGCAGACTTAGGAAGAGATAGCGAAAATATGCCCGCTCGTCGACAGGCAGCCCGAGTGCATGCACGACATCCTGCGCAAGTTCCTGACAAAGCGCCTCCCCTTTCATGCCTGTGGAAAGCTCGCCGGCCAAGGGCCCTGGTGATGCCATACGGAAGGCCCGATGCACATAGGTGATGTAGACCATCTGGAGATATGCCAACCGCTGTGATTCATCCGTGAAACTAAACGCGCGCTGCGCACGGAGCAGACCGACCGCTTTGGCGGCTCGTGCCGCTTCCTCCTCCGTCACGAAATCCAGCAACGGGAAATGATCCCTGTGGAAGAGGCGTATTTCCGCCTTGAAGTCGATCCCCTTGAAGTACGGCAACAGGAGTTCTGCAAACAGATTGCGCCGCTCGAACTGGGTGCTTGTCATGCGTATACCATGCCGACGCATGGATATTATCTCGTCGTCGTACTTTTGAAGCAAGATACTCATAACCTTTTCCAGCAGGGATTTCGAAATGAAGAGTGCGTCTGCCATATCTTGGAGCACCATGAAATCATCGCTCATCAAGAGGAGTAGGCGTACCTGGCTTTCGAGGGAGAATTCCTGCATTGTTTGGGCGGTCTTGCGCAGATAACTCAAGTTTTCCCGTCCGATCAGGCGGATTCCTCCGCCCGAGCGTATGGAGATCTCCACACCATGCTCTCTGAGCAGGGGCGTGAGCTGCAGGAGGTCGTTTTTTACCGTTGCCGCTGAGACATGCAGCGCCGCTGCAAGCTCTCGCTGTCCCCACTGCGGCTGCTTTTGCAAATAGCGTAAGAGCGTCAGCTGCCGTCGGATCAGTTTCATGTCCTGCACCTCCTTTGTACCCCGCTTCCCTACGCGATGCATTCATCATAGCAAAGAGGGGAGACAGATAATACACATATTTTTTCTGTGTACAATAAAATTTGTGGGGCTGTTTGACTTTGTATGGAAAATTTACCCCCACGGCACTCTCCTTTTCTCGTTTCACAGCAACTACTCTCGATAGAGGTACATGTGAGACAGGAAAGGAGAATTTTTTATGCGAAACTATTTGCCGCGTGTGGACTGGATGGTCGGGACGGGGCTGGTCGTCGTTGCGATTCTCTCCGTGTTCTATGGGAGCGCGGAGCTGACGAGCAACATCGCCTCGGGGCTGATCGGCTTTCTCGGGCGCACGGTTATGATGCGCGGGGAAAAGGAGGGGACGCGATGAGTGCGGTGCTTCCTGCGTCTGCCATGCGGCGCGTGACCTGCCGTGAGCTGCGCCTTCTCGGGGCGGCGTACCGCCTGCCGCTCGCCTATGCCGCCGCGCGCTGCACACGCGAGACGAATGTTTAACCTTCCTTACATGGGACATTTTGCTATAAAAAAGTAACCCGATAAGGGATATAGGCACCCTTACCACGGGTATCAGGAGTATCATCGAACGTAATCGAGGCGATAATGGACTTCCAAAAGCGCTGCTTGTTCTCTCGCGTGAGACTTTCATAGGTGCTGCGAAAATCCCTATCATCGGCAACCTCGCGAAGGGCAGAGGGGATAGACAGCGAACGAGCGACGAGCGTTGAGAGCTCCGATATCTCCTGTGTGATCTCCTTGTATGTTTTTGTATATTTGTCCTTATCCATTAAGCCTGCGATATATATATCCTCAAGCCGTGAGAGCTTCGCCTTGAGCGCGTCTATCTTTGATTCCGGGCGTTCCCTTCCTTGCTGACCACAGAATGACTCCATCGTGATGATATGCTCTCGAATCAATGATTGAATATTATCGAGCAGATATTGCTCTATCTTATCCTCGTACATACCGCGCGCAAAATGACAGCCGGGCATTGAGCGATTGACACGGTAGCCGCACTGATATTGAAAACGCCGCTCCCCGTCGCTATTCACACGTCGCCCGCGATATGCCGCTAAATTCCTGCCGCAGTCAGGACACCGGAGGAGTCCGGAGAATAAATAGATCCTGCCGCTGCGCGTATACTTTGTATTACGCGAAAGAATCTCCTGTACCCGAAAGAAAACGTCATGAGGAATCAGCGAAAACATATAATCAGGAATGCCGTACACCTCACCGATATAAGAACGATTACGCAGAAGGTCAAACAGCCCCGCCTTGGTGATCTTGTGCCCGAACTTATCATAAAGAACCTGCACCAAAGAGCGCGTAGATCCGCCGTTCAAAATATGATTGAACGCACATTCAACAATCGGCGCAGTTTTATCATCCCGCGCGAAATAGCCATCTGCAACCTTTAGCCCTAGGGGAATTAGACCTGTTACAAACTGCCTGCGTGCGCGTTTTCCTTCGAAAACATACCGGATGCGCTCGCCCGTCTGATCGCTCTCATGCTGTGCGATTGAGAGCTTGAGATTCAGCATAAGAATCCCGTTCGGCGTCGTCGTATTATAGTCCTCACGACTGCATACCCAATCGACCCCGCATGCGTCCAGACGTTCTTTGACCTTGTAGAAATCCGCGACATTGCGAAACCAACGGTCAAGACACTTGATGATGATAATGTCGATACATCCAGCCTCAACATCGGCAAGCATCCGCTGCAGCTCCTTGCGGCGGGACATCGCCTTGCGTGCGCTCACACCTTCATCGGCATAGATCCCAACCACCGAATAACCATGTTCCTTCGCATAGTTCAGCAGATCGGCGCGCTGCTCGCCGAGGGAAAGCCCGTGTCGCGCCTGTTCCTCGGAGGAGACGCGGATATAGAGAGCCGCACGTTTCGGCATAAAAATACACCTCCAAAATTGCGTATGGAAAATACGCCATGAAGGTGCTATAATGAAATTGCGTATGGAAGCATCTTCATGGTGTTTCAGTGGGCGGGTGGTATTGTCAGTACCGCCTGCCGAGCCTAGAGCCGTTCGTGTTGTCAGCACGGGCGGCTTTTGTTTTGTTTGAGAAATAGAAAGAACCCAGTCAAACTTGACTGGGTTCTCCTGTGTCCTAGCGGTCAAATGACCGAGCCCGCGAAGGGCATGTGTACTATTATAATACACGAACAGAGAGAATCCGTCAAGTAAAAAGAAATCCTAGTTGGGTGGAAACAGAAATATCTTCAGAACTGAGTCGATCTGATCCATCGCCTCAGTATCAAGCCGGATGCCGGAAAGTGGCGAATTTCCTTGCACGGGATCCGTAATCCGAACCTTACTGATTGTGACAATTTGATTCGTCAGTGCGATACTGCCTAAACTCAGTCGACTGACCTCCCTTTGCAGTGCCGGAGTCGGAGATTGATTCAGCTTGTCATTCAACTTTTGAATCAATTTGTCCGCTAGATCAACTTCGCCAAAATGAAGACGGTTACGCTGTGCCTCTGATTTTAAGGATGTAAGAGGGATAACTGTAACGACAGGTGCACGTTGGGAATCATTTGAGTTTAGAATAACTGCATAATGAAGACCGCCGTGTTCCGAGCCAATGCGAAAGCCGAAATCCACCTTCACAACGTCGCCACGCTGAAAACGGCGGTAGGATTGCGGGCGTTCGTGGCGTAACATTTGAATGTAGTTCTTAATCCAATAAGAGAGCAGGAAAGCCCTCTTATTTTTCCGCATGTCATTTGAGGACAAGCAATCATTCAGAAAAGAACGGAGTGATCGGAAAGCATCCGCTATCAATTGTTGTATATTCAAAACATCATACCTTTCTGCCGCCTAGGTGCGGTCTTTTTTTATGCCATTTTTGCGGCGGAGCTTCCAGAGGTAGAGGCTGATTGCCCTTTTTGCTCTGCATCCAGTTCCGCATCCAGCATCCGATGCGCCTGATCGCGCTTTTCGACCTCGGCTTTTTTGGCATCATCATTCTGCATTCCTCGGATCAGTAAACCGAGATAATGAGAGATTTGCTGACGTTCCTCACTGGAGAGTGAGAGCAGATAGCGTGCCGCTTGTTGCTCTTTTTCAGTGAGTCCATACTGGCGGGCAAAGTTGGCAAATAGTGTTTCCCCCTCATCTTTATACATTTCGCCTTCACCCGTGCGTAGCCAGTCCTCCGAAATGTTGAACTTCGTACAGAGCAGTTGGATGAATGTGTCGGTTGGGATAACTCGACCGCCTTCATAATTTGCAATGGTGTCGCGTTTTGTTCCGAGAGCTTCGGCGAATACCGTCTGTGACATCTTCGGCGTCAGGCTCTTGCGAACGGCTTTGATGCGTTCGTGAAGCCCATTTGATTCCATTTCCTCAACCCCTTTCGTTTCTTGACTAGAGCATATCACAAAAAAATGCGTAAATCAACACATAAAATAAAATAAAAAGTGTTGACTAGCACGGTAATGTGTGTTACATTGTGTATAACAACACGAAAAGAAACAGATGAACTTGAAACCGCCATACAGGGCAAGGAGAAAACAAAATGAAAAACACAGGCGTAAACGAAAAAGCTCTGGACGAGTTCTGCGGGACAATCGCAGAACTTGAGAAGAAACTGGACGCGCTGAAAGCTCACGTCGAGAATCGGCTGGACTTGATACCAGAGGAGATTAACTGGGAGCGTGTCAGGGAGACGAAGCGCGTTCTGTGGCTGGTCAATGAAGCAAGCAAACTCGCAGGAGTTAGGATTCCGGGATGAGCCGAAACGCCCCGCGTGGGCGTCCGCAGGGAATGACCTCCCTGCGCTGGTGATGGCAGGTCACGAAAAAGCCCGCATAAGCGGGCGCATAAGGGAGGTGAATGAAATGAATGAGAATACAGCAATCATGCAGGCACTCAAAAGCGAGCAGGCACGCATGGAAGTCATGAAGATCATCGAAAAAATCCGTGCAGCGGGCGGGACAGACACGATCCTGCGACTGGCAGGATACATCCTGACTGCGCCCGCAGAGCCGCGCATCGAGAAGAAGAGCGCCTAGGGGCGGGAGCAACAAATTTATACGCCGCCGATGGCGGCAAAGAAAAACAGCCAGCATAAGGAGGTGAGGGTTATGTGGAGCACACGAGAGGTTATTCAGCTGCTCACATTGATTTTGGTCATGGCAACTTTCTTATTAAATGTTTTTGGAAACACAAAATAAGAAGTTCAAAAGTGCGATGACAAAAGTCGCATATGTTATGAAATTGTGTCTTTGCTTTGCGCTGTGAGATTCGAGTACTTCTCGCCCGCGCGGCGTGATTGAAAAATGCAAAGTATCGTTGAAGCGAGAATCGATACAGATGAGAGATTCTCCCTCAAGCCTACAAAATTAAAGAGAAGCGGAGAGTGGGACACGGCAGAAAGATTCTATCTCGTTTGCGGTTCGGTAGTCTACCACTTCCATGTATTTCAACAGGCATAGGCTATTTTTATCCATAAAATCATCTCCTTGAAGGAGATATTCGACACAAATTTGATTTATCCTATTTGTTCAAGCGCGACGTGGTGAACGCCGCGATGACCGCCGCCGATGGCGGCAAAGAAAAACAGCCCGCATAGGCGGGCGAGGGAGGTGAGCATATGGAGCGGTTTGACTGGGGAACAGTGCTTTTCTACATATTAGGAGGAGTGACAGGGTATCTAATTATTGAAGCCATTGAACGAGCATTCTAGCTAGTACGGTTGAAGCAACCCCGGCAATAAAACCATAGATGCGGTTTTCCCACTTTTCCCTCTGTTTTAGGTGTTTGAGCTCCTTCAGATTGAGAAGATATGCCGAGGCAGAAGGGGCGATCGAGAAGGAATAAAACTTATCATCGCTGCTATGGGAAAAGGACACAAGACCTTCCTCCTGCAACTCGTGCAGGCAGGAAGTCACTATATCAGCTGATTGATTTGGAAACATCTCAACAAGAACCGTCGATTCGAATCGGGGAAGCGTTTTCTTTCCAACGTGTTCAATGAGTGCCTTTAGGACTTGATAGCGGAACCGCATAAAATCATCTCCTTAAAGGAGATATTCGATACAAATTTGATTTATCCTATTTGTTCAAGCGCGACGTGGTGAACGCCGCGATGACCGCCGCCGATGGCGGCAAAGAAAAACAGCCCGCATAAGGAGGTGAGGAGATGGAAGAGATCAAGCGGAGTTCGTTCAGAGGACTAACTGAGATTGTATTTGAGATCAATTCATCTGATGGACGTATGGAAACCGTGCAGGAGATTATCGAAAAAATACGCGAAGCGAACAAAGAATGTAGGCTTCGCGTGGAGGTCAAAGGAATCACTAGAGTTTGCTAATTGAGATGCAGAAGATGTCTACGCCGGCGATGATGATTGTCTCGTCAGACCCTACAAAGGAATAAGAGGCGTTAGGGTCAAGGGGGATTTTATCAAATTCGCCTTCAGCGAAAGACTTTTCCGTATTGATTGGGAACACGTTGATGGCAGTCACATGTTCCATCGGGATAACAGTGCGGTCTTTCAGCGTCAACTTTATCTTAGCCATGAAATCACCTCCTTTCCGTACTCATTATAGCACGGCGAGGAGGCAGAGAAAACGCCCGCGTGAGCGGGCGCATAAGGGAGGTGAGGAGATGGAGGAAGCGGCAATGCTTATAGTTTTTAGGGATTTGGTGATTCAGAGCATGATACAGGCGAAAAAAGGAAGCATAACGGTCGAAATGCTGTCCGAGTTCCGTGAAAATATCAAGTTCATTCAAGAATGTCACCAGCCAAGAAACTTCAAGGCACTGGAAACGAGTTTGTCGGCGATGCCGGCTTTTAAGGAATCCCGCAAGAATGGGGAGGCATCGGATAGGATACGGGATATGGTGATCGCGGATGAAACGGTATGAGGTCGCTGTGTGAGTAAGTCGGGGAATAGTTCGTTCACGCGCTCGATTTCATTTGCTGACAATTCTTCTGACATTGAAATCAGGAGATTTGCTTCGTCTAGGGTTGACTTTATCCAAGGGTATGGATGTCCACAGTTATAGCAATAGGCAGGAACAACGTAGGAAGCGTCTATGTTGGCGCACTCGTTTATGTTGGTATATTCGGGGTAGGTTTCATAAAGATCGAGGGAATCCAACGGCCTTGCAAGGTTGGGGACTTGGTATGACGTATGCAGACAACCTTGTATGCTCTTATGACAGTTTGGGCATTCGTGGATGGTAGGCGATGCGCAGGTTGGGCAAAAATCTTTTCGCTCGACGGGATAGAGATCATAGTGTTTGGTGATCAAATGTCCGGATTGGCAGATTTGTGCGGTTTCGTAGTAGTTCTGTGATGGCATTGTATCACGCACCTTTCCGCGCTCATTATAGCACGGAGGGGCGGGAGTAACAAATTTATACGCCGCCGCTAGCGCACAACAGACTGCATAGGGCGAGGGAAAACTTATGCATGGAAGGGAGGTGAGGAGATGAAACGAGGCATTTGGATTGAAATCGATGACAAAGAGTTGGAATCCATCTTCAAGGAACTGGATGAACTGCGGAATAAGATCTATGACTGCTGCGACAAGTTACGGCTGATTCCGATTGTCACCGTCAAAAAAGCGTCGCCCGATGAGACGACGCCGTGTGAAAAGGATTAATGGGATTCTTGCTCGTCAAGGGCATCGATGATTTGATTCAGAACTTTGCCGGTTTCCTTTATCAAATTTCTGATGTCCTTGACGGTGGCGGGATCGCTCCCATTCGAGGAAGATGGACGGCTATTGTATTTGAAATTCTCAACAGCTTGCCTAAGACTTGCGGTATCCGTCATTACATTACCTCCTTTCCGCGCTCGTTATAGCACGGAGGGGATGGAGCAACAACTATGACGGATGATACCGCCGCCGATGGCGGCAAAGAAAAACAGCCCGCATGAGCGGGCTGTGGATTGAGATATGGAGGTAACCTCATGGAGATGGAACATTATGTATTTCTCGTATTGATGTTTTTGGTGTCTACGTTTATCAATGTCACGGCGGCAGGGTGGCTTGCCTTGCAGATGGGGCTGTTCATGTGGAAGAGGTTGCAAGAGGATCCGCGATTTACAAGCAAATCCCACGAAAAGCAAATGCCATAGGGGTTAGATATGCGTCATAGGTTGTCACCCGGATTTCGTCGGGTGGGCAGTATGACTGGGTCTTTTGCGCTATCTCCCTATAAAGCGACGTTCTCTTAAACCGTTCAATCATATCAAGTTGATTGCCGCCGACACGCACGCTGCCAAGATTCCTTGTTGGTATATCCAGCAGACCAAGGCGGGTGAGATTTCCTATAGCAAGGGATACGTTCTGTTTGTATTCGGGGAAGGTGTCAGAGATACATATATCAGATACTAGCTGAGGCTTATCGAGACGATCTTTCGATGGATATATACAATGCAGCAGGGTTATTGAATTATGCAAGGAGGACAAAACCCTTGCATCCAAAGGGTTCATCTGTTTGATGATCTCTACAAATGCGTGATGAACTTGATCTGATTTGGTCGCGTCCATCTCTGCGGCAATTAGCTTGGCAAACATTCCACGCGCTTTTTCTTTTGCTACATAGTATTTTGAAGCCTCTAGTGCAGGACCGATGAGGCTGATATCTGGGTCACTGTTGATGTTCTCTGGAGGGATTTTGTTGAGTTCGTTGTCGATGTCCTTGGCATACCTCTCTACGTTTTCTCTGATTTGGTGTTCCATCAGTGGATCCCATCGCCCCCATGTTACTTTCCACAAAAGATTTAACGTGTGAGCCGGAGCCTCTGCGCTTTTTTTAGCTACAGTAGCAGCAAATACTGCGAGGGCAGGGACAGCAACTTCTTCTATCATAGGAAACATCCTTTCCATGTAAATAAGAAAGCGACTACAAAATATTATATCACAATTGAGGAAGTGAGGAGATGACGGGATAGCCAGAATAACTTGAAACAAAAGGAGGGAGCACATGAACGCAAATCTCATCAACGCGAATCCAGCAACGATCATGACGCGGCTCTATCAACTCAAGGCGGAACAGGACGGAAAGAATATCACCATCGTTGCTCACGCCGAGCGACGCGAGCCGCCAAGCCCTAACGTGGTGAATATGGCAGAGCGGCGGCAGTCGGTCGCCGGGTGAGCAGAATAGGAGGGACGAGATGAAGGATTTCAGCTACAAAATCACAAGGCGTCTTGCAATCATCAGTCAGAGCGCGGATGGGGGGGGGGAACACACTCGAACTCAACCGCATCAGCTACAACGGCCGCCAGGCAAAGCTCGACCTTCGCCGTTGGCCGCACGAACCGGGCGAAGAGCCGCGTATGCATAAGGGCATCACACTCACCGATGAGGAAGCCGCCGAACTTGGCAGCGTACTCGTAGAGAATCGCATCATCTGAGGAGGCACGATCATGGGAATCTACAAGCGGATCGCGAGCTTTCGCACGCCGCTGCTCTATCCGTGGGGATGGGCGTTCGTACTCGGTGCGGCACTCGGCATCGGATACGCCATCGGTGTGGCGATCGAGCTGCGCCGATGCACGGGGGTCTGATCTGCCATGCAAATCACCGTCAAGACGGCACTCCTACGAGAGCGCGAGCAGATGCGAAAGCGGCGGTACATGGAGGAGTTTCGGACGATCTACGCCGACAACCTATGCCCGGTCTGCCAGCACAGACACATGACGGGCATTGTGTGTCGCCGTCATCGTGGAAGCGTCTGCGAGAGACACTGCCTCGAATGCGAGTATCATCAGCCCGCATTTTGGCGGTGCAGCTACAAGGAAACGGAGCAAATTGACATGAAGCAGTGGCGGCTCATCTACAGTCACACCGATAAGGAAAACCTATGGCGGGGAATCTACCGCCGCGAACTCATCCGACATGACGAGACGATCGGCGCGGGCGGATTGAAATCGGACGATCCTGCGTGGGTGGAAGCTGTCACCCGCGCAACGGAGACCGTCATGGAGCGCGACGAGCCGAAATACATCATCGCGGACACGCAGGATGAAAACGGGGACTATGCACTGCTCGATGCCGACACAGGCGAAGTCATGCCGTTCGTAGTCAAGCACCTTGCGGGCGCAGATGCGTGGGCGTGCGTCCAGTACGTCGATGTAGGGGCATAAGAAAAACCCCTTCCTTTTTCCAGAAAGGAAGGGGCAGCTCCAACGAGTGGAAACTATGTAAATCGTACATAAATATTATAGCATTTCCGCTCAAAAAACACAAGACACGCCATACAACGAAATGAACAGGAGAATGGGAAATGAAAGACCATACGATATGGGAACGCGCTAACGAAGCCGACGCCCGAAAATACAGAGCGGCAATGAGTAACGGGCGCGGCCGGCTGCATGAGCAGATGATCCTTGCCGCGTGCCGCCCCTATCACGATCAAGGCCGCGCGAACATAATCAAGGTACCGGAGCCGTTCCGCGTGCTGACAAAGAACCGCACGAAGGGAATTGCGACGGTACGATTCACCGCTCACGCGCAGCCGGACTTCATCGGCTGTCTCCCCGGCGGCAAGATGATCGCATTTGAGGCAAAGCACACGGACACCGACCGACTGCAATTCAAAGTGATCACACCGACACAGGCGCAGGCACTTCAGGACTTTCACAAGATGGGCGCATTCTCTGCCGTCTGCGCAGGAATCGGTGATCAGTATTTCATGATCCCGTGGGTCGCATTCGCCGGAATGAAAACGATATTCGGCAAACAGTACATTCGCGCCGAGGATGTTCAGAAATACCGCGTGAAATTTGACGGCGTGATCTGGTTCTTGGACTACATGGCGAATCCGTATGAAGATGGTCCATTCTAACAACGGAGAGGAGCGAAAAATGAGGGTACTCAATATCTGCAACCTCAAGGGCGGTGTTGGCAAGACCATCACGAGCGTCAACCTTGCCTATGTGATTGCACACGTTCATAAAATGCGCGTCCTTGTCATCGACAATGACAAGCAGGGCAATACGAGCAAGTTTTTCGGCGTGCACAGCTACGACCATCCGAGCGTCGCCGATCTCATGACAGGCGAAAAGACCGCCGAGGAGGTCATTCGGCATACGGGCATCGCGGGGATTGACTGCATCCCTGCCAATATGACCCTGCTCAGCGCAAATAAGGCAGTCCTCATGGACACCATGCACCCGCAGCAGACGCGCCTCAAAAGTGCGATTGTGGCAGTCGCGGAGAAATATGACTACTGCATCATCGACAACGCCCCCGACGAGAACATGAGCGTGATCAACGCCCTTGCCGCAGGTGATGATGTCATCATTCCTGTCAAGGTGGATCAGTTCACCTTTGACGGCGTGGATGAGATGATTCAGTGCGTGCGGCAGGTACGGGATAATTTCAACGTGCGACTGACATTTCGGGGATGCGTTATCACAAGCTATCGCGGCAACGAAGTCAACGAGCAGGGAGCGGCGTACCTGCAGATGATGGAGAAATATAGGCTCATGAATACGCGCATCCACTGGACGGCGAAAGTGGACGAATCCACATTTGCATCTGCGCCGATCATGCAGCACAGTCCGCGATGCCGTGCGGCGCGGAACTATAAGAGCCTCGCGTGGGAGTATTTGACACAAATTATCGGATTCCCTCTGGATGCGGATGAAGAGGAGGCATAACGATGGCGGGATTTAACATGATGGCGCTCATGAATACCGCTTCGCAGTCCGAGGCGGCAAAGCATCCCTACGAGCTGAAAACGCTACCCATCGACGTGATCATCCCGAATCCTGCGAATCACTACAGTATGGCGGGCATTGACGAGCTTGCAGACTCCATCCTGATTGCGGGACGCGTCCTACAGAACATCGTCGTCAAAGCCGCTGACGCAGACGGGCGTTACATGATTATCAGCGGACACCGTCGGCATCTCGCCTGTCAGAAACTCGTCGCAGATGGACACGCGGAGTTCGCAAATATCGCCGCGCTCATCGAGAATGAGGCAGACGAAAATATGCGCGAACTCATGCTGATCTACACAAACAGCACCGCGCGCGAGCTGACGGATGCGGAGAAAATGCGACAAGCGCAGCGGACGACCGACATCCTAAAGCAGATCAAAGCCGACGGAAAATTGGATGCGCCGATTCGCGAGACCGTCGCGCGGATGCTGAACACCACATCAGGACAGCTCGCCCGCTATGCGGCGATTGCAAACAACCTCACGAATCCAGACCTCAAAGAGGCATTCGAGCAGGAGAAAATCGGCGTGAGTGTTGCATACGAATCCTCACGGCTCTCGGAGGATGAACAGACGAAGATCGCGGACAGGCTTCACACAGAGGGAGCGGTCACCATCCGCGATGTGGAAGAAGTCAAGGAGCGGGAAACGCCGAAACAGGAGCGGACAACACAGTCCACTACAGAAACGCCGTCAATAGCGCAGCCGCCGCCCGAAGAATCAGAGACGGCGAAATATCCGCGCGAGAATGCGGCAGCGCAGGAGCAGGACGCAGATTTCCCATACACAACGAAAAGCCCGGAGGCATACGCCGTCATGGCGGTCTACGGAGAGCTGAAAGCACTCAGAGAGAGCTATCAGGGAGCGGCGCAGCGTGCGATCGCCGTTGCGGACAACACGCGCGGCGCGGCAAATTTCACCGCCGCCGCTGAATATGTGGAGACGCTCATGGAGATTGTCGCGCAGGAGATGGCGGATATTGAAGCAGAGGAGGGAGCAACATGACGGAACGCAAAAAGCGCATCACGAAGATCAAAGCGAAGAAAGGCGAGTATTTCTTCGGGTGGGAAGTCTATCAGGAAGCCACTAAAAGCTGGGATGCGTACACAATGACCTGCAAAGACCCGCCGCGCGTGGAACTGAAAGAGCGGATGCTTGCGATGGTCGCGCACGTTATCGACATCTGCGAATTTGACAAGCGGGACGCGAAGAGGATCAAGGTCAGCGGGATCACCGAATCACATACCGATGATAACAGATACATCACCATCACGGCGCAAAAAGAACTCGAACACAGCAAGGCACCGCTCATCATCAACACGCCCGCGCGTCCGGAACTGCCGCAAAACGAAGCGGACAGCGAGGATTACTGCATCAGCCTTGACCTTGCGAACGACCTGAAGGAACTTGAGATCGAGGCGTGGCGGTACATCGACGGCGAGCGCGCACAGCAGAGCCTTGATTTTGACGGCGGCGATGGCGGCGGGGATGATGGCGGTGATGATGCCGATGAGCCGGAGCTGATGGGAGCGTGACGGGGTGGAAAAAGGGAACTATCACCAAAAGAGAAACTGCAACATCTACGCCGCCTATCGCGGGGATGATTACATCGGCGAGGGAACACTGGACGATATCGCCGCGCTTGCGGGCGTGAACAGGAAAACCGCGCAATGGTGCGCCCGTCCCGCCGCACTTCGCAGAATTGAGGAGCGCAGCAAAGCGTGGGATGCGGGGGGGCGGCGACTGAAAACACGCGGATCGCTCGTGCTGGTATTGGTGGAGGAAGTGGATGAGAGTCGGACTGGTTGACGTAGACGGGCATAACTTCCCGAATCTCGTCTTGATGAAGCTGTCTGCATGGCACAAACGTCAAGGCGATAGCGTCCGCCTTCTACACCCCGATGACGTTCTCCTCGGCGGCAACCTGTTCGGCGGCTATGACAAGCTCTATGCGGCGTGCGTGTTTTCTGAGAGTAGGGAAATCGCACGGCGACTGATCACCATCGGCGTAGAAGTCGGAGGAACAGGATCGGGAGAGGCTCGTGTACTGCCACCAGAGATCGAAAACATCCGCCCTGACTATTCACTCTATGGAATCCGAAACATAGCATACGGATTCTTGACCCGCGGATGCCCGCGTGCGTGCCCATTCTGTATTGTGGCAGATAAAGAGGGGAGGACAAGCCGTAAAGTGGCGGACTTGAGATCCTTTTGGGACGGAGAGCGGCACATTAAACTGCTTGACCCGAACCTACTCGCCGCATCGGAGCACATGGAACTGCTCGGACAGCTCGCTGCAAGCGGTGCATGGGTGGACTTTACACAGGGAGGACTGGATGCGCGACTCCTCACAGAGGAGAATATCGACCTGCTGAATGCGTGCAAGGTCAAAATGCTCCATTTCGCATGGGACAATCCACGTGACGAATCCATCCCACGACAATTACAGTTTTTTGCAGAGCGAACGTCAATCTGGGATTATCGCCGCCGCCGCGTATATCTGCTCACGAACTATTGGAGCACGCACGCGGAGGATCTGCATCGCGTCTACTGGCTGCGCGAGCATGGATACGATCCATACGTCATGATCTACGACAAGCCGAATGCGCCGAAAGAGACACGCCGATTGCAGCGATGGGTAAACAACAAGATCATATTCCGATCTTGTGAGAGGTTTGAGGACTATATAAGGATGAGGCGGTGGAGACGATGACACTCGGCAGTTTGTTTGACGGCATCGGCGGTTGGCTTCTTGCAGCACGTCATGCAGGTGTAACACCCGTATGGGCGAGTGAGATCGAACCGTTCCCGCAATCCGTGACGGCGTGGCACTTCCCCGATGTGCGACAGCTCGGGGACATTACGCAGATTGACCCCGACGAGATCGAGCCTGTGGACATCGTATGCGCGGGCAGTCCGTGTCAAGACCTATCCATCGCAGGAAAAAGAAAGGGGCTGGATGGTGCACGAAGCGGCTTATTCCGCAAAGCAGTTGACATTGTTCGGAGAATACGAGCGTCCACGGGGGGGGGAGATACCCGCGCTTCTTTGTCTGGGAGAACGTCCCCGGGGCATTCTCAAGCAATAAAGGGGCTGATTTTAGAGCCGTGCTTGAGGAAATCGGACAGACCGAAATTCCAATACCTCAACATGGCAAATGGGCAAACGCCGGAATGGTTGAATGCGACGAGTGTCAAATCGCATGGCGCGTCCTCGACGCGCAATATTGGGGAGTGCCCCAACGTCGCCGTAGAATCTTTCTTGTCACGGATTTTGCAGCCGATGACCGACGTGCTGGAGAAATACTATTTGAGCGCGAAGGCGTGTCTGGGAATCCTGCGGAGAGCAAAAGAGCGGGGGAAGGAGCTGCCGGAAGAACTGCGGATTGCGCTCGAACGTCAGGCGAATATATCCCCAAGACAGCAAGGACCCTGACCGCACGTATGGATGGAAGCCCGTGCATCGACCGTGACCCGCAGATCGTCGCGACAAGCGCGCTGGCACCGTGGGACGTGCAAAGCAGACGAATCTATGACGAAAACGGGAAAATGGCGGCACTCTATAGCGGTGAAGGGCGAGGAACGAATAATGGAGCGGTTTTTGTCAGATCCGCAGGATTTATCAGGAAAGCTGCGCCGACCGCAGGGAACATCGGATACGCCGAAGAGGTTGCACCAACCATCATCGCAGAGAAAGAGATGCACGTAGCGATCTATGACATGACACACGCCGATGAAGTCATGCGACCGGTAAAAGACGGCATCGTCCCGACACTCAACGCCCGTATGGGCACGGGCGGGAATCAAGTACCCATAGTACACAGCTACTGCATCGCGGGCAATACGATTGACCGCAAAATCGAGAATGGCGGCAACGGGAAAGGCGTGCTCGAGGAAACATCCTATACGCTGAACACGATTGACCGTCATGCGGCAGTCATGCACTCCATTGTGCGCCGCCTCACGCCAACCGAGTGCGAGCGACTGCAAGGATTGCCTGACGGCTACACCGAGGGCGGGAGCGACACGGCGCGTTATAAGGCGCTGGGGAACGGAATGGCGCAGCCCTGCGCGGACTATGTGATAAGGCGGATTGTGGAGAACACGCAAACAGAGAGGACAAATTATCATGATGGATAATTACGAGGAGTTCCTACGACGGAAAGAGATCACCGTGCCCACCGCAGGAATCAACGTCGAGAACATCGCCATAAGTGACAAGCTATTTGATTTTCAGCGCGACATTGTACTCTGGGCACTGAAAAAAGGGAAAGCGGCGATATTTGCAGGAACGGGACTCGGAAAGACACTCATGCAGCTTGAATGGGCGCGTCACATCGGAGGCACAGTTCTCATCCTTGCGCCGCTCGCCGTGAGCAAGCAGACCATATCCGAGGGGGGGAAGTTCGGGATCACCGTCCATCATTGCCGCTCGCAGGAAGATGTCATAGATGGCGGGATCAACATCACGAACTATGAGCGCATGGATCGTTTCGACTTCTCTCAATTTCTGGGCGTGGTACTGGATGAATCGTCCATCCTCAAGGCACAGGCGGGGAAAATCCGCGCACAGCTCATCGAGTGCTGTCAACAGATTCCATACCGACTCGCGTGCACGGCGACACCCGCGCCAAACGACCTCATGGAGCTATGCAATCACAGCGAGTTCTTGGGGGTTATGTCCTCGAACGAGATGCTTGCCACATTCTTTGTTCATGATGGCGGAGATACAAGCAAATGGAGACTGAAATGCCATGCAGTACAGGGCTTTTGGAGGTGGGTAGCAAGCTGGAGTGTTATGCTCACGAACCCCGCCGATCTCGGATATGATGGCGGACGCTATAACCTCCCGCCGCTGCACATATCACAGCATACCGTTCACACAAAGAGACAACCCGAAGCCCTTTTTGCGATTGAGGCACTGACACTGCAGGAGCGTCAACAGGCGCGGCGGGACAGTGTGCAGGATCGGGCGCAGGAATGCGCCGCGCTTGTAAATGTGGACATGGATCAATGGCTCGTATGGTGCAATCTCAACAGCGAAGCCGATGCACTGAAAGCACTCATCCCCGATGCCGTCGAAATCAGCGGGAGCGATCAGCCGGACGTAAAAGAGCGGGCGGCGGTGGACTTTGCCGCTGGGAGGATTCGCGTCCTCATCAGTAAGCCGCTTATTTTCGGCATGGGACTCAATTTTCAGCGTTGCCATAAAATGGCGTTTGTTGGACTATCGGACAGCTTCGAGCAGTATTATCAATCCGTGCGCCGATGTTGGCGATTCGGGCAGGAGCATCCCGTCGACGTACGCATCATCACAGCGGATACAGAGGGCGCGGTCGTCGAAAACATTCAGCGCAAAGAAAAACAGTTCAAGGAGATGCTGAGTGGAATGATCGCCGTGACGCAGAACATTACGAAGGACAATATCCGATCGACCGCACGGCAGACCATAAAATATAACCCACGGGAGATCATGATACTACCGACATGGCTGATTCCATCAGCGGCATAAGGAGGATAACGTGGAAAATGTAAAAGTACTAGGGCAAGATGCAGGGGAAATGTGGCACATCTATCACGGGGATTGTGTGGAGGTGACGCGAGGATTGCCGGAAAACAGCGTGGACTTCATCGTTTTCTCGCCACCGTTTGAAAGCCTGTATACCTACAGCAACAGCGACAGAGATATGGGAAACTGTCGCAGCAGCTTGGAGTTTGCACGCCATTTCCGTTTTTTAGCAAAGGAACTCTATCGCATCCTCACGCCGGGGCGCTGTATGAGTGTTCACTGTATGGATTTGCCACTCAGCAAGCAACGGGACGGCGTGATCGGACTCCGCGACTTTTCGGGGGCGCTTGTACGCATCTTCGAGCGGGCAGGATTTGTCATGCACACGCCGCGTGTCACTATCCGTAAAGACCCTGTGACCGCCATGCAGCGGACGAAGGCGATCGGACTTTTGTGGAAGCAAGTCAAGAAGGATTCATGCCTTTCACGCATGGGGATTCCGGACTACCTGCTGACATTCCGCAAACCGGGTGACAATCCGAAGCCCGTCCATCATACGAGTGAGGAGTTCCCCGTCAAGCAGTGGCAGCAGTGGGCGGAGTGCGTATGGCATGACATCAATCCATCAAACACGCTGCAGCGGGCGAGTGCGCGGGACGAAGAGGATGAACGGCACATTGCACCGCTTCAGCTGCAGGTCATCGAGCGCGCCGTCACGATGTGGACCAATCCAGGGGATGTTGTATTCACCCCGTTCATGGGCATCGGATCGGAGGCGTATCAGGCGGTCAAGATGGGGCGGCGCGCCATCGGGATTGAGCTGAAGGACTCCTACTACACGCAGAGCGTGAAGAACCTAAAGCGAGCGGAAGCGCAGCAGGTTTCAGAGCAGGCATTATTTGCATAAGGAGGGCATCATGAAGCGTTACTATATATCTCACCCGTTCACGGGAAACGAGGAAGCGAACCTCGCGGACGCAGAGCGCATCCGCGCTGAACTGAAAGCCAGCTATCCGAATATCTGCTTTATGAATCCGCTCGGAATGTTCGGCGATGGCGGCACCACGGACTATTGTACGGCACTCGCTGACGCCATGGAACTCCTATCATGCTGTGAGGCAATCATTCTTTGCCCGGGATGGGAGCGATCCATAGGATGCAGGGCAGAAAAGGCATATGCCATCCACAAGGGCATCAAAATCACATACCTCAATGAGTTCAATGCAGAAACAGCAAAGGAGAAGAATGATGAATGCGGGGCTGACAAACGATGAATTTCGCCGATTACTCAAAAGCGGAGACAAAAGCCGCATGGCGAGTGTAATTGTGACCGTGTATGACCATCCGCAGGATTTCCCGCATGGATACGTCGCTAGAGCGCACATCATCGCGCATGGTGGAAAATCGGCGTATGTGTCGCCGATGATCTACATCGGACGAGAGACGCTTGACGAAGTGCGCGCGGCGATTCCACCGGATATGGTCAAAATGATTCGTCATCCGCAGGATGATCCCGCTATCCTTGAGACGTATATATAAATAGAAAACAAAGCGAGGGAACTTCTCGATATCACGATCAGATTTCTTCTATATAATAGATAAATTTCAATCAAGGGGGCGCAGTCCCCTTTTCCCCTTGATTAAGGAATTAAAACACCGACATATTTATGCAGCAGAGAGGAACGGGGCGGCGTATGTACATGAAATCGAGCTGGATGTCACAGAACAGACGATTTGGCATCATCAAGAAATACTATTCGCATCGTGCGCTTCCCCTTCATCCGGCAACGAGAGAAAAGCGGGCAAAAAAGCAGAACGTCACGAAAGAGACACAAGCTGCCGTGAATCGTCGTCTGCGTGCAGAAAAACTTTCCCGTCTCATCATCGATAATTTTGAAACAGGTGACCTATACATAACGTTGACGTGCCGTGAATTCATGGATGCGGAAATGATCACGAAAGCATTCAATGACGGATTCAAGAGGAGGATCCGCGACATCTACAAAAAAGCGGGCGTTCCTGCCAAGTACATCTCGGTGCTGGAGAATCTAAACGGCGGCGGCCGTCCCCATGCGCATATCCTCTTGCCGGCTGTGCCGATGAAGTGGATAGAGAAAATCAAGGCAGCGTGGCCGCATGGCAACGTGGAAATCAAACTGTTCGGCGGGCATCTGCGGGATGCGGAAAAGATGGCGGATTATTTCACGAAGGAAAAAATCGCAGACCAATCGGGGCGCATTCAACCGAGCAGAAACCTCGTGCGGCGCGAGCCGAAAAAAGAACGGGTGACGCGGGCGGATGCGTATAACCCCGAGCTTGTCGCGCCGAAAGGCTACCGCATCATCAAAGACCTATCCTATCGCACCTATACGGCGGAGGGGTATCCGATATCCATTGCCTACATTGAGCGGATAGAACAGAAAACGCCTTATGGGAATAGACGAGAGGGAAAGGGGTGAGAGCGTGACAGCAAAAGAATATCTCTGGCGCGTTCGTGACGCAGAGCGGGAGCTGAGACAACTGGAGCGGGAATATGCACAAGCGCGTGCGGATATCTTGAACTTGAAAGGGATAGCGTATGACAAAGACAAGGTCGCCGGCGGAAAGCTCGGCGACCTATCGGATGCCGTCGCCGCACTTGACGGATATGCGCAGCGGCTTAATGCGAAATGGGATGCGCTTGTCGCACTGCGTGAAGAAGCGCGAGCACTGATTGAACGAATCACAGATGGGCGTTATCGGCAGGTGCTGATACTGCGCTATCTGGACGGGCTGTCGTGGGAGCAAGTCGCCGTGAACATGGACTATGATTATTATCATGTGCATAAGCTTCACGGCAGAGCACTAAAGATTTTCTCCAAAATTCAAAGTGGATAAAAAAAGACAAACGCATCTGTGCTATAGTATAAGCTGAGAAAAGAGAAGATGCTGAGGCGGATTCTCGGAGGGCACAGCTGCGGCGGTGTCCTTTTTGATTGGTATTTCGTAGAGGTGGGATACATGACGCTGAAGGACTATCTGCGCTGTCGTGCGGCATGGAGCAGGAAGAAAACACAGGCACAGACACAGCATACGCGCAGAGTACGGCAAGGGAGCAGGCCAAAGGAGCAGAGAGGAAGAGGCTGAGGCATCCGCGCTATGCGGGCGAATGTATCAAGCCCCCCCGGTATCACAGGTACTACGGAGAGCCGCGCGTGATACGGGTCTGCGAGTTTCGGGCCTTCTCTGCGTGAAATTGAAAAAAAGGGGTTGACAACGTGACAACATAGGAGGAGGAAGGAGGCGTGTCCAGAGAGAAGCTCTCGCGCGTGCGCGTGACAGAAGAAACTAAATTTATTTTCACCACCGCTGACATCTGCGAGCTCTTTGAAATTTCGCGGGAGACTTTGTCACGTTGGGAGAAAAAAGGCGCGCCGAAAGCAGGGCGCGGGAAATGGAATATCAAGGCACTGATCGAATGGCGATTTGACGGCAAGCATACGGATAGCCCGGAAGTCCGCAAACTCAAAGCAGAAGCGGATTTGAAGGAACTCAAGGCAGCGCAGGAAAAAATAAAACTTGGCGTTACGCAGGATGAATTTGTGCACGTTTTGACTGTGCGAAAAGAACTCACGCGTCTGCTGGCAAATCTCAAGAAAAATTTACTTGCGATGGGGCATCATGTCGCGTCAAATCTGGCATCGCTCGATATGGAGGCGGCAGAAACCGCAAAAAATGAGGTTGACAAACGTGTCAATGAGGCACTGACGGAGATGGCGGAGGGGCGGCTTTACCGTGGCAGAACGAAGAAAAAAACGGAATGAGCTTGCCTATCCTCCGTGGATTATGGACGCGCTCGGCATATTGAAGCCGCCCGAAAGACTCACCGTATCCGAATGGGCGGACAAATACCGCATCCTGTCCGAATTGGACAGCGCCGCGCCGGGGCGGTGGCACACATCGAAAACGCCATATCTCAAGGCGGTCATGGATGCGTTCAACGATGACTTTATCCACGAAATCACATTCTGCGCAGGGACGCAGCTGGGCAAGACCGCCGCTGAGCAGAACATGATCGGCTACGCAATCGCCCAAGACCCCGCGCCAATGCTTGTTGTCTATCCATCGGAGAAGCTCGCGAAATTTACCAGCGAGAAACGCCTGCAGCCGATGATAAAACTATCGCCTGCACTCGCGGAAAAGTTCGATGAGCGCGGGAGCAAAGATCTCGAACTCTCGCTTGGCAATATGTATATTGCCCTCGTCGGCGCAAACAGCCCGTCCGAACTCTCAAGCCGTCCCGTGCGCTATATCTTCTTCGATGAGATCGACAAGTTCCCGAAATGGACAGGCGCGGAGGCGGGGCCGTTGGAACTTGCCGCCGAACGTACAAAGACGTTCTACAACCGCAAGATCGTCAAGGTTTCGACACCGACACTCAAGACGGGGAATATATGGCAGGGGTGGGAGACGGCAGATATCCAATACCGCTATTTTGTCCCGTGCCCGCATTGCGGGGAGATGCAGACGCTCGAATTTTCTCAGATCAAATGGTCGGAGGGCGCGGATGAGACCGAGGCGCGTATGGCGGCGTACTACGAATGCAGGCACTGTCATGAGACGATTGACGATCGTCACAAGCCCGCAATGCTCCGCATGGGGGAATGGCGGGGCGAGACGAAGGCTAAGGGGCGCGCACACAAGGTCGCCTATCATCTCAACTCTATCTATTCACCGTGGCTGACTTTCGGAGACATTGCGGCGAAATTCATATCCAGCAAGGATGAGCCCGCACTGCTCATGAACTTTATCAACTCGTGGCTCGCCGAGCCGTGGGAGGACAAGAGCAGCAAGCTAAAATCCGATGTGGTCATGGAAAAGGCTCTGCCATACGAGCGCGGGCAAATGCCCGAGGAGGCGCAGCTGCTCACCTGCGGGATTGACGTGCAGCTCGATCATTTCTATTTTGCCGTGCGGGCATGGGGCGCGCACATGACATCGTGGCTGGTCGACTGGGGGCGCGTGGAGACATGGGCGGATCTTGAGACGGTCATTAACCGCAACTACGCCGATGTGAACGGCGTCGTACGAAATGTCAATCTTGCGTGTATCGACTCGGGCTATAACACGGACGATGTGTATACGTTCTGCGCCCGGCACATGGACGTGCTTGTGCCGTCGAAAGGATCCAGTCTGCCGATGAAGTCTCGCTATTCGGTGACGATACTGGATAAACAGGCGGCGGGATTCGGTCTGCGTCTCTACGTCATGGACACGAATCAGATGAAAAACTTCATCGCTTCGCGCATGACGATTGACGCGGGGGCGCATGGAAGCTGGAACGTCTACAAGGGCATTGAGCGCGAATACGCAGATCAGATTTGCGCCGAGCAGAGAGTAGAGCAGAAAGACAAGAAGGGGCGCGTCTCCGTGGTCTGGGAAAAGATCAGCTCGCATGCGGCGAATCATCTCCTCGACTGTGAGACGAACAACGCGCTTGCCGCCGAGATCATCGGCGTGCGGTACCTCATGGAAGAGGAACAGGAAAACAGATCGCCGGAGCAGGAAGAAAAAGACAACGACTGGCTTGGCGTGGGGCGGCAGTGGATTTGACGATAGAGCACTTTGCAAATGGCGCAAGGTGCTTTTTTGATGCACCTTTTGAAGGGAGGTGAAACCATTTGGACACACTTGAAACACAGCTTGAGCAGGTACGGGCGGCCATTGCCGAGATTGAGGGCGGGGCGCAGGAGTACAGCATCGCGAATCGGCGGATCACAAAGGCGAATCTTGCGACGCTCTACGCGCGGGAAAATGCCCTAAAGGCGGAGATTGCGCGCAGGGATGGCGGGGATGTGCTCTTTGCCCAAATGGGACGGCTATGATTCCACTGATTGAAAAAGCGATTGCGGCAATCTCGCCGCGCTGGGCGTGCAGTCGCGCCTTTTACGCCGAGAGCCTGCGCGCCTACGAGGCGGGTGAGGTGACGCGGTTCAATGACGGATGGATTCCGATCAACGAGGACACAGAAAACACCGATAAGACGCAGCGCGACCTCATCAAGGCACGGGCGCGGTACCTGGAGCGCAACAGTGACATTGCGGGCGCGGCCGTCGGCGGTATCGTGCGCAACGTGGTCGGGACGGGCATCAAGCCGCAGGCACGCACGGGAGATGAGGCACTCAATCGGCGCATCGAAACGCTATGGCGCGAGTGGACGGCGGCGGAGAACTGCGACATTACCGGACAGCAGACCTTTGAAGAGCTGCAGGCGATGCTTCTTCGGCGAAAGATCGTTGACGGGGAAATCCTCATCAAGAAGGTGGTCGCGCGCAAGAGGCGGCATCCGCTGAAACTACAGGTCATTAAGTCTGACCTGCTCAGCAGCTTTATGATCTACGCGCCAAAGACGAACAATGTCATTCGCTCGGGCGTGGAGCTGGATGATTATTTGCGCCCGCTTGCCTATTGGATTGACCGCAAAAGCCCCGATGGCTATGTGGAGTATAACCCCGACCGCGTTCCCGCTGCGCAGGTCATACACCTCTGGTCGCGCAGTCAGCCTGACCAGATACGCGGCATCTCTGACCTTGCGCCGATCATCAAGCGTCTCAAGGACACGCAGGACTATCTTGATGCGGAGACCATTACTGCGCGCATTGCGGCGTGCTTTTCCGTGTTCGTCACAACGCAGACGGGCGCGCCGAATATGCCGGGGCGCATCGGGGCGAATCGCGGCGATCCGGAGGGGAAACGCCTGAAGAGCATCCGCCCGGGCATGGTGAATTATCTTGCCCCGGGGGAGAGCATCGAGACGGCGAATCCGTCGCGTGGCCTTGCCAATGCGCGGGACTATGTAGCGATACAGGAACGGCTCGCAGGGGCGGGACTAGGGCTTTCCTACGAACTCATGAGCCGCGACTTCAATACGTCGAGCTTTTCAAGTGCGCGTCAGGGGATGCTTGAGGATCGCAAGACCTTTGAGCCGATGCAGGAGTTCATGGCAGCGCATCTTTGTGACCCGATTTATCGGGAATGGATGGATCTCTGCGTCATGGCGGGCAGTCTTGATATCCCCGACTATTTCGAGCACAGGGAAACATATCAGGCGGTTGAGTGGGTTACGCCCGGTTGGTCGTGGATTGATCCGCAAAAGGAAGTGCAGGCAGATATCGCAGCAATCCAAAACGGCGGCAAGACACTCGCGCAATGGTGCGCAGAGCGCGGCTATGACTGGCGCGAACAACTTGAGCAGATGGCACTGGAGAAGGAGACCGCCGAGGCGATGGGACTGAAACTCTCGGTGCATACGCCGATCACGGTGCAGGCGGCGCAGAGCAATCATGTCAATAACACAGATGATGAAAAGGAGGATGCAGATGGGAGTAAGGAACAAGAATGAGCCGCAGCGGCGTGATATCTACACGAACGCTATTGCCATTCGTGAGAAAGAGGATGGCGGCGATGTGAGGCAGGCGGAGCTTTCACTTTCGAGTGAAGAGCCGTGCCGTCGGTGGTTCGGGAACGAGATTCTATCGCACGATGCGGAGGCGGTTGACCTCAGCAGACTGCAGGAGATCGGCGTTGTCCTCTTCAACCATGACCGTGACCGTGTGATCGGGCGCGTGCTTGATGTTCGGCTGGATGAGGTGGCGCGCAAGCTGCGCGCCACGATCCAGTTTGACGAGGACGAAGAGAGCGAGCGCATCTACCAGAAGGTGTGCTCGGGAACGCTGAGGGGGTATCTGTCGGCTATGCAGTCGACGTGTGGGAGAGCGTCGAGGCGGGAGCAAAGAGCAGTAACGGGCGGTTTACGGGGCCGTGTGAGGTGGCGACGCGATGGACGCCATACGAGCTTTCGATTGTGTCCGTACCCGCCGATGCGACGGTAGGAGTTGGACGTAGTTATGTTGAGAATGGAGATGGAAACATGGACGAGCAGAAGAATGAGATTGATGTCAAGGATCAGGAGCGCGAAGTAACGCAGCCTGCGCCCGTGGTAAACGCTGAGGCAGAGCGTCAGGCGGCCGTCGCCGAGGAGCGCGCCCGCGTGCGTGAGATCGGGACGATGTGCCGTCAGTTCGGTGTGGACGATGTGCCATACATCAATGACGGTATGAGCGTCGAGGCTGTTCGCGCAGCAATCCTCGACAAACTGGCACAGGAGCGCAAGGCACAGCCGGTGACGGTGCAGATAGACGAAATGGACAAGTTCCGCGCGGCGGCGACGGATGGGCTTGCTATGCGTGCGGGGATGGCGGTCGAAAACAGCGCGCCGGGGGCGGAGGAGTTCCGTGGAAAGCGCATGATGCGCCTCGCCGCTGAGTGCGTGGAGCGTGAGCTTGGCAAATCGACACACGCCATGGATGACGAAACGATTGTTCGTGAAGCACTGACGGGTACGGGGGCATTCCCAGGGATCCTCTCGAACGTCGCGCATAAGAGTATGGCGCAGGCGTATCAGAGCGCACCGACGACGTATCAGCTCTGGACGGCGCAGGGGAGCAATTCGGACTTCAAGGATGCGACGCGCTACCGTCTGAGTGAAGCGGACACGCTGGAGAAGCTGAACGAGAGCGGTGGGTTTAAGGCGGGCGGCGTCACCGAGGGCGCGGCAAAGACGAGCATCGCAACCTACGGGCGCATGTTTTCCCTGACGCGTCAGGCGATTATCAATGACGACATGGGCGCACTGCAGCAGCTTCCTGCCATTTACGGCGCGGCGGCACGGCGCATGATCAACAAGATGGTCTATAAGATGCTGCAGAGCAATCCGAAAGTGGAGGGCGCGCAGCTCTTCCATGCGGATCACAAGAACCTCTGCGCGGAAGATATCTCAATCGAGGGACTTGCCAAGATGAAAGCGGCGATGGCGAAGCAGAAGAATATCAAGGGGGCAGAGTACCTCAACATTCAGCCTGCCTTCCTCATCTGCCCCGTGGAGCTTGAGGTGCAGGCGGCGCAGCTGATCAGCTCGGTGGTTGACCCGACGAAGGCAAACGCAACGCCGAACCCGTTTGCGAATAAGATGACGGTCATTTCTGAGCCGGAGCTTGAGGATGCGAAAGCGTTCTATCTCGCCGCGGCGGCAGGCATTGCGCCGACGATTGAGGTCACGAGCCTTAACGGCAACCTCACACCGACGATGGAGCGCGCGGAGCAGTTCGACACGCTCGGCATCAAGTGGCGCATCTACATGGATGTCGGCGTCAATCTGCTGGACTATCGCGGCGTTCAGAAGAGCACAGGCAAATAAGGAGGACATGAACCATGGCAAAAGCAGAGTACATCCAGCGCGGTGATAACATCGACTATACGGTGACGGCAAACGTCGCCTATATGGAGATCGTCCCGCTCGTATCGCGCATCGGCGTCGCGCTCGCGGAGATTCCGGAGGGAGAGACGGGGACGTTGACAATCGTCGGGGCGTTTCGGCTCCCTGCATTGACGGAAAAGCTGGACGTCGGTCAGGCGGCCTACTGGGACAAGACGCAGAATGCCGTCACAGGCACATCGGGGGCGAACACCGTTCCCGCCGGCACGGTGATCGCGGCAAAAGAACAGGCGGGCACGTCGGCGCTTGTCCGCATCGGCTGATGGGCTTTAAGGAGCAGGTCGCCGCCGATCTCACGCGCGTCTTTATGAACCCTGAGGAATTTGGCGAACACCATGATCTGGATGGGACGGCGTGCATCTGCGTCGTCTCGGGGGATATGACCGAAAAGCGAAACGCCGTGCTGCATGACGGACGGCGTACGCCTGACGGCCTGCATGGCGACTATTTGACTGTCTGCGTCGAGACGGGCGATTTGCCGCGCATTCCAAAGCAGGGGACAAATTTCAAGGTGGACGGCAAACGCTATACGGTGGATACGTGCACGGAGGATATGGGGATGCTGACCATTACCCTGGGTGCGTTTCGTGCGGGAGGTGGATTCCCATGATTATGGTCGATGACCGTGACTTGCAGAGGGCGGCGAATATGCTCCGGGAGTTCCCCGGGGCGGTCGACCGCGTTTCAAAACGGGCGGTGCGTGCGTCCGTCAAAGATGTGAAGCGAGAAGCCATCGAAAAAGCTACGCAGATATATACGATTTCAAAAGGGCGGCTTTCTGGGACGATGAAAGTCACCTACACGAGCTTTGGACACGGTGCAATTTTCTCGTCGAAGGGGCGTTTGCAAGACCTCATCTATTACAAGCACAACCCAAGCGGGAGGCGCGTGCCGAAGAAACGGCCACCAAAAGGGAGATACCTTTATAGCGAGGTTATTCGGGGACAGGGCGGGACACTTGCACATGGTTTTCTTGCACGAATGAAGAGCGGACATGTCGGTATATTTGAGCGTGAAGACGGTAACAAGTCAATGCCGATTAAGCAGTATAAATCGCCATCTGTACCGCATATGCTTGAAAATAGATATGTGAGAAACTATGTAGAGGAGCATATCCGTGACCGTCTTTCGGGCGCAGTCGATCGCGAGGTCAATAGCTTCTTGGCGAGGTATGGACGATGATACCTGCAATGCTTGTGAGTGCCGTCTGCCGTGAGGTCGAAGCGGCGACGGCGAATTATCGGATGAAAGCAGAGGGACAGGCAGATAAGAAAGTCTCCGTCTATGCGCAGCACATTCCGGATGATGAATTTAAGGACGACACGTACTATCCGCTCGTTGTTGTCAGCTGGCAGAAGACGGAGGATGTGACAGAGCCCGATAAACTCGGTGCAGAGGCAGTGATCGGGCTGACGTTCGGCGTATACGGCGAGGATAAAGAGGCGTGGCGTGACCTGCTCTCCATCATGGAGCGGGTGCGCCAACGCCTTTTGATCTTCCGCAAGCTCGACAATAGATTCCGCATCGTACTGCCGACGAAGTTTGAGACGATTGAAAATCAACCGTATCCGTATTGGTTTGGCTATGCGACGCTCACCTATACCGTTGCACAGCCGAATGAACAGATGGCGGCGGATTGGCATCGGATAGAAAGGGATGAATGACATGAGTGATGAGGATAAGAAGATCACGGGAGAACTGCCGGCGGCAAAGCCCGTGAAAGCCGAAAAGCAGAATCCACCGATTCTGACGAAAGAGGAGACAAAGGAGGACAAAGCAGAGTGTTATGTCTACATCGGCGCGAACCGCCTCACCGACGGGCTGAAATGCAACACAGTCTATCGGGGGTATCCGAAAGAGCTGGTGGAACAGGCGGGAGCAAAGTACGCGAACATTGCGCGGCTCTTTGTCCCTATAGAGCAGCTGGAAAAGGCACGGGGAGAGGTCAGGCGCAAGGGCACACCGCTGTACTTGGCATGGGCTGAGATGGAAAAGGAGGTCTAAGCATGGAATATAAACATGGCGTATATACGAGAGAACAGGCAACGAGCCTCGTTCCCATGACCGCGACAAGCGGCGGGCTGGTCGTCGCGTTCGGCACGGCACCGATTCATCTGACACAGACTGCGGCAGCGGTGAATACGCCCGTTCTCTGCTATTCCTACAAGGAAGCAGTCGCAGTGTTCGGGTATTCGGAGGACTGGGAGAACTACACGCTCGCCGAGGTGATCAAAACGCATTTCGCGCTCTTCAACATGGCACCGCTTGTGCTGGTCAATGTCCTTGACCCCGAAAAGCACAAAAAGAGCGTGAAGGATAAGCAGGTGGATGTGAAAGGCGGCATCGTCACGGTGGCGGATCCTGTTGTGCTCTCCACGCTTGAGGTAAAACTCACGGCGGAACATCAAAAGCTCGTGCTGAATACGGATTATACGGCGGCATACGATGCGGCGGGGCAGGTCGTCATTACGCCGATGGATGGCGGCGGTATTCCGAGCGGGACGGCGAATCTCTGTCTCAGCTACACGGCTCTTAATCCGGCAGCGGTGAAGGCAGTGGATATCATCGGCGGCGTGAATGCAGCGACGAACCGCACCGAGGGGCTTGAGCTGATCGATGAGGTGTTCCCGCGCTTTGGGCTTGTCCCCGGCATCATCATCGCGCCGGGCTGGTCGCATGATGTGAATGTGGCGGCGGTCATGCGGGCGAAGGAACACAACATCTGTGGACATTTCAACGCTATTTCCATCTGCGACATTCCGTCGGATGAGGTCAAAACATACACCGCTGCGAGCAAGTGGAAGAACGAGAAGAGCACTGCGGATAAGGACTGCATTCTCTGTTGGCCGTTGGTAAAGCAGGGCAAGGAGAAATATCACCTCTCCGCGCAGATTGCTTCTCTCATGAACCGCATTGACAGCGAGCATGACGATATCCCGTATTATTCGCCGTCGAATAAGTCCATTCAGGCGGATGGCGCGTGCCTTGCCGACGGGACGGAGGTTTTCCTGAACGCTGCGCAGGCGGCATATCTCAACGGGCAGGGCGTTGTGACAGCACTCAACTATATCGGAGGATGGAAGAGCTGGGGCAACCGCACGGCGGCGTACCCGTCGAATACGGACGTGAAGGACAACTTCATCAACAACCGCCGCATGTTCAACTGGGTGGGGAATACCCTTGTCACGACATTCTGGAGCAAGATTGATGAGCCGACGAATAAGCGTCTCATTGAGACGGTCGTTGACAGCGCAAACATCTGGCTGAATGGTCTCACGGCAAAAGGAGCGCTCCTTGGCGGCCGCGTGGAGTTCCGCGAAGATGAGAATACGACGACGGAGCTCATGGATGGGATCATCCGCTTCCACGTCTATCTTACGCCTGCTGCGCCCGCGCGAGATATTGAGTTCGTCATGGAATACGACCCGGGCTACATCTCGGCGCTGTTTTCCTAAGGGGAGGGGATAGCACATGAAGAAAAAGAAGTTTTCGTTTGACCTGCAGCGTTTCGCAGGCGTGAACACCGTTCGCGACAAGCTCGTCAACTTCGAGGTGTTCAAGGGCGGCAATCGCAAGCTCGGCATGGCGGATGTGACGCTGCCGGAAATCAACTATAAGACCGCGACCATCTCCGGCGCGGGCATCGGCGGCGAGATCGAGATGCCAACGCCGGGGCAGACGGAGAGCATGGAGACGGAGATCAGCTGGCGCACCATCAACGAGGACGTGACCGAGCTCCTCGCCATGCGCTCGCATGACCTTGAGTTTCGCGGGGCGAACGAGCAGTATGACGCTGCGACAGGCGAGATCAAGGTACAGGCGGTCAAGGTCAACATTCGCGGACTGCCGAAAAAGGGAAGTCTCGGCGCACTCAAGCCCGCCGATCATACAGACAGTAAGAACACGCTCGAAGTGACCTATCTCAAGATCACCATCGACGGCAAGCGCAAGGTCGAGATCGACAAGCTCAACTATATCCACTTCGTCGACGGCGTGGACTATCTCGCCGACGTGCGCAAGGCTCTGGGACTGTAAACGAGAAAAGCACCTTCCATGTGACGAAGGTGCTTTTTCTATACGTTTTTAGGAGGATATGACATGGACAAGAAAGAGAATATAGAGGTCATCGAGGAGAAGAAGGAACTCGATTTCACGGAGCTCGAAAACCGTCTGGATGAGCTGGATTCCAATGCGTTCATCAACGCAGAACGCGCCTGCCGCATGACGGGTGATCCGACGCCCGACATCGTCTATAGCGCGAATTTCCGCGCGCGGCTCGCGGCGACGGCGATGGGTGTTCCGTTCGAGGAGATCCGCAAGCTGAAGCTGCGCACCTATACGGCGGTCATTACAAGGACGCTGAATTTTTTATTGCAGTCTTTGGGCGAGGAGCTGACCCGGCGCAACAGCTGAGGGAGATCATCTTTGCCCTGCGCAAGGCGGGCTCTCTGGACTACTGGCAGAGGCAGACACTCAGAGAGCTGCGTCGCTGGATGGATGTGATCGAGGAGGAGAAACGACGCAAATAAAAAGGCAGCGACATAAGCCGCTGCCTCTGCGTTGCTATGGGGAGCTTGTCATCTTTTAAGGACGCCGCGAACGGCAAAGGGAATATTGAGAAGCCGAAGGAGAAAATCAAGAAGAACGATGAATACTTCAACAGCCGCAAGTAAGAGATGAACGAAAACGAATACTGCTAATGCAATGATGACCATACAAATGAAAAAGACAATGGGATTTTCAAGCATTGGGATCACTCTCCTTGTCGTATTTGATAAATCTATTATAGCAGAAAGGGGGGGATTTTGTGGCAGCGGGGAAAATATTTGCTATCTCGTTTGCGATCGGCGCGGTGATGAACGCATCGTTTGGGACGGCGATGAATCGCAGTTCTCTTGCCATGCAGCAGCTGAGCGACAACACACGCTTTCTGAATGCAGAGCAGCAACGTCTCGAGCGGGCTTGGCAGGCATCACAGGGACAGGTAAAGGCATACGCACGCGAGATTGACCGTATCCGGCAGCAATACGACGCGGGAAAAATCTCACAGAGTCAGTATCAATCGGCGATGGAACGCGCACAGCAGGGAATGCGCACAGCGGGCATGAGTGCTGATGAGTACCGCTCGCATCTCGCCCGTCTACGTCAAGAGATGGCGCAGACGAAAGCATCTGCCGATCAGCTGCGGAATGCGCAGGCAGCGAAAGCGGCGGCAGGGGAGAATTTCGCCAATGCAAAAGCGGGATTCGGGAATGCCGTTGCTATGGCGGGGATGGTAGCCGCACCGATCTATGGCGTTGTTGAGACGGCGGCAAAGTTCGAGGCCGCTATGTCGAAAGTGCAGGCAATCACGCGCGCCAATACAGATGAGATCGGGCGACTCACAGCAGAGGCACGCCGCCTCGGTGAGACGACGCAGTTCACGGCGCAGCAGTCGGCGGAGGCGATGAGCTATCTCGGTATGGCCGGATGGAATACAGAGCAGATCATCGCAGGTATGCCCGGACTGCTCGCCCTCGCCGCCGCCGGAGGAACAGACCTCGCACGCACGGCGGATATCGTCTCCGACGACCTCACGGCGTTCGGCCTTGCGGCGGATCAGGCATCGCACATGGCGGATGTGTTCGCCGTCACGGCGACGCGCACGAATACTAATGTCGAGATGATCGGCGAGACGATGAAATATGCCGCACCTGTTGCGCGCGCCTATGGTGCGACGATGGAGGAGACGGCGGCGCTCACGGGCATCATGGCGAATGCGGGCGTCAAGGCGTCGCAGGCAGGTACCGCCTTGCGTGCGGGATTCATGCGACTTGCGGGCCCGCCGAAGAAGGCAAGCAAGGCAATGCAGGAGCTCGGCATATCGCTGTCGGACGTATCCGCGCAGCATCAGGAGGCATCGGCGGCATTAGCCTCGCTCGGCATCAACATGGACAACATCGCCGGGGAAGGCTCGCACAAAATGGTTGCCGTATTACAGGAACTGCGTACGAAAATGCAGGGGCTGACCAGTGAAGAGAAACTTGCCTATATGCAGATGATCTTCGGCACAGAGGCGGCGACGGGCTGGCTGAATGTGCTGGATGCGGGTCCCGAGGTGTTTAATGACCTCGTATCGCAGATGGAACACTGCGACGGCGAAGCCGAAAAGATGGCGGCGGTCATGATGGATAATGCGAAGGGTGCCATTGTCCAGCTCCAATCCGCCGTAGAGGGCGCTGCAATCTCCATTGGGACGCTCTTTCTGCCTTATGTTGCTGATGCGGCGAAATGGGGTGCAAATGCGGCGGCGGGCCTCTCCGCATGGGTCAAAGAACATGAGGGGCTGACGAAAGCTGCTGTTGAGACAGGGGCGGCAATTGCCGCTCTTATTGTAGCGGTGAAGGGATTTCAACTCGCCTCGGCAGTGTATAACTATGCGGCGGCATCCATGCGGCTCTATCTGTTGACAACGAGGGAGACAGCTATAGCGCAGCGGCTATTGACCATGGCAACGTGGGCACAGGCGCGGGCGATGGCGGCAGTCAATGCGGCGTCCAGTGCAGGAACGTATCGTGCGCTTGGCGCGCAGATTGCGGCAACCTATACAAGGCTGCGGGCGATTACGTGGGCGAATGTCGGGAATGCCATACGTACGGGGGTAATGATCGGTGTCAATGGCGCACAGGTTGCGTTTGCCCGTATCGTCGTATTCGCACAGGCGGCACGCACGGTAACGATGAGCGCAACGCTGGCAATCGTTGAGAGCGCAAAAGCGGCGGGTCTTGCCATGCTGAACATGATACGGAATTTCAGTATGACTGCCGTACTTGGAAAGGCAGGAGCGGCATTCCGCATGCTCGGGACGGCGATCCTATCCGTTGGCAGAGCGTCGATGGCGATGATGTTTTCCCCGTTGGGCGTCGCCCTTATGGCGATTGCGGCGGCCGCGTATCTCATCTACGCCAATTGGGATAAGGTGGGGCCGTTCTTCGTGCAGCTATGGACACGGATCCAGACGGCGTGTGCGAGTGCATGGGCATCGATGCAGCCGGTATTTGACCGCCTGAGGGCGGCACTTTCCACGCTTGCGGATACAGTGGCACCGCGCATCATGGCAATCGGCGCAGCGTTTATGGCGGCGTTCGCTCAGGTGAGTGCAGCATTTGCAGAGCACAGTGAGACGTTTGACACGATCATCAGCATTGGCATGATGGTCGCAGAGATTTTTGGCAGTGTTATTATCGCCGCAATTATCACGTTTGCGAATATAGCCGTCGGTGTCATCACAACGACGATTGGTATCATCGTAGATATCATCAACGGGCTTGTCGGCGTGCTTACGGGGATTATCACCTTTATCACGGGCGTGTTCGCGGGGGATTGGACAACCGCATGGACGGGCATCGTGGAGATATTCAGCAGTATCTTTGGGACACTGGCGAATGTCGCGGGCAGGATCCTCGGCGGAATAAAGAACACTGTGACGGGCATCATCAAGGATGTGAAAGACTTCGTCAGCAGTGATGGTGGAGGCGGCGGACAGGAAATCGCCGCGAATGCGCGCGGCGGTATCTATCGCAAGGGCGCGTTCCTTACGACCTTCGCAGAGGACAGCGCCGAGGCGGCGATTCCGCTGGACGGCTCGCCGCGTGCGATCGGGCTTTGGCGCAAGGCGGGCGAAATCCTCGGTGTCGGAAAAGACGCGGGCGACATATCTCTTTCCATTGTCGGGCGCGGCGGGGGAGAACCTGCCATGAGTGTGCCGCCGATTTCGATTACACTGAATTTCAACGGGGATACTGCGCCGGAGAAGGTCAAACAAGCGGTGATGGATGCAGGACGGCAGGTACAGCGCACGTTTGCCGAGCAGATGGAAAACTATCGACGTGAGAGGGGGCGTCTGGCTTTTGGTTGACACATATACAACGCGCAGCGGCGATACATGGGATCTTATCGCCTACGAACAGATGGGGGATTGTCGCTATGTTGACCTGCTGATAGACGCCAATCGCGCCCATGTGCATACGGGGATTTTTGCGGCAGGGACGGTGCTGGCTATTCCGCCAATTCCGATAGACGGGCGCACAAAGAATCTGCCGCCGTGGAGGAGGTAGAGTATGAAGGCGCGGCGGGCAAAGGTCAAATGTACCTATGACAATGTGGACATATCACGGGATATCGCAGCATTCCTCAAGTCGTTTTCTGTGCGCGAGGTGCTGGGCGGGGAAGCGGACAGCGCGGAGATCACGTTGGAAGATCGGGAAGAGCTCTGGCAGGGAGACTGGCTGCCGGAGCGCGGGGCAATCATGGACATCGGCATCACGGTGTCGGACTGGGAATATGAGGGGGATAACCGTGAACTGCCGTTCGGAAAGTTCGAGGTCGATGAGATCACGAATACGGGTCCACCGAATGAAGCGAAGATAAAGCTGATCTCGGTGCCGAATAATACCGACCTGCGCGGCGTAGAGCGCACGCGCGCATGGGAGAAGGCGAATCTCTCCCGTATCGTGCAGGACATAGCGGAGGGGGCATCGATGCAGCACTACTATGACGCCCCCGACGATCCGATCATTGACCGCGCGGAGCAGTCGGAGGAGACAGACCTCGCATTTCTGCAAAAGATATGCAAGGATGCGGGGCTTGCCCTCAAGGTCACGAATGAGACGGTTGTCGTGTTCGACATCTCAAAATATGAGAACGCCGACCCTGTCATGGCGATCACAAAGGGGCGGGACAATATCGCGTCGTTCGATTGTCGGATGACGATCCATAACATCTACCGCGCATGCCATGTGAAATACAAGAACGGCAGCAAGGGAGAGCTCATCGAGTACACATTTACAGATCCGCATCGTGAGAAGGGGCGAACGCTGGAAGTCAATGAAAAGGTGGAGAGCATCGACGAGGCGGAAAAGCTTGCAAAAAAGAAGCTGCATGAAAAGAACCTTGAGGAAGTCGCGGTATCCCTCGGTATGACGGGCGATTTTGCCTTGCTTGCATCCAACACAGTCATGCTCAAAGGATTCCATGTCTACGATGGAAAGTATATCATCATGCGCAGTTCACATGAGATCGGAAGCGGGTACACATCGAAAATCGAGCTGAGGAGGGTGATTGATGGATACTAAGGCGATGCGAAACATCGTGCGCGTCGGTGTTGTGAGTGAAGTGATTCCTGCCGACTGTGCAGCGCGCGTGGTGTTTGAGGAAAAGGACAATACGCCGTCACCTGTTCTGCCGATTCTCACGCGCGGCGGAAAGGTCAATCGTGATTTCTGGCTGCCGGATATCGGCGAGCAGGTCGTGTGCCTCTTTGCCTGCAACGACAAGAATTTCTCAACGGGATGGATCCTCGGCACGCATTACGCAATAGGCGCGGGAAATGCTGACAGCGCAGATAAACGCCGCATTGATTTTGCCGACGGCTCATTTGTAGAGTTCGACCGCGCGACGGGCGGGCTGACGATCCAGTGTACGGGTGACGTAGTAATCAACGGGCGGACAATTTCGCTGAATTAGGGAGGTGTAACATGCCATCGGCGGTAAGAGGCGGCGATGCGACGACGGGCACCTGCGATAAAGGCCTGCCATGCTGCCCGCACGGAAGGTCGGGGACGGTGACCGTAACCAGCGGCAATGTGTTTGTCAATGGACGGGGATTGCATCGGCTGAATGATACGGGACCAACGAACTGCCCGCATAGTGGGACATTCGCGAGCGTTGCAGGTAGCGCGAGTGTATTTTGCAATGGGCGGCCTGTGATCCGCATCGGAGATGCGACGATGTGTCAGTCATGTGGGCAGTCGGGCACGCACACAACGGGGAGTGGGAACGTATTTGTAGGAGGGTAGTATGTCATTTCTGGATAACGCGATAGGCTCGTATAAGAAGCAGACGGAAAAACGACTGCTGAATCTGCGAAATAACATTCTCTCTGATCTCAGCAGCCGCTTTTCGTGGCTCTCTCAGGGCGTGCAGATCGGCTCGCTCGGAGACATCGTTTTTACGGTATCCACGGATGAGGTGCGCACCTTTCGTGACTATCGGCGTTCGACCAAGGCGCGTTTCGCATTGCATGAGAGAATCGGGGAAAAGCCGATTTTGGAGTACATTGCCCCGGACGGGGAAGAGATCACATTTTCCATGACCTTTCATGTGGAGCTCGGTGTGTCACCCGCAAAGGAGACAGAGCGGCTGCGGGAACTCTGTGAGAAGGGGGAAGCGATGTATCTCGTCTTTGGCAGTGCGCCGATCGGCGCACACATGTGGGTGATTGAGAGCGTCGGGGAGAGTGCGGAACGCATTGACCATGGCGGTCGGATCCTCGTATCGCAGGTGGAAGTGACACTGAAAGAATACGTTCCTGTCATATATGACGCAGCGCAGGAAGGAGGGACGGCAACGTGACCTATGATGTAATGCAGGAAGTCGGCGCAATAGACTTTGCGCCATCGTCCAGAACGGCGGAAATTCTTCAAAATGTGCGGACGGTACTCACTACGCTCAAAAAGTCCGTCCCGATGGATCGAGATTTTGGCATCTCAGGAGAGCTGGTCGATCTGCCGATACCTGCGGCGCAGGCACGCTATACGAGTATGATCGTCGCTGCTGTGCACCGTTATGAACCACGGGCGCAGGTTGTCAGCGTGAACTATCACGGCGACGGCAAAGAGGGCGTGCTGACGCCTATTGTGAAAGTGAGGCTGAGAGATGAAACTGCGTGATTTGCCGGATGTGTCCTTTGCAGAGAGAGCTCCTGACCTGATCGAATCCAATATCATCGGAACCGTTGAGCGACTGCTGCAGCGAAAACTTGCGCGCGCAGATCCCCTCCGATTGATTCTGCTCGGCGTGGCGGCAATCATCGTGCAGGAGCGCGGTCTTATCGACGATACGGCAAAGATGAATCTGCTTGCCTATACAAGAGGAGACTACCTTGAGCATAAAGGCGCACTTGTTGGAACGGAGCGGATCGCGGCATCAGCGGCACATACAACGCTGAAACTCATCCTATCTGCGCCACGTGAGATGGCGACGAGCATCCCGCAAGGGCTACGTGTCACAGCAGGGGACGGCGTGCTGTTCGCACTGGATGCTCCGGTTATCATCCCAAAAGGCGAAACATCGGCGCTTGGTGCTGCAACGTGTACGGTTACGGGAAAACTCGGGAATGGATACGCGGCGGGCGAACTCAAGACGATTGTGGATCCTGTGCCGTTTCTTGTCTCGGCGGCGAATACGACGATGACAGAGGGCGGCGCGGATGTGGAGAGCGATGACAGCTATCGCGAGCGCATTCATGAGGCACCGGAGCAGTTTTCAACGGCGGGGCCAACGGGAGCCTATGCGTATTTTGCGAAGAAAGCAAGCGCTCTGATCAGTGATGTGAGTGTTGAGAATGGTGGTCCCGGTGTGGTCCTGATTCGTCCGCTTCTCAAAGGCGGTGCCCTACCGGGGGCTGAGATACTGAAAGCCGTGCGGGATACGCTCAATGATGACAAGGTGCGCCCGCTGACCGACATGATAAAAGTGGAAGCGCCGACGGTTATCAAATACAACATTCGCATGCGGTACTGGATTGACCGTAGCGACGCTGTGGCGTCTGCTGCCATTGAAAAACGCGTGAATGAGGCAGTGACAGACTTTGCGGCATGGCAGAAAGAAAAGCTCGGGCGGGATATCAACCCGACGGAGCTATACTACCGCATACGCGCGGCAGGAGCAAAGCGTGCAGAGATTACAGAGCCGATATTTACGCCCGTAGGGATCGGAGCTGTAGCTATTGCTGACGTTCGGACGGTCACATTGGAGGGACTGGAAGATGGCTGATATCAAAATAATTGACCATTTGTCCCTGCTGGATATTCTGCCGGAAAATTTGCTGGCAGATGAAAAGGTATACGCTGCAGCAAAGGCAGTGGATGATGAACTGCAGCGGCTTATTGCATCGTGTGTTGAGGTGCTGCACTTGCCACGTTTCGACGAGCTGCCGGAGGAGGTCGTTGACCTCCTTGCTTGGGAGTGGCATGTCGATTTTTATGAGCCGTCTGCCGACATCGCAACAAAACGTCAGCTCGTGCGTGAGTCTATCGCATGGCATCGTATCAAAGGGACAAAAGCCGCCGTTGAGAAAATGGCGCAGACCGTTTTCAAGGGTGGTGTTGTAACGGAATGGTTCGAGTATGGCGGCGAGCCGTATCATTTCCGCATTGACCTTTTGACCGCGCCAAATATAACACAGGATGATACGGCACATTTGCTTGCAGTCGTCAATGCGTCAAAGAATGTGCGCTCCGTGTTGGACGAACTTAGATTCCGACGCGAAGCACAGAATGATATGTATTACGCCTCCGCACCAACCATCCACACAACCTACGAGATACGCCCGGCGGAGATCACGGACGCGACGGCCGAGGCGCGGCACTATATCGGCGCAGCAGTCTCCACGCACACGGCATACGAGGTCTATCCCGACACAGTGCAGGACGCGGCGATCGGCAGCACGCTCTATGCGGGCGGTGCAGGAAGCATACACAAGGTGCTTGAGGTCACACAGACCTAGAAAGGAGCAGTTATGGCAAACTGGACAGGCGGACGCCTCACGAAAGCGGGGCGCGACTTGCAAATCAAAGTGGAGGCGGGACAATGCAAGCTTGAACTGACGAAAATCAAACTCGGGGACGGGACGGAGGGACTCGACGCAATCGAGACCATGACTGATCTTGTCGGACCCAAAGCCGTCTTCGGTATCAGCAGCGTTGTGGCGAAGGACGGCTTATGCACCGTCACGGGCGTCATCTCATCGTCACAGGTCACAGCAGCATTCTACGCGCGCGAGTGGGGACTTTTCGCGAAAGACCCCGACAAAGGCGAAATCCTCTACATGATCTCTCTTGACCCGAATCCAGAGAGCATCCCGCCGAAGACCGCCGCCCTCAAACAGGCGGCGACGTACGCCATGAACATCGCCGTCTCCAATGCGGCGAACATCGAGGTGCGCATCGACCCGGCGGGACTGGTCAACACAGAGATGCTCGCAAACGGCGCCGGACTTGTGCGGCGAAGTACGCGCTATGAGGCGGGGGACATCCTCTACGACACGCAGCTCACGCGACACGACCTTCGCCTTGAATGTGTGCGGGCGGGGACAACGGCGGCGACGCTGCAAGACCTGAGCGACGTCCATCTCGGAGTCAGCGTTACAGACGGTACCGTTATTTGGCGGGTCAAACGACTCTACACCATCGACGGCGACATGTTCGAGATTGACGAGGGCGGCGGCATTATGCCGACGGCAGAGCCGCATTACAGCGTCAATTACGATCTGGACGAGGACGGCAACATCATGCCGAAAGTAATGTAAAGAAAGGATTGGTGACACATGGCGACAAGAAACTACGTCCCACGTGCGAATGGGGAAGGCAGCATCGGGACGGAAAAGAAGCATTGGAGCGGGGGATATTTTGACAAAATTGCCGTTAAAGAGATTGAAGTGCTTGCCGGAGCAGTGGAAAACGATGCACCTGCGACAATGGGATGGGTGAGACGCGCTCTATCAACAGTTTTGAAGGATGCTATCAAGCAGACGGGGTTTTCTGCCAGTTTTGGCATAAACGGATTCACTGTGTTCGGCAGCGCGTTTGATAAACTTAAGATGCAGTGGGGGAGAGTCTCCTTGGCTATGCTTTCTAAGGAAGCGGGCGACGAAAGCGTGCGGAATATAACGCTGCCAATCAGTTTTGAGGAAAACACCTATACGGTGCTTGTGTGGGATAACAATCCGAGTAACAACTCTTTCAGGGTGTATAAAGCTTGCCCAAAGGATCAAAACAGTTTCCAAGTGAAGATACTGACGTACAACGGTGTAGGAATAGAGGCAACACCGGAAGAGTTCTCGATGGCGTATCTTGCAATAGGGAGGTAATAGCATGACTGAACTGTTATCCAAGTTTGACGTTACAGGACGACGCGAATCCTCAGTCGTCAGGGGCATCCACTACACCACCGACGAGGAGCGTCAAGTATATATCAACGACGGTTATATTCCCATCTCGGATGAGGACTACCAGCACTACATCGGCAATCGCGGTGCAGGTGACAACGGCACGGGCTACATCCGTGACCAACAGACGGGTAAGCCCGTATCTGCCCCCCCTGCTCCGCCCGTAGAGACAACAGAAGAGCCAACAGCAAACGTACCAGAAACAGAGCTTGCCGTCATGGAGGGCATGGTAGATATGCAGGGCCGCATCGCGGCGCTTGAGGCAGAACTTGCAAAACTCAAAGGAGGGAAATAACAATGGCAGCAACAATCTATAGCTACATCGTCGTCGCTTATGGCGTCCTCGTGCAGGGGGGGAAATTTGCACTGTCCCCGGAGGACAACCCGAAGAACCTGCGCGTTGTACCGGAGACGTACCGCGAGAAGGTCGCAGAGTGGATCGTCGAGCACCCCGTAGGATGATGAGAAGCGCAGAATAGCCGTCATAACGCGTGGCGGCTTTTTCTGTGCAGAGAAAGGGGACGGAATGAAGAAACTAATCGCAACAGCAATATTTATCGGCATCCTTATGAGTACTCCTACGACGATGGCACAGCACCGCCTCGTTGACAGCGTAGGAGTTGACCGCATCGCGCACGCGGGAGTCAGCTATCTCATCTGCGATCAGCTGAGGCGCAACGCAGGGATGAATAGCTTTTGGGCAGCGACGACGACGCTCGCGATCGGCGCACTGAAGGAGTGGTCAGACGGGCACTGGGACGGAAAGGACTTCGCTGCCGACTGCGCGGGCGTGCTGATGTATCAGGTGCGCTTTTAAGGGAGGGTAACATGCAGGATGTAATGATTTTTTTGAAAGGGATGATCCCAACGGAAATGCAGGCGATATGGGGGGCAGGGTGTTCCGTCGCGGGCGGAATTACAGGGTATTTGCTTGGGTGGAATAGCCTCGTTGAGGCGCTCGTTGTAGCGATGGCCATCGACTATGTGACAGGTGTCCTTGCCGCGTACCGCTACAAGAGAAAGCACCCAGACAGCAAAAAAGGCCCGAGCAGCCGCGTGGGGGCGCTGGGCATCGTCCGCAAAGTGTCGATTCTGTGTATCGTGGCACTGGCGCATTACATCGATACGGCGATGGGGACATCCGCCGTGCATACGATGATCGTGTGGTTCTATATCGGAAACGAAGGACTGAGCATCATTGAGAACGCAGGAAATGCGGGCGCGCCCATTCCAAAGCGACTGACCGAGACCCTCGAACAGATCGCAAAGGAAAAGGACGAGAAGAGCGCGGCGATGGTGCAGAAAAATAGAGGAGGGAGGAGCGATGCATGACAAGAAAAGTTATGTGCTCGTTGGTGCTCTTGTACTTGCTGTTCTTGGCATCGCCGGGCTGTGGTATCTGCTCGGCGACCGAGAACCAGCAGGAGGCGGCAGTGTCAATGTCGAGCGCGGACTTGATGCGACTGAAAGAGAACAACGTGATGCAGGAGCAAGCATTGAGCGAATCCGCGCGGGACTTGGAGAAAGCGCGCGCAGCCTTGACCGAATCGAACAAGGCGCTGAGCGAAGCGCGGAGGGAGCTGACCGCATCCGAGGAGCAAGTGAGAGCGCTGCAGGAGCAATCGGCGACGCTGAAAGAACAGCTGAGAGTATCGCAAGAGGCACTGACGATCTCGCAGAACGAAGCCGTGCAGCTATCGAGCGCATTGACCGCGCAGAGGAGCGAAATTGCACAGCTGAAAGAACGATTGACGGGACTGGGGAGCGAATCCGAGAATGCCGCGAGCGCATTGCAGAGAGCGAACAAATCCTTGCAAAATACGCGCCTTGAATTCCAGAAAAACGAGCAGAAGCACGCTCGCCGGGAAAAACGGCTGAACAATAAGATCACCGTATGGCAGATCATCGCTGTTATTCTGGGCGGCGTTGCTCTCAGCAAATAACACCGCCGTCCGGCGGAAAGGTGAAAGGAGAAGAACGTGGAAAGAGTCAACATCAAGGAGACGAATCTGAATTTCGGGGAGCTGTCGAAGCGAACGAAAACAAACATGATCGTCATCCACCACACGGGACAGGCAGACATCGATGCATCTGCAGAGCAAATCCACGAGTGGCATCAAAATCAGGGATGGTCGGGGATCGGCTACCATTTCGTCGTCCGCAAAGACGGGGCGATCGAGCGAGGCCGCCCCGTCTGGGCAATCGGAGCACACGCGCAGGGGGATAACGCGCACACCATCGGCATCCATCTGTCTGGTGATTTTTCGCACGCACAGCCGACGACTGCACAGATCGAGCGGACGGCGATGCTCATCGCGAATCTCTGCGAGGACTACGACATTCCGATTGACCGCGCGCACGTCGTCGGCCACGGAGAACTGATGCCGACCGAATGCCCCGGCGCGAATCTGCAAGCACTCCTAGACGATGAAACGATCACGGGGAAAGCGAACTACTACCGCTACGGCGCACCATCAGAAAATCCGCCGTCAAGCGGCGATCAGCATGAGGAGGAAGTCACGCGGATGCGCCAGGAGCTGAATCAGGACGACATCAAGAAAATCTCCGTGCTTGCGCATAAATATGAGAGCAGCGGCGACCCCGCATGCGTATCACCCGGAAACGGCGACCTCGGCGGCGTGAGCTACGGGCTCTATCAGTTATCAAGTGCGCAGGGGAGCGTGAAAGAATTTCTCGCGTGGCTCTGCGACTATCCCGTGGACGAGTTTGCCAACTACGGGCGTGTCTTATCTGAGCTTGAGATCAACAGCGAGGAGTTTAAGCGTCAGTGGCAGGAGATCGGAACGATTGACCCCGGCAACTTTGGAATGCTCCAAGACGCATACATCAAGGAGCGATACTACGAACGCGCCTCCGATCTGCTCTGCAAGGAGAACTACTGCGCCGACAAGCACACAACGGCGATGCGTGCCGTCATCCTGTCGCGTGCGGTGCAGAACGGTCCGAGTGGATGCGTCGAACTCATGCAGACGGCGTGCGAGAAACTCGGGCATCCGAACCTCTCATATGTGGATGACGCATATTTTGACCATGATCTCATTATAGCGACCTATGACTTCCTCATCGCCGAATGTGATTCCGTACGGCTTCACGGCGGCGTATGGAGAAGCGCAAACGGATTCTGTAATGGAAGCGCCGGAGTGATTGGCGGGCTGCGCAGTCGCTTTGTGAGAGAAAAAGCGGAAGCACTCGCCATGTTGACAGTAGGAGGAACAAAGAAATGAAGAACATCAAAATTCTTAGCGCCGAGCCGATCACCGAGGATATCATCAGTAAGATTCGCGACATCTTTGCGGAGTCGGAGTGTCCAAACGAATCCATGATGGCGTCCATTCCAAGCTTTTCCTCGTTTGACAAGAGCGCGAGCATTGTTCGCCTTGTAGACGGGCAGCGCTTGCATGAGGAGATCATCACATTGGAGTAGATCGCGCATAAGCAGAGAGAAAACAACACAGCCCCGGAGCTTCGGCTCTGGGGCTTATTTTTATATTGACAAATGTCCCATGTAACAAGAAGTAAACTAAGATCTACCTCCACTGGACGGCGGGGCACTACGGGCAGTTCTTCGCGGACTACCATGTGCAGGTCGATGCGGACGGCGGCATCTACGTCATCGGGGACGGCGTACTCGATGATGTACTTGCCGCGACCTATCGGCGCAATAGCGGGAGCGTCAGCATCGCCCTCCTCGGCTGCGTCGATGCGACGACGGACGACCTCGGGGGCGAGCCGCCGACGGCCGCGCAGATCGAGGGGCTGGCGATGGCGGCCGCGGCACTCGCTGACGGCCTCTGGCTGACGATCGATAAGGAGCGCGTCCTGACGCACGGCGAGGCCGCCGATAACGAGGACGGTGTGTGCGCTCATGCGCCCTATGGACCGCGCACGACATGCGAGCGCTGGGACCTCGAGTACCTCGGTACAGCGGAGAGCCCCGCGTTTCACCCATGGGCGAAGGACGGCACGCGCGGCGGCGACGTGATTCGAGGAAAGGCGGAGTGGTATCGTCAGCACAAGTAGACCGCCCTGCCAAGGCTGGGAGGACGCTCATATACGATCACGGTACCCCACAAATTCCGATCCATAAAAATAACCGTCAGTCATATAATGCATTCAGCAAATATGACCGGCGGTCATTTTATTGGGGAAATCAAGGGATGATCATGGAACGAACAAAACGCAGGCATTCCTTCCTCGTCATACTGAGCACAGTTGTGGCGTTCGCCTTGCTCTCAACGGACATCTTCCTGCCCACTCTGATCGATCCCTTTCTGGCTGCGAGTGACACGATGAACTGACGCCGTATCTTTCCGTCATTTTATGCAGCCATAAAAATTAGCAGTAAGTCCTAACAGAACTTAAATTCATTTTATATCCATTTCCCATATGCGCATCGTATTCTATCCCCAGAAACCGTGATAGGTTGACGGCAGCGCCGTCTGAAAGGATGTGGTTCACATGATGACAACAAAGATGATGAAGCGGACTGCGATCGCCGCGATCGTCGGCGCCATGAGCTACGGTGCCGCAGGCGTGGCCGAGGTATCCGCGCACGCGCTCAGTGTACCGGCAGAGCGCGCGTCGTACACGAGCTTTGACGGACGCGATGATGTTCAGCAGCTCGCATGGGGCGGACGGCGCAAGAGCGGCAGCAAGCGCTACTCGAAGGGAAGCATGACTACGGCCGCCATCGCAGGCGCTGTCGTTGGCGCGATCATTGCGAAGAATACCTGATATTCGGAGATCATAGGGCACCCACTCCTACGGGGGCGGGTGTTTTTTTGTGCTATAATATCTGCAAAGGAGGAAATCGAATGATATATTCCACTTTTGCCGGGGCAATGCGCACATGTGCCCTGATCGGGGCACTGCTCGGTCTTATGCCGTTCTCTGCCGCCGCACATCCCGTGGACGATCCGGCGGATCCTGTCTATCGGGCGCGGACGGTTCTGCCCGACGCGGCAAAGGCGCGCCGCGACGCACCGGCACTCGAGACGCTCCGCGCCGCTGCTCCACGTACGGTGCATCTCGCCGATGCGGCGGCGACGGCGGAGACGCGGCAGCTCTATGCGTATCTTACGGCGCTCGGGCGCCTGCAGTACACAATCTACGGACATCAGAACGACGCGCATCATAAATTTTTTCGCATTGCGGACGGCACGAACTCCGATACGAAGGATATGACGGGGGCGCTCGCAGGGATCGTCGGGCTCGACGCGCTCTCGCTGACGGGTGAGGAGCTGGAGCTGACCGATGCGGAGCGCGCAGCGGGCATGAGCTGTGCGGACAAACTCGAGCGGATCGCGGCGGAGGCGTCGAATGAGGGCGCGATCCTGACGCTCTCTATGCACATCCCCAACCTCGCGCGCGCGGCAAAGCGTCCGCAGGCGGACGGCGGCTATGACTTTTCGGGATATTCGCCGGACGATCTCTCGGGGCATGTTCTGCACCGCGCCGCTCCGGGCGGCGATCTGCATCCGGTCTATACGGCCTACCTTGATATGGTCGCGGATTTTCTGCTGCGCATGCAGAGGCGCGGCATCCCCGTGCTCTTTCGCCCGCTCCATGAGCACAACGGAGACTGGTTCTGGTGGGGCGCAGCGGGGACGGACGGCGCGGACTATACTGCGCTCTGGCAGTACACGGTCCACTATCTGCGCGATGTGCGCGGCGTGCACAATGCGCTCTACGTCTATGCGCCGAACGCGCCGTTCTCATCGACGGAGGACTATCTCGACCGCTATCCGGGCGATGCGTATGTGGACGTATTCGGCTTTGACTTCTACGACGATGACGACGATACGCCCGCCTTTTTGAAGCGGCTTGAGCATGCGGCGGCGCTGGTTGTGTCCGCGGCGGATGCGCACGGCAAACTCCCCGCGCTCACCGAGGTCGGCGTTCATAAAAACGGCGGCGGGCTCGCGCTCACGGGCAATGACGATCCGCATTGGACGAGTGCGGCGGCAGTCGCCGCGCGGCGTCATCATATCCCGTATCTCATGACGTGGGCGAACTTTGAGCAGGAGGAGAAGAACTTCTACCAGCCCTTCATGGTCAGCGATACGCGCGGGCATGAACTCGTCGACGGATTCATCGACTACTATAATGAGGAGACCTCGCTCTTCGCCGACGGTCTCGGAGACTGGCGGGGATTGCCTGTGCCTGTGCAAAGATGATGTATAGAAACGCCATCGATTCGCACTAGTCCAGTGCGTATACACCGACGGCTACGACATGTTCGTCCATTCGGTGTGACATCGTGTAAATGTCTTTCCGTGTTTTTTTGCAGTACACCCGTCCGAGCTGCGTTTTGTCATCGACTTTTTGACGCTGAAAGAGCTTCATCATTTCGTCCGGGGTCAGCCCGTTTGTGAGACAGATTGCGGTGATGAGCTTGGTTGCATCTGCCGTCATCTCTTTGTTGTCCGGTCGGTAGAGCGTCACTGCGCGGTACAGGAGACCATCTCTTGTATAAAATGCGACTTGCGTGGTGCTGGGTGTAGAGGCGAGATAGGCCGTAAAGCCATCCTCAGAGATCTCTGCAGTGTATTCAGGCGCGGACAGATCAATGTGAAATTCCTCTCTGGAAAGCCAGCTGTTTAGCTCCATGAGAAAGGCGTCATAGCTGATGTCATTGCGCAGGGGGATGGGGGCGGATTTTTGCGGCGCCGCCAGCGCCGTTCCCGCAAAGAGGAATAAAGTAAGGGCGCAGACGAGTGGGACAAGCCATTGCCTTTTCATGTGTTTTCCTCCGAAATCTTCTCATTTCACTGATGGACGGCATAGATACTCATCGTTACAAATGGGCCAACGCGGAGATAGTCGGAGCCCATCATCTGTTGCCGCGCATTGCAGTAAACGCGACTGACCTTGAACGTCGTTTCCGGCGTGACCCATTTCAGCTCGTCTGGGGCGTATACCTCCTCTGCGGGCTTCCATAGGAACAGTTCGGACATTTCATCGTGTGTCATACCGCTGGCGAGAGCAACGGCGGCAATCACTGCGATCGCTTCGTTGAGACCCTGCACATCAATCACTTCGGTGTTTGCCGCTGCACGATGCACATAAGCGCGGTCGGGCGTCATATAGAGATCGACCGTGACACCGCTCGGCGTATGGGATGTATAGAGCGGTATCATTAAATCGGATTTTGCTTTGTCGTATGCGGGCGGAGTCAGGACGACAGGGGAGTCCTCCCCATGCAGAACCTCGTTCACTCGGTTGACAAAGACCGCGGCATCCGCATTCTCGATCAGCGGGAATTCCTTCTCGACAGCATGCACAGTTCCCCATATAGGAGCAGCACTGCGGCGAAGAAGATGGAACATAAAAGATTCTTGTACATAATGTGTTCTCCTTCGTTGAATTCAAAATCTAAAGAATAATTCTCTGAACATGCTGAAAATCCTTTTGGAGAGAACTTTATGTATGGGCGGCAGCAGAGCATGTGCAAGCGCTTATTTTGCGTACTGGAGAGGAAGCCGTGCGTAGCATAAATATGGTATAATAGGCGCAATCACCATGGATACGCACAGTGTAGACTGCCTCGCGACGCAGGAGGGGAAAAGCTCCTCGTCGAGTACTGCATCCGAGTGACAGCGGGCTGACAGATCGCCGATGTGCTCCAGCCGTTTGCGCGCGGGGCGGCGGCCATCCTCGAAAAGTCTGCTTTCACTGCGGAGCCGTTTCTCTGCATTGCCGTTCGACGCTCGTTCGGCGTTGGCTGCGCGTGCCATAATCTTCCTCATATTGACAGGGGCGCGGGATTTTAGAGACGCAGGAAATATTTTCGTCTTTATTATTGGAAAAGTTTGATAACGGGTTTATAATAAAGCGTCTTCAATTTTTTATGATTGCCTTTGGGAGGCGTGTCCAATGAATTCATTCTTTGAGCGGCAGTTTCGGCTGCAGGAGAATCACACAACGGCGACAACGGAGGTCATCGCAGGGCTCACGACATTTGCAACGATGGGCTATGTGCTCGCCGTTGTCCCGCACATGATGGGTGAGGCAGGCGTTCCGACGGGAGCGATGCTCACGGGCATGGTGCTTATGATCTTCGCTGCGACGATGGCAATGGGGCTGTATACGAACCGTCCCTTTGCCCTCGCGCCCGGCATGGGCAGTGTCGCGATTTTTTCGATTACGATGGTGCAGCTGCAGAATGTACCGATTGGTGTGGCGAGTGCGATCGTTTTTCTGAGCGGATTGCTTTTTATCATCGTGACAGTGCTTGGCATACGAAAGGCTATTGTCATGACAATCCCGCGCGGCATCAAGATCTCGATCGGTGCGGGTGTGGGCATCTTCCTCGCGGTTATCGGCATGCGCAATGCCAAGCTGCTGGCGGTCAACGCGAAAAAGGTCGCGCTCTCGTTCGGCGACCTCACACAGCCGGTTGTCCTCCTCGCGGCGATCACGTTCATCATTCTGCTGGTTTTCTCTGCACGTAAGGTGCGCGGTGGAGCGCTCATCAGTATTCTCGCGGGAACGGTGATCGGTATCCCCATGGGCGTCACCAAGCTCCCCGAGAGCATCTTCCGTATCCCGGACAGCATCGCCCCCATTTTCTTCAACGTTGACCTTGGTGGTGCGCTCAATCTCGCGTATCTGCCGTTCCTCTTTGCGTTCTTCCTGCCGGACTTCTTTTCCAGCTTCGGCACGGCGATCGGCATCGGGGGCAAGGCAGGTTTCCTCGACAAAAATGGCGATCTGCCGGGGCTTGACAAGGTCTTTCACGTGGACTCCATCGCCGCGACGATCGGCTCACTCTTTACGATCCCCGTGCTCATTACCTATCTCGAGTCCGGCGCGGGGGTCGAGGCGGGCGGCCGCACGGGACTGACGGCGTGCACGACGGCAGCTGCGTTTCTTCTCATCCTCGCCGTGACGCCGCTTGCGCTCATGATCCCCGCAGCGGCGACGGCGCCTGTCCTTATCTACGTCGGCGTCAGCATGATGGCGGGTATGCGCAATCTTGACTATACGGATATCGCCGAGTATATCCCTGCATTTCTCTGCGTTGCGTTCACCGCGTTCACGTTCAACATCGCGAACGGCATCTCCGTCGCCTTTATCTCGTTCGTTATTATCAAGCTTGCCATGGGGCGCACGGCGGAGCTGCACAAGGGACACTATCTGCTTGTCCTCCTGCTCGCGTATTATTTCTACGCCATTGCAGGGGTAAAATAGGAGTATGGTATGGATATTGACATCCTTTTGACTGATGGAAAGATATACAACAGCTATCTCAAAAAATTCATCCCGGGCAATATTGCTGTCAGCGGCGATCGCTTCACCTATGTCGGCATGGACGAACTGCCGCTCACACCGCAGTGTACGGTCGATCTCGCGGGGCAGTACGTCATCCCTGGGCTGATCGACTGCCATATGCACATTGAAAGTACGATGTGTGCGCCGCGTACGTTTATGAACGGCGCGGCACGCAGCGGTGTGACGACGCTCATCGCGGAGCCGCATGAGATCGCAAATGTATTCGGTCTCGCAGGCATCCGCGCGCTGATGCAGAGTGCGCAGGACGGCCCCTGCGACGTCCGCATCGCCATCCCCTCGTCCGTTCCGTCGACGAATGACGCGCTCGAGACGGCGGGTGCTGCGATCGAGAACGATGATGTCGAGGCGCTCATGCACATGGATCAGGTGATCTGCCTCGGCGAGGTGATGAACTGCCGCGAGGTCATTGCAGACGCGCACTCCAAGACGAATCGTCTGATCCGCCAGATTCAGCACGGCCGGCCGGATTTCTCCATCGAGGGGCACTGCCCGCGTTTTGTCGGTTGGGAACTGGCGCAGCTCCTCTATCGCGGCATCCGCTCCGATCACACGGATCAGTCGCTCGAGGGTCTCGCGCAGCGCGCGGCGAACGGGATGTTCATTCAGCTGCAGGAAAAGACGCTGAAGAAGGAGTTCCTCGACTACCTCATGGAGAACCGTCTGTCGGGGCGTTTTGCCCTCGTTACGGATGATACAATGCCCGACGACTTCATGCGGCGCGGACAGCTGAACCATCTCGTTCGGCGGAGCATGGAGCTCGGCCTTGCGCCCGAGGAGGCGGTCTATGCGGCGACCTATGCACCCGCGCAGCACATGGGGCTGCGGGACAAGGGCGCGATTGCCCCCGGCCGCATCGCCGACTTCGTCGTGCTCTCGGATCTGCGGGCCTTTGAGATCGAGCGTGTCTGGCGCGCGGGACGGCAGGTCTTTGCGTGCGGCGAGGCGTGGGAGGAGCCGGAACGTGACACGTCGTTCCCCGCGCATTTTTACCGCAGCGTGCATCTGGCGCCGCGCAGTGCCGAGGACTTCGTTCTGCGTGCGCCGATTGCGGAGGGGACGGTGCTCTGCCGCATCCTCGAGGTACAGGAGCATACGACCTTTGTTGCGGAGGGGCGGGCAGAGCTGCCCGTGCGCGGCGGCGTGATCGACTGGGAGAGCAGCCCCTACAACCTTGCCTGTGTCTTTGAGCGGCACGGCAAAAATGGCGGCTGCGGCATGGCGCTCGTCGGCGGGACAGCGCTCACGCGCGGCGCGGCGGCGACCACCTATGCGCACGACAGCCACAACCTGCTTGTCCTCGGACAGACCGCGGCGGATATGCAGGCGGCGGCGAACGCCGTCATTGAGGCGCAGGGCGGCTTTGCCGCGGTGCGGGACGGCCGCATGCAGGCCTTTGCGCCGCTGCCGATCGCGGGCATCCTCTCTGACCGCCCGCTCCCGGTTCTCGGCGAGCAGATCGCGCACGTTCGCCGCGCCCTCACGGAAAACGGCTATCGGCATGATAATGCCATCATGTCCTTTGCGACACTTGCACTCCCCGTCAGCCCCGATATCAAGCTGACGGATAAAGGCATCGTCGATGTGCGGCGGGGGGAGATCGTGTCGCTGATCGTAGAGCTGCGGACAGCAGAGAGAATATGATTTCACTGATAAAAAGGGACGACGGAGCGAATCTGCTCTGTCGTCCTTTTAATAGAAGATCGGACACTATGGCCCTTGCTACGTGTCCGGCTTGTTTCCTTTGTAGATAAAAAGATAGAAACTCTACATCAATGGCGGACTTCATTGTATCAATAATTCCGTAAAATGATTGATTTCCTCCTTCTAGTCCAATATGATTGAACTAGGAGGAGCAGATATGATAGAAACTACAAATATGATATTAGCGGAGCTGAGCTCCTATGCAAATCCTAAAGCAAAACTATCCCGCCTCGTCAAAAAGGGAATATATATCCAGATCGTAAGAGAGCGCTATGAAACAGATCGAGATGTCCCGAGGCATCTTCTTGCCGGAAGCATTTATGGACCCTCTTACATTTCTTTTGCGTATGCGTTGGGATTCTATGGTATGATCCCTGAGGCTGTTTATGCGGTTACAAGTGCTACATTTGAAAAGAGAAAGAATAAGAAATATCAAACGCCTTTTGGCGTGTTCCTTTATCGAGATGTTCCATTCGCCGTATTCCCTTTGGGCATCAGACTCTTGCAGGAGGGGGACTATTTTTATCGTATCGCAGAACCCGAGAAGGCACTTTGCGATCAGCTTTATACCATGCCGCCGACCGCAAACACAAGGGAACTGTCTGCACTCATATTTGACGATCTCCGCGTGGAAGAGACGGCGTTTCAGAGTTTAAGTGCAGAGAAAGTTTCATTTCTCGCGCAGTTTTATCGATCGACGAATATCAGACGGCTAGTCACATTATTGCAAAGGAGGCAGAGAGGATGAATGCAGGGATCGAGCAGATACTGCATTCGACCTTGCGGCGTACTTTCCTGCACTGGAAAAAGAAGTGCGGTCATTCGGGCTGAATCTCACCCGACCCCCCTGTGATCCCCCCAAGATCAAACGGATGCTGTGCGAGCGGTTTGACGCCATTGATTTTGCACAGGCGCGACAGGATGTCGAACCGTTCATTCGTAACAGATCGAGTCTGAATCTATGGAGTGCAGATTTTTTCAAGCAAATCACGGAGAGGCTGAGGGGGCGGTAGGGAAAACGTTTTCAAGATATTGGATATTATACAATATGAAAGATATGGGAATATATGAGCAGATTATCGTATAAAGCATTGACACCAACGGATTCTGCGGAACAGGTGGAGGAATATCTACACGCACTCACATGGGCGTTTCAGCAGAAAGATATCCATAACATTGCTCTTGCGGGGGCATATGGCTCCGGAAAAAGTAGTATCATTGAAACCTTTTTACGAAGAGAACGTGAGAGAAAACACATTATTTTCGATCACCTTTGTAGTAAAAATCGCATCATATCAGACGTATCAATGAAGGTCTCGATGGCGGAGTTTGAAATTTGTAAGGGAGATACTGACAGACAGGAAAAACGCGTCGACATGATGATTCGTCTCAAACGTTGGACGAAGTATCTGAGTGGATCCTTAAGCAGATTTTCTACAAGGTGAAATCAAATGAGATTCCACAGAGCCGCTATCATAAACTCTGCGATAGATCCTTTTGGAATGACTATTGCAGTGCCGTTCTTGTTCTCTTTCTGAGCATTTCACTTGTTTTTCTGTTTGTTCCTTTTACCCTCGATCGAGTGGTGGCTCTCGTTGACTGGATGGCGTTGGGATGGGGGGTTTCGACTGTGACAGGGGCGGTAATATTATGTCTTTTTGTAGCACTCGTTCTTGGAGGCGCTGTTTACAAATGGAGATTTCTGTTCTCCAATTTCAAGCTAAAAGTGCTGAAGCTACCCGCAGGCACCGGAATCGAATCAGAAAGGGAATCAGATTCCGTTTTTAACAGGAATTTGGATGAAATTGTCTATTTCTTTGAAGCAACAAAATACCGTATTGTATTTTTCGAGGATTTGGATCGACTGGATGAGCCAAATATCTTTGTACGCCTGCGCGAACTCAATACCCTTTTGAACAATAGCGATGCAATATCGAAGAAACCTATTGTCTTTGTTTACGCTGTTCGTGACGATTTGTTTGGTAAGGAAGACCAAACAAAGTTCTTTGATTTTATCATTCCTGTGATTCCAATCATCAACACGACCAACTCCAGAGAGGCGTTGTTGGCATGGCTAGGAGAGATACGGAGAAATAATCCGTATGAATGTGAAATTCCAGAGCAGTTTATGATGGACATCGCGCCATATATTGACAATATGCGAATTCTTTACAATATATGCAATAACTATCTGACTTATAGAAGAACCCTGAAGAAAAGAGCAACGATTACACTTGCGGATCATAAGATTTTCGCGATGATGCTCTTCAAGAACCTCTATCCACAGGACTTCGCTGAGATGCAATCAGGGCAGGGGGTTATTAAGGAAGTATTTACTACGGGTAAGCCTACATATAGAAAACAAAAAGAGGAGGAACTGCGCCAGTGGCTGAACACACATAGCGGTGAAGAGGCATCAGCCAAGGAAAAGGAATTGCGAGCCCTTCAGCGAGCCCCTCTTCGTGCAATTATGAACGAACATAATATCTCGTTGGTATATTTCTTCTTCGTCGGGGCTATATTGATGAAACCTATGCGGACTACATCAACTACTTTAAAGGGGTGAGTTATCCAGAGAGTGATCGAAACTTTATACGGGCAGTCAAGGAACAAAGAGAAACAGAATTCTTTTATAAGATACATAAACCATTTGCCGTTATTCAAGAGTTAAGTGTAGAGGATTTTGGACAAAAGGGAATTTATAACTGCGATCTTGTGGATGCACTTCTTTCTCAATGTGGAGAGGATGAGAAAAAAGAGGCGCTGTATACCAGGCTGAAGGATTCAGACAAAATAAGCTGGGAATTCCTTTGCTCTTATCTGGAAAGAGAAGAGTCATCCGGAAGACTCGTCGCAGCATTAGCAAAGCGTTGGACGAATATGTGGTGCCGGATGGAAGATCATATGTGGATATCCTATGATCAACAGGTTGTGTTACTTATGCGGATTTTGGAAAATGTTCCAAAGGAAAGAATTGCTGAACTTAATGTTAATAGTACATTAACTGACGTTTTTGAGCGGAATGCAAATATCCTGCAACGGTTAAAGGGGGTAAGACCAAGCGAAATATGTGAGGCGTTGGATGTCCTTTCGGTTCAGTTTCATCATCTTGATACTGCGGGCGTGCCGAGAAAAGTGTTGGACGATATATTCACGAATAATCGTTATGTCCTGAATGTGGATATGGTACAAAATGTAATTGCACATGTTGCCCCTCATTTGACGAATGACTTCCCCGAAAAGAGTTATACGGTCATTCGGAAGACCGGTTACGCACCTCTCGTGGAACGTGTGCATGACAATTTGATTTCCTATACAAAGGAAGTTATGCTCCAACAAGAGCATCTTGCGGACGATGAAGCTGACATTTCTGCACTGTTGGATCAGTTGATCGGGGAGGTGGAGCTTTGTCAAAGCCTTATTGAAAAAGAGGACTTCTGTGCATTTAGCTTGCGGGATTACTGCTATGTCCATCTCCAAAACTACGAGGAAAATGTTCGTCGGATATGGGATACGATTTTATCGACGAAAAAACTAGCAGCAACGTGGGAAAATATCTATGCATATTGGTCACAGTTCCATATAACACAGGAATTGCGGATATTTATAGAGGCGTACAGCGATTCTTTACGTGAGTCAGGCACGGAGTGTCTGGATGACGATTTTATCCGTGCATTTGTCAATGGCGGATTCGACATGTCGATCCTGCGTATACTTTTGCCTCTGGTACGGGAAGAGCATATCAATGCAAATACGGTCACGAAGGACTTTCTGGAACAGATCTTTTTTGCGCCGGAGTCAAGTCCTGCTCTAAGAGAGGAACTCCTTCAACAGTATGGAATTGGGTATATGACGAAGCAGATTGCAAAGAGTCTGTATAGCCTACAGCTGCCGATGACGAAGGAAATCTTCTTTGCCGCGTGGAACGATCTTAATCACTCCGAGCGATTGGATCTCATGGCGGCGTATGCGGATCTTTTGGAGAGTGAAGATTTTGAGCGGTGTTTTGATGATATGGATGAGCCGCATCACGATTTTGCTCCTCGTACAAAGCGTAAGGTGCGAATTCCGAAGACGGAAGTCAATGAGAAGATTGTGAAACGATTAGAAAACATAGATTATATTACCAGTCTTACAGAAGAGTCTATCGCTTCAACGAAACAAGATCGGAAAGAGGCGACTGTCTTTGTGTGCTGGGTAAAGGCTGTTCCATAAGGTTTTGGGATATGATGTTATAATAAACAAAATGTGATTTTGATGTGAGCGGAATAGGAGAGAGCACATGGGGCGAATGAAGATGCATAGCAGGGATAATATGGTGCAGAATATCGAGGCGGTGGGGTGGTCGTTCCAGAATGCGGTGACGGGGAGGTATCGAGGGGGATAATCTGGATGTGTTGAAGCTGCTCAAAGAAGACCTCTCGGCAGGGGGAGCATCATCATTTCTTGGTGTCTACAGTGTTTTCCTGCGCTGTTTTGTTCCGCAGACCTTCCTTGCCATCATGTACGCGGGGATGCGAACGATACGATTTTGAACGAATAGAGAGAGGACATCATGAGTGTATATAGAAAATTTTTTGGTACGATGCTTCTCATCGCAGTTCTGCTCGTGGGACTCTTTGCCCCACAGCCCGCCCATGCCGTGCGGATGGAGCAGCAGTATGTGACGAAGGCGCTGAACCTGATGGAGGGCGACTGGTACGATGCGGACGGCAATCGGGTTCTTCAGATCGGGGGCGGCTATATCAACGGCTGCCGTGTGCTCGCGGCGTATGACTTTGCAGGGGGCAGTTCACACGGAGCGGGACGGTTTGACATCCTTGAGAGCACGGGAAGCCGCGGTCTCTATCTCACATGGGATATCCGTCACTCGGACACGGACAGCATTAAGCTGAACGACCATCAGATGCTGCACCGTACGGCAAAGTCTCCATTCAACGAATCGATTGCGGGGATCCACCTTGGTATGATCTCGGCGGAGGTGACGGCGGTGCTCGGCGCGCCCCCGCAGACGGGGAATCTGAGACCCTATGTGAACACATACGGATGGTATTAGCCCAATCTGCGCATCGCCATCACATTTGACGCGGATACCGTCGACCGCATTCTCCTGCTGCGGGGCAGCCGTGCGGTGCTGGAGCATTCGGGACTGAACTGCGAGAACGCGCCGTATGAGTTCGCACAGGCGTATCAGATGAAGCGTGTCCCCAAAATCAACTATGATGACAGATACTCAGGCAGTGGATGTTATGACATCGGCGGCGAGGAATACCTCTCATTCGGCAATCGCATGGAGTACGTCATGCTGAGTAAGTATTGGAATTAGGGGGATAGCAAAGCCTGCCTCTGCAGATGCTGGTGTGGATCTTTACTTTCTTGAAATATGCTATAATAAATGATGGGTATGGTATTAGGAGGTACCAGTATGATTGGATCAATCATTGATGACATCATAGAGACTATGTACAATGGCAGAGAACGCAGGGGTAAGCGATGATGAAATTTCTTGTTTCCGACATCCTGCCGTTCGGAATCTCGAGCGGTCAGCAAACGGTGGCAGACTGTATTAAAGAGCAGCTTGCTCTGGCAGACCGCGTCGATATTGCTGTTGGCTATGTGTCGCGGGCTGCGCTCATGGAGTTGGATCAGCTTGTCTCGGCCGGGAAGATACGGCACATCTGCCTCACAATCGGTATGTACTACATCGAAGGAATGCCGGAGCGTTCGTATCATACCGCGATGCAGATTAACCAACGCTGGCAGGAGGCGGGAATTGGCGAGATTCGCATCGTAAAGCCCTTCAAATATCATGGAAAAATATATGTGTTCTGCCACGGAAAACAGCCAGCTGCCGCCATAGTCGGGTCGGCAAATCTGGGTGTACTGAAACCAGAGGCATCGAATCGCCGTCAATATGAGAGTGCACTTTTTCTGACGGAGTCCGAACCGTTGGCAGAGTTTGCCGCGCATATTGCTCTGCTGAATGAGCCGCGTTGCTCTGATAACATTGCGGCAATCACGGATATGCCTCTCGTGCGGGAGATGAATACAGCACTCAGCGGGCTGGAACTCGTGGCACAGCTTCCACCATCGAATGTAGAGTTCTACAAATCCTGCCCCTCGATTTTTTCCTTTGTTCTTCCGCTGAAAGTCCCTTGTGCTGCGGAGCGGCATATGGATGATGGAAAGCACTACACAAAATCCAATATCAATGTATGCTATGCTGCCCCGCGCAATAAACGCAAGTCGAGGGACTGGTACGAAACTCAGCTGACTGTTGGTGCAGATGTGTATCGAAGGGAGGGGTATCCGGCAAAAAATCAACCCTTTTTTGTCATCACAGATGACGGATACTACTTTAAGGCGCATACCACGAGTGACAACAACAAGCAGTTCAGTGCGGTTGGGGATGAGCTGATTATGGGGCGCTGGCTGAAAGGGCGTCTTGCAGCGGCGGGGCTTGTGTGCCCCGTGAATGATACGCAGAGAGATACGGAACGAGCGGGGATGATTACGCAGGAGATGCTGTGGGAATACGGATGCAATGCACTCATCTTTAAGAATACCGGTCAAACTGCTCTGGATGCGGATGGAATACCGCTGCCCGTCTGGTTCTTGTCGTTTGCCCAGCAGGAGGATGAATAGGAGGCAAAAAAGTGCAGTATTTGCAAACCTATTTGAGCAGAATTATCGAGCGTGGGAATGTTAAGCTGGCGGAGTCTATCTTACAAACTGCAGATGATATTGGTGAGCGGCAGTTGAAAAAATTTTCTTTTACCACGCACGAAATAGGACTTTTGTTTGGCAATGTCCAGTCCGGCAAGACGGGACAGATGTTTGGGATCATGTGCAAGGCGGCGGATCTTGGATTTCCTGCATTTGTTCTCCTCACAACAGACAATGTTGTGCTTCAGCAGCAGACGCTTGCGCGTGTGCACGCGGATCTGGACGGGTTCTGTATCTGCGGCGAGAATGATGTGCAGCTCTTTGTGGACAACAGCCTTATTCAGCCTGTGATCGTCGTGTTGAAAAAGAATGCGCGCGTTTTGAAATTATGGTCGAATGTGCTTGCTTCCTCTGGTTTTATGAAAGGGAACCCTCTGTTTGTCGTTGATGATGAGGCAGATGCGGCATCACTCAATACGCTGGTGAATCGACAGCGTCAATCATCCATTAACAAATATCTGGATGCAATCAAAAACGAGACATCGAGCAGCTTGTATCTGCAAGTGACGGGAACCCCCCAGGCGATCCTTCTTCAGACAGCTGTTTCCGGATGGCGTCCGCGTTTTGTCGGCTATTTTAAGCCCGGAGACGGTTATCTGGGCGGTGATTTTTTCTTTCCGGTCGGAGAGGAGACGGCACCGTGTGTGTCCTTCTTAGAGACGATGGAAATGCCGATGCGGACGTTTGTCGTTCGTCACATCGTCGTATCGGCACAGATTTTTCTTGCAGGTGGGCGCGTGTCCAACGCTCTGATTCATCCGAGCGTGCGCCAGTCGCAGCATACGCAGTATGCTGATGCTGCAGCACAGGAGATTGCGTGGTGCAAAGAACATAGCGAGACCGCTTTTGTGGAGGCGGTGCGGGCGGTCTATGAGGATATGAACCCGCAGAAAAGTGAGAAACAAGCACTTTCTTTGATCCTTGCGGAGGCACAGCGGCTCATTCGAGAGGATTCCATACATATCATTATCATGAATGGCGCGCACGAAGTAGACAGTGGCTCATATGCACAGGGCTGCAATCTCATCATTGGCGGAAATACGTTGGGGCGCGGCGTCACTTTTCCTGCACTCCACAGTATTTACTACACGCGAACGAGTAAGAAACCGCAGGCAGATACAATCTGGCAGCACAGCCGCATGTTTGGATACGACCGCGATCCGGGATTGGTTCACATTTATATGGATCGCCATTTGTATAAGCTCTTTGCAGATATTAACGCATCAAACAATGCAATTGCCGCACAGATCGAACGCGGGATAGAGAATATCCGCCTGTATTATCCACAAGGGATACGTCCAACGCGTGCGAATGTTCTGGATCAGAAGCGTGTGGAGATGATTGTGGGCGGTACGAATTATTATCCGTATCGCCCGAATAACGACAGCATTGAGGGCTTGTCTGCGTTGCTTGCAAGATTCGCGAATGATGAGCCATACTATCAGATCAATCTGCGATTTATGCAGGAGCTTTTATCGCATATCATTCCAAGTGCCGATTTCAAACTGGATGCATTTCAATCCATACTGCGTGCCATGCTGTCGGAGAGACCCACAGCGCAGGGGATTCTGATTGTACGTCGGGGGCGTGATGTTGCACAGGGGACAGGTGCATTGCTCTCACCAAATGACTGGAAACTGGGTGCATCCTTCTCAGAGCAAGCAGTTCTCACGATGTATCAGGTCACAGGAACGAAGGGCTGGGGCGGCAGGCAGCTCTGGATTCCGAATATTCGCCTGCCGGATGGTATGGCATACTATAATGTTCATGAGGACATAACGGGAGAATAAGGGGGCCGTGATGGCGGATAATCACTCCAAAGAGGTGCGCAGCCGGAACATGGCACATATCCACAGCGTGAACTCAAAACCCGAGGAAATGGTACGCAAATATTTATTCTCTCATGGCTTGCGCTATCGAAAAAATGTGCGAAGCCTTCCCGGCTGTCCCGATATTGTCCTGCGGAAATACCGTACCGTCATTTTTGTACACGGCTGCTTCTGGCACCATCATGATTGTGGTCGTTTTGTTTGGCCAAAGACCAATGAGGCATATTGGCGTGCAAAGATTGCGCGCAATGTGGAACGTGATGAGGAGAATACTCGTCTGCTTTCCTATGTGGGCTGGCGCGTCTTTGTGATCTGGGAGTGCCAGCTGAAAAAAGCAGTCGTGGAGGAGAATCTGCAGAAACTATATGAAGGAATTATCAGACTTAATAAAATTTGAAAGATTACGATATTATTGTTATCATAACGGCCATTATTGATTGGAGGGAAAGATTATGCCGCAACGGGGAGATTCATACCAAGTTAAATTAAAGGAAACACATCTTAATTGGGGGACGTATCGAAATCCAACGAATCGCGATCCTGTTGAAGGAGAAGGTTATATCAAAATACCGAGAGAATATGCGATTCGATATTCGATCTATAATAGCCCTGAAGGGTTTGGCAGTAATCTTTTTACTGTGAGTTCTCGTGATGGATTTTTGCACAACGAAGTACTTCGTGCACAGGGAAATAGCGGCGCAGGTGATACTTATGCAAAACAGTTTGCTATAGATAAAGATCTTAGGCGGATTGGAGCTTGGTATCGAAGTCAAAATGCTCAGGTTGGGGATGTCGTTCAAGTTACATGGAAAAGCCCAACAGAGATTTTAGTGGAGATTTTATAATAGACCGTATTGAAAGCAGTAAGACCGAAAGTGAAGGTCTGCCCCTTTGCTTTCGGTCTTCTTGTATAACATTAGATGTTTGGTTCTGCTGCATCATATTTAATTCCTGCAAAGGAGCGGAGTACCGCCTCGAATATAATGCGGGCTCCTTCGCATGGAACTGCCATGCCGATTTGTTTTCGCACACTCTCCTTGCTTCCCATAAATTCATAGTTATCGGGGAAAGTCTGCAGCCGTGCCCGCTCGCGATTTGTAAGCGCGCGCGGTTCTGCCCAATGATAGATGTGTGTCCCGCCGCCGCCGCTGCCCGTCACGGTGTAGGCGGGCTTTTTGGGGTCTAGGCGCTTGTAGATTTGGCTGATTTGTGCTCCTTTGATGTTCAACTGCAGTTCTTCGGGCAAATCTGCTGTAAAGGCATTCTGACCGGGCTTGATGTAACTAAGACGCTGAACGACGATGGGGGCATGTTTGGTAGGTTCGTTGTTGTGTGCATTCTTAGGAATCGGCGGAACTTCAAGTGCCGTTTTGCTTGTATTATCTTTGTAGGCGTATGGAGCAGGAGAGGGAACACGAAAGACAACATCGAGATCACTGCGTATTCCAATGATGATAATGCGATGACGCGCCTGCGGAATGCCGTACTCCTCGAATTTATAGAGATGAGGCGTGATGGTATACCCAGCTTCACGCAGCTCTGACAGAATTTTTTTGAACGCCGATCCTTCGTTGGCGTTTTGCAGCCCGCTGACATTTTCCGCAAGGAAAAACTGCGGGCGGAATTGCCGTAATGCTTTTACCCCATAGGAATATAGAGGTCCATAGATGCCGTTGATTCCCTTTTGCTCGCCCACAACGGAATAATCATTGCACGGGAAACCAAATGCCAGTGCGTCGATGGCGGGCAAAGACGTGAGATCAAATGTGCGTATATCTGCATGGTGAACGGAGGACGGTTCGTTTGGACAAATGTTGTGCCGATAGGTGCTGCAGGTGTCGGCATCGTAATCGTTGGCCCAAGTGTGTATGATTTTGTAGTTTGGATCACCAATATCTGCATGGGCGGCGCCCCACGCAATCCCGCCGGGGCCGCAAAAGAGTTCACCTAGTCTGAAGTGCATTCTGTACCCCCTTTTTGCAGTCTTTTTCGATGGATTAGAAAGTCAACAAATAACTGAAGTTCATTTAAGTCATCATCAGATAGAGCGGAAAGACCATGAATATTCTGGGGTGGAGCAATGTCCTCTTCCGTCACATAACCAGCAAGTTTCAGCAGATAAAAACGGCGAATATGGAGCGCATCCGCAATTTTGCGAAGATGACGGCAGTCAGGACTGTCTATAAGACCTCCTTCAAGACGTTGTATGGTTGCATCGCTTAGACCAGAGCGTTTCCCTAACTCTTTTTGCGAAAGCCCCTGTTGTTTTCGCTGTGCTCTAATATATTCTCTAAAATTTGGCATTGTGTCACCTCATTTTGTTAGTATACAATAATCGCTGCGTTTTAGCAATATAATGCTGCATAAACGCAGCGATTATTTGAAATATATTGATTTCATCGTTGGAAACATAAATAAGTTGTAACTTTTTCCTTTGTTTTGTCTCTATATGCTTTAATATCTACTAAAGATACAGAGTGTTTCTCATACCGCACACGGCAAAGGAGGTGCATCATGCAGCGGCGATATATGTTTGTGGGACTGGTGCTTGCTTTGTTGGTCGGTGTATTCGTCTACCTCCGCGTCGAGCAGCGGACACAGATCGACTTCGAGCAGGTGGAGCCGATCCCGGGGTACAAGATGGAGATGCGGGAGCCGCCGTTACGGCGTCGTCGACTGGGCGCCGACATATCTCGCGGCGGTCAAGGGCTTCTCCAAAGAGAGCTCGCGCTGGGCATACTTCCTCTATGAGTGGGCGGGCATCCCGGGCATGCTCGTGAGCGGCTACCTCAGTGACCGCGTATTCCGCGGACGGCGTGCGCCCGCAACGATGATCTTTATGACGTTCGTCATCGTCGCGATCCTTGTCTACTGGTTCAACCCGCCCGGCAATGTCCTCGTGGACAACCTCGCGCTGATTGCCATTGGCTTCCTCATCTACGGGCCGGTCATGATGATCGGACTGCAGGCGGCGGACATGGTGCCGCGTGTCGCAACGGGCGGCGCGACCGGTCTCACGGGTCTCATGGGCTACATCGTCGGCTCTGCGTTCGCGGGTGTCTACATGGGCTTCGTCGTCGACCACTTCGGCTGGACGGGCGGCTTCATCAGCCTCCTCGCCTCCTGCGTCCTCTCGATCTTCTTCCTCTTCATGACTATGGGCGGGAAGAAAGCAGCGGAATAAAGGAATCGTTGGATTCCCACAAAAAAATCCCGTCGCGTTCGGTATGTTCCGAATGCGGCGGGATTTTGTGTGCATTTAGGAACCGCTGATAAAATGAAGTCCGTCAGATTGGTGCAGATTTTTGTCCTGTCAGGGAAGCTGCTGCCGGTGCAGCGGCAGCGATGACAGTGACTGACTTGTCGGGACGCTGCTCAATGATAAGAGATTACATTTCCATGAATAAGGTGATGGGGAAAAAAGGGATACCGCGTCGCTCAAGCTGCTGCGTCATGTCCCTTATGTATGCTTTATCCGTGCTTTTCTAGCTCACCGCAGATTCCTGTGATGCACCTCCACCGCCGGCAGGTAGACCTTCCGGCAGAGCAGGGCGGCGACGAGTGCGATGGCCGCGCCGATGTAGCCGATATGGGCGATGTGGTCAGCCCCCGCTGCCAGCCCGCCGATATACGTTCCGCTGCCGATGCCGAGGTTGAAGATGCCCGAGTAGATCGCCGTCGCGACCGTCGATGCGTCGCGCGGAACCGTGGCGAGCACCTCCGCCTGGAACATCGTATTGTAGAGCGTTGCGAGCACGCCGAGCACCATCGTCAGCACAATCATCGTGCCGACGGAGATGGATGCCGCCTGCCAGAGAAAGAGCATGGCGGCAACCCCGACCAGACACCAGCGCAGCAGGGAGAAACGGCACCTGCCGTACATGCGCGAGAACACGAGGCTCGCGATGATGCCGCTCACCCCGAGCAGCATGAGTGCCGCCGTAATGAGATCGGGCGAGAACGACGCGACTGTGTGCAGGAAGGGCTCGATGTAGCTGTACATCGTGAAATACGCCGTCGCAAAGAGCGCCGTCATGACGTAGATGCACGCGAGCGCAGGCTGACGCACGAGCGACGGCAGCTCGCGGACACTGACCCCCGCCCCCGGCGTGCGCTGCGGCAGGAGAATCGCGAGATAGACGAACGCGGCAGCGGCGACCACGGCGAGCAGGAGGAACGTCATGCGCCACCCTGCGGCGAGCCCGATCACGCGGCCGAGCGGGAGCCCGACAATCGTCGCGACCGAGCTGCCCGTCACGATCATACCGAGTGCCGTCGGCTGATGCTCGCGCGTCACGAGACGCGTCGCGAGCGGCGCGGCGATCGACCAGAAAATCGAGTGCGCGCAGGCGACAACGATACGCGCCCCGAGCAGCATATCATAGCTCGTCGCGATCCCCGAGATCATCTGCCCGATGCCAAAGAGTGCCACCATCAGGAGCAGCAGCTTCTTCAGCTCCATGCGGCAGGTCAGTAGCATCAGCGGCAGCGACAGCAGGGCCACCACCCACGCGTAGATCGTGATCATCTGACCCGTCGCCGCCTCCGTCATGGAGAACGACTCGGAGATATCGATGAGCAGTGCGATCGGCATGAACTCCGACGTGTTGAAGATAAACGCCGTAATCGTGATTCCAAACAGCATCATGTACTGGCGCGGCAGCATCGTCATAGTGCATCCCTCCCTATCTGTGTTTTCCTGGTGTGACAGTATCCACATTGTAGAGAAAAATAAAAAAAATGCAAGGGGGGGGAAACGCCCTTTTTTTCAGATTTTCCGCGATCTGTATAAAGCTGTAAAATTGTGATAATGGCGCGCGTATTTTACCTGTGTTATAATTAGAAGCAATGAAGTAAAATACGCACAGAATAAGAAGAGAGCGTGATGGAGTATAAGGAGGTGCACACGGCAGGGGCGGTGTGGTGATTGTGCCGGCTTTGTGCGTACGGTAAGAGCGCTGTGCTGAACGCTTTCTCAGCAGGGGGCTGTGCCTTCCTGCCGAGCATCGCACACAGGAGATGGCACAACGAGATTGCTCCTGTGAGAAAAGGAAAAGAAATAGAATAACCTGTGTGATTCCTTTAAGGAGGCCATACGATGCTGGGGGCAATCATTGGCGATATTGTCGGCTCGCGGTTTGAGTTCGACAATCACCGCAGCAAGGATTTTGCGCTTTTTGCGGAGGGCTGTTTTGCGACGGATGACAGCATTATGACGCTGTCCGTGGCGAAGGCGATCATGGAGACGCAGAGGGAGGCAGCGGACGCACCTGCGGCGGATGCCGCGGGGCTCTCGGATGCACGCAGCAGGAGATCGCCGCCCATATCGTGGCGCACTACTACGCGCTCGACTTTACCATTGACGGGATTCGCGAGGACTATATTTTTAACGAGACCTGCCAGCATACTGTGCCGCAGGCGATTGAGTGCTTCCTCGAGTCGTGCTCCTTTGAGGATGCCGTCCGCACGGCGATCTCGCTCGGCGGTGACAGTGACACCATTGCTGCGATCACGGGCGCGATCGCTGAGGCGTACTATGGCATACCCGACGCGATCCGCGCACAGGCACTCTCCTATCTCGACGACCGCCTCCGTCCCATCTATGATGAATGGGAGGCGCGCTATGGGATGGGGCAGAGAGCGCACTGAGAGAGCTGAGCGAACAGAAAAACTCCCGCGCGCCGACAGCGCGGGAGCATCGGCAAAATGGAGGGCATACAATGAAGAAGGCAATCGTCGTTGTGGATATGCAGAACGACTTCGTGGACGGAGCACTCGGCACGGCGGAGGCGCAGTCGATGCTGCCGCGTATGGTGGAGAAACTGACGGCGGCACGTTCGGCGGGGACGGCACTCGTCTTTACCATGGATACGCACGGCGCGGACTATCTCACGACGCAGGAGGGGGAGCATCTGCCCGTCCCGCACTGCATTCGCGGCACGGCGGGCTGGGCGATCGTGGAGGCACTCCGCCCCTTTGCCGATGCGGCGGCCGCCGTGATCGAAAAGCCCACGTTCGGCGCGACGGCACTCCCCGCCGCCCTCGCGGACTACGATGCGATCGAGTTCGTCGGGCTCTGCACGGATATCTGCGTCATCTCGAACGCGCTCCTCGTGAAGGCGTTCTATCCCGAAAAGCGCATCAGTGTCGACGCCGCCTGCTGCGCGGGCGTCACGCCCGAGAGCCACACGACCGCACTCAACGCGATGCGAGCATGCCAGATCGAGGTGCGCGGGTAGGATGAAGCGTGTGTTTTGGAAAATGATGGCGAGCCGACAGGAAGAAATTTGTTTGCCGGCGTTGATTTACAGCGTTTGGTCGGTTAAAATACGGGAAAGGAGGCGCTTGGATGAAGGACTGGAAAGACCTGACGATCAGTGACGACTATATGTTCAAGTTGATTATCAAACGGAAACGCATCTGCAAGCAAATGCTTGAGCGCATCCTGCACATCGAGATTGAAGATCTGTCCTATGTCGGCACGGAGAAGGTACTCATTCCCGTTTACGGGAGCAAGGGCGTCCGCATGGATGTCTACGTGAAGGACGGAAAGGGCACAGTCTACAACATCGAGATGCAGGTGAGAAAGCCTGAGGGGGACGGTCTCGCAAAGCGTACGCGCTGCTATCAGGCGATGATGGACGCTGACCTGCTTGCTGCAGGGGCGGACTACGATCGTCTGAACCCGACGATTATTATTTTTATCTGTTCCTTCGATCCATTTGATGCCGGTCGGTACATCTATACATTTGAGAATCAATGTCTGGAGGATAATCACATCCAGCTGAAGGACGGCACGCGAAAGATCTTTCTCAACACCAAGGGAGAGACGGGCGAAATCGACGCATCCATCAAGGCGTTTCTCCGCTACGTCGACGGCGCGGTGACGACAGATCACTTTGTGCAGGAGATCGACAGGGAGATTCATGCGATCAAATCTACCGCAGAAGAGGAGGCGAGTTATATGAGCTACGCGATTAGTCTTGCAGAGGAGAGAAAAGAAGGACGAAGAGAGGGGCAGAGGGAAGAGCGCCTCGCCATCCTCCGTCGACTCGTCTTTATGTCGGGGATGTCGACCGATGAGGCACTCTCGTTGATTGGTGTCCCTGCCGATGAATGGGCGCAGTATCGGCAGGAACTGGAAGAGATAAGATAAAGGAAAAACGTATATTACACAAAAAAAGCACCATCTTTTGGATGGTGCTATATTTTCGCTGGAGCGGGCGATGGGAGTCGAACCCACCTCTAAAGCTTGGGAAGCTTTCATTCTACCGATGAACTACGCCCGCAGTGATTGCTATGATAGCAGATTCTCCCGCGTTTGTCAAACGCGCTCACTCCTCGGGCAGGAGCATGGCGAGGTCGGGCATGAGCTTCGTGATGTCGCGGATGAAGACGCGCAGGACGCTCGTCATGACCTCGGGGTCAAACGCCACGGGGTTATGCGGGACGACGACGTCGGCGTGGATGGCGGTATCGGAGGTGAGGTAGAACTTGATGAGGCGGCTGTCCTGGTTCTGCCGCATGAGCCAGCCCGTGAGCAGCATGGCGTTCGTGTCGTCGACGGCGTTCTGCGCAAGACGGACGCGGATGGTCGCATAGGCGGTGCTGTCGATGACGACGGCGATGGGCAGCCGCCGCTCGCCTGCCTCGATCTCGCTCTCAAAGACGGTGGTGTCGCGGTCGTCGCCCACCTCGCGGATGGCAAAACCGGTGATGTTTTCCTTTTCAATATACTCCTCGAATGTTTTGGCCGCCTCGATCACGACCAACCACCTCCTCGTGCTTATTCCTCTTCGTATGTAAACTGATCTGTGTCCGCATGATAGTCGAGCCGATATCGCACGGCAGGCCTGGCCGTGTCGGTATAGAGCTCGCGGCCGAATGCGAGCGCGATGTACGGATGGTCTGCGCTGTGCTGCACGGATCCGATATAGACCTGAAAATCGTCAGGCACCGGATTGTAGTAGTCGCTGCTGTCGACGTAGATGCGCCAGGCACCGTCCACCGGCGATTTTCCGACGATGACTGCACGTCCTGAGGCGGGCGGAGCGCCCGGCGGACGCCAGCCGGCACGTGTGTTGATGTTGCAGTAAAAGAACAAATGCCCGTCGCTCATAAACGCGCCTGCAGAGCCGAGCCCCAGACGCGATGCCGGTGCACTAAAGTGAAAGACGTTCTGCTTGCCCTCCCACAGGGTAAAATGCAGCTGCGTACCCATCTGTGCGAGCGTTGCCTTGATCTCCGTTGCGCCGACCTGATAGTAGGAACGGCGCACGTCGCTGCCCTGCTCCGTGCGCACAGGCTTTATGATCAGCTGGGCGCCGGAGACGGGCGGCAGTGCCGCGGATGCGGTCACAGCAACAGTGAGCACGGCGATGGATAGGATCAGCAGGAGGGACATCTGATATTTTTTCATAACCGTTCTCCGCCATCTTCTAACGATATTTTATTATAGCATAGCGTGCGGAAAAGGGAAAGAGAAAAGAAGTGCCCGCCAGGAGACCTATTGTGTGAATCTCCACAGAAAACAAAAGTTTTATAAAAAGAGGATTTTTGCCGCAGCGCGCGAACTTCTAATATAAGGGACACACGAGAGAGAAAGGGCTGTAAAAATGAAATCTTTGCGGAGTAAATTCATGCTGGCGTTGATGGCGCCGGTGATTGCGCTGTCGGTGCTCATCATCGCGCTGCTGCTCATCATGGCAGATATGCGTGATCGCCATACGCAGGAGCAATTCCGTACGATGCTGTACACGGACTACGACAATATGATCGGTGTCGCGACGGAGCTCGCACGCAGTGAGGTGCAGAGCGCCTACGATATGTACCGGGACGGACGGCTGACGGAGGATGAGGCAAAGGCAGAGGCGATTGCCCGTGTGAAAAAGCTGCGCTATGGAGCAGACGGCAGCGGATACTTCTGGATTGATGACACAGACTGCCGGCTGATCGCGCATCCATTTTTGGAAAACAAGGAGGGCACGGACCGCAGAGACGACCGTGACCCCGACGGCAACTATGTCATCCGCAATCTCATCGCAGCGGCGAACGACGGAAGTGGGTACAGTAATTTCATGTGGGAAAAGCCGGAGAACGTCGGGACGGGGCAGCTCTCGCCGAAACGTGCCTACTCGCTGAAATTCGCTCCGTGGAACTGGGTGATCTCGACGGGCAACTACGTGGACAACATCGACGCCTATCTCGCCGCGCGCAGCGATGAGAGCCGCGCAGCAATGTATGAGGAGCTGCAGCTCTCCATCCTGTGCATCGTGATCGCCCTCGCTCTCTGTGCGGTACTGGCACGTAAGGTCAGCGGCGGCGTGACGCGCCCTGTCATCGATATGGCACGCGCCTTCTCGAAGAACGAGGCAGGCAAGATCAAGATCCATCCCGTGGAGAGCAGCAGTGCCGATGAGGTGGGCGTCCTCTCACGCACGATGAACGACTTCGGCGCACAGATCAAAACGATGGTCGCTGCCCTCGGAAAGCGTGCCTCTGACTTGGGCACGATGTCGGGGACGCTCAGTACATCGAGTACGAATGTACTGAGTGCCGGTGAGGAGCTGAGCCGCACCATCGAGAACATTGCGAACGGCTCGACGGATCAGGCGATGCACACGCAGACGATCAATGACAACATTCAGTCGATCGAGCGCTCCCTGCAGAAAAATGAAGGGCTGCTCCGTGATCTGAAAGAGGTGAGCGCGCGCGTCGCCGACGAAAAGGAGCACGGTACGGCAGTGGTGCATGACCTCCTGGAGGAGACGGAGCAGGCAAACGCCAACATCGCGGCAATTACACGCCTCGTCAACGAAAACAACGAGAGTGCCGGCAAGATCGACGAGGCGAGTACGATGATCGAGTCCATTGCCGAGCAGACGCGCCTGCTTGCACTGAACGCTGCCATCGAGGCGGCGCGTGCCGGAGAGACGGGGCGCGGATTTGCCGTGGTTGCGGATGAGATCCGCAAGCTCGCCGACCAGTCGAGTAGCTTTACCAAGGATATCAAGGAGATCATCGCGGAGCTGACACACAACTCGGAGAACGCCGTTGCAGGGATTCAGGATGTGGAGCGCACCGTGACGGTGCAGACGGAGGCCATCGGCTCGACGCGCAGCAACTATATGAGCATCGCGGCCTCCATTGAGAGACTCGAACACGCGACGGCGGCACTCGAGTCGTCGATGTCGGCCATCTTTGCCAATGTCAAGGAGATTACGCCGCTCGTCTCCTCACTCGCGGACGGGGCGCAGAACAGTGCCGCAAGCACGCAGGAAATGGCGGCAAGCATCCAGCAGCAGACAAGCGATATCAACGGCATGGCAGATGTGGCACGTGAGCTCGCTGAGGCGGTGCGCGCCATCCAGGAACAGATTGAGGCATTCGACGTGTAGCGATACCATTTGCTCATGACAAACGGGACTGCAGTACGACATTTTCGAATTCGTACTGCAGTCCCGTCTGTATTTCAGTTCCGTGGAGCGTTCCTCCTCAGTGATGGAAGAGGCGGATGTGGGTCATCGCCATAGCGATGCCGTACTTGTCGCAGGTGGCGATGACGTTGTCGTCGCGGATCGAGCCGCCGCTCTGCGCGATGTAGGAGACGCCGCTCTGATGGGCACGCTCCACGTTGTCGCCGAACGGGAAGAACGCATCTGAGCCGAGGGCGACACCCGTGACCGTGCGGAGGTAGGCGCGTTTCTCCTCGCGTGTAAAGGGGGCGGGCTTTTCCGTAAAGAGCCGCTGCCAGTCCGCCGCGAGCAGGGCGTAGTCGTCCTCGTCGCCCGCGACGTAGACGTCGATCGCGTTGTCGCGGTCGGGGCGGCGCACATCGTTACGGAACGGGAGCGCGAGCACCTGCGGGCTCTGGCGCAGCTGCCAGATATCCGCCTTGTTCCCTGCAAGGCGCGTGCAGTGGACGCGCGACTGCTGTCCAGCGCCGACGCCGATCGCCTGTCCGTCCATCGTGTAGCAGACGGAGTTTGACTGCGTGTATTTCAGCGTGATGAGCGCGAGCAGGAGGTCGCGGCGGGCGGCAGCGGGGATGTCCTTGTTCGCCGTCGGGCGATCCGTGAGGCAGTCCTGTGTGATCTTCACATCGTTGCGCTGCTGCTCGAACGTGACGCCGTACACGTCCTTGCGCTCGATGGCGGGCGGCGTATAGTTTTCATCCATCTGAAGAACGAGATAGCTGCCCTTGCGCTTGGACTTCAGAATCTCCAGTGCCTTCTCCGTGTAGCCCGGCGCGATGATGCCGTCGGAGACCTCGCCGCGCAGGAACTCTGCAAGACTCTCGTCGCAGACATCGGAGACGGCGGCAAAGTCGCCGTAGGAGCTCATGCGGTCCGCGCCGCGCGCCCGCACATAGGCACACGCCACAGGTGAGAGCGCGCGCCCCGCCGCATGTGTCGCGCGCGCCAATGTCTCGCTGAGCGGCAGACCGAGTGCCGCACCCGCCGGGCTGACATGCTTGAAGGACGCCGCTGCGGGGAGCCCCGCCATCTCCTTCAGCTCGCGCACGAGCTGCCAGCTGTTCAGTGCGTCGAGCAGATTGATGTAGCCCGGCCGTCCGTTCAGCACAGTAAAGGGCAGCCCGCCGTCGGCAAAGACGCGTGCGGGCACCTGGTTCGGATTGCAGCCGTATTTGAGGGTGAGTTCTTCCATGTGAGCACTCCTTTTTGCTGATGAAGGAATCGCTGAATTTATCAGTGCTTCCTATATTCTCCTTTTATTATAGCGGGAGGGGGGCATTTTTTCAACTGGCGCACAGCGGAGACCGGAAAGCAGTGCGGCGGATCGTTTGCCTGTGAATTTTCTTTGACAGTGCTGCAAAAGCAACGTAATATGTAGGTGAAAGAAGTTGTAAAAACACTATATTCTGCCATCCGCGAGGGAGGTACCATGGAAAACGAAAACAAACAGCGGTTCATTCAGTTCCCCGAGACGTATGACCGGAGACGCCTGAACAAGATGTACCGTGCGGCAGGAGTGCCCGACCGCAAGTCGTACCTGCTCCGCAACTATTTCTGCGCGATGGCGAATCTCTACGGTACGATTTCGCTGGCGGAGGCATGGAAGCTGATTCATGCGTATCATCCGCGTGGCGCGATTACGGAGGAGCAGTTCTGGACGTTTGCCGCGCTGGCACGCCATGAGGATGAGGGCTATGACATCATGGGGCTGGACGAGTGCTTTGCGGATGAACCGCCGCACACGCCGCAGGAGCGCAGCATCATCAGCGGTATCCTGTTCGATACGGACGAGGGGTATGCCGATATGCTCAACCGGCAGCGGGGAAAGCCGCTCTACGTGCCTGCGACACAGGAAGAGATGCTGTACTATGCGGATTGGCGGTACGTCGAGGCGACGCCGTGGCAGCAAAAACTCGCTGCCTTTCTGATGAAACGGATGCCGAAGAACTGGTACCTAGGCGAGCGAGAGCGCGCACTCTGGGAGGCCTTTTTCGACGTGCGCGTCGACGGCGATGTTCATCTCCTCCTTGGCGCGGCGGAGGAGTGGGGGCTTGTCATGAAGCGTGACAGCGAGGTCGAGGAATTTGTTGCGCTTTGCGTGGACTACACCAACCACGCGCGTCTGTTTTCCAATCGCGGCCATACGCCGGCCGAGCTTTCCGCCTTGATGCCGCATGACTTCACGCAGCGGCAGACGGCGAGCATCGGCCCGCGGATGCGCGAAGCACTCGCGCGCGGGACCATGACGGTGGAGGAGCTGCGCGAGCAGTTCCGCACGCAGGAGTTCCCCCATGAGAGCGTGCGCACGGCATTTTTGGAGGAGCTGGAGCGTGTCGCGGCAGAGCTTGGGCTCCCCGCAGGGCAGGAGAAGGTCGGCCGCAACGATCCCTGCCCCTGTGGGAGCGGGAAGAAATATAAGAAGTGCTGCGGACGGTGAGCTGAAAAAACTTTTCGTATCGACAGGAGGAACACATGGACGTTGCAACAATGATCGATCACACGCTGCTGAAAACGGATGCGACGAGAGCCGGTATCGACCAGCTGCTCAGCGAGGCAAAACAGTATCATTTCGCCTCCGTCTGCGTCAGCCCGATTTGGGTGTCCTATGCAGCGGCGCAGCTGCGCGGTACGGGCGTCAAGACCTGCACGGTCATCGGCTTTCCGCAGGGCGCAACGCCAACAGCGGTGAAGGTATTCGAGACGCAGCAGGCGATCGCGGACGGCGCGGAGGAGGTGGACATGGTGATCCCCGTCGGCCGCTTGAAGGACGGGGACTGCGACTATGTGCGTGCGGATATTGCGGGCGTCGTCGCTGCGGCAAAAGGAAAAGCCCTGACGAAGGTCATCATCGAGACGTGCCTTCTGACCAACGCGGAGAAGCGCACGGCCTGCCGTCTCGCGCAGGAGGCGGGGGCAGACTTCGTCAAGACCTCGACGGGGTTCTCCACGGGCGGTGCGATGGCGGCAGATGTCGCACTGATGCGCGAGACCGTGGGCCCCGCGATGGGGGTCAAGGCGTCGGGCGGCGTCCGCAGTCGTGCGGATGCTGAGGCGATGATCGCCGCAGGGGCAACGCGCCTCGGGACGAGCAGCGGCGTCAAGATCGTCAGCGGAGAGGGCTGAGTGCCATGAAAATCGCTGTTGTCGAAGTCGATCTGACCAATCTGATCACGCATATTTCTCATATACATACACCGACAGCGTGTTCTCCCAATTGGGCATGAAAGCGTGGTTAAGCGCAGGAAATCGTTTTCCTGCGCTTTTTATGTACCTATGAGGGGCATCGCCTTTGCGTTATGGCTGGTGTTTCAGTTCAATCATACAAAAGAACTGTATCCATATGGTGAATTCTATTTTATTGATGATTTCCTAACGCACCATATATTTTGTATTCTTGCACAAATCTGCAGATGATCTTGTGTTTTTCTTTGTTAATGATATAATAAACGCCGTAAACAATATGGTTTGATTGGGAGTGGTATGAATGGCATTGCTGCACGAGGATCTTGTTTTATTTGATGTGGAGGCGGCTGATCGGGAAGAGCTTTTAACGAAGCTGGCCAATGTACTGCGGGAGAAAGGGTATGTAAAAGATTCCTATCCGCAGGCGATTTTGGAACGTGAAGCTGCCTATCCGACGGGCCTTAATACCAAGGGGGTTGCAATAGCGATGCCGCATGCTGCGGCGGCGCATGCCGTTGAGGCGGCGATTCTGGTTGCACGGCTAAAGCATCCTGTTACGTTTAAGGAGATGGGCGGCACTGGAAAAGATGTGCCGGCACGTCTTGTGTTCATGCTCTCCATTGATGATCCCGAGGGACATGTCATTATGCTTGGGAAGTTTATGTCCATTTTCTGTGACGAGGGAAAACTTGTCGATCTTTATGAGACAAATGATCCAAAGGCCGTTGTCGAAAAACTTTCGAAGGTCGTTGCCTGAGGATATTGTCATATTATTTCGTATTCCTTAAAGAGGTGCGAAATGGAGTGCTTTTTGCTTCCTGATTTGTGGGGAGCCCGTATGCCGAAAGGGGCGATAACATGAAGAAGATTTTTGTTGCGTGTGGATCCGGTGTGGCAACCAGCCAGACAGTTGCATCCAAGATCGGAAATATGATCGAGGATGAGGGGCTGGATGCCTCTGTTGAGGCAGTTGATATCAAATCCCTCGAGAGTATCATTGATCAGTGTGATATCTATGTTTCCATTGTATCCAGCGATGCAGAGAGTTATGGCAAGCCGACAGTGAGCGGGATTCCGTTCCTGACCGGTGTTGGCATGGATGAAACATGGGAGCAGCTGAAGTCTTATATCGAGGCATGATTCTTACGCTGTAATGGGGGAGTTTATCTATGTTGGATGTAGTCAATTATATCCTTGGATTGGGAGCGGCGATCTTCTTGCCGCTTGTTATGATTATCCTGGGACTCGCCATGGGGATGAAGCTGAAAAAGGCGATTGCCGCGGGTTTGACGCTCGGTATCGCATTCACCGGCATGAATGTCATCCTCGGATTTATGTTTGATGCGATCGGACCGGCGGCAACGGCGCTGGTGGAACATACAGGCCTTCATCTGACGGCGATTGACGTTGGCTGGTCGCCGATTGCGGCGATCGCATGGGCGTGGCCGTATGCATTGATTCTGTTCCCTGTGCAGATCGGCATCAATCTCTTGATGCTTGCGCTGAAATGGACGAATTGCCTTAACGTCGACCTCTGGAACGTCTGGGGGAAGATTTTTGTCGCAGCAATGGTCATGGGGCTGACGGGCAGTCTGGTGTTTGGCCTGATTGCCGCAGGCATCCAGATTGTCTTTGAGTTGATCAATGGTGATCTGATACAGAAGCAGCTGTATCGCATCTGCAAGATCCCGGGGGTTACCTGTACACATCCGATGATGCTGCAGGCTCCGCTGCTGGCACTCATCAATCGTGCTCTGGATTTTGTTCCCGGACTGAACGCAATCAATATGAATGCTGCGGATATGCGTAAGAAACTCGGCCTCTTTGGTGAGAACAGTGTGATGGGATTTCTCATCGGTGCACTGATCGCTGTCATGGGCGGATATGATCTCAAGGGCGTTCTGACGACAGCGATGCAGGTTGCGACCTCGCTCGTTCTCTTCCCGATGGTGGCAAAGCTTTTCATGCAGGCTCTCGCACCGATCGCTGACGCAGCGGGTGCATTTATGAAGGCTCGCTTTAAGGGTCGTGAGTTTTATGTCGGACTTGACTGGCCGTTCCTTGCTGGTTCGTCCGAACTTTGGGTGACTGCCATTATCTTGGTTCCGTTTGAACTCCTGTGGGCAGTCGGCCTCAGCTACTTTGATATGAACAATGTTATTCCTCTGGCTTCCGTTATCAATGTGGTAGTTGCGGTTCCGGCACTGATTGTCACGGGCGGGAACCTCATTCGTATGATTATCATCTGCATTATTGCAACACCTACGTATCTCTGGGTTGCAACGAGTTTTGCCGGTATGCTGACCGATATGGCGGCGCAGACAGGAACACTGCAGGTGAATGCAGGACAGTATATTACGTGGATTCAGCTGGAAGCACCCGAATTCCGCTGGGCTCTGGCACATGCGTTTAACGGAGAGGCTGCAGGCGTTGGTGTACTGATTGCATTTTGTGCACTGTTCGTTTGGTATTTCAAGCGGATGAAGGCGCGCGATGCTGAGCTTGAGACGGCAGACAATAAGGCATAATTTCAGTGAAAAATTGCTGTGCGCGAAAGGAAGGCACTGTTATGTTAGAGGATTTGAAGAAACAGGTTGCAGAGTATGCACTTCAAGCAGACCGCATGGGACTCTGCAAGCATCGTTCGGGGAATTTCAGCATACGTGACGAAAAGACGCAGCTGGTTTGCATCACACCGACCGGCATGGATCGTGAAGAGATGTCCTATCATGATGTTGTTGTCATGAATATGAATGCCGAGGTGGTGGAGGCGGAAACCGGACAGCGCCCGACCAGTGAATCGCTGATGCATCTCATGGCATATAAGACGCGCCCGGAGATCCATGCGATTGCGCATACGCATTCGAAGATCGCGACGGCCTTTGCTGTGCTGAATAAGCCCATTCCTGCGGTCGTCTATGAGATTGCTACGCTTGGCTGCAAGGAGGGGTATATCCCGGTTGCACCATACGGCAGACCCGGGACGCCGGAGCTTGCCTCGTCCATTGTCGAGCCGCTGAAGATTTCGGATGTTGCACTCATGGAGAAGCATGGCGTTATTGCTGTGGACAGCAGCGAGCTTAAGGAGGCACTGCTAAAGGCTTCCTATGTCGAGGAGATGGCTGAGATCTATCTGACGACATTGACGGTTCTTGGCGGCAAGGAGCCGCCTGCCGTTCCGAAGAATGAACTGCAGAAATGGGAGTATCCGAAAGAGATCAAGCTCCTTCAGAAATAAACCGTATCGATCTCGGAAGGAAAAGGGAGGGGTCATTGATGAAAAAATTGATCAATAAGCCGGAGGATTTCGCACGGGAAACGGTGGAAGGGATCATTGCGGCGTATTCAGATCAGCTGAAGATTCTGGACGGCAGCTGGCACCGTATGGTACGTGTCGACGCAAAGAAGAAAGGCAAGGTTGCTATAGCCACGGGCGGCGGTTCCGGCCATTTGCCCGTGTTTCTCGGCTATGTCGGTTATGGACTCTGCGATGGCGTGACAATCGGCAATGTCTTTGCCTCACCGAGTGCAGAGGATATGTATGAGGTGGACAAGGCAATTCACAGCGGTGCCGGTATTCTCCATCTTTATGGCCGTTATGGCGGCGACATTATGAATTTCGGTATGGCGAAGGATCTCTGTGAGATGGACGACATTGAGGTTCGTGAGGTTCTCGTCACGGACGATGTTGCCTCTGCGCCGAAGGGCAGTGAGGATAAACGTCGCGGTGTGGCAGGACTTGTCTTCGCGTACAAGGTTGCCGGTGCTGCGGCAGAGAAGATGCTTTCGCTGGATGAGGTCTCACGTATCGCCCAGAAAACAGTAGACAATACGCGGACGATGGGGGTGGCACTGACGCCGTGCATTGTCCCAGAGGCGGGAAAGGCAACCTTCTCGATTCATGACGACGAGATGGAGATCGGCATGGGCATTCATGGCGAACCAGGCATTGAGCGGACGAAACTGCAAACAATCGATGCGACGGTGGAGACGATGCTCTCCCGTATTTTGGAGGATCTGCCGTTTGTGTCCGGAGATACAGTCGCCATTCTCATCAATGGCCTTGGGGCTACGCCGAAGGAGGAGCTCTACATCGCATATCGCAAAGCGGCGGAGATTCTGAAGGGAAAAGGAATTTTCATTCACCGCAACTATGTGGGTGAATTCGCCACCTCGCTTGAGATGGCCGGGATGTCCATTTCGCTGCTGCGTCTGGATGATGAGCTGAAGGAGCTGCTTGATGCTCCGTGTCATTCTCCGTTTTTTGCACAGACAAAGTAAGGAGGCACATGGTGGATATTGTTCGAAAGGAAGAACTGACGCAAATCCTTGATTCGATTGTTGCCGTCATGGAGGGCGCGAAGGAAGAGCTGATCGAACTTGACGGCGCCATGGGCGACGGCGATCTCGGCCTTACGATGGTCAACGGGTTTACTGCCGTGGCAGAGGAGATTCGCGCCCTTGATGAGACGGATATGGGCAAGATCATGATGAAGCTCGGCATGAAGATGAATGCGACGGTGCCGTCGACGATGGGGACGCTCATTTCGGTGTGCTTCATCAAGGCGGCGCCTGCAGCAAAGGGGAAGACAGAGCTCAGGCTGCAGGATATGGTCAAGATGGGGCAGGGCGCCGTTGCCGGCGTGATGGAGCGTGGGAAATCGAAACCCGGTGATAAGACGATGCTCGATGCACTCCATCCTGCTGTAGAAGCACTTGGTGCAGCGGCTGCTTCTGGTGACACTCTTTCCGATGCATGGCAGAAAGCCTATGAAGCGGCTAAGGATGGTGTAGAGAAGACGAAGACCATGCAGTCTGTTCATGGGCGAGCTGCATATTACCAGGAGAAATCTGTCGGGCGGCAGGATCCCGGTGCCACCGCGATGATGTATATTGTGAGCGGAATTGCAAAGGCTGTTCGCTGACATTGCTGAACGGAAGATAGTCAAATGTTGTTAAGATGCCCGCTTTGTATTCATCCAGCGTGAATGCAGAGTGGGTATTTTAGGAAGTTCTGCCAAAGGCGCTGGTGCACGCAACAAACGTGCACCAGCGCCTTTTTTGTAAAAAAATAGTTCCCAATGTTTGATGACACCGGGAACTGGCATAAAAAGCATGTCAAAGCAGATTTTACACAAGGATTATACATCCTGCAGAGACGTTCAATCCAGCTTTCTCAAATTTAAGGAATCACTAATACATTCAAGCTTTTTTGGCACAACTTTTCGTACTTCGATGAAGCAACTGCCACAGGCTCATATACGGTGTCCGATTTTCCATCTCGTTTGGGTGAAAAATCTACGCCGATTCGAGGAGCTGGTTTATCAGAGGGCCTTTAATCTTTCGAGAGCAGAGCCTCGGTCAGGGCATCCATGATCTCCTCTTCCCAGATGTAGTTGCCGCTGAATGTGCCTGCGCTGCGCGGGTCGTCATCCTCGGCGACGGCTTCGCCGTTCATGATGTAGACGAAGCCGTCCTTCGTTCCAGGGCGGAAGAATACGCCGGAGAGCAGACCAAACGCCTCGCCGTTGTGCCCGACAAGATCGACCACATGGCTGCGGTTCACACGCGCCGTGCTGTCGCCTGCGATCTGCAGTTCGCCAAGCCCATAGGACAGCAGTGTGCCGCCGGCGGTGTTTCCGTTTTTCTGCGTTGCATCATACTGCCATTGGGGGCGCAGCATCTCTTGGATGGATGCAGGAGAGAGAATCTGTTTCCCGCGATAGGTTCCGCCGTTCATCAGCAGTTCCAAACCGTGTGTCAGCTCCTCATAGGAGATGCGCAGACCGCCCTGCGGGGAGAGCATCGTTGCATTCGTGCCGGGCACATAGCCTGCGAGGGGAAACCATCCCTGGATGTCCTCTGCGTACGGATTTTGCAGGTAGATGGACTCTGCTTTCGGCTGGCGGCCGTTATAGTCATCCGCCTTGCCGTACCAGGGGCCATTTTCATTCCAGGTGCCGTTTTCGTCCTTCTTTTGATAGATCGTGCCGAGCTTTGCAAAGCCGCGCTTCGTAAGATTGCCGGGCACATAGTCTGCTGCCGTATCCAGCTGCTTTAGAATGTGCTCCTTTTGGTAACGGTCAAAGCGCTCGCCTGTCACTTTCTCAATGATGGTGCCGAGCAGTCCGTAATTGATATTGGCATAGCAGAAATACTGTCCAGGAGCTTCATTTGCAGGGGCAAAGTGACCGCCGTCTTCGTAGTAACGGCCCTCGGGGGTAAAGAACTCGCGCACGCTGACCGATGGCGGGATGCTGTAGACTTTGCCGTCGCGCAGCGATGAGGTGTGGCTCGCGAGCATCCGCACTGTAATCGGGGTATTGGGGTGGGCAGGATTTCTCAGAGAGAAGCCGAGGTAGCGGCTCATATCGTCGTCGAGGCTGAGTTTTCCTGCTTCAGCAAGCTGCATCAGTGTGAATACCGTAAACTGCTTGGAGACGGAGGCGATACGGAAGCGTGTATCGCGCGTGATCGGCTCTGCTGTAGTCGGGTTCTGGCGGAGAAAACGGCGGCTGCCGGCAAAGTGACGGTATACCTCCTGTCCGTTGCGGTAGAGGATAACACCGAGTCCCGGCACTTTCGTGCCCGTATCTCCGATCATTGCATCCAGGCGCTTGGTCAGTTGTGCTGCTGCCGCAGGAGAGAGTGCGGCACCCTGTGGGAGTGCGGCAGGGTCGCCGACGACGGGGGATGCCGCTGTCTTGTGTGCAGCGGCGGCGATGGAGGCAGGAGCGTTGTTTGAGGCCGCGTATGCCGCAGGCATTCCGCAGAGGAACGCCGCGCCGATGACAAGGGAGAAGCGGCGCAGGGAGGTGATTCTTTTCCGCATGAGAAGCTCCTTTCGTAAGATGAAAACGAGACAGAAGAATACAACGGTAATTATACAACGGTTCTCTCGATAAAGCACGATGGACTGAGAAAGAATATTGTATACGGCGGAACAGGCTGTGCGTACCCATCTGCCGTATCCATCCGATTGCGTTAAACGGAATTTGCGGCTGAAGCCGTGTGAGTTGCAAGAAACCCCACAGTGCGTTAGGTGTGTATTGCAGAACCCTTTCCGAATGACTGTATCTTTTCAAGACGGCATTTTTGATCATGAGTGTGGTGATCTCAAGATCGTGTAGATCGGAACGAGCCATTAGATTTGCAGAAAGAGGAAACGCCGCGTCCATGCTTACAGGTCACCCCCGCCGGACAGCAAATGCCGCCGACAGCCTGACGCCTTCGGTCGTTCTCCTCTTTCACTTTTATGATATAGGAGAAGTTTGGCAGTGTCAATCAGGAGGCAAGCACCTTATCAGTATTTCCCTAGAGATGACCAAACAAATGGGAAAGATATATTTTCAACATACTGTATTTTTTGGCGCATTGGGATTATAATAGAGGTGTAACTTAAGGAATCACTGATAAATTCTGCACGGCCATCTTGACACATCTTTTTCGCTCGCTTTTCGTTAGCAAATCCTCCACATAGCCTCTGCTATGCGTCCGGTTTGCTGCCTCAAGCGGACAAAAAATCTACGCCAATCTGGCATACCCCATTTTATCAGTGATTCCTTCGATTCAGAGGAGGGCTGCGCATGGTGCCGCGCATGGGTCATATTGCGTTTCTCAATGTGCTGCCGCTGACGTATGCGCTCGCGCATGGGGCGGCGGAGGGGCTGGATATCCTGCGTGCGGTGCCTGCACAGCTGAACGATCGGCTTGAGGCGAAGAATCTCGATGTGTCGGGGGTGTCGTCGATCACCTATGCGCGCCATGCGGAGGATCTGCTCATCCTGCCCGATGTGTGCATTGCCTCGGACGGTGACGTGCGGAGCGTGCTCCTCGTGAGCCGTATGCCGGCAGAAGAGATCGGGACGCAGCGCGTCCTGCTCTCGGATAAGTCCGCCTCGTCCCATGTGCTGCTGAAGATCATTCTGCACCGCCGCTATGATGCCGCGCCGACGTATGAGGTGCGGCCACTCACGCCCGCTGACCCCGTGCCGGGCGGTGCGGCGGCGTCGATGTTCATCGGTGATGATGCGCTGGAGCTCTACCATCATCCGCCCGAGGGGATCTATATCTACGACCTCGCACGTGAGTGGAAGCTGCTGACGGGGCTGCGCATGGTGTTCGGGATCTGGGCGGCGGCGCGCTCGTTCGCGGCGGCGCACCCCGTGGCACTCCGCATGGTGCACGGGCGCATCGCAGGGGCGTTCCGCCACTGGGCGCGCGTAAAGGACGCGGCGATCGGCGAGGTGCTCGCGGATGGGCGCTTTACGCGCGCGGAGCTGACGGCGTATCTCGGTCACGCCGTGGTCTGGCAGCTGGACGCGGAGACGCTGGAGGGGCTGCGCTGCTTCTATCGGTATGCGGCGGAGGACGGGCTGATCGCGCGTGCTCCTGTGATCGAGTTGGCGCAGGTTTGACGGATTTCCTTCTTTATAGTAAAATATTTCCATCAAAAGAAATGGATGCGCTGCGTGGAGGGCGCGGATTCCATACGGCCAATCGAGGTGTATGAGGTGTGTCGTCGATGAGGGAATGGCTCGCAGTGCGTTGAGAGATGAAGGGAGCGCGAGGATGACACGGATACGAAAACTCCTTTTCGCACTGAAACATATTTTGAGACATCAGCGTCGGGTGACGCGGCGGACGCTGCGCCGCGGTCTTGCGGCAGGAACGGCACTGGCGATCTGCGCACCGCTGGTGGTGCAGATGCCCGCCGAGGCAGCACATATCCTCGTCAAGGAGGGGATGCGCGGCGGTGCGGTAAAGCACGTGCAGGAGCTTTTGATTCAGGGCGGTTATCTTGCAGGGGCAGCGGACGGGATCGCGGGCCCCATGACACGCGAGGCAATCGAGCGCTGTCAGGCGGCGCATCAGCTCACCGTGGATGGGATCTGCGGCGAGGCGACCTACCACGCGCTGTCGGGCGGGGCGGACTATGACCCCGTGGCCCTCGGCATCGTCGAGGAGCGCCCCCCGCAGGTGAGCCGCGGCGGCGGACGCTCGGTCTACGTGTCGGCGACGGCGTACAGTGCGTACGATCCCGGCAACGGCAGCCATACGGCGACGGGGACGCTCGTGCGCCGCGGTGTGATCGCCGTTGACCCGTCCGTGATCCCTCTCGGGACACACGTCTTTATCCCCGGCTACGGCGAGGCTGTGGCAGAGGACATCGGCTATGCAATCAACGGCTATCGTATCGACGTTGCCTTTGATACACACGCGGAGGCACTGTCCTTCGGTCGACAGGATCTTGAGATCTTTATTATGGAGTAGTGGATTCGTTCATGAAGCTAAGTGTGGAGCGGACCAATGAGTGGATCCGCTATGCGGCGGCGGCGGGCATCTATTTTCTGGTCATGGTCGCCGCCTATATCAATATGGGACAGGACATGGGCGCGGAGTATTTTCTCCCCGGGCTCATTCCTGTCCTTGTTGTCCTTATGCTGCTGCAGTATGGGACGGGCGTCTCACTCTTTTCGCGCGGGATGCTCGGGGCGATGGTGCCGGGGCTGCTCTGGGGTCTGACGTTCCCGCTGCTTTATGCGTGGACGTACCATCAGGACTGGTACAAGTCACTGATCTACTTTGACTTTCTTATCGGGACGGCGCAGATGATTGCGCTCGCTGCACTCGGCGGGGCGTTCCTGCGGCTCGGCCATCGGCGCGTGACGGCGGCACTGCTCGCTGTGCTCGGCTTTCTCATGTCACTCATCCCGCTGACGCAGATCGCGTACTATATGACGGTCTGGCACGCGCTCAGTCCCGCCTCACTGATGGCGCTCTATCTGACGAACTGGCACGAGGCGGGTGACTACATCGAGTCGACGGTGGGGACGCTGCCCGCGCTTGGCATCGGGGTGCTGCTGCTCCTCTTTGTCTATCTCCTCTACCGCAGCTACCTCGTGCTCGCGCGCCATATCTATCCGAGCGCAGAGGGCTCGCGCATGGGCGCGCTCGTCGCGGTTATGGTGGTCGCGGCAGGCGTTCTCTTTGCCCTCGTGCCCGAGTGCTCGATTGCAGGGGTATACAAGGACGTGACCTCGTATGTCGAGGAGACGCAGTCGTATGGACTAAATCAGGGCGAGCGCTACGAGTCGCTCATCATTGATCTGGAGAATACGCTTGCCGCACGTGCGCCGGGGACGGTGATCTTTATCATCGGTGAGTCGGCGTCGCGCGACTATATGCACGCCTATACGCCGGGCTTCCCGTACGAGGATACGCCGTGGCTGGAGAGTATGGCGAGCCGGGACGGATTCCTGATCTATCAGAATGTATACTCCTCGTGGACGCAGACCGTTCCCGTGCTGGAGCGCGCGCTGACGGAGAAGAGTCAGTACAACGACAAGGAGTTCTATGAGTCGGCGTCGATTCTCGATGTGGCGAAGAAGATCGGCTACAAGACGTATTGGTTCAGCAATCAGGGGCGCTATGGGCAGTTCGACAGTGCGATCACGATGGTCGCCAAGACGGCGGACGTGGCGGAGTGGACAGATGACTCCTACAATTTCACGACAAAGTATGACGAGAGTCTGCTCCCATACCTGACACGTATTGATCCAAAGGCAAACAACTTCGTCGTCCTGCATCTGATGGGCAGTCATATCTACTACAACAACCGCTACCCCGATACGTGGGCGAAGTTCGCCTCGACGGCGGGGGACTCGACGGCGACGAGTGCGCCGTCCTATGCGAACAGCATTCTCTATACGGATCATATCCTCGCGGAGATCTTTGCCTATGCGGAGAAGAATCTGAACCTGCGCGCGATGGTCTATTTCTCCGATCATGGAGAGAATCTGCAGATCTCGCACAATCCCGATGTGTTCAAGTTCGATATGGTGCGCATTCCCATGTTCATCTATCTCTCGCCCGAATACCGCGCCGCGATGCCGCGCCGCACGGCGACACTGACGGGGCGGCGGGATGCGTACTTTACGAACGATATGATGTACGATACGGTCTGTGGCCTCCTCGGTGCGCCGAACAACCGCTACGATCCGCGGCAGGATTTCTCGGCGTCTACGTACGGGTTCACGCGCGAGACACTGACGACGATGTTCGGGATGCATGCATTGACCGAGGATGTCGATCCGCCGATATATGCGGCGGGCGCACCTGTTGCGCCTGCTGATGGGAAGGAATAGGAGGATTACGATGCACTTTTTCTGTGAGCAATGCAAAAAGGAGTATCCCGTTGCGACGCATTCTTTTCAATGTGAGTGCGGCGGCCTGTTCCGTCTGTACCAGAGTGCGATGGATGCAAAGGATGTCCATGATGGGGTGACGCTCGGCGAGGTGCCCACGCCCCTCCTGCCGCGTATGATGGACGGGCGGCGGTTCTATTTCAAGATGGAGGATCGTCAGCCAACCGGCTCGTTCAAGGATCGCGGGGCAAAGCGGCTCATCGGGGAGCTGGCGCATATCGGTATCGACAAGGTGGCACTGGACACGGCGGGCAACGCGGGCGCGGCAGTGGCGGCGTACGCGGCGGCGGCGGGGATCGCGTGCCGCGTCTACGTCCCCGACGATGTGTCGGCGGAGCGCGTCAAGCAGATTGCAGCGTATGGGGCGGACATTGTCCGTGTGCCGAATGGCCGTGCACATACCATGGCGATGGCGCAGGAGGAGCTCGGGGATGCCTACTACGCCTCCCATATCTATAACCCGCTCTTTATCGACGGGGTCAAGAGCATGGCGTATGAGATCTATGACCAGCTCGGAGGCACCGTGCCCGACTATATCTTCGTCCCCATCGGAAACGGGACGATGCTGCTCGGGCTCTATCAGGGGTTCGAGGAGATCGGCCGCCTGCCGCATTTCGTCGGTGTGCAGAGCACGAAGTGCGCGCCCGTCGTCGATGCGTTTCACGGGTTCCCGCGCACGCCGTATCGGCATACGATCGCCGAGACCATCCGCGTGGAGGAGCCGCCGCGCATGGAGGCGATTCTCTGGGCGCTGCGCAGCAGTCAGGGAGACGCGATCGCCGTGGAGGACGGCGCGATCCTGACGGCGGCAAAGGCGCTCGGGGAGCGCGGTATCTATGCGGAGCTGACGGCCGCGGCGGCGCTCGCGGGGGCGCGGGCGTTCTTTGCCGAGGGGATGCCCGACAACTATCGCGTGATTGTGCCGATCCCGGGCAGCGGGCTCAAGAGGTAGCGCGATGCTGCACGCGATCATCGACATCGGCTCGAACACCATCCGCATGGCGGTCTATCAGATCGAGGGCGATACGTTTACGATGCTCATGAAGCGCAAGCACACGGCGGGACTTGCGGGCTGTCTCGCCGATGGGCGGCTTACGCGCGAGGGCGTTGACCTGACGATAAAGATCCTCGGCGGATTCGTGGATCTCATCGACGCCCTCGGCATCGGCCGCGTCCATGCCTTTGCGACGGCGGCGCTGCGCACAGCGACGAACCGCGCTGCGGTGCTCGCGGAGATCGAGCGGTGCACGGGCGTTCGCATCCGCGTGCTCTCGGGCGCGGAGGAGGCGGCGTACGCCTTTCGCGGGGCGGCGGCGAGCATCCCCTATGCGGATGGCATCATGGCGGACATCGGCGGCGGCAGCACGGAGATCGTCTCCTTTGCGGGGGGCACGATGCAGGAACGGTGGAGTCTGCCGCTCGGCTCGCTTGCCCTGCGGCGCGCCCATGTGACGGGGCTCTTTCCGACGCCCGCGGAGTGTGCGGCGATCGAGGCGGATGTGCGGGAGATCCTCGTGGAGATGCCTGCGGTGTGCGCCCTGCGCGCCCAGCATCTTGTCGGGCTCGGCGGAGTGCTCAGCAGCACGAGCCGCCTCCATGCACTCCTCTATCCGATGGAGCCACAGCGATGTATCGCTGCGGCAGCACTCGCACCGATGATTGCCATGCTCGGCAGCGGCCGTCCGCTCGAGGAGCGCGACACCGCCCTCCTCCTGCGCGCCGCGCCCGACCGCCTCCACAACATAGTCCCCGGCATGATCATCGCCCGCGTCCTCGCGGAGACCTTTGCCGCCGAGGACATCACGTGCAGCGACGGCGGCGTGCGCGAGGGCTATATCCGCGCGGAGATTCTTTGAGACCATACATTCTGTGCCAACCTATGCCGATGGCAGGGGAGATCCGTGCGGCATCGGCAGCGGCACATCGGATTAAGGAATCACTGATAAAATGAGGTCAGCCAGATTGGCGTAGATTTTTTGTCCGATTGAGGCAGCAAACCGGACGCATAGCGAGGGCTATGTGGAGGATTTGCTAACGAAAAGCGGGCGAAAAAGATGCGTCAAGATGGTTGTGCCGAATTTATCAGTGATTCCTTAAGAATCGTTCCACAAAAAAAGACGCCTGTGTGGGCGTCTTTTTTCGATTGTTATGTGATAGAATTATTTTACACCAACGATGACAAGGTGCGTAAATTTACCACCGACTTTATTCGGAACCTCCGAGATACCAACAGGATACCCATAAATTACGACCCGTTGCCCTTTGCTCAGGCCTTTTGTTGTCCCACGTAACAGACCGTCTACGATGGTTTTTTCGTTGCCGATAGTCATGACCACCTCACAGCTTTCTCCGCCAAGTATTTTTCCGATATCCGATCCCGCAGGATAGTCTTGTAAGATACCGGCAGTTCCTTCAAATTTTAGAACTTTTCCGTAGTAATCCCAAGGCCGTTTGATTACCTCGGCTGCGGAGGCAGTCTCTGCCTTTGCCGCTAGATTTGAATCGTTTTTGACCAATTTTGCTGCGATTTTTATATTTCCGTTCTTTTGGGCATCCATCTCGGACGTGTTCCATTCGGGGGCTTTCGTCGAGGCTGCCTTGTCCTCGGTTTTTTTCGTCTCAGTTGATGAGCTTGTCTGCGTGGCTGTCTGAGTATTGTCCTTTTTTGTGTCATCCTTTCCTACTACGATACCGATGACCACAAGGACGAGAAAGATGGCGATAACTCCTTTGAGTATTTTTTTTACAATGTTCATAAAGACTCCTCCTGTAATACATACTAATAATCTTTTGAGATACTTCATGAGCATCTAATATATTGTAATATTCTAGGGGGGGTGAATATTCCTGCAAGAAAGAAAAAAATATTTAAGGAATCACTGATAAAATGAGGTCTGCCAGATTGGCGCAGATTTTTTTCGTCCGAACGAGGTGGAAAACCGGACGCAGAGTGGTGCTCTGTGGAGGATTTTCCGCCGAAGTGCGGGCAAAAAAGATGCGTCAAGATGGTTGTACCGAATTTATCAGTGATTCCTTAAGGATTCGCTGATAGAATGAGGTATGCTGATTGGCGTAGCTTTTTTTGTCCGAACGAGGTGACAAACCGGACGCATAGCAGAGGCTATGTGGAGGATTCTAGGGCGCAGACAGGGGGAGAAAGATGTACTAAGATGACGGTGCTGAGTTTATCAGTACTTCCTTTATACGGGCAGAAGCAATATTCTTTTGATGAGAGAGAAAGGTGAGGGGCTTGTATCAAAGAGCATTGGGCGAAAATATGTTCCACGATTTTCAAAAGGGTGGCCCGCTTCACGACCTGCTCACGTACGTGCAGCATGATGACACCCTTGATTTGGAATTTCGAGGGGAGTACGCGGCGAATATTTACTATCGCGGCGGCAGCCTCTTCCGCATAGACCGAGGCGTGATGGGCTATACGCTCACGTTCGATACGAAGTATAATGCGGGGATGGCGGCAAATCCTTCGATCTGCGTGGCAGTCGAACGTATCCCACTGTATAAGCATGCGATGGATGTCTGGTTCGCGGAGAATCGGAAGTATGAGCGGGAGTTCCAGCAGGTCGTCGTACGGGAGAATAATCGGCATGGCGCGATCTCGCATGCAACGGATTACTATATCGCTGATGTGGAGTATGTCTATCGCGATGCAGAGGGGACGAATGCGCGGTTTGATATGGTCGCTGTGAAATGGCCGTCGACCGTGTCTGCCCGAAAGGACGAGGGAGCACCGACGCTCGCTGTGATCGAGATGAAGTATGGCGATGATGCGCTGGATGGTTCGGCGGGGCTGGTCGCTCATCTGAATGATGTTCAGGCATTTGTCGGCGGCGCGGCGATGCATCAGTTCTGTGCGGATATGGCGAAGGTGTTCCGGCAGAAATGCGAGCTTGGACTGATTTCGGATATGGCGGGGAAAAAGCATCATATCACGATATCCGAAGAAAACATCGAGCTGATCTTTCTCATCGCGAACCATGATCCAGACAAGACAAGGCTAAGAGCAGCGGTTAACCAAATGGCAAATCTTGTTGCACATCAGCCGTATCCGTTCGCCATCAAATTCGCGGCCTCATCCATGATGGGGTATGCACTCTATGCCGATCCGATGAAGACCCTTGGGGAGATGCAGGAGATGCTCGAAAAAAAGGCATAGCACATACGAAAACGCACCCCTCCGTACATGGACGGAGAGGCGCGTTTTGTCTGTGTGTGTAGAGACTTAGGAAGAAGCACTGATAAATTCGACATGACCATCTTGGCATACCGTATGTTTCAGTGATTCCTATCTGCAGCGTTTGCGTATATCACTATTCACTGGCACGAACTTTAATTGAGGTTATCATACCGTTCTTTACCGTAAACCACATTGTCACAGACTCGTTTACATTATATGCATATATCGTTTTGTCGAAACGTTTCCGATACTCCTCATTATCTTTTTCAGAAAGCTTCGGGGCCTTATGTCTTTCCGTAGATACACCATCTGCTGTGCCGTATATTTTGGATAATACAGTTTCTGACATTCCGACACGCACACCATCTGCTGTACTAAAGTCGCCTCTCCCATCTACGGTAATTGAGGTTACGATATAATTATCATCCAAATCCCATGCGGTCAATTGAATACTTGCTCCCTTGTAGGAAAGGTCTATTCTATGGTCTGATTGTGACGTATGATACGGCTTTCCAAAAGCAGCAAGCAGTTTTTTCATAGAATCCCCTACACAGATACCATTGATTGACGTCTGCTCCTTGTATATAGAACAACTTATCGGAATAGCTCCGAGATTCCTTGTGTATTCCACGGGACGTTGAGCAACACATATAGGACTAATAAATAAGCAGAAAAAGAACACAATGCCTATCTTTTTGAAATATTGTCTTCCGAACATCATCTCATTCCTCCATATTAAGGAAGCACAGATAAATTTAGCACCGCCATCTTAGCGCATCCTTTTGCCCCCCTTTTTGTCGGCAAATCCTCCACATAGCCTCTGCTATGCGTCCGGTTTGTCTCCTTGACAGGAAAAAATCTGCATCAATCCACGGGCCTGTTTTATCAGCTCTTCCCTAACAATCGACATTTCATTTCAGTAAAGGGGTGCTGCACCATGATGTTGCCTCTCTCGTCGTGCTGCTGTTTCCCTCTATTATATAATATTTCGGAGGCCAATCATGCAACAAAAGAATTTATCAATATTTCCTTAGCTCTCAGAATCGCCCATCCACTCGTCGGCGAAGAGGGGGGCGTCTTTGACGAGGGCGACGATTTCCTTGCGCGTTGCCTCGATCTGCTCGGGTGTGAGGACGGTCGAGAGCGGCTTTGCGAGCAGGGAGCCGATGTAGGCGATGTCCTCCTCGCGCATTCCTCGGGTCGTCGGGTTCGAGGTCGAGAGGCGCAGGGCGTGGAGGAAGAGTCCCGGATCCATTGTGGGCATGGTGTCGAGTTTGACGCGGATGCCCATCTGTCCGATGACCTTGACCGCCGTGCCGATGTCAACGCCCGCCGCCGTGGAGGCGAGGACGAGGTGTGTGTCCGTGCCGCCGCAGAGGACGGACGCGCCGTGGTCGGCGAGGGTGCGAGCGAGCACCTGTGCGTTCTGCACGACCTGTTCGGCGTAGTTGCGGTAGCGCTCGCTGGCTGCCTCGCGCAGGACGACGCCGAGCGCGGCGAGGTGGTTCATGTGGAGTGCCTCATGCCCCGTGTTGATGACGGCAGCATCCATGCGCGAGGCGAGCTCCGCCTTCGTGAGGACGACAGCGCCGTCGGGCCCGCGCAGGGAGTCGCGCGTGGAGAACGTGACGACATCGGCGAGGGGGACGGGCGAGGGGATGAGTTTGGATGCGACGAGGCCGACGCTCTGGCTGATGTCGACCCAGAGGTAGGCGTCCACGGTCTGTGCGATCTCATAGAGGATCTGGTAGTCGATCGTGCGCGGGAAGCTGACCGGGGAAAAGATGATGAGCCGCGGCCGGACGCGCTCTGCCTGCGCGCGCACTGCTCCCCAGTCGATTTCCTGCGTGCCGGGCTCGATGCCGTAGTTCTCAAAGCGGTAGGAGAGTCCCGCGACGTGATCCTTTTTGCGCAGGTTGAGGGAGAGTACCATGTCGCCCTCTGCGAGGAGCGCCTGAAAGACAACGCGTGAGGCGGCGACGATGTTGCCGAGGCGGACGATGGCGTGGTCGCTGTGAAAGAGCTGCTTTGCACGGTCGCGCACGATGGCCTCGAGGTGGAGGCCGCCGGTCGGGGTCTCGTCGCTGCGGTCAAAGAAGCTGTTCGTGAGGATACTGCCCTCAAGATACTTTGCGAACGGCGACATGGCGTTCATGTTCGGCATCAGCGAGAGTGTGTAGCGCTGGCGCTGGCGTTCTTCCTGCAGGAGGTTGTAGATCTCGGGGTCGAAGGCTTCGAGATGATGGACGACTTCTTCGCGTTTCATGGGCAATTCTCCTTAAAAATCGACAAAGAAAGGATACTGTTGACGTTTTCCATGCCCACAGTATACCACAATATTTCCGTTTGGTCACCCACTTTTGACGTTTCTGAATATTGCTATCAGGGAGAGAGGGGGCTGCTATGCGCCCCTTCACTGTGCATAGCGCGCCCGATGGCGGGGCAGCACCCCGCTGCTCCTCAGTGCGGATGGACGACGGAGACGGCGCCATTGCTGCTGATGGCGCGGTACGTGCCGTCGCTGTAGACCTCGACGAACTCGTAGCCGCCGTGTGCGGCGAGCGAACGTGCGCCCTCCATGCCCTCGGGGAGGGGCTCGCCGCGCTTATAGTGCATGATGATGCCCCCGGTGATGTTGATGGTGTGCACCTCGTAGGGTGCGCCGAGAAAGCACTGCGCGACGATGCCGATGGGGATGGATGCGATGTTGACGATGTCGGGAAACTCCGCGCGGATGGCGTCGACGATGGCGTCGCGCTCCGCCGTGCTCATGGTCGCGCCGCCCGCATCGAGCTTGTGGATGGCGTCGATGTACGCCTTGGAGCGCGGCTCTTTGAGACGGCGCGCGAGCTGCACGGCGTTTTCCTGCGCCTCTCTCTGCGTCTCTCGGGGGGCAGCGGTCAGGCTCAGGCGGCTTTCCTGCGTCTGTTCCGTCTGATTTCGGTGGAGTAGTGGTCGCGGCATGTTCGTTCCTTTCTGTCGGGGGAGTTACACCAGTACCTTGCGCGTGCGCATCTCGGCGGATTTTTTGAGCTCGGTCTCGCTGCCGATGGGGCGTCCGCTCGCGGGGACGGCACGCTCACGTCCCCAGTCGCGGATGGCGGCGATTTTTTCCGGCGCGGTCGCGGAGAGCGGGACGACGTTTTCAAAGGCGCTGCGCAGGTTCTCTGCGCTCAGGCTGAACGCGGGGTTCGCGATGGCGCGGTAGGCGAGGTCGCGGACGGTGGACTCGAGATCCGCGCCCGTAAAGCCGTCGGTCATTGCGACGAGGGTGTCGGCGAATGCGCCCGCGAAGTCGAGCCCCAGATACTTTCGCATGTAGAGGTGCAGGATGTCGCGGCGCTCGTCGGCGGTCGGCAGGTCGATGAAGAAGAGCTCGTCGAACCGCCCGCGCCGCAGGAGCTCCGAGGGGAGCATGGAGACGTCGTTCGCCGTCGCGACGACGAAGACCGGCTTGCGGCACTCCTGCAGCCAGAAGAGGAACTGCCCGACCATGCGCGTGGAGACGCCGCCGTCGTTCGAGCTGCCCGCGCCCGAGAGTCCCTTTTCGATCTCGTCGATCCAGAGGATGCACGGCGCGACGTTCTCCGCCGTCTGGAGTGCGCTCTGCAGCTGCTGCTCGGTCTGCCCGACGTAGCTGCCTTGTACGGTCGCAAAGTCGAGGCGGTAGAGCGGGAGTTTCCAGCTGGCGGAGATCGCCTTGGCCGAGAGGGACTTGCCGCAGCCGGGCACGCCGACGAGCAGGATGCCGCGCGGGGACTTGAGTCCCTTTTCCCGCAGCAGGCTGCGTTTCTCCGCAGTAAAGAGGAGGCGTTTCTCGTCGAGCCAGTTCCGCAGTCCCGTGAGCCCGCCCACGTCGCGGACGCTCTCGTCGACGGTGATCTTCTCCAGTCCCGAGATGTCGGAAAAGAGGCGATCCTTCGCCGTGCGCACCTCGTCCATGTCCTCCCGCCGGATGGATTTTTTCGCGATGAGCGCCGCCATGACGTTCTCTGCCTCGATGGCGGTGACGCCGCAGAGGATGGAGGCCGCCTCGCGGATGTCGGCGTCCGTCCACTCGATCGTGATCTCGCCGCGGTAGTCGTCGATGTAGCCGCGCACGATCTGCTCCATCTCGTCCTCGTCGGGCAGCGGGAGCTCGAGACGCAGCCCGAGGCGCTGGAGGCGGTTCCAGATGGGGGAGGTGGTGAGCACGATGATCTGCCCGCCCGTCTCGTTCGCGAGGGTCACGAGGTCGAGGAGCTGCCGCGCGTCGTTCGTGTCGGTCGAGAGGTCGGGCGTCTCGGTCAGGACGAGGGTCGTGTTCGCGCGGTGCTTCATCTGCTCGCCGATGAAGTCGAGCGCGCCATAGACGGACTTGTCGTCGCTGAGCACCTTGTCCGTGGCGAGGTCGTAGACGCCCTTGGACAGGGTATGGATGCAAAAGGGTAGGGAGAGCTCCTCTGCGACCTCTTTGAGCAGTGTCAGCGCGCGGGCGCGCTCGACGGTGTGGAGCGTGATAAAGGGGATCCGTGCGATGCCGTAGCGCGCGAGCAGCTCCTTGCACGTCTGTCGTGCGGTCATGAGAACGCCTCCGTTTCCAGTACGTTTACCCTGTGGCTGCGCACGAGCGCGCTCATGCGCCCCGTGCGGTCTGTCTTTGCGGAGGCCTCAAGGGACTCCTGCGTGCGGTCGGCTGCCGTCTGTACGGCAGCGATGGTCTCTTTGCGCGTCGCGGCGGGGAGGGCGGGGAGATCGGCCGCCGCATAGAGCGTGCGAAATCTGCGCCGCTGGGCGAGGAGTGCCGCGATGGTATCCTGCTCGGCGGATGCGCGCGCGAGGTCGCGCGAAAATGTGTCGCCGTCCTTCTGGATGCGCGTGTTCAGGGCATCGAGCAGCCGCTGGGTGAACCGCTCGGCGACGCCCGACTGCCACACGAGCGTCCCCGCGCGCATGGCGTGCACTGCCTCCTCGTCCGCCGTCCCCGCAGCGAATGTCGTTAGGAGCGCCGCCCACTGGGCGTAGGTGCGCGGCGGGGCGATCATGCGCGTCTCCTGCGCACGGGCGCGGTCGGCGGCTCGAGGTTCCACGCGGGCAGCCCCGCCGCGAGCACCTCGGACTCGCCGCGGGCGCGCCTCTCCTGCGGGCTGCGTGCGTCCTGTGCGGCGGGGGTTGCTGCGCCGTGCGCTGCCGCATCGCTTGTGGGGATCGCAGCAAACGGATGTTGTTCGTTCATCGTAGGCCTCCTATATCTATATCCTCGGCGAGACACCTGCGGGCGCTGATCTATAGGGAATCACTGATAAATTCGGCACAACCATCTTGACGCATCTTTTTCGCCCGCTTTTCGTTAGCAAATCCTCCACATAGCTCTTGCTATGCGTCCGGTTTGCTGCCTCAATCGGACAAAAAATCTACGCCAATCTGGCAGACCTCATTTTATCAGTGATTCCCTAGCCCGTTCATTGTTGCCTCCTATATCTGCATCCTGCGGCCGCCCTCGCGGACGGTGCGGAAGGCGGAAACGTCCAATGACGTGAGGTAATCCAGCGCCTTTTGGCTCTCGGCGTCGAGCGCGCGGAATGCCTCGCGGTAGTCCACGACCTCGGCGAGGAGGCCGCGCACGATCTCCGCCCCTGTTTTGCCCTGCTCGGCAAAGCGCTCCTGCAGCTCCTCGCGCTGCGTTTCGAGGGCGCGCTTTGCGCTGCGGTAGTTCAGGTAGATGAGCACGCCGATGACCGCGCCGATGACGAGCCCGACCGCACCGCCGAGATAGAACCCGAGGACGATGGGGACGATGCCCGCCCACCGGCAGAGCTCCTGCTTCCCGGTCAGACGCAGCTTTGCCAGCTCGCGGTCGCGCATGGCGTCGTTCCACGCGGCGAACTGCCGCAGGAGCTCCTCCTCGTTCTCGCCGTTTTCCGTCTCCCCCTCGAACTCCCCGATGCGCAGCGCAATGCTGTGCGGCACGGCGGCGCGGTTCTCCGCGATGTGGTCGCGATAGGCGGAGAGCATCCAGTCCTTGGATATGGCGAGCGCCATCTTCTGCGTCGCGACGCTCGCCTGCGCCTCCTTCGGGTTCATGGCGGCGTCGGTCAGGAGCTGCATAAAGTCGCGCCGCTCCTCGAACGCCTCCTGCTTGAGCTGCATTTCCTTCTTTGCGCGCGTCTCGTCGCCGCCCTCATCCGCGACGAGCTGCTCGAACGTCACCGCTTCGCGCAGGGGCTGCTCCGCCGCGTCGAAATCCGTCACGAGGTTCGTGAGGACGCGGTCGAGCTCCTGCACCAGCGTGCGCATGGGCGGGTTCTGCATGACGATTTGCTGGACGTGCGCGTAAAATTTGCCGTGTAGCTCCGCGCCGGCGAGTGTGGACTTCAGATCGGCGACGGTCGGGCTGTGCTCCTCGAGATAGGGATAGTGGAACGCGGCGGGCGTCTCGGGCTGCATGAGGGAGAGCGCCTCCTTCCAGCGGCCCTCCTGCGCCTCGACAAAGCCCGGCTGCTCGGAGAGGCGGGCGAGCCATGCGTCGAGCTGCTGCGCAATCAGCCCCTCCGTGTCCACGCCTAGGAGCCCGCTCGCATACGCATCGACGATGAGGATCGCCTTGCGGTCGAGTGCCGTCTCATCCTGACGCATGAGATAGTGCTGCGCCCAGTGCAGGGCAGGGGCACCGCGTCCCGCACGGCGGCAGACGAGGGCAAAGAAGAGCGCCGTCTTCTCCTCGTCACGGCGCAGTGCCTCGCGGAGCGCACGCACGGCGATCTCCTCGTGGTCGCTGATCCAGGCGGAGAGGGCGACAAGCGCGGACGCGAGCCAGTACTCGGGTGCGCGCAGCATCAGCTCCTCGCCTGCCGCGCGCACCGTCTCCTGCCGCACGATGGCGAGATCGTTCGCCTGCAGGATGCCCTTCGTCGTGCGGCGGATCTCGGCGTAGTGCCCGTACTTTTGCTCGAGCTCCTGCCGCAGCTTGACGAGACGAGTCTCCGCGAGCTGGGCGCGCGCGGTGAGGCGGTGCGCCTGCACGAAGGCGTGGAAATCCGCCGTCAGCGCATCGAAATCCTGCTGCAGCGCGTCGACATTCTTGCCGACGGTGATGACATTGGAATTGGTTGTGTCGATGTACTCACCGAGCTCCCGCAGACAGTTCCATATCCCGGAAAGATCCGCCTGAGCAATAATGCGGTCAGCCATGCAGTACCCTCCTGTTCAGCGATGCATCATATAATTTGATTCTCATTATATCATGTTGCGAAAAGCGTGAAAAGCCTGCGTTTGTGCGAATGAATCCGCAGCGGATCGAACACCGAATCGTGCCCCCGACGGGGATGGACGAGAGTGCGGCGTACACGAATGAAATCTGTGAAAAGTAATTGACACTGCGATATACCTACGGTATACTACGATAGCAAATATAAATAAGCAGGTTCGGTGCCCCTCGGGGCGTAACAGGGAAATCGGTGCAATGCCGATGCGGTCCCGCCGCCGTAATGCTGAGGATGCCCTATGATGTCACTGGGAAACCGGGAAGGCAGGGCAACGATGAAGCAGAGCCGGAAGACCTACCGAATCTCGTACGCCGGTGCGCTCATGGCGCGCGCCACTGCATCCTGCGATGGACAGGACGGCAGGCTTTTTTTGCGGGCGTACACGGTCATCTGTGTGATTTTGGGGGAATGGAAATGACACGACGGAATTTGGCACTTGCGGTCGCATTGGCGGCACTGAGCGCAGCATGGACGGTGCCGGCAGCGGCGTAGGAGGGCGCGGCGGACGTGCACGCATCACCAGATGAACATACCCTTGGCGAAACCGTTGTGACGGCGACTCGTATCGCAGAGCCACGCATGAAAATCCCTGCTAACGTGACGGTCATCACCGCGAAGGATCTTGAAAAAAGGCATGCGTTTAGTCTGCGCGATGCCCTGACACGTGAGGCGGGCATTTACGTTGCACCAACAGCCGAAGTCAAGGATGGTGTCATGCTACGCGGATTTTCGGGCGCAGATATCCTCGTCATGTATAATGGGCAGATGCTGAACACTGCCTTTGACGGAGGTGTCAATTGGGACTCCATCCCACTGACCAATATTGATCGCATTGAGATCGTGCGTGGCGCCGGATCGTCGCTCTATGGTGGACATGCCGTCGCGGGCATCATCAATATCATCACGAAGAAGCCGACTGCATCAGAGGCGACAAAACCTCAAATCCATGGACAGGTCGATCTTCAGAGAGGCAGCAACAATACATGGCAGCGCGGACTTCAGGTCACAGGTGGTGATAAGAATATTTCCTTCCGCGTCGGCTATGAGAAGCGTACGTCGGACGGATGGGTCGGTCATGCCGTAACGGCGGAGGAAGACAGTGGAAGTTATACGCCCGATGCGACCGGTTCCTTCAGGAGGCTGTCTGATGGCGACTATATTATAGGCAGCCGTGGGGCAAAGAAGAAGGACAGTGAGAATACCTTCGTCGATCTGAATTATGCGTTTGACAAGAACCGCTCACTTGGCTACACCTATCTGCATGCCTCGTATCAGTACTCCTATCATGATCCCATCACCTATTTCAGGGATGCCGCCGGGCTCCCTGTTTTCTCAGGCACTGTCCTTCTGCCAAACGGAAACTATATCAGTGCTTCGCCCGATGATTTTCTTGGCTACTATGGCCAGCGGGAGCAGGATATTCACAAACTGCGCTATGAGGATACAAAGAACGGTTTCAAGGCAGGAATTGGCTACAGCAATACTTGGAAGGATGGATACTCCAGTGCTGATGGAGCAACGGATATTGACTGGACGGGTGCCGGCGACCGTGCGGAGTATCCGGCCAAGAACTATAATGCGGATCTGCAGAAAAAGTGGACGCTTGGCAACAATACACTGCTTGCCGGATTCTCGTGGATGAAGGATAAAATGCGCTATCGCAGATTCGATCTCCTCCATTGGAAGGATTGGGGCTCGACCTATGGCGCACCGTATCAGCAGAGCGGCGGTTCTGTGATGTCGTCGGCACTCTTTTTGCAGGATGAGCTGGCACTGGATGCACGCTGGAAACTTCAGCTCGGTATACGCTATGACCGCTTCGACAAGAAGGACGGGTACTCCTACATTGGAGCCGCACGCAGGGACTACGAGGACACATCGTTCCATGCGTGGAGTCCGAAGTTTGCCGTTAGCTATGAGCCGCAAAAGGATACAATGCTCTATGTAAGCTATGGAAAATCCTTTAATCCCCCGTCGATCTATCGGCTCTATCGCCGTGCGGGAAACAGTGCGAGCTCTATCCAGGCAAACCCGGATCTGACCCCGGAGATCTCCCGTACACTTGAGCTGGGAGTCAAGCAGAAGATCGGTAGAAATACCTCCTATGGACTGACGCTGTTCCGCGTGGACACGGAGGACAAGATTGCGATTGCAAAGAGGAATAACGTGCGTGCCTACTATAATCTGAACGAAGCGATGGTCAAGGGGGCGGAGTTTGAACTGAAACACCGTTTTCATCGTGACTGGCGTGCGTATTTTAACTATACCTTTGAGTCCGGTGAGTATACGAGTGGCGGCAAGACCAAGCGTGACTGGGATCTGCCAAAACACATGATGCGGTTTGGTATCGAATATAATCGTAATAAATTTAACGGCGTACTCGATGCCCAGTACATTGCCGCGCGTCAGGGCGCGGACAGCGTTACGGGAGAGTATGGCTCGGAAGACAGTTACTTCGTGACCAATTTGTATCTCAATTACAAGCTCAATGAGAACGTTAAAATGCAGTTCGGCATTGAGAACCTCTTTAACCGCAAATACTATGCAGGTGAAGCGGCAAACGAGAGAACCTACACCTTTGGTACAACATATTCGTTCTAGATTTTTAAGGAATTGCGCCTGTTGAAGGATGAATAGAGGAACATAGAAAAAGCTGCTGCACGAGGAGATACTTCGTGCGGCAGCTTTTTCTATGCAATTTCGGCGTGTCAGAACGGCCAGACGAGGGGGATGATGAGGACGCAGACGATGAGGGAGAGGAGGACAAGCGGGAGGCCGATTTTAACGTAGTCCATGAAGCGGAACTGTCCCGCAGCAAGGACGAGCGTGTTCGGCGGGGTCGCGACCGGTGTGGTGAACGCGCAGGAGGCGGCGATACCGATGGCCATAACGATCGGGTACGGCTCCGCGCCGATGGTCTGCGCGATGGAGATGGCGATGGGGGCGAGGAGTGCCGCCGCCGCCGTGTTGGACATGAACTGGGTCAGCCCGCACGAGAGGATGAACATCGCCGTGATGATGAGCATCGGCGAGGGGGCATCGCCCATGAGCCCGACGACAACATTCGCGATGAGCTGCCCCGCGCCGCTGCTCTCCATGGCATTGGCGAGCGGGAGCATCCCCGCAAAGAGGAAGATCGTTGTCCAGTCGATGCCGCGATACGCCTGCTTTTCTGTCAGGCAGCCCGTCAGGACACAGGCGAGTGCGCCGATGATGGCGATGGTCTCCATGGCGACGCCGATGCTCTTTTCGAGCACCATGGCGAGGACAACGGCGATGAGGATGACGGCGCAGATGACCATTTTGCGCGGATCGCTTTTCTCCGCCTCCGACTCCTCGGAGGCACTCTCCAGTGCGAGGTGACGTGGACAGAGATGGCGGCCGATCGTGAGCATGTAGATCATGCCCGTGAGGGAGAGCGGGATGCCGATCCATGCGAATTCAAAGAAGCCAAAGGGGCGCAGATGCGCCGTCTCAAGGGTCGCACTCATGAGGATGTTTGGCGGCGTGCCGATCATCGTGATCGTGCCGCCGACGTTCGCGGCGATGGCGAGCGCCATAAGCTGCGGCGAGACGGGGATCTGTGCCGTGCGGCAGATCTGGATGACGACGGGCATCAGACACGCAACGGTCGCCGTGTTCGAGGAGACCGACGAGAGGATGATTGTGATGAGCATGAGGGCGGCCATCAGCGCGCGCTCGTTTGTGCCTGAGCGCCTGACGACGGCGATGCCGATCTGCTGTGCGAGTCCCGTCTGGAACATCGCTGCGCCGATGATGAACATGCCCGCAAAGAGGACGACGGTGGGGTTCGACAGCCCAGCAAAGACTTGTGTCGGCGTCAGCACGCCGAGGAGCCCGAGGACGATTGCCGCACTCATCGCTGTGACGGCGAGCGGAATGACCTCGGTCGCAAAGAGCACCGCCGCAGCGGCGAGGACGATGAGCGTCAGTGTTGCCTGATCCATAGATTTTTCTCCATTCTCAATCAGTTCAGTTCTTCCTTGGCATGATTCCTGTCATGCTCGTATCTGTATGATTTGGTGTAATTCGCGATAAAGTGGCGCATACCTGCTGTCGGGCGCGGGTAAAATACACACGGCGTTATGTGTCGTGCGCCGTATTGATTCGCTCAAACCGATACCTCTGTGCGGCACCGGGGTATTTCATGCGGTCCACCTCGCTCAGAAACATCGCGAGCGGGCGCGCGTAGATGCCGTATGTCCCGTAGAGTGCCTGATAGATGACGAGCATCTCGCCCGTCTCCGTGTGCTCCGCCACGGTCTCAATGCGGTAGAGGTTCCCTTTGAAGTGCCGCCAGATCTCGCCATGCTTTGGTTGTTTGCGTGTCATGCTGCTCCTCCTTTATTCGCTGTGCATGATAATAGATAATATGACGGTGCTTGTCAATTCTCAATTACATCTTGATCCCGATGCCTTCTCCGTACGGGAGAAAGCCCGCGAAGCGGTGGAATGGGCATATTTACGCCTTCCCAATGTAGGATTATTCGTGTAAAATAAAAAGCGATAAAAGGATTGATTCAAAGTACAGTTGAGGAGGAAATGCCATGAAGATTGTTGTGCTTGATGGGTATGCGGAGAACCCGGGCGACATCAGCTGGGCGCCGCTGGAGGCGCTGGGCGCGGTGACGGTTTATGACCGCACGGCACTCACGGAGTCGCCGCTGATTGCGGAGCGCATCGGCGATGCGGAGATCGCCGTGACGAACAAGACGCCGCTCACGCCTGCGGTCATCGATGCTTGTCCAAACCTCAAGGCGATTGCCGTACTCGCGACGGGCTACAATATTGTAGATACGGCATATGCACGCAAAAAGAATATTCCCGTCATGAATGTGCCTGTCTATGGTACAGACAATGTCGCGCAGTATGCGATAGCGCTCCTCCTTGAGGCGTGTTCGCAGGTCGGGCTTCATGATCGCTCCGTGCACGCGGGCGACTGGACGCGGAGCATCGACTTCTGTTATTGGCAGCACCCGCTGATCGAGGTCAGCGGCAAGACAGCGGGCATCGTTGGATTTGGGCGAATCGGTCAGGCGGTCGCCCGCATCCTGCGCGCAATGAATGTCCGCGTCCTCGCTTACAGCCGTACGGAGCGCGCGGAGGGGCGGGCACTCGCGGACTATGTGCCGCTCGACACCTTGTTCCGGGAGGCGGACTTTATCTTCCTGCACTGTCCGCTCACAAAGGAGACGGAGGGCATCGTGAACGCGGCGAACATCGCGCAGATGAAGGACGGCGTCATCATCGTCAACAACGGGCGCGGACAGCTCATCGCGGAGGAGGAGCTTGCGGCGGCGCTCACGAGCGGCAAGGTCGCGTATGCTGCGCTCGATGTGGTGTCGACGGAACCGATCAAGGCAGACAATGTCCTGCTTACGGCGAAGAACTGCATCATTACGCCGCATATCTCGTGGGCGACGAAGGAGGCGCGTGAGCGCATCATGAAGACGACGGCGGATAATGTGAGGTCGTTTATCGAGGGGAAGCCCGAGAACGTTGTGAACTGAGAGTGTTCTGATCATAAAAGCCTGTTTGGAGGAGCGTTCTCCAAACAGGCTTTTCGATAATATGTTTGACTTTTCGTGTGAGCGTCCACTATAATGGAGGTGGAACGTCCCCGGACTTGTGGCAGCTTCTTTCCCCCGAAAGGGGGTGCGTGAGTATGACCGAATTTGACGCGATTGTATTGCTTGTCGTGGCAACCGGATATTTACTTGCAATAACCCAAAAGAAATAACCGCCCAGCTTTGACCGGTCGAGCGGTTATTCTCTATGAATATAACACTTGACTCTGGAAAGATGCCACTAGGGACGTTCTTTCTATGTCTATTATAACAGGTGACATACAGATTGACAAGAGGCAGGGCGCCTCTTGAATCGTGTGGTATAATAGGAAGAAAGAAGAAAAGGAGCGATGATTATGAATCTGCGCAGCGATGCGGATGGCATCATACAGGAATCATTGGCGGCGATTTTGCCGGATGCGGCGGTGGAGAAGGCTCTACGCGGGCATACGTTCGGCACGGGGCGCATTGTGTTGGTCGCGGTCGGCAAGGCGGCGTGGCAGATGGCGCATGCGGCATCGGATGAGCTTGGCAGCTGCATTGGCCGCGGCATTGTCATTACAAAGTATGGACATATCAAGGGCGATATACCAAACATTGCCTGTCATGAGGCGGGACATCCCGTGCCGGATGCGAATTCGTTTGCGGCGACGCAGGAGGCGCTTGACCTGACCGAGGGGCTCACGGCGGAGGATACGGTGCTCTTCCTCCTCTCGGGTGGCGGGAGTGCGCTCTTTGAAAAGCCGCTGATCCCGGCGGAGGAGCTGAAGGATCTGACGGAGCAGCTGCTCGCCTCGGGCGCGGACATCGTGGCGGTGAATACGCTGCGCAAGCGGATGAGTGCTGTGAAGGGCGGGCGGTTTGCAGAGCACTGTGCACCCGCACAGGTCTTTACAATTGTACTGAGCGACATTCTCGGCGATCCGCTCGATATGATCGCATCGGGCCCCGCATATCCTGATACATCGACGGCAGAGGATGCACACGCTGTCGTGAAGAAGTATGGCATCCGTCTATCTGACGCTGCAACAAAGCTGCTCGATACGCCGCTGCCGTCGGAGCTGCCGAATGTGACGACGCACATCACGGGCAGCGTGCGCGAGCTGTGCGCGGCGGCGGCCGAGGCGGCTGAGCGGCGCGGCTATACCCCCATCCTCCTGACCGATCAGCTCGACTGTGAGGCGCGTGAGGCGGGGCGCTTCCTCGCGGCGATTGCCCGTACGCACGCGCACGCGGGCTCGTTTGCCTATATCGCGGGCGGTGAGACGGTGGTACAGCTGAAGGGCAGAGGGCGCGGCGGCCGCAATCAGGAGATCGCACTCGCGGCGGCGGACGGTATTGCCGGCATCCCGAACGTGGCGGTGTTCAGCGTCGGGAGTGACGGGACGGACGGCCCGACGGATGCAGCGGGCGGCTACGTGGACGGCGGCACGGCGGCGGCACTCGCGCGGGAGCGGCGGAGTGCGGCGGAGGCTCTCGCGGAGAACGATGCCTATCCCGCGCTGAACGATGTGGGCGGGCTGATTGTGACGGGCCCGACGGGGACGAATGTGAACGATGTGTCGGTGCTGCTGATTCGCGGCTGAGAGCAGAAAGGGGGCAGTATGACAGCGTTTGAGGAGATCCTGGCGGCGCGCGCGGCCGAGGCGGGCATCCCGCTGACGGCGGAGCAGATTGGGCAGTTTTCGGTCTACCATGAAATGCTCCTCGACTGGAATACGCGCATGAATCTCACGGCACTCACCGCGCCCGAGGATGTCGCGGTCAAGCATATCATCGACAGCCTGACGGCGTACGATGCCGCGCTGTTCGACGGGGCGCGGACGCTGATCGATGTGGGGACGGGCGCGGGGCTCCCCGGCATCCCGCTCGCGGTCTATGCGCCGCATCTCACGGTGACGCTCCTCGACTCACTCAACAAGCGCGTACGTTTTCTCACGGAGGTGACGGCGGAGATGGGGCTCCAGAATGTGCGCTGCATCCACGCGCGCGCGGAGGAGGCGGCACGTACGGCGGAGCACCGTGCGGCGTACGATATCGCGGTGAGCCGCGCCGTGGCACGGCTGCCCGTTCTCCTCGAGTATACGCTGCCGTTCGTGCGCGTCGGCGGCACCCTGCTCGCGCTCAAGGGACGCGCCTATGCCGCGGAGCAAAAGGAGGCGCGGCGCGCGGCGGAGGTGCTCGGCGGCGGCCGCATCACGGCGCGTCCCGTGCATCTGCCGGGGCTCGACGATGTGCGCGTGATTCTCACGGTGACTAAGGAGCGACAGACGCCCACCGCCTATCCGCGCGGTGGAGGAGCACCGACGCGTCGGCCGATCGTTTAGCAAAGAGGGCCTCTGCTTTGGGCGGACGGAATCAAAAAAACCCATGTTTTAGTAAAGGATTTACACGGTCTGTGTCGAAATTAATTAGGACAGCATAATGTGTGTTTCTTATACCGTTTTTGCGTATGACACAGTGGGGGCGCGCAATACGGCATATATTTTGATAGAGACGGGAAGGGCGGAACGGTAGGATGACGAGATATTGGAAGGGAATCGCGCTCGGGACGCTGATGGCGTTTGCTGTCGGCAGCGGCGTGAGTGCCGCCGCGCCAGAGGACGCACAGGCCGTGGCGGCACAGGCGCAGGGCACGGCGACGGCAGAGACGGCGGATGCGCCGATAGGGCTGTCTGCGCGCCTGGCGGCGAAGCGCTCCGCAGCGGACGCCAAGGCGGCGCAGAAGGCGGCGCGTGACGCGAAGAAAGCAGAGGAAAAACGCGAGAAGAAGGCGCGATACAAGACCCTTTTTGTAGACAACGGCTTTACCTACTATCTGGACTCCAAAAACTCACGTTGGGTACTGCGTCCGAACAGCGGCAGGGAGCGCATGATCGAGGCATGGGTGCGTCTTGTGGAGAACACGACGGGCAGCACGGTTTCCGAGGATGGAAAGGTACGCCCGAACAAGTACTTTTTGGAGCATTACTACATCAGCCCCGAGCGGCGCGAAATCATGTTCATCTCGGAGCTCGAGGTGACGGGACGCCCCGAGAACGCTGTCAAGGAGCGCCCGTACGATGCCGCGAACTGGGAGCAGCTGGTGCCGGGCTCGATCGAGGACGATCTCTTTGACGCCATCGTCGCCAAGATGAAGCAGGCTCCGGGGGAGCGCTCGGGCGTGCTCAGCGGCACGAGCGGCATGAGCCTGCGTGACATGCTCGAGGAATTCGCGCGTATCTCGCTCTGAGAAATCACAGATCAAACCATGGATCAGATTTTCCTGTTCGGCTGCGCGAATTACCGAGCATACCGTCGCAGCCGGGCAGCAGCTGCGGCCCGGAAAAGCGGGGAAAGATGCACTGTTGCAGCACTGCGGGGCGATCCCCTTAGGGGGTAGGTGAGGTGAATATGGGAACAACATTACTGGAAAACTATAGTAAAAAAGAGGCCTGCCCTGTGACCGGCCTTCTCAATATGATGCAGTTCATGCGGCACGCATCGCTCCATTTGCAGGATCCGATGACGCGGCCGCTGACGTTCATTTACTTTGATATTGAAAATTTCAAGAGCTTTAACCAGCGCTACAGCTTTCAGCAGGGCAACCGTTTCCTGCGCTATGTCGCGGATCTCCTGCGGGAGACGTTTCCGGGGGATCTGCTCTCACGGTTCAACGACGATCACTTCGTCGTGGCGACGCCGATCGAGCAGCCGGATCGACAGGTGCAGTTCATCCACGATCACGTCCGCATCTACGATACGCATCTTCCGCTCGAGCTAAAGGCGGGCATCTACCGCCCCGATGCAGATGTGACGGATGTCGCGCGCATCGTGGATCGCGCTAAGATCGCCTGCAACACCATCAAGAACACCTATGATCTCGTGTGGGCGGTGTTCGACCCCTCGATGGAGGAGGAGCTCAACTTCCGCAGCTACATCGTCCGCAATTTTTCCAAGGCAATTATGGGCGGGCACATCATGGTCTATTACCAGCCTGAGATCCGTACGATGACGCGTGAGATCTGCGGATTCGAGGCACTCGCGCGCTGGCATGATCCCGTCTATGGTGTCATCTCGCCGGGCGTGTTCGTCCCTGTGCTGGAGGACGCGCATCTCTCGCCGCAGCTTGACCTCTGCATCATTGATCAGGTCTGCGCGTCCATCGTACAGATTCAGCGTGATATACCGGATTGGAGTCTTCTGCGTGTCTCGGTGAACCTCTCTCGGGCGGATTTTCGCCTGATGGATATGGTGCAGGCGGTCGAGGATGTCCGCCTGCGCCATGGCGTGGCACGGAAGATGCTCAACATCGAGGTCACGGAGGGCGTGCAGGGCGACGATGAGACGTTCCTGCAGGGCGAGATCGCGCGTTTCCGTGCGCTGGGCTACGAGGTCTGGATGGATGATTTCGGCAGCGGTTACTCCTCGCTGAACAACATCAAGGACTATATCTTTGACGTGCTCAAAATCGACATGAACTTCCTGCGCTCCTTCGAGACGAACCCGAAGTCGGCGATTGTCATCCGCTCCATCGTCAACATGGCAAAGGAACTCGGGATGCACACGCTCGCCGAGGGCGTCGAGACCGAGGCGCAGTTTGAGTTTCTGCGGGAAATCGGCTGCGAAAAGGTGCAGGGATATCTCTTCAGCCCGCCGATTCCGTATGCAGAGGCGATTGCCTACTGCCATGGCCCCACGGCGCGGGTAAAGGTGGAGCCGTTCCGTCTCGGCAGCTACTACGCACGCGTCGGCGCAATCAACGTGCTCTCGAACACACCGCTTGAGCGGCGTGGCTCGCCTGAGATCGGCGACTCGCTCGCGCTCGCCATTCTCGAGGACTGCGACGGCTCGTTCAAGTACCTCTATCAGAACCACATGTTCCGCCTGTTCATGAAGAGCATCGAGCTCGACGATGGGAGTGTCGACACACCGCACTACGAGCGCCGCCTCGAGCAGAACCGGCGCATGATCGCGCGCATGATCGAGGAGGCGGACCGCACAGAGCGCGAGGTCTATACGGATTTCGTCACGCGCAACTCCTTTAACAGTGTCCGCCTGCGGCTCATCGCACGCGACGCGGACGACACGCGCGCCGTCTTCCTTATGGCGACTGTGAACATCTCGCGGTTTAGTGCTGAGGCAGGCTCCACACAGGAGGCGATGAACCAGATCATCGAGCTCTACGACCGCGTCGATCTTCTCGACCTCAATCGGCGTCGGCTTACGCAGGTGTACTGCTCCGTCACCGAGCCGAGCTATCTCAACAAATTTGATCCATTTGAGGAGTTGCTCGACCGCTACGGCAAGGCGATGGTGCTCCCCGCCGAGCTGCCGCTCTATCAGCGCTTTTACAGCACAGCGCATCTGCAGAGCCTCCTCCTCCACGCGGATGCGGAGAATACGATCCTCCTGCACAAGCGCCTGCCCGATGGCACGCGCGTCCTGCGGCTGCACCACCTCATCCCGTTCCACATGGAGAACCGTGACTACATCATCTCCTGCATCCAGCAGGTCGACGAGAACGTCATCAGTGCATCCCTTGCGTCGCTCGCGGCGCCTGAACTGCCGTAAGAAAATTTTGCGTATGCTGCATGGGTGAAAAAACCCATCGAAAAGATATCTGCCGCAGAGAAATCTGCGGTTTTTTCTGCCATCACAGGGATGATGCTTTTGCAGGGCGTTCATCGAGCTGATATACTCCAGATAACAAAACAAATGTTTGAAGGAGGAGTATCAAATGGTATTCGATGGAAAACAAAGGTACGCGCCCCTAACGAAGGCGGAGGAAGACGCTGTCATCATGCGCGCCGTGCGCGGTGAGGCGGGCGCCATGGCGGAGATGACGGCGCGCTACCGCGGGCTGATCGTTGCGGAGGCGTATGCGCCGTATCTGCGCGGGACATCACTCGCGGCAGAGGCGGAGAACGTCGCGGCGCTCGCCTTTCTCGAGGCACTACATGACTACGACGCACAGCAGGGTGTCCCGTTTGCGGGCTTTGTCAAGGCGCGCGTCCACCATGCGCTCATCGCGGAGTTCCGCCGTGAGCTGCGGCGGCGAGCGCGCACCTGTGCACCGCCGGAGGAAGCGGACGGTCAGGAACTGTGGCGGGGGTGTGCCGCCGACCGTCCGATGGAGCGGGCGGAGGAGCGGCTCCTCGCCGAGGATATCCTCACGCGCGCGATGCACCGCCTCACGGCGCGAGAGAAGGAGGTGCTCGATCTCCACTACTTTCGCGACCTCACTCTGCGCCGTATCGCGGTGCTCCTTGGCACGAGCGCGGGCGCACTCTCCAAGAGCAAGGCAAATCTCCTGCGAAAACTGCGTGCCTGTGCGGCTCTCCCTATTGCAACGGCGCACGAAATATGATATTCTTAGAAGAAAGTGTGAACTTGTAAAGGGGATGGCATACATGGCACAGACCAGCATTAGTATCCGCATGGATGCCGAGCTCAAAAAGAGCTTTGAGCAGTTCTGCGGTGCGGTCGGGATGAATATGTCGACGGCGATCAATATGTTCGCTATTGCGTGCGTGCGCACGCAGAAGATTCCGTTCGAGATTTCCGCGCAGCGCGCCCTGCCCGGAGAGTCGCTTGATCTCTTCACGGATACCTCGTGGGGGGAGAGCGAGGAGTAAGAGGCGACGAAAAAGCACCGATCAAGAGATTCTTGATCGGTGCTTTTTGCTGCGGAAGTGTGCGTTATCCATGAAAACAATAAATAAAGATAAATAAAAATAAATTACGATAAAATCAAAACAATTAGGAAAAATAATCCAAGCCCTGTACGCCATTTTTTGCACGGCGCCCCGTCAGCCATGCCTTCAGCCGTGCGGGATCATCGTTGAGCGCAAGCTCTGTGGGGAATCCAATCTCATCGAGAATGGCGTGTGTATAGCCGTGTTCCCCGACGTCTGCGTCGATGTGCGCATCACTCCCGAGGAGGATATGTGCGCCGTGACGGCGGCAGGCGGCGAGCAGATCGCGTGCGAGGCGATCACTGCCGGGGCGGCTGCCGTGCGGGTCGTGGGAGGAATTGTTCATCTCGATGAGGACGTGCTCCGCTGCGGCAGCACGCGCCAATATGTCAAAGTCGACAGGGTAGGAGGGATTATCGGGGTGACCGATGATGTTGACGTAGGGATTTTTCATTGCGCCGACGAGCGCCGCCGTATTCTCCGCCGTGCTGCCGGGGGCGATCACGAGATCGTGCAGGCTCGCAATGCCGTAGTGGAGCTTTTTCAGCACCTTTTCGGGGAGATCGACGCGCCCCGTCTCATCCATGACGTTCAGCTCTGCCCCCATCATGATCTCGACGCCGTACGAGGCGTGACCGATCACCTTGAAGTTGTGAAAGTAGATCTCATGGAACGTCCCGGGCATGGCGGGCGCGTGGTCGGAGATGCCGAGGAGGGAGAGACCCTTCTCCTTTGCGGCTGCAGCCATCTCGCGGATGGTGCTGTATGCGTGCATGCTCGCGACGGTGTGGGTGTGCAGGTCGATGATATCCGTCATAGGGCTTCCTTTCTGTGGTGAGATTTGTCTTGCGTGCAGGTGCGGGGTCTGTTATAATAACAATAGAAAGAACGCCCCAGGCGGTGTTTTTCCAGTATAATAGGTTATCTTTTTCTAACCGCTCCACCGGTCAAAGCAGGGGCGGTTATTTCTTTTTGTTTATCGCAAGAATGTAGCCTGTTGCCACGACAAGAAATAAGATCGCGCCAATCTCGCTCATTATTGCTCACCCCCTTTCGGGGGAAAAGACACCGCCGTTTGTCTGGGGTCGTTCTGTGGTTATTATACCGTGAATTCGGTGAAAAGCAATTGTTTCTTACGAAAAGAGGGCTGTTGCACGAAGTTTGCAGCTTCGCGCAACAGCCCTTGTTTCATGCGGGATTTAGAATCTAAACTTCTGCGTCGTATTCTGCAGGTCGGTGGCGAGGGTCGCGAGTGCCTGTGAGGCGGCGGCGATCTCCTCGCTGGACGCGGACTGGCTCTCCGAGGCGGAGGCGATGGTCTGCATGTGTGCCGCCGTGGTCTGGGAGATGGCGTCGGCCTCGCCGGCGGCGTGGACGATCTCCTCCGCGCCCTGGGCAACGTTTTGCATGGCCGCATTGATCGCCGTCATTTCCGTATTGATCGCATCGACCTTGTGCATAATGCTGTCAAACTGCTCACCGACGGCGTGGATCGCACCTGCACCGACCTGTACCTCCTCAGTGCCTGTATGCATGGCACTGACGGCGTGCGTCGTGTCGCTCTGGACGGAGGTGATGCGCTCCTTGATCTGGTCGGCGGCGTCGCGTGACTGCTCGGCGAGCTTTCTGACCTCCTCGGCGACGACAGCGAAGCCGCGTCCCGTCTCGCCCGCGCGTGCCGCCTCGATGGCAGCGTTGAGCGCGAGGAGATTCGTCTGCTCGGCGATGGCGGAGATGGTCTCGACGATCTCGCCGATCTGCTGGGAGCTCTCGCCGAGCTTCTCGACAACCTCCGCCGAGCGCTGGACGCTCTGCTCGATGGCGGTCATTTTATCCATGGCGTCGTTCATCAGGGACATGCCCTTCTTGGCGGCGTCGGCGGTCGCGGCAGACTCATCGGCGACGGCGTCGGACTTCGCGGACATTGCTCCGATGTCATCCGATACCTTGTGGATCGTGTCGCGTGCCGCCGTGAGTGCATGGAGCTGCTTCTCCGACCCCGTCGCAGTCGCAGAGACCGTGCCCGCGATCTCCGTGGCGGACTCTGCCATCTGATGTGCACTCGCCGTCAGCTCTTCGGAGGAAGCGGCGAGCTGCTCGGCGGTTGATGCGACCTGTTTGATGAGATCACGGATGTTCTTCGTCATGGTGTTGAAGTTCGCGGCGAGCCGTCCGAGCTCGTCGTCCGAGTTCACAGGGAGATCAGGGAGGTTCAGCCGTCCGTGGGCGAGCGCATCCACATGACCTGTGAGTTCCTCCGTTGCCGTTGTGAGCGTCGCGGCAAAGCGCAGCAGGGCGATGATGATGCCGATGACGAGCAGGATGCCGACAATGGTCAGTCCCGCATAGGAGATGCGCAGATCCGCAAGCTGAGCAAATGCCACGCGCTCGGGAACGGCAATGGCGATGATCCATCCCGTTTCGGGGACGGTTGTATAGGCGATGATCTGCTCCTCATCATCCATGGGGGCGACGAAGTGTCCCTGTTTTTTCTCCTGCATTTCCGCGAGATGATCCTTGAGGACGGGATCATCCGACGCTTTGCGCAGGGTATTGCCGTCGGCATCCGTGATAATGATACCTGTGCGGTCGATGATGACGCCTTTCCCTTCGCCGTGGTATTTCAGTTCCTGTACGCGTGCGGAGAGCGTGTCCAGTGTGACGTCGGCGCAGACGGCACCTGCGAAGGTCCCGTCTGGTGTTTGGTAGGGAGCGGTAGCCGAGATGATCAGCTTTTTGTTCAGCGGATCCTGGTACACTGAGGTGAAGCCGGGGGCATCCGCTGCCTTTGCCTCTTTGTACCAGTCGCGCGTGCGCGGATCCATCTCGGCGGTGATATCTCCATCCACCCAGCTGATGAAAATACCGTTTTCGGCACCGTGACTGAGGTCAAGGATCGCCTTGTCGCCGGCGGCAAGACTCATGAGACTGCGGTCATGTTCCATGGGACTGCCCGCCATGGCGGTGAGCAGATTTGCCGCGCTCTGAGCGAGCTGCTTTCTTTCCAGCAGCCAGCCGTTCAGCGATGCAGCTTCGACGTTCAGTGCAGCGTCAATCTCGTTGGAGGTGCTCTCAACGAGGGCACTTTGTGCCCTATGATAGCCAACCGCGCAGATCACGCCGACAAGGATCGCCATGACGGCGCCCATAAGCAGCAGCTTTTGTTTGATGGACATGGTATTCTTCCTCCCCGATCGCCTGCATATCCTGCCATATAAAAAGAGTGTAGCGCGTTTTTCTCAAAGAATCAAGGAAAATTCACATTTATTCTAATCTGCATAAAATAAATTAATGCCGCGGTGCTTTAGGAGCTGCCGGTACAATGAAGTCTGTCAGATGGGCGTAGATTTTCCGCCGAAGTGCGGGAAAGAAAGATGCGTCAAGAGACGCGCGCTGAATTTATCTGTGCTTCCTGTATTTGCGATGCGATGTGAGATGTGTTAAGATGAATCTCGTGCCGCAGGCAGGATATGTCCGCCTGACGGCGCGCCTGCGGCATCTATTGGGGGCGTGTCTGCGCCGCTCCATACGATGCGCAGAAGGGCTTTAAGGAAGTGCTGATAAAATAGAGCCTCAGATTGGCGTAGATTTTTGTTCGGACGAGAGACCCCAATCGGACGCATCGCTAAAGCGATGTGGAGGATTTGCAGGGATTGAGCGGGCAAGAAAGATGCGTCAAGAGACGCGCGCTGAATTTATCCGTGCTTCCTTAGTATCAAGGAGGTTCATCATGCAGGATGAAAAATGGGCAGACGCCATCAGCCGTGAGGCGAGGCGTACTGCGGCGGTGGGCGTGCTCTTTGCGCTCATCTGGATCGTGCTCGGATTCGGGCTGTCTGCCGTCCCTGTGACGGTACTGGGACTGCCGCTCTGGGCGGTTGCGTCGTCGGTCGGCGTGCTCGTCACGGGCGCGGTGCTCGCCGTCTGTCTCGCACATACGGCGGAGGATATTCCCCTCGACGATGAGGCGGGAGAGGGGGGGGCGCGATGAGCGGGAATCTCATGGTACTCCTGCCGCTCCTCGGCTTTATGGCGGGGATGCTCGCGCTCGGTTTCTACGTGCGGCGGCAGAGTGCGGCGGGCGGCTTCCTCTCAACCTACTTCGTCGGCGGGCAGTCGCTCGGCGGCTTCGTGCTCGCGATGACGATGGTCGCGACCTACAGCTCGGTCAGTTCCTTCGTCGGCGGTCCCGGCATGGCGTATGAGATCGGCTTCGGCTGGATCTACATGGCGGTCATCCAGACCATGACCATCTTCCTTGTGCTCGGGATCTTCGGGACGCGGGTCGCACGGCTCGCCCGGCGGATTCACGCCGTCACCATCGTGGACATCATCCGTCACCGCTATCGGTCGGATGCGCTCGCGGCAGCCGCGGCGTTCGTGATCGTGCTCTTTTTCGCCGCCTCGATGGTCGCACAGTTCGTGGGCGGGGCGCAGCTCTTCGCCGCGGTGACGGGCTATTCCTACGAGCTGGGGCTCGTGCTCTTCGGCATCGTGGTTGTCATCTACACCTCGATCGGCGGGTTCCGCGCGGTTGCGCTCACCGACACCTGCTGTGCGATCGTGATGATGCTCGGCATCGTCCTGCTGTTCTACTACGTCCTCGCGGCGGGCGGCGGATTCGCAGCGATTCTGGAACAGCTGCGCACGGCGCATCCCGCGATGCTGACCCCAACGGCGGAGGGACGCATGCCCATCTCGCTCTATGTCTCGCAGTGGCTGCTCGTGGGGGCGCTCACCATCGCCCTGCCGCAGTCCGTCGTGCGCGGCATCAGCTATCGCAGCAGCCGTGATATGCACCGCGCCATGATCATCGGGACGGTGGTCATCGCCTTTATGAATATCGCCGTCAATCTCGTCGGCGTGCTCGGGCGCGGCGTGCTCGGGGTGGAGGCAAAGGCACTCGGGGGCGTCGACAGCGTGATCCCGCAGCTCATGGCGCACGTCATGCCGCCGGAGCTGCTCGGCTTTGCGATCATCGGGCCGCTCGCCGCCTCCATCTCGACCATCTCGGGCGTACTCATCGTTGCGTCCTCCGCCGTGGTGAAGGACGTCTACCTCCACCACGCACAGAAGCACGGCAGGGACGTTCCCGAGGAGCGGCTGCGCCGTCTCTCCATGGGGGTCACTGCCGTGCTCGGTGTGATCGTCTTTCTCCTGGCAGTATCGCCGCCGTCGCTCATCTGGCTCATCAATATGTTCGCGTTCGGCGGCCTAGAGACGGCGTTCTTCTGGGTGCTCGTCTTCGGCCTCTTTACGCGCTGGGCCAACCGCACGGGCGCACTCGCCGCGATGGCGGGCGGCACGGTCATCTACTGCGCGGCAATGGCACTCGGGATCAAACCGCTCGGCCTGCATCCGATCTCTGTCGGCATCACCGCCTCCCTCATCCTATTCCTTGCGGGGAGCTATGTGGGGCAGCACAGCGAGCGCACTTGACAGGATTTTGTGGGGAGAATATAATAGGGATAGAAAAAGAGTGACTGACGCGTCGGAACGTCGGTCTCTCCCTATATCTTCAGTACTTGAAGAAGGAGCCTTCGTTACCTTACGTAAGGTTCTTTTTTCTTGCCTATTTTATAGGAATCGCTGATAAAATGAGGTCTGCCAGAGTGGCGTAGATTTTTTGTCCGATTGAGGCAGCAAACCGGACGCATAGCGAGGGCTATGTGGAGGATTTGCTAACGAAAAGCGGGCGAAAAAGATACGTCAAGATGGCTGTGCCGAATTTATCAGTGCTTCCTATAAGCAAGAATATGATGTTGACCGCGAGCGTTGCCGCCGCTAGCACGAGTGAAAGTACTTCGTACAGACTCATGCACATCACCTCCCTCGCGGGAGAAAACCTACGGGCGTCAGTCACTTATTATCAATACAACACAGATGTTCCGTTAGGAAAAGGTCTCGGTTGACTTTTTCTTTGCCGAAATCTATAATAGAGACATAAGGGAGCGGCTGATGAGTGGTTGCGTCGGTCACTCCTCTAGAATCATTAGATCTTTGAAGAAGGAGCCGCTGCGAACCGCGGGCGGTTCTTTTTTGATCGAAAAGGGGAATAGGCGAGTTGCCTATTCCCCTTTTGCTATGTGATGACCAATGGGACGAAGAATGCCTCCGTCCCTGCGATTTCCTCGGGGGAGAACCGTGCGCCCACGGCGGACGGCGTGCCGAAGAGCATGAAGCACGAGAGCGTCAGACAGCCTGTGAGGCTGCCAGAGTCGACCGTATGCGTAAAGCACGGCTGACGGACGAAGTCCTGATACATTGCCTTCTTGCTCGCGCGGCAGATGATCTCCTCGGGGCTGTCGGGCTGCCGCTCGTAGACCATCTCTTCGCGCCCGCCGCGCTTCTCGACGAGGCGGACGTTCTTCCCCTCGCGTCCCCAGATCTCCTTGCGGATGTATGTGCCGTCCCGCAGCGCATCGAAATCGTCCTCGAAATAGGACGGCGTAAGGTAACGCTCCACCAGTGCACATTCCTCGGGCGTCAAGAGCTGCCCCGTGCGTGCGAGCGCGTAGACGAGCGCCATAAAGGACTTGTTCTGCAGGAGAATCGCCTCGGGCGGATTCATCATGGCAAAACTGCCTGCGCGGTAGAGATCGAGGAACATTGTCCCGAGCGGTGCATCGTCCTCCGTGCGCTCGTCCACGAGAATCTCCATCGGGTGCAGACGATAGAGCGCTGATGCGTATGCGTTGTCGTCCAGTGGAATGCCGCGCGCGTCGATCGCGAGATCATAGAACGAGAGGAAACGGATGTCGCCGTGGGGGACACCCTCCTGCATGAGCCGCATGAGGTAGAGCGTCGTCCCGAGATCCTCGGGGTAGTCGTCGAACGCAGAGAAGACGAACGGCCGCCGCGTGAGTGCGCGCCGTCCGAGATCGGCGAGGGGGGAGGAGAGACGGTTGTGCACCTCCGTGAGAAAGCCGCGCAGCTGCGCCTCCGCCCCCGCGTTCGGATCGCGGCGTCCGTCGTATGCGGCGGCGACACCGTTCGCATAGAAGGACTCGATGACGAAGCACGGTGTATCGGCGTTGATCTCCACCATGTGCAGCTGCTGCGCCTCGTCGAGTACGAAGTCGAACCGCGAGAGCCACGTCGGCAGGTGAAAGGCGTTCACCGTGTGCAGATAGGGCAGGATCTCGCGCGGCATATCCATCGCGCGTGCGAAGTCGTTCGGTGCACGTTGGAGCACCTCGGCGGCCTTGCAGAAGACGCGGAACAGCCCGGCCGATGCCGTGCGCATCTCCTCATAGAATGACGCCGGAAACGCCTGCACTGTATGCGTGGGGTAGCGATCTGCATAGTCGGCGTATTGGATAAAAGGGAAAATCGTAGGATCGAGCTGATCAATATAGGTGGCTGGGTGCATCATGATGCACCCGAGGAGGAGCGGATGCCTGCCCGCCCAAAGCCGGACTGCTTGCTGATGTCCTTGATGCGGCGGCTCTTGTTCCGCTCGTAGTTGTCGTTGTCGCTGTTCCCTCCGCGCCCGCCGCCGCTATTGATGACCGTTGTGTGATGATGTCGGCCCGACCGTACGGGGATGGCCTCGGGCAGCGGCGTGAGCGTCCCGTCGATGCGGTAGGTCATCTGCGCGAGCTCCATGTGACCGCCGGGGTAGGAGAACCCGTGGAAGGCGAAGTAGTTTGCGGCCAGAGGAGCGATCATGCTCGCTGTGCCGTACAGCCAGACGAGGTCGCCGCCCTCGTCGCGCCGGAAGGTCACCGCCGTATCATTGTCGTAGAGCACGGTCTCCGTGCCGTCGCCGTTGTTGAGGAGGCTGCAGCGGCGGTCGAGATCATCCGTGAGACGTGCCTCGCCCTCATTCCATTCGGGATGTACGATGTCACATATTTTATATATAATGTCGTTACGATAGTAATACCCTGCCCCCAGAGCACCGACGGCTGCGACGGCAGCGGCGAGGATGGCAGCCTTGCGTCCCATGTTTTCCATGCGCCCGCTCCTTAGTGCACTGCACCGCTGATGACAAGGGAGAGCCCGACGAATACGCCGAAGAGGAAGATGCCCGCTGCCGTGTTGCCGCGCATGATCTGCTCGGCAAGAGCGTACTTTCGATGCCACATCTTGATGATGAAGAAGCCGAGAACGAAGAACACGATGCCGACCGCCGCGTAGACGATGCTGAGCAAGACGCCCTGCAGGAAGTCGGGCGGGACAGCATCGTAGGCGGGGGAGAGGATCACGGCGCGCAGGATCTGCCCGATGCCGATGAAGGAGCCGGCGGAGAGCCATGCGACGGCACAGTTGCCGCGCTTGATCTCAGCGGCGAAATCGCCGGGGACGAAGAAATCCATGATCGTATTGGAGACGATCATCAGCAGGATGCCAAAGAGCGCATAGAATGCGGTGAGCAAGAGGGTGGACAGATCAATCATAGTGGTTCTCCTATCGTCAGTGAACGGCATTTCATCAGCGATTCCCTAGTGTACGAGATGCAGGGACGGCTTTACCGCTGTCCCCTCGGACGCCGCCTGCATTTTCTCAACCCATTCGGCGCGTGTCATGAGAGATGACTTGTCCTGTGCCGCTGCCGCATCAGAGGGCGCAGCTGTGGACGCATGGGCGGCGGGGGCGGCAGGCGGCGTTTTCGGCGGCGGTGCATAGATGGCTCGTGGGAGCGGCAGGGGGGCCTCATTCGGGCCGGGCTCGACAACACCGCGGCGGCCGGTCTCACTCCACCCGCGCACCGTCTCGGCATAGTGACCGAGCGTGCGGGCGGTCACCGACGCCACGCGATCCGCAGGCAGCGGCGCGTGTGAGACGACAATGCGCGCCTTCCCCTCGCCATCATCGGAGATCTGCAGGTTCTCTTTCTCCGCGCGGAGGAAAATCAGCTGCTGCGGCGCATCCATGTCACTCTCGGCGATCTCATCCACGTACCCGCCCAGCCCCTCGATGAGATCGAGGGCAGCGGCGTTCTTGTCGATACTGGCACGGTAGACCTGTGCATCCCCCTCCGCCGGCTCCTCCGTGTAGTATGGCGCGTCCGAGAGGCGCTCATGAAGTGCATACGGGAAACCGAACGTGCGGCGTATGTCGTGGATGGAGTTGATGTCCAGGTCAACATCCAGCATGATGACGACGAGAAATATGGTCACACCCCATACGGCACTGCTGGAGAGTACCTTCGTTATGATGGCCTTTTGTTTCTTGGTCAGGTACCCGCGGCGCTTTTGGGGGCCGGGGTCAAAGGATTGAATCAGATGTGCATCGATTCTCACCCCGCGCGACCCGTATTTTGACCCGTCCCAGTCCTCAAGGAAGAAGTATTGATTGTCGTCAATCTCGTACTGCTCGTAGGCCGCACAATCGCCGTACGCGGCCTCCGTATCGCCGAGTGCGCTCGTGACGAGCTTGATCCCCGTGTCGATCAGACGGTAGGATTTTGCCGGCACGACACGCGCGACGGGGGTGGAGAGCGTGCACTCCTCGCCGTCCGCGCTGATGCTCAGCCACATGCGCGCCTCGCTGTCCTTGTCCTCCTCTAGGGTGAGCCCGTACTCCGTCCATGTGTCGCTTCCCTTCTGCTCGCGGTAGCAGATCTTTTCCACGATGATGTAGCGTATACCGCCGATGATGATGCCGGACCAACAGTCAAACTCGATGGACATCCCTCGCCTCCTTTCTCCTGATACAGCTTCTCGTCTAGGGAATCGCTGATAAAATGAGGTCTGCCAGATTGGCGTAGATTTTTTGTCCGATTGAGGCAGCAAACCGGACGCATAGCGAGGGCTATGTGGAGGATTTGCTAACGAAAAGCGGGCGAAAAAGATACGTCAAGATGGTTGTGCCGAATTTATCAGTGTTTCCCTAGCATTTTATCAACGATTTCTTAAAATAAATAAAATTTTATAAAATTTCTTCATCAAAGGGCGCCGTGCATCTCTAAAATCCAATCACAAGCCCCTCGACCACAAAGACCATGATACTCGCCCCCGCCGCACAGCGAAAGAGACTCGCGCCGTTCCACGCGAGAAAGAGGGCAAAGACGAACGCCGCGCCGCCCGCCAGAGGGGTGCGTGTCGCGAGTACGATGGCGGGGAAGGTCATGACGGCGAGCGTCACGTAGGGGACGTAGAACAGGAACGAGCGAACGAAACGGCTCCTGATCTCACTGCGCAGGACGAGCGGCGGGATGAGGCGGATGGCGAGGGTCACGATGCTCATGACCGCGATGTAGATCCATACGTCACGCATCGGCATCCTCCTTCTGCTCCGTGATGGGAAACAGCCACGCACCGACGCCCGCGATGAGCAGCGTCAGAATGATCGTGCGCGTGCCGCCCGAGAGCTCACACGTGATGGGGGCGTACGTTGCCGCGAGCGAGAGCGCGAAGCTCACACCGACCATCCCCGCGATGGGGCGGCTCTTTTTTGCGGGCGGGAGGATCACCCAGACGAACATCCCATAGAGCGCGACTGAGAGCGCGGAGAGTGCCGCCGCGGGCAGAATGCCGCCTGCGAGGATGCCCGCCGACGTGCCGATCGCCCAGGCGGGGACGGAAATCGCCATGGCGCCATAGTTATAGTAGGGATTGACCATGCCGCCGCGTGCCACCGTGATGCCGAAGATCTCATCGGACACACCGAAACTCACGGCGAGGCGGTGGAGGAGGGAGGTATCAGGGGCAAACCGCTGCGTGAGCGCTGCGGACATGAGGAAGTAGCGCGCATTCGCGACGAGGGTCAGCACCGCGATCTCAAGATAGGGCGCTTGCGCCGCGATCACCGTAAAGCCCACATACTCGCCCGCTGACGCGAGATTGACAAAACTCGTGAGAAAGCCCTGCCACGGCGTCAGACCCGCCGTCTTGGCGAGAATCCCGAGCGTAAACGCCACGACGAAATAGCCGAGTGCAATCGGCACACCGTCATGCACTCCCGCGAGAAAAACTGCGCGCTGTGACGCGCCGATACCCTGCTCCATGAATCCTATCACCTTGCCCATTACTGTCATTTGATTCTCTTATTGTAAGATAAATCACGCCATTTGTAAATTGTCGATCATACAAACAACGACGCTAAAAACGGTCATGCAGGAGATGTTCCTACATGACCGTTTTTTGTCCTCTGTATGTCCTCTGCGATCAGCCCAATTCGTAGCCCGCGTCGTCGAGGACGGCAGCGTACTCGCTGTCGGGGATGTCGCGGCTCGTCTTAAAGCTCGCCGTGCCCGCCTCAAGGCTGACGGCGACGTCCGTGACGCCGTCCATGCCGCTGAGCGCCTTCGTGACGTGCTTGACGCAGTGCGGGCAGGTCATGCCCTTGACGTGAATGGTCTTTTCCATGAGATTTGCTTCCTTTCTGTCGGCGGCAGATTCTGCCGCGGCTTTGGTGATGGATGGGGACGGTGCGTCCGGCGCGCTGTCGCTGTCGATGGGGGCGATAGTCGGTGCGGCGGGAGCTGACTCCGTGCGCTCTGCCGTCTCCTTCGTGATGGAGAAAAAGCGCAGGCGCAGGGCATTCAGCACGACGCAGATGCTCGACAGGCTCATCGCCGCCGCCCCGATCATGGGCGAGAGCTTGATGCCGAACGCGGGGTAGAGCACGCCCGCTGCGAGCGGGATGCCGATGACATTGTAGAAGAACGCCCAGAAGAGGTTCTCCTTGATGTTGCGCATGACACTGCGCGACAGGCGGATCGCACTGACCGCGTCGAGGAGATCGCTCCGCACGAGGACGGCGTCCGCACTCTCGATGGCGACATCCGTGCCCGCGCCGATGGCGATGCCGAGATCTGCCTGCACGAGGGCGGGCGCATCATTCACACCGTCGCCGATCATGGCGACACGGTGTCCCTCAGACTGCAGTCTCTTGACGTGCTCCTGCTTATCCTTTGGCAGGACACCGGCGATAACCTCTGTGATGCCGAGCTGATTGGCAATCGTGCGCGCCGTGCGTGCGTCGTCGCCCGTGAGCATGACGGGGGTGAGCCCCATTGCCTTCATCTGGGCGATCGCCGCCGCGCTCGTCGGCTTTTCTGCGTCGCGGACGCCGAGGAGCCCAACGATCTGTCCCGCACGGACAACGATGAGTGCCGTCTCGCCGCGCCACGCCATCTCGGCACGCACCGTCTCGATGGCGGGCGGCAGGGCGATGCCGAGCTCCGTGAGGAGCGCCGCATTGCCCGCCGCGCAGTCCGCGCCGCCCACGCGGGCGCGCACGCCCTTGCCAAATACGGCGTGAAAGTCCGCCGCGGCAGGGATGCTCTGCCCCTGCGCCGCCGCGTACGCCGTGATCGCCGCCGCGATGGGGTGCTCGCTGCCCGACTCAAGGGCGGCGGCGAGTGCCGTCAGATCGTCCGCGGTGACGCCGACGGGACGGATGCTCGTGAGCCGCGGGCGCCCCTCGGTGAGCGTCCCCGTCTTGTCCATGAGGACAGTGTCGATGCCGCCCGCCGTTTCAAGTGCCGTGCCCGACTTGATGAGGATGCCGTGCGCCGCCCCGCGCCCCGTGCCGACCATGATCGCGACGGGGGTTGCGAGCCCGAGCGCACACGGGCAGGAGATGACGAGGATGGAGATCGTGATGGAGAACGCGAACTCAAGGCTCGCGCCCATCATCAGCCAAACGCCGCCTGCGAGGAGCGCGATGGCGATGACCACGGGGACGAATACCCCCGCGGCGCGATCCGCCAGACGTGCGATCGGAGCCTTTGACCCGCCCGCCTCGTCCACGAGACGGATGAGCTGGCGGATGGTCGTATCTTCGCCGACGCGCGTCGCGGTGAATCGGATCGTCCCCTCGATGTTCTGCGTGCCCGAGGTGACCGTATCCCCTGCCGCCTTGCTGACGGGCATCGACTCCCCTGTGACGGCGGACTCGTCGACGCTCGTCATGCCCTCCGTGACCGTGCCGTCGACGGGAATGCGTGCGCCGGGACGCACGACGATGGTATCGCCCGCGGCGAGGGCACTGACGGGAACGGTCAGCTCCACCCCGTCGAGGAGAACGGTCGCCTCCTGCGGTGCGAGCTTCATCAGCGCGCGCAGGGCGTCCGTCGTCTGCCCCTTGGCGCGCGCCTCCAGATATTTCCCGACCGTGATGAGGGTGACAATCATGCCCGCCGACTCAAAGTAGAGATTCGTACTGTACTCCGCGGTGAGAGCGAGGTCGCCGTGCCCCAGACCGTAGCTCATGCGCAGCATCGCAAATGCGCCGAAGAGAGCGGACGCCATCGAGCCGATGCCGACGAGGCTGTCCATGTTCGGCGCCCCATGCAGGAGATTGCGAAAACCGTTGACATAGTATGTACGATTGACATACATGATCGGTAAAATAAGCAGGAATTGTACGAGTGCAAAGGTCAGCGCATTCTTCGCGCCCCAGAAGATATCAATAAAAGCGGGCGCGTAGGGGATCCCCCATGCCGCGAATGTATGGCTCATCGAGATGGCGACCGTCGGCACGAGAAAGAGGATGGAGATGAGGAGACGCGTGCGCATCGCACGGATGGCCTTGCCCGCCGCATCCGTTCCCGCAGGTGTCGTGCCTGCCGTTGGCGCACTCTGCGCGGTGGGTGCGCCCTTGATGCTCGCGCCGTACCCCGCGTCCTCGACCACGGCGATGATCGCGGCGGGACTTGTGACTGCTGCATCATAGGCGAGCGTCATCGTATTCGTTAGGAGATTGACGGAGACCTCCGCCGTTCCCTCCATCTTCTTTACGGCGCGTTCCACCCGCGCCGAACACGCCGAGCAGGTCATGCCCGTCACGTTGAATGTTTCTTTTTGCATATCATACCTTTCAATATTTTAGAAGATATTTTGTTACAGTATAACATTCCTGTCAAGTAAAAATAGTAATGAGAAAAAATTTCAAAAAACATTGCGTTGAAATATGAGAAGTGTTATCATCGAAGAAGCAAAAGCAAATCACCCAAAGGAGGTTTTACATGGCAAAGATTGCAGTTGTATTTTGGAGCGGCTCGGGCAATACCGAAGCGATGGCGAACGCAGTCATGGAAGGGGTTGCAAAGGGCGGCGCGGAGGGTGAGCTCATCCGCGTCGGTGATTTCTCTGCCGATCGGATTGCGGATTATGACGGCATCCTGATGGGCTGCCCTGCCTGTGGCGTGGAGGAGCTCGATGAGGGTGAGTTCGAGCCGTTCTTCGTCGAGGCGGAGAACCATCTGAAGAACGTGAAGGTCGGTCTGTTCGGCTCGTACGGCTGGGGCGGCGGTGCTTTCATGGAGACGTGGACACAGCGCACGAAGGATGCAGGGGCGACGATGGTCGCGGACGGTGTGACCTGTGAGACGGAGCCTGACGATGATGCGCTCGCTGCGTGCACGGCACTCGGTGAGGCGATGGCAAAGGTGGTCGGCTGAGACTGCACGGATTGATGAAGGAGAACGGGACTGTTGTACGTCCCCCCCGTAGACAGGGAAAGCTGATCTGCCGTTCTCCGAAGCCTTCCCCGTTTGACGGGGAAGGGGGATCGTGCAAGCGGTAGAAGGGGTACGAAGAAGGAGCATTGTACGAAGTTTTTCTCTTCGTACAATGCTCTTTTTCTGTACGAAGGCTTGACGCAGGTGGTATGCTGAAAACAGAGTTGTTGACGGAAAGGGGCATATGATGCATCAGAGAATTGAACGATTGGGGTTTTACTACGGGTTTCCCGTGTTTTTCATGACAACGAAGGACCGCGCGACCGGCGCAGACGATCTGACGCCGCTGTCCTCGTCCTGGACGCTTGGCAATACGATGGTGATCGGCATCGGCCAGGGGAATAAAGGCTTTCAAAATCTGGAAGAGGGAGCGGAGGCGACGTTCAGTGTGCCGGACGGCACGCTCTATGAACAGCTGAAGCGCATAGAAAAAACGACGGGCCTCAAAGAGCCCGTCGGTGTGAAAAAAGAACTTGGCTATACCTATTGCCCGGATAAATTCGCCGCTGCCGGCCTCACGAGGCTGCCCGGCGAGACGGTGCGGACGGTGCGTGTCGCGGAGTGTCCCATCCATATCGAGACCGTCGTGGAGAGCATCACGCCCAAGGATTGGTTCGCCGTCGCTGTCTGCCGGATCACGGCGATCTTTGTCTCGGACGAACTGCTGCGCGACGGGCGAATCGACACGGCGAAGTGGCACCCGCTCATCTACAAATTCAAAGAATATACGACGACGGGTGAGCGGATCGGACTGAATTTCGGGTTCAGCGAGCACTGAGATTACAGTACGTCGCGGTACTCCTCTTTGCCCGTCATCATCTTCTCCGCATAGGAGCAGATGGGGACGATCTTTGCCCCGTCACTGCGTGCCGCCGCGATGAGCACCTCGATCAAACGGCGTGCGATGCCCTGCCCTCCATAGGCGGGGTCAACCTCTGTATGTGTGATGCTCCAACGTCCGTCCCGCGCGTCGAACTCCGCGACCCCGATGCGTTTCTCTCCATCATACGCTGCGCTGCGGCAGTGTTCGGCTTCGTATCGAATCTGCATGGCGATTCCTCCTTTTCTTTCCATTGTAAGGGCTGACGGCATGGTTGTCCATTGCTTTGCACACAAAAATACCGCAGACCGAGATCTGCGGTATCTGTGTGTGAAAATAGGGGAATCAGAAGAAGAACTCGACGCGGCCGAAGAGCTTCGATGCCCTGTCCTTATCCGAGCCAAGATAGCGCGCATAGAGATCCTTGCCGCGGAAATACTTCGCGGAGAGCACGACGTTCGGCAGCAGCGTGTAGTCTGCGCCGATCTCGATGCCTCTTGCCCCCTCCATTGCACCATCCGTCGTCGGTGCCACGGAGGCACCTGCGATCTGGCGGTAGGCGACGTATGCCCCCCACGAGCCGCGATCCTCAGGCTCTGCACCCCTGTACTCGTACGCGATCTGATAGGATTTGTCAGGCATATTTCCCATCTTGAAATCCTTGCTGTATGCGTACGCACCCGAGAGGAAATTATACTTGTCGAAGCGATAGGCGAGGTTCACCCCGAAAATCTGCATCGTCTTCTTGTTGTTCTTGAGCATCCCTTGGAGATCTTCTGCATTGAGGCGGTAGTAGCCGAGCCCTGCCGTCAGGCGTCCGTTGTACTGGAGCTCTGCGCCCTGATAGTTTGCCGCCTTGTCATACTGGAACTCGTCACTGCCCATGCGTCCTGCCTGCAGCTTGACACGCAGGTCCTTGCCAAAGTTGACCTCAGCTCCTGAAAACTCGCGGTCGAAGACGATCGCACCCGGCTTGGCATACGCCTCTGCCGAGAGCATCTCCAGCTTGCCGAGCTTGACGTTGAAATTGCCGTAGTCGCCCTGTGCCCATGCGCGCTGGAGCGTTACCTTGTCGTTGTCCTCTTCGCCCGCGTCCTTGTTCACCTTTATCGAGGCATCGAGGCGTGCATTGACGTGCCAGTGGCTGTTGATCTCGGCAGACGGCTCAAGACGGAACAGCAGATTGTTGTCGTTGACTTTTGTCGCTCCTGAGGGCGTACGCGATACTTCCGTGCGGTCGCTCGTGTAGGTATACTCAACTTTGCCGTTCCACTTCACCATGTCGGCGTTGCGCTCGAGGTTCGATACGCGCACGCCGAGATTGTTCAGCTCGTCGGCGAACTCGGCGGCGAGGCGATCAACGAGTGCGCGGTCGGAGGCGGATAGGTCGCCCTTTGCCATCGCCTTGGCGACCATCTGTGCCATCTCGTAGCGCGTGATGTTGCGGTCGCCGCGGAACGTCCCGTCGCCGTAGCCCTCAACCACGCCGTCATTGGCGAGCTGCGTTACGGCATCATACGCCCAGTGGTCGCGCGGCACATCACTGAACGGATTCGCCGCCGCGAACGTTGTTCCTGCCGCTCCCACGACGAGAACCGCCGCAAGTGCGGACACCAGAGTTTTCTTCATCGGAAAATCCTCCTTTTCGGATCATGCGAATCGGCACAGCCCGTCTATGTTTCCCATCGTGGATGGTGTCCGTGACGTTTGCTGCATCCATTCGCGTAAATAATAATAACTTTTCTCATTATATATGATACTAAGATGAGACGTCAAGCATAATATTCTAAATACAGAGAATAAACATGACGAACATAATTCGTATCATTAGAGTGGGAATCTATGGTATAATAAAAATACAGAACTATTTCAATGGACGGAGGAAAGAATCGTATGAACGAATCAATCAAGGCGGCACATCTCACGCATGATGCAGCGCCGCAGGTAGATCTCACGCCCTACAGTGCAGAGGCAGCAGCGCGTGTGGAGGCGTTTCATCGGACACTGCCGACGTACGAGCCGACGCCGCTCGCCGACCTCAGGCATCTCGCACGGTCGCTCGGACTGGCGCGTGTCGCCGTGAAGGATGAGAGCAAGCGGTTCGGGCTGAACGCGTTCAAGGGGCTCGGTACGAGCTACGCCGTGGCGCGCTATCTCGCGCAGTATCTGGGCATCCCTGAGGAGGAGATGACCTATGAGCGCCTGCGCGCACCGGAGAACCGCGAGCGGCTGCGCGGCGTCACCCTCGTCACGGCAACGGACGGCAACCACGGGCGCGGTATTGCGTGGGCGGCGAAGCTGTTCGGGATTTTTGCGCATGTCTTTATGCCGAAGGGCGGCTCGCCCGAGCGTCTGGCAAACATCCGCGGACTCGGCGCAGAGGCGTCGTTCACCACCTACAACTATGACGATACCGTGCGCTATGCCTCGCAGATGGCGCAGGAAAAGGGGTGGGTGCTCATGCAGGACACGGCGTTCGGCGGCTACACGGAGCGGCCGCAGTGGATCATGCAGGGCTATTCGACGCTTGCCCATGAGGCAATGGAGCAGTACGCTGAGATGCCGACGCATATCTTTTTGCAGGCAGGTGTCGGGTCGCTGCCGGGGGCGATCACGGGATACTTTGCCGCGCACTATGGGGCGGAGTGTCCCGTCATCACCATCGTCGAGCCGAACCGCGCCGACTGCATCTATCGGACGGCGGCGGCGAACGACGGGGAATCGCACATCGTGACGGGGGAGATTAGTTCCATCATGGCGGGGCTCTCGTGCGGCGAGCCGAATCCCCTCGCATGGGAAATCCTGCGGGACTACGCCGATCACTTCGTCTCCGTCCCCGAGTGGGTCGCGGCGAAGGGCATGCGCATTCTCGGCAACCCGCTGGATGACGACCTGCGCGTCGTCTCGGGCGAGAGCGGCGCCGTCACCACGGGACTCGTCGCCGAGCTCATGCAGAACGCGAGCCTCGACTACCTGCGCGACGCCATCGGCCTCACGAAGGACTCCCGCATCCTCTGTATCTCCACCGAGGGCGACACCGACCGCACGAACTACCGCCGCGTCGTCTGGGACGGGCTGTACCCGAGTTTTTGACCCTAAATAGATACAAAATGCCCCTGCATCGAAATGGTGCAGGGGCATTGTCATAGGCGAAAGCATTCTTGCCGCATCATATCAAATAGGGATGTGTATGGTACTTGGAAATGGCATGCGACATCGGGAAGTTTCGGATTGTTCGAGCGCGTCGTTATGCGACCGGCTGACTGCTCGAAGCTCAGGAGCGTATAGCCATATACTTTGGCGGCGGAAATCAGCCACGGGTCAGCAACATTTTCTCGCGACCAGAGACGAAGTGCGGCTTCGCTGTATTGATCGCTTTGCTGAATAAAGCTCAGAACATCTCTATACATTTGAATGATTTGTATCTCCTGCGTCGACAGAATACATTCGTTCGGAAGATCACTTATCCAGGCAGAGAGTTCGTCTGTTCCCTTTAGAATCTCATCCCGTACCTTATCTAGGGAAGCACTGATAAATTCAGCCACGCCATCTTGACGTATCTTTTTTGTCCGCACTGTGTCGACAAATCCTCCACATAGCCCCTGCTATGCGTCCGGTTTGTCTCCTTGTTCGGACGAAAAAATCTACGCCAATCTGACGGACTTCATTTTATCAGCGATTCCCTAGAACGGCTATTTTATCCAGTGAAATTTTAGGACGCAGCTGCTGCCAAAAAGATGGGGCGAAATCAAATGGATAATATGCACGGGCAGGGCGTATCAGGCTATTGGCATCGATGAGGTATTTTTTTGCTCAACTCAGACGCCTCCCATCCGCTCAAGCGTTTCTCTGTAGGTCTTGCGATTGGTTGCTGTCAGCCGGTAGGCATCGGTATCCTGTGTGTTTCCCTGAATTACACTCCGTTCAAGGGCGGCGAGGAAACGATGATCAAGGTTCAAGAGCAGAGTGTTGTAGAAATCTCCGCCGCTGCTTTTCTTTTTTTGTGCCTTTGCATGCTCCCAGCGCTCCTTTTGCAGAGCTAGCATACGCGCATATACATCCCGTGGTATTCTTTTCATCTCATAGGCGCGCCGCAGAATTACGGATTCACTGCATCGGAAATGACGTGCGGCCCGTTCTATCATATCTTCAACAGGAATGGACGATTCCCATATCTCGGAAAAATCTGCTGCAGGGACGAGCAATTCTGCTGCAACGGCATTGCACTTCTGTTCGAGCAGACTCACGTGCTCATTCGACCATTCTGGATTGTTGAAGAGGCTGTTTTTGCCGAGCCATACATGAACCGTTTCGTGCAGGAGGGAGAAGAGGCGTCCGTTTGCTGTGTCTGTTGTGTTTATAAAGATGAGCGGCGCGTATGCATCGACGAGCGTAAAGGCACGAAACTCCTTCACATCGAGTGGACGATGTGTATTTGCTCCGACCTTTCCCCCCGTAAAGATGAGAAGCCCATGCTGTGCGAGTGTGCTGCGGAGGTGATTGAAATTATCTTCCGCATTTTTTCCTTCTCTGTACCAGTTTGTTTTGAGTGCAAGGGCATCCCGTATCCGTTGCGCAATCTCGGTTGCAGAATCGTGGAGACTGCAACACCCGACGAAGGGAAGAGCGTCCGACTGTTCCTGTCTGAGCTCGTTTCGCATCCAGTCCTGAATCGCCGTCATCTGATCGAGGATATCGATGAGCTCGCGACTTGGCTTTTGACGTCTTTTACTCCCAATAGTGCGGTATTCGGCAAGCGCAATGTTTTCGTCAGGCGGTGTCTGTAAAAGGAAATAGCCGAATGGGATACGCGTCTTCCTGCTCATCGCTTCCAGCTGTTTCAGCGTAGGCTGCTTCTCGCCGGTCTTCCATGCGTTCAGCTGGTCGAGCGCATCAGGAGCGACCTGATCTTCGTGGATGTTCTGCATGATCCAGTCGATCACAGGTGCATGAATCAGTACCGTGACGGTTGCCATTCGCACCACCTCCTTTTGTTCGTTTCTTTTATGATAGCATATTTATGAAGTGAGTTCTATAGAAAACGACCTGCCGGCTGCCGAAATGCAGAGTTTTATCAGGGCTGTATTTCCGTTTTGTTGAAGAACGGAAATATGTTGGGGATGACTGGTATAGAAAAATCTACTTTATATGAAGGGAAAAAGACGGCATAAATAGGATACTAAATCAATGAAAATATAAATAAAAACGAGGTGAGTTTGTGTCATTGCGGATCAAAGATGTTCTCATCAAAGAGACGGGGGCAAAGCGGATGTTTCCGGGACAGCGGCACAGCCTTGATACGACGGAACGTCCGACCATCGACTATGGGCGGGATGACGCGACATGGGAGCAGTCCGGCGAGACGGATGCACAAAAGGGGTATCGCTCACTCAAGGAACGGTGTAATCAGCTCAAGCAGTATGACGTGGCGGATAGCCTTGTTTACTTTCTGGACGGCTCGCGTCATGTCTATAAGGTTGATGATATTGCATTTTCTCAAAATAAGCGTATTTCGGTCTATCCAGTGCTTGCGGGACAGATCGGCGTAGGGTGCTGTAAACGCCATGACCGCACGATGAAGAAACATCGCTTTTCCTTTGAGTGTGTTCTTGCCCTGCCCGACCTTGCTGATGCGGATAGACGGACGGGCTTTTCGAGTGCGCTCGTGCAAAAGCTCAATGAGGTTGAGGCGGTTCGGCGGCGCGGCATCCATTTCGGGCATGTCTTTTTTTATGATACATCGAAACCAAGTGACGAATGGAAGCAGATTGGGCGGAATTTCTATGAGAGTCGAGGCACGGCAAAGATTCAGGATCGTATGATTTGGCTCGAGCAGGAGATGGTACGAAATCTTGTGAAGGAGCACCTGCTCGATCAGGATCACTATCTCATCAAGGACGGCTCGCTCGAATATCGTGGACTAAAGCGTGGGGATGCTGCAGGCGTGACGGCAGAGATGCTCCATCAGGAGCAGTACGAGTGGGTGCTCGGCGTGTCAAAGAATTTTAATCCCGAGGTCTGCAAGGATCAAAATGGCAAGCCGAATCCGGGCTTTATTGCGGAACTCCCCTTTTGTCATCGTACGCCTGCTGCCATGTATAAGTGGGACGAGGTTCGCTATGCCGTATGGTATCTCCGTCTGCGCGAGGCGGAACGGACGCGCTCCATCTTTGACGGCGCTGTCAAGGTGGAGAAGGTACTGGTCGGTGATGAATTTGAAAAAGGGATGGACACGGAGCGTATCGACGATCTGAGCGCGCGAATTCTGAATGAGCGAAATCCTGTCTGCTACGGCTCGGATCTGCGCTGGGCAAATCATCTCTATCCGATTTATCTGACGGAACAATTCGTCAAGGCACGGTATATTCCGAATGAGAGTTTTTTACAGATGTTTTGAGGTGACATAATGGCAGACAACTTGATCGGACGCGTGATTGCAACGGAGAAACGCCCTACGACGATGGACACATTTACCTTTTGGACGAGTGAGAACGAGAAACTTCACGCGTTCGACATCGTGAAGGTGGAGCATATCGAAGGCTCGTTTTCCTATGGTGTTATTCAGAACATCTCGCATATCACGGATGCGCAGAGTTTTCTCACGAGTTTTATCTCGAGCGATTTTGGCGATGTCGATGTGGAGGGCAATACGGCGCGGCTTGGCATGAACTACGTTGAAGCGGCGGTATCCTACAATAGCAAGGGGATTTATACACCTGTGCACAGCGGTGCAAAGGTATGCCGTGCGAGTGTGGAGGAGATCACGACAGCACTCGGATTGGGGGATGTGAAGAATCCGCTTGTCTGTGGCGCGGTCAAGATGTATGCGGACACGGCATCAGAAATCTCGCTGAGTGTTCCACTGAACGCCAAATTTCTGCTCGGGCCGGAGGGGGCTCATCTCAATATCTCGGGCATCTCGGGGCTTGCGGCAAAGACCCTACGCCATGTTCCTTATGAAAGCGGCGCAGGAGCGGTATATGAAAGAAGAGGAGGAATCCGTCGCTTACGTTATCTTCAATGTGAAGGGGAAGGATCTGCTTGCCATTCACGAGGAAAATGATTTCAGTGAGGAGAATGACCCCGCGGCAGAGCGTGCTCGTGTGATGGCAGAGTATCGTGCGATGGGGCTTACAGGAAAGCCGTTTGAGCAGGTCAGATACTATATTCCCTATGCGCAGCAGGGCAAGTCGCGGCAGAGTACCTATCTCGGGAAAACGGAGCAGACGGAATACGAACGCGAAGGCATTCTCAAGAAGTTCAAATACACGTATGCGGACGACAAGGAGAGCGTTGAAATGCTCTTTTCCGATATTGACGACCCACAGCAGACGATGGATGCCATCATTAACAAGATCATCGATGCGACGGATGCGGACTTTTCGGGACTGTCTACATGGGATGCCTTTCGGGAGAAGGTCGATGAACTGTCGCAGAAAAACACAAAGGACGACAAGAAGAAATCAAATGAAATCTCCGTCCTGAGCTGGCGCAAGTTCAAGCGCATCATCAACAAGGCAATTCGTAATGACGATATGTTTGCAAACCGTGCCGTTGCTGAACACGGCGAATGTCGACTGACGGATGAGATTCGCCGTATACAGAAGAATGATGTTTATGTGATCGATATTGCGAAGTTGTCTGAAGATAAGCAGGCGTTTGTATTTGGCGATGCAATTCGCGCCATCTATAACTTGAAGTTGGGTGAGTATGACGATGAGCTTGACGGGCATAAGCCGCCCACGCGCATTGTGGTTTTTATCGATGAGCTGAACAAATACGCATCGAAGGATACGCCAAAATCCTCGGCAATCCTGCGCGAAATCCTCGATGTTACGGAGCGCGGGCGTTCGCTCGGCGTCGTCCTCTTTGGTGCGGAGCAGTTCCGTTCGAATATTCATCCGCGCGTGACGGGCAACTGCTCGACGCACGCATACGGGCGGACGAATACGATCGAGACGGAGACGAAGGATTACAAGAGCCTCCCGCCCGTCTACAAGAATATGCTCACGCGTCTTGCGCAGGGGGACTACCTCATCCAGAACCCGATGTTCCGCTCTCTGCTGAAGATCCAATTCCCAAAGCCGGTTTACAAGCAATTTAAGGGGTGAGGACGATGGCACAGCCGGGGGCTGTCTTTGGCGCGAGTATACTCGAAACGCTGACGACGGGGATGTATAAAGATCCCATCATTATCTATCGCGAATACATTCAGAATGCGTGTGATGCCATCGATCAGGCAGTGCGTGAAGGTCTGTATGAGGAGCAGAGGCAGGGCAGTGTGCATTTGTTTGTTGACTGCGACAGACGTTATGTAGCCATTGAGGACAACGGTGCAGGCGTCCCTGCGGCGAAGTTTCGCCGTACAGTTGGAGATATTGCCAACTCGTCTAAGGAAGCGAACAAGGACAAGGGCTTTCGAGGCATTGGCCGCCTCGCAGGGCTTGCCTTTACGACACGGGCGGCGGGGGAATCGGTTGTCTCCCGTCTGGAATGTGATGCGGTCCGCTTCTGTGCGATGGTGAATGAAAAGGGACACACCGCCGCCGAAGTGCTTGACGCGGCGTTTTCCTTCTCTGCGGAGGATGCGAAAAAGAAGGATGCTGCGCATTTCTTTCGCGTGGAACTTTACAATGTGAAGCATGAGGCGGATGCCCTGCTCGACAAGGATCGGATTCGGAGCTATCTCTCCTTTGTCGCACCGGCAGCATATGAGAACAGCTTTTATCAGAGTGGTTTGATTACAGGGTATGCCGCAAAGAATGGTTTTCCGCTGGATGAATACCGTATTGTATTAAATTCGCAGCCAATTTTCAAGGCGTATCGGACGAATTATCACTACAAAGAAGGCAAGCAGGACGCTATACAGGATCTCACGTTCAAGGAGCTGAAAGGTGCAGATGGTACGGTTCTTGCATGGCTCTGGTACGCACGTACGGGATTCTACGGTGCTCTTGCGGGAAAAGATCGCGCACTTGCCGGCATTCGTGTACGTGTCGGAAATATCCAGATTGGCGATGAAGATACCCTGCGTCCGTTTTATCCCGAAGCTCGCTTTGCCGGCTATGTGCTGGGCGAGCTGCACGTCCTGCCGTCGGCGGGACTGCGCCCGAATGCACGCAGGGACTACTTTAATGCCGACCCACAACTCACGCAGCTCGAGGCGACTTTTCGTGAGGTCGCGAAAGAGATTGGAAAGCTCTGTCGCTCAGGTTCTGAAATGAACACCTATCTGAGTGACATCCGCAAGCACGAAAAGGAAAAAGATGAGTTCGAGAAAAAGTCCGAGGAAAATCACTTCTTAGATGCAGAGGCACGGCAAAAAGCGGAGGATAGTCTCAAAACCTTGGAAAAAGCCGCGAAGAGTGCGGAACAAAAATTGAAGCTCCTCGCAGAGATGGGGACGCAGGAAGGTGCTTCGGATTTTGACGCAGGGCTTGCACGTATCGCAACCGCTCGACTGAATGCGCACAAAGAGGAGCGGAAACAACAGCCGAAGCTGTCTGCACCGAAGGAGAAGGCTCAGTGTCCGAAGAAGACACAAGACGACAATGTGCGTCGTACGGACAATCTCTCAAAACTAAGCAAAAAGGAAAAGAAAATGGTCGATAAAATATATCGTATTGTTACAAAAACGCTCGTGGACGACCCCGCTGCCGCCGAGCGTGTGATTACAGCAATCGAGGACGCCCTGCGGTGAGCCGCAAGGTTCTCCTCCTCGAGCCGGATTATAAGAACAAATACCCGCCGATGCCCCTTATGAAGCTGGCGACCTATTTCCGCAGACGCGGTGATGATGTGCGTTTCTTCAAGGGAGATCTGCGGGATTTTGCTGCGCAGTTGCTCGCCGAAGAACTCTATCACGAACTGAATAATCCAGATCTCGCTCGACACTTTGATGCCCTCAAACGCTATGTGCGGCGTGGAACAATATCAATTTTGGAGGATGTGCGGGAGCTGTCGGACGATCTCGCGGCACAGGAACTGGCACATGCCTACTACCTGCGGCATAAGCGGCGGGACTATCCTCAGTTCGACCTTGTGGCAGTGACGACGCTCTTTACGTTCTACTGGGCAAAGACCATTGATACGATCAACGATGCCAAGAGCTTCCTAACGGACGATGGACGACTGCTTGTCGGAGGAATTGCAGCGACCATTCTGCCTGAGCACATTGAAGCGGAGACAGGGATCAAACCGATCACAGGACTTCTGGATCGTCCCCATATGATTGATACGGACGATGCCGCCATCATCGATGCAATGCCGCTCGATTACTCTATCTTAGAGGAGATTGACTACACTTACCCCGCACATGATGCCTACTTTGGATACATGACGCGCGGCTGTATTCGTAACTGTCCGTTTTGTGCAGTTAAGACACTCGAACCGCACTATAAGGAATATCTCAGCATCGGCGGGCAGCTTCGCACAATCGAAGAGCAGTTCGGTGCGCAGCGGGATCTCTTGCTTATGGACAACAACGTCTTTGCATCCTCACGTTTTTTTGACATCATCGAGGAGATTAAGGCGCAGGGGTTTCAAAAGGGGGCGACCTATGTGCCGTCCAGTCCGTACGAGGTCGCGATTTCCAACCTGCAGCGCGGGCATAATGTGCGTGGGTATCTCAAAAAGTTGCTTGCTCTTTATGAGGTGATCGCGGGGCGGCTGAACGAGGCAGAAGCGGGTGCTTTTTACCTCGCACGCGAGCGTGCAGGACTGCTCTATCTCCCTTCGGCAGAGCGGGAGAATGCGCTCACATTTGATGCTGTTGCACGTCCGCTCTATGAAAAATATTTCAAACAGGGAAAGCGCAAGCGTGCGTTGGATTTTAACCAGGGGCTTGATGCGCGGCTCGTGACACCCGAGAAAATGGAAAAACTCGCGGAGACGGCGATCAGTCCTCTTCGCATTGCCTTTGACCACTACGATGCAAAGGATGTCTATGTCCGTGCGATTCGGATGGCGGCGGCGGGCATCGACCACCTATCGAACTATTTGCTCTACAACTACGAGGATCATCCCGAGGAGCTATATCTGCGTGTGAAGATCAACGTGGATCTTTGTGACGAACTGGGTGTAGCAATCTATTCGTTTCCGATGAAGTATCACCCGATTCGTGACCCGAAGTATTTCCGCAATCGGGACTTTATTGGGGTACATTGGAACCGCAAGTTCATCCGTGCGGTGCAGGCAGTTCTGAACGCGACGAAGGGAAAGATCGGACGAGGCAAGTCGTTTTTTTCAGAGGCGTTCGGACAGGATATCGACGGATTCTTTGATATACTCTGGATGCCGGAGACGTTCATCATCGAGCGGATGAAGTTCAAAGAGAATTTGACGAAGGAGTGGCGTGCGGCATTTCTTGCGCTGGACGGGGCACTGCGGGAAGAAGCCCGTGCGCTCATTGCGGCAAACAATTTTTCGGAGGATATTATCTCTCGGGTGCACAGCGCAGAGGTGCGTGAGTTGTTGCGTTATTATCAGATACGGAAATAGATCGTATCGGTCGTTGTTAGAGATTTTTGAACGTCGCACAAAAAAACTGAGGTTTGGTCCCTCGGTGGGTTGAATGGATAAGAAGCTCTCCAAAGGAAGGTTTTGCTGCGTCTTTTTCATCTATGGGCTAGGGAAGTACGGATAAATTCAGCAATACCATCTTGGCGCATCTTTTTTGCCCATACTTCGTCGGAAAATCCTCCACAGAGCTTTGGCTATGCGTCTGGTTTACATCCTCAATCGGACGAAAAAATCTACGCCAATCTGACGGCCTTCATTCTATCAGCGATTCCCTAGACTTCTTATTTGTTCACAAGGGCAGAGTTCGGACGTGCTGATGTGTTCCTGATAACAGATGCAAAGTTGATTCGTGCTTGCCGAAATACGGTGCTCCGTATGCGTGTGATGAATCCTGTATCCTACTTGGCAGAGGTGATTGAAGATGATGGATATTAATGTGAACAACCCCGGAGATGTGAGGGCAGCGGGGCTGCAGGTGCTGGCTGCTGCACTGGGACCAGTTGGGTTCACGAGATTCCTCCAGCAGTTCGAGAACGGGTGGGGGAACTATACACTGGAAAAGTATGAGCAGCCTGCGCTGACCTTTGACATGATGGATGAGATGCTTCGCGCCTACTCTTAGACAAACATGGATGATAAGAAAATGCCGATGAAATAAGGGGAACCGAGATGGCAGAGAGTTTTATTCATGCCTGCACATCGGTACAATATGTGAAAGGCTGAATTAGAACAAGAAACCTTGGGCAGCGAGTTGATGGATCGTATATAAAATGTGAAACCACCTCTGTACAATAATGTGCAGAGGTGGTCTTTGGGCTCGGCGTATAGGTGCAGGAATCAGCGAGAAGATGGATGGCGTGAATGCCCCATCGAGGCAGTTGATTGTGCAATTCGACGTGGGAAAGATCGCCCGCATCCGTCTATGCTGGGAGAGGAATGCTGTTGCTCGGATGTGTGAATTATGTTATTCTGAGCATGTCAAAGAATGGATGAGCAAGGGTCAGCTCCACTTTCCCTACTCGTTTTTGCAGTGATGCATAATGGCTGTGCCGCCAACAATAGTGGAGCCTCTCGCGAGTTGTGCGGACGGCCGTTTTCTTTGATGCGCTCGTGCGCGTGATGGGAGGCATTCATTGTGGAGGTCTTGTATGTCTGCGTATGCGTGCCCTTGTCCCCGTCCTGAAATGAGGGGACAGGGCGACCCATCACAAAACTGAATGTCGGCACCTACTGTTATGGTAGGTGCTTTTTTACTGGTTCGTATTTGCTGTGTCGTATATCGTGTTTATCTCATGACGATCTTCCCTCTTGCCCCTTTGTGTGCGGCGCGTTGCACTCATCCGGCGGGATGCGTGCGCTGTCATGTCCGTTCGGGCGGGCGCGGTCCTTTGGCAGCCAGAAGCCCCACACGTTGTTGGAGAATTCACCGGCGGCGAAGCGGTGAACGCTGCCGTCCACGGTGATTTCGTATACGTTCATGGTGTAGGGCTGCCCGTAGAGCGGATCATGGACACGGATGCATTTGCGTGTGTCCGTCCATTCGTGGGCAAATACGTCCACGCCGAAGAGGAAGCATTCCTCGCCGATGGCGGTGGTTGCGTACTCAAAGTCCGATGATTTCTCCACGCGGTATTTCTTGCCGATGGCGGTTGTTATATACTCCTGGTCTGCTGCTTTGGTCATGGTGTCACGTCTCGTTCCTGTTGAAAATCCCCCGCAGAGCATCTGTGCGGGATCCGTGTTTCGGAAGTATTTCCTTTACTTCTTCTTTCCGTCGAGTTCGTTGATGTCGACGTTGCTGCTGGTGGAGGAGAGGCGGTTAAACTCCTCGATGACGTTGTTGAACTTCTTCGGGTCGGGGCTTCCGGAGGTGTACTCACGCACCTGACCAATGAAGCTGTTGACTTTGCTCTTGTAGGAGGCGAGGAAGCCGGTGCCGGATGGGAGCTTTTCGAGGAGGGCGCTGATTTCGCCGATCTTCGCCTCGGCGGCGTTCTTGTCGACCTGCTCGCCGCTGATCATCTCGACGAGTTCTCGTGTCTTGCCGTTCAGCTCGAGGAAGGAGGCTGCGTTCTCCTTGCCCTCGCTGCGCAGAGCATCGATCTGGGCGAGGCGGAGTTCCTTGTAGCGGTCAGTGACGACGGCGTCGAATTTGTCGTAGGCGGCGTCGAATTTGTCATAGAGCGGGAAGAACTGTGCGACCATCTCGTCTGACTGCGCGTAGTTGTCGGTCATGTAGGTCTTGGCGGAGTAGTAGCCCTTCAGCTTTGTGGCGAGCGGCTCGAGATCCTTCAGGATGGCGAGCAGGTCATCTGCCGCTGCATCGATGTCGGGGTAGACACCTGCGACTTTCGGGTCGGAACGTGCCGCCTCAAGGGCGGTTTTCAGATTTTCAAAATTCGGCAGGGAGATGTGTTCCTTGTGCTCTCCCTTGCGGAGGCTGTCGAGGGACGGGGCGATGGAAAAGTCAAAGGTGACGATGTTGTGGTTGTAGTCGTTCGTTGCCTCGAGGTAGGGATTGAGCGCCGCCTCGCGCGACGGTGCGTTGCTTGCCGTGGTCTGCTGTGATGCGGCACTGTCGCTATTGCTGCTGCCGCAGCCAGTGAGGAGTGCGGCAGGGGCGGCGAGCAGACTGCACGCGGTGAGGATGGAGAGGGCACGCCGAATCGATGGATGGGTCATGGAAATCCTCCTTGCTGAAAGCATCTGAATATGAATATAAGATGAGTATTGCAATGAGTATAACGCGGGTGAGAATTTCTGTCAAACTTTATGCGACGTGATGCACCTTGTTTGACCGTGTATGGGAGGTGCGGCGCAGCGCAAAAAAGTCCCTCCTGCGATGAAGCAGGAGGGCGGGGGTGATCAGTGCTATTTTTTCGCGTCGAGCGCGTTGACGTCGACGTTGTTGCCCGTGGCGGCGAGGCGATTGAACTCCTCGACGACGTTGCCGAGTTTGTTCGGGTCGGGAGGTCCCGCATTATACGCGCGGACTGCCGCGACGAGGCTGTTGATGCCGTTCTTGTAGGTCACGAGGTAGCCGGTGCCGGCGGGGAGTTTCTCGATGAGGGTGTTGATCTCGCGGATTTTCGCCTCGGTGGCTTCCGGATCGTGTCCACCGCTGCGCAGCATGCGGACGAGCTCGCGTGCCTTCGTGCGCAGCTCGAGGAAGGTGGCGGCGTTCTCTCTGCCGTCGCTGTGCATCGCGTCGATCTGGGCGAGCCGCATCTCCTTGTAGTGGTCGGTGACGACGGCATCCAGCCGGTCGTAGGCTGAGATGAATCGGTCATAGAGCGGGAGAAACTCTGCCGTCATTTCGTCTGCCTGCGCGCAGCCGTCCGTCGTGTACGCTCCGGCGGCGTAGTAGTTCTCCATTTGGTCGGCGAGCGGGGCGAGCTCCTCCAGCGTGCTGCGCAGTTCCTCTGTCGCCGCATCGACGTCGGGATAGACGCCCGTGCCGCCGGGCGCAGCGTGCGCCGCGTCGAGCTCACGGCGGAGCTTTGAGAGCGGCGGGAGGATGATGCTCGTCAGGTGTTTTCCCTGCCGCAGGTCGCTGACGGTGGTGGAGACGGCGAGGCTCAGGGAAAGCATCGTGCTGTTGTAGGCGGTCGTTGCCTCCATATACGAGCCGAGTGCCGCGCTGCGCTCCTCTATGCTGCGTGCAGGCGTCTGCTGCGTCGGGAGGGGGGATTCCGCGCTGCGTCCACCGCAGCCCGTGAGCAGTACGGCCGGCGCGGTGAGCACGATGCAGAGGGCGAGGGCAGCGCATACGCGTCGCAAAAATGGGTGCAGCATGGGAATCCCCCTTTACATAAAACCTTCATTATAAAAAGTATATGATAGATGAAAGTCTCTGTCAAGAAAGATTACGGTGCACTGTTACTCTGTTGTACGTTCCTGCTGCATTGCGCCGCGGATGACCTCGGTGATGACGCGCGTCCAGTCGACGCCGCCCCGCGCGCCGCCGTCACCGCGCTCGGCGTGGCGTGCCTCCTGCTCCGCCTTGTGCTCGGCACGGCGCAGTTTCATCCAGAGCTCGTCGTCTGTCTTGTCGGAGGCGTCCCACGCCGTGCGCAGTTCATCTGCCGCATCGTCGTAGCGTCCCATGTCAAAGTAGATCTGTCCGCGGTAGCGGTGCAGCTGCCAGATGGGGTAGGGCGTGTTCGTGTGCGGTGTGCGGTCGGCCGCGTCGAAGTCATTGAGTGCGAGACGGTCGCTGCGGAGCTCGTAGTAGGCGCGCCCGCGCAGGTAGAACGCATACGCACGCGCATTCCCTGTGACGGCGGGATCCTCGATGAGGAGGGAGAGGTCGGCGATGGCGTGCTGCTCGTCACCGCGCTGGATCATGGATGCCGTGTCGTCAAAGATGCGGCCAAGCTTGTAGCTCTCCTCGAGCTGTGCGCCGATCTCCGCCTTCTCTGTGCCGCGTGCCTGCTCGTAGCGTGCGAGGAGCTCGTCGTTCTGCCGCTTCAGCTCGTCGCGTTCCTTCTGGAGGCGTGCCAGCTCCGCCTTGTTCTGGGCGAGGGCGGCGAGATCGACCTTGGACGTGTCGACCTCGCAGACGAGATGCACGCGGTAACGCCACACGTCGCCGACGAGCTCGGGCGTTACGTCTTCATGCAGGACGCGCAGCACCGTGCCCGCGACCATGCGCACCTCGTCCTTGGTGAGGGTGAGGTTCTGCGTCTCCGTGTAGCTCTCAACGTAGACGCCCGCCTGCTCCGTCGCGGAGCGCATCGCCTCCTGCCGTGCGGCGTCGCGGGCGATCTTTGGCGAGTCGTTGTCACCGACGGTGTAGACGCCCTCCGCCTCGATGGTCTGCGGGGCGGCGAGTGCCGTACTCGCTACGGTGAGGAGAAACAGCGCGCAGCAGAGGGCGCGCAGAATATGTCCGATCATGCAGTTCACTCCTTGATGGGCATGAGATGCCCCGAGATGCTGTCCATAAACTACCTCGTATTGTTCCAAATAATCCTTAAAGTGAAGTGAAACGGGGATTAGCCGCAGATGATTCCCACTGTGAAAAAAATATTTGCTGCGGGGTTGACAGGAGCGTGCGGCTCGGGTATAATTCCACTATCGCCTGTGAGGCGGTATGCTGATTTAGCTCAGTTGGTAGAGCAGCTCATTCGTAATGAGCAGGTCGTAGGTTCAAGTCCTATAATCAGCTCCATTTGAAATGCAGAGGCTTCCGAGAGATCGGAAGCTTTTTTTCTTGTCTGTGAGAAGTTCACATATTTTGTCATAATAGAAGAAGGGATGAAAGGAGCAGAGGGAGAAGTAGGAAAGCACAGATTACGTACATAAAGGAGCAGTGATGATGCAGGGGCGTGTCTATTTCTATGCCGTCAGCGCAGTCCTCATGTGGTCGACGACGGCGGCACTGGTGAAGAGCCTCCTCACGGCGATCCCGACGTATGAGGCACTCTTTGTGAGCAGTCTCGCGGGCTGTCTCTTTCTCATCGTCATGCAGCTCGTGCGTGACGGCGGACGCGTGTTCCGCGCCTATGATGTGCGCGGCTATGCGGCGATGGCGGGGCTGGGCTTTCTCGGGATCTTCCTCTACTCGGGGCTCTACTACTACGGGCTTTCGCAGCTCACCTCGCAGGAGGCGTGCATCCTCAATTTCCTCTGGCCGATGATGATCGTCCTCTTTGCGGCGTTTCTCCTCGGGGAGCGGATCACCGTCCGCACCGCCGCCGCCCTCCTCCTCTCGTTCTCGGGGGTCGTGGTGCTCACGCTCGGCGGGGAAGGCAGCGTCGAGGGAAATGGAATGCTCGGCGCCGCCGCCTGCATACTTGGGGCACTTTGTTACGGCCTGTTCTGCGTGCTGAACAAGCGGCGAAACATCGATCAGACCGTGATGATGGTCGTGGCGTGGGGCGTGACGGCACTGTGCTCGCTGCCCGTGACGCTCATCATGGAGGAGTGGGTCACGCTCTCGTGGACGCAGTGGGGCGGGCTTCTCTGGCTCGGGATTTTCATCGATGCCGTGGGCTATCTCTGGTGGGCGATGGCGCTCCAGCAGGCAACGAACTCTGCCGCCGTCGCGAATCTCGCCTACGCCGTGCCGTTGCTCTCGCTCGTCGTCTCCGCCATTACCCTCGGCGAGCGCATGACGGGGGCGGTACTCCTCGCCCTCGTGCTCATCATGGGTGGGATATTGCTCCAGAATGTGCGGCGGAGGTAGGGGGCTCTTTTATATCGGTGCTGATTTTTGCAGAGGCTAGGAGGTCATCTGCGTGATCGGCAATCGTATTGTCGTGCGCGTCATAGACCAACTGGACGAGCCAGATATTGTCTTTATCCGAGAGAAAAAGTCCGTCTGCGATTACGTCTCGTCCGTTTTTCCGCATATACATGCTGAACCGATGTGCCGGATTGCCGCTTTGTATCAGCGATTCGTCACGGCGCACCTCCCAGACACGCGCCTTTTCCGGAGCTGTCACACTGTCCCTAAAGCCTGCAATTGTTGCGTTAAATCGCTGTTCGATGGTGGCTTCCCGTTCTGCAGAAGATGGCAGGAAATGGGAGACCATTACAACGAGCAGCAGGAGAGCACCGTCATTTTGAAAGGAAGGGTTGATAAAAGTAGTGGGTCCTGTGTAGCTGGGATGGTAGGAGAATGGCTGCGTGTATTGCGGAAGATTCATCGTTAGGACAGCGTCGTTGTGGTGAAATTTTGTTTCTTTTACACGGAGCAGAGAACGTAACGCAGCACCATCTTCTGCTGATGTTGCTAATAATATGGAGTCCGTATCCTGCTCTATCCGTAATTCTGCTGTATCCATATCAGGCTTCATTTCTGCCGAGACGGTCGGCATGAACAGGAGTACGGCGCAGATGGTCAGCGCATAGATTGTTTTGATGGACATGGGTGCACCTCGCTTCGTGTCTCTATTGCTGTGTGCAGGGGCGGATCAGCGCGGTTCGGGCAGCGCCGCATGCAGCACATCACCGATCGGTGCGCGGATGACGAGCTCGGCACGGCGGTCGGCACGCGTCTCGCTCTTATTGATGAGCACGAGATGTTCGCCGCGGAAGTAGTCGATCAGTCCCGCTGCGGGATAGACAATGAGCGACGTGCCGCCGATGATGAGCGTGTCCGCCGCGCGGATCGCTGCGACAGCCCCTTCGATCGTTGCGGGATCGAGACTTTCCTCATAGAGCACGACGTCGGGGCGGACGATGCCGCCGCAGCTGCAGTGCGGGATGGGGCGATGGTGGAGGATGTAGTCGAGCGTGTAGTGTGCGCCGCAGTCCATGCAGTGTGCGCGTCGGATCGAGCCGTGCAGCTCGTAGACCGTCCGCGAGCCTGCCGCCTGATGGAGCCCGTCGATGTTCTGCGTTACGATCGCCGCGAGATGTCCGCGCCGCTCGAGCTCTGCGAGCGCGGTGTGACCCGCGTTCGGCGCAGCATCGAGATAGACGAAGCGCCGCCGATAGAAGTCGAAGAACTCAGCGGAATGTGCCATGAGAAAGCTGTGCGATGCCATCTGCTCGGGACTGAACTCCTGATGCAGCGTCTCACTGTATATCCCGCCCGCACTGCGAAAGTCGGGGATCCCCGACTCCGTGGACATGCCCGCCCCGCCGAAGAAGACCGCACGACGGCTGGCACTGAGGATCGCTCTGAGCGTTTCGATCTCCGTCATCGTGAACCTCCTTGCTTGACAATTTTTTGGTGAATCGATATAATGAGAATACAAAAGGGCGACTGGTGATTGGATCCGCCGGTCTCTCCGCAGAATTTTAAGTTCTTGAAAGAGGAGCCGACGTGAACCGCACGTACGGTTCTTTTTTCTGCTGCTTAGTAATCAGAAATATGATGTTGACTACGAGCGTTGTCGCCGCAATCAGAAGCGACAGCTTTTCAAAAAGCGTCACGCACATCACCCCCACAAAGGGAGTAAACCGACATTCACCAGTCGCTGGATTCATTATAGCACATAGATTCGTTATAGGGAAGCAAAAACGGAGCAGACGATTGCCTGCTCCGTTTTTGTGTGTGATCCCAAATCAGAAGTTGTACGTTCCGCCGAGGATGAAGTGGCGGCTCGGCATGGCGTAAGCACCCATAGGTGTCCATATGGACGGCGTTACGCCGATGGATTCATAGCTCTCGTCCGTGAGGTTCATGCCCTTCAGATAGACCTTGAAATCCTTCGTGACGTGATAGTTCACGCCGAGGTCGAGGGTCAGATAGCGCGCATCTGTAAAGCGCTCCGTGCTGCGACCCGTCACATAGTTGAGGTCAAGATCCGCATCCCACTTGCCCTGCGTGTAGGAGATGCCAAGATTGTAGCCGTTTGGGCGCGTGTTCGTGGAGAGATAGCCCTTTGCGGCATCCGTGGAGTCAATATGAGCGTAACTGTATGCCGCGCGGATTGTCCAGCGGTCGTCGGCGCGATAGCGCGTAGAGAGCTCGAGACCGCGGCGATCTTCTGTGTCGACGTTTTGATAGTAGCCACGTGGGCTTGCCAAAACCCAGTTGAGCGCATTCTTTACCTTGCTCCAGTATAGACTGCCCGATACGTTCCATTTGCGCGTGACCTGGCTGTCTGCGCCGATGGTGAAGGTGTGCGAGCGCTCCTGCTTGAGGTCGGGATTCCCAATCCAGAAGGGCGTGTTTGCATAGCGCATTTTGAGCGTCGGATTGTTGACGGCCTGCCCGAAGGAGATATAGGCATGAGTTTTTCGATCAAACTTCTTGTTGAGGCTGATGTGCGATGTGACATCCGTACCAAAGTCGCTGTGGTGTTCGAGACGTGAGCCAAGCTTGAGGGAAAATCCTCGCCCGAGCTGCCAGTCGTCCTCAAGGAAGAGTGCCTTTGTCACGGCAGAGGCATCCATCGGGACATAGCCGCTCATTTCGTGGATCTTTTCCTGCGACCAGAGGAAGCCGCCGATCAGCATGTTCTTGTTGCCGAGCATCCATAGCTTCTGCCCCTCGAAGGCGTTGCGGCGCAGGTTGTGGTCGTACTGTGAATTAAAGCCGCCGTCTGTTGTGGATTCGTTCCGATAGAAGCGCAGGAACGTACCCTCGCCCTCCTTCTCTGAGCCGAACATATACGTTGCGCCGTAGCTTGTATCGGCGCTGTTCGTGCGCCCCTGATACTGAGAGGCGCCTGTTCTCGGATTGCTGAGGTGAACCCCATAGCCGTCATCCGCCTCATGGCGGCTGAATTCGAGGCGCAGACGGTCGTTGCCGAGGATGCGGTCAAAGCCGACGTTGTACTCCGTGTGGCGGATGTCGCTGTTCTCGAAGGTGCGCTTTTCGCCATAGGCGTTCTTGTACTGGAAATCGCCGCGACGCTCATGCGACACGCCGACCTTGATGCTGTTCTTCCCATCGCCGCCGCTGGCATTGACGCTCGCGCGCTTCTCGCCCCATGAGCCGAGCTGCATGTTGACGGATCCGGAGGGCTTTCCTGCCGTCGGGCGTTTCGTGATGATGTTGATGACGCCCGAGACGGCGCGCTCACCGTAGAGCGAGGAGTTTGGCCCACGCACGATCTCGATGCGCTCCACATCACCGATTGCCACCTGATCGACGTTGACGGCATTCGTGTCCCCACTGACGACGAGGTGATCCCAGTTGACCTTCTTGCCGTCGACCATGACGAGGACGCGCGAGTCGCCGTTGATGACGGGGTAGGCGGCAAAGCCCTTCTGTACGACGTTGATGTTCGCGCCCTTCAGTGCGTCGGAGACGCTTTTATAGTTGCCGCGCTCGATCTGCTCCCCCGAGATTAGCGTGACATCCGCCGGCACATCGCTGATCGCGGTATCGCTGCGGCTTGCCGTGACCACGATCGCCTCGGTCTCATAGGTCTGCGTGCTGTCGTCTGCTGCCTCTGCGGCGCTCACAGGGAGAGCATAGCCCGTTCCGACGGTCAGTGCAGTCGCGACGAGTCCGCTCAAAATCCTTTTCTTCATCCCATTACCCTTTCTTTTCATCCATGAGGGCATCCAGTCCCTCAGCTATATCCTCAAGCGCCGTGATACAGCGCCCGTTTCCATTGTTCACGTCGGAGAAATTCACGATGATGATGCGATTTTCCCGTACGGCTTTCATATTTTGGAGGTTTGAATCGCCTCGCAGTTCCGCGCGTGCCTCCTCCTCCGTGCGATCCTTCGGATTCACATAGATGATGACCTCGGGGGCAAAGCCAAGCACACGCTCGGGACCAACGGCGCGCATCTGCCGTGTGACGATGTTGTCCGCGCCTGCTTTGCGCGCGATGTCGTCGATGATGTAGGCGGGACCGTACATACTGTAAAGGCTGTTTCCATGTGACTGCAGGATCATCGCGGAGATGCGTCTGCCGCGCGCAGCGGTGCGGTCTTCGACGGCGGCGGCGCGTGTTTTTAACGCATCGATATAGTCCGCAGCACGTTCCTCTGTGCCGAAGATATGCCCCATGTCGCTGATAAACGGGTAGACTGTCTCTTCGAGCGTCGGCGCTCCTCTGCGTATGGTGGCAGGTACAATGTATGCGCCGACGCCGCGATCAAAGTACGAATACACATCGCCGAGAGCCTCGGGCGTGAAGTGGTGCGACCAGCCGATGATGAGATCGGGACGGAGCCTGATGACCTCCTCGCGGCTTGGCACATAGGGTGCAGCGAGAATCGGCAGGGACGCATAGGTGTCCGCATATGCGGGCGGCTCCGCGCCATAGGGCGCGATCGTACCGATGATACGATCCGAGAGACCGAGGTCGATCAGGAGCTCGGTTGCGCCAGGATAGGAGATGAGCACACGTGCGGGCGTATGGGAAAGAGTGAACGCCGCAGGGCGCCCCTCACTGTCCGCTGTCGTATAGGAAATTCCGTCGGCAGGTGTTGCCATCGCCTGCGTTCCGCGCCCGTCGGTGAGAGAAAGCCAGAGAACCAGCGCCGCGACCACAAGGAGGGGGAGGAGGCCCAGCATGTTGGTGATACGGCGGAGCATCCTGCCGCTTGCCTGTGCGAGCCTCATGGCAGCTGCTCCGTGCGGTAGTCGACGAGCGGCAGTCCCGCTGCGTCGTACGCAACGTTTGCGCGTACACCGTAGACGCTCTCGAGCATGTTCTCCGTGATGATTTCCTGCGGCGTACCGATGTGCTCGATGCGCCCATTCTTCATGACGACGAGGAGGTCGGCGTACATCGCCGCAAGGTTGAGATCGTGCAGCGCCGCGATTACGCCGATGCCAAGCCCCTTGACCAGCGCCAGGATATGCAGCTGGTACTTGATGTCGAGATGATTCGTCGGCTCGTCGAGGATGAGGAGCCGCGGCTCCTGCACGAGGCAGCGTGCGAGCATGACGCGCTGCTGCTCACCACCCGAGAGCTCGTTGAAACTGCGCTTGGCAGCGTCCGCCATACCGACGCGTTCGAGTGCGGCGCGGACGAGCGCACGGTCTGCCGCCGTGTCGTCCTCAAAGCTCTCCTTATAGGGGGCACGTCCCATGAGGGCGATCTCTTCGACCGTGAAGTCGAAATCAACACTGTGGAACTGCCCCATGACACCGATCTCCTGTGCCGCCGCACGCAGCGGAATCTCAGCGATGGGCGTGCCGTCCATCAGGATCTGTCCTTCCTGCACCCGGTGGACGCGGTAGAGATGTTTCAGCAGAGTGGACTTGCCGCAGCCGTTCGGACCGAGCAGCGCGACGAAGCGGTCGGCGGGGAGGTCCGCGGTGATGCCGTGGAGGATTTCTTTTGCACCAATGCGGAAATGCAGGTTCTCAATACGGATCTCCTTCATCGCGAACCTCCGAAATTCCCGCTGCTGCCGAAGAGCAGCTTCATGAAGAGCGGCGCGCCGATGAGCGCCGTGATGATGCCGATCGGCAGATCGCCCGCGGGCAGCAGCGTGCGGGCAAGGAGATCGGCGATGACGAGAAAGATCGCCCCGACGAGGAGCGCCGCCGGCAGCAGACGACGATGTGAGGCGCCCGTAAACGAGCGCACGAGATGCGGCACAACGAGCCCAACGAAGCCGATGATGCCGCAGGTCGCGACGAGGACGCCTGTCAGCAGCGCGAGGAGTCCCATGTAGAGGCGGCGCTTCGCGCTCGCGTCGATGCCGAGCGTGATCGCGAGATCTTCGCCGAGCAGCAGCACGTCGAGCGTGCGCATCTGTGAGAGGAAGTAGACGGCGAGTGCAGTGACGACGAGGACGGGGAGGAAGAGGCTGTGCCATTTCGCATCCGCAAGAGAGCCCATCGTCCAGAATGCAGCCGACTGCATACCCTCCGCGTCCGCCGCCATGTAGACGATGAAGTTCGTTGCCGCAGTGCACAGTGCGCTGATCGCCGCGCCTGCGAGTACGAGCTTCACCGTTGAGACGCGTTGGTGAATCCCCGCGAGCAGGAGCACGGCGAGTGTCGCGAGGATCGCGCCGACAAAGGCGCAGCCCGGCACACCGAACGGGATCGCCGCCGAGCCGATAAGGATCGCGAGCGTTGCGCCGACGGATGCGCCAGAGGCGATGCCGAGGATGAACGGCTCTGCGAGCGGGTTCTGTACGCTCGCCTGCATGACGACACCTGCGAGCGCAAGTCCCGCCCCTGCGGTCATCGCGAGCAGGACGCGCGGCACGCGCAGCGACCAGATGATGTCCGTGACAGCGGGATCGACGGCGGGGACATTGCCCGTCAGTTTCGCCGTGATGATGGCAAGCGTATCGCCCGCAGGGACTGAGACGCTGCCCGCCGATACCGCACAGACAGCGATGAGGGCGAGCAGTGCGGCGAGTACGGGCGGTGATGTGAACAGTTGTCGGATCGGCAAGACGTTTCCCCTTCTGTGAGTACACTGTGCAGCACTTTGAAGCGAATGATATTCATGTTCATAGAATAAGTGATTTCATAATCGCTGTCAACGAAAATATGTCGCAGTGCATAGAATAGATATGTTCTTGCAGATTAAAGGCATTCCGGCGCACAAAAAAACGCCTGCACCGCGTGGGTGCAGACGGGAAGGGGAGGCTGGGGCAATGTTGATGTTATGCGTCGAGATCGATGTCGAGGATGCCCGCTGCGTAGGAAGCCGCCTCATAGCGCTGAATGAGTACATGGATGTGTCCGTTGGCATCCATATAGATGTCCTTGGGCGCGGTTTCGAGCTTTTTGAAGTCCTTGGCCGCGCCGTTTTTCAGCTCAGCGAGGCGCTTGTTCAGTGACTCCAGCGTGTAGCGTTCGGCCTGTTTCTTTCGATCCGGCAGCTGCTGCACGTCGGCGAGGGTGAGTGCCTTGCCGTCGGACAGACGGAAGATATAGCCGTGAGCATAGGACATCGGATGTGCCGCTCCCTCCTCGGATATGAGTTGGTTCGTCTTCAGGCTGAGCAGTTCATCGCTGCTCTTTGTGATCTCGTAGCTCATCTTTGCCGCAGGCGGCTTGCCCGCAACGCGTGCGGCGTCAATCTCCTGCATGAATGCCTTCACATCGTCCTCGATCACCGTATTGATGCGCTGCTGTGCCTCAGGCGCATCGGCCTTTACGACGGGATAGGTGAGCGTCGCACCGTCGCTGGTCTCCTGTCCGTCCGTGACGGTTGCCATCGCAAATGCCGCGCCGGAAAGCATCGTCGTCATCGCCGCGGTAAGCGCCGCAGCGCGCAGAGTTTTCTTCATCATGGTTCCTCCATTTGTTCTTCTGTTGATTGCTGACGGATGATAGTGTAGCAAAAGTAATGGGGAACGGCATAAGGAGGGGATTATATGTTGGTAAAAATCTGCGGATGCATGATTTCTTGATTTTTGGAAGAGGCGTGTCTATAATGAAAAACAGCTGACATGAGCCGCGCGGGGGTCTATCGAAAGCGCGGATGATGAACCTTCTGGACGATTTTCTGCGGGGCGGCGCGGTTCCTGTGCCGTCTGCGGAGGGAGGACGATGAAATGAAGACGGTCGAGATGCTCATTGACGGTGTACGTGTCGCAGGCGAGGGGGCGCTCCCCGTCTATCACAAGGCGACCGGCGAGGTGATTGCGGAGATCTGCACGGCAGGGGAAAAGGAGGTGCGCGCGGCGGTGGATGCGGCGGAGCGCGCCTTCCACACGGTGGAGCTCAGCCCGTACGAACGCTACGAGATCATCATGCGCGCGGCAAATCTCATGCGCGAACGGCGTGAGGAGTTCGCAGAGGCACTCTCGGCCGAGGCGGGCAAGCCCATCCGCGACGCACGCGGTGAGATCGACCGCTCCTATCAGACCCTTATCCTCTCTGCCGAGGAGGCAAAGCGTCTGCGCGGGCAGACGGTGCCGCTCGCGGGGGCGCCCGGCTGCGGCAATCGGATGGCGTTCACCATTCGCCGTCCGCTCGGCGTGGTCTGTGCCATCACGCCGTTCAACTTCCCTGTCAATCTCGCCGCGCACAAGATCGGTCCGGCACTCGCGGCGGGCAATACGGTTGTCTGCAAGCCTGCCTCGGCAACGCCCCTCACGGCGTCGCTCCTCTGTGACGTATTTGTCAAGGCGGGACTGCCTGCGGGCTGCCTCAACCTCGTCTACGGCGCGGGCAGTGCGGTCGGACGGCTGCTCACGGCGGACGAGCGTATCCGCATGTTTTCCTTTACAGGGAGCGTCCCCGTCGGCAAGGTGCTCCACGAGGCGGTCGGGTTTCGCCGCATCTCGCTCGAACTCGGCTCGAACTCGGCGAACATCGTCCACGAGGATGTTGACGATGTGGCATGGGTTGCGGAGCACTGCGCGCGGCATGCGTTCGTCAACGCGGGGCAGGTCTGTATCTCCTGCCAGCGCGTCTATGTCGCACGCAGCATCTATGAGGCGTTCTGCCGCGCGGCGGTCACGGCGGCGGAGGATTTCCGCAGCGGCGACCTCATGGACGTGCACACGCAGATCGGCCCGATGATCTCTGTGCGCGAGGCGGAGCGCATCGAGGCATGGGTGCGCGAGGCGGAGGCGGCAGGTGCACGCGTCCTCACGGGCGGCACACGGCGCGGTGCGTTCTATGCGCCAACCGTGCTCACGGATGTCACCCCAGGGATGAAGGTCGTCTCCGAGGAGACATTTGCCCCTGTGTTCAGCATCATCCCCTACGACACGATCGAGGAGGCCGTACGCATGGCGAACGACACGCGCTACGGCCTGCAGGCGGGTGTCTTTACGCGCTCGCTCGCCGTCGCGAACTACTGCGCCGAGAACCTCGAGGTCGGCGGCGTCATCATCGGCGACGGTGCGACCTTCCGCATGGACAACATGCCCTACGGCGGCGTCAAGGACAGCGGCGTCGGCCGCGAGGGTCCCGCCTATGCCATCCGCGAGCTGACGGAGGAAAAGCTCATCGTGCTGAACGTCGAGGGATAAAGTTTCTCATAGAAAAAGAGCAGCCGTTGTGCGGCTGCTCTTTTTGCTGTCCGTTATTCTTTTCCGACGAGCTCCTTGCCCTGTTTGCCCGTGATATGGACGATGGTCATTTCGAGCATGTGGAATCGTTTCCATGCGCCGTCGATTTCGCGCGTATGCTGCTCCTCCGTGTTGTGCGGAGCATATTTGAGGGCGAGCTTGCGCGCGGTCGCCCGCTTTTCCGCATCATCCTCGACGATGCGGATGCGTCCAAACACGACAACACTGCGGTATGCCGTGGTGTATTTTTCGGGGATGATCTCATCGCGGTCGATGACGGCGAAGGAGACATTTGGGTTCTGCTGGAGGGCATCGACCTTGTGTCCCGTTACCGCCGTGTGAAAGTAGATGTGCGTGCCGTCGTAGACGTAGCTGATGGGGACGGCGTACGGGAACTCCTCATCACCCGCGAGGGCGAGAATGCCCGCTGTATTGCGGTGCAGGATTTCCTCGGTCATTTCCTTTGTGAGCTCTTGGCGTTTGCGGCGCATCGGTCGGAACATATTTTTACTCCTTGTACAAAAAGGAGGTATCCATGTGGATACCTCTTTGTCATCGAGATGGTGGAGACGAAGAGGATTGAACTCTCGACCCCCAGATTGCGAACCTGGTGCTCTCCCAGCTGAGCTACGTCCCCATGACTGACAAGGGCTATTATAACCCGCGCGGGAGGAAAATGCAAGCGAATTTTTTGCACTAGGATAGGATAGACACTATGTTCGCCACCGTGCTATACTGAATACGTTGCCGCCTCCAATACCGGCACCGAAAGGAGGTGTGCTGATGGAGCAGTGTACGTCATTTTACTTTCCGTTATGGCGGGCATAGTCACCCACTATGTCTGCAAATGGCTGGACGGAGAGTAACGGCAATCAGCCTGAGGTTTCTTGAACTCTTTCCTCGTGTCAAATAAGAGAGCCCCCGCAACGGCAATTGCGGGGGCTTTTTCTGTGCAGATGGATGTACGTCATTTCTGCGTACCCTTATTATACCACAAACAGCGGCAGAATCAAGATCTTAGCCTCACGCGCACGTCCGCCGTGATCTGCGGGCCGGTGAGATGATGCGCGCGTGCGAGAGCGGCTGGGTCGTAGCGGTTGAAGAAGGCCTTCGGCAGGCCGTAGCTCTTCACCTCGACGTCCCTGTCCACCCCATAGAACGCCGCGACCTTTTCCCCAAAACCGCCGTCCAGGATGCCGTCCTCGACGGTGACGATGAGACGGTGCTTTTCCTTGAGACGTGTGAGGAGCGCCTCGTCCAGTCCCGAGAGGTAGAGCGGGTTCACGACGGTGGCGTGGATGCCGTCGCGCGCGAGTTCCTCTGCCGCCGCCGTAGCGAGCGCGGCAAAGTTCCCCACGCCGATGAGTGCGACCTCCGCGCCCTCCGTGACGACGATGGAGCGATGGAGCGCGCTGTAGTCCGCGCGGACGGGATAGGGGCTCTCCGCATAGCCGCCGAGCGGCGTGCGGATCATGACGGGATGCTCCGTCTGCGCGATGGCCCAGCGCAGGACAGCGAGGTGCTCTTCGATGCTCGTCGGTGCGAGAAAGACGAGGTTCGGAACATGGGAGAAAATCGAGATGTCATAGAACCCGAGATGCGTCACATCGGTCGAGCGATAGAGCGACGCCCCCGTCACGAGAAAGACCGCAGGGCTGCGGTTGATGCAGACGTCCTGCGCCATCTGGTCATAGACACGCTGATAGAACGTGCTGTATGTGCCGAAGACGGGACGCGCCCCGCCGCGCGCGAGGCCTGCCGCCATTGCGACGGCATGCTCCTCGGCGATGCCCACATCGACGTACTGCGCACCGAGTTCCGCACGCTCGGCAGGTGTGAGCCCGATGCCGCCGACGATGCCCGCCGAGAGATAGACAAAGTTCGGATTCCGCTTTGCCTCGGCTAGGACGAAATCGACCGTTGCAGCAAGACACGGATCGGGAGCAGACGGATGTTTGACCGCGCCGCTCTCCGTATGGAACGGTGCATGACGATGCCAGCCCTCGGGATCGTCCTCGGCAAAGGAGAGCCCCTTGCCCTTCTGCGTGTGGATGTGGATGACGACGGGCTTTTGGCTGTCCTTTACCGCAGCGAATGCCGCGATCAGTGCCTCGGTATCGTTTCCATCCGCGACGTAGCGGTAGGCGAGGCCCATCGCGCGGAAGAGATTGTCCGCTGCCGTGCCATTTGTCTCGCGCAGACGGCGGAGCATAGCGTACATGCCGCCGTGGTTCTCGGAGATCGACCAGTCGTTGTCGTTGAGGACGATGATGAGGTTTGATCGCATCTCGCCTGCGACGTTCAGCCCCTCAAGTGCCTCGCCGCCCGAGAGTGCACCGTCACCGATGAAGGCGACGACATTCTCCCTGCGCCCCGCGAGATCGCGTGCCTTCGCGAGCCCCGTCGCGAGGCTGATCGAGGTCGATGTGTGCCCAATGTTAAAGTGGTCGTGCGGGCTCTCCTCCGTATTCGTAAAGCCCGACACCTCGCCGTAGTGCGCGGGATCGAGGTAGGCGGCGGCACGCCCCGTCAGCATCTTGTGCGGATAGCACTGATGCGACACATCGTAGATGATCTTGTCCGTCGGCGCATCAAACACCGTGTGCAGGGCGATGGTCGCCTCAATCACGCCGAGGTTTGGCCCGATATGCCCACCGACACTGCTGGCTCGCGTGATGAGCGCCGCGCGCATCTCCGCTGCGAGCGCACGCCGCTGCGCGGGGGTATAGCCCTTGATGTCCGATGGGCTGTGGATCTGTTCAAGATACAAGGGGAAAGCCCTCCTAGAGAACGTGCGGCGACATCCGCACGCCTGATCATGAAATACACTCCTATCATTATATCATATATTCTAATAACTTGTTGGAAAAAATATTGCTTACGGGAAATACGATGAAAAAACAGGACACACGGGATCCATTGGCCGGAAAAGCCCATGGATGCCGTATGTCCCGCTTATTTTGTCGTGGATCGTACGCTATCAGGCAATCGACGCGGCGTAAATTCCGTCGACTGCCTTTTCCAGTACGGCGTTGAACTCCGCGTCGCTCTGGCTCACGCGCAGATCCTGCGCGAGTGCACGCGAGAAGCTGGCGATGAGGCCGTGATTGCGTGCGAGCTTCTCATTCGCCTCGCTCTGGGAGTAGCCGCCGCTGAGCGCGACGATGCGGACGACGTGCGGATCCTTCATGATCTCTGAGTAGAGATTGTCGACGCTCGGGATGGTGAACTTGAACATGAGCTTTGCACCAGAGGAGAGCTTGGTGAGATTCTCCTTGATGATGCCGAGCATGATATCCTCTGCCATTGCCTTATCGGGGCAGTGGATATCGACCTCAGGCTCGAGGATGGGGACGAGCCCCTTTGCGATGATATCCTCACCGAACGCAAACTGTTGGTCGATGATGGAGCGGATGCCGCCGGGATTTGCCTCCTTGATGACGGAGCGCATCTTCGTCCCGAATATGTGACGTTCATTTGCACGGTCGAGGAGTGCGCCGAGCCCCGGGATGGGCTTCATGAGCTGAACGCCGTCCGCCTCAGGCGCGAGCCCCTTGTCGACCTTCAGGATGGGGATGATGCCCTTCTTCTCCCAGAGATAGTCGGCCGTGTAGAGTCCGTCGATCTTGCGGTCCATCGTGTTCTCAAAGAGAATGGCGGCAAGGATCTTGCTCTTGTCGAATGCGGGACTCTTGATGATGCGCGTGCGCATCTCGTGAACTCGCGTAAACATCTCCTCGTCGCCGTGGTAGGCGCTCTCGTCGATGCCGTATGCCTTCAGAGCCTTTGGCGTCGAGCCGCCGCTCTGATCGAGTGCGGCGATAAAGCCCTTATCGTGCTCCATGCGGGTGAGCTGTTGCTGATTCATCGTGGATTCCTCCTTGTCGTATCCGTGGGGCAGACAGCCCGCACACAGATCCATTCGGCTCCATGTTCTTCCGGACTGCACCCCGATCGAAATCCTTACGCGTCCTATTATACCGCAATGAGATAAAAAAGGCAATGAATATGAAAGTACCTATCAGAGACACTGCACTTTCAAGCTTGCACATATCTTAAAATCATGTTGCAATTTTATATTATCGATGGTGATCCATGCTTCCTGAAAAAAGGAGGGGAGTTCATGGCAGAGACGAAATCAATGCAGATTCGCGTTGACGCCGCCGTCCGGGCGGAGGTCGATGAGATCTGCCATGCACTTGGGCTCTCGACGAACGAGGCGATCAATCTGTTCTTTCACCAGATCCTCCTGCACGACAGCATCCCATTTCCCATGCAGAAACCGCGCCCCGACGGAGGCGTGTTCGCCGCGCTGGACGACGCCGACGCGGTCGCGTGCGGTGTCCTGCATACAAAGTCTTGCGCGAACGCCTCCCAGGCACGCGGACGGAGTTTCATGCTGACGATCAAACAGATGTCAGAGGATAAAAAGGGGAACGATACCCCACGGCTCTCCTGCGTCGTTGACGTGCACGCATAGAACTGCCTCACGGGCGCAAAGCCCGCGCGGCAGTTCTTTTCCTGCGCATATTTCTTTCTTTACTCTCTGCCCCTAAAATGGTAAAATTTGAGCAGAATGGGATTCGAAAGGGAGATCGTCATGCAGAAGCAATATACCGCCCTCGTGTTCGCGGCATCACTTATGCTGCTCACCGGCTGCGGCAGCGATACAGCCAAAGAGCCGCCGCCCCCCGTCGTGCGCACGATGGCGCTCAGCGCAGCAGGTGCATTGGAGGCAGACTACAGCGGGATCGTCCGCGCACGCTATGAGACGAAGCTCGCCTTTCAGGTCGGCGGGCAGATCCTCTCGCGCAATGTGAGCTTGGGTGCGCACGTCCATGCAGGTGAGGTGCTCATGGTCATCAACGCACGCGACATACAGCAGCAGGCGAATGCGGCAGGTGCAGGCGTCGCCTCCGCGCGCGCACAGCTCGACCTCGCCCGCGCCAACCGCGCGCGCTACGAGGAGCTCTACGCCGCGCAGGCAGTCTCCGCCGCCATGCTCGACCAGTACCGTACGAACGAGAACGCCGCCGAGGCCGCCTACCGTCAGGCACTCGCGCAGAACGCGCAGAGCAGCAACGCGCTCGGCTATACGAACCTCATCGCGGGCGCGGACGGCGTGATCTCGGGCATCGCCGCCGAGGAGGGACAGGTCGTCGCTGCAGGGCAGACCGTCATGACTCTCACACAGGATGGAGAACGTGAAATTGAGATCGCCGTCCCCGAGAGCCGCCTCGCCGAGGTCTCCATCGGCATGCCCGCCGCCGTCTCCCTCTGGGCAAACCACGCGGCACTCACGGGCACGGTACGTGAGATCGCGCCCGTCGCTGATGCCGCAGGCGGTACATACGCTGTACGCATTGCCCTCGCGGATGCCCCCGCCGACCTCCCGCTCGGCATGACGGCACACGTGCGTCTCGGTGCATCGGACGAGGCCGGTGTTGTCCTCCCGCTCTCCGCCATCTATCAGACGGGTGACACGGCAGAGGTTTTTGTCGTGGAGGACGGCATCGTACACCTGCGCCCTGTCACCGTGACTGCATTCCGCGACAACGACGTCGTCGTCGCAGGGCTTCCGCAGGATGCCGTCGTTGTGACGGCAGGCATTCACCGTCTCCATGACGGAGAGGCGGTGCGCACGAAATGAGGAACCTCACCGAACTCTCCCTGCGCCACCGCGCCCTTGTCTGGTACTTTATCATCGTCTTTGCCGTCGGCGGCATCTTTGCCTATACGTCCCTCGGCCGCATGGAGGACCCTGCCTTTACCATCCGCCAGATGGTCGTCTCCGCCGCATGGCCGGGCGCGACGGCAGAGGAGATGCAGGATCAGGTCACGGATAAACTTGAGCGGCGTTTTCAGGACACGCCGGGACTCAAGGAGATCACAAGCGAGACGCGCGCAGGTCAGACCATCATCTACGTCAGACTGCGCGACGACGTAGATACGGACCTCATCCGCCCGACATGGCGCGACGTCCGCAACTTCGGCGAGGACGTCAAGGGAGACCTGCCGAACGGCGTTCTCGGTCCGTTCTACAACGATCGCTTTGACGACGTATTCGGCTCGATCTATGCCGTTACAGGCGAGGATTACTCCTATGAGGAGCTGCGTGCCATCGCGGAGGACGTGCGCCGCCGTATCCTCACCGTGCCAAGCGTGCAAAAAGTCGAGCTGATCGGCGTCCAGCGCGAACGCGTCTACGTCGAGGTCAGCCGCGACCGCCTCGCCTCCCTCGGCATCGCCCCGACGGCGATCACGGACGCCCTGCGCACGCAGGACACCGTCCTCCCGGGTGGCTCGATTGAGACCGTGGATGGCAGTGTGAACCTGCGCGTCTCGGGTGTCTTTGACAGCCTCGACGACATCCGCGCCCTCCCCATCGCGGCGGACGGACGCGTATTCCGCCTCGGCGACATCGCGGACATCACGCGCCGCCCGATCGACCCGGCCGACCCCAAAATGATGTATAACGGCGCACCTGCCATCGGCATCGCCGTCTCCATGGAGAATGGCGGCAACATCCTCGCCCTCGGCAAAGATCTCGATGCGCTCACCGCGCAGATTCGGCAGGATCTCCCGCTCGGCACGGAACTGAGCGAGGTGTCGAACCAGCCTGCCGTCGTTCAGCACTCCATCCATGACTTTGTGGAGACGCTCGCCATCGCCATCGTCATTGTCCTCGCGGTCAGCTTCCTCTCGCTCGGTCTGCGCACCGGACTTGTTGTCGCATGCTGCATCCCGCTCGTCCTCGCGGGCACATTCGTCTGTATGTACGCCCTTGGCATCGACCTGCACAAGGTCTCTCTCGGCGCACTCATCATTGCACTCGGGCTTCTCGTCGACGATGCCATCATCGCCGTCGAGATGATGAGCGTCCAGCTTGAGCGCGGCAAGGATCGCTTCGACGCCGCGTGCTACGCTTTTACCCAGACGGCAAAGCCCATGCTCACGGGCACGCTCATCACCTGCGCGGGCTTTATTCCTGTTGCCTTCTCCAAAGGCATGGCGAGCGAGTTCTGCGCCGCCCTCTTCCCCGTGATCGGCATTGCCCTCCTCCTCAGCTGGATCGTCTCTGTCATGGTCGCACCGCTCTTCGGCTGCCATCTGATCCGCGTCAAGCAGAGGGCGGGCGGCACACACGATCCGTACGCAACGCCCTTCTACCGTCTCTTTCGCCGCGTGCTCACCCTCTTCCTTGCGCACCGCGCCATCGTCCTCATCGGCACCGTACTCCTTTTCGCCATGAGCCTTGTCGCCTTCCCGCACATCAAGCAAACCTTCTTTCCGCCCTCCCTGCGCCCTGAGCTGCTCGTCCGTCTCACCCTGCCGCAGGGGGCATCCTTGAAGGCGACGCAGACAGAGGCGGATCGTCTCACGGCCATCCTTGACGCGAACAGCGAGAAGGTGTCCAACTATGCCGCCTATATCGGGCGGTCCACGCCGCGCTTCGTCCTCACCGTTGAGCCGAAGGCGGACGCCGCGAACGAAGCACAGTTCGTCATCACGGCAAAGGATACAGAGCAGCGCGAGGCACTCGCCGCCATCATCCGCAGCGCCGCCAACGATGAGCTATCGGGCGTGCGCGTCACGACGCAGTACATTCAGACGGGGCCGCCTGCGAGCCACCCCGTCATGCTGCGCGTCTCTGCACCGACAACCGATGCCGTGCGCCGCGTCGCCGAGCAGGTCGCCGCCATCGCCGCCGCCGACCCTGTGACCGACAACGTCCATCTCGACTGGACAGAAAAGGCAAAAGGCATCCGCATCGACCTCGACAAGGACAAACTGAAACGTTATGGACTCAGTGCCAAGGATGTCAAGCAGATGCTCTACACCGAAATCTCAGGCGCACAGGCGGCGGAGTTCTACACGGGCGACCGCACCCTCGGCATCGTCCTGCGTCTCACGGAAGAGGACCGCACGAACCTCGGGCAGCTCGGCGCCCTCCCCATCCCTACGCGCGGCGGCACGATCCCGCTGGATCAGATTGCCCGTCTCTCCTACGAGGCGGAGGACGGCCTGATCAAGCGGCATAACCTCCTCCCATCCATCATGGTCGAGGCGGATATCAAGGACGGGGAGGGCAACGATGCCGCTCTGCGCATCTACGACGCGACGAAGGAGCTGCGTGAAAACCTCCCCGCCGGCACCACCATTGTCCCGTCGGGCGCACTTGAGAACGCGGACGACTCCATGAACTACCTCGTAAAGCCCGTCCCCGCAATGATCTTCATCATCATGACGCTGCTCATGTTCCAGGTCGGCACCATGGGCAAGATGGCGCTCACCATCCTCGTCGCACCGCTCGGGCTCATCGGCGTCGTCCTCGCCATGCTCCTCACGGACTCTGCCATGGGCTTCGTCGCCTACCTCGGCGTACTCGCCCTCTTCGGCATGATCATCCGCAACTCCGTCATCCTCATCGACCAGATCAAGAAACATGAGGAGGCAGGCGAGAAGCCCATGGACGCTATCATCGACTCTGCCGTTCTGCGTTTTCGCCCCATCATGCTCACCGCGGCTGCTGCCATCCTCGGCATGCTCCCCCTCATGCGCAGCATCTTCTGGGGGCCCATGGCCGTCGCCATCGCAGGCGGCCTCATCGTCGCCACCGTCCTGACCCTCCTTGTCCTCCCCGTCATGTACGCCGCGGCGTATCGGATCAAGTAAAGGAATCACTGATAAAATGAGGTATGCCAATTCGGTATACCTCATTTTATCAGTGGCTCCCTAGGCTATGAAACTCCTCAGAACCGTTTCGATGCCGCCTTAGAAACTCTTCGCTCATCGGTTTTGATTCTGTTGCGTGTTGCCGTTCGATTTGATATTGCAATTTAGGGGGAAAATTTCCACAGAACCTTGTAAAAATTATATTTTACGCCCTTAGTTTGTGATATACTGTATACAATTAATCAAAATCCAGGAGGCTAATATGAAACGACTCTATGCCGCCTATGGCAGCAATCTGAACATCAAAGCCATGCAAAAGCGTTGCCCGAACGCCACAATCGTCGGTACGGCACAGCTTGACGATACAGATCTAGTGTATCGCGGCAAACCGCCGCGTGTCTATCTCACACTTGTAACGAAAAAAGGCGTATCCACACCGCTCGGGATTTGGTCGGTAACAGAGAGCGATGAGGCGGCTCTCGACAACTACGAGATTTTCCCGACACTCTACCACAAGGAAGTACGCCGCGTGCAGATACGGGAGCGGGATACAGGGCACACGAGGGACGCGGATGTCTTTCTCTATACGATGGTAGACGGGATGCCGCTCGGCACGCCGGATGCCGACTATGTTGATGCTTGCCGCACAGGATTTGCGGATTTCGGCTTTGATACGGAACGCCTCGATCACGCACGGCAAGGATAAATGAAGCGCTAATAAATTCAGCGGCGCATCCTATATTCATTCCCACACAGGAAACAACACCTCAGCGTCTGCGGGGTGTTTTCCGAGACTCTTTGAGGAGGTCTTATCTATGCTTGTTCTATCGGGTATCTTGGTCATGGTGCTGGGGCTCGCACTGCGTTTCAATGCGCTGCTCGTTGTCATCGTCGCCGGCTTTGTCACAGGACTCGCCGCAGGGATGTCACTGCAGGAAATTGTCACAGTCATTGGTGAAGCATTCATCAAGAACCGCTATATGTCGCTCTTCATCCTCGTCCTTCCCGTCATCGGCCTGTCGGAGCGGTTTGGTCTTCGTGAACGTGCGGAATTCCTTATCTCGAAAATCTCTGCAGCGACGGCAGGGCGTATCTTTATGCTCTATATGCTCGTACGCCAGATCATGGAGGCACTCGGAGTTAAAGTCAGTGGTCACCCGACGTTCATTCGCCCGCTGATTGCCCCGATGGGCGAGGCTGCGGCGCTCAAAGGGCGCAAGGCATCACCCGCGATCCTCGACAAGATCCGTGGGTATGCGGCGACAGCCGAAAATGCCGGCAATTTCTTTGCGCAGAATGTCTTTATCGCAGCAGGCGGACTGCTCCTCATCAAGGGCGTGCTGGAGGAACACGGCTACGAAGCGGATCTCGTCACGATGGCAGTCTACTGTATCCCTACCGCCGTGGTTGCGTTTCTCTTCACAGCGGTTCGCTTCCATCTCTTTGACCGGCGAATTGAGCGGGAGATTCAGGCATTCAATGAAGTGAAGAAAGACTGAAGAGGGAGGTATCTATGTTGACACTCGACCATGTCTATCTCCTGTGCGGGATCTATCTTGTCCTCTTTGGGCTGCTCTCATTCGGCGACAGCAAGAATCTCAAACGATTCGGCACGGGGCTGTTCTGGCTCATCTATGGTATCACATTCCTCGGCGGATCGGCGCTCGGCAGCGAGAATGCGGGCTGGATGGTGATCCTGATGGCGATCATCGTTGCCGCAAAACAGATGGGACACGGAGACTACCACGAAACCTCAAAGGAGGAAAAGACCGCATCTGCACAGCAGCTCGGCAATAAGCTGCTCATCCCGGTTCTTGCGGTGGGCATCATTACACTTATTCTTGCGGCGGCGACCAAACTCGGAGCACTCGTCTCCTTCGGCATTGCCTCTGTCATTGCTCTTGTGATTGCACTCGCCATTACACGGGGCACACCGCTCCAAACCTTCCACGAAGGCCGCCGTTTGATCGATGCCATCGGTTGGGCAGCGATTCTTTCGCAGCTTCTCGCAGCGCTAGGCTCACTTTTTGCGAAGGCTGGCATTGGCAATATTGTCTCGGACATTGTGTCAAGCGCTATTCCGACGGACAGTGCACTTGCGGTTGTCATTGCCTACTGCCTTGGCATGGCGGTCTTTACCATCATCATGGGCAATGCGTTTGCTGCATTTGCGGTCATCACAAGCGGCATTGGCATCCCGCTTGTGATCGTTGGACATGGTGCGAACCCGCTCGTTGTCGCACCGATCGCCATGCTTGCGGGGTACTGTGGTACTCTCATGACGCCGATGGCAGCGAACTTCAACATTGTTCCTGCTGCATTGCTTGAAATGAAGAGCAAATACGGTGTTATTCGCGCACAGATTCCGCTGGCAGTTTCCCTCCTTGCGGCAAACATTCTGCTCATGTATTTTCTTGGCTTCCGTCAGTGATAAATGAAAGGAGGAAGCGGCGGTGCCTCCGCCGCACAACATTCTATGAAAAAGCTATTGATTACGGGATTTCAGCCCTTTGACGGTGAGACGGTCAACCCTGCACTTGAACTGGTCAAGCAGCTCGACGGCAAGGTGGTCAACAACTACGAGATTGCCGCACGCGAAATCCCCGTCGTACGTTATGAATCGCTTGACGCCGTACAGCGTGCTGTCGATGAGGTCTGCCCTGACGCAATCATCATCGTCGGACAGGCAGGCGGTCGTTACGATATCACCGTCGAACGCATCGGCATCAACGTCGATGACTTCCGCATCCCGGACAACAAGGGCAATCAGCCCATCGACGCCCCCATCGCCAAGGATGGCCCCATTGCCTATTGGGCAACGCTTCCGATCAAGAAGATGGTCAGCAATATAAAGGCAGCAGGTATTCCTGCGAGTATTTCCAACTCAGCGGGCACGTTCGTCTGCAACCATCTTCTCTACGGAGTCCTCCACCTGCTTGCCAAAGAGGGAAAGTCCCATATTCCTGCGGGATTCGTCCACATTCCCTATCTGCCGGAACAGATGTCCGTACGTGTAGGACTCGACAGTCAGCATCCGACAATGTCCGTAGACACTCTCGTCAAAGGCTTTACAGCTATGATCAAAGCATTGGGATGACGTCAGAAGCATGATGCAAGGATGGATCCATGGAAGCTCCGTGTATCCGTCCTTTTTCGTATATCCATCCCCGCGCCCTCCGAAGATGCTCAGAATGATGCAGTCACAGATCAAGGAATAAACAACATTTATTTTTTCCAAAGTATTCCCTATGGTACATTTTATATGGTATACTGTATACAATTGTTGATAAAACGTGTAGGGGCAAAGGAGAGATCACGATGCGAAAAGAACACGATTTTCTTGGTGATTTAGAGGTGCCGGATGAGGTTTACTACGGTGTACAGACGATGCGCGCAGTGGAGAACTTCAACATCACGGGGCAGAAGCTCGACCCCGATTTCATCATTGCTCTTGCGAAGGTGAAAAAGGCGGCGGCTCTCGCGAATATGGATACGGGACGTCTGCCGCACGAGATCGGCGATGTGCTCGTGCAGGCGGCAGATGAGATCATCGCAGGCGGACTGATCGACCAGTTCCCCGTTGACCCGATTCAGGGCGGCGCGGGCACATCGATCAATATGAATATGAACGAGGTGCTCTGCAACCGCGCGCTGGAGCTGCGCGGTGAGGCGAAGGGACGCTACGACATCATCTCGCCGAACAACCATGCGAACATGGCGCAGTCGACAAACGATTCCTTCCCTACAGGCATCAAGGTTTGTCTCTCAAAGAAGGGGGATGATTTCCTCGCCGCGCTCGAGCGGCTCGCGACGGAGCTCGAGAAAAAGGCGACGGCCTACCGCGGCATTCTCAAGATGGGGCGCACGCATCTGCAGGACGCTGTCCCCATCACGCTCGGTCAGGAGATGGGCGCATACGCCTCCGCCGTGCGCCGCTGCATGAAGCGCACGCGCATTGTCCAGCGCGCGATCCATACGATCAACATGGGCGGCACCGCCGTCGGCACGGGGCTGAACGCGGAACCCGCGTACATCAAGGCGGTCGCCAAGCGCCTCTCGGAGATCACGGGGGAGACATATCGTACGTCGCAGAACATCATCGACGCGACGAACAACACGGATGCGTTCGCCGATTTCTCCTCAGCACTCAAGAACGCCGCGCTCGTCCTCATCAAGATGGCGAACGACTTCCGTCTCATGGCATCGGGACCACGCTGCGGGCTGAACGAGCTGCATCTGCCGATGCGCCAGCCCGGCTCCTCGATCATGCCCGGCAAGGTCAACCCCGTCATTGCCGAGGTTCTCGATCAGGCGTGCTATCAGGTCATCGCAGGCGATCTCGCCGTAACGTTCGGTGTAGAGAACGGCCAGTTCGAGCTGAACGTGATGGAGCCGGTCATGGCGTTCAATATGTTTAACTCGCTGAACTACATTACACGCGCCGTCGATACGTTTGTCGACAAGCTCCTTATCGGTCTCGAGCCGAACATCGAGCAGTGCCAGAAATGGCTCGACAACAGCGTCGGCATCGTCACCGCACTCCTGCCGCACATCGGCTATGAGAAATCTGCCGAGCTCGCGAAGGAGGCGTATACGACAGGCAAGCCCATCCGTGAGATCATCCTCGATCGCGGCATTCTCACGAAGAAGGAGCTCTCGCACATCCTCTCACCGCGCCAAATGACACGGCCGGGCATCGCGGAATAGCGATTCCTTAACTTTGATTTAATTAGGGAAAGCAGAGGTTTTTCTATTATTTCGGCGAAATTACTATAGATAGTAATTTTTTTTATGGTAGTTTTTTGCTGTCTTATCGAAGGAGGTTTTCTTATTGGCTATTGCCGGAGGGATTATCGTTATTCTCGCGTTTGCCGCCATTATCAAAAAGTACGAGACGCGCATGGTGCTGCTTGCCGCAGGCTTTCTTATGTGCTTTATCGGCGGCGTTATGGGAAATGCCGTGACGACGTTCAGCAAGACGATGGTGCACGGCTCGCTCGTCCCCGTCATCTGTACGGTGATGGGGTTCTCGTTCGTCATGAAGATCACGACCTGTGACCGACATCTCGTCGAGTCCATCTCGGGGGTCATCACGCGGAGCAAGTTGATCCTGATCCCGCTCGCGACCCTGCTCACGTGGTGGATCAATATCGCCATCCCGAGCGCGGCGGGCTGCTCGGCGGCGGTCGGCAGCATCCTCATCCCAACGCTCATGGCGGCGGGGGTCCACCCCGCGATGGCGGCGGCCGCAGTTCTCGCAGGGACGTGGGGCAGTGCAATCAGCCCGGGGCAGGCGCACAATATCTTCGTCGCCGATCTCGCACAGACCGACCTCATGACGGTCATCATGGCGCAGGTGCCGGCGGCGATCATCGCCTCCATCGTCGCCGTCGTGACCCTGACGGCGATTGCGGTTCTGCGCGGGGAAGGCCCCGACGACGCGCGCCGCGGAGCATACCATCTCCGCCTCGAGCGGGAGGAGGGTGGCAAGAATTTTAAGGTCAATCCGATCTACGCACTCGTGCCGCTCGTACCGCTCGTCCTGCTCGTGCTCGGCAGCAAGCAGATCGCCGTCCTGCCGCTCACTGATGTGCCGACGGCCATGATCGTCGGCACGGTGCTCGCCCTCGTCGTCACGCGTGCCAATCCGCAGGAGATCACGCGGAAGTTCTTCGACGGCATGGGGGAGGCGTATGGCGGTGTGATCGGTCTCATCGTCTCCGCCGCCGTCTTTACCGCCGGCATGACCGCCATGGGGCTGACGGACGCCCTGATCGAGGCGATGAAGGGCTCTGAGTCCGTCGCAAAGATCGCGGGGGCGTCCGGTCCCTTCATCATTGCGGTGATCTCCGGCTCGGGCGACGCGGCGGCACTTGCGTTCAACGGTGCAATTACCCCGCATGCGGAGACGTTCGGCATGACGATCATCGATCTCGGCTCGCTCACCCAGATGGCCGGCTCGATCGGACGCTCCATGTCGCCGGTGGCAGGCGCGGCACTCGTCTGCGCAGGCCTTGCAAAGGTCAGCCCGATGGAGCTGTCAAAGCGCAACGCGCTCCCGATGCTGCTCGCGACCATCACCTTTATGATTGTGCTCTTCCTCGGAAAGTAGGCATCTCATGATCGATCAACAAAGAGTCTTGGACGATTTCCTGCATCTCGTCTCCATCCGCTGCTCGACGCTCGATGAGCGCGAGATTGGCGATCTCCTAACGGCGCGCCTGCGTGAGCTCGGCGCGGCGGAGATTCACGAGGATGCTGCGGGGAAGTTCCTTGGCGGCAGCTGCGGCAATATCGTCGCGAATTTTAAGGGAACGGTGACGGATGCGCCGACCGTGATGCTCACGGCGCACATGGACTGTGTGGAGCCGTGTGCCAATATAAAGCCGATCGTCGAGGACGGCGTGATCCGCTCCGACGGCACGACCATTCTCGGTGCGGACGACAAGGCAGGCGTCGCTGCCATTCTCGAGACACTGCGCTGTCTCAAGGAGCAGAATCTCCCGCACGGCGACCTGCAGATCGTCTTTACCGTCGCCGAGGAGGGCGGGGTCAACGGGTCGCGCTGTCTCGATACGGCGTTGCTCCACGCGGATTTTGGCTATACGCTCGATACCCACGGGCACGCGGGGACGGCGGCGTTTAAGGCACCGGGCAAGAACCAGCTGGCGGTGCGCATCATCGGCAAGGCGGCGCACGCCGGGATCGACCCCGAGGCGGGAGAGAACGCGATCACGGCGGCGGGACGTGTGCTCACGGCCGTCCCACAGGGGCGCATCGATGCGGAGACGACCTGCAACGTTGGCAAGATCGCGGGCGGTACGGCGACGAATGTCGTCGCAGAGTTCTGCACGCTGGATTTCGAGACGCGCAGCCGCGACAAGGGGAAGCTCGACGCCCTCACACAGCGCATGGTGGACGCCATCCACGGCGCGCTTGAGGGGACAGGCTGCCGCGCCGAGATCGAGATCAAGAAGGACTATGATCCGTACGAGCTGCCCGCCGATGCACTGCCCATCCGCTACCTGCGGCGCGCGGCGGAGAAGTGCAATTTTCCCGTCGTGCTCGAGGAGGAGGGCGGCGGCTCGGATGCGAACCACTTCAACGCCTACGGCGTGCCGACCACCGTCCTTGGCGTCGGCATGACGGACTGCCACACGAAGGCGGAGAGTATCCTCGTACAGGATCTCTATGATGCGGCAGAGCTCACTCTCGCGATCGTACAGGAGATCGCGCGGGGCTGATATGAGAATACACGAAAAGACACGGATGCGTTATCTGTGTCTTTTCGTGCATTTGTGCACTTACGATTGGGGCACCGAGGAACATCCATTATGGTGCAACAGGAGATATGCCATGGGACTTTATCAGTGGATGCAGGAAAAAATCTTTCATACTTACGAGACGTGGCGGCTGAAGAGCAGTATATACAACAGATCCGGATTCCATATTGTTGCCATCGAAAATCATCTCGCGGCGATGCGGGACGGTGTCAATATGTACGTGGAGTTATACCCGCCGCAGGCGATTGAGGGATGTACACGCATGAAGGCGACGCGCGGGCGTGTGCACGGTACGGTGAATCTCTCTCTCTCGATCGACGGAAAAACCTACGGGATCCCTGATCTGCGTGACGAGGAAGCCGCCGCGATCATGCGGGCGTTTGTGCAGCGCAGGGTACTGCCGCCCAAAGAGCGATATCAAGAGGTGCACGCGACGAGCGGCGCAGAGCAAAAGACGGCGTTCACGGCACTGGCGGAGATGTTGCTCGGAGCGGAACACGCGGAGGCGTTCTGCCGCCGCGTGGAGCTGCCGACGCATACCGAGGAGAGCGACGCGTGGAATGATGCGTGGTATGAGCTCTCGGAGGAGATGATCTCCTGCGGGCGGGCTGTCGTACTGGCTACGAGAACGGCGAAGGAGGACTTCGTCGCGGCACTGGAGGAGCTCGTCGCGGGACGGGCGCTCTCACTGCCGGCGTCACTCCACGCAGAATACGGCGTCCCCGCGTGGTGTGAGGAGGTAAACGCACAGTGGACGGATACGCTGCTCGCGGGGATGGACAACGGCACGGATGACTACGTGCTGCTCATTCTGTCCATGGAGGAGTTTCGCCGTGCGCAGGAATACGCAGAGACACTTCTGCAGCGCATCGCACGCGCGGAGGAGATGTGAGGCGTGAAAAAAGCCTGAAATCATCGTTTCATTTGCATTTACATAGCAAGGTGTGGGCATTTGCCTGCGCCTTTTTCTATCTCGTGAGAAATCGCGCTTTTTGTGCGACGCCCGCCCCCGCTCGCCTGCGACAGCACAGGGGGGGCGCGAGACCTTCGCATCACTCGGGGCAATGATCATGGAGTTTTCCTCGATGGGGGTTGTTCCACCAATATGGTCGCAGAAGATTGGGCGACATCTTTTGAAAAATTGTTTACGTTGTACCGCAAAAACGATATAATAGGCCTATCGAATGTAAAAAGGAGGTGATCCTATGGCAACCGTATCCGCACAGATCCGTATTGATGCTGATGTCAAGGCACAGTCGATGGCACTCTTCCAGAATCTCGGGCTCGATCTCTCCACCGCCGTCAATGTATTCCTGCGTCAGTGCCTCATCCATCGTGGGCTGCCGTTCTCTGTGAAGGAACAGGAGGCAACACGGCCGCTCCATCGTGCCGATCTCAGTGAGGCAGAGCTCGAGTGCGAACTGAAAAAGGGCTTAGAAGACCTTGCGGCAGGCAGAGTCCGTCCAGCGGAGGAAGTGTTTGCGGAGATGATGGAGGGACATCATGCAGTATCGGGTTGATGTTTCATCTCAGGCGGCGGCAGATCTTAGAAATCTCTTTCGATATATTTCGGATACTTTGCGAGCACCGGAGAACGCATATACACAGCTTGCGCGGATCAGAAAACAGATTCTCAGTCTTGCAGAGCTGCCGATGCGATTTCGCGCATACCCGAAACACTTTGCGGGATATCCGCAAGTCCGCATCATGCCCGTGGATCATTTCGAGGTGTTCTACACGGTAGACACAGCGCAGGAAAAAGTTACCATCCTTCGCGTCATCTATGGTGGCAGAGATATAGATCGTGCGTTTATGCCATAGACTGCACGCAAAAATCCCCCGCACATCGTGTGCGGGGGATTCGCTGCTTTTCTGCTGCTTAGCAGGTGTGGCACTTGTCGTAGAGGCCTTTTTCCTTGAGGAGTGCGACCATGGTCTCGCCGATGTGGGCGACGGTGTCCGCGACGGGGATGCCTGCCGCGTTGAGCGCTGCGACTTTGTCCGCCGCCGTGCCCTTGCCGCCGGAGATGATGGCGCCGGCGTGACCCATGCGCTTGCCCGGAGGCGCCTGACGTCCTGCGATGAAGGCGGAGACGGGCTTGTTCGGCATGTTCTCCTTGATCCACTTCGCCGCGTCCTCCTCGGCCGTGCCGCCGATCTCACCGATGATGAGGACGGCGTAGGTGTCGGGGTCGTCCTTAAAGAGCTGGAGCGCGTCGATGAAGTCCGTGCCCTTGACGGGGTCGCCGCCGATGCCGACGGTGGTCGTCTGGCCGATGCCCGCGTTCGTGAGCTGGAATGCCGCCTCGTAGGTGAGGGTGCCGGAGCGCGAGATGAGTCCGACGTGGCCGGGCTTGCTGACGGTGAAGGGCGTGCATGGTGCGGACGATCCGAAGTATGCCTACGGCGGCAGGAACGAGGGCACGACGGGCGATGTCACGGCGAACACGGTCACCAGCGATATGGCAAATGCCGCAGATCTCGTGGAGGAGGTCTACGGCGGCATGGCGAGTGCCGAGGATAACACGGGTGCAGTCGATCACAACACCGCCAACATGAAGAACGGCACGACGCATCTGCTCTATGGCGGATATACCTTTGGCAAGGGTGCGGTTACGAACAACAAGGTGCAGTTCGACGACGGCACATCGACGGGGTATGTCGCGGGCGGCTATCTTGACAACACGGACAGTACAGTGGAGATGACAGGAAATAAAGTCGTCTTCACCAATGGTACGGCGGCAGAGCTTGCCGGTGCAGACAGCAACGGCAAGGGAAAGCTGAGCGGAAATACCGTCGACTTTGGCGGTGCGGCCAGCACGGCAGAGATCCTGCGCGGTGCACTCGCTGAGAATGAGGCAGCGGTCGAGGGAAATGGCGTCACCATGACGGCCGGCACGACGGAAAGTGTCTACGGCGGCGCAACCTACATGACTGACCCGAGCAATAATCTTGTCGGCGGCAATGGCCGTGCGGAGAAAAATACCGTTGCCATCACGGGCGGCACCATCGGCACGACGATGCAGGCGGCGAACGTCTACGGCGGCAAGACGACAGAGGGCCCCGGCAGCGGGACAACGGACAATGTTGTGAACCCCGGCGCGGAGGACGGCACGTATGCGGCTGACCTCACGAATGCGCAGGTACACGGCGACAACAGCACGGACAGTACCGCCAACAATAACGTGCTGAACGTGCGCGGCAAGGACATTACCGTTAAGAGCGTCGACAATTTTGACAAATACAATTTCAAGCTGAAGGGCAATATCGGCGGCGGCGACACCATGCTGACGCTCAAAAACGGCGGCTTTGGCAGAGAAATCGACTGGAACAACGTCAGCGTGGATACGAGGGGACAGACGGGCAATCCGAACGGTGAGGTTACACTCATTAAGGCAGATACGGCGAACGCGCTCAAGTTCAAGAACTACGATGTGCGCGACCTTGTCAATGACCCGAACGCCGACTATGAGGCAATCCTGCGTACCGATACGGACAAGGGGGCAGGATCGGTGCATTCTGCAACCACGGTCAAGCTCAGCACCAGCCGTTTCCGTAAGAGCAGCTGGACGTATGACGGCACGAACCCCGTGACGAACGGCGAAGTCGCGGGCGGCGTCTCACGCAGGGACGGTCACACGGCGGAGGGAAATACTCTCACCATTGCGAGCACTGCGACGACGGGACTGAATGCCGCCTATGGCGGCAAGGCAGAGGCCGCGTCGGATGTTCGGGACAACTGGGTTGTCGTCGAGGGCACGGGCAGCGGAACGATTGCGAATGCCATTGGCGGTGCAACTGTAAAGGCGGGCGGCGTTGCGGAAAAGAACCATGTCCTCATCAAGGGCGGCACGGTCACGAACGCAATGGGCGGATCCGTTTCGGGGGCGAACGCCTTGGCGACGGGCAATGAGGTCACGGTCGAGGGCGGCACGGTCACGGGACAGATCGTCGGCGGGTATACGCACGAACTGACGAGCAGCTCGAACGGCAATACCGTCACACTCGGCGGCGGTACGCTCACGGGGGCAGAGGTCTGGGGCACGAGCTACGTCAACACGAGCAATCAGGCATCCGTTCTTGGCAGCAGCGATGCACAGATCGCGGGCAATACGCTGAACGTAACGGCAAAGAATCTCGAGGTCAAGAAGGTGCGCAACTTTGAAAAATACACCTTCACACCGACCAATGCCGTCCAGAACGGTGACACCATGCTCACGCTGTCCGCAGCGGGCGGCGGCGGCGGCCTCGTTTATGGCGGCAAATCGGATGGGACGAGTGCCGTCAAAGGAAACGGCGTCCTCATGGACGGTGCGGCTGCGCCGGTGGACACACTGACGGGCGGCTACGGCGCGAGTGCAGAGAGCAACCGTGTCGAACTGAAAGACGGCACGGCGCATGTAGTCTATGGTGGTGATGCGACGACAGGCGATGCGATAAAGAACATCGTTACCATCACGGGCGGCACGGTCACGGACAACATCTACGGCGGACAATCCCGCACCGGTGCAGCAAGCGAGAACATTGTCGACATCGGTGCGGTGCACATCCAGAACGGCATCGCAAACAAGGCCGTCGTGGGCGGCTATGCTGCTGCTGTCACTGACCACAATACGATTCATCTGCGCGGCACGGAGATCGACGGCATTGTCCTCGGCGGTGCCATCGAGGATACCGCTTCGCCGCTTGGTATGAAGGCGAACCCGGACGGCAAGGATAACACCCTCGCCATCCACGCGGCAGGGACGAAGATTGCCGACTTCGCAGGCGTACAGAACCTGCATTTCTATGTTCCTGAGGAGCGCACAGCGGCGGATACCATCCCGATGCTCACCCTGACAGCGAATGCCGACAAAGATATCCGTGGAGTGAAAGTCGGTATCGGCATCGCGGGTGACCACAGCGTTCTCGCGAAGGGCGACACCATCAGCCTCCTGAAGATTGCGGACGGCAAGACACTCACTACGGACGCGGAACTCAAGAATGAGACGACGGGTATGCAGGGCGTCAGCATGAGATATCGCTTTAACCTTGCAAGACAGGGGGACAACGAACTCATCGCCACCGTCAGCGACACCGACCTCAACCCGCAGACAAAATCGCTTGTTGAGACCCGTGCCGCCTCTGCCGCACTCATTAACAGCGGTGCAGATCTTCTCGCGGGCGGCGGCATGAACGCCGCTGTGAACGCCGCCGACGCGGGGACAGGAGCGGGTGCACAGAGCACGGCAAATGACCAGACCTATCATCTCTTGGCGGCACAAAGCGGCTCTGCCGTCCGCCTCGATACCGGTTCCCATGTCGACGCGAAGGGCTGGAACCTCAATCTCGGCTTTGCCCGGTAGAAGGCATCGGAGCGCAACACGCTCACGTACGGTCCCTTTGTCGAGTACGGGCACGGAAATTACGACTCCTATCTGGATGACGGCACGTACGGCGACGGTACGGCGAGCTACATCGGCGCGGGCGTTATGGCGAAGTCAGCCGCAGAGAACGGCCCCTATATTGAGGGCAGCGTGCGTGTCGGCCGCGCGAAGAGCGACTACACGGGAGACATCGCAGGCCGTCATGCGGGCTACGATATGAGCAGCACCTACTACGCCGCGCACATCGGCATCGGGCAGGAGAAGAAACTCGGAAACGGGACCATCGAGACCTATGCGAAGTACTTCTACACGCACCAGAACGGAGGCAGTGAGCGGCTGACCTCAGGTGATCTCTACGACTTTGATGACGTAGACTCCCAGCGCCTGCGCGTCGGTGCACGTTATACGAAGCAGAATGGCACAGGCGGATCATTCTATACGGGACTCGCCTACGAGTACGAGTTTGATGGAGATGCGCGTGCCTCCTATGCAGGGTACAGCACTCCGACACCGACGCTGAAGGGCGGCACGGGCATCCTCGAACTCGGCTACCGCTTCGCCCGCCCGGGCAGCAACGTCAGCTATGGACTCAACCTCATGGGCATGACGGGCAAACGCCGCGGCATCACAGGCGGTCTGCAGGTGAACTGGGCACTGTAAGAGAGTTACACACGCATCATGAAAAACGGGACAGCACAATTTTGTAGTGACCCCAAAAAGTTAGACATGAAAGCGTAGGAAAGCAAAATCCTGCGCTTTTTGCTATGCGGCGAGATGTTTGCGGCGATACTGTGCAGGACTGAGCCAACCGAGAGATTCCTTGATGCGGCGGTGGTCGCTATGGTAGACGATATATTCCGCAATTGCTGGTCTTGAGTTCCTCGTAGCTATGGGTAAGTACAACAATAGTAAATCGCTTGCTAAGAGCCCCGGAGAAGTTTTCCATCACTGTTATCTAGACGGTTTCCCTTCTGTGCAACAGTCCTTTCCTATTTCCATTGTTTCATATACGACTTTATCTGAATGTCCTTCTCTAATTAATGTACGCCGATAGGGTGTAAATCCACTACACTGTCTTGTGATTGATTGTGTGCCCAAAGAAGGGATACCTGTAATCTTTATGTTTTTCCTGAATGACAAGCATGAGTCGTGTCTTGTATTTTCATATCAATCAAATGAGCATGATCGAGAGAAGAGATGCATATATCGGAGAATGAGATTGTCCAGTTGTCGGTGGTTCCTTTACAATGAATATGGCACCAAGATATAGAAAAATCTTAAAATTATGATTTACAAAATTCTTCGGATGTGCTATTATTCTTTTAGATAAAACGATTTATCAAATAAGAGCACATGGAAAATGATTGAGATAGGTTGTTTTATCGGCATGCAGAGCAACGTTTTATCAAGATGGGAGTGATGCACTGTGAAAGGCATTGGAAAACTGACTGTCTTTTTGATTCCGGTAGGAATCGCAGTCAATATTGTCGGAGGGCAGATCGCTATCCTACTGAAGTTGCCGATTTGGCTGGATGGGATCGGAACCATTCTGATTGGAGGTATTTGTGGCCTCGTACCGGGATTGATTGTTGCAGCGATTACACAGATTATCAATGCTATTTCCCTTCCGACGGTTTTGCCCTACATGATCGTCGGATTCGCAATGGCCGCAATGGGGGCATATTTTTCGAAGAAAGGCTTTTTTCTTTCCTTCCGAAAGTCTGTATTGCTGGGTGTCCTTGTAGCGATTGTTACGACAGCGATGGCTGTTCCGATGGATGTTATTATCTTTGGCGGCTTTATTGGGACTGGCAACAGCATCGTTGCGGCGGGGTTGATGAGTCTTGGCTTGTCGATTCCTGTTGCGGTGACGATCAGTTCGTTTTCATTCGGCCTTGTGGATAAGACCTTGAGCGTGCTGGCTTGTTACTTCATTATCAAGAGTATGCCGCTGAATTTCTTGTCCAAACTGCCGATGAGTGAGTATATTCTTCCGCGCAAACAGTAAGGAAAAGATGGTGCATATATTTAGATAAAACGATTTATCAAATATATGCACCTGTTTTGTAAGAGGCCATGAAAGAAAACAGTTCGGTTTAGCTTGAAATAGGGGGTACCACATGAAAGGCGTTGGAAAGCTGACGGCGTTTTTGATTCCAGTGGGAATTGCCGTCAATGTTGTCGGCGGGCAGATTGCTCTTCTGCTGAAGCTGCCGATTTGGCTGGATGGGATTGGAACCATCCTGATCGGAGGTATTTGTGGGCTTGTGCCGGGACTGATTGTTGCGGCGATCACACAGATCATCAATGCCATTTCGCTTCCGACAGTTTTGCCCTATATGATTGTCGGTTTTGCAATGGCGTTGATGGGGACATATTTTTCAAAGAGGGGATTCTTCCTTTCCTTCCAGAAAGCCGTCATTCTCGGCATTCTCGTAGCGATCGTTACGACCGTAATGGCTGTGCCAATTGATGTTATCCTGTTTGGCGGGTTCATGGGAGACGGCAACAGCCTTCTGGCGGCCGGGCTAATGACAATGGGTCTGTCGATTCCAGTTGCCGTGGCGGTTAGTTCCTTTACGTTCGGACTGGTAGATAAGACGCTGAGCGTTCTGGTCTGCTACTTTATCATTAAGAGCATGCCCTTGAACTTCCTGGCAAAGCTGCCAATGAGCGACTATATTCTCCCGTCGAAGAAGTGAGCGCGCCGCTGCAGCGTCAAATAAAGCGTTCGACGGTGCTGAGGAGCTGATCTTAGCGTGAGAGAGGAGATGAACCGCTTGGACTGGTCGTTTACAGATACCTTTCTGCGCCCTCGTATCAAGGGAAATGTGCTGCTCGATATGAATCCGATGAGTAAGGCCAACATTTTAGCGTCACTTACGGTATCGGCATTCATTCTGTTTGACATTGTGTACGCATTTATCCTTTCCGGGGTGATGGTATTGCTTGCCGCGTGCGCAGGCCGGTTGAGATCTTTTGTTTCGGTATATTGGAAAATTGTCGTGTTCTTCGCGTCCTTGTTGTTTCTCGTGCGCGCGGCTTTTACGAACGGTTCTGAGGTGCTCTTTCAACTGGGAGGGATTCATGTGACCCCCGAGGGCATTCATCTGGGACTTATATCGGCTGGCCTCGTGATGGCGTTCAGTGGTGCTTTCATCCTTTTCATCAAGACGACGGAGATGGAGGAACTCGTCTGGGTGCTTGAGCAAAAAGGCATGTCGCATACATTCTCCTACATCGTGCTGTCGGCATTTCAGACGATAATTGATCTGGGCAAATCCGCGCAGACGATTATGGACTCGCAGAAATGCAGGGGCATCGAGACGGAGGGTGGCATGATGACGAGGGCGAAGGCCTTTATCCCGATTCTCGGCCCACTGGTTCTCGGTGCGATTTCCAATGCTGAGGAAAAGACGATCGCAATGGACGCGCGAGCGTTCTCGTCGCCGACAAAGCATACGAGTCTGATGTTGCTGAAGGAGCCGCCGCTCGCCGAAAAGCTCGTCGTTTGGACGTTTGATCTGGCTCTGTTGGCCCTCATAGCTTGGAGGATTTACACATGGATCGGATAGAACTGCAGCATGTGTCGTTTTCCTATGCCCTGTCGAATAAGAAGGCACTGAACGATGTGTCCTTTACGTTTGAGAAAGGCCGTTTTTACGGTGTGATCGGTGAGAATGGCGGCGGTAAGACCTCCCTATGTAGTCTGATTCGCGGTCTGATTCCTCATTTCTACAAAGGGGAATTTTCGGGACACGTTCTATATGACGGGATGGATATGTCCGAGATGGATGTTGATGCACTTTCTGTGGACATTGGATATGTCTTTCAGAACCCCTTTACGCAGATCAGTGGAGTCAAAAAGACGGTGTTTGAAGAGGTCGCACTGGGGCTGGAAAATTTGGGCATTCCGCCGAAGGAGATTGTTGAGCGGGTCGTTGCGGTATTGGAGCTGCTCGATATCGGTCATCTTGCACAGAACAATCCGACGGAACTTTCCGGCGGTCAGCGGCAGCGTGTCGCATTTGCCTCAATCATCGTGATGGATCCCGATATTCTCGTCATTGACGAGCCAACGTCGCAGCTGGATCCAGAAGGCTCACAGCAGATCTTTCGGATCATTGAGCAGCTGAAGAAACGAGATAAGACGATTATTCTCGTGGAGCACAAAATCGATATGATTGCGGCCTACTGTGATGAGGTTCTTGTTGTTAAAGACGGCAGTATCCTAAAATGCGGGACAACTCAGGAAGTTCTGTCTGATGTTGGGCTTCCTGCACTCGGCGTGAAGCTGCCGGAGGCTGCGCAGCTGGCATACGAATTGGCAGAGGCTGGGATTCCGTTGCCCTCTATTCCGATTACAGATGAGGAATGCTGTCGCATGATCCGCGAAGGGTGGGGATTCTAATGGAAGGTATTGAACTGAAGGATGTTTCGTTCTCCTATCCGAACGGATTCTTGGCAAATGAGCAGCTGAACCTTACCGTGCGGCCCGGCGAGCGCGTCGCCATTGTTGGACAGAACGGTGCAGGAAAGACGACAGCTGTCAAGATGATGAATGGGCTCAACCGACCGACACAGGGAGATGTTCTGGTGGACGGCATCAATACCAAGGATCGGACGACTGCCCAAGTTGCGAGAATGGTGGGGTATGTCTTTCAGAATCCGGATGAGCAGATTTTCAACAGTACAGTAGTGAAAGAGATCGAGTATATGCCGCGCTATTTTCACATGGAGGAGGATGAGATCGGGCGGCGCACGGAAGAAGTTCTGCGCCTCACAGGGCTCGAAGAGTGCAGAGATATGAACCCCTTTGATATTTCCTACTCCACTAGAAAATTTGTAACGATCGCGGCGGTACTTGCGACAAAGCCGCGCTATACGATCTGGGATGAGCCCACTGCAGGACAGGATTGCTGGCATATTGCGATCCTGTGCGATATTTTGGACCATCTGCAGCGAGAGAATACGGCGGTCGTTGTCATAACGCACGATATGGAGTTCGTTGTCAGTGCGTTTGAGCGTGTTGTTGTCATGGCGAATAAGCATATTATCGCGGACGGGCGGCCGGAGGATATATTCAGCCGCGATGACATTATCAAAGAGGCACGAATTACGCGACCACAGATTGGAGCGATTGCCCATAAGATCGGGTTAGAGAAAACAATCCTTCATCGCTCGGAATTTGTGTCCTATCTACAGGAGAGGAGATGTGTCCCGCATGGATAAACTGATGAAATTCATTGATGCACACGCAGATGAGTATGTGAAGTATCTCGTGGAGTTGGTGAAGATCGATACGCACGATATAGAGCACGGCATCGGCGGCGGACGTGAAAAAGAGGGACAGCTGTATATGAAGCAGCTGTTTTCCTCCATGGGAGCTTCTCGTATCGTTGAGGATCCTCTGACGGAGGATGTCATCCTAGCGTGTCGGGAAAAATATCATGAGGGAAATCTCGGTCATGCTTATGATGATCGGTTCAATGTCTATGCGGAATTTACCGGCTGCGGATCGAAGAGCATTCTCTTCAACGGTCATATTGATACGATGCCCGTCGGCGATCCAGAGAAATGGGAATACGATCCCTATGGCGGCATCATCACGGGCGGACGACTCTATGGCGTCGGTGCCTGTGATATGAAAGCAGGGCTCATGGGAGCGGTCATGGCAGTCAAGGCGATACAGGATGCGGGGCTTGAGCTGCCTGGTACGGTCAAATTTGCCTCGGTTTGTGATGAGGAGGGCGGGGGCAACGGCTCTCTCGTTGCGGCGATGCATGGGCAAAAGGCAGATGCCGTCGTTGTATGTGAACCTACGGACTATGAACTGGTTGCCGCCCATATGGGATGGGTCTTTTTCAAAATCGAGACAGAGGGTGTTGCCGTCCACTCGGGTTTGAAGATCGGTGGCGTGAATGCCATCGATAAGACTGTCAAGATTATGCGCGCTCTGGAGGAACTGGAACATCGCTGGCTCCTGACACATAAACATATTCTGCTTCCGCCTCCATCGGGGAATGTCGGTGTTATTCAGGGCGGTGAAGCGGGGTCTACGGTTCCGAACTACTGCTGCATACAGCTTTGTGTGCACTATCTTCCTGGCATGACGCACGATGAGGTCGTCAAGGACTATACGGATACCGTAATGCGCTGTGCAGACGGCGATGAGTGGCTCAGGGAGCATCGACCGAAGATCAGTATTTATCAGACGGGGAATCCGTTCGAGATGGATTTAGCACATCCTTTTGTCGATGCATTCAAGACTTCCTATGAGCGGGCGATGGGCAAACCTGTCCGTATTGTCGGCTCTCCTGCCGGGTGCGATTCTCGGACGTGGCGCAATATCGCGGGGTGTCCGACGCTTCAATACGGTCCCGGACGGCTTGCACAGTGCCATGCAGTGAATGAGTATGTGGAGATCAAGCAATACCTTGATGCCATAAAGATATATGCGAATTTGATCATGAATTATTGCGCGTAAGGAGGAGTTATCATGGAAATGAAGAAAATATTGGTAGCGGGGGAATCGTGGACGAGTTTTACCACCCATGTGAAGGGCTTTGACACTTTTGTGACAAGTGTGTATGAAGAGGGGATTGAGTTCCTAGCGAAGGCGATTGATAAGGCCGGCTATGAACTCGTCTATCTCCCAGGACAGTATGTTGCGGAACGCTTTCCCCGTACAGCGGAGGAACTTTCTGAATACGCATGCGTTGTGCTCTCCGATATCGGCTCGAATACACTGTTGCTTTCGGATGATACTTTTAAGCGCGGTGTCAAAGCTCCGAACCGCTGCCAGTCGATTGCGGAATATGTTCAAGGGGGCGGCTCCTTCCTCATGGTAGGCGGTTATATGTCGTTCTCCGGTATTGATGGGAAAGCGCGTTACGGAGAGACCGCAGTTCAGGACATTCTCCCCATTGTTTGTATTCCCGGTGACGACCGCGCAGAGCATCCGGAGGGCATCACTCCGCAGGTTGTGGCTCCGCATCCGGCATTGGCTTCCCTGCCAAATCCGTGGCCGCATTTCCTTGGGTACAACAAGGTCCTTCCGCGTGAGGGATGTGATGTTCCCATTACGATCGGTGGAGACCCTCTGGTCGCATTCGGACAGTTCGGGAAGGGGAAGACGGCTGTCTTTACCTCGGACTGCGCACCGCACTGGGGGCCGCAGGAATTCCTTGCATGGGAAGGCTATAATGTGCTCTGGAAGGGAATCTTTGACTATCTGACAAATTGAGAGAGGAAAAAACGATGGATCGTGATGAGGCACTGTCCGTCCTAAAGATGCTTGTCGAAACCAATACGACAAATCCACCGGGCAATGAACAACGGCTCGCTGAAAAAATCAAGGGACTTTTGGACGGCAGTGCTGCTGAGAGTTATATCGTACCCTGCGGAGAGGACAGAGCCAGTCTTGTTTCCAGGATTGTTGGTACGGGGAAGGAACCTCCCTTGATTCTCTGCGGTCATATGGATACAGTTCCGTTCGGTGATCCGGAGCGTTGGTCATTCCCGCCCGATCAGCTCACGCAGAAGGGAGATCTCCTGTACGGTCGCGGAACGAGCGATATGAAGAGCGGTCTCGCAGCAATGCTCTGCGCATTTCGCACCGCTGCACAGCGGGAAGAGTTGCCCAGAGGAGATATCTACCTCGCATTGACGGCGGATGAAGAGTCGTCAGGACTCGGAGCTGAGACGATTGCGGCGGAGCTCCCGCTCCAAGGCGGTATTCTATATATTGCAGAGCCGACGGATAATGCGATCGGTATATGCTCCAAGGGGACGCTGTGGGTCAGACTCAATGTACAGGGCCAGACGGCACATGGTGCCTATCCTGAGAAAGGCGTCAATGCTGTTGATGCTGCTTATGAAGCGTACACAAATATACGCAAATATGTTGAGGGGTTTCATCATGCACTGCTCGGGCACGCGACCTGCACGCTTTCGGGAATTTCCGGCGGTGTAAAGGAGAATATGGTAGCGGATCGGTGTACGATGACACTTGATATTCGAACGACGCCGAATCTGTCGAACCAAGATGCTCTGCAGCAGATAAAGCGCATCTGCTGCGAGGTCTGTGGGGGGCACACAGGTGCTGTTATAAGCCTTGATGTCCTGAACGATCGGAGTCCCGTGTCGATCGACCCAGAGGCATCTGCCGTCCAATCCCTCCGGAAAATAGTGCATAAATGCACGGGGGTGATGCCTATGCATAAGGGAATTAAGTTTTTTTCGGATGCATCGATCTTCATTCGTCACTGCTCGAAACTTCAATGCATTCAGTTCGGCCCTGGACGGGATGATTGCGCACACATTGCGGATGAATTCGTTGAGACGAACAAATATCTTGCTGCCGTTGTTTGCTATGATGAACTGCTGCGTGCGTATTTTGACTAAGGATTGGAAGATGGCTACAACGCTGAAGGATGTTGCGAAGGCGACTGGGCTCTCGACGACCACTGTTTCTTTGGTCCTTAATGGGAAACCCCACCGTATTTCTGAGGAAAAATGCAAACTGGTCGAGGATACAGCCAAGAAAATGGACTATCACCCGAATAAATTTGCCGTCGGTTTGGTAAAAAACATTACGAAGACCATCGGTCTCATTATTCCGGATATCACGAATGTATTCTTCTCGGAGATTGTAAAGGGGCTTGAAGACAAGCTCCATGAAAATGAGTACAACCTGATGCTCGGCAACTCCAATGACAAGCACCGTTTGGAACTGTCTTCCGTCAATATGATGAATACTCAGATGGTTGACGGTTTGGTTATGATCATGTCATCGGAAACCTTGGGGGAGAAAGAGAGACAGACGCTCTCGGCACTCAGAAAGATGAATCGGCCGGTCGTTCTCATCGATTGCTTTAACGAACCTGGCGGGTTCAGCACTGTTTCGATCGACAACTACAAAGCTTCTTATATGGCCGTGGAATACTTGCTCTCACTAGGACATCATCGGATTGCATGTATTTGTGGTCCGTTGGGGCTCAAGACGAATGACGATCGTCTGCGCGGCTACACGACAGCGCTGGAACAGCATGGGGTTTCCTATGACCCGGCGCTGATTGTTGAAGGGGATTTTCGTTACCGTAGCGGTTATGCCTCCATACCTGTTCTTCTCCCCAAGGCTCCCACTGCGATTCTCTGTTTGAATGACATGATGGCATACGGTGCGATCAATGCCTTGAAGGATCAGGGAATTGAAGTTCCGGATGATATCTCCGTTATGGGGTTTGACGATATCTTTTTCTCACAGATTATCGCCGTTCCGCTGACCTCTATCCGTCAGCCGGCATATACCATGGGAAATAAAGCAGGGGATCTCATCCTGCAGGAGATTTCTCGTCACACAAAACCTCGGCGTGTGATTCTTGATCCCACCATCGAGATTCGAAAAAGCACACAAAAACTTAGAGAAGCGGGAGGAAAGCCGGAATGATTGCCGTGATTGGTTCCAACAACATGGATTTAATCTCCTATGTACAGCGAATGCCAGAGCCGGGCGAGACGCTTGCAATGAAGGATTTTTCGATCGCGTATGGCGGGAAAGGTGCCAACCAAGCTGTGGCTGCTGCACGCATGGGAGCGGATATTCTGATGCTGACTGCTGTCGGCACAGATGTTTTCGGACAGGATATCGATGTACATCTGCGTGCAGAGGGAATCCGAGGAGATTACATAAAGCACGTTGATGCTCCCAATGGAACCGCCAGCATCTGGGTGGATGATACGGCACAAAATCGCATTCTGATCCATAAGGGGGCGAATGCCCTGCTCAACGTTCAAGATATTGAGCGTGCAGCAGAGGATTTGCGGAAGTGTTCGATGATTATTCTGCAGTTAGAAGTCGACTACGATGTCGTTTATCATGCTGTTTCCTTTGGGCGGGAGCATGGTGTACCTATTTTGCTTAATCCGGCGCCTGCCAGCACGGAACTGGATATGGCACGTATCTCTTGCTGTGATTTTTTCATGCCGAATGAGACGGAGTTGGAGATTCTCACGAACCATGTGGTCGACACGATGGATGCCATCCAGGAGGCGGGAGCAATTCTGCTTGCACAGGGGATGAAAAATGTTATTGTAACACTCGGTTCAAAGGGTGTTCTTTGGCTGCATGCAGGTGGAGCTGAATTGATTCCAGCATTTGTGGTAGAGGCAGTGGATACGACCGGTGCGGGAGATTCCTTTATTGGATGCTTTGCTGCCGTGTATGAACGGGAGAAAAATGTCAGAGATGCACTTCGGTGGGCGAATGCGTTTGCTGCATTGGGGGTACAGAAGCGAGGTGCGCAGTCATCATATCCAACCCGCGGAGATGTGGAGCGATTTATCACGGGAGGCGGTACGGAGTCTCTCAAAAATTAGGATTGAAGCGCAGGGAAAAGATTCCTTGCGCTTTTATGGTTGTCGAAAGGCACGACACCATCCCCCGCCGGAATGCGGTGGGGGATGGTGTCGTGAGAATATAGGGAGAAGGACAGTACGGACAACCGTGCATCAGGTAATGGACGCCATGTAGATGCTGTCGACGGCCTTTTCCAGCACGGCGTCAAACTCCGCGTCGCTTTGGCTGGCACGCAAGTCCTGCGCGAGGGCGCGGGAGAAGCTGGCGATGAGGCCGTGGTTGCGTGCGAGTTTCTCGTTCGCATCGCTCTGGGAGTAGCCTCCGCTGAGGGCGACGACGCGAACGACATGCGGGTTCTTCATAATCTCGGCGTAGAGATTATCGACACTGGGGATGGTGAACTTGAACATGAGTTTTGCATCGGCAGGGAGCTTGGCGAGGTTCTCCTTGATGACGCCGCACATGATCTCCTCTGCCATCGCCTTGTCGGGGCAGTGGATATCGACCTCTGGCTCGAGGATGGGGACGAGGCCCTTTGCGATGATCTCCTTGCCAAACGTAAACTGTTGGTCGATGATGGCACGGATGCTGTCAGGGTTTGCCTCCTTGATGACAGAGCGCATCTTCGTGCCGAAAATGTGGCGTGCGTTCGCGCGGTCAAGGAGTGTGCTGAGGTCAGGGATGGGCTTCATGAGTTGGACGCCGTCCACCTCGGGCGCAAGCCCCTTGTCGACCTTCAGGATGGGGATGATGCCCTTTTTCTCCCAGAGATAGTCGGCGGTGTAGAGGCCGTCGATCTTGCGGTCCATTGTGTTCTCAAAGAGGATGGCGGCAAGAATTTTGCTCTTGTCGAATGCGGGGCTCTTGATGATGCGCGTGCGCATCTCGTGAACGCGCGTAAACATCTCCTCGTCACCCTGGTAGGCGCTCTCGTCGATGCCGTATGCCTTCAGAGCCTTTGGCGTCGAGCCGCCGCTCTGATCGAGTGCGGCGACAAAGCCCTTGTCGTGCTCCATGCGGGTGAGCTGCTGCTGGTTCATAACAGATTCCTCCTTGTTTGTTTTGCTGCACAAGCAGAAACACAACGAAGATGATATTTTTTATCAAAAAACAGAAAGCGGCGAATTGAGCCGATGCGGTGAATATGATAGAATATTCAGCAGATGTGTGTATGGAATAAGAAGATACGCCATGAGTCTTTATGATTGGATGCAGGAAAAAGTCTTTCATACCTACGAGACATGGCGGCTGAAAAACAGCATATACAATAGGACTGGATTTCACATTGTCGCCATCGAAAAGCAGCTTGGGGCGATGCGGGACGGTGTCAATATGTACGTGGAGCTGTATCCGCCGCACGCGATACAGGGCTGTACGTGTATGAAGGCAATGCATGGGCGGCAGCGCGGTCGGGTGAATCTGATGCTCGTGATGGATGGAAAAACGTATGGGATCACCGATCTCAGCAGTGATGATGCCGCTGTGATGATGCGGTCTTTCGTGAAGCATGCGGTACTTCCGCCCGCCGACGCGTATGTGGACATGCACGAGACGGGCAGTGCGGAGAAAAAGGAAGCGTTCACGGCAGTGGCAGAGCTGCTGCTCGGCGATGATGCGCAGACATTCTGCCGACGGGTGAAGCCGCCGAAGTGCACCGAGGAGAGCGATGCGTGGAATGACGCATGGTATGAGCTTGCGGAGGAACTGGTCTCCTGCGGGCGGGCCGTCATGCTGGACACAAAAACTGCGAAGGAGGAATTTTTCGCCGCGCTGTATGAGCTGACAGCGGGACGGACGATCGCCCTTCCTGCGGCGCTCAGCGCGGAATACGGTGTCCCGGCGTGGAGCAAAGAAATTAATGCGCAGTGGACGGATACGCTGCTCGCGGGGATGGACATTGGTACGGACGACTACGTGCTGCTCGTTCTGCCTGTGGAGGTGTTTTACCGCGCGAAAGAACTCGCGCAGACTTTCCTGCAGCGGATTGCGCGCGCGGAGGAGCTGTAAGGTGACGCATTGTTCCTTAACAATTGTTTACCGATTTGAGGTGTTCTACACCGTGGATACCGAAGGTGCAGTAGTGACAGTGCTCCGTGTGATCTATGGCGGGCGGGATATTGATCAGACGTTTCACACATAAAAATGCGGTCGGACGAAGATAGATTTCTTCATCCGACCGTGTTTTACTTTTTATTGCCTTTTAGCAGGTGTGGCACTTGTCGTAGAGACCTTTCTCCTTGAGGAGCTTGACCATGGTCTCGCCGATGTGGGCGACGGTGTCCGCGACGGGAATGCCTGCCGCGTTGAGCGCTGCGACCTTATCCGCCGCCGTGCCCTTGCCGCCGGAGATGATGGCGCCGGCGTGGCCCATGCGCTTGCCCGGAGGCGCCTGACGCCCTGCGATGAAGGCGGAGACGGGCTTGTTCGGCATGTTCTCCTTGATCCACTTTGCCGCGTCCTCCTCGGCCGTGCCGCCGATCTCACCGATGATGAGGACGGCGTAGGTGTCGGGGTCGTCCTTAAAGAGCTGGAGCGCGTCGATGAAGTCTGTGCCCTTGACGGGGTCGCCGCCGATGCCGACGGTGGTCGTCTGGCCGATGCCCGCGTTCGTGAGCTGGAAGGCCGCCTCGTAGGTGAGGGTGCCGGAGCGTGAGATGAGGCCGACGTGGCCGGGCTTGCTGACGGTGCCCGGTGTGATGCCGAGCTTCGACTGCTGGGCGGTGAGGAGGCCGGGGCAGTTCGGCCCGACGAGACGGGTCTTTTTGCCCTGCATATAGCGGCGTACTTTCACCATGTCGAGCACGGGGATGTGCTCGGTGATGCAGACGACGAGGTCGAGCTTTGCGTCAACCGCCTCGAGGATGGAGTCCGCCGCAAAGCGTGCGGGGACGTAGATGACGGATGCCGTTGCGCCCGTTGCCTTGACGGCGTCGGCGACGGTGTTGAAGACGGGGACGCCGTGAACCTCCTGGCCTGCCTTGCCGGGGGTGACGCCTGCGACGATCTTCGTGCCGTAGGCGAGCATCTGTTGCGTATGGAACATTGCTGCCTTGCCCGTGATGCCCTGGACGATGACTTTGGTGTCCTTATCGATCATGACTGACATATCGTATACCTCCCTTTCTCACGCCTTCGCCTGTGCGACGAGTTTCACGATCTGCTCTGCACCGCCCTCCATCGTGGGTGCGGGGAATACGTTGCCGATCGGTGTGTTCTTGAGGAGCTCGCGTCCCTCCTCGACCTTCGTGCCCTCGAGGCGGACGACAACGGGAACCGGGAGGGATTTCCCGTCCTTCGAGATGATCTTTGCCGCCTCGATGATGCCGTTGGCGATGTTGTCACAGCGGTTGATGCCGCCGAAGATGTTGACGAAGATGCCCTTTGCCTGACCGCCCTCAAGCATGATGCTGAATGCTTTGGCGATCTTCTCGGGCTCGGAGTCGCCGCCGACATCGAGGAAGTTCGCGGGCTCGCCGCCGTAGTGCTTGATGATGTCGACGGTTGCCATGGCGAGGCCTGCACCGTTGACCATGCACGCGACGTCGCCGCCGAGGTTGACATAGTTGAGCCCTGCGGCCGCCGCCTCGCGCTCCTTCGGATCCTCCTCGGTCTCGTCGCGCAGCTCCGCGATGTCGGGGTGACGGAAGAGGGCGCTGTCGTCAAAGTTGAGCTTCGCGTCGAGTGCGATCACATCGTCGTCCTCGGTGACGACGAGCGGGTTGATCTCGACCTGCGAGCAGTCCTTGCCGATGAATGCGGCGTAGAGTCCCTGCATGAGCGCCGCTGCCTTGCGGACGGCGGGGCCGGGGATGTTGATGGCGTACGCCATGCGCGTCGCCTGGAACGGAGCAAGCCCGATGACGGGGTCGATATACTCCTTGATGATTTTCTCGGGGGACTCGGCGGCGACCTTCTCGATCTCCACGCCGCCCTCCTCGGAGCCCATCATAACGATGCTCGCCGTCTGGCGGTCAACGACGAAGGAGAGGTAGTATTCCTTTTTGATCTTTGAGCCCTCCTCGATGAGGAGGCGGTTCACGACCTTGCCCTCGGGGCCCGTCTGGTGGGTGACGAGTGTCTTGCCGAGGAGCTCCTGCGCGTAGGCGCGGACCTCGTCCTTGTTCTTCGCGATCTTGACGCCGCCTGCCTTGCCGCGTCCGCCTGCGTGGATCTGCGCCTTGACGACGATGACGGGGGTGCTGAGCTTCTCCGCATTCGCGACCGCCTCATCGACGGTAAACGCCGGCAGTCCGTTCGGGACATTAACGCCAAATTCGCGCAGAACCTGCTTGGATTGGTACTCGTGAATGTTCATTTACAATCCTCCCTTAACTTTTGTGACGAAAGCACAACTCTTGCTCCTATTCTACCGCCCCCGTATGTAAAAGTCTAGCAATTTTGTATAAATAAATGATTGAAAAAACCTCGTGCAGCATAAAGGATTTCTATGAATGCGGATAAAAAACTGCTGCGCAGAAGGTGCGCAGCAGTCTCACGATGAAGTTGTCCGCTCAGATCTCAGTCAGGCGGTAGACGGTCTCTGACGTCCAGACCTCGCCCTCGCGCAGGATGGGCTGTGGGAAATGCGGATTCGCGAATGCGTTCGGGAAGAACTGTGTCTCAAGGCAGAATGCACTGCGCCGTGTGTAGGGGGCGCCGCCCTTACCGACAAGCGGCGATTTGCCGAGGGCATTTGCCGTGTAGAACTGCAGTCCGGGCTGGGTCGTCCAGCAGTCGAGGGCGAGCCCTGTCTGCGCGCTCGTGACGCGCGCCGCCTTTTTGAGATGGGCATAGGGCGCGGGGGCGGGATCGCCGCGCAGCACCCAGTTGTGGTCGTAGCCGCCGGCCATGCGGAGCTCGTCGTAGTCCGCGTCGATGCGCTCGCCGATGCGATGCGGCGCGGTGAAGTCCATCGGCGTGCCCGCGACGGGGAGGATGCGCCCGTCGGGCAGGGACTCGGCGTCCGCCCACGTAAAGTTATCGGCGAAGATCTCCGCCGTGTGCTCCATGACGGAGGGGGCGGTTGTGCCGTCGAGGTTGAAGTAGGCGTGGTTCGTGAGGTTGCAGACGGTGTCCGCGTCGCTCACAGCGCGGTAGGAGAGGATGAGCGCGTCGTCGTCGGTGAGGCGGTAGGTCGCGGTCGCCTCGAGGTTGCCGGGGTAGCCGCCCTCGCCGTCGGGGCTGATCGCCGTGAGCGCCACGCCGTCCGTGACGGGCTCCGCCGTCCAGAGATGGTAGTGCAGGCCGTGCGTTCCGCCGTGGATGTGGTTCTGCTTGTGCGAGCCCGAGTTCTGCTCGAGCTGGTAGGTATGCCCGCCGATCGTGACGCGTCCGTCCGCAATGCGGTTGGCGTGTCGTCCGACAACGCCGCCCATCGACGTTGTGTCGCGCAGGTAGTCCGCGCCGCTCCGATAGCCGAGGACGATGTCGATCGGCGTGCCGTTCACCTCGCGTGCAAACGAGACGAGCCGTGCCCCGTAGGTCGTGACGGCGACGGTCGTTCCGCGTGCGTTCCGCAGTGTATAGAGCTCGATCGCGCGCCCATCCGGCATCGTGCCGAACGGTGATTTCGTTACCTCTGTCATGATATATCCCCCTTTGTTCCTGACACAAAATGATATTCTTATTTTATCACAAAGAGACGGCTTTCGTACAAAAAACTATCGCCCCCGTCGGGCAGTCCTCCGCCGCCTCGAGGGCATCGTCCTCCTCCATCAGGTCGGGCTGACGCAGGAGGCGGGCGCAGCGCAGCGTGCGATCGATCACGAAGAGGTCGGGCAGCCGCTCCGCGCACATGCCGCAGGAGACACAGGCGGTGCTGTCGATGGATAGGGTCATTATGTCCTCCAAACAAAAACTGCGGTGTGGCGTATGATTCCACACCGCAGCTACTCTGCATAGATTTTTCAGAGAATCACGGATCAGCGATTCTTCAGATCTTCGCGCTGGCGTCCGATGCCTCGAGCGTCTTGTGCATGTAGGCGCGGATATCGACGCCGTGCTCCATCTTCATCACATCGTCGAGGAGCTGCTTTGCCTGTTCCATGGTGACGGAGCGGATCATCTCCTTGACGCGCGGAATGGACGGCGCGCTCATGGAGAGCTCCGAGATGCCCATGCCGAGGAGGAGGACGGCAGCGTACGGGTCGCTTGCCATCTCGCCGCACATGCCCGCCCAGATGCCCGCTTCGCGCGCACTCTCGATTGTGCGCTTGATGAGACGCAGGACGGCGGGATTGAACGGGTTGTAGAGATGGGCGATCTGCGCGTTGCCGCGGTCGACCGCGAGGGTGTACTGAATGAGATCATTCGTTCCGATGCTGAAGAAGTCCACGTACGGTGCGAGGAGTGAGGAGACGACAGCGGCGGCAGGGGTCTCGACCATGATGCCGACCTGTACGTCGTCGGAGTACTCCTTACCCTCGTGGGCGAGCTCGACCTTGGCCTGCTCGACGAGCTTCTGCACGCGCTGGATCTCGCTGACGCTGATGACCATCGGCACCATCATCGCCGCCTTGCCGTAGAGGCCGGCGCGCAGGATCGCCTTGATCTGCGGGAGGAAGAGGTCGTGCCGGTCGAGGCTGATGCGCAGGGCGCGATAGCCGAGGAATGGGTTCTCCTCCGGGTCGATGTTGAGATAGGGCAGGGGCTTGTCGCCGCCGATGTCCATCGTGCGTATGACGCAGATGTTGCCGCCGCATTTCTCGACCGCAGCGCGGTATGCCTTGAACTGATCCTCCTCCGTCGGGATCGTTGTCGAGCCCATGAAGATGAACTCGGAGCGGAACAGCCCGACGCCCTCCGCACCGTAGGTCAGTGCGTTGTCCACGTCCATGTGCGTGCCGATGTTTGCCGTCAGCTCGACGCGCACGCCGTCCTTTGTGACGGCGGGGAGATCCTTGAGCGCGGCGTAGTGCGCCGCGAGTTTTTTCTGCTCCTCGATCTTCGTCTCGTAGAGGGAGCGCTCCTCCTCCGTCGGGCGGATGACGATGTCGCCGCGGCTGCCGTCGAGGATGACCTCGTCGCCGTCATGGATGAGGTCGATCTTGTCGCCGATGCCGAGGACGGTCGGGATGGCGCGTGCCTTTGCGATGATGACGACGTGGCTCGTCGCGCTGCCCGAGCCGAGGATGACGCCCGCGATCTGCTCGGTGGGCATGCCTGCGACGACGGACGGCTCGATCTCCTCGCCGACGAGGATGACCTGACTGGAGCCGATCTCCGGCTCCTTGACGCCGAGGACGTATTTCGCGATGCGCTTGCCCACGTCGCGCAGATCGACCGCGCGCGCGGCGAAGTACTCGTCCTCCATCTGCTCAAAGAGCTGTGCCTGCTCGTTCGCCGCGTCGAGGATGCCCTGCGGTGCGCTGCCCGTCGCCGCGATCTTGGCGGCGATGTTCTCCGCCATCATGGGGTCCTGCACCATCATGCGGTGCGCCTCGAGAATGGCGGCCTGCTCCGTCTGCTCCTCTTTGCGCAGACGGTCGATGGTTGAGAGCAGCACCTCAGTGACGGCGGAGATTGCCTCATTCGCCTTTGCCTGCTCCTCGTCCACCGTACCTGGTTTATAGGCGGCAAGGTAGCCGTCAAGGTTCTGCCCAGCGAGCAGGACCTGTCCGACAGCGATGCCGGAGATGACGCCTTTTCCACGGATGGTTTCTGCCATAACAATCCCCTTTCCCCATGGGAATCTGCACAGTGAAAATTTTTCTGTGGTGACTGATGAAAAAACGCCGCGAGGAATATGTACCCTCGGGCGTCCTCCGTATGATTTTACTCCTCGCCGAACTTCGAGTTGACGAGATCGGCAAGAGCCTTCACGGCATCTGCCTCATCCTCACCCTCGGCGATGATATTCATCTGCGTGCCCTGCACGAGCCCCATGCTCATCAGCATGAGAATGCTCTTGGCATCGACCTTCTTGCCCTTTGCCTCGATCTGGATCTTGGACTTGAACTTCGTCGCCGTCTGGACGAATACCGATGCGGGACGCGCGTGAATGCCCGTCTTGTTCTCGATGGTTACTGTCTCCTGCGTCATATAAAACCTCTCCCATCCGAATAGATAGATGACCATATCCCCTGTGCCGCACCGATGTGGGGGCACACGTGAACCAATAGTATGGATATTATACTATAAATGAAGGGGCTTTTCAATAACTCTCACCGCTGTGAGCGCGGGATAATTTTGGCGGATGATTGATCCGGTGAAGCCTGCTGACTGCTGTCAATGGTTCGTCTGAGCGGCACTCATTTTTTCTTCAGCGTGCGCAGTGTATCCGCCACGATCTGCTCGGCGGTGAGATGATGCTCCCGCGCCAGTTCCTCGGGATTGTAGCGGTCGTGGAATTCCTTCGAGAGCCCGTAGCAGCGCACGCGGATGTGCTCGTCCATGCCGTAGTATGCGGCGATCTTCTGCCCGAAGCCGCCCTCGAGCGTGCCGTCCTCGAGGGTGAGGATGAGGCGGTGTTTCGCCTTCAGCCTGTCGAGCAGCTCCGTATCGAGCCCCGAGAGGAAGATCGGGTTGATGACCGTCGCGTGCACGCCGTCCTTCGCGAGCTCGGCGGCCGCGTCACTCGCCATCTGTGCGAAGTTGCCGGTACCGATGATGGCGACCTCCGCGCCCTCCGTGACGACCTGATAGCGATTGAGTGCGCTGTAGTCCGTGCGCACGGGGTAGGGCGACGTCTCATAGCCCATGACGGGCACGCGGATCATGACGGGATGCGCCGTCTGCGCGAGCGCCCAGCGCAGCACCGCGAGATACTCCTCGATACCTGCGGGCGCGAGAAAGACGAGGTTCGGGATATTCGCGAAGAGCGGGATGTCGAAGAAGCCGAGATGCGTCACGTCGTTCATGTAGTACATGGATGCTCCGACGGTGAGGAAAACGGCGGGGTTGTTGTTGACCGCGACGTCCTGCGCCATCTGATCGTAGACGCGCTGGAAGAACGTGCTGTACGTACCGAAGATGGGGCGCGCGCCGCCGCGCGCGAGCCCCGATGCCATCGCGACGGCCTGCTCCTCTGCGATGCCCACGTCGACGTACTGCGCGCCGAGCGCCGCGCGGTCGGCGGGCGTGAGCCCGATGCCGCCCATCGTGCCCGCCGCGAGGAAGACAAAGTTCGGATTCCTCTGTGCCTCTGCCTTGACGAAGTCCACCGTCGCCGCGAGGAAGGGATCGGTGTACGGCTGCTTCAGTGCGCCCGTCTCAATGTCAAAAGGCATACGGTAGTGCCACGTCTCATGGTCTTCCTCGGCGAATTTGTAGCCCTTGCCCTTCTGCGTATGGATGTGGACGACGACGGGCGTTTGGCTGTCCTTTACCGCACGGAACGCATCAATCAGTGCCTCGCAGTCGTTGCCGTCGGCGACGTAGCGGTAGTCGAGGCCCATCGCGCGAAAGAGGTTATTCTCCGCCGTGCCGTTCGTCTCGCGCAGGCGGCGGAATTCCTTATACATGCCGCCGTGGTTCTCGGCGATGGACTGATCATTGTCGTTAAAGACGATGATGAAGTTCGTCTGCATCTCGCCCGCGACGTTCAGCCCCTCGAGTGCCTCACCGCCCGACATCGAGCCGTCGCCGATGAAGGCAATGATGTTCTCGTGGCGTCCCGCGAGGTCACGCGCCTTGGCGAGACCCGTCGCGAGGCTGATCGAGGTGGACGTATGTCCGACGTTGAAGAAATCGTGCGGGCTCTCCTCGGGATTCGTATAGCCCGAGACCTCATCGTACTCCTTTTCCACGAGATACGCCTCGACGCGCCCCGTCAGCATCTTATGCGGGTAGGACTGATGCGACACGTCGTAGACGATCTTGTCCGTCGGCGAGTCGAACACTGTGTGCAGGGCGATGATCGCCTCGACTGCGCCAAAGTCGGGGCCGAAGTGCCCGCCGTGAATGCTCGCGCGCTTTAGGAGTGCCTCGCGCATCTCCTGTGCGAGCGCCCTGCGCTGCTCTGCCGTATACCCCTTGATGTCGGCAGGCGACGTGATGTTTTCCAGATACAAAGAAATCCCCCTTTTCCTGTGTTCCAATCCATTCCTATGGCGATTATACCACCGATGGAGCCGCAGGTGTCAAGGAGGATTTTGCCGGTCATCTTTTGTTGCCCATGTGACGGATTTTTTCAGTTAAATATGATAAAATCACTTTGATCTACGTAATTTATGGAAGGGATGGAACAGAATATGAGTGAATGCAAAATGAAGGACAGCCGCATCGTCATCAGCGAGGTCATGATGCCGAGTCAGGCCAACCCGAACGGGAATGTCCACGGCGGTGAGATCATGAAGCTGATGGACTCGGCAGCATACGCGGCGGCGCGGCGCTATGCGCGCTCGAACGTCGTCACGGCGCGCGTCGATGAGCTCGAGTTTCACCTGCCGATCCGCATCGGCGACCTCGTCGTCGTGACGGCAGATATCGTCTACGTCGGACACAGCTCGATGGAGATCTCCGTCAACGTCATCGTCGAGGATCTCGATGAGGGCAGCGATCCGCAGCTCGGACTCTCGGCGTACTTTACCATGGTTGCGCTCGACCGCAATGCACGCCCGAAGACCGTGCCGCCGCTCGAGCTCAAGACCGAGGAGGCGCGTGCCGCCTTCGAGGAGGGCAAACGCCGCTACGAGGCGCACAAGGCGCGCAAGCGCGGCGTCACTATTCCCACGGGCGGCTGTGTCTGTGACGCGATTGCCCAGCAGGCGAAGGCGTCACGTGAACAGAGAGAGGCGGAGAAGCCGTGAAGTAAGTGCGTCGTGAAGCCGCTCGGGGAAACGCTATAGAACCCCCTCAAGCCGCAGCAGATACTCCTTTTTGTCCAGTCCACCCGCGTAGCCCGTCAGACTGCCGTCTGCACCGATGACGCGGTGGCAGGGGATGATGATGGAGATCGGGTTGCGTCCGACCGCGCCGCCGACGGCCTGTGCCGACATCCGACCGCCGCGTGCGGCAGCGATGCGCGCGGCGATCCTGCCATACGTCGTCGTCGTGCCGTAGGGAATCCCGCGCAGGACCTTCCAGACCGCCTGCTGAAATGCTGTGCCGTGCGGCGCAAGCGGCGGCAGAGCACCGGGATCACGCCCCGCGAAGTACACATCGAGCCAACGACAGACCTCTCTAAATACGGGGAGGTCTTTTTGTGTGTGCACAGCAGATACCTCGGGGACTCCTTCGGCGAAGTCCAACTCCGTCAGTGCCGTACCGTTGCTCACGAGGATAATTTTGCCGAGCGGCGAGGAATAGTGTGTCGTGTAGGTCATGCGGATGCGCCCCTTTTCACAGGCGGCAGGAGGAAGGCGAACACAGCGGGGATGAGGGCGATGGCGGCGACGGTGAGGAGTGCTGTCGTGAGTCCCTGTCCATCTGCGATATGGCCGAGCACGGGCGTAAAGACGCCGCCGACACTGACCGCGAGCCCGAGCGTCACGCCTGAGGCGAGCCCCACGCGGTTCGGGAGGTACTGCTGACCGAGCACCACCATCGGGCTGTAGATGAGACTGAGCGACGCCGCAATCGGCAGGAGGAGCAGGGCGGCGAGCACGAGGGAGTGTACCTGCGTAAAGAGGAAGATGCACGGCGGCAGAATCACTGCTCCGATGCGGATCATGCGGTGATAGCCATAGCGGTCGGCGAGCCGCCCGCCGAGCAGCGTGCACGCCGCGCCGATTGCATAGTAGACGCTCAGCACGGCGTTGCCCATCGCCTCCGTCTGTCCGAGCGCCTGAATCCAGTACAGCGCGAGAAAGGTATTGATGCCGAAGAAAATGATCGAACGCCCGAAGACAATGGCGGTCAGACGCAGGAACGAGCTCCACTGATCGACGCCCTGCGGACGTGCCTTTTCCTCCGCCGCCTGCGGTGCAACGTTCAGCTCGTAGAGCCCACGCAGATGATGGCGGAAGACGGCGCAGATGATGACCTCGGGGATGAGAAAGACGAGCGTTCCCACGAGGCCGAACGTTGTCACGGCGGCGGTCATGACCACAGGACCGAGGGCAAAGCCGAGATTGCCGCCAAAAGAAAAGATGCTGATATTCTTCGCGCGCTCGCCCTCCGCCGTGGCGTGATGCACGAGCCGCGCCGCCTGCGGGTGGAACATCGCCGCGCCCGTCCCGCTCACCGCGACTGCTGCGCACAGAGCGGGGAACGTCGTCACCACACCCGTGAGTGCCATGCCGCCGCCGGCGAGGAGGAGCCCGAGCGGAATCAGCCACGGGCGATTGTGTCGATCGGCGAGCTGCCCGAAGATCGGCTGCACCACCGAGCCGACGAGATTTGAGAACAGCACGAGCGTCGCCGCCGTCGCATAGTCGTAGTGATAGGCCGCGATCAGGAACGGCAGCACCGCCGCGAGCGCGCCCTGATTGATGTCCGAGCACAGATGCCCGCACGAGATCAGATAGTTATAGGTCCTTACCTTTGTTGTTGCCACACAAAATGCCCCCTGCCGAATGAGATGCGTTCTATTATAGAACAAAACGGGCACGCATGGTAGGGGGCGTCTGTGACTTAAGGCATCACCGATAGATCAGCAGGCACATTTATAAAGCCACTCAATACTTCCCGCCCGTGTCGCCGTGGCTGCCGCCGCCCGAGGAGGACGATGACGAGGAGGATTTTGCCTTCGCCGTGCGCACGACGCGCGAGGTGATATAGCTGTCGTCGCTCACGGAGGACGACTGGTCGGGCACGCGTGGCCTCGCCGAGGACGTACGCTACTACGGCGAGTGGATGAAGCAGCGGGCGTTTGAGAGGATTGGACACCTCTATCCGAAGGTCAAGGATGCCGATGGCGTGGAGCATACCGTTATCACATGGCTCTGGACAAGGACTGTGAAATGTCCGAATTCTGCGTGTGCTTGCGCAATGCCGCTCGCGAGCAGCTTTGAGCTGTCGAAGAAAAAGGGAAAAGAGGCATACGTTCAGCCGATTATCGAGAGAACACATATTCGCTATTAGGTAAGGCAGGGAAAGGGCCCACCAGAGCCGCCGAAGATGGGGCGCGGCGCGAAGTTTCGCTGCCTTTGCTGTGGGGAGATGGCAACGCCCGAGTATATCAAGATAGAGGCAACAGCGGAGCGCATGGGCGCGGATTTGATGGGGATTGTTGCGAGGGGGTGAATGGACGAACGTATCTGCCCGCTGATGAGGTGCAGACAAATGCCGCAACGGTTCACAAGCCGACGGATGTTCCTGTCCAGTCCTTGGCAAATGACCCCCGCAATATTTGGTGTACGAACTATGGTCTGGATACGGTCGACAAACTCTTTACGAATCGTCAGCTCCTAGCCCTCACGACGTTTAGCGAGCTTGTTGCCGAGGCGCGTGCGCAAGTTGAAGCTGACGGCGGAAGTATGGAATATGCACAGGCATTGTCGGTGTATTTGGCGTTTGGTGTTAGCCGTATGACAGACATTAACAACGTACTATGCCGATGGGAGACAACGAAAACACAGGTACGAAATTTGTTCGGGCGACAGGCGATTCCTATGATGTGGGATTTTGCTGAAAACAATGTATTTGGTGAAGCCGCTGGCGGGTATATGGTCAGCTTGCGCTCAATTATAACAGTCATAGAGCGATTTCAAACGGAAAACGAAAAAAGCGTGGCTGCCCAGTGTGATGCCCAGTCGGACTGTGGTCTCGAAAACATTATGATTTCGACCGACCCGCCCTACTATGATAATATTGCCTATGCGGATCTCTCGGATTTTATTTATGTATGGATGCGCCAGAGTCTCAAAGACATCTATCCCGCGCTGTTTCGGACGATGCTCGTTCCGAAGGCGGAGGAACTCGTTGCAACGCCGTACCGATTCGGGGGGAGTACCGAGAAGGCGAAAATGTTTTTCGAGGATGGCATGGTGAACGCATGCAAACGGATGTATGCAGCTGCCGTTGACGATATTCCCGTTACGATTTACTATGCGTTCAAGCAGCGCGATACAGACACGCAGGATGCGACTGCCTCCATGGGCTGGGAGACGATGCTCTCAGCGATCATCCGAGCGGGATTCTGTATCACGGGCACATGACCGATACGGACGGAGCTTTCCAATCGGATGATTGGACGCGATGCAAACGCTCTCGCCTCCTCCATCGTCCTTGTCTGTCGCAAGCGTCCCGCCGATGCACCGGTCGCTACCCGGCGTGACTTCCTCACGGCGCTCAAGCGTGAGCTAAAGCCCGCCCTTGTGAACCTCCAAGAGAGCAATATCGTACCCGTGGATATTGCGCAGAGTGCCATCGGTCCCGGCATGGCGGTCTACTCGCGCTATCGCGAGGTGCTTGAGGCAGACGGTATGCCGATGACGGTGCGCACGGCCCTCCAGCTCATCAATCAAGAGTGGTATCAATACTTCTTCGAGCAGGAGGGAGAACTCGATCGGGATACGATTTTCTGTGTGGCCCTCTATACGCAGTACGCATTCCGCGAAGGTGAAGTTCGGCGATGTGGATGTGCTCGCGCGTGCGAAGAATACGAGCACCGACCGCCTACGGGAGAAGGGCATTCTCTACGCGGAGCGGGGGACGGTACGCCTCCTGCAGCGCGATGAGATGGCAGCACAGAGGACGTTCGATGCCTCTGTGACATGGCAGGTTGTTCAGCGTCTCGCCCATGCGCTCGATGTGGATGGTGTGGAGGGCGCGGCGCAGATCGTTGTGGGGCTTTCCTCGGAGGACGCAGAGAAGGCACGCGCACTCGCCTATCGCCTGTTCCAGACGGCGGAGCGGCGGGGCTGGGCGCAGGAAGCCTATGCGTATAACACGCTGGTCACGAATTGGCGGGCGGTCCAGGAAGCTGCCGCGCAGATAAAGAAAGAGCAAGCAGCGAATCAGGGCGGGCTCTTTGCCGAGTAGACGTTTCACAGGAGGAATGTAGGATGGGCAGCAATCACGAAAAGGTGCGACAGGGGGAGCGTATTCTGCTCTTTGCACTCTCGGACTATGTCTGCAAGGAGCTAAAGCAGACCTATGGGGCGGACTGGTGGGAGGACGGCGTTCTGGACATCCTCTATGATGATCAGAAGCGCAGTCTGCCGCTGTCGGGGGACTGGGGGACGCTCGTCGACTCGCTCGATATGGCGTTGGCGCTGCTCCTCTTTGACCTGCACTGGGGTGATATCTTCTCCCGCAAGCTGTCGGTGAGCAATCGCACCTGGGTGAAGGAGCTCAAGGGTGTGCGCAATAATCTTGCCCATCTCGGCGGCAAGGATTTCACCGATGATGATACATGGCGTGCGCTCGATACGATGGCGCGTCTCTGTGCGTCGATCGACGCCGATAGTGCAGAGGAGATCCGCGAGATTTTGCGCGAGCTGCGCTATGGCTCGGCTGCCGGCTCGATGAATGGTACGGCAGCGGTCTCTGCCCCCAAAACAGCTGCCCCCAATACGAGCGGCATCCTGCAGTCTGTCCTACTGAGCAGTCTGCCGAGCTGGCGCGACGTAATCAAACCGCATCCGGATGTGGCGGCGGGACGGTACAAGAACGCCGAGTTCGCCGCAGATCTCGCACAGGTCGCACGCGGCGAGGGCTCGTTCGAGTATCGTGACCCCGTGGAGTTCTTTGCGCGTACCTATGTGACCGAGGGCATGGCGGGGCTGCTCATGCAGGCACTTCGACGCATCGGCGGCAAGGACGGCGAGCCCGTGATCCAGCTCAAGACAGCATTCGGCGGCGGCAAGACGCACAGTATGCTCGCACTCTATCACATGCTGCGCGGCACAGTACCGCTCAGCAAGATCCCGGCAGTGCAGCCGGTGCTCGCACGTGCGGGGCTGTCCACACTGCCCAAGGCGAACGTGGCGGTGCTCGTCGGTACTGCCATCGACCCGACGCGGGTGCAGCGTCCGCCGCACATGCCGGGGTTGATGATTCATACACTGTGGGGGGAGATGGCGGCACAGCTCGCTGCATCGGCGGGCAATCCGAAGCTCTACGACTATGTGAAGGAGGCGGACAAGAAGGGGGTATCTCCCGGATCGGAGGCGATCGTAAGTTGTAAAATAAATTGACGCAAAAAGTTCCATTTTGCAAACGGTTCAGTTAAACTTTTAGTCACAACACAAAAAGAAACTGAAAGTGAGACTGCAAAATGGAACAGAATCATTGTACTACAAAAACAGGGAAATGGAAACAGCTGACGGAGCGGGATCGGTACAAAATCGAAGCCTATTTCCAGGCCGGGTTGAAGCCGCAGGAAATCGCTGCGTACATTGGCTGCTCCAAGCGTACGATTGAGAGGGAGCGGCGTCTTGGAATGACAGCACAGCTCAAACCTGCGACGAAGAATATCAAGACCTGCGGAGACCTGCAGGTGCAGTGGGTGTATCTTGCCGATGCAGCACAAAGGCGACACGAGGAAAACGCTGCTCGTAAAGGGCGGGGGCTGAAAATCGATAAAGACCACGCGCTTGCTCGACACATTGAACATAAGATCAAAACAGAAAAATGGTCTCCTGCGGCAGTTATCGGTGAGCTCTGTCAACGCGGCTGGAGCTATGATGTCCGCATTTGTGTCAAGCCCCTGTATAACTATATCGATCAGCAGCTGTTTCTCGAACTCACAAACGACGACCTCCTCTACAAAAAGAATCGAGACAAACAGACAGAAAACAGCAGGCGCGGCGTTGCGTGGAATAACCGGGACGGGAAAAGCATCGACGAGCGCCCTGAGCCGGTGAATCGGAGAGAGGAGTTCGGACATTGGGAGATTGACTTGGTCGTCGGTCGCAAAGGGACAAAGCCGGTAATTTTAACATTGGTCGAACGGCAGACGAGGAAATCGCTCTATGTTCTGATAAAGAACAAGAGCCAAAAAAAGTACTGCAAGCACTTCGTCGGTTGCAGCGGCGCGTCAAAGGAGACTTTACGCACGTATTCAAGAGTATCACGGCGGACAACGGGTCAGAGTTTTTGGATGGCGAAGGAATGAAGCGTGCCGCCAAATGCGGCGAGGTGTATTACGCGCATCCGTACAGCAGCTGGGAGCGTGGAAGCAACGAAAACGGAAATCGGATGCTGCGCAGGTTTCTTCCCAAGGGAACGGACTTCAGCAAATTGAAGCCGAAGGAACTGCAGCGGATCGAAGATTGGGTTAACAACTATCCGCGCAAGATTTTCGGATATAAGTCAGCAAACGATATGTATGCTGCGATGATATAACTCGCTAAAAGTTTAACGAGACCTTGCGACAATTAAACTTGCAATTTGCCATCACGGCATACAATGCAGAAAAATTCCTTGCCATGCACTAGCTCCTATGATATAATGCGACTTGTCGCACAGCGGCATGGAGAGGTGTCCGAGTGGTCGAAGGTGCTTGACTCGAAATCAAGTGTGGTGATGAGCCACCGTGGGTTCGAATCCCACCCTCTCTGCCATTGGAAAATAAGGCTTCGTGGAGATTTCCACGAAGCCTTTTCTGTGTCCTTTTTTGAGTGAAAAACACGATTCTGGGCACATTTTGGGCACACGAGATTTTAAAAGTGGATTTTGGGGTGCTCGAATGAGGGGAGCTGACATAGAAAACGAGGATGCCGTGCAGCATCCTCGCATTCATTTGAGCATCACTTTTGAGGTCTTAGTGGGAGATGTATAATCTCCTCCTCAGCGGACGAAATAGCTAGCTTTGTCCCTTGTCCTGTGTCATTTTTGCAGAATATCCATGTCTATGGGGCTATCCATACCATGTTATTTGCATGGACAGGGCGGACAAGGGGACAATGGCCTAGCGGACAGTGCATCACTTTTTGAAGAAGCATACGAGAAAAGTGACGCAGACTTCTCCTTAGAGGAGTGCCAGATACTTCGGTTGATCGGACTTGGCAATCTTCAGCGCATCCATTGCAGCTTCGGCGGTGATGCCTAGGCTTGAAATGAGGTTCTTGATGCTTTTTATACGTTCTGTTTCTGCACCGCGAATTTCACCACGAACCTCGCCGCGAACTTCGCCAATAGCAATACCGTCGTTGTAGATTTCTTCCATTACCTTGCACATAGCTGCAACCCCCTTTTCGTCTTCTTTGAAAAAGCGTACGCGCTCGGCGAGCACGTCGCTGTACATATCGTTTGGATTGGTGCAGAAAAAGTCGTGCATAAGACGTCCGAGTGGGCTTTCGCTCTGACATTCCCCGTTGACGTAGAGAATGTGTGCACCGTCGTCGAAAACCTCCTCGGTGTCCTCGAATGTTCTCCGCACCTTGTAGAGCGGTTTTCCGCGCTTCCATACGTCATGCTCTGTGATGAAGATGACGTAGGTTTCCGGCAGATCGGGGAAGAGTGTTCCCTTGCTGACCTCACGAGAATCGATCATGCTGCTGTTGTAGCGAGCGCGGCGTGGAATCGCACCCTCGTCGCTGCGCTGAATCTCCACATCGTAGATGCTCTCGCCATCGGTTGCAAGTGCGTCGAATCGTACGGCACGTCCATAGAGATTTGGCACACTCTGCTGCGTAATGACCTCTGTCACACGCAGACGGTCATTGCCCATGACAGCGCGAAGTACGACCTCCATACAGGGGATGTTCCCGTCGAAGCAGCTGTTAAAGAACGTGTCATCCATCAAACGAAGCTGTTTGATTTTCTCAAGGTATCGAATTTTCTTTTGTTCGAGTTCGATGATACTCACCTCAAATCAAATGATCTACCTATATTTTATAGGGATTTTCTCTTTTTTGCAAGATTGTCATTTCTCTTGCGTGCCAAAAACGTAATCGCCAATTTTTCCGGCAGCTTCCTCCTTCGTCTTTTGCATTACGTGTGTATAAAGGTCAGCTGTAATGGCAATCGAACTGTGTCCAAGGATTTCGGAAGCTGTTTTCATGGCAACGCCGGATTGCAGCATCAGCGAAGCGCATGAATGGCGTAAATCGTGAAAACGGATGGTACGCATATTGTGGCGTGCCAAGAAATCCTTGAATGCTTTTGTGAAATTGCCGGGGCGGATCGGCGATCCATTCCCACGGCATAGAACAAGATCGTGCTCGTCGTATGCATTGCCGAGCCATTCCTTACGTTGGTCTAGTTCCTCCTTTCGCCGCCTCAATATGGCGAAAACCTCAGCAGGGGCGTGAATGGTGCGAATGCTTTCAGTACTCTTAGGCGTGGAGAAATGTATTTTGTGATGAATCTCTATAGTTTTGCGGAAACATAGTATATTGAAAAAGAGAAGGAAGTTTGGTATTATACGATTTAAGGAAGTGATAAAATGAAGATATATAACACAGAACTAATTCCCAATGATAGAGAAAATGAGATCAAGGCACTATCATGGTTGGCTGATTCTAAGAGGGGGGGAGATAAAGCCATAGGTTTTTTCTCTAAGAATAATTTTACGCCTGTTTTTCAAAGAATATTGGGAAGGGATAATGTTGAGGATATATGGAAGAAAAAAGAGGTGCAATTGTCTGATGCTGAGAATGCTATGATCGTCACAGCACGAGCTTTGGGAAGAAATCACTATTCAAATGTCGTGTTGTTTTATCCCACTATGGATTGGTTTCATAAACTTGCGGATCAAGAATTTTTTGAACAGGTGCTGATTGTTCCATGGCTTCCTGAAGAGTTAGAAAAGTTGAGAGAGATGGGCTCTGAAGAGATATGATTTTTTGCGCGTAGAAACGGAGAACTAGTTACATACAAAAATTGATATTTCCTGTGGAACATTTCAAGAGTGATCTTGCTCTGCAACTGTGATATTTCATGCCTTAATATAGTTTATCGTCGAAATAGCACTTTGGCAAGTGATTCCAAACGCACAAAAGCGCGGCGTGCGTGCCGCGCTTTTTTTGTGAGGAATGTGCTGTGTTAGTCGATGTTGTCGAGGAAAAGGAGCATTCCGTCGGTTATGTATTTTTGAATATAGTTTCTGTTATACTGATCTAAGTAGATGCCATCGGCTTGTCTCACAGAAACACCCGTTGGTGACCCCGTTCCGTTCAGGTCCCTATTCTCCAACGCGCCGTCTTCGCGAAAGCGGCGATAAGCATACGGCTCATCTCCCGAGCACGCATTATACATCGTGAAGACACCATTTGAATCGTCGTAGGTAAATGCGACCCATTCATGTGAATTGTTTGCGTTGATGAGGATGTAGCGCGGTTCGTTCGAGGCACTCGTCTGCCGGATATTCCTGCGCACGCTGAAATTGCGCCAGCTGCCATCGCCCGGAACGGTGGAGGAGAACGTGACGCCCTCTCCGCTCTCCAAGAAATACTCCATCGCGTCGGTAATGTAGTGCGGAATGGCATGCGAGCCATAGCGGTAGATGCCCGTACCGTCCACCTCATAGACGCCGCTTGCGTCGCTGTTCTCAGGAAGCCGCTCCTTCACTATGATCTGACCGGCGCCGAGGAACTGCAGATCCTCGCTCGGTCCCCGCCCGTCGTAGATGGTGAATGTTTTCGTCTGCCCGTTGTAGTCGAATGTCTTGTCCCAACATGACTGGGAATAGTCCTCGATAAGGTAATCCCCCTGCGGGATGCCCGAACCCGCTGTGCCTGCCGGTGTGTCGCGTTTCAGGATAAATGTGCCGGGGGTGTCGTTTGCGTCCAAACTGTTGTAGCGCAGCCCCTGCTGCTCCCATGCGTACTGTGCGTGGGCAAGCCCGCCCTGTATCAGGAACAGGACGAGGAAGAATCCCGCCGCGAGAAATGTGTGCCGTAGTGCTTTCATGTTCGCTGTCACTCCTTTGATCTGATGGGGGACAATCCTATTCTAAAATCCGCGCCCCTCATCTAATAAGCTCAAAATCTACTAAACCTAGTATATATATATATATATACTGTCAAGTGTTTGCGGGCAATTTTGCGGGAATGAAAAAGGGGCTGTTGCACGAAACTCTCGTGCAGCAGCCTCAATTTTGTTGCAAAAAAACAGTTCCCGGTGTTTTCAAACACCGAGAACTGGCGTAAAATAAGGGTATGAAGAACCAAATTTTACACAAGGATTATACATCCTTCGGAGGCTCATTTCAAGTCAGCCTCCCCCTCAATTTTGAATTTCAAATCGAACGGGACGATCCCGTCCGTCTCCTGCGCCACTGCATCCACCAGATGGATCTTACGGCGCTCTTTTTGAGCTTCCACCGAGCAGAGCGAAACCTCATCGCACCGCACAAACTGCTTGCTATCCTCATCTATGCCTACATGAACCGCATCTACAGTTCCCGCCGCATCGAGGAGGCCTGTCGCAGGGACATCAACTTCATGTACCTCTTGGAGGGCTGTCCTGCGCCCGATCATACGACCATCGCCCGTTTTCGCAAGAAGCACTTCGCTCCCTGTGCCAAGGAGATTCTCGCACAGATGGCACTCCTGCTCGGGGAGGTTGATGCAGTCTCATTTCAGAACCTCTTTGTGGACGGAACTAAGATCGAGTCCGTCTCCAATCGGTACAGCTTCGTCTGGAAGAAGGGCGTCCAAAAGCACTGCAGCAGGCTCATGGAGAAGCTTTCTGCTTTTCTTGCATACGTGGAGAAGGAGTTCGGTATCCATCTGCGCCATGGCGGGGACATCCACATCCGACATCTGAAACGACTGCGCCGCCGCTTGAAGCACGTGCAGAAGGCGCAGGGCATCGTCTTCGTCTATGAGAGCGGAAGACGAAAGAGCGTGCTTCAGCGTGCAATAGAGACACTGGACACGTATCTTCTCCGTCTGAAGGACTACACGAAGAAACTCCACATCTGCGGGGCACGTAACAGCTTTTCAAAGACCGACACGGAGGCAACCTTCATGCGGATGAAAGAAGATGAGATGAAGAACGGTCAGCTAAAGCCCGCCTACAACCTCCAATATGGTGTAGAGGCATCCTTCATCGTATGGGCAGGCATCTATGCGAATCCGACGGATACAAGGACACTCATCCCGTTCTTAGAAGATTTTCAGGAATACATCGGAACAAGGAGCAGGAACATCATCGCTGATGCAGGCTATGAGAGTGAGGAGAACTACCTGTATCTGCGGGACAAGGGACAGGCATCCTACATCAAGCCGAACGACTACGAGATCAGCAAGAAGCGCAAGTGGAAGAACGACATTGGACGGCGTGAGAACATGGTGTATCTTGCAGGAGAGGACGTCTACCTATGTGCTGAGGGCAAACGCCTCAGTGCGGTGGGCACGCGCAAGACAAAGAGTGCGGGCGGATACATCAGTGAAAAGACGCTCTATTCGTGCGCGGAGTGCAGGGGGTGTGAACGGAAGGAGCGGTGTATCCACGGCAACCACAGCAAGATACCGCTTCAGGAGCGGGTAAAACGGTTGGAAGTGAGCAAAGTCTTTCAGCGGGAGCGGGAGGAAAATCTGGCACGGATACGCAGCACGGAGGGAATCCTCCTGCGGATGAACCGGAGCATACAGGTAGAGGGAGCATTTGCACAGATCAAGGAGAACTTCGGATTCCGACGGTTTCTGACGCGGGGACAAGAGAGCGTCTTAGGAGAAGCAATCCTGCTGGCACTTGCTCACAATGTCTTGCGGTTGCACGAAAAGATACAACGGGACACGGTGGGGCGGCATCTTATTGCGCTCAAGGAAGCTGGATAGGACACGGGACAGAAAAACAAATAAGAGCAGAGGAACAAGGGCGAATACAGGGATCGCCCTTGTTCCTCTGCACTGTTTTAATGGATCTTGTCTTTTTTGCTGGGCTTTTACGAAAATGATGCGCTTCCATGAAAAGAGGGCTGCTGTACGAAGACAAATTTGCCTTCGTGCAGCAGCCTCGCTTTCCTTTGTGCATCACTTTTGAGGCCTTAGTTGGAGATGTATAATCTCCTTCTCAGCGGACGAAATAGCTAGTTTTGTCCCTTGTCCTGTGTCATTTTTGCAGAATATCCATGCCTATGGGACTATCCATACCATGTTATTTGCATGGACAGGGCGGACGAGGGGAGGGCTTCCCTCTTTTTTGTAAGATTGTCATTTCTCCTGCATAGCAAATCCATATACCGCTCAAAAGACCGTTGACAGAAAGTGTTCGGCGTAGTAGCCTATACGAACATGGAAGGGGGCGTTTCGTTGCCATTTTATACCTACAGCTATATTGAGCAAGTTGGACAGGCGAGCCATACGGCGTGGTATGTCGTCTCATTCCTCGCGCTCGCTGCACTGCTTGTTGTGAGCATCAAGTATCTGCGCAGCAGCTTTTCCTCGCGCTACCGCGATCTTGTCGTCCTGCTGTTTCTGGCGGTGATCTTCCTCGGGGGCATGCAGTACGGCGACTACAACCGCATGAAGAGCGACCGCGAGCAGACCTCACGCATGGCACAGTTCGTGCAGAGCCTCGGGAAGGATCTCGATGTCCCTGTCAGTGATATCAAGGTGAACTCGACCAATCTGAAGCAGGGCATGCTCGTCGATGTAGAGGGCACGTTCTACGTGATTCATTTCAATGCGGACTACACCGCGTTTCAGTATGAACGCACGCACCTCCTGCGGCGGGATATACAGATCGTAGATAAGGAGGACTGAGATGATCGTTTACTCAATGGTACTCGCAAAACTCGCTCTCGGTCTGCTCTGTCTCATCGTGCAGATCAACCTCCTCGGCAAGGGCAACCTCGCCCCCACGTCCGCGACCGATCAGGTGCAGAACTACGTGCTCGGCGGCATCATCGGCGGCGTCATTTACAACAGTGCCATCTCCATGATTGACTTCCTCCTCGTGCTCGTCGCGTGGACGCTCCTCGTGCTCCTGCTGAAATATATCAAGGCGAACAACCGCCGCGTCAAGGAGATCGTTGACGGCTCGCCTGCCATCCTCATCGAGCGCGGCAAAATCCTCATGGACGAGTGCATGCGGCAGGGGCTCCTCGCGCATGATCTCACGCTGAAACTGCGTCTGGCCGGCGTCTACTATATCAAGGACGTCAAGCGTGCCGTGCTCGAGCCGAACGGACAGCTCACGATCATCCAGTATGGGGAGGAAAATGCGCGCTATCCGCTCATCCTCGACGGACAGGTCGATGAGGATATCCTTGAGCTCATCGAAAAAGACCACGTCTGGCTGAACGCGGCTCTGCGCGATGCGGGCTACGAGCTAAAGAATGTCTACGTTGGCGAATACAAGGACGGCAATCTCGCCATCTATCCATACGCGGCATCGTGAAAAAGGCAAAAAAAGAGCCACGCGAAAGTAACTCTTTCGCGTGGCTCTGCTTATCTATGACAGAAAGGCACGGGATCAGTGGATCTCGATCTGCTTGCGCTCGGGCGCATCTGCCGTCTTCGGCAGGTTCACCTGCAGGACGCCGTCCTTGAACTCGGCGCGGATGTTCGCGTCGTCGATGCCGTCGATGTAGAACGAGCGGCTGACTTCGCCCGTATGACGCTCGCGGCGGATGTAGTTTCCGTTGTCGTCCTTTTCATCCTTTGACTCGTTGCGCGTCGCAGCGATGGTGAGGTAGCCATTCTCGTAGCGGAGACTGATGTCTTCCTTCGCCATGCCCGGCAAGTCGGCGCTCAGCTCGTAGTGGTCGCCGCTGTCCTTCACATCAACCTTGAATGAGGATGCCCCCCAGTTCGCTGCGGGGAAGCTGCTGTCGAAGAAGGAATCGCGCATGGCGTCGAAGAGATCAAACGGGGTATTATGCTCACGTGAGGTAAGCCCGCGATGTCCGCCAAAAGGTACAAGTCCAAACATGATGATCAACTCCTTAGATCTTTTTGTTGGCTGATGCGCTGTTTGGTATTCGCCTCAGCCATGGCATTATCTTTATTGGGAAGGTGCTTCAATCACCTTTCGATTGTTATTATACCACTAAAAGTCAAAAAGTCAATAGATCAAAAAGAAAAAATTGCTAAAGTGCAAAAAATTCCGCTGCTGACATTTTCGTCGGCAGCGAATTTTTTAGTAAGGGCTTGTTATTTTGCTTCGATACGGGCTGCGTACATCTCAAGCAGACCGAGATCGTCGAGCACACCGAGGATGGTGTATTTGTTTCGCACCTCTTTGGCGTGGCGGATGGAGTCGGCAGCTTCCTTATCTGTGAGGTGGATATCTGCGGGCGCTGTCGCTGTGCCTGCGGACTTCAGCATGGCAACGATTTCCTCATGTGCGGGCATGGCGCGGACGATCTCGAGGACTGCCGGCCAGTTCTTCTCAAGTGCCGCTAAGCGACGCGCACGCACATTGGCATCGTAGCGGTGATCGCCGCGAATCTCCTTCAGGATGTCATCGGCATCGCTGCCGAAGTAGTCGTGCACACCGGCTTCCCACGCACGCTCATCGAAGGGAATTGCACGCGCTGCGGCAAAGTCGACCGTCTCTGTTTTGAGCCATCCGTACAGCATCGAGATCAGTGCCTCGCCGACGCCAATCTGAATGCCGTGCGGCGCGAGTTCTTTGCCCTCCTTTGCTGTGCGCAGCTCCCAACAGTGTGAGAGATGGTGCTCGGAGCCGGAGGCGGGACGCGAGTTTCCGATGAAGCTCATCGCAATGCCTGCGAGCACGAGCGCCTCCATGACGGACTGTACGGCGTGCGGTTCACGCAGCTTCAGCGCTTCGAGATTATCGCGGCAGATGCGGACAGAGCGGTATACCATGTCCGCGAGGGTTTCACAGTAGTACTCGTCATTCACGATATGTGAGATCTTCCAGTCGGAGAGACAGGAGAATTTGCCCATGATGTCACACCAGCCGGCGATGATCATGGACATGGGCGCATTTTTCAATACGTCGACATCGCCGACGATGATGGTCGGACAATGTGTGGTAAAGGAGACTTTGAGGCGACCGATGACAAGCGCCGCGTGTTTGGAGGCAAAGCCGTCCACAGAGGGCGCCGTGACAACGGCGGCGGTATCGATGCCCATTTTGTACGAGATCATCTTGCCGATGTCGCACATGACGCCCGTTCCGACAGCGATGATGATGTCCGCATCGCGCGGCGCGTGGATGATGATCTCGCCGATACGCGCCTCATCTGGGACAACGCGTCCCTCAAGGACGAGCGTCTCATAGGGGAAGCCGTCGCGTTCGAGATACTCTGCGACATCCTTTGCCGCGATATCCCATGTGATGCGGTCGGAGAGGATGAGCGCCTTCTTATAGCCGCACTCGCGCAGTGTGCGCGGGATGTCTGCGGTAACGCCGGAGCCGATCAGAACGCGCTTCATGGGAATGCTGTGCGCATGACCGCAGGAACATGTGATCTTCCGTCCGAGCAGCTCGTTGATGGAGAGATCCGCTATATTCTCCCGTGTATGTGTCATATTGTTTCCTCCATTTCCGAAACCATTCTGCAAAATGCGATTTCAGTATAGAGGTTTCTATATACCGTGACGGCTTTCTTTCTTCATATGTTTGATGCAGTCGTTTCTGAAATAAATCTGATGAATTTCGTATATATTGCGAAAAAAGATTGTCATATATAGCAAGAATTTTATGATATGATTCACATATGTCGACGAATCGCCATGCGGCGCCCATGGCAAGGAGTATGATGGATCGAAATTTCTATATTGAGGCGAGGTGATTTGATGAAGATTGTTGTTGTGTCGCACGGTCCTTTTGCCGATGGGCTCGTCAGCAGTGTGCAGATGCTCGTCGGAGCGCAGCAGGAACTGCTTTCTTTTGGTCTCGCCCCGGAGGAGGATCGATCGACACTGCAGGACAAGGTGCGTCAGGTCCTTGAGCGTGCGGGTGGCGAGGAGGTACTCGTCCTTTCGGATCTGTTCCACGGGACGCCGTTCAATGTCTGTGTAGAGCTGATGGAGCACTTTTCGTTCCGTCACATCACGGGGATCAACCTTCCGCTCTTGGTGTCCATTATCATGAACCGCAATGCGGGGATGGGCGCGGAGGAAATCTGCGTGCAGGTACTGAAGGAAGCAGCGGCTACGGTGAAGGATGTCAATCTGCTGCTCACAGAAAATGAGGGGGATGAAGAATGAGAAATATTGTATTGGCACGCGTGGATGACCGCCTGATTCACGGAGAGGTTGTGTCGGTCTGGTCACCGTCGCTCAGCATCAACCGCATCGTCATCGTAGACGACGAGGTCGCCGTGGATGCATTCAACAAGCGCGTTTTGAAAGCCCTTGCCCCCGAGGGGATCAAGGTGCTCGTCTATGATGTGGCGACGGCGAGCGAGAAGCTGAAGGGCGAGCCAAAGCCCGGGGAGAAGATGATGGTGCTCACCAAGACGCCGATCTCCTATCTGCGTCTTGTGGAAAACGGTGTCGGGATCAAGGAGGTCAATCTTGGCGGCATGGGCGTACGCGATGCCCGTAAGCCGTTCATCAAAAATGTTGCCTGTGACGAGGCCGAGATCGAGGCAATACGAAAGCTTGAGTCGCTCGGCGTACGCGTCTACTATCAGCTCGTCCCGGAGCAGCAGGTCATTGAGGCGAAGACTTATATCTGAAGCCTCAACGAAACGGATTTATGTTTCATTTCATTCATTAAGGAGGGAAACTGTATGGATATTTCGGTTACGCAGGCGGTATTGCTTGGTATCACATACTGGCTTGCCGTCGGAAATCTGCCGTTTGCAGGACTTTGGTCTCTTCAGAGACCGCTCGTATGCGGCTTGGTTGCCGGCATTATTCTGGGTGATCCCGTACAAGGTGCGGTGGTTGGCGGCTCCATCAACCTCGTTTACCTTGGATTCATCTCGGCGGGCGGCAGTATGCCCGCAGATATGGGGCTTGCAGGCGTGCTTGGTACGACGTACGCGATTGCGGGCAACCTCGACTCAGGGACGGCGCTTGCGATTGCCGTGCCGCTCGGCGTGCTCGGTACGATCGTCTGGTACGGGCGCATGACACTGGACTCGATTTACGTTCATATTGCGGACCGCTACATTGAGCGCGGCGAGTACGATAAGATCTGGCGCGCGAATATTCTCTTTCCGCAGATGATGTGCTTCCTCATGACGGTTGTCCCGTGCGGACTTGCCGCATACTTCGGTGCATCCTACATCCAGGGGATGCTCAGCCTGCTCAGTGGAACGATCCTGAAGGTGTTCCAGATCATCGGCGGCGTGATGCCGGCACTTGGTATTGCAATCACCCTTCTCTATATCTACAAGGGCGAGGCGAAGGTGTTCCTCTTCCTCGGATTCATCCTTGCGGTATTCTCGGGCTTCAGCCTGCTCACCCTCGGCGTGATCTCTCTGCTGGTGGCGATCGTCTACATGCAGGTTACGAGCGCAAATGAACCCGCCGTCGCCGGTGCTAGAGATGATGACGATGATGACGACGACTGAGAAAGGGTGAAACGACATGCAGGAAAATCAGGTAACAAAAGGCGCGCTGCGCCGCGCATGGTTCATCTGGGAAACGTTTGTGCAGACGTGCTACAATTATGAGCGTATGATGGGGCTTGCCTGCGCGCATACCTTTACGCCCATCGTAAAATGTCTCTATCAGAATGATCCCGAAAAGCAAAAAGAGATGATGAAGCGCGAGATCGAGTTCTTCAACGTGCATCCGGAGTTCGGTGCCTGCATCCTCGGTATGGCGATTGCGCTCGAGGAGGAGAAGGCGAAGGGCGAAAACATCCCGGCGCAGTTCATTACGAACATCAAGACCTCGCTCATGGGCCCTCTCGCGGGCCTCGGCGATACCGTGTGGCAGGGCGTGCTCATCCCGATTCTGCTTGCGATCTGTATTGACATCTCGCTTGCGGGCAGTGGAAATATCTGGGGCGCGATCATCTATGCCGTTCTCATTGTCGCTGCTGCCTATGGATTCAGCTATGTGAACTTCATGTTCGGCTACCGTGCGGGACATGATGCCATCATGGACTTCCTCGAGAGGGGAACCCTGCAGAGGATCCTCAAGGGTGCCTCGATCATGGGCTGCATGGTTATGGGCGGTCTGATTGTGAACTATGTCAAGGTGACCTGCGGCATCGAGATTGCGAGCGAAGCGTCGGTGTTCAGTATCCAAAAGGACTTCCTCGATCACGTCATGCCAAGCATTTTGCCGCTCAGCGTGACCATGGGAATCTACTGGCTGCTCAAGCAGCGCTGGTCGTCGATTAAGATCATCGGTCTGATTGTGGCTCTCGGTATTGTCTGTGGTGTCACGGGGATTCTGACCTTCTGAGGAAAGAGGAGTCGAGACGATGAAGGCAATCGTTTTGAAGAGGCCGGGGGATTTTTCCATAGAGGAGATTCCAACGCCGGAGCCGCAGGCGGATGAGGTGCTCATCCGCATTCACGCGGCGGGGATCTGCACAAACGACGTGCGGGATTTTCGCGGAGACTGCAGCTATTCCTATCCGCGCATCGGCGGTCATGAGTACTGCGGTACGATCGAGCGTCTTGGCAGTGCGGTGAACGCGGAGCGCTTTTCCGTCGGGCAGAAGGTTGTGCAGTATATTATTGACGACTGCAAAGCATGCCATTACTGCAAGCGCGGTGAGGAAAATATCTGTGAGGATTTTCCAAAGACAGAGACCTTCCAAAAGCCGAATGGTATCTCTGGCTATAAGGGCTTTGCCGAATACATTACGGCAAAGGCGGGCGATCTCTACGTCTATCCGAAGGATGCCCGCTTTGAGGATATGGCGTTCACAGAGCCTCTTGCCTGTGTGATCAACAGCATTGAACGAGCGCAGCTGCGCTTTGGTGATGATGTGCTGGTGATCGGCGGCGGAACGATGGGGATGCTGCATGTCATGGCCGCACAGCTGAAGGGCGTGCGCGTCATCCTCAGTGAGCCGCTCGCCGAGCGCCGGGAAAAAGCGCTTCAGCTGGGCGCTGCCGCCGCCATTGATCCCATTCACGAGGATTTACAGGCACGCATCAGAGAGCTCACGGAGGGGCGTGGGGCAGACGTTGTATTCAATACGACGGCAATTCCCGCAATTGCCGGAGACGCAGTGCGGGCGACCGCACCCGGCGGGACGGTCATCATGTTCAGCTCGATTCACCCGAACACGCCTGTGCCCGTCGATCTAGGGTATGTTCATTCCTATCAGCAGCGGATCATCGGTGCCGTGAATCCGTCGATTTCTTCCTACGATCAGTCGGTGCTGCTCATCGGCAAAAAGATCCTGTCACCGGAACCCCTCAGGGAAGCGATATTCGATTACCGGGATTTCGGGCAGGCCATGGAAACGGCGATGCGGCCGGATACCTATAAGGTGCTGTTGAAATTCGGAGAACTCGAATAAGGGCAGCGCGCTTTCCTGGCGCAGAGAGGAGGGGTGGTATGCTGAACGCGCGTCAGGTCAGGATGATGCTCGAGATGTACGAGGCGGGCAGTACGTATTTCACAGCGTCGTATTTCTCGAAGAAGCATGCCGTCAGCGTCCGCACGACACAGGCGGATATGAAGAGTGTGAAGGAGGAGCTGGAACAGACAGGGCTGGCGCGCGTAATCTCTCAGCAGGGACGGGGCAGCTACCTCGCCGTCGAGGATGCGGAGATGTTCTCCGACTGGGTCAACAATCTCTATATGCAGCACACCGTCGGCTCGCTCTCCTACCCGCTCAGCCGTGTGACGAAGATCGTCTTCATTCTGCTCGGCAGGTTTCGCGAGATGCCGATGTATGAACTTGAGGAGGCGCTCTTCATCTCGCGGTCGACACTGCTCACGGACCTGCGCAGCGTTCAGAAGAGCCTTGCGCCGTTTCGACTCAGCGTTCAGCGCAAGGATAATCGCCTGCGCATTGTTGGCTCTGAGATCGACAAGCGCCGCTGTCTTGCGGAAAACGGGCTCTACCTCGCACATCTGCAGGGCATTGAGGAGGAGCGTGACAACCACATCGATCTGCAGCGCATCTCCTATCTCAAGGATGTACTGCTCAATGTGTTCGTGGAGTTCCACTACTACATTCAGGATGCGGATTTCAGCAATGCCGTGCTGACGCTGAACATCATGCTGCACCGTGCGCAAAAACGCTTCTTTATTCAGGAGAAGGAGCTGCGCATTACGGACGATATTGAGAAGGAACTGCGTATCTCGGAGCGCATTTTTGCAAAGCTCTCCGATCGTTTCCTCTGTCGTTTTCCGAGGGAGGAGGTACGTTTCTTTGCCATCTATCTCAAGGGGCAGGAGATCTTCAAGAATCACGATATCATCTCCAAGGAGCTGGACGAATTCATCCGTGATGCGTTTTTGCGGATCAAGGCGAACTACGGCGTGGACTTCACGAACAGCATCAGCCTGCGCATCGCCATCGCACTGCACTGCATCCCGCTCATGATTCGGGTGAAGTATGACATGCAGCTTCAGAGTGCGAGCCTCACGGAGGTGCGCGAGACGTTCCCGCTCGGCTATGAGATTGCGACGTATTTTTCCTATCTGCTGCGCGAAGCATATCTCGATGATGCACGCATTATCGACGATGAGATCGCACTGATCGCGGCGCATTTCTATGGCACGCTGCTTGAGCTGCGTCAAAAGAAGAAGGAGACGCGCGTGCTCGTCATCTCGTCGCTCAAGATGAGCATGACGGTGCTCCTGCGTTCCATTCTGATGAAGTGGTTCTCGCGGGAGATCGCTGCACTCGATTTCATTCATGCCGATGAACTGCATCCGAGTGTGTTGGATGACTACGATGTCTTTCTGACGACGGAGAAGAACGAGGTATATGACAACGGGCTCGCGATGTATATCACACCGTTCCCGACGGAACTTGATCGGCGCAGCATCAAGCTGCTGCTCGACGGCTTTTCGGATATCGAGGACGTGGTCGGGATCTTCTCCAAGGACCTCTTCTTCTATCGGGAACATGCGACCAAGGCAGAGATCCTCGAGCTGCTCTCCGCGCACGCCGAGGAGCACTATGGGCTCAGCGGAATACTTGACGCCGTGCTTGAGCGTGAGAACATCGGCAGCACCTTTTTCAGCCGCGGCATCGCCCTGCCGCATCCCATGCAGGCGGTATCCTCCGATACCTTTGTCAGCACCTGTGTCATTCGGAACCCGGTGTGCTGGGATGAGGAGGGGAGCGAGGTGCAGATCGTCATGCTGATCCACATCGGCAAGAACAATCCGCGCTCGTTTCAGCTCTGGGACTATTTCTCGCATATCTTCGAGGAGAAGAAATTTGCCGAGGAGATCGCGGCGGAGCCGACGTTCGAGCGGTTTACGCAGCGGCTGAAGGAACTCCTGACGGAGCGATTTGTAAAATAAGAAAACAGCGTTTTCCCCCATATAGGAGGAGGGCGCTGTTTTTGATTGCAAATATTTTCTGCGTTTGTATAATGGAAATGACTGCATTTGAAGGAGGAATGACAATGACAAAGAACGATGTGCTCTTTATCGGCTACCCGAAGTGTTCAACGTGTCAAAAGGCGGAGAAGTTCCTGCGTGCGCACGGCTGTGCGGCACCGATGCGCGACATTAAGACACAGAACCCGACGGCAGAGGAGCTGCGTGCGTGGCACAAGAAGAGCGTCCTGCCGCTGAAGCGGTTCTTCAATACGAGCGGGATGATCTACCGCGACCGCGGGCTGAAGGATACGCTGCCGGAGATGTCGGAGGAGCAGCAGTACGCCGCGCTCGCCTCGGACGGAATGCTCGTGAAGCGGCCGCTCCTCATCACGAAGGACCGTGTCTTGGTGGGCTTTCGTGAGGCGGAGTGGGCAGAGCTGTTTGCGTAGGGGATGATCCCGCAGGCGCGTTTTGAAAGAAGGATTTCGATGAAACGAGAGTACATGGACGGCATCCTCTATGCGATGCTGTTTGCCGTGCCGGCCTACGTGCTGGGGCTGTATTTCCCCATCGTGGGCGGACCCGTGTTCGGCATTCTGCTCGGGATGCTGTTCGCGAAAAAGCGGCGTCCGGAGAAGACGGAGAGCGGCATCCGCTTTACGGGCAAGAAGATTCTCCAGTATGCGATCATCCTGCTCGGCTTTGAGATGAATCTCTTTCACGTTGTGGAGGTGGGAGAGCAGTCCCTCTATGTGATGGTCTTTACGCTCGCAGCAGCGTTCCTTGCGGCGCTTGTCGTGGGACGTTTGATGGGGCTTGATCGCGACATGACGGCGCTCGTTGGTGCGGGGACGGCGATCTGCGGCGGCTCGGCGATTGCGGCGGTTGCCCCTGTGATCGGGGCAAAGGATCGGGATGTGGTGATCTCGATTGCGACGATTTTCTTCTTTAACGTGATTGCGGTCTTTCTCTTTCCGTTCCTCGGGCACACGATGGGGATGTCCGATCAGGGCTTTGGCATGTGGGCAGGCACGGCGATCAACGATACGTCGTCCGTGGTTGCGGCAGGCTATGCGTACAGTCACGATGCGGGCGCGTATGCGACGATTGTGAAGCTGACGCGTACGCTGATGATCGTGCCGGTCTGCCTCTTCTTCGCGCTGCTCGTGATGCGCGGGGCGAAAAAGAGCGGCGCAGGGTTCTCTCTTCGGCGCATCTTTCCGATGTTCGTGCTCTACTTCATCGTCGCGTGCATTGTGAATACGACGGGCATTCTCCCCGCAGAGCTCTCGCATGGGCTGGGGATGCTCGGAAAGTTCGCGATTGTGCTCGCGATGAGTGCGATCGGGCTGAACACGGATCTCCCGTCGCTCGTAAAGAATGGGGCGCGGCCGCTTGCTCTCGGGATGGTGTGCTGGGCAGCAGTGGCGGTGACGTCGCTCGTCGTCCAGCACGCATTGGGGCTGCTGTAAGAGGGGACAATGGGGAATAAAAAGACAACGAATCAAAAAAATACCGCAGCGGATGAACAGAACGTCGAGCTGCGGCCGTTCCCGCCGTTTCTGCCGCCGCAGGCGACAGTGCTGATGATGGGGAGCTTTCCGCCGGCAAGGGAAAAACGGGCGATGGCATTCCACTACCCGAACTTTCAGAACGATATGTGGCGCGTCTATGGGCTCGTGTTCTTCGGTGATGCAGCACATTTTCAGGTGCCGGGGGAGAAGGCTTTTGATGCGGAGCGCATCAAGGCGTTTCTCACGGAGCGCGGCATCGGCTCATGTCCCGGCGTGCGGCGCGCCATCCGCACGCACGGCAATGCGTCCGACGCCTATCTGAAGGTCGTGGAGACGGTGGAACTGCCCGAGATTCTGGCGCAGATCCCACAGTGCCGCCGCATCTGCACGACGGGTGGAAAGGCGACGGAGATCCTTTTTGATCTGCTCACGGCGGAGAAGAAGGGCAAGGATGTCAAGACGGGCGAGACCGTGTCCGCACGCTGCGGCGGTCGTGAGCTCCTCGTCACGCGCCTCCCGTCCACTTCGCGTGCCTATCCGATGAAGCTCGAGAAAAAGGCAGAGGCGTATCGGCAGTTCTTCCGCACGGCGGGGTTTACGGTGGCGGAGTAGAACGAAAAATAAAAGACAGGTCAACGGTTGCGTTTCATGCCGTTGACCTGTCTTTTTTTTGTAGAAAAACTTCAAAAATATTTTAATATTAGGCAGGAATATGAAGGGGGGGGGGTTAATAGACATAGATGAGAAACACTGCGCTTTCAGTTGCAAAGGAGATGTTTGTTATGGGGAAGTTTAAGAAGGCACTCTTAGGGCTGGTCGGTATTGTGGTCGTCGCCAGCTTAGTTGGTGGTTGCGGCGGCAGTGGACAGAATAAGGCAAACGATGCGAACAAGAGTGATTCAAGCAGCACAACACAGCAGCAAAAATCGAAACAGAAAGATTATGCAGAAGCGGATATTAATGTACTGTTGAGCGAGGCAAAGGATAATGCTGCCGCTGCGAATCAAAATTATAAGGGAAAGGCAGTAAAGATCATTGGTGGACATATCGGTAATATTGATTCGGATGTGAAGTATATTACCATTGATGGCACAGCAGCAAAGTACACGATGATTCACATTCGTTGTGATGTAGATGCTAAGGATAAGGAACTAAAAGATGCTGTTCTGGCATTGAAAAAAGGGCAGAATGTCACGGTATATGGGACGATAAAGGAAGTCGGAGATATCATGGGATACTCACTGAAACTGGATAAGGTGGAGTCGGCACAGTAAAAGAAGTACCTGACTCGTCAAGAGATGAGAAAAACAGCTTATCCAAAATGTTTATTTCGCAAGGAGAGAAGTGTCTGAGATGCATCCATCAGGATTCCATTCGTGAGGTATTCCTGCTCTGCTTCTGTCATTGCGATATCGATCATACGGGTGAGATGATTTCGCTCTTCTGCGGGGATTTCTTTGGCATTAGTTGATGCTGCCGCTGATGGTTGAGTGTTTATCATCTGTGTGTATCCTCCAGTGGACATCTGAATAAGTCAAACGGCACGATATGAGATGATTCATACCGTGCCGTTTTTGTATTCTCTTAGAACAAGTCGTTTGCAAGGACGATGGTCTGCTCGCGTGAGGGGCCGACGGAGACGATGCCGAGGGCGATGCCCGTGATCTCTGCCATGCGCTCGAGGTATTTGCGTGCCTTTTCGGGGAGGTCGCCGTAGCTGCGGATGCCGGAGATGTCCGTCTTCCAGCCCGGGAAGGTCTCGTAGACCGGCTCGACCTCGGCGAGGACGTTGAGGCTTGCGGGAACGCCCTTGAGGAGCTCTCCCCTATACTTGTAGCCCGTGCAGATCTTGATCTCGTCAAAGCCGTCAAGGATGTCGAGACGCGTGACCGCCATGTAGTCGATGCCCGAGAGCATCCCCGCATGGCGGACGACGACGGCGTCGAGCCAGCCGGTACGACGCGGACGCCCCGTGACGGTGCCGAACTCATGTCCCGCCTCACGCAGTTTCTCTCCGATGGGATTCAGCTGCTCTGTGGGGAAGGGACCCTCGCCGACGCGTGTGCAGTATGCCTTGACAACACCGACGACCTTGTCGATCTTCTTCGGCGCAACCCCCGCGCCGATGGTGACGCCGCCCGAGATGGGGTGTGAGGCGGTGACGTAGGGGTAGGTGCCGTAGTCGATGTCCAGCATGGTCGCCTGTGCGCCCTCGAAGAGAATTTTGCGCCCCGCGGCGATCTCCTCGTTGATGAGGGGGATGGTGTCGGTGACGAGTGGACGCAGACGTTCTGCGTAGCCCTGGTACTCCTTCAGCACCTCGTCATAGTCAAGGGGTTCGTGGTGGTAGACAGCGGCGAGCTCTGCGTTCTTGTTGTCAAGGTTTTTCTTAAGCTTCTTGGCAAACTCTGCGCCGTCCATGAGGTCACAGACGCGGATGCCGATGCGGTCGTCGCGGTCCATGTAGCAGGGGCCGATGCCACGTCCTGTGGTGCCGATTTTGTCCGCGCCGCGCTGGGCGTCGCCAATGCCGTCCATCAGTCGGTGGTAGGGCATGACGACGTGCGCACGGTCGGAGATGCGAATGTTCGATGTGTCGATGCCGCGCGCCGCCATGGCGTCCATCTCCTGCAGACAGACCTCGGGGTCAAAGGCGACGCCGTTCGCGATGATGTTGTGCGTGCCTTTGTAGAGGATGCCTGAGGGCAGAAGGCGGAGTTTATACTCTTCGCCTGCCGCGACGACGGTGTGCCCCGCGTTGCAGCCGCCCTGATAGCGGACGACGGTGTCTGCCTTGCTCGCGAGGTAGTCGACGATTTTCCCTTTGCCCTCGTCGCCCCACTGCGTACCCGTAATAACGATGGTTGACATAATGAGTCCCCCTTATTTCTTCTCCTTAGAGATCAAATCGTGCAAAGATGTCGTCGACGTTGCGCAGGAAGTACTGGTAGTCAAAGCACGCGTCGATTTCCTCCTTCGTGAGGTGGGCGGAGATGTCGGCGTCCTTCTCGACGTTCGTGCGGAAGTCCTCCTTGTCGAGCCAGCGCTTCATGGCGTTGCGCTGCACCCAGACGTAGGCAGTCTGACGCAGGATGCCCTTGTTGACGAGTGCCGTGAGGATGCGCTGACTGTAGATGAGACCACCCGTGCGGTTCATGTTGTGCAGCATGGCGTCTGGGTAGACGAGGAGCTTGTCCACGATGCCGGTCAGCTTGTGCAGACAGTAGTCCACATTGATCGTGCTGTCGGGCAGGATGACGCGCTCGACGGAGGAATGCGAGATGTCGCGTTCATGCCAGAGGGTGATGTCCTCCATCGCCGCGACGGCGTTGCCGCGCACGAGTCGTGCCATGCCCGAGACACGCTCGCAGTTGATCGGATTGCGCTTGTGCGGCATCGCCGACGAGCCCTTCTGTCCCGCCTTGAAGAACTCCTCTGCCTCACGGATGTCCGTGCGCTGGAGGTTGCGGATCTCTGTGGCGATCTTTTCCAAGGTGCTCGCGATGATGGCGAGTGTCGTGACGAACTCGGCGTGGCGGTCACGCTGGATGACCTGTGTCGCCAGACGGACGGGCGTCAGCCCCAGTTTTTTGCACGTCAGTTCCTCGATGCGCGGGTTGATGTTGGAGTAGGTGCCGACGGCTCCCGAGAGCTTGCCGACGGAGACGATTTTCTTGGCATGCGTAAGACGCTCGATGTCGCGCTCGATCTCCGCACTCCAGAGCAGAAGCTTCAGCCCAAAGGTCATCGGCTCCGCGTGGATGCCGTGTGTACGTCCGATGCACGGCGTATGACGGAACTCGTTCGCGCGGCGGCGGAGCACGGTGCGGAATTCCTGCAGATCGTCGAGGATGATGGCGGCGGCGTCGCGCATCATGACGCAGTATGCCGTGTCCTTCACGTCGCTCGAGGTGAGTCCCTTGTGGATGTATTTCGAGTCCTCTCCGATATTCTCCTCGAGGTTCGTGAGAAAGGCAATGATGTCGTGGTCGGTGGTCTTTTCGATCTCGTTGATGCGCGCGACGTCAAACTTCGCCTTTGCCTTGATGTTCTCTACGGCGGCGGCGGGGATCTCGCCCAGTTCCGCCATTGCCTCACACGCAGCGATCTCGACGTTCAGAATGGTCTGCCACTCGTTCTGAATCGACCAGAGATGCCCCATTTCCGGCCGCGTATAGCGTTCTATCATGTGCGTCCTCCTGCCTGAAAATAAACAAATTTATCCTGCACTATCATATATCTCCATGGGACGATTGTCAATGTTATGCGGAGACAGCGTTTTGTATACGGGATATTCTCATGCGGATTTCAGGGTTCTTACGATATAATAGAAATGTTTATTGCGGAGGGGGGCGATCGGATGTTCCGCCGGATTCTTGCTGTCGGCGATGTGCACGGGGAGGCAGACGGGCTCGAACGTCTCTGGAAGAAGATTGCGTTTGACGATGAGCGGGATCTGCTCGTCTTTCTCGGCGACTATATTGACCGCGGCACCGCGCCTGTCCGTGCCCTGCAGTTCGTGCAGCGGCAGGTGGAGAAGTACCGCAATGTCCACGCACTCATGGGCAACCACGAGGCGATGATGCTCAGCTATATTGATGCGTATGGACTGGGGCGCACAATCATGGGGCACTTCGATCTCTGGCTGGCGAACGGCGGCAGGATCACGAGGAAGCAGCTTGCCACTCTGCCAAAGGCAGAGGCGGAATCGCTGACGGCATTCGTTCGGTCACGTCCGATTTCCTTCCGCACATCGCATGCCGGTGAGGACATTCTCTTCGTTCATGCGGGTGTGAATCCTGCGGCGGAGGACTGCCGGGAGGATATGCTTTGGATTCGTGAGAAGTTTTTCGCGGGGTATCACGGCAGCACGCTGGTTGTTGTCGGGCATACGCCGACGCAGATGCTGCGGCGCGGCGGCGCAGCAGTGCCTCTCTTTTTGCCGAACAATATCATCGCCTGCGACACGGGCGCGTATCTGCCCGGCGGACGCATCAGCTGTGTGGACGCGGCACACTATCTGCGCCTGCGAGCGGGCGGACATGCACTCACGGCGGGAGAACGCGCATCCTGCTATATGCAGGCGGAGCGCGGGTAAGGCTCGTGTGATTCCTTAGATGTATCAGTGATTCCTTTATATAGGAGAGAGGAAGAAGTTGATGGAAAGGAAAAAGACGTTTACGCGCCGTACGTTTATCAAGGCAGCGATAGCGGCGGGGACAGCCGCTGCAGGCGGTGCGGCGCTCTGGAAGCTTGCCGGCATGGAGTGGCTGCGCAGGAAGGGGCTGCATCCCTTTCCCAATACTCTCTATATCGAACGCCTGCGGCAGATCATCACCTCGGATCCCGGGAGCAGCCGTGTCCTCATGTGGGAGACCGATGCAGACGAGATGGATCAGATGGTCGAGATACGGGCGGAGAACGCGGAGGAGATACGGCGCATCCCTGTGAACGATACGTGCTTTTCCGATGATGATGTGATGGTACATCAGTATACGGCGGAGATCGACAAGCTGATGCCGGGAACGAAGTATCGCTATCGCATTGAGGCGAATGACGGGACGACGGGCTGGCAGGAACTCTATACCCCTGCTGCTGATGCACCGTATAAGATGCTTCTTTTTCCCGACAGCCAGTCGAGCGACTATGCGGACTGGCAGCAGATGGCGCATCTCGCGTGGGCACGCAATACGGATACGGCACTTTTTGCCTGCCTTGGTGATCTCGTTGACAACGGCGAGGATCGGTTTCAGTGGACAGAGTTCTTTAAGGGCATAGATGAGATGGCCCATGTGATCCCAATGGTGCCTGTCATGGGGAATCACGAGACCTACGACCGCCAGTGGCAGACGCGCCTCCCTGCCGCATATCTGAACTACTTTCAGACCCCGCGCAATGGAAGTAAAGAATTTGAGCGGTATTACTATTCCTTTGACTACGGAGACGTGCACTATGTTGTGCTCTGCACGCAGCAGAAGGAGATCGACGGCTTTAAGAGCGGGATGGTCGAGGAGCAGCTCGCGTGGATCCGCCGCGATCTGAAGGCACATCGGCGTAAGTGGAATATCGTTCTCATGCACAAGGACGTGCTGCGATACCGTATTCATGGACGCCCTGAGCGCAGTGAGGGTATTGATGAGGAGATCGGCCGGGTGTGGATGCCCGTCTTTGACGAGCTGCTCATCGATGTTGTTTTCACAGCGCATCTGCATACCTATCGCAATCGCGGGCATATCTACGCGTTTGTCAAAACGCCGGAGCAGAAGGGACCACTCTACATCCTCACGGGTGTTGCGGGGAATGTGCGCTATCCAAATCTCTGGATCGACCATGCCTTTGACGAGGTGACGCTCCCGCAGCCGGAGACGGACAACTATCTCACGATGGAGGTCCGGGATGATCGGCTTGAGATCGCGTGTTTCCTGTCCGACGGCACGGAGATGGATCGCGTGAAGGTGACGAAACGGTAAGGGGATCGTCCGCTCGTGTGCAAAGTGACTCGATGGAACTGCTGCACAAAGCTTCGGCTTCGTGCAGCAGTCCCGTCTTTTTTATATACAATCGATATACAACTTTAGTAAACCTACATAGAATATTCTGGTTGACAATAAATAAAATAACGAGTAAGATAAAGCAAGTTTATGAGTCTGTCAGTTTTTATGGAGGTATCTAAAGATTATGAAGTTACGTGAAGTAATCCTATGCGGACTATTTATCGCGCTCATTACGGTCGGGACGTTCGTGCGCATCCCTGTAGGTACGGATGTCTACACGCTGCAGTTCCTCTTTACCCTGCTCGCGGGGCTGATGCTCGGTGCGCGGCTCGGTGTGCTCGCCATCGGCACGTATGTACTCATGGGGCTCGTGGGAATTCCCGTGTTCGCCTCGGGCGGCGGCCCTGCCTACGTGCTTCAGCCGACGTTCGGCTATCTCGTCGGCTTCATCCTGCAGGGCTGGGTGACGGGCGCGCTGGCGCGCCGCGGCGTGCCGACGTTCCGGCGTGCACTTGCCGCGTGTGCAGCAGGCATGGTGGTGCTCTATGCCCTCGGCATCCCGTATTTCTACTTCATATCGAACTACATTATCGACGCGCCGATCGGTTTCTGGGTGGCGGTCTGGTACTGCGGCGTGCTGCAGGTTCTGCCGGACTTCCTGCTCTGCGTCGCGGCGGCGTACGTCGGGATTCGCCTCTACAAGGCGGGGCTCTGGATTCGTGAGACGCAGGAGACGCAGAGCACTGCTCCCGTGCAGGGGGCAGCAGTGCATGCGAATCGCATGGATGGCTGACGGGAGGCGTATCATACGTGGGTAAGGCGTTATTTGTCACGGGAACGGGGACGGACATCGGCAAGACGTATGTCACGGGGCTGATTGTGAAGTGTCTCCGTGACGCGGGATTTGCGGCGGGCTACTATAAGGCGGCACTCTCGGGCGCGGAGGTCGCCGCGGACGGTACGCTCCTGCCGGGTGATGCGCTCCATGTGGCGCGTGTCGCGGAGCTCGATGCGGCGGATGTCACTGTCTCCTACGTCTATCGAGATGCGGTCTCGCCGCATCTCGCGGCGCAGATCGAGCACCGCCCGATGGATTTTGCAAAGGTGGCGCAGGACTACCGCCGCGCGAAGGAGCGCACGGACTATCTGACGGTGGAGGGGAGCGGCGGCATTATCTGCCCGCTGCGCTGGGACGGCGATGAGCACGTCGTCCTTGACGATCTTGCCGTGCGGCTGGGGCTCGCTGCGCTCGTTGTTGCCGATGCAGGGCTCGGAACGATCAATGCCGCTGTGCTGACGGCAGAGCATCTCTATGCGCGCGGCATTCCCCTGCGGGGCTTTATCTTCAACAATTGGCAGGGCGGTCTGATGCAGGAGGACAATGTGCGGATGGTCGAGGAGATCACGGGAGCGCGTGTCTTGGCGCGTGTGGCGCACGGCGCGGCGGAACTGCCGATGAGGGCGGATGCGCTTGCCGCGCTGTATGAGTAATGTGTGTTTAGGGAAGCACTGATCAATTCAACCCGCGGCTCTTGACGCCTCTTTTTCCCGCATTTCGGCGGAAAATCTACGCCAATCCGAGGGGACTGTTTTATCCGTGATTCCGCAGGAGGAGAGCTTTTATGCCGACGATTGAGGAGCGTGACCTGCGCCATATCTGGCACCCGTGCGCGCAGATGAAGGACTATGAGCAGCTGCCGCCGATGGTGATCGATCACGCAAAGGGCCCATGGCTCTACGATGTGCACGGCAAGGGCTATCTCGATATTATCAGTTCGTGGTGGGCGAATCTCCTCGGACATACGAACGAGAAGATCGATGCGCGGATTACGGCGCAGCTGAGGCGGCTCGAGCACGTCGTCTTTGCGAATTTCTCCCATCGTCCGGCGATTGAGCTTGCGGAGCGGCTGGCGATGCTCGTGCCCGAGGGACTGACGAAGTTCAATTTCAACGATAACGGCTCGTCCGCTGTAGAGGCGGCGCTCAAGATGGCGTTTCAGTACTGTCAGCAGACAGGGCGTACGAAAAAGACGCGGTTTATGTGCCTTTCTGAAGGGTATCACGGAGGGACAATCGGGGCGCTCTCCGTGGGGGGCGTGGATCTCTTTGCCGAGATGTACAAGACGATGATGATGGACACTATCCATATCGAGGCACCCGACTGCTATCGCTGCTCCTATGGGGAAACGCGCGACAGCTGCTCCTGCGCGTGTTTTGAGCATGCGGAGCGTGCCTTTGCCGCACACGGACACGAGACGGCGGCGATGATCGTCGAGCCGCTCCTGCAGGGGTGCGCGGGGATGCGCATCTACCCCGAGGACTATCTCAGGAAGCTGCGCGCCCTCTGCGACGCATACGATGTCCTGCTCATCGCCGACGAGATTGCGACGGGGTTCGGGCGCACGGGACGGCTCTTTGCGTGTGAGCGTGCGGGCATCACGCCCGATCTCATGTGCCTCTCAAAGGGGCTGACAAGCGGCTATATGCCCACGGCCATCACCGTCGTCAAGGAAAAGATCTACGACGCGTTCTATGCGGACTGGAGCGAGGGCAAGGCGTTCATGCAAGGTCACACGTATGCGGGCAATCCGCTCGGCTGCAGCGCAGCGCTCGCCGTGCTCGACATTCTCGATGAGGAGAATGTTCTGGAGCGGGCGGAGGAGACAGCATCGTGGCTGACTGCGCGCATGACGGAGACGTTCGGTGTGCATCCGAACGTCGGCGAGATCCGCCACATCGGGCTGATTCATGCGGTTGAGCTGGTCGAGGATCGCGAGGCAAAGCGTCCCTTTGATCCCAGTCGCCGCCTTGGCTATGCGATCTATCGCCGTGCGCTCCGGCACGGGCTGCTCCTGCGCCCGCTCGGCGACGTGCTTTACTTCAATCCGCCGCTGAACATCGGGCGTGATGACCTCAGCACCGCCATCGCATGGATGAAGGCGTCGATGGATGAGGTGCTGGGGGCATAGGAACTCTGTAGGGGAAGCTGCCGCACGAAATGAAAAACTTCGTGCTTTGTGTGTAATGTGTGTTTAGGAAAGCACCGCGTGTATCAGTGCTTTCGTAGGAGGGGTCATTTTTATGCCGACAATTGAGGAGCGCGACCTGCGCCGGATTTGGCATCCGTGCGCGCAGATGAAGGACTATGAGGAGCTGCCGCCGATGGTCATCGACCACGCAAAGGGGCCATGGCTCTGCGATGTGCACGGCAAGTCCTACCTCGATATTGTGAGCTCTTGGTGGGCGAATCTCCTTGGTCATTCCAACGAGAAGATCAACGCGCGCATCAAGGCGCAGCTCGACCGCCTCGAGCATGTGATCTTTGCAAATTTCTCACACCGCGGCGCGATCGAACTTGCCGAGCGTCTGACGGCGCTTGTGCCCGAGGGTCTGACGAAGTTCCACTTCAACGACAATGGTTCCTCTGCGGTCGAGGCAGCGCTTAAGATGTCCTTCCAATACTGCCAGCAGACGGGGCGTACGAAAAAAATTCGCTTCATGTGCCTCTCGGAGAGCTATCACGGCGAGACGATCGGCGCGCTCTCGGTGGGGAGCATGGATCTCTTTGCCGAGATGTACAAGCCGATGATGATGGACAACATCCATATCGAGGCGCCCGACTGCTACCGCTGTCCCTATGGGGAGACACGCGGCACCTGCTCCTGTGCGTGCTTTGAGCATGCAGAGCGTGCCTTTGCCGCGCACGGGCACGAGACGGCGGCGATGATCGTCGAGCCGCTCCTGCAGGGGAGTGCGGGGATGCGCATCTATCCCGAGGAATATCTCAGGAAGCTGCGCGCCCTCTGTGACGCCTACGATGTCCTCCTCATCGCCGACGAGATCGCGACGGGATTCGGGCGCACGGGACGGCTCTTTGCGTGTGAGCGTGCGGGGATTACGCCCGATCTCATGTGCCTCTCGAAGGGGCTGACGGGAGGCTATATGCCCATGTCCATTACCGTCGTCAAGGAGAAGATCTACGAGGCATTCTACGCCGACTGGAGCGAGGGCAAGGCGTTCATGCACAGTCATACGTACGCGGGGAATCCGCTCGGCTGCAGTGCGGCGCTCGCCGTGCTCGACATTCTCGATGAGGAGAATATTTTGGAGCGGGCGGAGAACACGGCCTCGTGGCTGACTGCGCGCATGACGGAGACGTTCGGTGCGCATCCGAACGTCGGTGAGATCCGTCACATCGGGCTGATTCATGCGGTTGAGCTGGTCGAGGATCGCGCGGCGAAGCGTTCCTTTGACGGAGGGCGGCGCCTTGGCTATGCGATCTATCGCCGTGCGCTCCGGCATGGGCTGCTCCTGCGCCCGCTCGGTGACGTACTTTACTTCAATCCGCCGCTGAACATCGGGCGCGATGATCTTGACACGGCGATCACGCGGATGAAGCAGTCGATGGATGAGGTGCTGGGGAGATAAAGAAGGATGGCGGACTGCTGTACGAGGGGCGATGAACCTCGTACGGCAGTCTTTTTCGTAGAGAGTAATTTTCACTGATTGAACGGGGGACGTATTCCATGCTATAATAGCATCATTCGAATTCGTGCAAAGGGAGGTGTGGCAATGCCGCTGGATGAGTTTGCGTGGCGCGTGCGCCTCGCACGCCGACGCAGGGCGAGTCAGCGTAAATTTCGCGCGGCAGCAGGGGTGATCGTCCTGGCGATCGCCGTCCTCGCGTGGTATCTCGGCTACTACATACAGCGTCCCGCCTACGCTCTCGAGCAGGCGGCGGCAGCGCTCACCGCGCATGATGCGGAGGCGTTTCAGCGGCGCGTGAATATCAATGCTGCAACGGCGGCGGGATATGACGATCTCACCTATGTCCTCTTTTCGGGCGATACACATCTGAAGGAAAAAGAACGAAATAAATCGGGAAAGTTCTACGAGAGCATCAAGGACAGCGTCGCAGGCGGGATGGCGCAGAGCATTTTGACGGCGGTCGGGAGCGGGACGTGGCCGACCCCTGAGGGCGTAGACCCGCTGAAGGGACGCCAGCTCGGCATCGACTTTGAGTATCTCATGGAGTGCAGCCACCTGCGCGACACGACCCTCCTGCACATCGACAGCGTTGTGCGGGACGGGAGCACCGCAATGGCGAACATTGCCGTGCGCGACGAGGGGACCGACCTAGAGTTCCCCCTGCAGCTGCGCATGGAGCGCGGCGATACGGGCTGGCAGGTCGTGCGCATCGTGAACTATCGTTCCTATCTCGAGGCAGTGCAGAAGGCGGCGGCGAGCAACCTCGGGCGCTACATCGACGCGACGCGTCCTATTGTGGATCGCTATAATGGTGTATTTCGCTCGAAGCAGCGGGAGTTCCGCAATCTGACCGAGACGGGACGCAGTACCTATACGACGGTGTACCGCAAGTCGCTGACACATCTCCTGCAGGAGGATATGATTCCCCTGCTTAAGAAGTATCAAAAGGAGCTGGACGGCGTAGATGTTCCCCACGGCGCACAGTATCTTGCTGCACAGCGCAAGGCGGCGACCGAGGCGTTTATCGGCGCGTATGAGAGCTTTGTGAAGGGGCTGAACGGCGGGACGACCGAGGACTTCGCTCGAGCAGAGACCCTGCACAAGATGGCGCTCTCCTATGATCTGCGTGTCGGCGACATGATCCGCCGCGGTGCGGTAAGTGCGGAGACGCCCGCAACACCATAAATATGAATGAAAGAAGGGGTGTTGTACGAAGCCGAACGCTTCGTACAACACCCCTTTTGTGCCCCTTCCACCGCTTACGCGGTCCCCCTTCCCCGTGATAACGGGGGATGAGGCTAGATTCCTTTGCTCTTACGATCAGAACGCGGGGACAATCGCGCCCTTGTACTTATCGTTGATGAAGTTCTTGACCGTCTCAGAGTGGAGCGCCTTGACGAGCGCCTGAATCTCGGGACGGTTCTCATCGCCCTGGCGGACGACGAGGATGTTGACGTACGGCGAGGTCTTGTCCTCCATGATGAGGGCGTCGCGCGTCGGCACGAGATCCGCCTGCATTGCCCAGTTCGTGTTGATGACGGAGATATCGACGTCATCCAGCGTACGCGGCAGCTGCGGCGCCTCGATCTCCTGGATCTTGAGGTGCTTCGGGTTGTCGACGATGTCCTGCACCGTCGCCGTCGTACCGGCACCGTCCTTCAGCTTGATGAGGTTCGCACGCGCGAGGAGCAGCAGCGCACGGCCGCCGTTCGTCGGATCGCTCGGGATGGAGACGGATGCGCCGTCCTTCAGCTCGTCGAGCTTCTTGATCTTGTGCGAGTAGACGCCCATCGGCTCGATGTGGACACCGAGAACGTTCACGAGCTTCAGCTCGGGGTGTTCCTCAATAAAATTCTTCAGGTATGGCTCATGCTGGAAGAAGTTTGCGTCGATTTCCTTATCGTTCGTGGCGATGTTCGGCTGAACATAGTCGTTGAACTCGACGATTTCGAGCTTTACGCCTTCCTTTTCGAGTTCGGGGCGGATCGCCTCGAGGATCTCCGCATGGGGAACGGGCGATGCACCGACCTTGACGACCTTCTCCGCCTTGGCGTTGTCGGCGGGTTTGTCTGCGCTGCCGCCGCAGCCGGCGAGGGCAAATGCGGTGACGGCAAGCACAAGAGCGAGCAGTTTTTTCATAAAATACCTCCTTAAATAATCTATCTCTTATTCAGCCGCGCAGCGAGGGTGTTGCCCACGAACTGCACGAGCTGGACGAGAACGATGAGAATGACAACGGTCGCGAGCATGATGTCGGGGCGGAACCGCTGATAGCCGTAACGGATCGCGAGATCGCCAAGACCGCCGCCGCCGATCGCACCGGCCATGGCGGACTCGCCGACGAGTGCGATGACGACCGTCGTGAGCTGGCTGACGATGCCGGGCATGGACTCCGGCAGGAGCACGCGCGTCACAATCTGCAGCGGCGTCGCCCCCATGGAGAGCGCCGCCTCGATGAGACCGTGCGGCACCTCGCGCAGCGAGGTCTCCACCTGCCGTCCGATGAACGGGACCGAGGCGATGACGAGCGGCACCATCGCCGCCGTCGTGCCGATCGCCGAGCCGACGATGAGACGAGTCAGCGGGATGATTGCCACCATCAGGATGATGAACGGGATGGAGCGGATCGCGTTGACCACCGCGCCGATCGAGCGGTTCACCGCCGGCGCATCGAGGATCTCGCCCCGCGCTGTCACGTGCAGGAGCACGCCGAGCGGGATGCCGAGCGCACTCGAGATGACCATACTGACCGCGACCATGTAGACGGTCTCTCCGAGTGCCTTAGTCAGCAGGGGAATCATTTCGGCGGACATAGCCGATCACCTCCTGTTTCAAATGCTGTTCCGAGAGATAGTCGATGGCGCGCTGTATCTCCTCCGGTGCGCCGCGCATCCCGATGATCATACGCCCGAACGGCAGCTCCTTGATCTGGTCGAGTGTACCGAAGAGCATCGTCACCTCAATGGTTGGGAAGCGGCGGATCATCTCCGCGAGCACGGGATCGTCCGCGCGCTCGCCGAGGAATGTAAGGCGCAGGAGCATATAGCTCCCCTCGCTCGGCGTTTTCTCGATGGGGTTGCCGCGAAATGCCGTCGGCAGCTCGTTCGATAGGAGCACGCTGATGAACTCCTTCGTGATCGGCTGCTGCGGTGCGGTGAACACGTCCACCACATCGCCCTCCTCGGCGATGATGCCGCCGTCGAGGACGGCAACGCGGTCACAGATATCCTTGATGACCTGCATTTCATGCGTGATGACGACGACGGTCAGTCCCATACGGCGGTTGATGTCGCGGATGAGCGCGAGGATCGACTTCGTCGTCTGTGGGTCGAGCGCCGAGGTTGCCTCGTCGCAGAGCAGCACCTTCGGATCGCCCGCGAGTGCACGTGCAATGCCGACGCGCTGCTTCTGTCCACCCGAGAGGTGGCTCGGATAGGCATCCGCCTTGTCGCCGAGCCCAACGAGCGTGAGCAGTTCCGTCACCTTGGGGCGGATCTCCTCGGCGGATCTCCCCGCGAGCCGCAGCGGAAACGCCACGTTGTCGTAGACCGTCGCGGAGGACAGCAGATTAAAGTGCTGGAAAATCATGCCGATGTGCCGCCGCTCCTCGCGCAGTTCGCTCTCCGAGACCTGCATGAGATCGCGTCCGTCCACGAGGACAGCGCCGCTCGTCGGGCGCTCGAGCATATTGATGCAGCGAATGAGCGTGGACTTCCCTGCACCCGACAGACCGATGATGCCGTAGATGCTGCCGCGCTCAATCGTGAGATCGATGCCGCGCAGAGCGTGCACATCGCCTGCGTATGTTTTGACAATATTCTTTAGCTGTATCATTTGTAGCCTTTCTTTATCGATACCGATTAAACGTAGCATAGACGCGCCGCTTTGTCAATGACTTCGCCATTTGATGAAGGATGTGTCTGTGGGTTTGTCAATCATATATTACCCAAGAGAGAAATAGAGAAAGAGCCTCACGAGGAGACTTCCATTATTGTGACACCGTGCCTATCTGCATAGGAAAGAATCGCTTGATAGTACTCGATGTCTTGTGTTATGTTTTTCATGAGAAAGCCTCCTTTGTGTGTGGCTTGTTTGCGTAGATAGAGCATAACACAAATTGGCTTCCCCTTTTTATTTACTGTGCGTACCATATCTATAGGAATCGCTGATAAAATGAAGTCCGTCGGATTGGTACAGATTTTTTGTCCTGTCAAGGAGACAAACCGGACGCATAGCAGAGGCTATGTGGAGGATTCTAGGGCACAGACAGGGCGAAAAAGATGTGCTAAGACTGCGGTGCTGAATTTATCAGTGCTTCCTATAGTATAGCCAAGCACTATGACGTTGCGATCCGCTTTAGGGAGGAATAACGCATGGACAACCAGATGGTAGAAGTATTAAACCGTATTCGCTTTGTAGAGAGATATCAAGCGCTCCGCATACAGTATTCTTTTGATCTAGAAGAGAGCTTTGAAGACTACGATAATCAGCATGTCTTGGAAATGCTTCAAGAGATAGGTTATACATCTGTGAAATATTGGAGAAAAGAGGATTTTTTTCAAGCCAAAAAGAAGAGCAACATATATGAATTTAGATATCATATATGTATAAAGTATGGTGTCACTGAATTGATGTGGTACGCTATGAAGGATAATAAATATTATGAAGGGGGTACTTTCCCAAATTTAGAATATGAATTGCTGAATTTGGAAAACAGAAATCATCTGCCAATTTTCCGCAACTACGAGGATCTCCACGGAATTCTCACACTTGCATTCCAGATGTGCGAAGATATGACAACTGAGTTTTTGAACGTATATGGTGACCCTATCTCGCGGCGGAGACCCTCGTGCTGAAGGACAAGACACTCTGGAAGCACGGCGCGGCGGAGGAGGTCATCGATGAGGCGGGCATGAGTGCACTCTACGGGCTGCCCGTCTACATCGCTCAGATCGGCACGCGCACGGTCTGCGTCGGCGGGGATATTGCGTGAAAAATTTCCGATAAAGCAGGAAAAACGCGGGGGGGGGGGGGGGAATAACTAATCATCGTTATTATTTTGGAAGCGGCAAAGGAGTGCTGACTATGACAATGCGGGTGAATGGAGAAGCGCCGTCTGTATACGCGGCGGCAAAGACGACGAACGCAAACGCGGCACAGAAAAACGATGCGGCACAGACGGGGCGCGTGGAGACACCCGCGTACCGTGTCGAGATCAGTGCTCGCGGACGCGACGAGAGCGATGGTGCATACATCGCGCGTCTGATGAGTAGCACCACGCGCTACGACGGCGAGATCAAGGCAGGCTCGATGGAGGAGTTCTACACATCGTGGCGTGCGAAGCAGAAGGAGCTGACGGAGTGCGCGGCGGAGAAGAACAGCGAGGTTCTCATATTGCCTGAGCCATATTCGGACGAGTTGTATTGGAAGGGCGATCAGATACTCGGCATCAACATCTACGCCGAGCACTGGACAGAGAAAAAGGGTGTAGAGAATCCTCTGTATGCGGAGGCGGACGAACACTTTGAGTCGTATCGAAATGTCCTCGGCAAGGTGCGTGCAGGCGGTGCATCTGCGTTCCGGCAGTACAATCTGAAGTTCGCGGGGATGGCGGCGCTTGCGAATACCGCCTATGCGGACGAAGAGCTCGGCAAGCGTATCGCGCGTGGACATACAACGAGGGCGGAGTATACGCGTGCAAAGTCGTACGCAAACGAACTCCAAAACCGTGCGGGTGTCTTTGTTGCAGTCGATTTTAGTTCGCCATCGACTAAGTTTGCCGCGCGGATTCGTTACGAGTATAATGGTTCACTTGCGAACATCGGTGTCAAGGAACTGGATTTCATGGCGCGCCATAAGGAAGCGGGTGACGTGTGGGTCAAGGCAGCACAGGGCGCGTACAAGAACCATGCGGAGATTACAGCGGCGCTCAAGGACGCAGGACTGGATGATACAGCCACGGCCTATCAGGAATTTGTCGGCGGCTTGACCCGCCGTCACTATTCTTTGGATGAGGCGATGAGAGCGAACTTCTCTTATGCACATGGCGAACTCTGGGAGGCGGCAACGAACGATGCGGACGGCTATGACCGCTTGCAGCATTCCATGCGCGACAATGATAACGCTTCGATTCGCTATACGCAGGGAGAGATGAGCCGCGCACTTTCGGACGGCGCAGATGAAATCAAGTTCCTTCACCGTCTCAGCCGTCAGCGCGATCCTCTTCACCTCATCCAGACGGCGGATGGTCACTGGGTAAAGGCGAATGAAGCACAGCAGAGCGACAAGAGTGCACGCCGCCATGACAACCCGCTCGATCAGGAACTGGCGAACCTGCACAAACAGCTTGCCGAGGTGAAGAAGTCCGCGATGAGTGACGATCAGAAACAGCCGCTCATCACCTCCATCCAGAACCGCATCAACACCATCCTTGCACAGCGCCTCTCGGAACTGACGGCAGAGAGCAAGAAGAACAAATACACGTGAGCGATGTGCTCCTTTGAACCGCATGGCAAAGTCATGCGGTTTTTGAGCGAAAAAATTCATACGATGAAAAATTTTTCTTGACACGGGTATTGCCAATGTAGTATCATACAATGACCTATTGACGTAAGTATGGGATTTGTGCGCCTTTTTTCAGGGGAGGACGCCGCGCAGTATGCTGTGCGGTTAGAAAGGACAAGAGAGCAAGGTACTCACATGGCTGCCTTGTTCTTTTTGTGTCTGTTCAATCCTGAGAGCGGCGCTCAGATGCCAGAGGATATTCCAGCGAAAGGGTGACAGCGTTCATGTTCAATCCTGTGTCGGTCGGCCGTCGAACCCGCTACAGCTACGCGCGGATCAAAGAAGTGATGGAGATGCCGCATCTTCTTGACATCCAGCGCGAGAGCTATCGGTGGTTTCTCGAGGTGGGGCTTGCGGAGATTTTCCGCGACATCTCGCCCATTCAGGATTTCTCCGGGAATCTCATCCTTTCCTTTGAGTCGTTTGCGCTCGGTGAGCCGAAGTACGATCTCGATGAGTGCAAGGAGCGCGATGTGACGTATGCCGCGCCCCTGCGCGTCAACGTGCGCCTCGTGAACCGTGAGACGGGCGAGATCAAGGAGCAGGAGGTCTTCATGGGTGATTTCCCGCTCATGACGGATACGGGGACGTTCATCATCAACGGCGCAGAGCGCGTCATCGTCAGTCAGCTCGTCCGCTCGCCCGGTACGTACTACGGTGTGGAAATCGATACGACGGGCAAGGAGCTCTACAACGCGACGATGATCCCGAATCGCGGCGCGTGGATCGAGCTGGAGACGGATGCAAACGACATCGTCTCCGTGCGTATCGATCGTACGCGCAAGATGCCCGTGACCTATCTCATCCGCGCCCTCGGCTACGAGACGGACGCGGAGATTCGTGCGCTCTTCGGCGACGATCCGCGCATGCTCGCAACGATCGAGCGCGATACGGACGAAGTCAAGACGCGCAGCCGCGCGGTCATCGAGATCTACCGCCGTCTGCGTCCGGGTGAGCCCGCGAACGAGGACAATGCGCGTCAGCTTCTCGAGACGCTGTTCTTTGACCCGCGCCGCTACGACCTCGCGACGGTCGGCCGCTACAAGCTGACGAAGAAGCTCGGCTGGCGCCGCCGCCTGTTGGGCAAGGTGCTCGCCGAGCCCGTTGTGGACGTGGAGACGGGCGAGATCGTCTTCCCGAAGGGCGAGCCGATCACGCCTGCGATGGTGGATGCGGTCAGCGAGGAGCGCGAGACGGCGCTCTTCGGCGACGGCGAGCTCATCGCATTTCAGGTACAGAAGCCCGACGGTGATATCTATCGGATGCTCTGCGCACCGACGCGCGACTATCAGTACCGCACGGTGACGCGCGAGGACATCATGGCGGCGATCAGCTACCTCCTCGGCCTCATGGACAGCTTTGGCAATACGGACGACATCGACCATCTCGGCAACCGCCGCGTGCGTGCCGTGGGCGAGCTGCTGCAGAACCAGTTCCGCATCGGCCTCTCGCGCATGGAGCGCGTCGTGCGCGAGCGCATGTCGATCCAGGAGACGGAGAGCATCACGCCGCAGGGGCTCATCAATATCCGCCCCGTCGTGGCGGCGGTAAAGGAGTTCTTCGGCTCCTCGCAGCTCTCGCAGTTCATGGATCAGCACAACCCGCTCTCCGAGCTGACGCATAAGCGCCGCCTCTCGGCACTCGGCCCCGGCGGTCTCTCGCGCGAGCGCGCGGGCTTTGAGGTGCGCGACGTTCACAACTCGCACTACGGCCGCATGTGCCCGGTCGAATCGCCGGAAGGTCCGAACATCGGTCTCATCGGCTCGCTCGCCAACTATGCGCGTGTGAACCGTTTCGGCTTTATGGAGACGCCGTATCGCCGCGTGGACAAGGAACATCACCGCGTGACGGAGGATGTGCGCTACCTCACGGCGGACGAGGAGGACGATCTCATCATCGCGCAGGCGAATGAGCCGCTCGATGCGAATGAGTACTTTGTCAACGAGCGCGTGACGGCACGTTTCCACGAGGAGACGGGACTGCATCCGCGCGAGCGTGTGGACTATATGGACGTGTCGCCGCGCCAGGTCTTCTCCATCGCAACGGCGATGATCCCGTTCCTCGAAAACGACGATGCGAACCGTGCCCTCATGGGTGCGAACATGCAGCGTCAGGCGGTGCCGCTCCTGCGGACGCAGGCGCCGCTCGTCGGTACGGGCATGGAGTACAAGGCGGCGTGCGACTCGGGCGTTATGGTGCTCGCAAAGCACGCCGGCGAGGTCACGGACGTTACAGCAGATGCGATCACCGTCCGCTCGGACGAGGGCGCATTTGATACCTATAAACTGCAGAAGTTCATCCGCTCGAACCAGGCGACCTGCATCAACCAGAAGCCGCTCGTCTACGCAGGCGACCGCGTGACGGAGGGGCAGCCCATCGCCGACGGTCCCTCGACGGACAACGGCGAGCTCGCCCTTGGCTACAATATTATTGTTGCCTATATGCCGTGGGAGGGCTACAACTACGAGGACGCCATCCTCCTCAGCGAGAATCTCGTCAAGCGCGATCTCTACACCTCGATCCACATCGAGGAGTATGAGTGCGATGCGCGCGACACGAAGCTCGGCCCCGAGGAGATCACGCGCGACATCCCGAATGTGGCGGAGGAAGCGCTCAAGGATCTCGACGAGGACGGCATCATCTCCATCGGTGCGGACGTGCGCCCCGGCGATATCCTCGTCGGCAAGGTCACCCCCAAGGGCGAGACGGAGCTGACGGCAGAGGAGCGCCTGCTGCGCGCGATCTTCGGCGAGAAGGCGCGCGAGGTGCGCGATACCTCGCTGCGCGTGCCGCACGGCGAGGCGGGCAAGATCATCGACGTGAAGATCTTTACCCGTGAGAACAACGACGAACTGCCGCCCGGCGTCAACCGCCTCGTGCGCGTCTATATTGCACAGAAGCGCAAGATCTCGGTCGGCGACAAGATGTCCGGCCGTCACGGGAACAAGGGTGTCGTCTCGCGCATCATGCGCCAGGAGGACATGCCGTTCCTGCCGGACGGCACGCCGGTCGATATCGTGCTGAACCCGCTCGGAGTTCCGTCGCGTATGAACATCGGTCAGGTCTTGGAGACGCATCTCGGCATGGCGTGCCGCGTCCTCGGCCAGCGCATCAAGGACGGCGATCCAACGGTGGAGGGCGATCTCCGCGCGGCGGGCTATGATTTCGATAAAAACGGGATGCCCGTGCCCGACGTGGCCGGAATCCACATCGCGACCCCGGTCTTTGACGGCGCGGGCGACGACGACGTATTCGGCACGATCCGCGCGGCGGGACTTCCCTCCGACGGCAAGACCGTGCTCTACGACGGCCGCACGGGCGAGCCGTTCGAGAACCGCGTCACGGTCGGCTGCGTCTACATGCTGAAGCTGCATCATCTGGTTGACGACAAGATTCATGCGCGCTCCACGGGGCCGTACTCGCTCGTCACGCAGCAGCCGCTCGGCGGCAAGGCGCAGTTCGGCGGACAGCGTTTCGGCGAGATGGAGGTCTGGGCACTCGAGGCATACGGCGCGGCGTACACCCTGCAGGAGATCCTGACGGTGAAGTCCGACGACGTGGTCGGCCGTGTCAAGGCATACGAATCCATCGTCAAGGGGGACAACATCCCCGAGCCGGGCGTACCCGAGTCGTTCAAGGTGCTCATCAAGGAGCTGCAGGCGATCGGCCTCGACATCAAGGTACTCAATGAGGACGCGAAGGAAATCGCGATCCGCGACGAGGAGGACGAGGACATCAACGAAAAGGCACGTTCTCTCGATCTCGATGTGGAGGGCGTGGACGAGAACGGTGCCGCGCCGCCGCCTCCTGCGGATGACTACGAGGAGAACGTGGAGGCTGAGGAGTCTGCGGATGAGGATCTCATCGCTGACCTCGGCACCGACGAGAATCTCGCGGCGGACGACATGGATGCGATTCTCCATGGCGGACTGGACGACATCGACAATCCTCATGAGGACGATCTATAAGGAAGGGAGTGGCAGCTGTTGCTGGATGTAAACAATTTTGACTCGATGCGGATCGGACTCGCTTCTCCCGATAAAATTCGTGCATGGTCGCACGGCGAGGTGAAAAAGCCGGAGACCATCAACTACCGCACCTTGAAGCCCGAGCGTGACGGCCTTTTCTGCGAGCGCATCTTTGGACCGACGCGCGACTGGGAGTGCCACTGCGGAAAGTACAAGCGCATCCGCTACAAGGGCGTCGTCTGCGATCGCTGCGGCGTCGAGGTGACGCGCGCAAAGGTGCGCCGCGAGCGCATGGGACACATCGAGCTCGCCGCACCCGTCTCCCATATCTGGTACTTCAAGGGCATCCCGAGCCGCATGGGACTCATCCTCGATGTCTCCCCGCGCTCGCTTGAGAAGGTGCTCTACTTCGCCTACTACATCGTCCTCGATGCGGGCGAAACCGATCTCAAGAAAAAGGAACTGCTCTCCGAGCGCGAGTATCACGATGCACTCGAAAAGTACGGCAATACCTTTCGCGTCGGCATGGGTGCGGAGGCGATTAAGGAGCTCCTTGAGGAGCTGGATCTTGAGCAGATGAGCGCACAGCTGAAAAACGACGTGCGGACGACCTCCGGACAGAAGAAGGTGCGTGCCATCCGCCGCCTTGAGGTGGTCGAGGCATTCCGCAAGTCCGGCAATCAGCCCTCGTGGATGATCATGGACGTCGTGCCCGTCATTCCGCCTGACCTGCGCCCCATGGTGCAGCTCGACGGCGGACGCTTCGCGACCTCTGATCTCAACGACCTCTACCGTCGCGTCATCAACCGCAACAACCGCCTGCGCCGACTGCTCGACCTCGGTGCGCCTGACATCATTGTGCGCAACGAGAAGCGCATGCTGCAGGAGGCCGTGGACGCGCTCATCGACAACGGCCGCCGCGGCCGCCCCGTCACGGGACCCGGCAACCGCGCGCTGAAGTCCCTCTCGGATATGCTCAAGGGCAAGCAAGGGCGCTTCCGTCAGAACCTCCTCGGCAAGCGTGTCGACTACTCGGGACGCTCTGTTATCGTCGTCGGCCCGGAGCTGAAGCTCCACCAGTGCGGCCTGCCGAAGGAGATGGCGCTCGAGCTCTTCAAGCCCTTTGTCATGAAAAAACTGCAGGCGGACGGTGCTGCCCACAACATCAAGTCGGCAAAGCGTATGGTCGAGCGTGCGCGCCCCGAGGTCTGGGACGTGCTCGAGGATGTCATCAAGGAGCATCCCGTGCTCCTCAACCGTGCGCCGACGCTGCATCGTCTGGGCATTCAGGCCTTTGAGCCGGTGCTCACCGAGGGGCGTGCCCTGAAGCTGCATCCGCTTGCGTGTACGGCGTACAACGCGGACTTTGACGGCGACCAGATGGCCATCCATCTGCCGCTCTCGGCGGAGGCGCAGACCGAGGCGCGTGTCCTCATGCTCGCCGCAAACCACATCCTCGCGCCGAAGGACGGCAAGCCCATCATCGTCCCCTCGCAGGATATGGTGCTCGGCTCGTACTATCTCACGAAGCTGAGACCCGGCGCGAAGGGCGAGGGCAAGGTGTTCACCGGCATCGCCGAGGCACTCCTCGCGTATCAGGAAAAAGTGCTCGACCTGCAGGCGGAGATCCGCGTGAAGCTCGCGGGCTACGGCCTCGTCCGCAGCTCGCTCGGCCGCCTCATCTTCAACGAGATCCTGCCCGAGGAGCTGCGCCACTACACGCAGGATGCAGAGACCGGCGAGTGGCGCCTCGGAGTCCTCATGAACAAGAAGGCGCTCGGCAAGCTCGTCGCGAACTGCTACGACCACTTCGGCGCGACCAAGACTGCTGAGGTCATCGACAACGTGAAGAACCTCGGCTACCACTACGCCTGCATCGCGGGCATGACGGTCGCCGTCTCCGACGTCATCGTGCCGCCGAAGAAAAAGGAAATCATCGCGGACACGCAGGCGAAGGTCAACAAGGTTGAGCGTCAGTTCTCGCGCGGTCTCATCACCGAGGACGAGCGCTACAAGAAGGTCGTTCAGCTCTGGACACAGGCGACGGACGACGTTGCGGACGCCATGATGGACAACATGGATCCCTTTAACCCCATCTTCATGATGGCGGACTCGGGCGCCCGAGGCAACAAGCAGCAGATGCGTCAGCTCGCGGGTATGCGCGGACTGATGGCTGACCCGTCCGGTAAGATCATCGACCTGCCGATCACGGCGAACTTCCGTGAGGGACTGTCCGTTTCCGACTACTTCATCTCCTCGCATGGTGCGCGCAAGGGTCTTGCCGATACGGCACTCCGTACGGCGGACTCGGGCTACCTCACGCGCCGTCTCGTCGACGTGGCACAGGATGTCATCGTCCGCGAGGAGGACTGTGACGTCTCTGCGATCAACCTCCTGCAGGTGCGTGCGCGCATGGCAGAGTCTGCGTTTGACGCACTCGAACTCCTCGTCGACAGCCTCATGGGACGCCTCCTCGCGGCGGCGATCTATGACCCCGAGACGAAGGAGATCCTCTACCCACAGGATACGACGCTCGACGACGAGGTCCTCGAGACCATCGGCGAACGCGACATCCGCGAGATCATGGTGCGCGGTTCCTCCGTCAACGCGGAGGGGGCGGTCAGCAACGCCATGGTTACGGAGAGCATCACACTCGGCGAGCCGGATGCGAGAAAGCGCAAGAAGGCACACGCTGCCATCGTGCGCGAGCTCAGCGGCAAGGAAGTCGTGCGTGAGGCTGTCCTCGACGACGGCACCGTTCTCGCAGAGGAGGGCGCGATCCTCACTGACAAAATGGTCGAGGCGATCCTCTCCTCCGAGCTCCACGAGATCCACATCCGCAACAACAATGTGCGCGGCATCGAAGTCGAGGCCATCATGGAGGGCGCGGGCGTCATCGAGTCGCTCGCCGACCGCATCGTCGGCCGCGTGCTCGCCGAGGACATCGTGGATGAGGCGACGGGTGAAACCATTGCCCACATCAACGACTCCGTCGATGAGGCACTTGCCAAACGTATCGAGGGCGTCCGAAAGCGCGTTTCCATCCGCAGCGTCCTCACATGCAAGTCACAGTTCGGCGTCTGCATGAAGTGCTACGGCCGCGACCTCGCCAACCAGGCGGAGGTCGAGATCGGCGAGGCGGTCGGCATCATTGCCGCACAGTCCATCGGCGAGCCGGGCACACAGCTCACCATGCGTACCTTCCACTCGGGCGGTGTCGCAGGTGACGACATCACACAGGGGCTTCCGCGCGTCGAGGAGCTCTTCGAGGCACGCAAGCCCAAGCACAACGCCATCATCGCAGAAAACGAGGGCGTCGTCGCCATCGACGATACGGGCAAGGGCATGCGCACAGTCACGATCACACCCGAGGGCGGCGTGCCGCGCGAGTACTCCGTGCCGTTCGGTGCGCGCATGGCCGTGCGTGACGGCATGGTCATGAAGCCCGGTGACAAGATCACCGAGGGCTCCGTGAACCCGCACGACATCCTGCGCGTCTGCGGCCTGCAGGCGACCCAGCGCTACCTCGTCTACGAGGTACAGAAGGTCTACAAATCGCAGGGCGTTGAGATCAATGACAAGCACATCGAGGTCATGGTACGGCAGATGCTGCACAAGGTCAAGATCGAGGAGGCCGGAACCACCGACTTCCTCCCGGGCGAGTACATCGAGATCAACGCATTCGAAGCGGCGAATACCAAGGCAATCGAGGAGGACGGCGAGCCCGCAGTGGCAAAGCCCATCCTGCTCGGCATCACGAAGGCATCGCTCGCCACGGATTCCTTCCTCTCGGCGGCGTCCTTCCAGGAGACCACGCGCGTCCTCACCGACGCCGCGATCAAGGGCAAGATCGACCCGCTCGTCGGCCTCAAGGAAAACGTCATCATCGGCAAACTCATCCCGGCCGGTACGGGCATGACCCGCTACCGCCACCTCGAGATCGTCGACCATGCACCGCAGCCGGTGCCTGAGCCGCCCGCGCCCGAGGAACCTGAGGAGGAGATATACGAAGAAGTTGACCTCTCGCGGCTCGAGAGACTGAGCAGCTGAACCGACATAGAGTCATAAACATACCGCACAGAGGCAATGTGCTCTGTGCGGTATGTTTATCTATATAAATGATAAAGATATATCATTTACACAATAAAATATGATATTTAGATTGCTTTTTTTCTATTGTCGTGCTAGAATGAGGAAGAAAGATCATAGAACATGACTCTTCGTTTTGCAGAAAGGCAGTGCTATCATGGGTGAGACCATTAAAGAGCAGCACATTTGGATCGGGGTAGATGTGGGGACGACGGGCGTCCGCGCTATCGCATACGAGGCGTCCGGGGTGAGCCGTGCGTCGGCGGAGGCATTCTACCCGCTGCGTACACCACATCCGGACTGGGCGGAAGAACGTCCTGCCGAGATCTGTGCCGCGACGGAGCAGGTTGTCCGCGAGACAGCAGATGCGCTGCACTATCAAGGACGGACGGCATCGGGCATCGCATTGAGCACGGTCATGCACAGCCTGATCCCAATGGATGCGGAGAAAGAGCCCCTCACGGATATGCAGACGTGGGCAGACAGCCGCAGCGCAGGCATTGTACGCGAACTCAAGGAAAGTGATCCTGCCCTCTGCCGTGCCTTCTATGAGCACACGGGCTGCCCTATGCATGCCTGCTATCCGCTGGCAAAGATCCTCTGGCTTAGGCGCAATCGTCCCGAGCTCTTTGCACGCACGAAGTACATTGGCTCGATCAAGGATTATCTCTTTCACACGTTTACGGGGGAGTTTCTCATTGACCGTTCAACGGCGAGTACGACGGCTCTTTACAATGCACGAGAACTTGCCTGGGATCAGGAGATCCTGACGTTCATCGGCATTACGGAGGATATGCTGCCGCCCGTCATCTCGACGACGGAGTCACGGCCGCTTACGGCAGAGGCAGCAGAGCGGATGCATCTGCCTGTCGGACTCCCCGTGGTGATCGGCGCGACGGATGGTGTGCTCGTCAACGTCGGTATCGGTGCGGTCGCGGCGGGGCAGCTGAGTGCAACCATTGGGACGAGCGGTGCCGTACGCATGCTTGTCGGCGAGCCACGTGTCGATGAAAAGATGCGCACATGGTGCTACAATCTCGTGGACGATCTATGGGTCGCGGGCGGTGCGATCAACAACGGCGGCATGATCCTGCGCTGGATGCGGGATAAGATCTGCCATTTCAGCAAGGAGCAGATGGCGGCACTGGATGTCGATGCCTACGACCTCATGACAATGAAGGCATCCAAGGCAGCTGCGGGATCGGATGGCCTGATTCTCCTGCCGTTCTTCACGGGCGAGCGTGCCCCCTACTGGAACTCCGATCTGCGCGGGCTCTTCTTCGGACTCTCTCTGAACCACAGTCGATCCCACATGATTCGTGCGGTGATGGAGGGGATTTGTTACGGCATACGCAATGTATTCGAGGCGCTGCAGGAGTTCGGCACAGTGCGTGACATTCGCGCGAGCGGGAGCTTTACGAAGTCGTCGCTCTGGATGCAGATCCTTGCGGATGTTCTCGGCGAGCCGCTTGTCCTTCCTGACAACAGCGAGGGCGCGGCGTATGGCGCGGCAGTGCTGGGCTTTATCTCCGCAGGAGAGATGGCAGGAATTGCCGATACAGCGGATCTCGTACACGCGAAGAAAATCTATACGCCAGATTCCGCAAATACAAAGATCTATGCAAAGCTCGCGGATATCAGTGATCGTCTCTATCACAATCTGCAGCGGGAGTTTGCTGAGATTGCGGAGTATCAGGCCGGAATCTAAGGAATCGCTGATAAAACAGGCTCTCAGATTGGCATAGATTTTTTGTCCGATTTGAGGCAGCAAACCGGACGCATAGCAAGGGCTATGTGGTGGATTTGCTAACGATAAGCGGGCGAAAAAGATACGTCAAGATGGTGGTGCCGAATTTATCAGTGATTCCCTAAGGATAAATCGACAGGATAATGGAGGAAAATCATGACAGAGGAAATGACTGGACAGATGGATATCGGCGTCTACGGCATGGCGGTCATGGGCAGCAATCTCGCGCTGAACATGGCGGATCATGGCTTTAAGGTAGCTGCCTACAACCGCACGGGAGATCTGACCAAAAAGGTCGTGAAAGATCATCCCCACGAGAACATGACCCCATTTTACACATTGGAGGACTTCGTCCATGCGCTCAAGAAGCCGCGTCGCGTTGTTCTGATGGTACAGGCGGGAAAACCGGTGGACATGGTGATCGACTCCCTGTTGAAGGTGATGGAGCCGGGCGATGTCATCATCGACGGCGGCAATTCCTTCTTTAAGGATACGATCCGCCGTACGAAGCTGGTTGAGGAGCATCAGCTCCACTACTTTGGCATGGGGGTTTCGGGCGGTGAGAAGGGCGCACGGCTCGGTCCTGCGCTGATGCCGGGCGGCAGTGCGGCACTCTATGAATCCATCCGGCCCATTCTCGAATCGATCGCGGCACATGTGGGCGGCGAGCCATGCTGTACGTACATCGGTACGGATGGGGCAGGACACTATGTGAAAATGGTGCACAACGGCATCGAGTACGCCGATATGCAGCTCATCGCAGAGTCCTACCTCCTGCTGAAATATCTGGGGGGCAAGACAAATGAAGAGCTGTCGAAGATCTACCATGAGTGGGATGGCGGCGAGCTGAAGAGCTACCTCATCGGCATCACTGCCGACATCTTTGCCGAGCGAGATCCCGCCGGCGGCATGATCGTGGATCACATTGTCGACAGCGCCGGGCAGAAAGGAACGGGGCGCTGGACAAGCATCCAAGCGCTCGAACAGGGTGTGAATACGGCGATGATCACGTCTGCCTGCAACGCACGCGTCATGAGCAACCTCCTAGTAGAGCGCGAGAAGTTCGCCAAGCTCATTCCGTCACCGAAGCAGCCCCCATTGGCGGGGAACATTGTGGAGGATGTGCGCCGCAGTCTGTATACGGCGAAGATCGTGGCGTATGCCCAGGGATTTGCCCTCTATCGTGCGGCGGGACGTGATTTCGGCTGGGATCTCGACCTTGGACGCATTGCTGCCATCTTCCGCGGCGGCTGCATCATCCAGGCAGAGTTCCTCGGAAAGATCACTGAGGCATACCGTTCACAGCCGAATCTTGAGAATCTGATGGAAGCAAAGTTCTTTCTGACGAAGATCAACGCAAACCTTGAGAGCCTGCGCCGCATCGTGGCGGCTGCTGCAGGCGCAGGCATTCCAGTGCCCGCCATGATGAATGCGCTTGCCTACATTGATGCGAGCCGCGCCGCGCACCTTGGCGCGAATCTCATCCAGGCGCAGCGCGACTACTTTGGGGCACACACCTTCCTCCGCACGGACAAGGAGGGCTCGTTCCATCACGAGTGGCAGGAGCACTACGGGAAATAAGGATACAGCGCTTTTGAGAGCTGGCGCACGAGGATATTACTTCGTACGCAGCTCTTTTTATATTCAAAAAAAGAAAATAAAACAACAAAATAAATTTAAATAAATGAAAAAGTATTTACAAATGACGCGACAGCATCTATAATAATATCAACAATTGTTATGGAACTTGCTATTCGGTCAAACGACGGCAAGGAAATGAAGTGTCTGTATCTATGAAAGGGGAGAAATCCTATGCCGCTCATTATTCTTGCAGTGGGCATCCTGCTGCTGTTCTTCCTCATCGTTCGCGTGAAGTTGAACAGCTTCATCTCATTGCTCATCGTTGCAGGTGTCGTTGGCTATGCCGAAGGGCTGCCCGTCACACAGATCATCCCCGTGATTCAGAAGGGGCTCGGCGGAACGCTCGGCGGTCTCGCGATCGTCGTCTCGTTCGGCGCGATACTGGGCAAATTGATGGCAGAGAGCGGCGGTGCACAGCGCATCGCCATGACCCTCATCAATATGTTCGGTCGGGAGAAGGTCAAGTGGGCCGTCTGCTTGACGGGCTTTATCGTCGGCATTGCACTCTTCTATGAAATCGGTTTCGTCCTTCTCATCCCACTTGTCTTTACGATTGCGGCATCCGCACAGATCCGTCTCCTCGAGGTTGGTATTCCGATGGCGGCAGCTCTCTCCGTCACTCACGGTTTCCTGCCTCCGCATCCCGGCCCCACGGCGATCTCGGTGATCTACAATGCGGACATTGGGCTGACACTGGTTTACGGTGCGATTCTCGCCGCTCCGATTGCCATTATTGCCGGCCCTGTGTTCTATAATTTTGTCAAGGATCTCAATCCTGCGATTCCACAGGGACTCTATAACCCGAAGGTGTTCAAGGATGAGGAGATGCCGAGCTTCGGTATCAGCGTATTCACAGCACTCGTTCCCGTTATTCTCATGGCGGGCGCAGCCATTGCGAAAATGACTCTTCCCGCCGGCTCGCATGCACTGGCCATCATGACCTTCCTCGGTTCGCCGGATATGGCACTCACGATTTCCATCTTTATCGCGTTCTACACGTTCGGTATTGCACGCGACAAAAGTATCCCTGAGATCATGAAGATCTGTGAGAATGCAATTCTCGCCATTGCCATGATCCTCCTCATCGTGGGCGGCGGCGGTGCGCTCAAGCAGATTCTCATCGACAGCGGTGTTGGTCGTTATATCGGCGACCTCCTCATGGGCTCGGATCTCTCTCCGCTTGTCCTCGCCTGGTCGATTGCCGCCGTCATCCGCATTGCCTGCGGCAGTGCAACGGTTGCGGCACTTACAGCAGGCGGCATCGCGGCTCCTGTGGTCGCACTTACGGGCGTCAGTCCCGAGCTGATGGTGCTTGCAACCGGGGCGGGCAGTCTCATCATTTCCCCGCCGAACGATCCAGGATTCTGGCTCTTTAAGGAATTCTTCGGCCTCACTGTCAAGGAGACCGTCCGTACATGGTGCACAATGGAGACGATCATCTCGGTACTCGGCCTCGCGGGCGTTCTGATTCTCAACATGTTCGTCGGCTGATCAGGCTGATGCATCGAATTTCGTATCCGAGGGGGCGTGATGACCATGGGATATCTTCTTGGGATTGATGCGGGGTCGACAAACTACAAGGCAATCGCGTGTGATGCGGCGGGACAGTTCCTCGCCTCTGCCCGTCGCCCTGCCAATACCAAGTACCATGAAAATGGATGGGCAGAGACCTCACCGGAACAGATCTGGGAGGGTGTTGCCGCCTGCATCGCAGATGTGGCAGCACAGCTCCCCGGAGAGACATGCGACGGTATTGCCGTCGCAAGCACGGGGGAAGATGTCCTGCTCGACGGCGATGCGCAGTCCGTGCATCCTGCGATTCGCTGGTTCGACACCCGGACGGAGGCTATCGCCTCCGCATGGGAGCCATTCGGACGGGAGTATGTCTATCAGATCACAGGGATCAATCCGAATCCTGTGGCAAGCATCACGAAGATGCAGTGGATCAAACGCTATGTGCCTGAGGCATGGGAACGTGCCCGCCTCTGGATTCCGATTGCAGGGTTTCTCAGTCTGAAACTGACGGGGCAAGCACGTGCCCCTTGGACGAATGCGTGCCGCACGATGGCCTTTGATCTGCGGCAGCGCGACTGGTCGGAGGAGATTCTTGCAGAGGCAGGGATCGACCGCTCCATGCTCGCAGAGCCGATCCGTCCCGGTGCGCAGATTGGCAGCCTCACGGCCGCCGCGGCTGCAGTGACCGGACTCAAGGAGGGAACCCCCGTTTTTGCAGGCGGTGTGGACTATGCCTGCGGCACGTTTGCAACGGGAATCATCCGTCCCGGACAAATGCTCGACTCGACCGGAACGAGCGAACAGCTGCTTGCCATCCTTGACGCCCCCGAGAGCAGCACTGCCTGCATGGAGAAAAACTTTACTTCCGTTGCCTATGTGGTGAATGATGCTTACTATATCATGGGAATGATCGTGGCGTCGGGCGGAATTTTCGAATGGTTCAAGAATACCTTTGCATGTGAGTCTTTCGATCAGCTGGTGGAGGAGGCGGCGCGCGAGCCAATCGGAGCGCGCGGCTGCATGATGCTGCCATATTTTTCGGGGCGGCATACCATGGGCAGTGATCCTGCTGCGCGCGGTGCTTTTCTGGGGCTCACGCGCGGGACGACGCGCGGCGCATTCGTCCGAGCCATTCTCGAGGGCCTTTGCTACGAAATGTATAGTATTGTCGAAGCGATGCAGGAACTTTCGGGGCAGCATGTCGAATCTATCTATACCATCGGCGGCGCGGCGAAGAGCGCGTTCTGGATGCAGATGAAGGCGGATGTCACTGGGATTCCTGTACGGAGTAAGAACGTTCCCGAGGCAGCTGCTCTTGGTGCGGCGATGTTGGCGGGGCTTGGTGCCGGGATCTATACGAGCCCGGAGGATGCCGTGGCACGCGTGCAGTTTGACGAACATCGCTATGCGCCGGATGCAGAGCGTCATGGGCGGTACATGGAGCTGTATGAGACGCTGAACCGTCTGATCTATCCTGCTCTGCGGGAGTTCAATGCGGCAGTGACACATGACCAAGGGACGAATGAAGTGAAGTGAAACGGAGGAGATATGCGATGAAGTATGAAGTAACAGTCACGGGGATTGGGGATTTTGTCCTTCCCTTTATGCAGACACGCGAGTCTGTTATCCTCTTTAACAAAGATGTGCCCTATGAGTATGAGAATATGGTTGTGTCACATACCAAGGCAGTCCTGACGGAAGATGTCGCGGTGGGGGATACGCTCCGCCTCGCGGATCGCAGCTATACTGTGACGGCAGTGGGCGATGAGGCGATAAAGACCCTGCGCGAGAATGGACACTGCACCATCGTCTTTACGGGGAAGGATGCCGTCGAACAGCCGGGACAGATCATGGTCAAGGGCGATGGGGTGCCGCGCTTCATGGTCGGGGATGTCATCCGTTTTGAATGAGGTGAACAATATGAAGACTTTGGTGATTGGGGATCCGCTGCTCTCGTCGGAGCGCTTGGAGACTGCTGTCAAGAAAATCATGGGGGACGTAGAGGTCGCACGTGTGGACTGGAAACCTGCGAGCGATGAGGAATTCTGGTTTCTGCGCAGCGAGGTGGAGAAGAAAGGCCCGTCTGCCGGAAGACCGCCGAAAGAGATTTTCGACCACGTCGGCGATGTCGAGCTGATCATTACCCATCATACGCCGATCAATGCAGAGATTGTGGCGGCTGCGAAGAAATGCCGCATCATCGGGGCATGCCGTGCGGGCGTGGAGAACGTGGATGTCGCGGCAGCGTCGAAGCAGGAGATTGCCGTATTTCACACGATGGGGCGCAATGCCCATGCCGTATCGGACTATGCGATCGGCCTCATGCTTGCCGAGATGCGCAATATTGCCCGTGCTCATGCGGAACTGAAACAGGGGCACTGGAAGAAACAGTATTCGAATGCCGCTTTCGTCGGTGATATGATCGAGAAGAAGATAGGGCTCGTCGGCTTCGGCTATATCGGGCATCTCGTCGCAAAAAAACTGAAGGGCTTCGACGTGGAAATTCTCGTCTACGATCCGTATGCGAAGGCTGCCGATGTTGAGGCAGCGGGTGCACGTCTCGTCTCGCTGGAGGAGCTCTGCAAAGAGGCGGATTTCATCAGTATGCATGCGCGTCTTTCGGAGGCGACGCAGGGGCTTATGGGAGAGAAGGAGTTTGCGCTGATGAAGCCGACGGCGTACGTCATCAATACGGCACGCGCAGGCCTCATTGATGAGCAGGCACTTATCAACGCTCTGTGTGAGAAGCGCATCGGCGGCGCTGCGATCGATGTTTTCTGGACAGAGCCGCCGCCGGCGGATCATCCGTTTATGACGCTCGAGAATGTAACGATCACACCGCATCTCGCAGGCTCGACGCGCGACGCCTTTAACCGTACGCCGTATCTCCTGCTGGAGGAGATCAAGGGCGCGATCGCGGGCGGTACACCGCGCTGGGTCGTCAATGCAGATGCGGTTTCGACGGATTTCTCGGGACTCGCATAAGAGGAGAAGCGTATGAAAGCAGCAATATATCACGGCACGGCAGACGTGCGCGTGGAGGAGGTCGCAAAACCTGTGATCGGTGCGGGGGAGCTACTCGTCAAGGTCAAGGCATGCGCGATCTGCGGCGGCGATCTTCGGACCTTCCGCCACGGGCATAAGGCGATCCATCCGCCCATTATTCTGGGGCATGAGATCGCAGGTGTGATCGAGGAGGTCGGTGCGGGCATTGAGCGCTACCATGTAGGAGATCGCGTTATTGTGGCACCCGGTATCGGCTGCGGTGCATGCTCTTACTGCCTTTCGGGACGGCAACATCTGTGCTATACGCGCGAGACCATTGCGCATCACTATGACGGCGGCTTTGCGGAGTATGTGCGCATCCCTGCGAATGCCGTCCGCGCGGGCAACGTCAATTTTATCCCCGATGAGGTTGACTACCTCGCCGCATCGCTCTCAGAGCCCCTCGCCTGTGTCATCAACGGGCAGGAGGCGATGGATATTCAGCTGGGCGATACGGTGGCGGTCATCGGTGCCGGGCCGATCGGTATCATGCATGCAGAGCTTGCGCGTGCGCGCGGCGCAGGGAAGATCTTCCTGCTGAACCGCAGTAAAAATCGTCTGGACGCGGCACGTGACCTAAACTATGATGCCTATACCGAGACGGGGGAGGACGGCGGCGTGCAGGCCGTCCTCGACGCGACGAACGGGTTGGGGGCGAATGTCGTCATCGTGACAGCAGGAAGTGCCACAGCACAGCGCGCAGGAATTGAAATGACGGGGAAGATGGGTAAGGTCTGCCTCTTTGCGGGATTGCCGAAGGATACGCCGGAACTGACCTTTGATGTCAATTTTGTCCACTACCGTCAGATTACGTTGTATGGGACATTCTCCTCCGCTCCGCGCCACAACGCACTTGCCGTGGAGCTGATCCGCAGCGGCAAGATCAATGCAGACCGGATTCTCACCCATGCGGTCTCACTCGATGATATTGTGCATGGGTTTGATCTGGTGGAGCATCGGGCGGGGATGCGCGTCGCCGTTGTACCGCACCTAGAGGAACTCGCAGAGGATCTTGCACGACATCCGGATCTTGTCGTCTCAAAGGGATGATTTTTATGCAGGCTGCTGTACGATTTTTGTGCGGCAGCTTTGTTTTATTTGTGTATATTGTGTGTATTATATATGGAAGGGTGGAACATCTATGTCGATGGAGAGCCTGTATGCAAAGGACCCTGCAGGACTGTATGATGTCTGTACACGCCGGGAGGGGCCCCAGGGGCAGCTGCCGCTGACAGACGAAATGCTGCGGATGTCACCGAGCGGGAACATCTTCGGTATGACCATCAATGCCGGAATGGGGTGGAATCCCGACGACCTCGCGGGCGGGGATGTTCTAATCATCAGCACGCAGGGCGGTATCCGGCGCGACGATGGAACGACGGTGGCTGTGGGGCTGCACAACGGCCATTTTGAGCTCGGGGGATTGATGAACTCAGCGGCAGAGGAACTCAAGGAGGAGGGCTATGTTCCTCACGCAGCATTTGTCACCGATCCATGTGACGGACGCTGTCAGGGTACCGTCGGCATGTTCGACTCCCTGCCCTACCGCAATGATGCGGCGATGGTTATGCGCCGCCTGATGCGTTCACTCCCGACGCGCAGAGCGGTCATCGGTGTGGCGACCTGTGATAAGGGGCTTCCTGCAATGATGATGGCACTTGCGGGCATGCATGATACACCGGTGATTCTGATCCCCGGCGGGGCGACACTGTCCCCCATCGACAGCGAGGATCTCGGTACAGTGCAGACGCTTGGCGTGCGTTATGCAATGATGAAGTTACTCTTGACTATGCACGGAGAACGGGATGCAGCTCCTGTGCCTCGCCGGGCGGCGGCTGTCAGTTCCTTGGCACGGCGGGGACATCACAGGTGGTCGGAGAGGGACTTGGACTCACGCTGACCCATGCGGCACTCGCTCCATCGGGCGAAGAGATCTGGCGGGAACTCGGACGTGCGCCGGCACGTGCTGTGATGGAGCTCGCTGCGTGCGGCATTACGGCACAGGACATCCTGACGGACAAGGCAATCGAGAATGCGATGGCAGTGCATGCGGCCTTCGGCGGATCGACCAACCTTCTGCTGCATCTTCCCGCCATTGCCCATGCAGCAGGCTGCCATATACCGACGGTTGCCGACTGGTCTCGCATCAACAAGGAAGTGCCTCGTTTGGTGAGCGTCCTGCCGATCGGTCCTGTCAACTATCCGACGGTCTTTGCCTTCATGGCGGGCGGTGTGCCGGAGGTGATGCTCCATCTCCGCAAACGTGGACTTCTGCATGAGGATGTGCTGACGGTGACGGGGACGACTCTCGGCGAGAATCTTGACTGGTGGGAGCACTCCGAGCGGCGCCGCCGGCTGCGCAGACATCTTGAGGAAATCGAGGGGCTCTCTCCGGATGAGGTGATCTTCACTCCAGACGAGGCAAAACGGCGCGGCATCGGCTCGACGGTGACGTTCCCTACAGGCAATATTGCGCCCGAGGGATCGGTGGTGAAGTCCACGGCGATCGACCCCTCGGTGATCGGTGCAGACAAGGTGTTTCGTCATACGGGGAAGGTCAAAACTTTTGTTTCGGAGAAAGCGGCGATCGCCGCCCTCAAAGAACCGGGGCGGATTGTGGCCGGCGATATCATGATTGTCATGGGCGGTGGACCGAAGGGCACTGGAATGGAGGAGACCTATCAGCTCACCTCAGCGCTCAAGACGCTGTCGTTTGGAAAGCATGTCTCTCTCATTACCGACGCGCGTTTTTCGGGTGTTTCGACGGGAGCGTGCTTCGGCCATGTGGGACCTGAGGCGCTCTCCGGCGGACCGATTGGCAAGCTGCGCGATGGGGATGTCGTTGAGATCATCGTCGATACGGAGCATCTCGAAGGAAGTTTGAACTTCATTGGCAGCGAGGAGCATCCTCTGAGTTATGAGGATGGGGCGTGTGTCCTCGCCCAACGTCCCATGCATGAGGGGGTCGGCCCTGATGCGGATCTCCCCGCAGATACGCGCCTCTGGGCAGCACTGCAGGAGGTGAGCGGCGGAACATGGCGCGGCAATGTCTACGATGTGGAACGCATCATTTCTGTACTCGAGGCCGGGAAAAAGGCATTGCGCCGGCAGGTTGACGATTGATATGAAAACGGAGGATATAATGTTTAAGGGAGTCAATTCACCCGTCATTACGATCATGAAGGACGACGGCAGCATCGATTATGCCAATATGGAGCGGCACATCAATCATCTCGTTGAAGCAGGGCTGAACGGGCTGCTCTTCCTCGGCAGTCTGGGGGAGTTTTATGCGCTCAGTGATGCTGAAAAGCGAGCGCTGATCGATTTTTCCGTGCGGACGACTGCGGGGCGGACGCAGGTGGTGATTGGTGTCGGACATACAGAGGAAGCAGAGACCGTTCGCCTCGCTGACTACGCTGCTAGAGCCGGGGCAGATGCGCTCAATATTGTCTCACCCTATTACTTCGGGCTGCCTGACACGGAGGCAGTCGGTTATTTCGAGCGCATGGCAAAGGCGGTCTCTTTGCCCATCATGCTCTATAATTTTCCCGCACGGACGGGGAGCGACCTCAGCCCCGCCATTATCTGTGAGATTGCACAGCGCTGTCCGACGGTCGTGGGGATCAAGGATACGGTGGATAATATCAGCCATACGCGCCGCATCTGCCAGGCGGTAAAGCCTGTGCGCACTGATTTCTCGGTGCTCTCGGGGTTTGATGAATACTATATGGTGAACCGCATCGCAGGCGGCGACGGTGTCCTATGCGGGCTGACGAACGTCGTTCCGGAGCTCTTCGTCCAGATGCACAGGGCGTATGAGAGCGGTGACTGCACCGCAGCACATGACTGTGCCAAAAAGATCGCGGGCCTGATGCGGATTTACGAGGTGACGCCACTCTTTATCACGGGGATGAAGGCGGCGGTCCGTGCTGCGGGACTGCCGATCTCGACCTATACCCGTGCACCGGGAGGTTCACTGACCAAGGAGGAGGATCAGAGGATCCGCACCATTCTCGCGGAGTGCGGTGCCTAGCGTCATCATCAGCAGTAAAGGAATACCACCTGCGAATCATCGTCGGTGGTATTCTTTTGTGCACAATTTTGCTATAATGGAACCAGCTTGTAAAAAGAGGAGGTCACCATGGCGACAGAACTTCTGCCGCTGCCGATTTTGCGCGGCAGCTATGCACATATGACGCGTACGGAAAAGCGGATCGCAGACTATGTATCCGAACATCGCAATGAGGTGATGGAGCAGACGATCTCGGAACTTGCCGCCGGGGTTGGCAGCTCGGAGATCACGATCTCGCGCTTTTGCAAAAAACTTGGCTTCAGCGGGCTGCAGAGCTTTAAGATTGCGCTTGCCGCCGAGCTAAGGCAGACGGATACGGTCTATCGGGACATCACAGGCAATGATGGGACGGAACTGATTGTACAGAAGATTTTTCGCAACATCGCCGAGGGATTGCAGGATACGCTGAAGCTTCTCGATGCGGCGGCGCTTGAACGTGCGGTTGACCAGATTTGCCGCGCCGGGCGTATCGCCGTCTATGGGTTCGGCAACTCTGCGACGGTTTGCCGGGATATAGAGACACGCTTCCTGCGGTTCGGGATGGTCGTTCAGGCATACAGCGATGCACATCAACAGGCAACGTCGGCATCGCTTCTCACCCCACATGATGTGGTGATTGCCGTTTCACATACGGGATCGACGCTCGAACTCCTTGACAGCGTACGCATCGCGCGGGCGGCGGGAGCGGTGGTCGTTGCCATCACCAGTCATGCGAATGCACCGCTGACAAAACTTTCCAACGTCGTGCTGCACGGGATGGGGCGGGAAACGCACTATAGCTCTGAGGCAATCTCCTCGCGGCTTATCCACATGGCGATTGCGGATGCTCTCTATACCGTGATTGCGATGCGTAATCCACAGGAATATCGTCGTAATTTGCAGAAGATGCGTACGGTGATTGCAAAGAAGCGGTCGTAGGGAGAGGTGTTTTCCTAAAAGGAGGTACTATCATGGGGAAAATCTTAGGGATTAAGATTCAAAATTATGGCTCCTTGCAAGATGTTCAAATGGGACGTTTGTTTAGTGACCAATCTGGGAAAGATTTGGATAACATGGTCGCAATTATTGGGGCAAGTGGGAATGGAAAAAGTACCTTAGCGGATGCGTTTGGTTTTATTTCGGACTGTCTTTCCACCGATGTTGAATCCGCCTGTGATGCAAGTCATCGTGGTGGTTATGATCAGCTGATATCACAGGGGGCAGAGGGATCCATTCATTTTGAAATTTATTATCGTGAGACGTCAAATGCGCGTCCGATTACCTACGAATTAACGATCAGTAAAGATGAGAGAGATCGTCCTTTTGTTGCAGAGGAGCGACTCCGGCAACGCAACAAAACACATGGACGACCGCTGTCTTTCCTTTATCTTATCAGCGGGAAAGGCTATGCGTTTGAAGGGACAGAAGGCGGGCAGGAAGACGGCGGGCAGGTACATGGTGAAAAGAAGGAAGTAGAGATGGCTGATTCCAGGAAACTGGGCATCGTTACATTGGGGGCGATGAAGCAGTATTCCAGAATCGAGAAGTTCTTGCTCTTTTTAAGAAGCTGGTATCTTTGCTATTTTACGCCCGATGCGGCGAGAGGTATTCAATCTGCTGCACCGACGCAGTATTTGGATCGTACAGGCAGTAATTTGAATAATGTGGCACAGTATATGTTTCGAGACAACCCAAAAGCTTTTCGGAAGGTTTTGGATGAGATACAGACCAAAATTCCAAATATCGAAAAAATTGAGCCGGCAAAAATGTCGAATGGACAGATGGTTTTGGAGTTCTTGCAGAAAGGCTTTACAGAACCGTTCTTTTCCCCACGGATGTCTGATGGGACGCTGAAACTCTTTGCGTATTATCTCCTGTTGAACGAGAAGACGCCACGTCAACTGGTTTTTGTTGAGGAACCCGAAAATGGCCTCTATCACAAATACTTAGCGCGTCTTGCAATTGAGATGAAAAAAAGTGCAGGGACAGGTTACATCAAGCAACTATTTGTTACAACGCACAGCCCTTTTTTTGTAAATGCTCTGGCGCCAAAACAAGTTTGGGTTCTGGAGAAAGAGCCGGATGGATTTTCTACCATTAAGAGAGCTTCTGATTATGACGCTGTGAGGGAATTGGCGGAAGAAGGCGTGCCTTTGGGAGACCTGTGGTACAGTGACTACTTTGGGTGAGGGGGCGCGGAAGTGCACATTCAATTTATGATAGAGGATCGCTCAAGTGCGGTTCTGATTGACCTTCTCATGGAGAAATTGCAAGGGACATTTCCAGCGTTTACATGGAATATAAAGTCTTTTCGAGGAATCGGCGGATTTACGAAGAAGAATACGATAAAGGAGACGAAGACCGGAAAGCTGTTGAATGATTTGGCAACCTATCTGAGTGCGTTTGACAAGCAGCTTCAAGGAATTGCTGCAGCAGTTTTTATCGTTGTTGATAATGACACACGGGAAACGGCTGATTTTCGCAGGGAGCTGGAGCAAGTTGCACAGAATAAGCGTATTTCGATAGACCATGTTTTTTGCATTGCTGTGGAAGAGGCTGAGGCGTGGCTGTTGGGAGACCGTGATGCTGTAGAGCAAGCGTACCCTTCTGCAAAATCTTCCGTTTTGAACACGTATATACAAGACGGTATTTGTGGAACATGGGAGTTGTTGGCAGATGCTGTTTATCAAGGCGGCAGCCGAAAGCTAAAAAAAGACTGTCCGACCTACATGGAAATTGGCGAAAGAAAAGCTGTTTGGGCTAAAAATATTGGTACATATATGCAGCTGAATAAAAATAAATCACCGAGCTTCCAGTATTTTATCGGCGAGCTAACCAAAAGACTGCGATCTGCATGACGGTTCGTTGTGATTGGGAGACGCGTGAGAGGAACATGAAATGGATGATCTGAGTTTTTACAAGGGCAAGCGCGTCCTCCTCACAGGGCATACGGGCTTTAAGGGAATGTGGCTCACGCTTCTGCTCCTGCGGGCGGGGGCGGAGGTGACAGGATTCTCTCTCGATGCACCGACGGAGGGCGGACAGGAGGCACTGCGCCGCCTCGGCATATTGAAAGAAATACGGGATGTGCGCGGAGATGTGCGCGACCTTGCTGCGCTCTCCCGCGCATTTCACGAGACGCGTCCCGAGGTCGTCTTTCATCTCGCGGCGCAGCCCATCGTGCGCGAGAGCTACCGTCAGCCCGTGGACACCTTTGCGGCGAATGTGATGGGCACGGTCAATGTCCTTGAATGTATCCGCACATCGGACACCGTTCGTTCTGCGCTCATTGTGACGACGGACAAGGTCTACGAAAACAAGGAGTGGGCATGGGGCTACCGCGAGAACGAGCCGCTGATGGGGTACGACCCGTATTCGGCGAGCAAGAGTTGCGCCGAGATTGCCGTCTACAGCTATCGGCAGAGCTTCCTTGCGGCGCAGGACGTGCGTGTCTCAACGGCGCGTGCGGGCAACGTGATCGGCGGCGGCGACTTCGCGCCCGACCGCATCATTCCCGACTGCATTCGCGCCGCCGTGCGCGGGCAGACCATTGACATCCGCAATCCGCATTCGACGCGCCCCTATCAGCATGTCTTAGAGCCGCTCTCCGTGTATCTGATGCTCGCGGCACGGCAGGTGAAGGATGCCGCTCTGGTCGGGGCATGGAATGTCGGCCCCGACGATGCGGACTGCGTGACGACGGGAGAGCTCGCCGATCTCTTCTGCCGGACGTGGGGCGATGGTGTACGTTGGCAGACGCATGCGGATGGCGGTCCACATGAGGCGCATTTTTTGAAACTCGACTGCTCGAAAATAAAGAGTGAACTCGGGTGGAAACCGCGCTGGCATATCGCCGAGGCCGTGGAGAAAACGGTGGAGTGGGCAAAGGCATGGGAAGCGGGCGCGGATATGCGCGTTGTGACTGAGGGGCAGCTGCACGATTTTGGCGCTGCTCCAAAACTAGTGGAAATACTATTGCACTAGTCTGCGTCCAGTTTGCCTTCTCGTTCGGACAAAAATCTGCGCCAATCTGATGGACTTCATTTTATCAGTGATTCCTAAAGTATATAGAAATACATGACGATATTATTTATTAAGATAAGGGTTGGTCGCTTTGCAGGACAGGGGGATGATAAGGATATGGGAAAACAGCGCATTGCGGACTATATCGCAGAGATTTTGGCAGCACGTGGCTTTGATACGGTTTTTACGGTTGTCGGCGGCGGTGCGATGCACCTCAATGATGCATTTGGCGCGTCGAAGCAACTGAAAGACATTCATCATCATCACGAGCAGGCAGCCGCTATGGCGGCAGAAGGCTATGCACGCGTTACAGGAAAGCCCGCGATCGTATGTGTAACAAGCGGTCCTGGCGGAACGAATGCCATCACGGGGGTATTGGGGGCATATCAGGACAGTGTGCCCATGCTCGTTATTTCGGGACAGGTGCGTTATCCCATCACAGTCGAGGCCTCCGGTCTTCGCCTCCGTCACTTCGGCGAGCAGGAGCATGACATCGTGCGAACGGTGCGCCCGTTGACGAAGCATGCGGAGATGGTGCGGCGTCCTGAGGATATTCTCTATGCGCTGGAAAAAGCATTGTACATCATGGAGGAGGGCAGGAAAGGCCCTGTCTGGCTGGATATTCCTCTGGATGTGCAGGGGGCGGAAATTGAGGTGGGAAACCTTCGTCACTTCACGCCGCCCAAGCCTCTGAGACAAGATCATTTGGCATTGGCAGAACTCGTATTGACAAAGCTTCGGACGGCGAAAGCACCGCTGCTTCTCGCGGGTTCATCCATCCGCCTGTCGGATTCATATGCGTCCTTTTGCCGTGTCGTACAGGCACTCGGCATCCCCGTTCTTGCGACGACGTGCACGGCAGATCTCTTCGAGACGGCACACCCCCTGTACTTTGGAAATTTTGGCATACTGGGCGGCCGTGCGGGGAATTTCCTCGTACAGAATGCGGATGTGATCGTCTCCCTCGGCTGCCGCTTTGCCCTGAATCAAATCGGTTTTCGACATGAGGCATTTGCGCCGCAGGGATATAAGATAGCGATTGATATTGATGAGGAGGAGCTCAAGAAGGAAACCATGCGCCCGGATCTTCCGATTCATGCAGATCTGAAGGCGTTTCTCCCCGCCATGGAAGCCTGTCTGGCAGATAAGCCTATGCCGGAAAAAAGGGCGTGGATGTCCTATGCAAGGCGTTTGCGCGATGCCTTTCCCGTCTTGGCGCAGGCAGCGGACAGAACGGGCGTAAATCCCTACCTTCTTGCGGATCGTCTGATGTCGCTGCTCCCTGCGGATGGTATCGTCGTCGTTGGAAGCAACCTCGGCGGCGAAATGGCGATTGAGACGGGCATACGCAAGGATGGACAGCGGCTTTTCTGCAATAAGAACTGCGGCAGCATGGGCTACGGGCTTCCCGCAGCAATCGGAGCGGCGGTGGCGTCGGGTAGAACCGTGTTTTCCTTGGACGGCGATGGCAGCATACAGATGAATTTGCAGGAACTGCAGACCATCGTATGCAATCGACTCCCGGTCAAGATTCTCGTCTACAACAATGGCGGCTATGGCAGCATTGTGCGCACGCAGCGGGGCTTTTTCGATGGCCGACTCACGGGCTGCACAAAGGAATCCGGTCTGGATTGTCCGGATTTTTCCAAAATCGCGTCTGCCTTTGGAATCCCGTACTTTGCCATTCGGGAAAACGGAGAGACGGATGCTGTCCTTTCGGCGCTGCTGGAACAGGATGGCTATGCGTTCTGCGAAATCTTTGAAGATCCGGAGCAGGGGCTTGCCTTTAAGACAACCTCGAAGAGGCTTTCGGATGGATCGATTGTCTCTGCGCCGATTGATGAGTTGGCACCGCCCCTGCCGCCCGAGGAATTTGAAAGATACCGTCTTTTCCGAGAGGAGGAAGAGTTGTGAGCAAGTTTCAAAAGGTCTTGGTCACGGGTGCGGATGGCTTTATCGGATCGCATCTCGCTGAAACCCTGATTCGCAGAGGGAACAGCGTCAAGGCTTTCGTTCAGTACAATTCGTTTAACTCCTGTGGCTGGCTCGATACACTGGATGCGGATGTCGTTCGCGCAATGGAAATCTTCTCGGGAGACGTGCGTGATCCATATGGGGTAAAGACTGCAATGCAGGGGTGTGATGTGGTTTATCATCTCGCGGCGCTCATTGCCATCCCCTATTCGTATCATTCGCCCGATACCTACATTGATACGAACGTCAAAGGGACGCTGAATATCATGCAGGCCGCGCGAGAGCTTGGCGTGGCTAAAATTGTGCAGACCTCCACAAGCGAGGTGTACGGAACGGCGCAGTTCGTTCCGATCACGGAGGAGCACCCGCTCCATGGACAGTCGCCCTATGCAGCGAGCAAGATTGGTGCAGACCAGCTTGCCATGTCCTTTCATTATTCCTTTGGCACGCCTGTTGCAGTCATCCGCCCCTTTAACACCTATGGCCCCCGGCAGTCTGCGCGTGCCGTCATTCCGACGATCATCACACAGATTGCAAACGGCAGGAGGAATCTGCATCTGGGCGCTGTCTCTCCGACACGTGATTTCAACTATGTGGAGGATACGGTGGACGGCTTCATTGCAGTTGGTGAGCAGGACGCTTCCGTCGGAGAGGTCATCAACATCGGGAGTAATTTTGAGATTTCCATTGAGGCAACGGTTCAGCTCATCGCGGACATCATGCAGGCAGATGTGACGATCACGACGGCCGAAGAACGGCTTCGTCCCACGGGGAGCGAGGTAGAGCGCCTTTGGGCAGACAATAGGAAGGCGCGGGAGCTTCTTGGCTGGTCGCCGCATTACGCCGGGCGCGATGGATTCCAACGGGGGCTGGAAAAGACAATCGCGTGGTTCACGGACGAACGAAACCTTCGGAAGTATAAAGCAGACCAATACAATATCTGAGGAGAGAGCATGGAAATGAAAGATTCATCCGATGTGCAGGCGATTGTTGCAGAGATAAGGGACGCAGTACGGAAAAGCGTCGCGCCGCCGTATGCATCGGAGACCGTGCCGCTCGCCCTGCATGAGCCGTGTCTGCAGGGCAACGAGAATGCCTATGTGAAAGAGTGCATCGACACGGGCTGGGTATCCTCTGCGGGTAAGTTCGTTGACCGTTTTGAACAGGAGCTTGCCGACTACACGGGCGTGAAGCGTGCTGTCGCTGTTTCCAATGGGACGGCGGCACTTCACATCGCGCTCCTTCTCGCAGGGGTGGAGGCGGGAGACGAGGTGCTTGTGCCGGCACTGACCTTTGTCGCGACGGCGAATGCTGTCTCCTATCTGGGTGCATCCCCACACTTCGTTGACAGTGAAGATGTGTCTCTCGGAATGGATGCGGAAACACTGGATCGGTACCTCTCTTCGACAGTGATGTTAAGGGATGGACACGCCTTCAACAAATCGACGGGACGCAGGATATCGGTCCTCCTTCCCATGCACACCTTTGGGCATCCCGTCAATCTTGATGCGCTGACTGCAGTTGCAGAGAAATATCATCTCACGCTCGTAGAGGACGCAGCGGAATCCATCGGCTCTTTCTACAAGGGACGCCATACAGGCTGTGTTGGCAAGCTCGCCGCCCTGAGTTTTAATGGCAATAAGACCATCACAACGGGGGGCGGCGGTGCCCTGCTAACAAATGATGATGCTCTGGGGCGGCTTGCCAAGCATCTGACAACGCAGGCGAAGCTGCCTCATGCGTGGGTGTTCATGCATGATTACATCGGCTACAACTATCGCATGCCGAACATCAATGCCGCCCTAGGCTGCGCGCAGCTTGAGGAACTGGACGGCTTTTTGTGTGCGCAGAGAGTGCTGGCGGATCGCTATGAGAGTGCCTTTGCGCCAATCGATGGGATTCGTTTTGTCAAAGAGCCGCCATATACCAGAAGCAATTACTGGCTTCAGGCGATATGCCTTGAGGGCGCAGATTTCGAGATGCGCGATGCGGTCATCTCCGGCCTTCACGCAGCAAATATTTTTGTGCGGCCTGCATGGCGGCTTCTCTACAAGCTGCCGATGTTCGAAAGTGCCCCACGGATGGATTGTGCGACAGCGGAGCGCCTCGAAGCATCCCTCATCAACTTGCCGAGCAGCGTCCGACTGGGGCAGACAGCCTCTGAAACGAGGGAAAAGAATGAGCCGTAACATCTGCGTTGTCACAGGGACACGGGCAGAGTACGGACTCCTGCGCCCCCTTCTTACGGTTCTGGCAAGCGATGCGGGTGTTTCTCTTCAGCTTGTCGTGACAGGTGCGCATCTATCACCGGAATTTGGCAGGACGGAAGAGGAGATTCGGGCGGATGGATTCGCCTTTGAGCGTCTGGAGATGCTCCTTTCGAGCGATACGCCCGTCGGCATGGCGAAATCGACGGGGCTTGCCGTAATCGGCTTCGCTGATCTCTTTTCCCGCCTCGCTCCCGATATCGTCGTCGTCTTAGGCGATCGCTACGAGATCTTGGCGGCAGCTCAGGCGGCTATGCTCATGCGGATCGGACTCGCACACATCCATGGAGGGGAGATTACCGAGGGCGCCGTCGATGATTCCATACGTCATGCCGTGACGAAGATGGCAAACCTTCACTTCGTCAGCGAGGAGGAGCATAGACGGCGCGTCCTGCAGATGGGCGAAGAGCCGCATCGCGTGCATCTCGTCGGTGCGCTCGGCTGGGATGCCATTCTTGGCACGGAAATTCTTTCTTTGTCTGCTTTGGGGAGTTCGCTCACATTTCCGCTACAAAAGGGCTTTTTCCTCTTTACCTATCATCCGGAGACGAGAGGTGAGGAGGGGGGCGCATCCTCTTTAGAGGACATCCTCGCTGCCCTCGATGCCTTTCCTGCGCATCAGGTGCTCATGACGAAGGCGAACAGCGATGCCGGCGGCAGGGCAATCAATCGACGGTTGGAACAATATGCCGAGGAACATCCGGAGCGCTGCGTGCTCTGCGCGTCCTTGGGAACGCTGCGATACCTGTCCGCAATGCGTGCGTGTGCGCTTATGATCGGGAACTCTTCCAGCGCACTGCTCGAGGCACCGCTCTTTGGTGTTCCTGCGGTCAATATCGGAAACAGGCAGAAGGGGCGTCATCACTACGGGAATGTCATTGATGTCGGGACGGCTCGAACAGATATTGAGCGGGGCATCTGTGAGGCACTCTCGCCGCGCTTTCAGGAGACGTGCAGGGATGCTGTCATCCCCCTCGCTGACGGGAATGTTGCAGAGCGCATTGCACATGTCTTGAAGAACGTACCCCTAGAGGATTTATGTCGGAAAAGATTTCATGATTTACAGGGATTGGGACTTTTACCGTCGTAGGGCTGAGTGAGGATAGACAGCCATATGGAAAAATTTTTGGGAAATCATGTGTATATCATTGCCGAAGCCGGCGTGAATCACAACGGATCGCTGCAAACGGCAATGGAGCTTGTGCGTGTCGCAAAGGACGCCGGCGCAGATGCCGTGAAGTTCCAGACCTTTCGGGCGGAAAGCCTTGTTACATCGGATGTGGAAAAGGCACGGTATCAAAAGGCGGCAATGCCATCGGACACCCCTGCGCAGCTTGCCATGTTGAAGCAGTTGGAACTTCCGCCGGAAGCCTTCATTGAGCTGTCGGACTACGCGAAGAGCCTTTCCATCGACTTCCTGTCCACACCGTTTGACGAAGTGAGTCTTTCGTTTCTTACAGAGAAAACGGATATGCCATATCTGAAGATTCCGTCCGGAGAGATTACGAATGCCCCGTTTCTTCTGGCATGCGCGCGAACGAAGATGCCGATCCTCCTGTCCACGGGGATGAGCTTTATGGGGGAGGTGGAGATGGCGCTCGCCGTACTTGCCTATGGATATACAGCAGAGGGAGAGCCTGCGTCTCTTGAGGATTTCTGCCGCGCCTATGCGTCTGCCGAGGGGCAGCGCGTTCTCTCTGAGAAACTGTGCCTGCTCCATTGTACGACGGAATATCCCGCGCCCGTCGATGAGGTCAATCTGTCTGCAATGGATCGGCTGAGAGCCGCATTCTCACTCTGCGTCGGCTACTCAGATCACACGGAGGGTATCGCCGTGCCGATTGCAGCAGCTGCACGGGGGGCTGTGGTCATAGAGAAGCATTTCACGCTGGATCGGGCTCAGGAAGGCCCCGATCACAAGGCCTCTCTGGAACCCTTGGAGCTGTCCGCTATGGTCGAGGGCGTGCGCAGAGCGCACCGTGCCATAGGCTCCATGGTAAAGGCACCTACGACGTCGGAGTGGGACAATCGCTGTATTGCACGCAAGAGTCTTGTTGCCGCGCATGATATTGAGAAAGGAGATGTGTTCACGGGAGACTGCATCACAGCGAAGCGTGCAGGTGCGGGGCGGTCTCCTCTTTCTTATTGGGAGCTTCTGGGAGCGCGTGCAGCGACCGACTATCGAAAGGATGAGCCCTTATGAATCCTTCGAAAGATATGCCTGTCATCCTGCTTGGTTCCGGCGGACACGCAAAAGTTGTCCTCGACCTGCTTTTGGAGACGGGCTTCACCGTCCGAGGGATTACGACCTCGGATCCCGCAGTGCTCCGTGCATCTCTTTGGCGCGGGATTCCCGTTCTGGGAGACGACGAAGTCCTCGCATCATATCCCCCGGAGACCTATGCCCTTGCCAACGGCATCGGCTCTGCCAGAATACCGACGGTGAGAATGCAAATCTATCAGCGCATGAAGGCAAAGGGGTATTTCTTCCCGCCGCTCATTGCACGAAGCGCCATTGTAAAGACGAGCACAGTAATCGGTGAGGGGGCGCAGATTCACGCCGGTGCCGTCGTGCAGACAGATGCCGTTGTGGGGGAAAACGCCGTTGTCAATACACGTACTGTCGTCGAGCATGAGTGTGTCATCGGACCGCATAGTCACGTTGCCACAGGGGCAATTCTCTGCGGTCAGGTGACGCTCGGAGCTTGCGTGCACATTGGTGCAGGGGCGACGGTACGCCAATGTACGACGATTGGGGAAAATGTCTGCGTTGGTGCGGGCGCGGTCGTCACTGCCGCTATTGACGCATCGGGGACCTATTACGGCGTGCCCGCGCGGAAGAATGGAGAATTTCATGAGCAGGTCTAAACTCCTTGCTGTCCTTCCGGCGAGAGGCGGGTCGAAGGGAATACCAAAAAAGAACATCCGCCTTCTTGGCGGGAAGCCTCTCATAGCATATACGATTGAGGCGGCAAAGGGCGTTTCTGCCATCGATCGTCTGATTGTCTCCACAGATGATGCAGAGATTGCAGAGGTCGCAAGAGAATACGGGGCGGATGTACCCTTTCTCCGCCCGAAGGAGCTTGCCGGCGATGCCGCTCCGGTATCGGGTGCAATCCTGCATCTCCTGAGCACTTTTCCGGCGTATGATTCGGTTCTTCTCCTGCAGCCGACAAGTCCCTTTCGGCAGAAAGAGGACATCGAGGGATTCCTTTCGTTCACAAAGAAGAGTGCAGCGAAAGTATGTGTGAGCGTTACCGAAGTGGAGCACAGTCCCTATTGGATGTATACAGTGGAAGCGGAAGACCGCCTCAAGCCCATCCTTCCACTGCCTACTGAGGCAATGTATCAAAGGCAGAAACTGCCGTCTTGCTATCGTCTGAATGGCGCACTCTACTACGCACAGACAGCATACTATAAAGAGCACAAGACATTTTTGACGGAGGACACCCTTGGCTATACGATGGATCGAAGACGCAGTCTCGATATCGATACGGAGGAGGATCTCGTCATGGCGGAGTGGATTCTGGCAAATAGGAGGGAAGAGGCGTGAAAAAAGGCATTGTATACGTTCTGCATTGCATCGATACGGAAGGCCCTCTCTATGAATCCCTCCCCGCGACCTTTGAGAGGATTGCCTATCTGACGGGGGTGCAGCTTCCGCCGACGGCGGAAAACCTGCGGAAGATCCAAAAAAAGGAGATTGCGCTGAACGGCTTCGAGGAGGTCGCAAGCCGTGCGTTCTCCCCCCATATTCTTGGCTATAACAAGCATTGGGGCGAAGTCGATGCGATGCTTGAGCGCATCATGGACAGGAACTACCGCATGCGCCACAGGGACAGCTTTGGCGGCGGCTGGGTGTATAACTGGTTCCTCCTCGACTGGGTTGGATTTACCGTAAATCCTCGATGCAGAGACATTGGATACCATAATATCTACGATCACTATCGGGATTTCTATGCCTCACATGGCACTGTTCCGGAGGAGTGGGGGGATGAGTTTCACTGGCATGCACACCCTATGAGCGTTTATCGGGAGGCGCATAAGTGTGCGACATCCTTCTTGAACTCGCCGCATATTTTCGAGAGCCTTGCAAGGCGTCTGATTGACCGCAAGGACTTTCCGCGCTGTTTCCGCGCAGGATTTCATACGGAGCGTCCGGACAGCCATTGGTTTTTGGAACAGTTCATTCCTTATGATTTCTCGAATCAGGCGATGCTGCTGACGGAAGAAGATGTGAAGCAAAAGGATCTTGCGAACGGGCGGTTCGGAGACTGGCGTCGGGCTCCCGCCAACTGGGACTGGTATCATCCGTCACATGAGGACTATCAGAAGCGGGGACAGTGCAACCGCGTCATATTCCGCTGCCTCAATGTCGGGACGCGTCTGCGCCTTTTGACGCAGAACGAGGTAGACAGGGCGTTCCAACGTGCAGATCACGGGGAAGATACGGTGCTGGCGTTTACCGATCACGACTTCCGCAACCTTGGTACGGGGGTGGAGGAGGTCTATGGCTATTTGCAGAAAGCGCGAGAAAGCTATCCCGATGTCCTATGGAAGAACGCGGGCGCATATGAGGCGGCACGTACGGTGCTCAAGGAGACGAGAGTGCCTGTAGGACTGAGAGCAGAACTTTTCTCTGAGGGCGGCATGCACGGTCTCTCTGTCTCCTGCGATGAGAAGAGCTTTGGTCCGCAGCCCTTCCTTGCACTGAAGCTGTCTACGGGACGCTATCTCATGGACAATCTCGACGTTCAGGAGCCGAGAAGACGTTGGTCGTATATCTTTGATGAGCACAGCGTACCGCTCTCCGATATCGAGAAGATTGGCGTTGCGACGAACTCCTCCTGTGGCAGCGGTGCGCTGATCGTCATAGATGTGAAGCAGAGCGGCATACAGGGCGCAGCCTCTGTGGAGAGGACGTGGTGATATGGATCGCAAGGACTATTGGAATCAGACCTATGTAGACTACTACAAGGCGCGCGTGAAGGAATCGAACATTGAGAAACAGGACGCTTCGAAGCTTGTAGAGGGCGATGTCAAAGTCGCAGATGACCATGTGGCGGAGGTTTTCTTTGATCAAGTGGCGTATGCGCCCGGTATGAAGCTTCTGGATTTTGGATGCAGCTGGGGCAGATTTTCCCCTTTTTTCCGCAAAAAGGGCGTGGACTATTATGGCATTGATATCTCTGAGCAGATGATTGCTTCTGCCTTGGAGGACTATCCCGATCTGGAGGAGAGACTCTTTGTGGCGGAAGGAGAGAATATGCCGTTCTCCTACGGATTTTTTGACCGCATCATCTGCTATGGTACGTTTGATGCCTGTTATCAGGAGAGTGCGCTCGCTGAGATGCTCAGGGTTCTCAAGAAGGGGGGCTGCGTCCTCATTTCTGGAAAGAACGACAACTACTTTGACGATGATGACAAGGCGCTCTTAGCCGAGCACAATGCAAGGGAGAAGGGGCATCCGAACTACTTCACAAATGTTCCCGCGATGCAGGAGGCACTTGTGCGCAGTCATGTTTCTGTTCCCTACGCTGAGTATTTCCTCCGCCGCGGTGACATGGGAAAGCTCGCGTTCTCCCGCGTCATGCCGGAGCAATTCTATGAGTATCGCCTTGTGCTCGAAAAAGAGGGGGATGAGGAAAACTATGCATTTCCCTCCTTTTCTGATGCCTATTCTGCCACCTATCGACGCATTGCACATACGGGGGAGGCAAGATTTGCGTGAGAAAAGAAGCGTTTGAGACTGCAGACGGAAAAGTATGCTGTATTGTGGACGGCATCACCGTTTCCGTGCTCCTATCCATTCTCTTCCAAGGGCGAAAAATTGACTGCTGCATCATGGAGGAGCGCGCGCGCCCCTTCTTCTCCACTGCATCGATTGGAGAGCGGCTCGTCATAGCCCTCATCCTCTCCGAACTTTGCATTGAAACCGTATATGTGGAAAAATGCGATGATGTCAGTCTCGTGGACACGGGAACGGACGAAGGGATGGCTCTCTTGACGAAGAATGCAGCGCGGGCGAGGGAGCTGTGGGAAAAATTTCCGCAGGAGCAGCTGGAACAGATGCATTTCTACGGTGCACCGACATCGACCCTGATGCAATTCCTGCCCATACGAGAGGAGCACATCCATCATCTCGATTCCGGGACAGAAGGGCTTTTCCGTATGCAGGCTGCACGCGGAAAGGATCTTCCATTTTCCTTGGAGGAGACAGCGGCGTCCGCACTGCAAAAGATCCTGCCGAAGCACAATTACCCGAACCGCAATCTCATGGGGCAGGGCTATACGCTTGCAAGTCTGACAGGGGATTTCTATACCCATGTGGACTATCGTGCCTTTCAGAACCGAAAGATGGCAGCGTTGTTCCATGAGAGCAGGGAGAAGGCAAGGCGCATCGGGAAAAAAATTGTCCTCATGTTGCCCGCATCGCAGTTGGAGTATGACATCCTGCAGGCAACCTATCAGGGGGAGCAGAGGACGATTGATTTTTTGGCTGTGTACGAAAAGCTGCTGGCTGCCGTGAATCCTGCCGAGGAGGCTGTGCTCATAAAGCTCCATCCCATATCGTATCTGAAGGGGGCTGGGCAGGTGCAGGAAGTTCTGGAAAGCGTACGTGCCGTCTGCACGAAGCTGTCCATTGCATCGTATTCGGTCGAGGAGTTCTTCGGAGACAGCATTGCAAAAACGATACCTGTGGAGCTTTTTTGCCGCTATTTATCCGTGTCCGCACTCCTCATGATGGGCTCGACGGCAGGGCTCAATGTCGCCATCCCCGACGGGGATGTGCGTTGCTGTAGCTATACGGAGCTTCCCGGGTACGAAGAGGAGTACATGGGCATCTACAAAGAGCTCAATCCGCGCATCGTACATATCAAATAGGATGAGAAAAGGGGGAAGAGGATGGAAATTTGGCAGAGATGCTTGATCGATGTGACGGAAAAATGCCGTAAAGCCGTCGAGGTCGTGGATGCGACTGCGGCACGTATTGCGCTGGTCGTCGAGGACGGATGCCTTGTCGGCGTGGTGACGGACTTTGACATCCGAAAAGCGCTTCTGTGCGGCATTCCTTTGGAGCAGCCGGTCAGAGAGATGATGAACTGCCATCCCACGGTGATGCAGGAAGAGAGTACGGAGAGCGATATCCTGCAGACGATGAAGTGGGAGAATCGAAAGCAGATTCCAATCGTAGATGCCAAGGGGCGGGTAAAGGATCTTCGACTTTTTAAGGATATGATTGCAGAGAGCGGGCCGCGCTTCTCTCTTCCTGTCCTTTTGATGGCAGGGGGGCTTGGTATGCGGCTGCGTCCCTTGACGGACAACTGCCCCAAGCCTCTCCTTAAGGTCGGCGAAAAGCCGATATTGGAAATCATATTGGAGAACTTCATCGAGGGCGGGGCGCGGGAGTTCTATATCTCTGTCAACTATAAGGCGGAGATGATACGGGACTATTTCGGCAATGGACAGAACTACGGGGTATCCATCACGTATATCGAGGAGACCACCCGCCTCGGTACAGCCGGCGCCCTCGGACTTCTCCCCAAGACGATTGACAGCCCCATTCTGGTGATGAATGGGGATCTCCTGACAAAGGTGGACTTCCATCAGCTCGCCTCCTTCCACAGGATACAGAGAGCTGATGCGACGATGTGCGTCCGCGAGTCCTGCTATCAAATCCCCTATGGCGTAGTGAAGTCCAAGGATTTCATTATGGAGGATATTCAGGAAAAACCGATGCGGATGGACTTTGTCAACGCCGGCATATACGTTCTGTCACCTGAGGTCGTAAAGCATGTGAAGGAAAATGAGCATCTCGACATGACAGATCTCTTCCTGCAGTTGCTGAAGGAGAAGAAGCGTGCCCTCGTCTTTCCCATCCGCGAGTACTGGCTTGATGTCGGGCGCATGGAGGATTTCAATCGCGCCAAGGAGGAGTTTTTCTAGGGAATCGCTGATAAAATGAAGTCCGTCAGATTGGCGTAGATTTTTTCGTCCGATTGAGGAGGAAAACCGGACGCAGAGTGGTGCTCTGTGGAGGATTTGCCGACAAAAAGCGGGCAAAAAAGATACGTCAAGATGGCGGCGCTGAATTTATCAGTGCTTCCCTAGGATTGTTCGGCGGTGACGATTGAAAGGCGGTGTGCATGAACGAGAGAGCTTCTTCATTTTCCTTGGATGACCGTGTTCCAGTCGTGCTCTATGGGGGCGGCATGCGCGGCAGACAATTCTTTCACAGGCTGCATGCGAGAGGCGTGCCCGTTCTTGCGTTTTTCGATGCCAATGCAGCCGAGGGGGCGCGTTTCTTTGACCGTCCTGTCTATGCGCCCCAAGCAATCCCTACGCATGAGCTCGGGACGCTGCGTTCAGCGCTCGTCATTATCACACTGCAGAATGCCGGAATTCACGAAGAAGTCGCAGGGCTGTTGGTGCGTCAAGGCTTTACCAAGCTCCTCTATCTCCCATTGACAGGAGATCGCTTTCACGACGAGGCGGATGCCCTCCTCCTGCGAGAGACCTATCTCGCCTATACGGGCGAGCATGGCATCCGTGGAATGTGTACCGTGCTCCCTCTGACAGAAGTGCGTCCCGTGGAGTATACGGAGCATCTCATTCTGGAGGAAAGCGGTGACTTCATGATTGCGGCGCTTCCCTTGGATCTGCTCGCAACGGATGGCCGCAATCATGCTGCCGAGAGCTACGTGCATTCGCCCGTTTTACGCCTGTTTTCCTTTTTCTCTACGGGTATGGGCGATCTTACAACGATAGAGGAGAGCTTTCATGCACATGAAGAGGAATTTGGCTATCTGCTCCAAAAGAGCTTTTGCGAATATGTGAACGACCGGCAGAACCTTTACAGCAGGTTCACGGCGGCGCTCGGTGATGGCATGAAATTTTTTCAGACCTCGCCGGCCTATGGCGTTTGGCGTGACGGCTATTTCGCGATTGAGGACGGCAATCATCGAACTGCATTTCTCTATGAAAAGAACCTCTTTTTTGCACCCGTTCGCGTGACGAGAGACGACTGTCAGAGATGGCGCAATCGAACGGTCGCAGACCGCATCATTCGAGAGCTTCCGGATGAAACGGCAGCGCGCATCTTCTTCTGGCATCCGTACGCCAATAAGAGCCTCATTCCCGCCATGCAGGCAGATCGCATCCTGCTCCGCTTCCTGCTAATCTTGGAGCGGCGACTCTACGATAAAGAAAGTGAATGCCTTTTGTATCGTCTGCCGAAAACGCGTGGATTTGCTGTCTTCTTTGGCTTCCCACCTGTTTCCTATCCGATGCTTGCGCTTTCGATGGAGGGATACAACGTTCTCGCATATTTTGAAGAGAAACAGGATGCGCGCGCGGCAGAGATGTTTTTCTCGCTCTATTATCAAGACATTGCAGTGATGCAAAAAAAGGAACTGCCGTGCATGCCAAAACTCCTTGTTGTCACGTGGGACTGCTTCCACGCGCATGCGCAAGGGTCTGCTCCTTTTCGCTGTCATATCCTCGTTCTCGTGGATATCCCGGAGGGGCAGGGGCCGCCAACATGGCTGTTGGAGAAGAAGGAGATTCTTCGAAAAGATTGCATCAGGGCGAATGGGCACTATTATATCAAAGCTTGGGAGATGAATTAATGGCTACAATCAATCGTAAATTTTATCATGGAGAAAAAGGGCTCGAGTACAAGGATTCGTTAGAAGAGCACATGCTTGCCATCCTGAAGGAGCACCCCGATGACCTCGAAGAGTATCTGTCGATCGGTGAAGAGCGCTTTATCATCGGTGATATGTCACGCCTTCGCGAAAATCTTCTCTCATGGTATCCCTTCAAAAAGAATGCCTCCTGTCTCGAAATCGGTGCAGGTGTCGGTGCACTCACGGGATTCCTTGCAGGGCGGATGAACTCCGTGACATCCATCGAGATGACGGAGTCCCGTGCGAACGTGATTGCTGCGCGCAACCGGGAGCGGGACAATGTCGAAATCGTCCTTGCGAATCTCGATGATGTGGAGTTCGACGAGCCGTTTGACTATGTTGTCGTCGTCGGGGTCATGGAGTATGCACGCCGCTTCATTCAGGCGGAGCACGCTTCGGTTCGCTTTATGGAAAAGGCAAAATCCTTTCTGAAGAAGGATGGCATCATCCTCCTTGCCATCGAAAACCGCCTCGGTCTGAGGTATTTCGCCGGTGCCGGGGAAGAGCATACCAAGCGCCAATTTTTGGGGTTGAACTCCTACGACACATACGATTATGTGCGTACATTCAGCCGATCCGAGTTGGAGAGCATACTTGACCGTTCGGGATTTTCCGATTGGTCGTTCTTCTACCCGTTCCCCGACTATGGAATGCCGTCAGAGATTCACTCCGATGCCTCTCTGGAACTGCTGCCCTATGCACATAAGCACTACAACCCAACGCTCCAGCGCTATCGCTTCTTCGATGAGACGCGGCTGTTCCGCACCTTCCAGAAGGAGGGAATTGCGGCAAATTTTGCTCATCATTTCCTTGTCGAGATTTTCAACGGCAAGCCGTCTGCCCATTACATTCTTTACGCGCACGCACCTCTTGAAAGTGGGGAAAAGGATTTCCTTGTCACATCCTTGGTAAAAAGAGATGGGAAGCTCTTCCTTGAAAAGCGGGAGGTCTATAAAAACGGGAAAGTGCATCAGCTCTACGAGGCGTATCAAAAGCTCATCGAACGGGGGAAATACGCCCTTCGATACAATCCTCTGTCACTGGAGACCGATGCGCACGGGGATGCTGTTCTCGTTCAGTCCTACAGCGAGGGGAAGACACTCAGAGAAGAACTGCTTGAGGCAATGGATCGCGTTTTAGAGTGCAACGATGACCATCTGCCCGCACGCATTGCGGCTTGCCTTGACATCTTTTCCGCGCTTGCCCATATGTGGAGAACGAACGCGGTGCAATGCGGGAACTATGGCAATGAAGAATTTGTTTCCCTGTTTGGAAAGAGTGAGACACCGCCGCTTGCTTGCGCGGAGGGCAGCGCGCTTGCTCTTTCTGCCGGAGATTTTCAAAAGAGCGGCGACGGCAGCTACACTGTCGTTGGGTACGAACACATCGCCCTGTGTGCCGTCCCCGTCGATTTCCTTCTCTATGATTTTATCACGACGTGGTATAAGGAGACGGTCGAGGGGTATCATAATGCCGAGAAACTCATTGCGCCGGAGGCAATTCTGAAGGCTGCTGACATCTCTGAGGAGCATATCGAACTCTACAAGGCTTGGCAGAATCATCTCTATGCAGGGCTGCATTCCAATCACGTGATGGAGCACATGGCGTGCCCCGTGTATGAGCCCGCATTCCTCCATGTGGACGATGTGAAAGCATATGCCGCAGATTCTGCGAGCACATTGCTTGTCTAAAAAGGCGGTTCGGAATGGAACAGAGACAGGTGAGGGAGCTCCTTGATCTCGCAATTGAGGGTGCTGTACAGTGGAGGCCATATCTTGAAAAAATACATCATCACAGGCGCAGCGGGCTTCCTTGGCATGAATCTCGTGGAGCGGCTTCTGCGGGAAGAGAACGTGCATATCTATGCCGTTGTGCGTCCGAATTCGCCGCATAACGCGCGTCTTATCGAGTCGGAGCGGCTGACTCTTGTTCCTGCCGATTTGTCTGAATACGGACATCTGGACGAACGTATTGCAGAGCCGTGCGATGCGTTCTTTCACCTTGCGTGGCAGGGCGGTCGCTATGATTTCGTGGCGCAGTATGGGAATGTCGCGGATACACTGGCGGCGCTCGAGGCGGCTGTGCGGCTCGGATGCCGCCGCTTCATTGCCACGGGGTCGCAGGCGGAGTACGGACCGAAGACGGCACTCATCACAGAGGAGACCTGTCCGCACCCCACAGATGCCTACGGCGCGGCAAAGCTCGCCGCGTGCGCACTCTCGCGTCAGCGTGCCGCTGATCTCGGGATCGAATGGATCTGGGGACGCGTGTTCAGTCTCTATGGGAGATATGAGCAGGAGGGGCGGATGCTGCCCGCACTTGTGAACTCCCTGCGTTTGGAACAGCCCTTTGCACTTTCTTCCTCGGGCGCACAGAATTGGGACTATCTCTATGCGGCGGATGGGGCGGATGCTCTCGCTGCGCTCGCTGAAAAGGGGCGTGCAGGTGAGATCTACAACATCGCACACGGCGGCTATCGTTCCCTATGTGATTTTATTGAGGAGGCGCGCGCAGTGTTCAATTCGCGTGCGCACGTGTCCTATGGGGGCGAGGCCGGTGCATTTTCCCTACAAGCCTCTGTGGAGAAGCTACAGCGGGATACGGGATGGATGCCATCGACGCCATTTTCGGATGGGATACGTGTGGGATATGCTCTTTGAGCGGTAATTTGTATTTGTGTAAGGGAGAGCAAGCGAATGACTGAGCAGGAAATGCGTGGGGAGATTCTTGCGTTGGTACGGGCGTATGCTGAGAAATATCATGCACCGAAGGAGGGCTTTGCGCCGGGGGATCGGCTTCCGTATGCGGCACGGGTCTATGATCACGAGGAGATGGAGAACCTTGTAGAGAGTGCGCTTGAGTTCTGGCTGACGGCAGGGCACTATACGGAGGAGTTCGAGCGCGGTCTTGCGGCATTCTTGGGTGTGAAGCACTGCTCACTCGTCAACTCGGGCTCATCGGCGAATCTTCTCGCCTTTATGGCACTCACCTCGCCGCTCCTCGGGGAGCGGGCTGTGCGGCGCGGCGATGAGGTCATCACGGTCGCGGCGGGATTTCCGACGACGGTTGCGCCGATCATCCTGTACGGAGCTGTTCCCGTCTTTGTGGATGTGACACTGCCGACGTACAATGTCGATGTCAGTCTTCTTGAGGGAGCACGCTCAGAGCGGACAAAGGCGGTGATGATCGCACATACGCTTGGCAATCCGTTCGATCTGGCGGCGGTGAAGGCGTTTTGTGACGCGCACAATCTGTGGCTCGTCGAGGACAACTGCGACGCGCTCGGATCGCAATACACGCTGCATGGGACGGAGCACTATACGGGCACGATCGGCGATATTGGCACGTCGAGCTTCTATCCGCCGCATCATATGACGATGGGCGAGGGTGGCGCAGTCTATACGAATAATGCCCTGCTGCACCGCATTGTGCGCTCCCTGCGTGACTGGGGGCGTGACTGCATCTGCGCGTCAGGGCAGGACAATTTCTGTGGACATCGCTTTGACCGGCAGGACGGGGAACTGCCGCTCGGCTACGATCATAAGTATGTCTATTCGCATTTCGGCTACAATCTGAAGGCGACGGATCTACAGGCGGCGGTCGGCGTCGCGCAGCTTAGGAAACTGCCGTCCTTTGTGGAGCGGCGGCGGCACAATTTTGCGCGTCTGCGCGCGGCGCTTGCGGATATGGAGGAGTTCTTCATCCTGCCGGAGGCGACGGAGCACGCGCATTCGAGCTGGTTCGGCTTTCTCCTGACTTGCCGCAAAGGGATCGACCGCACGAAGATTGTGCGCTATATCGAGGAGCACGGCATTCAGACGCGCATGCTCTTCGCGGGCAATCTGACGAAGCATCCCTGCTTTGATGAGATGCGGCGTTCGGGTGAGGGCTATCGCATTGCGGGCACGCTTGATGTGACCGACCGCATTATGAACGACACGTTCTGGCTCGGGGTCTACCCGGGGCTGACGGATGAGAAGATCGACTATATGGCGCAGACGGTAAAGGACGCTGTGCGCGGATAGCAGACAAAGGACTTTGGGAAAGGCAATGATATGAAACAGGAAGAGATGCGTTCGCTGTTGGATGTTTCCGTTGAGGCAGTGGAATACGTGCAGGGCGTGCTGGCTCGTGGAGAAGAGGATTCTGCTATTGCGGAAATTATGGATCATCTGCGTCGGATTGCAGAGGCGCTCGAAGCTGAATATTCCGGTGCCACAGGGCTTTTGCAAAAAGTGTATCTATATGCGCGCAATATTCAGGCGTCTATAGATGAGCTTCGGTGTGATCCGAGCTTGTTTACACGGATTTTTTCATTGGAGATCCGCCCCTTCGTCCTCGAGATGAATCGGCTCTGGCGCCTTGATGCCGATGTCCTTTCGGATGCGAGGCAATGGAGGGCGCATCAACAGGAACTGATGCAGTCGATGACCGCATTGCACCAAGCACCACGCAAGAACTATCCGTATGAGGTGTCGATCATACTGCTCGCCTATAATAAATTGGAGTATACAAAAGCTGCCGTTGAGAGCCTCTTTGCCCATACGGATTTTTCGGATGGACGGGTCGAGCTCATCACGATCAACAACGGCTCGGATGATGGTACGCGGGAATATTTCGAGCGTCTGCCTCATACGAAGAAGGTGAACCTCAAATACAATGTCCTTGCCATCAATGCGCATCAATATATTGTCGAAGGCAGGTACGTTGTCGGATTCTCAAATGACATTATTGCAACGCCGCATTGGCTCGACCATCTGCTTGTGGCGATGGAATCGGACGCGCGTATTGCCTGTGCTGTTCCGACCTGCAACGAGGGCGGGATATCAAATAACCAGGGGATTCCCGTTCCCTACCCGAATACGTTTGAGGGTGTTGAACGTATGCAGGCATTTGCTGCCGCACATAATCATCTGAATCCTGCGCTTTGGGAGGATCGGTGTCTCCTGATGCCATTCCTTTCGATTATACGGACCGATATCTGTCGGATGGGGGGATCGATCCCATCTATACACGTGCAGAATTTGTGGATGACGATCTGTCTACCCTCCTGCGCCGTACAGGCTGGCGGCAGCTGCTTCTCAAGGATACCTTTATGCACCATTTTGGCGGCGTAACACTCGGCGAGGGACGCCGCAAGGCGGTGGGAAATGCACTCGATGAGATGCGACGTGTCTATTATGAGAAATGGGGCGTGGATGCATGGGATTCACGGGGCTCTTTTATCGCCGTAGAGGATGTGTGGAAGTGGCATGCTTTTCGTGCTGGTGAACACGTGCTGATATTGGAGCCGCGTTTTGGCGATTTTGCCTGTGGTCTGGTCAATGAATATCGGCGCAGCGGATTTGCACCGCATATGACGGCGGCGGTCTTTGATGAGCGCTATCTGCCGGATACGGACTATCTCTTTGATGTGACAGTGACGGCGGAAGGGATTGAAGATGTTGCTGCGGAGGGGGGGCGGTATGATGTAATCTCTGCGGGCTGTTATCTGGACGAGCTCCCTCTTAAGGATGTGATCGCTGATCTGGAGCACCTTTATTCGCTTCTTGCAGAGGACGGAATGCTGCTCCTGCCCGTGCGGAATCCTGGCAGTGCCTATGAACTGGATCATGTCATGAACAAAGGGATGCGGGATGTGTACGGCCTCGAGAACGAAGTAAAGAGCTATCGCAGCTTTTCTTATCGGCATCTCTTGCGTGCGCTCTATGCACATCCTTACCTGCATCGTTATCAAGTTCATTCCATCATGTTCCGTGAGGACGAGCCCCTTGTGGAGCGTATGAAGCCGCTCCTTCGGAGCGATGAGGATGTGCCGTCGGATCTGGAAGTCAGCCTTTCGATACGTATGTTTTTTCTTGGTATTTTCAAAGAAAATGCATAGCTGTACATCGGGCGGAGGTCAGTCCTCCGCTCTTTTTTTGCGCCGCGGGCGGATGGTGATGAGGAAGGCGGTGGTGTAGGCGGTGATGGGGATGGCACAGAGGAGGCCGATACTGCCGACGAGGGAGCGGACGATCTCGGTGGCGATCATGTTGAGATTCAGGACGTGGCGGAGCGGGAGATCGGGCTGCGCGGAGATGAGGAGGATGAGCGGGAGCGCACCGCCAATGTAGGCGAGGACGAGGGTGTTCGCCATGGTGCCCATGACGTCGCGGCCGACGCTCATGCCCGAGGAGACGAGAGCGTCGAATTTCGTCTTGGGGGCGAGTTGTTTCATCTCGTATTGAGCGGAGGCGATGGAGACGGCAACGTCCATGACGGCACCGAGCGCACCGAGGACGATGCCCGCAAAGAGCAGCTCGCGGAAGTCCACCGCCTGCAGGTAGAGTGCCTTGAGCATGCCTGCCTGTTCCTCGGCGATGCCTGTGAGGTAGGTGCCGTGGATGGCGATGACGGCGAGGATGCCCGCGACGAGGATGCCGCCGATGGTGCCGATGATGGCGCCCGCCGCCTTGACATTTCGCCCGCTGACGATGAGCTGGGTAGCGAGGGTGATGATGCTGCCGATGAGGAGCGTCCAGAGGATGATGTGCGAGGGGGCGTAGAGGATGAAGGAGATGAGCCCCTTCGCGATGAGGAGGACGGCGAAGAGGAGGACGAGGAGTGCCTTTGCACCCGTTATGCCGCCGAAGCAGATGAGGAGGGCGGCAAAGAGGGTGAGAAGGAGGAGCATGGCGGGGAGGCGGTCGTAGTCGACGATGGCATAGCTCTCACCTGTTGGGCGGACGAGGATGTGCTCCCCCTCGTCCGGGTGGATGTCAAAGGCGGGATTGTTGAAGGTGTGGTGGAGGATGGTCTCCTCCGTCCCCGCTGCAGGACCTGAGTCTAGGCGGATGCGCACCTCATAGGCGGCGCTGTCAGGCGCAAAGGAGGTTGTGCCGCCCGCCGCATTCTCCACGTGGAGGATTTCTGCCTTATAGGTCGGCGGGTCACCGTCCTCGCCCGCCGGGAGATGGGTGAGGACGGCATAGAGGAGGACGAGGGAGAGCACTGCGATGAGGAGGCGGGGCAGACGGCGAGGATAATGTTTCATGACGAACTCCTTTGAATTGTTACAGTATTTAGGAAGCACTGATAAATTCGGCACAACCATCTTGACGCATCTTTTTCGCCCGCTTTTCGTTAGCAAATCCTCCACATAGCCCTCGCTATGCGTCCGGTTTGCTGCCTCAATCGGACAAAAAATCTACGCCAATATGGCAGACCTCATTTTATCAGTGCTTCCTTTACACATATTATGGCACGAAGAAAAAGTGATTTCAATAGTTATTCCTGATTATGTAAGACCTATTGACAGATACATCATTCTCACATATACTGAGAACAACAAGATGATTCCAGAGAGGATGACGGTTCTGTCATACCTCACGGCGCAGGAATTATCATCGTCTCACGGAGGAATCCATCAAGGCTGCCAGTGGGCGGTCTTTCTTTATTCGGATTCATTTCCGTATGGATTCGTGAGATGCTTGCCCTATGGCGGGACAAGGCGCCAAGGAGGATAAAGGAGCTTTCGACGGGCTGCAGAGGAGGTCTCGGCAGACGCGGGAAAGCGATATGGAAAAGGAGGAGACACGATGTTCTCGAAGACGGATTTTTGGATTGGCCTTGCAGTTGGTGCTGTTGCCGGTATCTTTGGCTATCGTTTCATGCAGGAGCGCACGCAGCAGCTGGCGGCACTCGAGGCCGGCACGGCGGATCTCTCGCTCGCTGAGCTCCAGCGTCAGAAGGAGGAGCTCGAGGATCTGATCGCGGCACAGGCTGCATCGGAGAAGTAAGTTTTCCACGCCACGGGGGCTGCTGCGCATCTCTGCGCGCAGCCCTTTTTCGACAAATATGGATAAAGAGAAGGGGGTTTCAATGAGTATTTTCGATACGATCAAGAATGCGATTCCGCACTCGGCGATGGATCTGTTCATCCGCTCGACGGATGTCGCTTCCTATATGCCGGGACGCGTGCGTCTCTACAGCAAGCAGCTCGTGAACAATGCTTCACTCGAACAGCAGGTGCATGAGCGGCTGAACGCACTCGCCGAGATCGAGTGTGTGGATACGAATATTGCAACAGGATCGATTCTCATCACGTATGAGCCGGAGCGTCTGCGTGCGAATGCAGAGCTGCGCCGCGTGGAGGACTATATGCGCACGCATGCGAGGAGGCGGGCATCATGACGTATCTGTCCGGACTGATGCTCGGCGCATCACTGGCGAATATGGCGCGTCAGATGATTCTCGGCACAGGGGGGCGCCCTGCTGAGGGCAATATCCTGCATGGACTGGGCGGCGGACTGTTCGCCGCATCGGAGCGCTCACATGGAACACATCCACATGTGCTGGCGCGCACGGAGGCGCCGTCTGCCATGCCGGTTTCCTGCGCGGTGCCGACGGCGGTCTTTTCCTGTGTCCACGCCTCGCCGGGACGGCGCCGCTATCGTACGCCGTATTTGACGGAGTCATTTGCCGCGGTGCTGGAGGATCGCCTCCTGCGCCTGCCGTTCATCCGTGCCGTGCGCACGAATACCGTGTCAGGCAACATTCTGCTCATCTATGCGCCCGAGGATGAGGCGCATGTCCTCGTCCTGGCGGAGGGGCTGAGTGCCATCTTTGCCGAGGGCAAGGTGCAGCCGCCTGCGACGCTCGCGAAGAGCGTGCGCCGTTCAGTGGAGTCGCTCAGTGCATGGATCCAGCGGAATACGGGCGGAGCCCTCGATCTGAGTTCGCTTGTCGCCGGGATTTTCATTATGCGCGGCATACGTCAGCTGGTGATTTCCAATAATACGCCCTCGGGCTCGCAGATGCTCTGGTGGGCGCTGTCGCTGATGAGGGGATGGAAGGTATGACACGAGTGATGCACAAGCGGATCCGTCTCTCGGCGGCATTGCCGCGCGAGGATGCACAGCAGCTCGCAGCGCGCCTGCGCCGCTTCCCTGCAGTGGTGGCGGTATCCGCCCATGAGAAATACGTGGATCTCTGGCATGTGGGGACGCTCCCGACGGCGCGCGTCCTCACAGCGGCAGAGCGTGCCGTGCGCGCGGCGGCAGAGAAGGCAGTGACGCCGACGGAGCGGCTGGCGGAGTTCCGCCGCGATGCAGTGATCTCACTCGCGAGCTTTGCGGCGATGGAGCTGCTGCGGCGCGGTGCACCCGAGCTCTTTGCCTCGGTGAAGGTACTGCGCTCGCTGCTCGTGCTCGCGATTTCGCGTAATTTCATCAAGACGGGCATCGGCGGTCTGATCGAGGATCGGCAGCCGAATGCGGATACGCTCACGACGACGGCGGTGATCGCCTCGGTGCTCGCGGGGAAACCCGAGTCGAGCCTCATGCTCCTCGCGCTCAGCAACGGGGCGGAAATGCTGACGAGCTACGCGGCGGAAAAGGCGCGCTCGCACATCTCAGGGCTCCTGTCCCTCGGCCAACGCGATGTCTGGCTCGTGGAGCAGACGCCGAATGGCGAGGTGGAACGCAAGGTGCCCGTGGAGGAGGTACGCCCCGGTGATACGATCGCTGTGCACGCGGGAGAGAAAATCGTCATCGACGGCCGCGTTCTGCGCGGCAATGCGGCGGTGACGCAGGCGTCCGTGACGGGCGAGTCTGCCCCTGCGATGAAGGAGGAGGGCACTCCGGTCTACGCGGGCAGCGTGGTCGAGGCAGGCGAGCTTGTGATCGCCGTGGAGAAGGTGGGCAGTGATACGTCGCTCGCACACATTGTCCACCTCGTCGAGGAGGCGCAGACGCGCCGCGCACCCGTGCAGAATTTTGCCGATCAGATGGCGAACTATCTCGTGCCCGTGTCCTTCCTCGGGGCGGCGATTGTCTACGGGGCGACGCGCGACTGGGGGCGTGTGCTGAACCTGCTCTTCATCGACTTCTCCTGCGGCCTGAAGCTCTCGACGGCGACGGCGATGTCAGCGGCGATTGCGGCAGCGGCCAAGCGCGGGATCCTCGTCAAGGGCGGCAACTACATTGAGGCGCTGGCACGCACGGATACGGTCGTGCTCGACAAGACGGGCACACTGACGGTCGGCATCCCAGAGATCACGTTTATCCGTACGGCGTCAGGGGTGACGGAGAAGGAGATGATTCTGCTCGCGGCATCCGCTGAGGAGCACTCTGTGCATCCGCTCGCCGTGGCAATCCAGAAGTATGTGGAGGAAAAGGCGTGGCAGGCACCGCAGCACCGCTCCTCTAAGACGATCGTGGCGCGCGGAATGCTCGCTGAGGTGCCGGATTTTGAGGGCTTTACGGGCGGAACGATCCGCGTCGGCAGCCGCCGTTTCCTGCAGGAGAACGGCGTGACGGATCCGGAGGATCTCGCCGCGTCGACATCCGGCAAAAATGTGCTCTTTGTTGCGCGCGACACGCGCCTCATCGGCGTGATCGGGATTGAGGATCCCATCCGTCCAAAGATGAAGAAGACGCTGAATCAGCTGCGTCGCTGCGGTGTGGATGAGATCGTCATGCTGACGGGCGATTCTAAGGCGGTCGCGGCAGAGGTGGCGCGCGATATGGATGTGGACTCCTATCATGCGGAGATTCTGCCCGAGGACAAATCGCGCTATGTGAACGAGCTGAAGCAGCGCGGGACAGTGATGATGGTCGGCGACGGCATCAACGATGCGCCCGCACTCGCCTTTGCCGATGTCGGCGTTTCCCTCGGCGGACGCCAGACGGATATTGCGGCCGAGTCCTCGGCGGTGACAATTCACGGGGAGGATCCAATCCGCCTCGTGGAGGCGCTGCGCCTCGGACGGCGGACGATGCATCTCGTGCATCAGAATTTCAAGGCGACGCTGCTCGTCAACTCGTCGGCGATGCTGCTCGGCGCACTCGGCGCGATCAGCCCGCTCGCGGCGGCCGCGATCCACAATACAGCGACGCTCGCGGTGGTGCTGAACAGCTGCCGCATTCTGACGCCCGAGGGCGGTATGTTTGCACGGAAGATGACAAAGTAGAAAGCCGAATCTTTGTTTGTTGATTTTTCTCTCATACTGTTGTAGAATATGACATGTGAAGATGAGATAGGATCTACGATATGCCGATCCGCTGTTTTGAGAGGAGAGTTTGACCGATGGCAGGAAAGATGAAGAACTGCTCGAGCTGCGGGAAGGTGTTCGTTTCAATCAATAACTCCCGCATCTGCGCGGACTGCCGTGAGAAGGAAGAGAAGTGGGAGAAGGAGATCATCGAGTACGTGCGTGACCATCCGAAGAGTCAGATCCCCGAGATTGTTGAGGCAACAGGCATACAGGAGCCTGTCATTCGCCGCATGATCCGGGAGGGACGGTTTCTTTCGAGCGATGTGGAGCTCTTTTATCCGTGTGAGAAATGTGGCTCGCCCATCCAGAAGGGGCAGTACTGCGATAAGTGCCAGAAGGAGATGCGTGATGAGCTGAAGGCAGCTGTCAGCAAGCAGAGTGCCTCGGGCATGCGCACCACCTCGGAAGGCGGCAGCGGCCGCCGCGGCTATGTGACCCTCGGCGGGAAGTAAGAATCCCCGATACGTACTTAAGAAAAAAATCTTAAGTACGTATCTTTTTTTTTCGATAAAGAAGGTGAAAGGATTCCGAACCCATTTCGCAGCGGGAACGCGAAGGCCGCGCAGCGATCGGTTCGGAGATACAGGTGGTGAACGATATGTTAATCAGAAATCAGACAATCGCAGCAGTGAGCAGACTCTACGCCGGTGCACCGGCAGCGGGAACGCGCCGTGTGGACGCGGCGGGTGCCGTGCAGGCACCGGATGCACTCGAGCTTTCGGGTGAGGCACAGAGCTTTGGAGATATCCTGCAGCAGCTGCGCGGCATGAGCGATGTGCGCAAAGAGCGCGTTGCGGAGATCTCCGCACGCGTCGAGAGCGGCTGCTATGCACCGGCCTCGGCGGATATCGCGGCAAAGATGCTCGCCATGCGCTATTGATGGAGCAGCTTATGTGGAATGCCTTTACGGCGACGCTTGAAGAGCTCTCGCGTCAGTATGAGAAGATCCGTGTCGTGCAGGAAAAGAAACGCAAGATTCTCGTCGCACTCGACATGGAGTCGCTCGAAAAACTGACTGCTGAGGAGGATTTTCTCGCGCGTGCGGTGGAGCGGCTCGAGACGGATCGGCTCGCGCATCTCGCCCACATTGCGAAGGCAACGCCGGGCGTGAGCGCCGAGACAAATATGGAGGAACTGGCACTTCTCGCGCCGAGCGATGCCGTACACCGCAGCGTGCTTGCAGCAAGCCGCAGGCTGAGCAAGGTCGTCGCGGAGACAAAGGAACTGCGCGATGGGAATGCCCTCCTCATCGAGGGAGCGCTCATGGCGGTGAACCGCCAGCTCGGACGCATTGGCGGTGCAGTGGTCGACCCCGTGTACGGGAGCGGCGGCACGGAGCAGGTGCGGCATCTGCGCAAGAACCTGGACTATGAGGCGTGAACGGCCATGACGAATGAGACCCGCGCGGCACTCATGCTCCTGAAGGAGCAGCTCGCGGCCGCGGAGGAGGCACTTGCCTCCTATGATGCGCTTGTCGCCGCGCTCCAGCACAGTGCATTTGGTGCGGGGATCAGCGAGGCAACAGCGACAGCTGAGCGGAGCCTCTCTGCGGTACGTGCACTCGCACGGCGGCAGGAAGAGTATCTCGCGGAGGTGCAGGAAGACAGCATGGCGGACGCCGTTGCACGCGAGCCAAATCCACGGGAGCACTTCGCTGCAGTACGTGCCATGCGTGCTGTGCAGACACGGCATGAGAGACTGCGTGAGCGCGTGCGAACGGCAGAGCAGCTGCTGGAAAAGAGTGCAGAGTTTATCCGCTATCAGCTCAACGTCGTTTCGGGCACGATGGCGGATGATACCTACGGATGCTCTCAGCCTGTGGCAGGGCCGCCCGTCGGACTGCGGCGCGAGATCGCCATGTTCGACGCAGATGTATAACGGATGGAATAATCAGGACTTCCAAACAGGGAAAAGAGTGAGGGAATATGCGGTCAACATTTGCCGGGCTTAATACGATGGTGCGGGGTATCCAGAACAATCAGCTCTCGCTTGATACGACCGGTCACAACATTACCAACGCCTCGACAGAGGGGTACTCACGTCAGCGCGTGGACTCGGCGGCGACGAACTATCAGGAGCGGCCGTCCCTCTACGGGAATGTCTACGTCGGCGGCGGTGTCGATGTCGTCGCGCTGAACCGTGCACGCAATATTTATGCAGACAAGCAGTTCTGGTCGGAGACCTCGACGCAGAATCTCTATAAGACGTACAAGACGAACTACGACAAGGCACAGGCCGTCTTTAACGATGCAAAGGAGACGGGCGTTCTTAACGCGATGCAGCAGTTCTACAGCGCGTTGGTCAACCTCTCTGACTACGCGAGCGATTCAGCGTCGCGTACAGCGGTACTGACGAAGGGCAACAACCTCGTGGACCGCATCAAGACGGGTGCACGTCAGCTGCAGGATCAGATCAAGGCGCAGTACGATGAAATGCGCATTCAGGTCGGCAAGGCAAACAGTATCGCGGAAAAGATCGCTGTCCTCAACCAGAACATCATGCTCGCCGAGAACAACGGCGGCAAGGCAAATGATCTGCGTGACCAGCGCGATCTCCTTGTGGACAAGCTTTCGGAGATCACAAACGTCAATGTCTATGAGGAGGCAAACGGCCAGTACACCGTCGTCTCGAACGGCATGACACTCGTCCAGCGCGACAGTCACCTCACCATCGAGATGAGCCCGCCGACCGACAACGTGCGTTATGGTATCAACGACTATACGCTGCGTATCAAGGAGGCGGGCGGTATCGGCTATGTCCCGCAGGGCGGTGTCCTGCGGGCACTACAGGATACGATCGTGCAGGACAAGGGCTATATTGACAATCTTGCCGACATCTCGGCGACGCTCCTTACGACGTTTAACGGCGTACACAAGCTGGGGGCGGGGATTGATGCGGATGCGACGTCGTGGTTGAATTTTTTCGGTCGGAATAAGTTCACCAGCCCGTCGGGCACATACGACCAGATGAACTACGTATGGCATGTGCATCCGACGACGGGCGACAGGTGGCTCGAGGCCTATGGCGTAAATATCACACGCACGACAAGCGGTGGACCTCCTCCGACGTCGGCCACAGTGACAATGGCAACGGCCGCGACACCCGATGAACTGCGCTCCATCCAGATTATCAATGAGCTGCAGGTCAGTGAGCAGCTTATGGCGCAGGGTGGACAGAACCTCGTCGCTGCACGTCAAATCAAGAATGCGACGATCTCTGCCGGCGGTATGACGTATGATTTTGCAAATGTCAACGGAACAGCAGACGGATCACTGGCTGTTGAACTGAGCAAGCTGTTTAACATGGATGTGAAAAACACCATGAATCCGGCAGACATCATGAACCTCACAGGATTTTCTGTGACGCATGACCGCCCGATCGGATCGGTCTCGATTAACCAATATTATAACACGGTGATGAGCCATCTCGGTGCGGATGCCGAGAACCTCGACAAGAAGATGAAGCAGCAGGATGACCTCATGGTGCAGATCAACCAGTGGCGGCAGTCGACGGCAGGCGTAGACTGGAACGAAGAATTGACGAATATGATTAAGTTCCAGACGGGCTACGGCGCATGCTCGCGTGTCCTGACGTCGATGGACGAGATCCTGGATCGCCTCATCAACAGCACGGGTGTCGTCGGAAGGTAGGGGATGAACGATGATTCGTATCAGCAGTAACTACATGGTGCAGCGCTATCAGAAAGACTTGAATGAGCTGGACTACACCAAGTCGAAGCTCATGGAACAGGGCGACGGGAAGAAGCTTCATCGCCCCTCCGACAACTCCGTGGACTATTCGCGCTATCTGCGCTACAACGTCTCCGAAGGCGAAAATGACCGCTATCAGGCGAGCGTCAAGGCGGGCATCTCATGGATGAACACAACCCAGACAGCCCTCAGTTCGATGGAAGACATTCAGAAGACGTTCAAGGCGAAGACCATTCAGGGCGCGAACGACGATAAGGATGAGAACGGCGGCGACTGGCCCGCGATTGCACGTGAGATGAAAGCAGAGATCCAACAGATCGTTTCTCTCGGCAATACACAGCTCGGCGACCGCTATATTTTCTCGGGGCAGGCAGATCTGCGTCAACCGTTCTCCATCTCAGATGAGAACAAGCCGCTGCTTCGCGGTGTTGCCAAGACGCTCGATGACCGGCAGGCAGCCTTCTTTAATGACGCAAGCAATGACAAGAGCGCAAACTTCCTGCATCAGATGATCTCCCTCGACGGCAGTGACGGAGAGAACTACTATATGAACACCCTGACGGGCGCAGTCTACTCGCGGCAATTTGTGCAGGAAGGGTATAAGGCTCTGCTCGCCAAGGGGTATAAGACGGTGGGAGAAGCTGCCGCGGCCGGCGAAGCGACATCCATCGGGAATGGCGGCGCAGGCCCGAACTTTATCAAGAATAATTTTAAGAATACAGGAGAGGTACTCAATCCCGGATGGTCGGTCGGTGTGGGCGGTGTGACGATGAAATTCTCGACCGTACGCCAGCAGATCGTTTCCTACAACGGCGATTTTCGCTACATTTCGATGGTTAAGCAAAATGGATCGGTTGAACCGACGGCAGACACGGTGAACAAGACGGGGCTCGATATCTTTGGGCGTGACCTCTTCGATGACGAGAATTCGGGCAACGAGCCCTCGGGGACCGCGATGGTGAACAGTATGCTGACCGTGTACGCCAAGACGAAATCTGCCGACCCGCATTGGCTTAGCTCGGACGGCATCTCGCTCGCCGATGCGGCGAACCAGGTAACGCTGCAGGCCCATACGGAGACGGGCGCACGCACCCAGCTCTACAAGAATATGACCGATGTTCTCACCGATTATAAGGAAAACATCACGCGCGATATCACAAATGTTTCGTCGGCGGACGTCGCGGAGCTCGCGATGAAGATGATGCAGCAGCAGACAGTCATGAGCATGTCGCTCTCGATGGGCGCGCGCATCCTGCCGCTCTCGCTCGTGGACTATCTGCGGTAGGACGCCACACGGATGATATGATGGGAAAGGATGCCCAAGATGCCGATGCTCTACCTCAATGTGCGCCATACGCTGCCGATGATCGGGATTCAGTCGCAAAAGAATACACTGGACTCCGGTATTCAGCAGCCGCAGTATGACCAGGAAACGCAGAATGCGCGTTCCAATCTGTACGCGACCCAGCCAAAACTCGATATTGACAGCTATCCGAGCCGGCATAGCTATGGATGCACCAGCAATTCGGATTTTGCCCGCGAGAATATGGAGCGGGGCTTTGAAGGGGTTCAGGAGGGGACGTCGAAGCACACGCAGATGGGCTGGTCGCTCGCCGAGGATGGGCCGAAGCCCGGGCGTCAGATAGCGATCGAGCAGATTTACCGTGATATGATGAGCATTGCCGACCAGAACCGCGTGCTCGTCGCACAGGCAATCCCTGATCCCGAGGTGCATTTCACTATCGGCGAGGTCGCCGGCGAGCCGGCCGTCGGGCGCACAACACCGCACTGGAATGTGACAAGCCGTGCGCGCGTCGAGTACAACCGCGGCAATATCGAGATCTATCTGCAGCAGAAGGGCAGCATCCGCGCGTGGGTCAGCGAAGGAAAATATGATATACTTGCGTAACAGGAGTCTCTGACGATGAAGATTATGACCAGCCGTTTCGGTGAGATTGAGGTCGCTGAGGATGCCGTCATCCATTTTGCAGCAGGCATTCCCGCGTTTGAAAAGGAGCACGAGTTCCTCATCATTCCCTATGGGGACGACAGCCCATACTCATTTCTTCAGTCGGTGAAGACCCCGGATCTTGCCTTCTTGATGGCGATGCCGCACACGTTCTTCCCAGACTATGAGGTCACGATTGACGATGATGTGGAGCGCGAGCTTGCACTCAACTCGCCGGATGATGTGTTGATCTACGCAGTGCTGACGCTTTCGGGCAGCAACATCCGTGACCTGACGGCGAATCTCATCGCCCCAATTGTCATCAATGCCAGAACCCGCAAGGGAAAACAGATCGTGCTTGACCGCAGCCCGTATACGACGAAGCATCGGCTCTTCCCACAGGATCAGGAGGAAAAGTAATGCTCGTACTCACACGGAAACCCAGACAGCAGATCATGATCGGCGATAATATCGTCATCAACATTGTGGAGGTTCAGGGCGACAATGTGCGCATTGCCATTGATGCGCCGCGCAGTGTCAAAATTTACCGCGGTGAGATTTATCGTGCCATTCAGGAGGAGAACCAGCGTGCCGCAGCACCGCAGATGATTGATCTCGAAGCGCTGCCCATGCGTTCATCATAAAGATATATCAAAAATAACATGTCCCAAGGAAGGACAGACGGGTGCGCGGGATGTGCACCCCCGTAGCACATGGAGGGATGCCTTATGGCCGTAGGTAGTGTTCAGGATTACATGTTGGCGGCGGTCGCTGTCAGCAGCATGCAGGACGGCGCAGCACCGCAGAGTCCCCTGCCGGGAGACGGGAAAACGGAGGCGGCAGCGCCGCCCAATGCAGCTGCAGCGGCTGCAGAGAAGGCACGGAAGGAAGCCGATGCCGCCGCTGCCCATGAAAAGAAAAAGCCCATCAACGAGGAGCAGGCGGCGTATATTACGAAGCAGCTCAACGAGATCATGCGGCGCATCGACGTGAACCTCAATTTTCAGTATCACAAAGAGATCAACATTATGTCGGTACGCATGCTGGACAAGAAGACGGGCGAGCTCTTGCGCGAGATTCCGGCGGAATCTCTGGTCGAGCACATGATCAAGGTGCGTGACTGGCTCGGCGCATTCCTGGATAAGACGGCGTAAGGCGATAAGGAGGAAATCATGGCAGGAGCAAGAGGTATCTACGGACTTTCGGGTTCGGGGATTGATGTGGAGTCACTGGTCAAGGTCGGCATGATGTCCGAACAGAAGAAGTATGACCGTATCTATAAGAAGGAAGTCGAGACGGAGTGGCGCAAAGAGGCCTTTGCTGATGTCTACAGCGCGGTGAATACATTCCGCAGCAGTATGTCTGACATGCGCCTAAGCTCGCGGACGAAGCCGATGACGGCGACGAGCTCCCTCTCAGATGCTGTGACGGCAACGGCAAATGCAAATGCCGGCGTGATGTCGCATACCGTGGAGGTCACGCAGGCAGCGTCGAACGCCTATCTGATGACTGCCTCGGGGCAGAAGGTGGCGCGTACGAACACGGCAGCTCCCACGAGCGTCGCACTGAAGGATGTTGCCTTTGCGGGCGGCACAATGCCGGCAGGCATGACGAGCACCGATACGGCGCTCAGCTTTAAACTTTCAAACGGGACGGGCACGACGGAGATCAAGTTTACGGCGGAGGAGGTATTCACAAAGAACCTTACGCTCAACGATCTCGCGAAGCGCATCAACAATGCACGCTTTATTGGCAGCGACGGCAAGAAGTCAGCGCTCAGCATTACGGCGAGCTACGATGCCGTATCCGATGCGTTCTCCATCGTGAACACGAAGTCGGGCAGTGACAATAAGGTCAGCCTTTCCGTGGATACGGGGGCACCCTCGGCAACGTACACGACGGCACTGCTCAACAACTTGAAGCTCGGGCAGGTCAGCGGCGGGTCGATCAGCGCACCGCTTTCATTTACGATTTCGGGCACGACGGCCAAGCTTGAGGCAGCGGGCGCGAATGCGAGCGTCAAGGTCGACGGCCGCACCTACACGAATCTGCAGGACAATAAGCTGCAGGTCAACGGCGTCACCTACACCTTTAAGAAGGCAACGCCTGTAGGGACGCCGGCACAGGTTACGATCGCACAGGATCAGGACAAACTCGTCGAGAACGTCAAGAAGTTCGTCGAGGACTACAACAAGCTGCTCGATGATCTCCACGGACGTTACAACAACAATAAGTATCCGGACTACGGCGTTCTGACGAAGGAGCAGGAGGCCGGGATGTCGCGTGAACAGGTCGACAAGTGGAACGAGCGTGCCAAGTCGGGGCTGCTCTACCGCGACGGCTACCTCCGTTCGATCATCAGCGATATGCGCGATGCCGTGACCAATCGTGTCGGCTCTGCGCCGGGACGCTACAACAACCTCGCGGCAATCGGCATCACGTCGAAGGATCAGAGCGGGCATCTGAAGCTCGATGAGAACAAGCTTCGCACGGCGATCGCAGCGGAGCCGGATGCGGTCAACCAGATCTTCTCCCATACGGATGACGACGACAACTACGGCGACAACGGTGTCGCTACACGCCTTGCCGAGCGCCTCGGCAAGCGCATGGAGTCGCTCAAGAGCCATGCGGGCATTACGGCGGACAAGTCCGACCGCAGTGAGCTCGGCAAGCTCATCGAAAACTACGAGAAGCAGATGAGCGATTTCAAGCAGCTCATGAGCTCCTTTGAGAATCAGCTCTACAAGAAGTACAATGCGATGGAGGAAGCAATCTCGAAGCTCTCCTCGCAGTTTGGCTTCTTCTCCAGACAGTGATGCTAGGAGGATTCCCACATGGTCAACAGTGCCGCGGAGGCCTATAAGAAGCAGCAGATCATGACGGCAACGCCCGAGGCGCTGACGCTCATGCTTTACAACGGCTGCCTGAAGTTCATCAAGGAGGGGGCCGACGCGCTCGCCGAAAAGAACTATGAGGCGGCAAACACCTCGCTGCAGAAGGCACAGAACATCATCTCCGAGTTCCGCGTCACCCTCAATATGGACTACGAGATCTCGCATCAGCTCCTGCCGCTCTACAACTATGCGTACGACCGCCTGGTCGAAGGAAATCTCGATGACAATTTCGACGCGATCAAGGAGGCGACGGACATCATCACCGAGCTTCGCGATGCGTGGGCACAGGCGATGAAAAAGGCACGGGAAGAAAAGGGCCGGCAGGGAACAGAGGGGAGCGGCGTCTATGCCGGATAACGTCTACGAAGAGGCGCGTTCCCTCTGGGAAAAGTACCGTATGCTGACCCATGAACTCATGAAGTTCATCGATGAGGAGGAGGTCGATACCTTCCTCGCCCTCGTCGATCAGCGCGGGCAGGTCATCGAGATGCTGCAGGCACTCCCGTCGGATCCCTATCGGGACAGTACGGATTTTGCCGCACTCGACGCGGAACTCCGTCCGCTTGAGATGCAGATCCAGTACAAGGCACGCGCGTGGCTGAACCGCTCGCGCCGCCGCAATGCGGCCGTGCACAGCTACGATACAGGCGAAGGAAGCCCTGTGGGCGGCTATCTCAACCGGCGGCACTGAGATACGGGACTTACTTCCCGACGACCCTTGACAAACGATCATAAAAAAAGTAAAATTTTTTATGAAAGTCGCTTAAGAATGTCGCTGCTTTGACGATATACTATATGTAACAGGGTAATACGCAAGCGGTGCGGCTGCCATGGATGGCCAGCTAGCAGCCAACCAGGATAGACGCGTCACTTGCATATTATACAGCGGGCATGGATGTCCGCACATAAAAGTTAAGATTCCGGATCATCCGGAAACACACCAGGGAGGAATTTTCACATGGCAATGGTAGTTAAGAACAACATGTCGGCGGTCAACACGCTCAACATCCTGAACAAGAACCAGTCGGCTCTTGCGAAGAGCCTGCAGAAGGTCTCTTCGGGCATGAAGATCAACGATGCCGGCGACGATGCATCGGGCTATGCCATCTCCGAGCGTATGCGCGTCCAGATCCGTTCGCTCGATCAGGATAAGCAGAACACGCAGAACGGCAACAGCATGATGAAGACGGCCGAGGGTGCTGTCGCAAGCACGGTCGAGATCCTCAAGACCCTGAAGGAAAAGGCCATCAACGCTGCGAACGACACGAACACGGACGAGGATCGCCGCACGATCCAGAAAGAGATCAACCAGATGGTTGACCAGATCGACGACAATGCGCTTGCTACGTACAACGGCAAGTACCTCGTCGATGGTTCGCGCAACAGCATCGGTACGGCAACCTGCACGACGCTGACGAACAGTGCACTGAGCACGGCTGCGGATTGGAGTTCTGCGCTGACGGCTCTTCAGAGCCGCCAGAACGAAGGCCTCAACATCCAGTCGACGGATAACGTCACGGTCTCCTATGTCCGCCAGGGCAAGACCTACACGACGACGTTCTCGGTCGGCACGAATGCACTGTCGGATATCATCGCGAAGACGGCATACAACGGCACGGATTCCCTCAAGGGCTCGGCTCTTGTTGATACCGGGAAGGTGACGGCTGGTGCTTGGATCGGTCTCGACAAGGCCGGCAACAGCGTCTACACGGCGGACAACAAGACGGCACTCTCGATCAACTCTGCTGGTGCTGGTACGTCCTATCAGATCTCGGCATTCACGATCGGCATCACGGACAACACGGGTGCTCTCCGCAAGACGGCGAACACGGCGCTCGATGCATTCAACGAGCGTATCCGCTCCGAGAACAAGTCCGAGGACAACGCTCTCGTCCTCCAGACGGGCGTGAAGTCGAACCAGGCGATCAAGGTCAGCATGACGGATATGCGTTCGCTCGCACTCGGCATGAAGGGCATGGATGGCTCGGTCATCAGCGTCCAGACCCAGGAGAAGGCAAACGCGGCGATCAACTCGATCGACTCCGCTCTCCAGAAGGCGCTCGACGAGCAGGCCAACATCGGTGCTGTTCAGACGCGTCTCCGCTACACGTCTTCGAACCTCACGACGGCTTCCGAGAACGTCCAGAACTCCGAGTCCACGATTCGCGATGCGGATATGGCAAAGGAGATGACGGAGTACACGAAGAACAACGTTCTTCTCCAGGCTGCTCAGTCGATGCTCGCACAGGCGAACCAGAACAGCTCTGCTGTCCTCTCGCTCCTCCGCTAATTCGTTTCGACGATTTATACGGATGTCAGGAATCCCTCCCCTCGGGGAGGGGTTCTTTTTTTGCCAAAAATCCCTGTATCGCGTATAATAGAGCGTAGAGAGAGGGTGTACCGGATGAGGATATCTGCGTGCTATATTGTCAAGGATGAAGCAGAGGAGCTGCGCCGTTCTCTTGCCTCTGTACGAGCTGTCGTGGATGAGATCATCGTTGTTTCAACGGCGGGCAGCTCCGCTGTGCGGGACGTATGTGCTGCATTTTCGGCAGAGGTTCATGACTTCGCATGGGTGAATGATTTTTCTCTTGCCCGGAATAAGGCGCTGCGGTATGTAACGGGAAATATTGTTATTTTCTTGGATGCAGACGAATATTTTCTGCATCCGAAACATTTGCGTGGAGCCATTGAAGATATTGTTCAAACCTCACGCGGTTTTGATATTATCATGCTGCGACGATATTCATTCGTTACGGATGAATCGATGATCGATGCCCAGCAGGATTACAGTCCGCGTATTCTTCGTATGCCGGGAATGCACTACGAGGGAATGATTCACGAACAGTTGGTACGCGACGACGGAGAGCAGTGGATTCTTGTCTATGCAGATGAGGACCTTTCTCTTGGTCATACGGGATATCTATCGGAACGAGGACCCGAGAAGATAAAACGCAATATTGCCATGCTGGAGGAGGATGCGGCGCGGCATGGGCATACGACGATGCACGATGCCTATCTGGCGGACTGCTACTTTGGGTTGCAGGATTATGCACGTGTTCTTTCCCTCTCACGTAAGGTGCTGGCAAGTGATGTGATTCTTGTCGGGACAGGGAGCAAGATCTATCATCAGATGATCGAGTCGATGCGTGCGCTGCACTATTCTGATTCGGAAATGCTTGTCCTTGCTGACGAGGCGCTTGCGAAGTATCCGGATCTTCCCGATTTTTATGCGCAGCGCGGGATGATCCTCTGTGGACTAATACGATATCCTGAGGCGGCAGAGTGCCTGCGGACGGCACTATATAAATTCGATCATGGCTTTTCCGCGCTTCACGATTCGAGCTTCTTTAACCCCATGGTGGCTGCGCGTGTGGCAGCGCGTCTCGCTCAGATCGATACGCATCTGGGGAATGCAGTACAGGCAAAGCACTGGCAGGAGAGAGAAAGGGCATATATGCAGGGAAATACTGTTGAAAACGCAGAGAATATTCGCATCAGTGCTTGCTATATTGTGCGCGATGATGCTGTGCATCTGAAAAAATCAATCGAAAGCATCAGGGATGCTGTGGATGAGATCATCGTCGTTGATACGGGCTCGCATGACGACACTGTGGCAGCCGCGCAGACCTGCGGAGCTGCTGTGTACGAATTCCCTTGGGCGGATGACTTTGCTGCGGCGCGCAATGCAGCGCTTTCCCGTGCCACAGGGGATTGGATTGTTTTTATCGACGCAGACGAATACTTTTCAGATGAGACAAAAGGAAATCTCCGCACAGCAATCACGGCGGCGGATGCCGAGGGCACGGAGGTGCTTCTCATCCCTTGGCATAATATCGACGAGGTGACGGGTGAAGTGCTGCTGGACTCCTATGCGCCGCGCATCTTTCGCCGCTGTGCAGGGCAATGCTATGTTGGCCGTATTCACGAAGAGCTGCGTGATGCCGATGGCACTGTGCCCAAAACCAATGCCGTTGCCCCTGCCATGCTGACACTCGTACATACTGGTTACTCTGCTGTGCTCACACGTGAAAAGGGAGAGCGCAATCTGCGCATTCTACTGGCGGAACTCGCAGCGACCAAGGAGCCGGAGCGGATCTGGGGCTATCTCGCGGAGACCTATGATAATCTGGGCGACGCCTATCATGCGGAGCAGTACGCACGCAAAGATGTGGCACTCGGACGGCGCAGCATCGTCTATGCGAGTCGCTGCTGGCGTATTCTGCTGCGCATCTATGGCGTACAGCCGGAGCGGCGGGATGCGTATCTGGCTCTTGCGGAAAAGGCCGTGCAGGTGTTTCCGGAGCTGCCCGAGATGCATGCGGAGTATGCGGAGGCACTGGCGGCATTTCATCGCTACCATGAGGCGGCAGCGGCGGCTGTGCCGGCACTGGAGATGCCGCTCCCGACGGGAACGGAACAGTCCCTTTTTACGGATGAGATGAGAGCGGAGCTGCGGCGGCGCATGGCGATCTGGCAGCGCATCGACGCTCATGCACGAGAGATCCGCATCGCAGCCTGTGTTTTTGCCCGCAATGATCGTCAGGATATGGAGCGCTGGCTTGAAAATGCCGCGGCCTATGCGGATGAACGCATCGTCCTCGACACGGGATCGACGGACGGTACACGGGAATGTGCGGAGAGCGCAGGTGCGAAGGTCTATGATTTCCTCTGGCAGGACGACTTCGCCGCTGCGCGCAATGCCGTGCTGGCACATGCGAATGCAAGTTGGGCAGCCGTGCTCGATGTGGATGAGAGCTTTTTTGACCCCTCCGAACTGCGCTCTTATCTAGCGATGATGGATGTCGTGATGCCGCATAAAGATGCTGTCCTTCTGCCGATTGTGCATGTGGATGAGGATGATGATGACCATGAGATCGGGCGTGCGCCGCACATCCGCCTCCTGCGGATGGGCCGTGAGCTTTTCTACGAGGGAAGGGTGCATGAGGCACTGCAGAAGAAGGACGGTGCGCCGCAGCTCTATCATGAGCCCGTCGCCCTCGCCATCCGCCACGTGGGGTACTCGGCAGGGCGGATCCGTGCCAAGCACGCGCGCAACCTTGCCCTGATGGAGCGGCGGATCCATGAGGAGGGCCTTCGTCCGGGGGACTATCGCTATCTCGCCGATATCTATTATGGTCTTGGACAGTACGCATCGGCGCTGCTCTATGTGCGTGCGGCCTTGGAGGAAAATGTCACGTCCGTCGGCGCGCAAAGTCACCTCCATCACCTCCTGCTCGGTGCGATGGAGAAGGAGAATGTTCCTCTTGCCGAGCAGATCGCAGCGGCGCATGCGGCATGCGAGGCCTTTCCGCATCTGCCGGACTTTTATGGGCGGCTTGGCCTTCTCCTGGATGCAGCGGGAGAGGATGCACTTCCTATATTGACGCGTGCGATGGAGCTCTATGCGCAGCCCGAGGATACGGGCGGCGAAACATCGGCATTCGTTGCATGGGCAGGTGCGGTGTCGGCGGCACGCGCGCGTATTCTTGCCGCGGCGGGAGCGCGTACGGCGGCTGAGGAGGAGCTTGCGCGCGCGTTCTCGCTCGGGACGGCGATGGAGGAGACCATGGATGCCTTGGTCGAGCTGCATCGCGATATGGATACGGGCGCGTTGCTCACAGCACTCCGCGAGCGGCTCGGCAGAGGTCGGGAGAGCCTTTCGTATCTTATCCGTTTTGCTGACAGCTACGGCTGGCTGCATTTGGGTGAGGCGGCACGTGATGCGTATCAGCAGGAGACGGGCACAGAGTTTCCAGAACCCCTGCCCTATCGGTGGCTGCGTTCGGATGCACCCGTGGAACTGGGACAGCATATCGTTGGAATGCTTGCGGGAAACGTACGGGAGATGCCCGAGGTATTGCTCCGCCTCGAACAATCCACGCACGCGGAAAGTCCGCGTCTCTATGAGCGGCTGCGCGGCCTTCTGCCGCGGGAGATGCAGGAGTTCTGGCGGCATTACGATGAACCGGATGCCGTCCCGCGCCCGCAGCGCGCGGAGGGACTTCATCTCGTGCGCGAGGCGTTTGTACGCCATGCGGATACGGCGCAGACGGAGCGTTTCCTGCGCATTGTGGTATCATACGGCGTGGAGGAACTGCGTATTGCTGCCGATGCCTATATGGCGGCGGGACGCCATGCGGCGGCGCGTGCGGCATGGGAACTCTGTGCGCAGCAGGAGCAGGATGCGGATGCTCTCTATGGTGCGGGGCTTTGCACGATACGCATGGATGACACGGACGCGGGACGTGAGTATCTCATGCAGGCACTGGCAGCGGATCCCGCATATCGTAAGGCGAGAGAATTGATGGAGTGGATCGGATGAAAATCTCAGCGTGTGTCATTGTCAAGAATGAGGCGGAGAACCTTCCGCGCTGGCTCACCTCGATGCGCAGTTTTGCCGACGAGATGATTGTCGTCGATACGGGCTCGACGGATCAGAGTGTGGCGATTGCACGTGCAGGCGGTGCACGGGTGCTCCGTTTCGACTGGATCAACGATTTTTCCGCAGCGAAAAATTTTGCGCTCGATGCGGCGATGGGCGACTGGATCGTCTTCCCCGATGCCGATGAGTACTTTACGGAGGAGAGCAATCCGCGCGTGCGCCCTCTGCTTGAGGAGTACGACGCACATCCGTATCTTGACGGCTTCATCGTGCATCTCGTCAATATCGACGTGGATACGGGGGCGCTTCTCGGGACGAGTGCCGAGGTGCAGCGGATCTTCCGCCGCGCACCGCACATCCGCTTTGTGGGCAGCATTCATGAACACATAGAGAATCTCAGCGGCGATACGGCGCGGCAGATGATGATCGCGCCCGGTCTGACACTCTATCACACGGGCTACTCGCCGCGCATCATCAAGGGCAAGTCGCAGCGCGATCTGGAGCTCCTCCTTGCGCGCCGTGCACGCGGAGAGTGTGCGAGACTCGACGAATACCATCTGATGGACTGCTATTATACGCTTGAGGACTATCCGCAGGCGGCACACTATGCACGCCTTGCACGGGACAGTGCGGATCGGCCGGTCGGCTCGGAAAACCGCCCCCATGCGGTTCTCCTGCAGTCTCTCATTCTGATGGGGGCATCGGACGCGGAGATTCGAGAGGCGTATGATGCGGCGCGCGCGGCTCTTCCGGAAAAGGCGGACTATCCGCTGATCTACGGGACGTATGCGTGGGATCAGTCGTATATCATGACGGCATGTGCCGCCTACGCGGAGGGGATCCATCTGCATGAGGAACACTATCGTGAGGGGGACTTCTCTGCCGTGCTTCTTCCAACGGCGTATATGCGTCTCGGCGAGGCGGCACTGCTGCGCAATGCACGGGAGGAGGCGATCCTATCGGCAGAGCATGCACTCCGCCTGAATCCGCGCCATGCACCACTCCTCGCCGCGTTTCTGCGGATCATGGCGGCGGTCGGCGCAGACGATGCCGCCATGATCGAGATCTTGAACGGGATCTATGATCGTGAGGCAGATGCGGCATTTCTCGCTTCGGTGCTGGCAGGCGCGGACGTTCCCCTCGCAGCGCTCTACTATGATCGGCGTAGTACGGCAAAGTTTCCGCCGCGCCGCCGCCTCCTGCTCGCAGGGGATGCAAATGCGGCAGCGGCATCGCTCATCGAGGAAATGGAGTGCGCCGCTGCGGTCGGTGCGGCCTGTGGAGTGACGCTTTCTCCCGAACAGCAGAGCGCACTCGCCATGCTTCTGCCGCGTTCCTGTACCGAGGTCCTCGCGGCACCCGAAGCACAGCGGATGCTGCGGCGCGTTGCACGGCTGGCGGAGGTGCGGCAATGAACGGACAGAAGCTTGAGGCGCTGCGCGACCGTATCTTTGCGGCACTTGAGCGCGGGGCCGTGCGGGAAGCGCGGCGCAGCATCGAGAAGCTGCGTCGCTATGAGCCGGCGGAGGCGGCAAGTCTCCTGACGGCGCTCTGCATTGAGGAGAGGGATGCGAAGGGTGCCATGAAGGCGTGGCAGGAGTGCAGGGCGCGTGCGCCGCACGAGCCCTATACGATCTTTCTGCGTGCACGCATCCACCTCCTTATGGGAGAGCGCAGGGCGGCACTGCGTGTCCTGACCCCTCTTTTCGGCGCGCCCATGTCTGCGGAGGTCGCGGAGAAAGTCTATAATCTCGCGGGGCAGTGCGCGCGTTTTCTTGGTGCTGCGGATAAGGCCGTCGCGTTCTATGCGCGTGCGCGCGATGCCGCGCCAAATCTCGCACTGCGTGCACTCAACGCGAGCAATGTGCTCTTTAACCGTCACTATCTTCCTGCTGCGCCCGCGGAGGAGCGGAAGGCGGCAGAGGAATACGGCAGTCTCTTTGCTGCGATTCAGGGGCTTGATCACCGTGCACACCAACGAGGGCAGCGGCTTCGCATCGGCTATCTCTCTCCCGATGTCAGAGAGCATGTGGTGCTCTCGTTTTCGTATGCGCTGATGACGGCGCTCGACCCTGCGCGCTTTGCGGTGACCGTCTATGCGCTCGGCGCGGAGGACGCCTATACGGAGCAGGTTAAGCGTTCGGTGCAGGACTTTCGTAATCTGTCACGCCTCACACCGGAGGCGGCAGCGTATGCGATCTATCGCGACGGGATCGACATCCTCGTTGACCTTGCGGGGCATACGGCGGGCAGTACGCTGCCGATTCTCGCCTATCGTCCCGCGCCCGTCCAGATCTCGGGCATCGGCTATTTCGCCTCCACGGGGCTCAGAGCGGTGGATTACTTCCTCGCCGATCCCGTCCTTGCCGCAGGAGATGCAGAGCAGGGCTTTACCGAGGAACTGCTCGTTCTCCCCGCGACGCATTTCTGCTGGCAGCCGCTCCGCCCCGCTCCCGCCGCCGTGCATCCGCCGGCCGCCGGCCGCGGCATTGTGTTTGGCAGCTTTAATAACTTTACCAAGGTCAATGACCGTGTCCTGCGCGTATGGGCGGAGATCCTGCGCCGTGTGCCGGAGAGCCGGCTCTTTCTCAAGGCGGACATTTTTTCCGAGAATGATGCGCACGCGGAGGTGCTGGAACGGATTGCCGCGGCAGGCATTCCCACGAGCTGTGTGGATGCAGAGGGAAATTCTCCGGACTATCTCGCGGCGTACAACCGCATGGACATTGCGCTCGATCCATTCCCCTATCCCGGCGGCGGGACGACCTGTGATGCGCTCTATATGGGCGTGCCCGTGGTGACGCTTTCAGGGGAAACACTTGGCAGCCGCTTTGGTGCATCGCTCCTCACGAACATCGGGGCAGAGGCACTGATCGCTCATACGGAAGAGGAGTACATCGCCTTGGCCGTTTCTCTTGCGGGGGATATACAGACGCTGGATGCACTGCATACGGGGCTGCGCGGGATGCTGGTCCAGTCGCCCGTGATGGATGCGGCAGGATACGGCGCGGCGGTCGGCGCGGCATACGAACAGGTATGGTCAATCTATGAACAGCACAGTGAACAGCTAAAGTCCATTGATGATCATGACGATAGTATCTATAAGGATAGTAAGGCTCTGCGGGAGCGGCTCTTTGCCCTCCTTCGGGCAGAGCAGTATACTGCGGCGCAGGAGCTCGCGGAGGATGCCATGGCATATGGCGCAGCGGAGGATATGCTCCGCTATCTTCACACCTACGCCATAGAACGGCAGGGGGATCTGCCGCGCGCGATGGCTCTCGCGGAGGCGTATCTGAAGACGGGGAGCAATGCGCTGCGCCATGAGTTCATGCGGCTGCGTGCTGCCGTCGCTTATCGGATGGGGGATGTGCGGGCGGCGGAGTACTATCGCTGCGCCTATGAGGAGGAGCCGTCCGATCCGGCGCTGTATAGTTCCTTCCTTTTGGCGAAGAATGCACAGGATGTGGATGACGAGGAGCTCTTTCGGGCGCATTGTGCCTACGGTGAGCTCCTCGCTCACGTGCCGCAGTATACCTACCGGAAATCATACGCGCATCCAAAAATTCGCGTGGGCTATATTTCGCCGGACTTTCGCCGCAATGTGTTGCAGCATTTCGTGCAGCCCTTTCTGACGATGTATGATCACACGCGCTTTGCGGTCTATGTATACAGCACGGCGGAGCAGCCGGATGAGGTGACGGCTGGGCTGCGTCCACATGCGGATCAGTGGCGGGAGATGGGCGGACGCACGGCGGAGGAGATCGCCGCGCAGATTCATGCGGATGAGGTCGATATTCTTGTCGATCTGGCGGGACACGCGGCGGGCGGCGCCTTGCCCGTGCTCGCACGCCGTCCCGCTCCCGTACAGATGATGGGACTCGGCTATATGGCGACATCGGGGCTTTCTGCCGTCGATTACTTCCTCACGGATGCGCTGTGCGACCCCATTGGTGGTGAGAGTGAACGGTATTTCACCGAGAAGCTGATCCGTCTGCCGAGCCAGTTTGTCTATGTGCCGCGCGCGGGGCTGCCCGCGCCGACGGGGACGCCCGCGCGTCAGCGTGGATCGATCCTCTTCGGGGGGTTCAACCAGTACCGCAAGTGGACCGACGAGATGCTCTGTGTATGGCGGGAGATTTTGGAACGCGTACCGCAGGCCAAACTGCTGCTGAAGTCACAGGTGTTCTTTGCCGCTGCGATGCGGCGGGAGGCAGAGAAACGCCTTGCGCGGCTGGGATTTGATCTTGACCGCATCGTACTGGAACCTGCGACGACGGACTATATGGAGCGCTATCTCGATGTGGATATTGCGCTCGATACCTATCCGTGGCCGGGCGGTGGGACGACCTGCGACGCGCTCTATATGGGCGTGCCCGTGGTGACGATGTACGGCATGCGGCGCAGTACGCGCTTTTCCGATGCGATGCTGCATCTCGTCGGTGCGGAGGAGCTGGCGGTCACATCTGTCGCGGCATACATCTCCTGCGCCGTCTCACTGGCGGAGGATCTGGATCGTCTGGACGAAATGCACCGCACGCTGCGCAGGAAGATGGAGACATCACCGCTCATGGATCAGAGGGGCTATATGCGCGCACTGGAAGAGGCTTATATCATGGCATTGAGAAATGCTGGACAGGGGCTATGATGAAAAAGAAGAAAAAGCAGAAGGCGCGAGTGGAGGCAGGGAGCGGCCTGCAGAAGATTCGACTGGGCTATCTCTCCGCCGATCTGGGTGAAGGGCGACTGCGCGAATGGCTGCCCATGTTCTTCACAGCGTACGATGCCTTTCGCTATGAAATTTATGCCTATCATACAGAGATGGGCGGCGATTCGTCACGTTTTGCTGAGAAGGCGACGGTACGTGAGGTTGGTACGTGTACGCCCGAAGAAGCGGCGGAGCGCATTCGTCGCGATCATCTCGATCTGCTCGTCGATCTTTCACTCGATGCGGTCAGCGCACATCATGCTGCGGTGATCCAGCAGAGGCCGGCAGAGCATATCGTGTCGCTGGCAGAGCATATTCCCGCAGGGCTTGCCGTGCGTCTTCCGATGGTTGAGGGACAGGAGGTTTTCCCCTACTGCTATACGCAGATCGAGGAAAAAACAGCATATACCTATCGCCCCCCGCTGCTCGATGCGGGCATCCCAACCATCGGCGTGAGCGGCAGCATGACGGCAGGCGAATCCTCCCATTTTTTGGAACTACTGTCGTATCTGCTGCCCGCGATCGGCGATGTGCATCTCGTTTTGCCCGCGTCCATCGCGGGGGCACTGGGGGCAGAGGACATCGAGCAGATTGCTGCGCGCGGCAGTGCGGGGTCGTCCCTTGACTTCGTGGATGAGCTCTCATACGATACACTGGATGTTATGCTTGGCCTGTCGGTCGATCTCGTCGATGTCTGCCGTGCGGCAGAGCATGGGATTCCCTTGATTACGGCAGAGCATCTTGTGCGGGATCGCTATGCAAAAAAACTGCTGTGTCAACTGGAGCTTCCCCCACGATGCGACGTACAAGGAGCGGCAGCTGCGTGCCTGGCTCTGTGCGCTGACCGTGAACGACTGTCCGCGTACCATGGTCTGCTGCGCTGGCGGCTGATTGATTTTTGCGATGCGGGAGCGATTCAATTTGCACTGGAGCGTGCTTACGAGCGCGTTCTTGCACAGGGAGATGGACGAACTGCCGCTGCGCTGAGTGATGGACTTGCCCGTGCCGCCTCCCGTCAAGACTGGGATGCGGTTCTCACTGCGGCACATCAACTGGATGGGTATGATGCACTCACGGCGGAGCAGCGTATGAGCCTTGCATGGGGCTATTACTTTCGCGGCGCCGCCCCGCTGGCGGCACGGTGGGCAATGTCTGCACAGGGGCTTCCCGCGGACCGTGAGGGGGCGCGGCTCTACCTCTCGGTTTCGGGGATTGTGCCGGGAACACAGAATGGCGTGTTTGAACGTGTACAGCATGGGCTAAAGTGCATCGAGGAAGGGCTCCATGTTGTGCCGGAGGTTCGCGCGGCACTTTTGAAAGCCTGTGTGGATCAGTCTCCCGCCGATTATGATCCAGAACAGGTTTCGCAGTATGCAATCGCCTATGCACGTGAGGCGGCAGATTCTTTTCTGCAGCGTGTTTATTATGGTGCGGGGCTGATGAAACTCAACGCTGCTGATGTCAGTGCACAGGAGGTGTATGAGAAGAGCCTAGGCTATGGCGCACTCTTTGCTGATGTTCGGCCCTGCACGCATCAGGGACGACGAAAAAAGGATAAGATTCGCATCGGCTATATCTCCGGGGACTTTCGGCAGCATGTCATGCAGTATTTTATATGGCCGTTTCTTGCCGGATATGATGCAAATGCGTTTGACGTTTACGTATACAGTCTTGGGAAGTCGGATCAGTATACGGACTTCTTTAAGACCCTCGTGACAAAATGGCGCGATCTTTCCGCGCATGAGCGGGATATGGAGCGGATTGCGCGCGAGATCCATGCGGATGAGGTGGATATTCTATTCGATCTTGCGGGACATACGGCGGGCACAGGGCTTGCCGCTCTCGCATGGAAGCCGGCACCTGTCCAGATCTCGGGGCTTGGCTACATGGCGACGACAGGTCTGCCTGCCGTGGACTACTTCGTGACGGATCACTGCTGCGACCCCGAGGGCAGCGGCAGCGAGGAGCTCTATGTGGAAAAACTCCTGCGCCTGACGAGTCAGTTCTGCTATAATGGGTATACGAATCTCCCCGCACCAACGGGAACGCCGGCGCGGGGGCGCGGCTATATCCAGTTCGCCTCCTTCAACCAGTACCAAAAATTCTATGATCCTATGCTGCGTGCGTGGCAGGAGATTATGGAACGTGTGCCGCAGTCGCGACTTCTTCTCAAAAACAACGCCTATGCAAAACCAGGGGTGGTGCAGTCGGCCTACGAGCGACTGCAGCGGCTCGGCTTTGATATGAGCCGCGTGCAGTTTGAATGTGCAACCAAGGACTATATGTGGCGCTATCTCGATGAGGATATTGCGCTCGACACCTTTCCGTGGCCAGGCGGCGGGACGACCTGCGACGCGCTCTATATGGGCGTTCCCGTCGTCTCCTACTATACGGAACGGCACAGCACGCGTTTCACGTACAGTATTCTGGCGAACATCGGGCTCTCCGATCTCGCGTCGACCAGCCTCTCGGACTATGTCGAGACGGCCGTGGCTCTGGCGGGGAATCTCGACCTCCTCGATGCCCTGCATCGTGAGCTTCGCGATCGGATGAAGGCATCGCCCGTCATGGATCAGGCGGGGTATATCCGTGAAATGGAGGAATGCTATCATGCCATCTGGGCAAAGTGGGAGAGCGAAAACAAAGGCCTTTCAGCAGGCATATCGTCGTGTCAAACGGGAGTTAGGTGCCGGTCATCTAGGGAAGGGGCTGAACCTCCTGCGAGAGATGGAGCAGGAGCGTTTGTTTCCGGCGGAACGCCAGTGGGAACTGCATGACCTCATAGGACAGGCACTCTATTGGCTGGCGGATCTTCCTGCGGCTCTGCCGCATCTGCGGCTGGCGTGGGAACTGCCGCGCGAGCATCATGCCGATCGCCTTGCTGCACTGAGCAACTATCTCATGTATCTCCACTATGCGGATGGAGTCACGGATGAGATGATGCGTGATGCTCATGCCGCCTATGCGAAAATGCTTGGATCTCTGCCGCTGTTTTCCCACACGGTACGCAAACACGGAAAACTGAGAATTGGGTATCTCTCACCGAATCTGACCGACCATATTGTTCTGAACTTTGCGATACAGCTTTTTTCTGCCTATAACCGCAGTCGATATGAGGTTCGTCTCTACGACATAGGAACGCTCCAATGTGAGACGACAGATTGGGTCGCCGGCATGGTGGATGGTTACACAGATCTCTCCAAGTGCCGTCCGCAGGAGGCGGCGGCACGTATTCATGCGGATGAGATCGACATCCTCTTTGATCTGGCGGGACATTCGGCAGGCGGGAAGACGCTGATGATTGCGGCGTATAAGCCTGCCCCCATACAGCTCTCAGGCATCGGGTACTTCAATACGACGGGCCTCTCTGCGATGGATTACTTCCTGGGTGATCCATTCTGTGATCCGCCCGGGGAAGAGGCCAATTTCACAGAGCAGATTCTGCGTCTGCCGCAGACGCATTTGTGCTTTACCCCGTCGGAGCGGTTCCGTCCCTATGAGCACCTGCAGCGCACCCCGCATGAGAACGTCGTCTTTGCCAGTTTCAACAACTTCGCAAAGATCACGGATGCGATGCTGACGGCGTGGGGGGAGATCCTGCGCGCTGTGCCCACGGCGCGGCTCCTGCTGAAGAATGTGCATCCGCTGAAGGAGACGCTGACGCGGATGAAGAAGCGCGCCGTGCGGGCGGGGATCGATCCGGCGCGGCTTGAGCTGCGGCCGGGGTCAAAGGACTACCTCGCGGACTATCTGGATGCGGATGTGATTCTGGATACATTTCCGTACCAGGGTGGTGGGACGACGTGTGAGGCGCTCTGTATGGGGCTTCCTATCGTTGTGCGGGCAGGGGCGCGTCATGGTGCACGGTTCGGTGTGAGCCTCCTGCACAATGCAGGCCTTTCCGAGTTGATTGCGGGCAGCACAGAGGAGTATATCGAGCGAGCCATTTTGCTGGCGCGTGACAGGGAGCTCCTCCGTGCACTGCAGACGGCTGTTCCGCACATGATGCGCGCCTCTCCGCTGATGAACGGCATGGGCTATGTGCGTGCGATGGAAGCAGCGTATCAGATGATATGGGAGCGGTATCTTCATGAAAAAACGTAAGAGAAACAGCGCAGAACGTGCACGCAAAAAACGTGCGCGGCGGGAAGAGAAACGGCAGATGAAAGGGACGATGACGATGGCAGAGAAGAAAATCATTACGGCAGAGCAGATTCATGCGTACGTAAAGAAGGAGAAGTACGCAGAGGCGATCAATGCCTTTGCCGATGCGCTTGCACAGGGAGAGCCGCCGAAGGAGTGCTACGCTGATGTGGCACGTGCCTACTTTGAACTGGGCGACTACAAACGCGCGGCGGACTGGGTGTCGAATGCCCTCTCGGTGGATCCGGGCAATGTCGATGTGCGCATCCTGCTGGCACGCATCTGCCAGCGTGAGCGCCGGACAGATGACGCGCTGAAGATCTATGAGAATATTCTTGCGGTACATGCGGCCGCACTTACCGCTGCACAGCGTGCGGAGATCGAGCAGCGTGCAGGGCTCGACGCACGTCTCGCGCAGGACAAGACGCGCACGGCGTACCCCCATCTCGCGGCACTTCTGGGACTTGCCCCCGCACCGGCTGCACCGGGGGCACAGACCGTATCCGCTGCGCCGGCTGTATCCGCTGCGGCGCCGATCGCGCGCGTATCCGTTCCGGCCGCACCGGCAGCTCAGTCCTCCGGCAGCGCTAAGGCGCAGGCCGCACAGATCCTAGCGCAGCCCATCCGCCCCGCCGAGAAGATGGCGGCACTCAATGCCTTTGCGGGTGCGGCATACGTGCAGAATGACTATGCGGGGGCACGGGAGCTCCTGACGGCAGCGCTTGAGCTTGATCCTGGCTGTGATGTGACGCTGCGCAATATGGCGCTCCTCCTGCATGAGATTGGCGAACGGGAAAAGGCTCTCCAGGTCGCGGCAAAGATGGGGCAGACAGACTTCATGCTCCTGCGCACGCTGAAATCATGAGCGCACTCAGCCTTATCCTTACGCTGACGGAGGCGGGGGAATATCTGCGGGAGACGGCGGAGTCCGCCCTTGCGGCGGCGTCTGCGGCAAATCTTACGGCGGAGATGATCGTCCCCGTTCCGCAGGGAGCGGCGGACGCCGTGCGGGCGGAGCTCCATGATCTGCCCTGCCGTGTTCTCCCTGTGGCGGAGGAGTATCCTGCTGCATGGAACAATCGCGGGGCAGAGGCGGCGTCGGGCGATCTGCTGCTCTTCCTGCAGGAGGGGGTAATCCTCACCGCAGTCGGTCTGGAAAAAATGGCGGAGGTGCTTCTCCCCGATGCGCAGATCGCTGCGGTTGGTCCATTTACGGACCATACCATATTTTCATGGCAGTATCTGAATGCGGAACGGATGAGCGCACAGAAAATAGAGGTGGAGCAGTGGGTACGAACGAATTTGCCATACCCGACGGAGAGCCTGTTTCTCGAACACTTTGCACTCCTCATGCGCCGTACGTTATTTTGTCAGTACGGCGAGTTTGATGAAGCATTTGAGGGGAGCAGCGGCGCCGATATTGATCTCTCGTTTCGCTTGCGCTATGCAGGATATACGCTTCTGCGTGTTCCAGCATACGTTGTCCATCGTGCAGCGGGAAAATGCGAGCTCTGGGATCTGACGCTGACATCCATGCGTGCGCCGCTTATAGAGCGATGGGGGCTAGACGTCGGTGTGCCGGAGATGCTCTGGCAGAGAGCGCTCGACGGCATTGGCAGAGCGTGGGATCCTGCCCTCGTGCGCGCTACCTGTCGCAGTGCGGCGCTGTGTGCGCCGCTCGTCAGCATCATGATTCCGACGTATAATCGTCCCCGTTATTTCCGTGAGACACTCGAATCTGCACGCGCACAGACCTATCCGAACATCGAGATCATCGTCTGTGACAACAGCACGGATGAGCGGACGGCGGAGCTGATGCAGGCGTACGAGGACGATGTGCGCATCCGCTATGTGCGCAATCGCGCGGCGCGGAAAAAGGCGGAGAATTTTATGCCGTTCGAGCATCTGGCACAGGGGGAGTATCTACAGTGGTGCATGGATGATGATATCCTCCTGCCCGACAAGATCACGCGGATGATGGATGCCTTCCTGCGCGAGCCGGGCATTGCCTTGGTTACGTCACTGCGCGGCGTGGTCGACGGCGGCGGAAATTATCTTGGACTATGGCAGGGGAATGTGCCGGTGCATGGCCTGTATGAGTGTTATCGCGGCGCGGATGTCGGGCGGGCAATGCTGATGGATCGCTCGAATTTCCTCGGTGAACCATCTGCTGTACTCTTTCGGCGCAGTGATCTCCCGCACCACTATTGGCGGGCAGAGGTGCGCGGATATCAGACCATTTCGGACTGTGCCATGTGGCTGGAGCTCATGGAGTGCGGCGATGCGGTCATCTTTGCGCGTCCGCTCAGTCTCTACCGCCGCCATGAAGGGCAGGAGGGCGCACAGGCAGAGGTCATCGTACGCAGTCGTGTGGAGTGGCGCCGCCTGATCGAAGAATATTGGCATAAACGCATGTTTTTGACAGAGCACGAGGAGTATCTGTCCGTCCTTGCACGGCTTAGAGAGGAGCGCAGCAGGATTGCCACTCTGCTTCCTCAGGTTCCCGCAGCGCTGCGGAAGGCATACGAGCAGGAGACGCCTCCATTTTCCGTCATTCTGATGAATCGTGTGGAGGAATGCGCCCCTGTGCGGATGGATGCTCCACTGAATCTGCTCGCCGCGCGCGGCAGCGTTTCGCTTACGGGGTGTATGAGTGCGAAAGATACGCCGCTTGAACTGTATGATGTGACAAGCATGCATGACAGCATCATCCTATTTGAGCGTGCCAACCTCATGCCCACAGCCAACGTGCGGCAGATGCTGGCAGAGGCTGTATCACATGGCAGCATCGTATTGCAGGAGATGGACGATCATCCTAATGTGAATGAAGCGGCGGCGCGTGATCATTATTTTCTCTTCCGCGCCGTTTCTGCGGTACAGACCTCAACGAAGTATTTGGCCGATTATCTGCGGAAATTTAATCCTTATGTCTATCTCTTTGAAAATCAACTGGCAGAGCTGCCGTTCGCGCGCAGCTATGAGGGGAATGCATCGCAGGTGACGATTTTCTTCGGTGCGCTGAATCGCCGCGCGGACTGGGAACCCCTGATGCCAAGCATCAATGCAGCGATTCAGGGGCATGGAGATCGCCTGTATTTTCGCGTGGTGTCGGACTACACATTCTATCAGCAGCTGCGGACGGAGCAGAAATCATACGTCGGCGGCACGCAGGATGGATCTGTCGTTGCCCCCTATGAGCGCTATGTGGAGGAACTCCACGCCTCGGACATCGCGCTCCTGCCGCTTAATGATACGGAGTTCAACCGCGCCAAGTCCGACCTCAAGTTCATCGAGGCAGCAGGGAACGGTGCGGCGGTGCTCGCCGCGCCGACGGTCTACGCGGCGACCGTGCGCGACGGGGAGACGGGGCTGATCTACCGCAGTCAGAAGGAGTTCGCACAGAAACTCGATCTCCTGATCCGCCGCGCTGATCTCAGGCGCACGCTCGCGGAGAATGCCTACCGCTATGTGGCAGAGCATCGGCTTCTCGCAGGGCACCTTGATGAATACATGAATGTCTATCGGGAACTCTTTGACCGCAGGGAGGAGCTGGAACGGGAGCGGCTGCGGCGTGTGGCGGAGTTTTTTCCCCATCTGTAATATAACGATAGAAAAGCTGTTGTTTTTCACAGGGAAAGACAGCAGCTATTTTGATTATGCATCTGCGGCATGTCAAAGAGTATGAATAATTGCTCTTCGCTGTGACTTTGGATAATGATTGACAGATGTTTCGGCGGCTTTTATAATAAAGACAGGTTATGTGTAAATGGGGAAGGATTCTGCCTTTTTTGCACGATGATTCTATCATGGAAAGGAGAGCCGACATGACGGGAAAAGTAAAATGGTTTAGTGCGGACAAGGGATATGGATTTATCTCCCGCGAGGATGGCGATGATGTGTTCGTCCACTTTTCTTCGATTCAGGGTGAGGGATATAAGACGCTGAGCGAAGGACAGGAAGTGGAGTTCGACATTGTCGAGGGTGCACGCGGTCCGCAGGCGGACAATGTGGTCAAAAAGGAATAAGACAAAAAATCTGAAAAGCCCGGCTTACACAGCGGGCTTTTTCCTTTGACGATGGATGAGAAAAATCCTGGGAAAAATCTGAATTTAACAAAGTGAGCGTGATTTTTTTGCAGGTATTTTCTCCTTTATGTCGAACTAAACAGGTAAAAGAGGGAGTTCCTGCTCCCGTAGATAGAAAGGGGCTGTGTTTCATGGCTGCATTCACGATTCGAGGAAAGAATGTCGAGGTTACCCCCGCCCTGCGCGACTATGTGGAAAAGCGCGTCGGCAAGATCACGAAGTACTTCGATAATGTCGGTGAGATTGCGGTTCTGCTCTCTGTGGAAGGGAAGCATCACAAGGTGGAAGTGACTGCCCCCGTCGCACGCGGTATCCTGCTGCGCGGCGAGGAGCATTCAGAGGATATGTACAGCTCCATTGATCTGGTCATCGAGAAGCTTGAGCGTCAGATTCGCAAACAGAAAACGAAGCTTGCGCGGCGTTTCCGTCAGGGCGGGTTCAAGGCAGAGGCGGTCGAGACGTTTGCCCAGCCGATTCCGGAGGAGGATGAGCTCTACCCCGTTGTCAAGACGAAGCGTTTCACGCTCCAGCCGATGGATGTGCAGGAGGCGATCATGCAGATGAATCTCCTCAACCATCATTTCTTCGTGTTCCGCAACGCGGAGTCGGAGGAGGTCAACATTGTCTATGGGCGTCACGATGGAAAGTATGCGCTGATCGAGGTCGAAGAGGGCTGATCGCGCGATCGGATTCTGAGGAAAAGGACGGCTGCGGCCGTCTTTTTTGCTGTCCCTTTTCGGCAGATGTGCTATAATGCAGCCATTGGGATAGGAGGAAACGATGCGAAGAATCTATGTTGTTCACCAGTGGGTAAGTCTGATCTGTGCGCTCTTTTTGCTGCTGCTGACGCTGACGGGGCTGCCGCTGCTCTTTCGCGGGGAGATCAATGCCTGGAACACGGTGAATATGCCGCAGAGCGGGGAACCCATGCCGATGGCGGAGCTCTGGCAGGCACTGCCCGAAGGAGAGGCGGCGGTGCGTGCGGCGTATCCGACGAAGGATATCCTGGCAGTGACGCCGGACGATACGGATGGGACGCTCTATTTCCGCGTCGTGGAGCGCGGCGGCGCGGCAGGGCGTTCCCACATGCGCATGGGCGGCGAGCAGATCATGTACGATGTGCGTACGCATACGGCATTTGACCGCAAGGAACGCATTTATCGCTCCGAGGGTGTACAGACCTTTATGCACACGATGCACATCCTTCATGTCCGCATGGGGCTGGAGGAGGGCGGGCGTGACTTTCTCGCTCTGATGTGCGCCCTCTCGGTCGTCTCCATTGTGACGGGCATTTATCTCTATCTGCCGATGATGAAGAGCATGGCGTTCGGTACACACCGGCGCAGGACCAGCCGCGTGTTTTGGTCGGACTGGCACAAGATCACGTCGATCTTCGCAGGAACATGGGCGACGGTCATGTGCGTGAGCGGGATTGTGATCGTCCTCTACTCGGTCGGGATGCGGGACTATCACCGCACGGCGCATATTGCGGCGATGGAGCATTTTGCCGCGCAGGAGCAGCAGGCGGAGACGCTCCGTCCCGCAGATGCACTGGCACTCGCAGAGGAGAGCAGTCCCGCGCGGGATGTGATCTCCATGCAGCTGCCGACGGCATCATATCCCTTCTACGTCTTTCAGACCGCCGACCCGCCTGTGCGCGCGACGGACTTTGTGCTGGGCGAGCAGACCTATCTTCCGGCGGGCGGCGGCACGCCGCTTACCGTCCCCGTGCCGGCATGGATGAAGGCGGCGCCGTTCTTCTTGAACATCCACATCCACAATCATGAGCTCTTTGCCGTAAAGATTTTCTGGGGGCTGCTGATCCTCATGACGGCGGCGATGATTGTCACGGGCATTGTGCTCTGGCTGACGCGCTGGCAGAGGTGCATCGCGGCGGCCGCTGAGATCGCCGTTGAGAAACGCTCCAATGCGTCGTGGGAGGAGCCCGCACGCATCGCATTGGTGAGCCTTGTGATCTTCATCGCGCCGATTTACGGTGGATGGGCAGGCGAGGGTCTGGCACTTGTACTCAGTGCGTACCTTATCGTGTATTTCGTACGCGCCGTGTGCAGATGATCGTTTGCCGCTGTGAGGCGGCGCTGCATCGGGGAGGAGAACAGCGTTGACGCATAGAGGACTGACAACGGCGGAGGCGGAGGCCTCGCGCCGTATCCATGGGGCGAATGTTCTGCCGGAGCCGGCGCGGCTGACCTTCGGGCAGGCGTTTTTGGAGACCTTCCGCGACCCGATGATCCGCATCCTGCTCGTGATGGTCGCACTCATGGTCGCGATGTACTTCGTCGGCTATGCGGAGATCTATGAACCGGTCGGTACGATTGTCACAGTGCTCATTGTGGCGACGGTGACCGCGCGAACGAGCCTGACGAGCGACAGCGAATACCATGCGCTGCGCGCGCGTACGGCAAAGGACAGGGCAAAACTGCGCCGCGACGGCGGACTCCATGTCCTGCCCGTGGATGAGATCGTGGCGGGCGATCTCGTCATCCTGCAGGGGGGCGACAAGATCCCCGCCGACGGCGTGCTTATTGTCGGTGATCTGCGCGTGAGCAACGCGGCGCTGAACGGCGAAACGGAGGAGTGTCATAAGTGCGCCGATGCAGCTGCCGCATTTCCGGAGAAGACGACGGGGGATACCTTTGTCGATGGCACGACGCTCTTTCGCGGGAGCGTCGTCTTTGACGGCGAGGGCGTACTGAAGGTATGCCGTGTCGGCACGGCGACCGTGATGGGGCAGATGGCGTCGGAGATGCAGGGGCGTGAGCCCGCGTCTCCGCTGCAGGTCAAGCTCGCCAAGCTCGCCGATCAGATCTCGGCGTTCGGCTATATCTCGGGCATCGTGATCGTCGCGCTCTACATGATGTTCTTCGCCCTGCGTGCGGGCGGCATCGAGTCGTATGTCCTCCTCGGCTGGGGACAGATCCTCGTGGACGTGATTGAGGCGGTCTCGCTCGCCATCCTCATCATCGTCTGTGCCGTGCCCGAGGGGCTGCCGCTCATGATCTCCATCGTCCTGATGCAGAATACGAGCCGCATGCTCTCGCGCGGCGTGCTCGTGCGCCGTGCCGTCGGCATCGAGACGGCGGGTGCGCTGAACATCCTCTTCAGCGACAAGACGGGGACGATCACGGGCGGGCGGCTCTCGGTGGTCGAGTTTTTTACGGCAGACGGTGCGGTGTACGGCGCAGATCTCCTCGCGGGAGAGACGGCGCTCGCGGAGCAGCTGCGGCTTGCCATCGGCAGAAACACTGCCTCCATGTACGATGAGAGCGGGACTGTCGTCGGCGGGAATCCGACCGATCAGGCGGTTATGTATGCATTGGGGAAAAAATACTATCGTGCTCTGCAGGCGGATGAAAACGCGCGTACGGGGCAGCGGCAGACGTTCAACTCGGTGAATAAATTCAGCCAGGCAGAGCTGCCCGCGCGCGGCGTTGTCGTCTATAAGGGCGCCCCCGAGGTGCTCCTTGCCCGCGCACAGTATGCACTCAATGCGGCGGGAAATGTCGTACCCTACGATGCCGGCGCCCTGACGGAGACGATCAACGCCTACGCCGCGCGCGCCATGCGCGTCCTTGCGTTCGGGTATTCTGCATCGGCATTCTGCACGAATGAGGTGAATGCGGACACCGTGCTCATCGGCTTTGCCGCGATTCGCGACGATGTACGCCCCGAGGCGCGTGCGGCGATCGCCGAGGTGCAGGCGGCGGGCATCCAGGTCGTCATGGTGACGGGCGACCGCCGCGAGACAGCGGTCGCGATCGCACGTGATGCAGGCCTCCTGCGTGCGGACGGGGAGCTCGTTTTGACGAGCAGCGACCTCGCGCAGATGGACGATACTGCCGTGCAGCGCGTCCTGCCGCAGCTGCGCGTGATTGCGCGTGCCCTGCCGACAGACAAGTCGCGCATCGTGCGCCTCGCACAGCAGATGAATCTCGTCGTCGGCATGACGGGAGACGGGGTCAATGACTCGCCTGCCCTGCGGCGCGCCGATGTCGGCTTTGCGATGGGGAGCGGCACGGAGGCGGCGCGGGATGCGGGCGACATCGTTATCCTCGACGATAATTTCCGCTCAATCAAGGACGCGATCCTCTATGGACGCACGATCTACAACAACATCCTGAAGTTCTGCCGCTTTCAGCTCGTCATCAACATTGCCGCCGTTGTCGTCAGCGCACTCGCGCCGTTCTTCGGCATCATGGAGCCGCTGCGCGTGACGCATCTGCTCTTCATCAACCTCGTCATGGACAGTCTCGGGGCGATCATGCTCGGCAACGAGCCCGCCCATGAGAGCTATATGCACGAGAAGCCGCGCCGCCGCGACGCGAGCATCATCAGCCCCGCGATGGCAGCACAGATTCTCTGGATGGGGACGTGGCTGGTGCTGCTCAGCTTTGCCTTCCTCACACAGCCAGTTTTTGCCGCATGCTTTGCGGGGCAGTCGGAGCAGTACACGGCGTACTTCCTGCTGTTCGTGCTGGCCTCGCTGATGAACGGGTTCAATGTGCGGTCGAGCGGCTTCGGCATCTTCCGCGATCTCGGGGCAAATCCGGGATTTCTGCGGGTTTGGGGCGGCATCGTCCTCATCATGGCGGCCATCATCAATGCACCGCTTTTCCCGCATGAGGTCGGCGCGTGGATCGGTGCAATGTTCAGCTGCACGCCCATCCATGCAGGCGGCTGGGTGCTCGCCTTCCTCCTCGCCGCAACGATGCTCCCCGTCGACCTCCTCCGCAAGGCGATGGTACGCGGCCTGCGGTGAGGGGGAATCAGTGATTCCCTAAACGAAAGCCTCCCCCGTGGTCACGGGGAGGGGGAGAGATCACAGGGGTAGGGGCACAAGAATCCATTATCTAAAGTCGGGTACGTACTCTGTGCCGACCGCCTCCGCACCCTGCACGTAGACCTGCGTCATGCCAAGATCACGTGCGGCATCGACGACGGACTCGTACTCGAAGGTCGTGAGCCGACGGTGGAGCGGCGGGAACTCCGCCGCGCGATAGAGCGGGGTATACTGCCGCATGAGACTGAGCTGTATGCACTCACCGAACGCCTTCCAGAGACGCCGTACGAGGGCGATGCTCTCGTGACGGTGTCCCGGCAGGACGAGATGACGGACGAGGACGCCGCGCAGGAGCCGTCCGTCCGCGGCAAACTGCAGTGCGCCGACCTGCTCGACCATGGCACGGAGCGCGACAAATGCGGCTGCTGCGTAATCGGGAGCAGCAGAGTAGAGCCGTCCGCTCTCCTCCGCGTTGTACTTGAGATCGGGCAGGTAGATATCCACCACTCCCGCGAGGCGTGCGATATTCTCCTCCGTCTCATAGCCGCCCGTGTTCCAGACGACAGGGAGGGTCAGCCCTTCTGATCGTGCACGCGCGAGTGCGGTGAGAATCTGCGGCGTGTAGTGCGTCGGCGTCACGAGATCGAGGGTTGCGGCGCCCTGCGCCTGCAGCGTGAGAAACGCCGCCGCAAGCTCCTCCTCCGTCATCTCTCTGCCGTGTCCCTCGTGGCTGATCTCGTAGTTCTGACAGTAGACACAGCGGAGTGTGCAGTGGGCGAAGAACACCGCCCCTGCGCCGTGCGCTCCCACAAGACATGGCTCCTCCCATGTGTGCAGCATCGTGCGCGCGACGCACGCCAGCCGCCCTGCGCCGCAGAACCCGCGCCTGCCTGCCGTGCGGTCGACGCCGCAGCGCCGCGGGCAGAGCGTACAGTGTTTCAGTAAATCAATCAATCGTTTCCCCTTGTATGTTTACGGTTTTCCCCAACCTTTCATCGAGGTTATTCACCCTGCACCGTGCAGTGCTCTGCAGCAAACCTTAGTGGAGCAGGCGGGAAAAGCACACGTTTTGCCCCCTGCGGATTTCTGCCGTTCAAGCGAAGCGCGTTTAGGAATCCGCAGGTATTTAGGCAGATAAGTGTACGACCGCCTGTGCAGCGAAGTGTTTGCGAGGAGCACGCACCGTAACTATAGGAAGCACTGATAAATTCGGTACAACCATCTTGACGCATCTTTTTTGCCCGCACTTCGGCGGAAAATCCTCCACAGAGCACCACTCTGCGTCCGGTTTTCCACCTCGTTCGGACGAAAAAATCTACGCCAATCTGGCAGACCTCATTTTATCAGTGTTTCCTATATTTTCGCACAAGAAAACCGAGACGGCAAGCCCGTCTCGGTTCTGTCCGATCAATGAGAGATGTTACGGAAGTACGACATCAACCCCCAGGTCTGCGGCAGCGGCACGAATGTCGGATGGTGGTTCCGTATCCGTGACGAGCCCCGACAGGGAATTGAGCGGTGCATAGTCATAGTTGCCGTCCGCAGCGAGCTTGCGCGCCTCCGCGAGTACGTAGGAACGCTTGCTGCGTGCGATAATGGTTGCCTTGTTGAGTCCGTCGTCGATGTCGTAGGTGGAGACACTGTTTGCCTTAACGTTGACGCCGACGGCGCCGACAAAGGCAATATCGGGCTTCAGCTTTCCGATGAAGTCCTGCGTCATACCGCCCCAGAATCCGTCACGTCCGCGGTTGATCTGCCCGCCGGCAAAGATCAGCTCGATGCGGGGATTGCGTGCCAGGACGCCGAGCACATCGACCATGTTCGTGACAACGGTCAAATCACGGTCGCTCTTCATGAGCAGTTCTGCAATGGCAAGGTTGCTCGTGGACACGTCGAGGAAGACCATATCCTTGTCATGGATGAGAGAGACAGCTGCCTGCGCGATGCGCCGCTTTGCCTCGACATCCATGTGACGATGACGGCTTACCTCGATCATGTGAACGCTTTGGGTCAGTTTCACAGCACCACCGTAGGTGCGCTTGAGGCGTCCTTGCCGCTCCAGTGACCCGAGATCCTTGCGGATGCAGTCCTCGGTGACTTTGAATTTGGCGCTGAGCTCCTTGACCTTAACCTTGCCGTCACGCTCCACCATGCGGACGATGAGCTCTTGACGCTCCTCCAGAAACATGATATTCACTCCCTTTACGCAGATGAAAATAGAAACGCTCATATATCTGCGATTCAATGTAGCGTCCATCCTTTGCGTTCAGTGTAACGCAAAACAGACAAAATAGCAAGACAATTTTATCTATTGAATTAAATTTATAGGAGTGAAATCGTTATTTATATTCTATTATAATAAACAAATTCCTGTATTTCGTAGTATTAAATTATGATTATATGGGAATAACAAGAAAAATCCCCCGATCACGATGATTTCCATTGTCCTGTATACAATGTTGATATCGCAGTAGGACGTGTCTGATCGGGGGAATTCTTATTCGAAAAAAACCATTCTGTTTACTAATCGAAAGAAGATGCTTTACGCACCGACTTTCAGCTTATCGCGTCCGAAGACGTGGCGATTGAAACCGATCTCTTCCTGTGTCATGCCGAGTGCGAGCCCGACGAGCTGCTGCAGGTGGAGGATGGGCATGTCGGTCTCACCGCGGACCGCGTCGCGTCCCTCGGGTCCGTACATATCGAGCTGCATCTGGCAGAGCGGGCATGGGGTGGCGATGAGATCGGCATCTGCGTGTGCCGCACTTGCGGCGATCTGTCCCGTGACGGTCAGCACGTCGTGCTCGGCGGTGAACTGTGCGTGAAAGCCGCAGCACTTGCGCCCCGCATCGAACCAGACCGGCTCCCCCCCGAGACGGCGTACGAGACGCTCGAAGGACTCGGGATAGTCGCCTTCCTCATAGTGCATCTGCGGTTTCGGGCGCAGAATGTGGCAGCCGTAGTAGCAGGCGACCTTTGTCCCCTGCAGTGCGTCCGTGATCTTTCCGTCGAGCACCTCGGGATGCTCATCGAGGACCCAGAGGAAATGCGTGATGTCGCTCGTCCCCTGATATGCGTACGGATGACCTGCTTCCTCCAGGATGGCGTTCACCTTGTCCTTCAGCCCCGGCTCATGGTCGAGTCGGTATTTTGCCGTGCGCAGCTGCAGCGTGCAGGTATTGCAGACAGTGAGGATGGGGAGTCCCATATTCTCTGCGATGGAGATGTTGCGTGCGTTTATGGCGAGCATGGCGAGGTCGTTCACGCCCTGCCCGTGGGATGCGCCGCAGCACGTCCAGTTCGGGATTTCTTCGATCTCAATGCCGAGCTTTTCGCAGACCTTCTTGAGCGAGGTATATGCCTCGGCTGCCGCGCCGTCGAGGACGCAGCCCGGGAATAGTGCGTATTTCATTATGCGTCCTCCTTATCGGCGTTCTCCGCCGCCTTGACAATGGCGTCGATGGTCTTGATCTCGGGATTGACGGGATGCTTGGCGAGCGGATCCATCTTGCCGACGTTCATGAGGCGCAGTGCCATCGGCAGGCGCAGGCTCGACATGAGGTATCCCTCGGATTTGATGTTGAGCTTCGACTCATCAAGCGTGCCGGAGGTCTGGATGTCATCGTAGATCGCCTTTGCGTGGCGTGCACCGACGTTGTCGTCGAGGTGATGCTTAAAGGTCTCTGCCTTCAGCTTCTCGATGGCACCGGCGGGGTCGAGCCCCTTCGGACATTTTGCCGTGCACTCCTGACAGTTGAAGCAGCGCCACAGCCCGGCCTCGATGACGGCCTTCAGATGCTCCTCGGGGCTTTTGCTGCGCGAGTCGGCGACGAGCTTCTCCGCCTTGACGAAGGCAAAGGGATCGAGGAAGTCGTCCTGATTCAGTGTGTTCTTGTTGCACTCGGAGACGCAGGATCCGCAGAGAATGCAGCCTGCGTATTTTTTGTACTTGTTGAAGTCCTCGGGGGACTGGAGACAGCCCGTTTCCGCCGTGAACTCGTCCTTCGGATGGAGGGAGGGTTTTACCTTTTTGAGGCGCGCGTATTTTGGATCCCAGTCGACGATGAGGTCGCGGATCACGCGGAAGTTGCCGAGCGGCTCGATCGTGAGCTCGTCGCTCTGATAGCGTGCCGTGAGGTCGTCAATCAGCACTTCGCAGGAGAGCTCGGCGTTGCCGTTGACGCGCACGGCACATGCGCCGCAGATGCTCGAACGGCAGGAGCAGGTGAAGGAGAGCGTCGGATCCTGCTGCTCCTTGATGTAGGTCAGTGCGCCGAGAACAGTAAGTCCTGTGGAGCGCGGCACGGTGAACGTGTCCACCCACGATTTGCCCTCGACATAGCGATGGATTTTGAGTGTTGCGTCCATGTCAATACTTCCTTTCCTTTGGCGGATACTTCGTGATGACGACGTCCTTGTACTCCGCCGTGTACTTCCCGTCGGGCTGCTTGTAGATCAGCGTATGCTTGAGGAAGTTCACATCGTCGCGCTTCGGGAAATCGCGGCGCGAGTGTCCGCCGCGGCTCTCCTTGCGTGCCGCCGCGCCCTGCACGATGGCATGGGAGATCTGCAGGAGATTGCCGAGCTCGACATACTGCTCGAATGCTGTGTTGTAGACATGGGAGCTGTCGCCGACATAGCAGTTCTTGTAGTCCTCTTCAAGCGCACGCAGTTCCTTCGATGCTGCTTCGAGCTGCGCACCGTCACGGAACACGCCCGCCTTGTACCACATCGTGTTGACCATGGCATCGCGGATCTCGGGAACCGTGCGGTTCGTCGTGTGCGGACGTGCGGTCACCTTGTCAAAGTGATCCTTCCACTTCGTGCACGCTGCAGCGAGCTGATCCTGTGTGCCCTCGTAGCTGTGTTCCTTGGCGTAAGCGGCGGCACCCTCGCCTGCCGTCTTGCCAAAGACGAGCACCTCGGAGAGACTGTTTGCCCCAAGGCGGTTCGCACCGTGGACGGAGACGCAGCTGCACTCGCCCGCCGTAAAGATGCCGGGGATGCGCGTCGCGCCCGTCTTGTAGTCGGCCATCTCAAGGCCTCCCATGGAGTAGTGGCAGGTCGGGCTGATGAGGACAGGCTCCTTCGTAATATCAACGCCCGCAAAACGCTTTGCGAGGCCGTAGACCTGCCCGAGGCGTTCGTGGATGCGCTCGGGCGGGATCTTTGTAAAGTCGAGGTAGACGCCGGCAGTCAGCCCCTCGCCGATGCCGCGTCCCTGCTCGATCTCCGTGGCGATGGCGCGTGCGACAATGTCGCGCGTCGCGAGCTCCATCTTCTCCGGGGCATATTTCGACATGAAGCGTTCGCCGTTCTTGTTGAAGAGCTGTGCGCCCTCGGAGCGGCTGGACTCGGAGAGCAGAACGCCGTTGACGGAGAGACCTGTCGGATGGAACTGCACCATTTCGGGATCCTTGAACGGGATCCCGACGTTCATGCCTGCGACGATGCCGTCGCCCGTCGAGCTATACGGATTGGAGGTACGCACCCAGTAGGCACGGCCGTAGCCGCCTGTGGCAATGATGATCGTTTTTGCGGGAATGCCGATGAGGTCGCCCGAGCGCATATCCATCGCGACAATGCCCGCGAGTTTGCCGGCGTCCGTCATGCTGATCTCGAGCATCTGGCACTCGGAGATGAAATCAATATTGTGTGCAAGGCACTGTTCGAAGAGTGCGTGCACCATGGCGTGTCCCGCACGATCCTCGAAGTATGCTGCACGCGGATAGGATGAGCCGCCCATCTTGCGCTGATGGAAGTGACCATCCTTCTGACGGTTGTACGGATAGCCCATGTAGTCCATCTCGAAGATGGTTTTGCCCGCGTTCTCCGCGAAATACTCGACTGCGTCCTGATCACATAGATAGTCGCCGCCCTTGATCGTGTCGAATGTGTGCGACTCGATACTGTCATTAGGGTCGGTGACGCCCGTCACGCCGTTCATGCCGCCCTGCGCCATCGTCGATGCCGAGCGCGTCGGGACGAGCTTCGTCAGGACAGCGACTTTCAGATCCTTGTTCTGAGCTGCCGCGAGTCCTGCACGCATCCCTGCACCGCCGCTGCCGATGACGAGCACGTCATAGGTCACGTCGCCGCGCCGTACCTGCTCCGGGATGTTCTTTCCCCCGCAGCCGAGATAGGCACCGGACATGAGGACAACGCCCGCCGCTGCTGTTCCCTTGATAAAGGTGCGGCGTGAGATTTCCATTGCCATTGCTTTTCCCTCCTAATGATACATAGAATCTATTTCAATTATAAATAAATCCTATAATAGATTCCTATTTCGTTCTTGGAGAAAGAACTCCTTCTTTTTGGATAAAAGAAGTACTTTACTGAATATTGCGGAGCATAAGGGCTAAAATGGCATAAAAAAGCTCCCCTGACAGAGCAGGGGAGGGGCTATGCGGCGGTGGGCGTGCTGTGAACGGAGGCTGCGTGTGTGCTGCTGCATCAGAACTGACAGTATGCCGGCATTCCCGTGCTTGCGCAGCGCGCGGGATGTTGTTAGAATACAAGGGAATCGCTGATAAAATGAGGTATGCCAGATTGGCGTAGATTTTTTGTCCGATTGAGGCAGCAAACCGGACGCATAGCGAGGGCTATGTGGAGGATCGCGGGCGATAAGCGGGCGAAAAAGATGCGCTGGGAAGTACTGATAAAATAAAGTCCGTCGAATTGGTGCAGATTTTTTGTCCTGTCAAGGAGACAAACCGGACGCATAGCAGAGGCTATGTGGAGGATTTGTCGACACAGACAGGGCGAAAAAGATGTACTAAGACGGCGGTGCTGAGTTTATCAGTACTTCCCTAAGATGGTCGTGCCGAATTTATCAGTGCTTCCCAAGATATCAGTACTTCCTTAGCTGCGCAGGGCACGGCGCTTGAGGACGTAGTTCCACACGGTGACGATGCCGGCGGCAATGATCTTGGCGAGCATGTAGTAGACGCTGAGTCCGTCGACGAGCACCCACATGAGGAGCTGGTTGAGGGCAAGTCCTGCGATGCTCGAACCGAAGAAGAGGATTTTCGCGCGGTGCGTTTCGGCGGATGCGCCATGAAAGACGTAGATGAGGCAGAGACGATAGTTGACAAAGACGGAGATGCTGAAGGAGATCCCCGACGAGAGGAGATAGTAGAGCCCTGCATACTCTGTGAGGATGTAGAGCAGTCCGTAGTCGAGCAGAAAGCAGCCGCCCCCGACGAGGAGGAAACGGAGAATTTCATGAAATCTGGATGGCATGGGTCACCTCGGAGGATTGAACTGCGGCGTGAATATCGTCTGCTGTTTCTGCATGCTGCACAGAGGCACTTGCTCTGCTAAGGTTCACTTAGGAACATGGTGCTCTCTTGCTTCGATATATTGGTGCAGAAGGATGATCATACGATATCGCCGCTGAAGAAAGGAATCCTATATATGATACAAAAGTTTTTCCGGTTGTTCAAGTCGCCCCTTGTTCTTCTGCTCGGCATGGCACTCTTCCTCGGCGGGTGCGGGGGGGATGTGACGGCGGAGGAGACGCGGATCGTGATGGGGACGGTGGCACGTTTGACCGTGCGTGCGGATGAGATCACGTCGCAGGCGGCGCTGCGGGACGGGATGGCGGTGCTCACGGCGACGGAGGAGGATGCGGACGGTGCGGTGCTCGCCCGTGTGGAGGCGGCGGCAGGAACGGGGGAATGGACGGAGGTGCCGTCCGGGCTCTATGAGACGCTTGCCCTTGCGCAGGAGATGGCGCGCCAGTCGGACGGCGCGTTTGATATCACTTCGGGCACGCTGACGGAGCTGTGGGATGCGGCGCGTGCCGCGCAGTATCCGCCGACGGCGGAGGAGGTCGCCGCGGCGCGCGCACATGTCGATTGGCATGCGCTTGAGCTGCGAAAGCGTGCCGCTGATGATGGAGATCACACGGAGGTGCGGCTTCTGCGCGCGGGGATGAAGATCGACCGCGGCGCACTCATCAAGGGGCTGGCACTCGACGGCATCGCGCGCAGCTGGGCGGCAGGCGGCGCAGTGAATGCTCTTGCCGATCTCGGCAGCAGCTCGATTCTCGCGTGCGGCGTGAATGCGGAGGGGGAGCCGTGGCATATCGGCATCCGCAATCCGCGCGGGGAAAGCCGCAGCGATCTCGCTGCGGCGGCGCAGCTCTCGGATGCCATGCTCTCCACATCGGGCGACGATGAGCGGTATTTCCTCTGCGAGGGGCGGCGGTATCACCATCTCGTCAACCCGCGCACGGGCTATCCCGCAGAGACGGGACTCGCGTCCGTCACCGTCATTCTGCCGCAGAATGCGATGGCGGGGACCGCGTGGGCAGGGCATGAGGGACAGCTCTCGGATATGCTCTCGACGGCAATCTTCGTCATGGGCGCGGAGCGTGGGCGCAGCCTCCTCTCGGAGATTCCGGGTGCACAGCTCATCTTGATTGGGACAGATGGACATGTGATCGAGTGACAAAAAGGCCTGCCATTCGGAAGCGTATTCCGAATGGCAGGCCTTTGCTGCAGAGAAGGTCACCCGATCTGTGTGACGTGGCTGACGTTGAAGCCCTTTGCCGCGAGACGCTCCCTGACTGTCTCCACATCCGGTATGTCGGCGCGGATGATGATGTCGTAGGTGCCGCTCGGCTGGGGGATGGTGACCATGCTGTCGATACTGATGTCAAGATCGGCGAGTATGGTGGCAATGTCGCGGAGGACGCCCTTGCGGTCGGTGACCGCGATGGTCAGGCGCGTCTTGCCGCTGTCGAGTCCCATGATGGTGACGAAGGCGCGGAAGATATCCGTGGAGGAGATGATGCCGACGACTTTGCCGATCTCGGAGAGGACGGGCATGCCGCCGATCTTTTCGCGCGCCATGATGAGCGCCGCTTCCTCGATCGTCGTTGTGTCGGTCACGGTGATGACGTTCTTCTGCATGACGTCGGCGACCTTGATCTTCGAGAGCAGGGTGCGCAGCTCAAAGCGGTCGAGCGTGGTTGCTGCCGAAGGCGAGGCACGCAGGAGGTCGCGGTTTGTGAAGAAGCCGACGAGCTTTCCGTGCTCGACGACAGGCAGGCGGCGGAAATGCCCCTTGTCCATGATCTTTGCCGCCTCGTCGATCCCCACATCGGGGGCAATGGTGATGGGGTTCTTGGTCATGCAGTTGGCAACAAACATAATGCTCCTCCTTGCAGGGATGAATTTGTATATTACTGTAATATTCGCGCTTTAGGGCGTGTTTTCCTTCTTTTCTTATCCGCCCAGATAGGCCTTGCGTACCTCCTCGCTCGCCGCGAGATCCTTTGCGCCGCCCGAGAGCGTGATGCGTCCCGTCTCGAGAACGTAGGCACGGTTTGCGATGGAGAGCGCCATATTGGCGTTCTGCTCGACGAGCAGGATGGTTGTGCCCGCCTTGTTGATGTCAACGATGATGGAGAAGATTTCCTTGATGAGGAGCGGCGCAAGCCCCATCGACGGCTCATCGAGGAGCAGGAGACGCGGACGGCTCATGAGTGCGCGTCCCATGGCGAGCATCTGCTGCTCACCGCCCGAGAGCGTGCCCGCCTGCTGGGAGATGCGCTCCTTCAGACGCGGAAAACGCGTAAAGACCATCTCCATGTCGCTCGCGATGCCGTCCTTGTCATTGCGGATGAAGGCACCGAGCTCGAGATTCTCGAGGACGGTCATATCGGCAAAGATGCGCCGCCCCTCGGGCACCTGTGAGATGCCGCGGCGTACGATGTCGTGGGCGCCGAGCCCCGCGATGCCCTGACCCTCAAAGTCGACAGCGCCGCTCTTCGGAGCGATCAGCCCCGAGATCGTGCGCAGCGTCGTGGACTTGCCCGCACCGTTTGCACCGATGAGGGTGACGATCTCCCCCTGATGCACCTCAAGCGAGATGCCCTTCAGTGCGTGGATTGCACCGTAGTAGACGTTGAGATCCGCGATGCGGAGCATGGGGGTGCCGTTCTGCGGCTGTGTTGCTTCGTTTGCCATGATTATTCCTCCGACCCCAGATACGCGCGAATGACCTCGGGGTTTTTCCGAATCTCGTCCGGCGTGCCGTTTGCGATAATTGCACCGTACTCGAGCACGTAGATGCGCTCGCAGATGCCCATGACAAGTGACATATCGTGCTCGATCAGGAGAATCGTGATGCCGAACTCCTTCTTCACCCAGCGGATCATCTCCATGAGTTCGATCGTTTCCTGCGGGTTCATGCCTGCCGCCGGTTCGTCGAGGAGCAGGAGGGACGGCTGTGCCGCGAGGGCACGCGCGATCTCGAGACGGCGCTGTGCTCCGTAGGGGAGGTTCTTCGCCTTCTCCTGCGCCATGCCGTCGAGATGGAAGATCTCGAGCAGACGATGTGCCTCCTCTGTGAGTTTATCCTCCTCCGTGCGATAGCGTCCGACGCGCAGTATCGCCTCGATGAGACCGTAGTTCATGTGGCAGTGATAGGCGATCTTGACGTTGTCGAGGACGGAGAGCTCGCCAAAGAGGCGGATGTTCTGGAACGTGCGGGCGATGCCGCGTGCCGTGATCTGGTAGGGAGAGAGTCCGACGATACTCTTGTCCTTGAATAGGATTTCGCCTGTCGTGGGATGGTAGACGCCCGTAAGGAGATTGAACGCAGTGGTCTTGCCGGCGCCGTTCGGTCCGATGAGTCCGATCAGCTCACCGTATTTGATGTGCATGTTAAAGTCGGCGACCGCTTTGAGTCCGCCGAAGACCATGGAGACATCCGTTGCTGAGAGCAGGTTTTTTGCCATTATGCTTCTCCTCCCTTCCGAAAGAAGCGGCGCAGCGGCTGCATCGCCGTGACCTCAACGTAGCCGAAGAGGCCCTGCGGACGGTAGAACATGAGCAGGATGAGCGCGAGCGCATAGATGATCATGCGCGCATTCGGGAAGCTCGCGAGAGCCGCCGAGAGGAAGGTCACGACAAGTGCGCCCGCGATCGATCCCGTCATCGAGCCGAGACCGCCCATGACGACCATGATGAGGATATTGAACGACTGCATGAAGGTAAAGGATGCGGGGCTGAGGATGTACATGTTGTGCCCGAAAAGGCAGCCCGCCACGCCCGCAAAGAATGCGCCGATGGTAAAGGCAAGCACCTTGTATTTCGTCGTGTTGATGCCCATGGACTCCGCCGCGATCTCGTTCTCACGGATGGCGAGGCAGGCACGGCCGTGGCGGGAGTTTACAAAGTTCTTGATGATGCAAAGCGTGGCCAGCATGAGGAAGAACACCCATGTGAAGTTCGTGAGGTGCGGGATGCCCTTGAATCCTGCCGCACCGCCGACATAGGGAACGTTGATGATGATGATGCGGACGATCTCGCCAAGTCCCAGGGTCGCGATGGCGAGATAGTCGCCGCGCAGACGCAGCGTCGGCAGACCGATCAGAGCGCCGAGCAGTCCTGCCGCAGCGCCGCCCGCGAGGAGTGCCGCCGCAAAGGGCAGGTGGAAATTCGTTGTGAGCACGACGCCGACATAGGCACCGATCGCCATAAAGCCCGCGTGCCCAAGGGAAAACTGTCCCGTGTAGCCGTTGATGAGGTTGAGGCTCGCCGCAAGGATGATGTTGATGCCCGCGAAGATGAGATTGAGCTGCCAGAAGGCGTTCAGCATCCCCGCACTCGTCAGTCCCATGATGACGGCGTAAATGATGAGGGCAAAGACGAGCATTTTGAGATCATTTTTCGTTGATGGATTCATCGTCACCCCTCCTTAGACCTTTTCCTTAACATTCTTGCCGAAGATGCCCGCAGGGCGTATGAGCAGGACGAGAATCAGGATGGCGAAAGCCGCTGCATCGCGGAACATGGAGAAGCCGAGCCCCGAGATAAACGCCTCGACAATGCCGAGAACGATGCCGCCGACGACGGCGCCCGGCAGGATGCCGATGCCGCCGAACACCGCCGCGACGAACGCCTTGATGCCGGGCATGATGCCCATGAGCGGATCGATCGAGTTGTAGTAGATGCCGATGAGTACGCCTGCAACAGCGGCGAGCGCCGAGCCAATGGCAAACGTGATCGAGATGATGCGGTTCGCATTGATCCCCATGAGCTGTGCCGCTTCCGTATCGTAGGAGGCGGCACGCATCGCCTTGCCGATCTTTGTCGAGCGGACGATGTAGGTGAGGATGAGCATCAGCAGGAGGGTGACGCCCATGATGAGCATCTGCTGGCCGCTGATGATGAGCCCGCCGAGGTCAAACGACACGTCGCTGAGTGTGGCGGGGAACGTGCGCGGCGTCGGTGAGACAATCGCCATCATCACGTACTCGAGGAGGAAAGACACGCCGATTGCCGTGATGAGCACGGAAATGCGCGGCGCGTGGCGCAGCGGACGGTAGGCCAGCCGCTCCACCACGACACCGAGCAGGGACGTGACCGCCATGGAGATGAGAATCGCCGGCACAACGGGGATCCCGAGCGTGATCGCGTAGAAGCCGAGGTATGCCCCGACCATGTAGATATCGCCATGGGCGAAGTTGATGAGCTTGATGATGCCGTAGATCATCGTATAGCCGAGAGCGATCAGCGCGTAGATGCTGCCGAGCGAAATCCCGTTGATGAGCTGCTGCAGAATCTGTTGCAGTACCTCCATAGAAAAACCTCCCTGAGATGATGAAAAGAGCCGCAGGATGCGGCTCTTTGAACGTTTCTGTGCAGATTAGTTTGCGCTCGGCATGATCTTTGCGACCACCGCGCGGTCGCCATCCTTATTCTCGAGGATGACTGCCTGCTTGATCGGGTTGTGGTTTGCATCCATCGTGATCGTGCCCGTGCCGACGATGAGGTCCTTTGTCTCCTCGAGGGCTTTGCGCAGCGCCTCGGGATCGTCGGAGCCTGCACGCTTCAGCGCATCAACGAGCAGCTTGCCGGCGTCATAGCCGAGGGCAGCAAAGACGTTCGGCATGTGGCCGTATTCCTTCTGATAGGCATCGATGAAGGGGCGCACTGACTCATCCTTGTCGGAGTAGTGTGTGCTGAAGTACGTGTTGTTCAGCGCATCCGCTCCTGCGAGTGCGGCGACCTTTGGATCATCCCAGCCGTCCGTGCCGATGATGGGTGCTGTGATGCCGATCTCACGCGCCTGCTTGACGATCTTGCCGACTTCCTCATAGTAGGCGGGGACGAAGATCACATCTGCATTCGCCTCGCGCAGACGCGTCAGCGTCGCCTTGAAGTCCTGATCCTTGCCCAGGAATGCCTCGGTCATGAGCACCTTGCCGCCGCCGGCGGTGAAGACCTTCTCAAAGACCTGTGCGAGGCTCTTGGAATAGTCCGTCGAATTGTCGAGGTAGATGACCGCCGTCTTTGCTTTCAGTGTATCGAGGGCAAACTTCGCCATGACATCGCCCTGCTGCGGGTCGATGAAGCAGCTGCGGAAGATCCACTGCTTCACCTGACCATTCTCGACCGTGACGTCCACGGCCGTTGCATCCGGGGCGATGACGGGGATCTTGTTGTCCGCCGCAATCTGTGACTCGGCGATGACGTTTGCGGTTGTCGCAGGGCCTACGATGGCGCGGACATGATCGTCGGAGATCAGCTTTGTCGCTGCATTGACGGACTCTGCCGCTTCGGACTTGTTGTCCGCCTCAACGAGGGTGATCTTTTTGCCATTGATGCCGCCGGCATCATTGGCTTCTTTGATCGCGAGCTTCAGCCCTTCGAGCGTCGATGTGCCGTAGTTCGCCGTGTTGCCGGTCATTTCAAAGTTTGCGCCGATGCGGATCTCGTCCGAGTTCGCCGTATTTCCTCCGCAGCCGGCAAGTGCCGAGCCAAGAAGAGCCGTGCCGACGAGTGCAGCGGCAAGACGCAAGGCTTTTCCTCCGAATCTCATGGATATACCCCCTTAGATAATGCCTATGAAAAATATAGTCCACATTATACGGGAGCGCACGCCGTTCGTCAAGGGATACATTTGACAGAGAGGATTTTTCATTGCTATAATAACGGAACTTCATATATATATCTTTCTCACAGCTATGGGGGAAGAGGGATTTACACCAAGGGAGAATAATATGAATGAGAAGAAATTTCCGCTCACGAAGGAGGAGACGCTGCGTCTCATCGAGCGGTACCCGACCCCGTTTCATCTCTACGACGAGGCAAAGATCCGTGCGAACTTCCGCCGTCTGCGCGAGACATTCGCATGGGCGCCGAGCTTCCGTGAGCACTTTGCCGTAAAAGCACTGCCAAATCCGCGCATTGTTCAGATTCTGCATGAGGACGGCGCGGGCACGGACTGCAGCAGCACCCCCGAACTCATTATCTCTGCCGCAGCGGGCGTCAAGGGCGAGGAGATCATGCTCACCTCGAACGATACGCCGTATGAGGAGTTCCAGAAGGCGATCGAGCTCGGTGCCGTCATCAACCTCGATGACCTCAGTCACCTTGACTATATGGCGGAGCACGCCGGCCTGCCGAACCTCCTCTGCTTCCGCTACAACCCCGGCAACCTCGTCGAGGGCAACGATATTATCGGAAAGCCCGTCGAGGCAAAATACGGGCTCACGCGTGAGCAGATGTTCGAGGGCTATCGGCGCGCCCTTGAGATGGGCGTGAAGCGGTTCGGCGTGCACACGATGGTGATCTCTGCCGAGCTGCGCACGGAGGCATTCCTCCTCACGGCGCGCCTCATGTTCGAGCTGGCGGCGGAGCTGAAGGAAAAACTCGGCATCCACGTTGAGTTTGTCAACCTCGGCGGCGGCTTCGGCATCCCGTACCGCCCCGAGCAGGACGGCATCGACTATGACGCCGTCGGTGCGGGCATCGAAAGGCTCTACAATGAGATCATGCGCCCCGCCGGGCTCGGCGATGTCGGCATCCGTACGGAGAGTGCACGCGGCATCACGGGTGATGCGGGCTGGCTCGTCTCCACCGTGCTCCATGAGAAGGACACGTACAAGAAGTACATCGGACTCGACTCCTGCATGGCGAACCTCATGCGCCCTGCGATCTACGGCGCCTATCATCACATCACCATCCTCGGCAAGGAGAATGCACCTGCCGACCACGTCTATGATGTGACGGGATCGCTCTGCGAGAACAACGACAAATTTGCCATTGACCGCGCCCTGCCGAAGATCGACATCGGCGACATCCTCATCATCCACGATACGGGGGCGCACGGCAGTGCGATGGGATTCAACTACAACGCAAAGCTCCACTGCGCGGAGCTCCTGCGCCGCATGGACGGCAGCATCGAGCTGATCCGCCGTCCTCAGACCATTGACGACTACTTCGCCACGCTGAAATATGAGGGCTCACTGATGAAGTGAGACGGTGAAGGGGGCTAGGACTGCACACTCCACGCAAACACCTCGTTCGCAAGCGGTCGTGCGCTTGTACGCTTAAATACCGACGAATTTCTTAACGCGCTTCGCTTGAACGGGCGAAATCCGTCGGGGCGTACCGCGCACTATATCCGCTTGCTCCACTAAGGTTTGCTTAGGAGTATTGCAGTTACGCCTCTACGTAAGGCTTATATACCGTTATCCTAAGCCTTCCCCGTTATCACGGGGAAGGGGGACCGCGAGCGGTCAACGTCAACCAATCACACGTCGCTAACGCTCGTGTTCTTGGGACGTTTTCGCATACGACCTGTTTCCCAATCAGCTGCGCCCTATGGGCTTGCTTCTTGGACAGGTCAGCAAGCGGTGGAAGGGGCAAAAAAAGGACTGCTGCACGAAATTCGAAGCTTCGTGCAGCAGCCTTTTTATTAGGGAAGCACTGATAAATTCGGCACAGCCATCTTGACGTATCTTTTTCGCCCGCTTTTCGTTAGCAAATCCTCCACATAGCCCTCGCTATGCGTCCGGTTTGCTGCCTCAATCGGACAAAAAATCTACGCCAATCTGGCAGACCTCATTTTATCAGCGATTCCGTAAATATTTCTCTCTATGCGTCAGCGCAGCACCATGCTCAGGAGGGCGATCTCGACCATGGCGGCGATGCCGAGGACGAGCGTGCCCATCGTCTGGACGCGGTAGCCCTGATCGGGAGTGAGACCGCTGAACTCGGAGACGACCCAGAAGTACGAGTCGTTCGCATGAGAGACGGTCATTGCTCCTGCGCCGATCGCCATGCAGACGAGCGTCGCCTGCAGCGGCGTATCAAAGCCGAGCACCGTGAGCAGCGGCGCAATGATGCCCGCCGTCGTAATCATGGCAACGGTGGACGAGCCCTGCGCGGTCTTGAGCACCGCAGAGAGCAGGAATGGGAAGAAAATGCCCAGACCGCCGAACACATCTGCGTGTGCCGAGATGTATTTCACCATGTCGGAGGTCGCAATTACCTTGCCGAGCACGCCGCCTGCCGCCGTGATGAAGAGGATGGGGCCGACGGTCATGAGGCTGTCATTGCAGATGGCGTAGAACTCCTCCGACCGTCCGACGGAAAAGAGCTGCATCGTTGCGAATACCATGCCGACGCCAAGGGCGATGATCGGCGTACCGAGGAACCTGATTACCTCGGCAGAGAGACCGGTCATGCCCGCCATAGTGACAATGGAAGACAGCGCCATGAGCGCAATGGGGACGACGATCGGGGCAAGTGTGCTGAATCCGGAGGGGAGTTTGCCGTAGGAGGCGATGAGCGCGGTGTAGCTCTTTGTTGCCTCGTCAGGCTGTACCTCATCCTTCGACTGTACTTTTGTCCCAATCCAGCGCGCGTAAAAGTATCCTGCGATCAGCGGAAAGATCGAGCAGAGAAGACCAAGCCCAATCACCTGCAGGAGATAGTCGCCGATGCCGAGTGTGCTTGCCGCAGCGATAGGGCCGGGGGTCGGCGGGATAAAGACGTGTGAGATAAAGAGTCCCGAGCTCAGGGCAAATGTCATGGCGACGGCGGAGACTGCCGTGCGGCGGACGAGTGCTTTGCGGATGGGGCTCAGGATAACAAAGCCCGAGTCGCAGAACACGGGGATGGAGACGACCCAGCCCATGAGCTGTACGGCGATGACAGGCTTTGTCTTGCCGACGAGGCGGATCATCATGTCTGCGAGCTTCAATGCGCCGCCCGTCTTTTCGAGCACGGTACCGATCATCGCACCAAGGATAATGACGATGCCGATGCTTGTGAAGGTCCCCGAAAAGCCCTGTCCGATGATGGTGGCAAGACCATGCTGCACCGTTCCGTTTTCGAGTTTGTGATCGACAAGCGGGATGCCGGCAGCAAGTCCAAGTCCCAGGGAGACAAGCATGATGGAGATGAACGGATGGATACGCAGCTTTGAGATCATGACGATCATGATGACGATCGCCAGCCAAAAAGCGAAAATCAGCGGTAATCCGGTCATAGCAATACCTCCTTACGACGGGAAGACAGAGGTCTTTTCCCCTTTCAACGAAATATCAATGCACTTTTATTTTAATCCTATTAGAAGCGTTTGGCAAGTGCGAAAAAATAAAAAACGGATGCAATGTCCTGCATCCGTCGTCTTTGCTTGTCTTGTTTATCCTGTAATCCCGAGAATCTTGTCCAGTTTCTCGCGGTCATAGCTGACGGCAAAGTCCTTGCCGTCAGCCGTCGTCACGGGGACGATCGTGTCGCCTGAAAGCGCTCTGCACTCCGCGAGGGCGGCGGGGTCATGCTCGATGTTGTGCTCTTCGTAGGGGATGCCACGATATTTCAGGTAGCGTTTCACCTTCGTGCACCATGGACAGACCGTGATGGAGTAGACCTTTACCATGGGAACCTCCTTATGCTCCGATGAGCTTGTCGATGGCGGGCTGGTCAAAGCCGCGCACGTACTCTCCGCTGTCGGCGAGGATGACAGGGCATGCACCCTCGCCCGTGAGTTTCACGAGCTCGTCGTAGGCGGCAGGCTCCTTTTCAATGTCGCGCACCTTGTAGGCGACGCCCTTCTTGTCGAGATACTTCTTTGCCTTCGCGCACCACGGGCACGCATCGAATGAAAAAACCTGAATCATGGGAATTCCTCCTTGTTGCTTGTATCAAATAGCGCGCTACTTCTGAACGCCCCTATCAGCGCACAGACCCGCCGCTTCCCTTCATTACTTCTTCAAACCCGCGAGATACTTCTCCGCGTGGAGAGCGGCGGTTGTGCCGTCGGCGGCAGCGGTCGTCAGCTGGTGAATCTCCTTGACACGGATATCGCCGGCAGCGAAGACCCCCGGGATCTCCGTGCGGCAGTCCTCACCCGCCGGGATGTAGCCCGCCTCCGTGAGGGCGAGCTGCCCCTTGAAGAGCTCCGTGTTCGGGATAACGCCGATGTTGACGAAAATCGCATCGACCGGCAGCGTCTCCTTCGCGCCCGTATCCTTGTGCAGGAGATCGACGGACGTGAGGCGATCCTCGCCATTCAGATGCGTGATCTCCGTCTCGAGCATGACCGTCACCTTTGGATTGGCATAGAGCGCATCCTGTGAGGACTTATCCGCGCGCAGCTGGGAGCGGTGGATGAGGTAGAGGTGCTTGGCGTACTTCGTGAGGAAATTCGCTGCATCGACCGCCGCGTTGCCGCCGCCCATGACGGAGATCACCTTGTCCTGATACGTGTGCCCATCGCACAGCTCGCAGTAGTGCACGCCGCGATTGAAGTAGTGAGGCTCCTGCGATAGGGGGAGCTTGCGGCGGTTCATGCCCGAGGCAATGATGATGACGGGCGTCTCGTAGACGCCCGTCTCGGTCTCCACGATCTTCGGCGTACTCTTTAGATCAACGCGCTCAATGCGGTCGAACTCGTCGATCTCCGCACCGAAATTCATCGCCTGCTTTTCGAGCGTGCCGATCAGTTCCATCCCGCTCACGCGCTCGAAGCCCGGGAAGTTCTCAATATCCGCCGCCGTGGCGATCTGACCGCCGACGAGCGAGTTCTCGAGCACGAGCGTCTTGAGATTCATGCGCCCCGCATAGAGCGCGGCAGTCAGCCCCGCCATGCCGGCACCGATGATGATAATATCCTTTTCGATATGTTCTTTTGCCATAGGTTCATCTCCCTGTGATCCACGATATTGACCTTTTGATTTATTATAGCATGGCTGTCAATAGAGTATTTCTGTTTTTGGAGAGTTGTTGTTAAAAAATAACACAAAAATAGCCCACACTCCACTGTGGACTATCTTTGCTGTGTATTATATTTTAGGAGAGCTTTGGAAACATCCGAGGATGTTTCCTCAACGAAAGCTTGTATAGAATATATCACATATGAGAAAGAAAATCAATAGGATTTTGAGAAAAATTTTCAATAATTTTTTAGGGTAAGCGTTTTTTATTTCTCAGCTACATCGAGAGAGGTGAGCGGCGTCCCCGCGGGACTCTCGGCAAGACGCTGCAGGAGCAGGGCATAGAGTGCCTCGATGGGGAGTGTGCCGCCCGAGAGAGCGCCGAGCTCTGCCGCCCGCACGCCGACCTCATAGCGGCGGATGTCCGCGCCGCCCTCAATGCACTGCGTTGTGAGGACGACGGTGCAGCCCGCCTCGCGCGCGAGCTGCAGGGCGGGGAGGAAGCTCGCCTCCGCATCCCCTGTGGGGACGCTGCCGAGGCCGTAGCCCTCAATGATGAGGCCGCGGCAGCCCGCCTTGATGCAGGTTGTGACGGCGTCGGGGGACATCCCCGGGTAGAGACGGAGGACGGCGACGCGCCGCTCCAGTGTCCCATGCAGACAGAAGGGGGCAGATGGCGGGACGGGCGCGGCATCGAGGTCGATCTCTGTACGCCCGATGCTGCGGAAGGCATCGTCGGCGAGGGAGTGAACTTTCTTTGCGGCGTTGCCGTGAATGATGCGTCCGCCGAACGCGATCATGACGCCCGCATGTCCGCTGAGCGCAGCGCGTGCAGCGAGGCGCAGATTTGCCCCCGCATCCGAGTCCGCCGTGCCGAGTGGCCGCTGCGCCCCCGTGAGGACGACAGGGCGGTCGATATGCTCGAGCATATAGTAGAGGGCAGCGGCGGTGTACGCCATGGTATCTGTGCCGTGTGAGATAATGATGCCGTCGTGTGCCTGACGACAGTCGGCAACGCACCGGGCGATCCGCTCCCAGTGCGGCGGGGCGATGTTGGTCGAGTCGAGGGCGAGGAGGTCGAGTGTATCCACGGCGGCGTCTTTCACGCCCATCGCAGCGCGCAGGTCATCTGCGGAGAGTGCGGGACGCAGACCGTGTTCCGTTTCCCGCGAAGCAATGGTGCCGCCCGTGGCGATCAGCAGGATTTTTTTCATGGATGCTGCTCCTTTTTCTCGCGACGTCGTGAACGGTAGTCAATCCACATGTGATGCAGGGTCATGAGCGGGTGATGCAGGAGCATGCGAGGTCCGCTCCAGCGCATCACCTCACGGATTTTCTCCCGCATTTCTCGGCTGTAACAGTGGACGGGACAGGCAGAGCAGAACGACTTGACATCCATGCGCGGGCATGCCGTGATACGGCTGCGGGCATAGGTGAGGAGGCGGCGGCAGTCGGGACAGAGCGAGGGCTCGCTCTCAGATGCAGCACTGCGATTCGCGTGATGGTGTCCGCGGCAGTAGATGCCGATGATCGTCTCCATGACCTCCATTTCGAGGTGTCGTTTCTTCTCTGTATTCATCATTCCTCCGTTGTGTACGAATGAAAGCAACCGGCACTTGCGCACGGGCGCAAGTGCCGGCTGCTTTTTGCTGTGTTATTTTGCGGATAGGGGCAATCATTCTGCTACTCGATCGTGAGGGTATCACCGACCATGATGCGCGGCAGTCCGCTGCCGACGAGGAGAATTTCGCCGGGCTGGACAATGGCTTCACTGCTTTCCTCGACAAAGCGAAGGGTGACGTGCCCGCTTTCGCGCAGGTTCGCATTTGCATCCTCGCCGACGTCCGAGACCGTATAGGTGCGTTCTGCGATAACGAGACGATCCCCTGCACAGATATCAGCATTCAGCGTTCCCTTCGTATGTGAGATGACCACGTCTTCATAGGAGTAATGCACGTCCTTGTCAAAGATGATGAGGCTGCGCCGGTTCTTCAGCAGTTGGAGTGCAAAATTTCCGATGGCGGTGAATGTGACGGTGTACTTCATAGAAAATCTCCCCCTTTATGACACTAATCCTACGCTTATCTTACTCCTTTGTGTGGGGAATGGCAAGAGAGTTCCGCTGTGTACTTATCCGTGTGCGTGCTTCTTCGCTTCCTGTGCCTTCAAAAATTTCTCCAGCAGATCCATTTTGTGCTCCATTTTGTGGACGAATTCACGTGCGGCAGCGCGATCCGCTTCGTTTGGATGCTCGGCGGCACGCACCCAGCGCTCCTGCGCCTCGGGGCTGTTGTGGGTGTCGTCGGGATCGGATTTCTTGCGTCGCTCGATGAGGGCGGGCGCGAGCTTTCCCTGCGCGGAGAATGTGCCGAGGATTTCGCAGCCCTTTCCGAGGAGGTAGGCGGCACGCGCAAAGGAGGTGACGGCGTGCTCTGAGCCGACGTCCGTTCCGTGCGTCTGGAAGAGGACAACGCGCGCATCTGCGACCTGCGGCAGGTATGCCTTCATGCGGTCGTCGGGACCGCCGCGCCGTATCCAGTAGCCGAGGGCGACAACCTCGTAGGCGGAGAGATCCGTTGGCGCGTTCTGGATGGGGAAGAGGTCAGCCCCTGCCGTCCCGGCGATCTCCTCGGCAATCGTTTTGGTGTTTCCAGAGGCGGACGAATAGATGACGGCCCATTTTCTCATGTGACAATACTCCTTTACATTTCCCTGCGGTTTGCTAAAATTATATTCTGTTGGAATTATTACAACATACTTTTGCGTATTGTGCAAGGAAATCAATCACAGGAGGCAATATGAGATGAAATATGAGATACGTCATGCGGCGGCCCTGCTCTCGACGGGACATGGGATGGTGGATTTCTATGGAAACTTTCTGCCCATCCTGCTCCCGCTGCTCATGACGCAGTTCGGTCTGTCCCTGACGATGTGCGGCGTGCTTGTCATGGTCTCGTCGGTGACGACGAATATGCTCCAGCCCGTCATCGGCAGCGTGATGGATCGGCGGAACTTCAGCCCGCTCCTCCCGTGGCTCGTGCCTGCCGCCGCTGCTCCCATGTGTCTGGTGGGGTACGTATCGCATACGGCACTTCTCTTCCTCGTTGTCGCCGTGACGGGCATCGCTGTTGCGGCGTATCATCCGCTCTCCTCCATGCTCATCGGACGGACAGCGGCGGAGGGGCGCGGAAACGGGATGATGAGCTACTTCATCGCAGGGGGGAACGCGGGCATGGCGTTTGTCCCGCTGATCCTCGTCGCCTTCCTCGACTTCTTTCCGTTGCGTGCTCTGCCTCTTTTGCTCCTCCCGACGATCCTGATCGCTGTGCTGTTTCTGCGCTCGGGGCTCTGCGCCGTCTCCTCGCTGCCCGAACACACACCCGCACATCCGTCGAAGCTCTCGCACGTTCTCTTTGCCCGTACGACGATCACGCTGAACCTCGCGATGGGGCTGCGCTGCTGGACACACGGTGCATTCGGGACGTTCCTCCCGCTCCTCCTCGTCCGCAGCGGCGAGGATACGCACGCAGCGGGGCTCTTTCTCATGATTTTCATGGTCGGCGGCATGGTCGGCGGACTCGTCGGCGGCAACCTCGCCGATTCTCTCTCGGGGCGCAGAATCATCGTGGGGGCGCTCCTCCTCGGGATTCTTCCATGCGCCTACTACTTCACTCATGTTAGTGCAGACATCGTGGGCGGCATCCTGCTCTTTGCCGCAGGATTTATGCTGATGGCACCGCAGCCGAGCTCGATTATCTGGGCCCAGCAGGCGCTCCCCGAGAATGCGGGCATGGCGTCGGGGATGATGCTCGGCATGTCGTTTGGCCTCGGCAGCCTTGGTGTCGCGGCGACGGCGGCACTCGGCGACCACATCGGGCTCGCGCCTGCGCTCCTCGTCTCTGTCATCGCGCTGCCGCTGGCGGCTCTTCTTGCATTCGTGACACCGGAGCCGGGGGCGGAGCGGGAATAGCTCTATTTTATGAGCTCATGAGGAATGCTGCGGTCATAGCGGACGGCGATGATACTCCGCAGCAGCCTTTCGTGGGGCAGGCATACAACTGCCTGCGTCGGGAAATTTGCACGGCGGATGCTGTCTGTCTTTTTTGCTGCAGAACCTATATTGTTTTTTTATGATTTTCATGAAAAATATTGATATCGTTTATCTTCTGAAAGATATTGAAAAGTGAATGTGATTCAAGTATCATAAAAGTACCGAATGAGGGATTTTCTCAATAATAAATAACAGGAGGTATATTATGCTGCACAGCAAATATTGGGATGGATTCACAGGCGGCGTGTGGCAGGAGGAGGTCAATGTCCGTGACTTCATCCAGCGCAACTATACACCGTATGACGGCGACGAGTCCTTCCTTGCGCCGCCGACGGATGCGACGAATCGTCTGTGGGCACGCGTGCAGGAACTCCAGAAGGAGGAACGTGCCAAGGGCGGCGTTCTCGACATGGAGACGGAGGTCGTTTCAGGGCTGACGGCATACGGCCCGGGCTATATCGATCCCGCACATAAAGACCTTGAAAAGGTGGTCGGTCTCCAGACAGACAAACCGCTGAAGCAGGCATTTATGCCGTACGGCGGCATCCGCATGGCGGAGGAGGCTCTTGAGAACTACGGCTACAAGGTCAGCCCGAAGCTTCACGAGATCTTTACAAAGTACCATAAGACGCACAATCAGGCAGTTTTTGACGCGTATACGGACGAGATCCGCGCGGCACGCCGCAGCCACATCATCACGGGACTGCCCGACACCTACGGACGCGGGCGCATCGTGGGCGATTACCGCCGCGTCGCGCTCTACGGCATCGATCACCTCATCGCGTTCAAGCAGGAGGATCTCCTGAACTATGGCGACGGCATCATGAGCGACGATGTGATCCGTCAGCGCGAGGAGGTCGCGGAGCAGATTCGTGCGCTGAAGGGCATGAAGGAGATGGCGGCGAGCTACGGCTTCGACATCGCGCAGCCGGCGCAGAATGCACGCGAGGCAGTGCAGTGGCTCTATTTCGGCTACCTCGCGGCGATCAAGACGCAGAACGGCGCAGCGATGAGCGTCGGACGCATCTCGACCTTCCTCGACATCTACATTCAGCGTGATCTCGCACGCGGCCTCCTCTCCGAGGAAGAGGCGCAGGAGCTGATCGACCACCTTGTGCTGAAATTCCGCATGGTGAAATTCGCGCGCATCACCTCCTATAATGAGCTCTTTTCGGGCGACCCGATCTGGGCGACGCTCGAGATGGCGGGCATCGGCATGGACGGCCGCCACATGGTCACGAAGAACGACTACCGCTTCCTCCACACGCTCGAGAACATGGGGCCTTCCCCCGAGCCGAACCTCACCGTCCTCTACTCCTCGCGCCTGCCCGAGACGTTCAAGAACTATGCGGCGCGCATCTCCATCCGCACGAGCTCGATCCAGTACGAGAACGACGATGTGATGAAGCCCGCATGGGGCGACGACTACTCCATCTGCTGCTGCGTATCGGCGACACAGACGGGCAAGGAGATGCAGTTCTTCGGCGCACGCGCGAACCTCGCAAAATGCCTGCTCTACGCGATCAACGGCGGCATGGACGAAATGACGGGTGTGCAGGTCGGTCCTGCCTACCGCCCGATCCGCACGGAGTACCTCGAATATGACAACGTCATCGTGAAGTACGAGCGCATGATGGACTGGCTCGCACATGTCTACGTGAATGCGCTGAACATCATCCAGTACATGCACGACAAGTACTACTACGAGGCGGCCGAGATGGCGCTCATCGACACGGATGTGCGCCGCACGTTCGCAACGGGCATTGCGGGCTTCTCGCATGTTGTTGACTCGCTTTCCGCGATCAAGTACGCGAAAGTAAAGCCGATCTACAATGACCGCATCGTCGTGGACTACGAGGTCGAGGGCGACTTCCCGCGCTACGGCAACGACGACGACCGCGCGGACGAGATCGCAAAGTGGGTGCTCAAGACCTTCCTCTCGAAGATCAAGGCGCGCCACACCTACCGTCATTCCGAACCGACGACCTCGATCCTCACGATCACGTCGAACGTCGTCTACGGCAAGTACACGGGCGCGATGCCCGACGGCCGCAAGGCAGGGACACCGCTCGCCCCGGGGGCAAACCCAAGCTACGGTGCGGAGTGCTGCGGGCTGCTTGCCTCGCTCAACTCCGTGGCAAAGCTGCCGTACCACTGGGCACTCGACGGCATCTCGAATACGCAGAGCATGACACCAGCCTCGCTCGGCCACAACGAGGACGAGCGCGTGCAGAACCTTGTGAGTGCGATGGACGGCTACTTCGATCAGGGGGCGCACCATCTGAACGTCAACGTATTTGGGCGCGAGACGCTCGAGCATATCATGGAGCATCCCGAGGATCCCGCCTATGCGAACTTTACCATCCGCGTCTCGGGCTATGCCGTCAAGTTCATCAGTCTGACGCGCGAGCAGCAGCAGGATGTGATCTCGCGTACCTTCCATGACCGGATGTAACGGTCGGATCAGCTCCACGGAGAGCTTTGGCTCGGTGGACGGCCCCGGCATCCGCTTCATCGTCTTTGTGCAGGGGTGCCGCTTTCGCTGCCGCTACTGTCACAACCCCGAGACATGGGAGACAGAGGGCGGCGAGGAGCGCACGCCGGCAGATGTGCTGCGGCAGGCACTGCGCTATCGTCCGTACTGGAAGGAGCGCGGCGGTATCACCGTCAGCGGCGGCGAGCCGCTGCTGCAGCTCCCGTTTGTGACGGAGTTCTTTCGCCTGGCGAAGGAGCAGCAGGTCAGCACGGTCATCGACACGGCGGGCGGCCCCTTTACCGAGGATGAGCCATTCTTCAGCGCGTTTCGGGCGCTGCTGCCGCTCACCGATCTCTTTCTCCTCGACATCAAACACATCGACCCCGCGCAGCATCGTGCGCTGACGGGCACGTCCAATGCACCGGTACTGGCACTCGCGCGGTACCTATCGGAGCAGGGGAAAAGCATGTGGATCCGTCACGTGCTCGTGCCGGGATGGACGACGGATGCCGATGACCTGCACCGGCTGGCGGACTTCATCAGGACGCTGCGGACGGTCGAGCGCGTGGAGGTGCTGCCCTATCATGCGATGGCGCGGCACAAATATGAGGCACTTCATCTGCCGTACCCGCTCGGGGATACGCCCGTGCCGACGGCAGAGGAGATCGCGCGCGCCGAGGCAATCCTGTGCGGGGGAAATGACCCGTCGCGCGGAGGATAAATAATGGAAGCACTGATAAATTCAGCACCGCCATCTTAGCGCATCTTTTTTGCCCGCACTTCGGCGGAAAATCCTCCACAGAGCACCACTCTGCGTCCGGTTTTCCACCTCGTTCGGACGAAAAAATCTACGCCAATCTGACGGACTTCATTTTATCAGCGATTCCATAAAAAACTGCGGTATGGAGCACGATGCTCTGTACCGCTTTTTTTATCAAAGTGGCGCGCAAACTCGGAAAATGGCTCTCAATTTTAACTCACATCCCATTCTTCATGAAAAATTCAGGTCAAAGTGGGAAAATACCTCCAACAAAAGGGGGAATTCTATGCAGTGGAACAGCGTAGGAAAATACATCCAATCCAAGAAGAACACGGTGCTCTGTGCGGCGCTGGCGGGCATGATGCTGATGTCCAGCGGCTTCACGATGAACGGCTTGCCGAAGAATATGCACCGCGTGAGTGTGCATGTCGATGGAGAGACGATCAACGACATGACGGTGCAGACGCAGCCTAACGATATTTTTGCAAAACTTGGCGTTACGCTCGGCGAGAAGGACACCTACGAGGTGCAGGAGAGCAAGGATCCGCCGCGTACGGACATCTCCGTACGGCGCGCCGTGCCCGTCACCATCTCCTTCTGGGACGATACGCAGCAGGTTATGACGAGCGGACATACCGTCGGCGACGTTGTGGCCGAGTATGGCTACAATATGAACGAGGTTGATGTGAACCCCGGTGTTGATACACCAGTCACCGCAAACCTTGCGATACAGCTCACAGAGAATGAGCAGGCGGCGGAGCAGCGGCGCGCGCGTGAGCGCGAGGCCGAACGCGTAAGTCGGGGGATTCCCCGCTATCGTGCAGCCTATACAATGCACGCATCCGCCTATCTCCCGAGTGACGGGGGCGGCAGCGGCATTACGGCGACCGGCATGGCGGCGCGCCGCGGTGTTGTCGCCGTCGATCCGAACGTCATTCCGCTCGGCTCGCGGCTTTATATCCCGGGCTACGGCGAGGCAATCGCTGCGGATACGGGCGGGGCGATCGTCGGCAACACGATTGACCTCTGCATGGAGAGCTATGACGAGGCAATCCAGTTCGGCCGGCGCTCGGTTGAGGTCTACGTCCTCGAGTAACAAAAGAGAGAATCACTGTGGAATTATTCACACAGTGATTCTTTTTTATTGACAAGAAGTGCTTTCAGTGGTACTATTCTATCGTACCATAAAAATTACATATAGAAATTGGATCAAGTGCAGAGGTTTTGCTGTGCAAAGCCTTAATGCTTCATAGGGAATCCGGTAGGGAGATATGATCTCATAAGCCGGAGCGGTCACGCCACTGTAACAGTGAGCAAATTCGCACGCCAGCGCGAGCCGGCAGTCACTGGGGAAGCCCCCCCGGGAAGATGCGAAGGAGCGATGAACTGGAGCCAGGAGACCTGCTTGATTAACAATCACCGATTGACCTGCGAGTGATGGGGATGGAGATTTTGCGGATTCGTTCGCTTGATATAAAGTTTGGCGCAGCCGCGACCAAACGACACGAGAACTGAGTGACGATACCGAAAAAGACCCATTCTGCTGCTGCGGGATGGGCTTTTTCTATGCAAGGCTCGATTCCCTGCGCGATCCTGCGGAGATCTGTGCGCACGTATGGGAACATGCGCAGAGATTTCCCCGGGATGAAGGAGCATTGCTCCTTGGGGAAACATTGCTCATCTTTTCAGTTCTCGTTTTTCCCTCGTGATGGGGGAACGCTCTGAGGGTGGAAGCTCAGGGCGATTTTTTTTCAAGGAATGCAATTCCGCGCGTTTATCTTTTTGCCGCTCTCTGCTTCGCTGCGCCTCCACGTAGTTCCTTCTACGCGTTCGGCACATCTCATTGACAGCGGCAAAAATTCAGGGAATCGCTGATAAAATGAAGTCCGTCAGATTGGTGCAGAATTTTTGTCCTGCCAAGGAAACAAACTGGACGCAGAGTGGTACTCTGTGGAGGTTTGTTAACACAGGCAGGGCGAAAAGAATGCGCTAAGATGGCGGTGCTGAATTTATCAGTGCTTCCCTAACCCGCACAGAATTGCTTTTTTCTACGTCAGTTCATCCATTGAACTGACAGAGCCTTCCCGGAATAAATTAAAGGAGGACGTACTATGCCGGAAGAAAAAGAGCGGTCGAGCGACGAGGAACTTCAGAAGCTTCTGAAGAAATCAGCGGATGTCGAGGATTTCCCCGATGTTCCGCTCGATGAATTCACGCCGCCCACGGATGAGGAGTGGAAAGCCGCCTGTGAGGCACTCCTGAAGGGTGCACCGTTCGAAAAGAAGATGTTCACGAAGACCTATGAGGGGATCACCTTTGACCCCATGTACACGCGGAAGCATACGGAGGACATCCTGCCGAAGGGAGTTATGCCCGGCATGGGGGACTATCTGCGCGGCGTGGATGCGGCGGGCTACATCGGCAAGCCGTGGGGCATCGCGCAGGCGTGTGACGAGACGCTCCCGGCGGAGAACAACGAGCTCCTGCGCCATGAGAACGACAAGGGCGCAACGATCTACCACATTGTGCTCGATACGGCGTCGCGCGCCGGTGTGGATGCGCGTCAGGCGGAGAAGGTCGGCGACACGGGGACGAGTGTGACGACGGTCGAGGATATGCACGTCCTCCTCACGGGACTTGACCTCGCGAAGTTCCCCCTCTACGTCTACGCGGGCGCGAACGCCGTGCCTCTGCTTGCATTCGTCGCGGCGGCACGCCGTGCAGCAGGCGAGGATATGAAGAATGTGCGGGGCATTGTCGGTGCAGATCCCATCGGCGCTCTTGTGACGGACGGGAAACTGCCCGCGTCCCTTGACTCATACTATGACAGTCTCGCGTCGGCGGCGCGCTGGGCGACGGTGAACGCACCGCATCTGCGTACGGTATTCGTGCGCAGCGATGTCTACAGCAGGGGCGGAGCGAACGATGTACAGGAGGTCGCGGCAGTTCTCGCCGCGGCGACGGCGTATCTGCGCGCCCTCTGTGAGCGGGGCCTCACGATCGATGCGGCGGCATCGCAGATTGCCTTTGCGTTCTCAATGGGGGCAAACTTCTTCCTGCAGATCGCTAAGCTGCGCGCGGTGCGCCCGCTCTGGGCACAGATCGTCAAGGCGTTCGGCGGGAATGCCGAGGCGCAGAAGATGCGCATCCATGCGCGCCCCGCACTCTTCTTCAAGACCGTTTACGATCCGTATGTCAACATGCTCCGCAACACGACGGAGATCTTCTCGGGCGTTGTCGGCGGCATCGACTCCTTTGAGAGTGCGCCGTTTGATGAACCCATCCGCAAGGGCGATGAGTTTTCGCGCCGCATTGCGCGCAACGTCCAGATCATGCTCCAGGAGGAATTCGGTCTCCTGCAGCCGATCGACCCCGCCGGCGGCTCGTGGGCGGTTGAGACGCTGACGCGCCAGATGAAGGAAAAAATCTGGGCGGCGTTCCAAGGCATCGAGAAAGAGGGCGGCATCGCTGCGGCACTGCGTGCAGGCACGGTTCAGGAGGGCATCGCGAAGGTGCTCGCCGACCGCTTTAAGAATGCCGACCTGCGCCGTGACCGCATTGTCGGCAACAACATGTATCCGAACATGACGGAGACGCTGCTCGAGACACGCGCCGAGGATACGGCAGCGCTCAAGGCACAGCGCACGAAAGATATCGAGGCATATCTCTCCGACATCGACACAAAGCACCGCGACGAGGCACTTGCGGCGTTCAAGGCAGATGGTTCCGTTCAGAATGCTGTTGAGGCGGCGCTTGCGGGGGCGACGATTGCCGAGCTGATGGCGGCGCTCACGGCGGGGAAAGGTGCGGAGACGGTCGCGGCGATTGCCCCGCATCGCTGGAGCGAACGCTTTGAGGCACTGCGCCGGCGCACAGAGGACTACAAGGCAGCGAAGGATGACAATGTGAAGATCTTCCTCGCGAACATGGGCCCTATCCCGCAGCACAAGGCGCGCGCAGATTTTACCACAGGCTTCCTGCAAGTCGGTGCATTCGAGGTACTCGGCAACGACGGCTTTAAGACCGTCGATGAGGCAGCGGAGGCGGCGCGTGCAAGCGGTGCGGATGCCGTCGTCATCTGCTCTACGGATGCGACCTATCCCGAGATCGTCCCTGCCCTTGCACCAAAGCTCCACAAGGTGCTGCCGCAGGCACGCGTTTTTCTCGCGGGCGCCGCGCCGAAGGATCTGCTTGAGACGTACAAGGAAGCGGGCATTGACGAATATATTTCCGTCCGCGCGAACTGCTATGAGATCCTTGAGGGTCTCCAGAAACAGAAAGGGATGATTGCGTAATGGCAGGCTTTACGAACCCGGATTTCACGGGCATGAGCCTCGGCGAAAGCCCGTCCGCAGACTCCAAGGAATGGCGCGCCCTTTTCGAAGGCGGTACGGGACGGACGTTTGAGGCACTCACACACAAGACGATGGAGCGCATCCCCGTGAAACCGTTCTACGATCACGATGTCTATGCGCACATGAACCACCTCGACTTTGCGAGCGGGATTCCGCCCTGTCTGCGCGGGCCCTACTCCACGATGTACGTGTTCCGTCCGTGGACGGTGCGCCAGTACGCTGGCTTCTCGACGGCCGAGGAGTCGAACGCCTTCTATCGGCGCAACCTCGCCGCCGGGCAGAAGGGACTCTCGATCGCATTTGACCTCCCGACGCACCGCGGCTATGATGCGGACAATCCGCGCGTGGTCGGCGACGTGGGCAAGGCAGGCGTCTCGGTCTGCTCCATGCTGGACATGAACATCCTGTTCTCGGGCATTCCGCTCGACCAGATGTCCGTTTCCATGACGATGAACGGCGCAGTGCTGCCGATCCTCGCGTTCTTCATCGTTTCGGGCGAAGAACAGGGCGTCGATAAGAAGATCATGGCGGGCACGATTCAGAACGATATTCTGAAAGAGTTCATGGTGCGCAATACCTACATCTACCCGCCGGAGATGTCCATGCGCATCATCGGCGACATCTTCGAGTACACGACGAAGTATATGCCGAAGTTCAACAGCATCTCCATCTCCGGCTACCACATGCAGGAGGCTGGTGCGCCGGCGGACATCGAGCTGGGCTACACGCTCGCGGATGGTCTTGAGTACATCCGCACGGGCATCAAGGCGGGACTTGCCGTTGACGACTTCGCGAAGCGTCTCTCATTCTTCTGGGCGATCGGCAAGAACTACTTTATGGAGGTTGCCAAGATGCGTGCGGCGCGCGTTCTCTGGGCGAAGATTGTCAAGTCCTTCGGCGCGAAGAACGACAAATCGATGGCGCTCCGCACGCACAGCCAGACCTCGGGGTGGTCACTCACAGCGCAGGATCCGTTCAACAATATCGCGCGCACGGCGATGGAGGCGATGGGAGCGGCACTCGGGCACACACAGTCGCTCCATACGAATGCGCTCGATGAGGCGATCGCCCTGCCGACGGACTTCTCGGCACGCATCGCACGCAACACGCAGCTTTACATTCAGGACGAGACGAGCGTCTGCAAGATCATCGACCCGTGGGGCGGCTCCTACTACGTCGAGTCACTCACAAACGAGATCATTCGCCGTGCTTGGGCACACATCCAGGAGGTCGAGTCCCTCGGCGGCATGGCAAAGGCGATCTCGACGGGACTGCCGAAGATGCGCATTGAGGAGGCGGCGGCACGCCGTCAGGCGCAGATCGACTCTGGGCTGGAGAGCATTGTCGGCGTGAACAAGTATCGCCTCGAAAAGGAAGATCCCCTGCAGATCCTCGCGATCGACAATACAGCGGTGCGCCAGGCACAGGTGGAACGTCTCGAAAAACTGCGCGCAGAGCGCAACGCAGACGACGTGCGCCGATGCCTTGAGGGCATCACGAAGGCGGCAGAGAGCCGCGACAACGGCAACCTCCTCGAGGCGGCCGTCGATGCGGCGCGCGCACGCGCCTCGCTCGGCGAGATCTCCGATGCGGTGGAGAAAGTCTCCGGACGCTTCCAGGCGGTCATTCATACGATCTCTGGCGTTTACTCCTCCGAGTTCACAGATAAGACCGAGCTTGACCGCGCCCGTGAGATGGCGGACGAGTTCGAGGAACTCACGGGCCGCCGCCCGCGTATCTTCGTCGCGAAGATGGGACAGGACGGACACGACCGCGGACAGAAAGTCATCGCGTCCTCCTTCGCCGACATGGGCTGGGACGTCGACGTGGGGCCCCTGTTCCAGACGCCCGCAGAGACGGCGCAGGACGCGGTCGACAACGACGTGCACATGGTCGGGTTCAGCTCTCTCGCAGCGGGACACAACACGCTCCTGCCGCAGCTCGTCGATGAACTGAAGAAGCTCGGACGTGACGACATCATGGTCTGCATCGGCGGCGTCATCCCCGTGCAGGACTATGACAACCTCTACGAGCACGGCGCGGTCGCGATCTTCGCACCGGGTACGAACATCCCCGAGGCGGGCATCAAGCTCCTGACCCTTCTCATCGCACGCGCGAAGGAAGAAGCCGCAGGATAAGGCAAATAGCGGCGCCGCTCTCTGCATGAGGGCGGCGTTTTGCCGCCATACAACAGAATGGTTGCCGTGCGTGCCCCTTCGCAGAACCCTCGTTACGCAAGCGGTCGGACACTTATCTGCCAAAACACCTGCGGATTCCAAACGCGCTCCGCTTGAACGGTTAAAATCCGCAGGGGGCAGAACGTGTCCTCTTTTCCGCTTGCTTCTCTAGGGTTTGCTCAGGGGAACTGCACGTCTATACAATACAGAAAATATCAACGCCATAATTTTTCCTAGTAGGAAAGGAGGCTTTATGAGCGAAAAATATACCACAGAACGGCCCGACTGGGTACCCGAGGACGCCGACGCGAAGTTTACGACGAGCGTCATGGGCGGCATCGAGGGCATCAAGGATCTGACCGTCGGCAACATCAATCCGAAATTGCTGAACGGGACAGGGATGTCCCACCGCAAACTTGTCCTCAGTGAAGATGACTATGTTGAGGGCGTGGCCCGCGGCGACCGCATGACACTCTCTCGTGCGATCACGCTCATCGAGAGCAACAGCAGCAAGCACTTCAAGCGTGCCCAACGCGTGCTTCAGCGCCTGCTGCCGAAGACGGGCAATGCTCTGCGCATCGGCATCACAGGCGTGCCGGGGGCAGGCAAGTCCACGATGATCGAGGCGTTCGGCAATATGCTCTGCGATGCGGGACACCGTGTCGCTGTGCTCACCGTTGATCCCACAAGTTCCGTCACGAAGGGCTCGATCCTCGGCGACAAGACACGTATGGGAACCCTCTCGCGCCGTCCCGAGGCATTCATCCGCCCCTCTCCTGCAGGTGGAACACTCGGTGGTGTCGCGCGCAAGAGCCGTGAAACCATGCTGCTCTGTGAGGCGGCAGGCTATGATGTCATCATCATCGAGACGGTCGGTGTCGGTCAGTCCGAGACGACCGTACGCTCGATGGTGGATTTCTTCCTGCTCGTCGTGCTGACGGGCGCGGGCGACGAACTGCAGGGCATCAAGAAGGGCATCATGGAGCTTGCGGACGCGATCGTCATCAACAAGGCGGACGGGGACAACCTCATCAAGGCGAAGGTCGCACGCGGGCAGTATGAGCGCATGATCGAGTTTATCCGCCCCGCGACACCGGGCTGGGAGACGCACGCCTATCTTGCCTCCGCGATCGAGAAGACAGGACTTGCCGAGCTGTGGGAGATCATCCGCATCTTCCGTGAGAAGACCACGAAGAGCGGCGTGTGGAAGAAGCGGCGCGACGGGCAGCTGCTCGACTGGATGAACAGCATGATCGACGAGCATCTGCACAACCTGTTCTTTGACGATGCCGTTGTGCGCGGGCGCATGCCTGAGGTAAAGGATGCGGTCCTCTCGGGCGGCATCTCACCGACCCAGGCAGTTGCGGAGCTGCTCAGTGTATTCGATGTGCACCGTGCGGCGGGACGGCAGGTCGACCTCTTTACGAATTGAGGAGGTGTACCCATGATGAAACGCATCTGCCTTTCGGGTGCGGATATGTACGAGCTCGAGGAGGTATTTCGCGGACGGCGCGGCATCGTCTCCGTCCGCACGGGCTACATCAACGCTGCGCCGCAGACCGCGCATGAGGACGCTCTGACAGGCGCGTCGGGCGGTCGTGTGGGCGTTGAGATCGTTTACGATCCCAAAAAGACGGACATCTCACAGTTGCTCGATCTGCATTTTTCCGTCGTTACGCCGTACAGCATCGATGGGCAGGGCTATGTGCGCGGTGCCGTGTATCGCGCGGGCATCTTCTACGAGAGTGCGGAGGACGAGCCGCAGATTGCGCTCTACCTCACCTTTCTCGCAGGCAAGGGACGCTGCCCCGCGACGGGGGAGCACCTGACGCTCAATGACCCAAACAGCAGTGCGGCAGCACGGCGCGTTATGCACGCAACGATGGAGCGGCTGACCTCTTTCCAGCCAGCAGCGGACGAGCATCAGGGCTATCTGCAGCGGCATCCCGAGACGGAGACCTACATCGACCTTGCACGTCTGCGCGAACTTGTTAAACTATAGGAAGTACTGATAAATCCAGCACTGCCGTCTTAGCGCATTTTTTGCCCGCACTGTGTCGGCAAATTGGACAAAAATCTGCGCTAATCTGACAGATTTTATTTTATCAGCGATTCCCCCAAAAGACCATTGGCCTGTGGGACCAGTGGTCTTTTTTTGGAATCATAGACGATTTTTATTTTCATACAGAATTATTTTATGCTATAATCAAAAAAATAAAAAAGTTCTATAGTGTCGTTCCATACGCGCATGTGTCGGATCTTGCGACAGTGTGCAGAATGGACGGGGAAACCAAAGGGGAGACGGGTATGAGCATACGCACGAAACTACAGTCGATTCTTATTCTGCTGTTTGTATTCATCGTGGGATTAGTTGGGCTGAACTTCTTTACGTTCAATGAACTCAAGGGGGATGCGCCTGCGGTCAACGCTTCCGGCTCGCTGCGGATGCGCGCCTATCAGCTTTCGTGGGGGGCAGCACGGCTCGTGTCGGCAGATGAGGGCGACGCACAGACGCTGCGCGCGGCGATGCAGAAGAATCTGGAGGACTACGATCGTATTCTGAAGGGGCTGGAGCAGGGCGATGCGGCGATGGGGCTGACGGCACCCTCGGATGAGGCGGTCCAGCGACAGCTCGGCGTTGTGAAGCCGCTGTGGGAGGCGTACCGCGCTGATATCCGTGCCGCTGCCGAGGGAACGGATGAGGAGGCGCGCCGCACCGCAGAGGCAAAGGCAGCAAAAGAGGTTGCGCCCTTTGTGGCAGAGGTCAACAAGTTGGTCGCTGCCTACGATGCCGCCGGACAGGCGAAGATCGAGAGGTCCAAGGACATCCAGCTCGGCGTGATTCTGCTTGCTGTTCTTGTGGTGGGTGGTGCACTCTGGCTGATTCTCACACAGATTCTGCGCCCCCTGGCGGCGCTGACGGATTCGTTTCGCGGCATTTCTGAGGGCGAGGGGGATCTGACGCAGCAGCTTCACGCAGAGCGCGATGATGAAATCGGACGGATCGTCCTCTACTTCAACACTTTCGTCGGGAAACTGCGTACGATCATACGCGGCGCACAGGAGAGTGCAGCGGAGGTTGCACAGATCTCCGGTGCACTCTCGCAGGCAAGCGGTGAGAGCAGTAAGGCCGTCGAAGTGGTCGCCGGCTCCGTCACCGATGTCGCAGGGCGGGCGAATGAACAGAATACGGATATGCAGGCTCTCGCGGACCATGTGGCACAGATCGCGGAACACATGGCGCAGATGCTCGCGGCTGCCAAACGCTCTGCCGCACTCTCGGCGGATTCTGAGGAAAAGGCAGCGGATGGAAGGGACGGTGCGGCACGTGTTGCATCCCAGACCGATGGCCTGCGCGATATTGTCATGACGATGGATCGGAATGTGCAGACGCTCACGCAGTATGCGGAGGACATCAATCAGATCATCGATCTCATTAAGGGCATCTCGGGGCAGACGAATCTGCTCGCGCTCAACGCTGCGATCGAAGCTGCACGTGCGGGGGAGAGCGGACGTGGTTTTGCTGTCGTCGCGGAGGAGGTGCGCAAGCTCGCTGAGAGCTCGAGCCTTGCGGCGGACGATGTCACGGAAAAGATGACCGGCATTCGTCAGCAGGTGCATGAGACGCGCAGTGCAAATCAGGAGCTGGTCAGCGAGCTCGAGAAGATCACGGAGGCGGTTGCTGCAGTGCGTGCCTCGCTGAATGCCATCGCCGCGAGCTCCGAGGAGAGCCGTCGCGCGGCAGCTGAGATCGTGCAGCTGAATCAGACGGCATCGACAGGCGCACAGAACGTTGTGGGCACGTCGGGGAATGTCGCATCAGCGGCAAAACAGATCGCGGGGCTCACCGAGGACTCGGCGGCTGCCATCGAGGAGCAGAGCGCGACCATGGAACAGGTCGTCGCTACTGCAGAGCGCTTGTCCGGTTTGTCGGCGAAGTTGGACGGTCTTGTCGGAAAGTTCAAGGTCTGAGAAAATATCCAAAATAAATCCGTGTGAATACATTGTAGTTCACACGGATTTATTTGGATGGGGTATTGCACAGGCTACATTCTGCGATATAATACAAGAGAGGAATTTTTTGAAACGAGAGGAAAAATGTCAATCCATAATAAATTACGAATCACGCTTGTTGCCCTCTTCGTCTTCATCATCGGACTTGTCGGACTGAACTTTGCCACCTTTGCCCAGATTGAGGGGGATTCTCCCGCCGTCAATGCCTCCGGCTCGCTGCGCATGCGTGCCTATCAGCTTGCATGGCTCTCGGCACGTATGGTCTCCGCCGATGCAGCGGAGGCAGCGGAGCTCCGCAGTATGATGATGGTGCAGATCGAGATGTATGACCGCATCCTTGCGGGGCTGCGCAGGGGAGATGCCGAGCTCGGCCTTCGTCCGGCATCGGATGAGGCGATCAAGGAACAGCTGCGCACGCTGCAGCCTCTCTGGGAGGAGTACCGCACAAATGTGTTCGCCGTCACGGGGGCTGTGGGGACGGAGGAAAAGCACGAGGCGAATGCCGTCGTTGCTGCCGAAGTTGACGGCTATGTGACCGAGGTGGACAAGCTCGTCACGGCGTATGACAATGCCAGCCAGGCAAAGATCGGCGTTTCCAAGGAGATCGGCGTGGGCGTGATCGTCCTTGCGTTCCTTGTCTTTGCCGTGTCCTCCTACTGCATCATCATGGAGGTACTGCGGCCGATTGCGGCACTGACTGCATCGTTCCGCGAGGTCGCGGGCAAGGAGGCGGATCTCACCCAGCAGCTCACCACCAGACGATTTGACGAGATCGGGCGCATCGTGCAGTCCTTCAACACCTTTGTCAGCGAGCTGCGCCGGATCATGCAGCGTGCGCAGACTTGCGCAGCCGAGGTCGCGGGGCTGTCGGATACGATGTGGCGGGCAAGTGTTGAGAACAGCAAGGCAGTCGAGTACAATGCGCTTGCCATCACCCATGTTGCCGCGCACACCAGCGAGCAGGATGAGAATGTCCAGATGCTCGCGTCGAGTGTGACCGGCATCTCTACACATCTGGAGGAGATGCAGGTACTTGCACAGGCGGAGAACGTGAACCGTACGGCGCTTCTCACCTCTATTGAAGCGGTACGCGCCTGCGCACAGGTCGCAGCAGCGGCATCGGAGGAGGTCGCCAAGGCCTCACATGAGATCGCGGGACATACAACGGATGCGGCGGCCGCAATCGAGCAGGAAACCGCCTCTCTCGATGCCTTTGCCGCAACGGCCGAGCATCTCAAGGGCCACGCTGCCGAGCTGGATGAGCTGGTTGGCAAGTTCAAGGTGTAGCACGGTCGATTCTTGCCTCGCATGGAGCAATGCCGTACCATAGGATCGGGATTTGGATGTGTATGAAATAGGAGGTATACCATGGAGGTCAAGGCAGATCTTGCGCAGGATGTGTTCAAGGATGCGGGGGAGAGCGTCATTTTTGTCATGCTCTCGTTGAAGCGTGAGGACATCGAGAAGGAACGGGAGATCATCGCCGATATGGCGGACCGCATCGGTGCGATTCAGCGATCGATGAACATCCGCGTTGCGCCGGAGACGGTGAAGCTCTCGTTTGGCTTCAGCAACCGCGCGTGGGAATATCTCTTCCCGCATGCCGCGAAACCGAAGGAATTAGAGGATTTCAAGGGCGTCAATGGGAAGAACCATCAGGCCCCGACAACGCCTGCCGATCTTTTCCTGCACGTACGTGCAGATGAGGCATCGACGACCTATCTCGTCGTCGATCAGATCATGGGCTTCCTGCGCCCCATCGTGGATGTTGTGGATGAGACGCACGGTTTTCACTATCGTGAGGGGCGCGCCATCATCGACTTTATCGACGGGACGGAGAATCCCGTCGGTGAGGAGGCGAAGGAGTGGGCGATCATTGGCGCGGAGGATCCGGAGTTCATCAACGGCTCCTATGCCTTCGCGCAGAAATACGTCCACGACCTTGACGCGTGGCGGGCACTGCCGACGGAGGTACAGGAAAAATACGTCGGACGCCGCAAGTACAGCGATCTCGAGCTCTCCGACGAGGAGAAGGATCCGCGCGCACACAATATCATCTCGCAGGACAACCGCGACGACGAGGAACACAAGATCGTGCGCATGAACGTCGTCTATGCGCATCCGGGCGAAGGCGTGCGCGGCACTTACTTTATCGGCTATGCACGCCACTGGGATGTGACGCGGCAGATGCTCACCAATATGTTTACGCAGGACGATCGTCTGCTTGAGTACTCGACGGCACTGAAGGGACAGCTCTTCTTCATCCCGTCGAAGGAGCTCATGGGGCGCATCGCCGAGAGTGAATTGTTCTAAAACGGAAAATACCGCCGTGCCGAGGATCTCGGTGCGGCGGTATTTTCTATGCCGTTATTCTTTGATCGGTTTTTTGAGCATCGACAGGATGACAGCACCGACGAGGGCGCCGATGATGATGCTCACGAGGTACATGAGCGGGTTGCCGATGGTCGGGACGACGAAGATGCCGCCGTGCGGGGCGCGCAGGGTGCAGTCAAAGACCATGGTGAGTGCGCCCGCGAGTGCCGAGCCGACGACCATCGAGGGGATGACGCGCACAGGGTCTGCCGCCGCGAAGGGGATTGCACCCTCCGTGATGAAGGAGAGCCCCATGACGTAGTTCGTGATGCCCGCCTTGCGCTGGCTCTCGGTGAAGCGGTTCTTAAAGAGGGTGGTGGCGAGGGCAATCGCGAGCGGCGGAACCATGCCGCCGGCCATGACTGCTGCCATGACGTGATACTCGCCCGAGGCGAGGAGCCCCGTGCCCGTGACATACGCCGCCTTGTTGATCGGGCCGCCCATGTCGATTGCCATCATTCCACCGACGACGATGCCCATAAGGACGCGCGCTGAGGGATCCATGCTGCCGAGTGTTGCGACCATCCATGTGTTGATGGCGGCGACGGGCGGCGTGATGATGAAAAGGGTGATAAAGCCGATGATGAGGATGCCGAAGAACGGATAGAGCAGGACAGGCTTGATGCCGTCGAGTGCGGCGGGCAGTCCCGCAAAGCCCTTCTTCAGCAGGTTGACGGCGTAGCCGCCGATGAAGCCCGCGAGGAGCGCGCCGAGGAAGCCCGTGCCGTGCGCGCCCGCGAGTGCACCGCCGACGAAGCCGACGGCAAGGCCGGGGCGGTCAGCGATGGACATGGCGATGAAGCCCGCGAGAACGGGGAGCATGAAGCCGAACGATGCGCCGCCGACATCCATGAAGAATTTGGCGAGCGGGGTGTTCGAGCCGAAATACGACGGGTCAATCGTGTAGTCGTCAAAGAGGAAGGCGAGGGCGATGAGGATACCGCCGCCGACGACGAACGGGAGCATGTGCGAGACGCCGTTCATAAGGTGCTTGTAGATCTGGCGCCCGAGGCTTTCCTCCTCGGATGCATCCGCCCCCTCTGCCGTATCCGCACCGTTCGCGTGATAGACGGGCGCAGAGCCCGCGAGAGCACGGTCGATGAGCTCATCTGCCTTGTTGATGCCGTCCGCAACCTTCGTGATGACGACGCGGTGTCCGTCAAAGCGCGACATGGCGACGTTCTTGTCCGCCGCAACGATGATGCCGTCGGCAGCGGCGATCTCCTCCGGTGTGAGGACGTTCTTCACGCCCGCCGATCCGTTCGTCTCGACCTTGATGGAGATGCCGCGTTTCTTCGCGTGCTGTTCCAGGCTCTCTGCCGCCATAAAGGTGTGCGCGATGCCCGTGGGGCAGGCGGTGACGGCGAGGATCTGGATGTGGTCGGCGGCAGGTGCGCTTTCCGTGCTCTCCTCCGCCGCGTTCGGTGCGGTGAAGGTGCCGTTTTCCTTCGCGTCGATGAGGCTGCGGAATTCCTCGACGGTCTTGGCGGCGATGAGTGCCTCCTTGAAGTCAGGATCCATAATCATGGTCGCAAGGCTGGAGAGGATGGTGAGGTGCTCATCGTTCGCGCCGTTCGGTGCGGCGATCATGAAGAAGAGGCGGCTTGGGTTGCCGTCCATCGCGGCAAAGTCCATCCCGTCGGGGATGGTCATGGCGGCGAGCCCTGCTGTCTTTACGCCGTCGCTCTTGGCGTGCGGCGTTGCAATACCGTCGCCGAGGCCTGTCGTGCCGCTCGCCTCACGTGCGAGTACGTCCTTGACGTACTGTTCCTTGTCACTGAGGTTTCCGCCCTTTTCCATGCAGTCCGCGAGCAGGCGGATAGCTGCCTCTTTGGAGGCGGGGGCGGAGACGCCGAGGGCAATGCTCTCGGGCTTCAAAAGGTCGTTGATATGCAAAGGGAAAACCCTCCTTTTTTATCGTGTTGTATGTGCTGTGCAATACTCCTCGCAGAACATTCATGTTGTTTGGAGTGGCGTGCAGTCCTTTAGCAAACCCTAGTGGAGCAAGCGGCACAGAGTGTGCGACCCGCCCCCTGCGGATTTTAATCGATCAAGCGCAGCGCGTTTGGAATCCGCAGGTATTTTGGCGGACGAGCACACGACCGCTTGCGTAACGAGGGTTCTGCGTAGGACGCACGCCACATGGACTGCACAGGTGCGATGGGGGTGGATTCATTTGCGTAGGACGCACGCCACCATTACCTCACTCGATGGTTTTCAGCAGCGCGAGAGCCTCCTCGCGTGTGGCGAGGTTCGGCGAGAATGCCGAGGCGGAGCCGGTCGCAACGCCCATGTAGAAGGCGCGCTCGTAGTCGCCGTCCGACTCCATATAGCCCGCGAGGAAGCCCGCGACCATCGAGTCGCCCGCGCCGACGGAGTTGACGAGGGTGCCCTTCGGCGCGGCAGAGCGATAGAATACGCCTTCCTCTGTGAGGAGGATCGCGCCGTCGCCCGCCATGGAGATGAGGACGTTCGTCGCACCCTCGTCCTGCAGGCGTTTTGCGTGTTCGATGATCTCGTCGTCTGTTTTCAGCGTCACGCCAAACATCTCGCCGAGCTCATGATTGTTCGGCTTGATGAGGAACGGGTGATACTTCAATACGCGCCGCAGGAGATTTTTGGTCGCGTCGACGGCGATGCGGATGCCGCGTCCGTCGAGGTGCTCCATGATGCGCTCATAGATGTCGTCGGGCAGTGTGTTCGGAATCGAGCCTGCGAGGACGAGTGTATCGCCGCGCTTCAGCCGATCGAGTTTTTCAAACAGCGCGCGCTGCGCTTCGGGTGGAATCTTCGGCCCCTGCCCGTTGATCTCCGTCTCACGCTCCGCCTTGATCTTGACGTTGATGCGTGAGAACCCTTCGTCGAGATGTACGAAGTCCTCCGTCACATTGAATGAGCGGAGCTGCTGCTGCATCGCCGTACCTGTGAATCCCGCGAGGAAGCCGAGTGCCGTTGCATCATGCCCGAGATTTTTCAGTACGATGGCGACGTTGATGCCCTTGCCTCCCGGCAGGATCTGCTCATAGTTCACGCGGTTGATCTCGCCCGGGGTGAACTGCTCCAATCGGACGATGTAGTCAATCGACGGATTGAAGGTGACCGTGTAGATCATATACATCCCTCCTGTCCCATTACAGATGAATCTCTTTCCGATATTGCCATCATATAATGCAGGTATAGTAAAGTCAAGAAAGTCGTTCTCATAGCGGTGGACTTGTCAGCGGATTTTCTTTCCTCTATAATAAAAAAGAAAGGTACAGCGTTTTTGGGGAATGGGAGGACGTATGAACGAAATCGTAGACAGCAGTACTGAGCAGGTGCTCGTGGAGGCACAGGAAAAGCCGGCACCGACGCCGCGCCCCAAGAAGGCAGCTCCGAAGGGGGCATTTTTCTACATCAAAAAATGCCTGCGGCTCATTCTCGGCGCGTTCATCACTGCCGTAGGACTCGATCTTTTCCTCATCCCGAACAATGTCATCGACGGTGGTGTTGTGGGTCTGTCGATCATGTCGCAGACCATCACGGGCATGAGTCTCGGTGTGTTTCTCGTGCTCTATAATATTCCCTTTGTCTTTATGGGGTACAAACAGATCGGCAAGAGTTTCGCGCTCTCGACGGTCTTTGCCATCATCATGCTCTCGATCTGGTCGAGTGTGCTTCACGACGTACCGCAGGTGACGAATGACCCGTTCCTCGCTGCGATCTTCGGCGGCGTGGTGACGGGGCTCGGCGTCGGCATCGTCATGCGTACGGGCGGCTGCTTCGACGGGACAGAGATCGTCGCGATCATCATGGATGCGCGGACCCAGTTCTCCGTCGGCGAGGTGGTCATGTTCATCAACCTCTTTATCCTCTCCTCGGCGGGACTGCTCTACGGCTGGGACAAGGCGATGTACTCGCTCTTTGCCTACTTCGTCATCGCGAAGATGATCGACGTGGTGCTCAAGGGTCTCGACGAATCGTACGCCGTCATGATCGTCACGAGCGAGCACGAGGAGATGACCATTGCGCTCAATGAGCGGCTCGGGCGCGGTGTGACCCTGCTGCACGGGGCTGGCGGCTACACGGGCGAGGCGAAGGAAGTCCTCTACTGCGTCGTCACGCGCCTTGAGCTCGACAAGCTGAAGGAAATCGTCCTCGACAAGGACGAGCGCGCCTTTGTGACCATCAATGCCGTGCATGACATCGTGGGTGGACGGTTCAAGAAAAAGGCGATTCACTAAGGATTCCCCAAAGCCTCCCCCGTACACGCGGGGGAGGGGGCCGCGAGCGGTCAACGTCAACCAATCACACGTCGCTAACGCTCGTGTTCTTGAGACGTTTTCGCATACGACCTGTTTCCAAATCAGCTGCGCCCTATGGGCTTGCCTCTTGGACAGGTCAGCAAGCGGTGGAAGGGGCATCGTCTGCAATGTATCCGTGCTTTCTTGGGGGAGATTGATCGGTGATGAAACAGTTTCTCAGATATACGGCTCTGCTGAGCTTCTTTCTCCTGCTCCTGCCCACGGCACCTGCGCTTGGCGCTGCGCGCATCGCACAGCTGCCGCTCGTGGTGGAGGGCGGTGCAGGGGATGTCGATGCGGAGACGGTGGATGCGCTCGAGGAGATGGTCGCGCGCGATCTCTACATGCCGCTGAACGATACGGTGGGCTGGCTCACCTACGTCGATGACCGTGCGCTGATGGATGCGTATGATAGTGCCTGTGGGCAGTATGCCACGCGGCGCGGCTATGACTATCCTGCTGTCCTGCGTGCGACGGCAGATGCCGTGGAGGCAGACCTCGTCGTTCTGCCGATCCTCACGACCTACTATGAGGAGATATATTACACGAGTATCTTCTATGAGGAGAATTTTCTGCACAGCGGTGCCGCCGTCCGCCTACTCGTCTATGACCGCGCAGCGGGGGAGATCATTGACCGCCGCGATGCGCGCTCATACGCGGATGAGGATCAGCCGAGCGGCAGGGCGTATGTCCTCGCGGGCGAGGTGATGCGTAACGTCCTCGCCGCGGCTAATCTCCGTGCGCACGTGCGCGATCTGCGCGAGACGGCGCGGGGCGCAGAGGGGCAGCAGTAAGATAACTGAAAAACCGCATCACGCGAGATGGTGAATCTCAGTGTGATGCGGTTTTTTGATGTGTTGAGAAAGTGTGACTAAGATGATGAAGAATTTATCCGTGATACACTAATTGTTCAGCTTCGGATAGAGCCGTTCTGCGTTCTCTGTCGTATAGCGTGCTACGTCCTCGATGGTCTCGCCGCGGAGCTCGGCGATCTTGGCGGCGATATGCGTGACGCAGGCGGGCTCGTTGCGTTTGCCGCGCAGGGGGACGGGAGCGAGGTAGGGGCAGTCCGTCTCGACGAGGAGTTTGTCTGCCGGAGCCTCGCGGACGATGTCGGGCAGTTTCGCCGCATTCTTGTACGTGAGCGGCCCGTCAATGCCAATGTACCAGCCCATCTTCCACAGCTCACGAGCCATCTCAAGACTGCCCGAGTAGCAGTGGAGGACGCCCGTGAGTCCCGCCCCCTCGGCGCGCAGTATGGCGAGTGTGTCGCCGTGCGCCTCGCGGTCATGGATGCAGACGGGAAGACCCGCCTCGCGTGCGAGGTCAAGCTGCGCTGCAAGGAGGTCACGCTGCAGGGCGCGGCGCGACGCGTCCTTTTCCCAGTAGTAGTCGAGTCCGATCTCGCCGATGGCGACGACCTTCGGATGCTGTGCCCATGTGAGGAGCTGACGGCGCATCTCGTCCGTCAGCACACATGCGCTCTCGGGGTGGATGCCGACGGCGGCATAGAGTGCGGGATATTCCTCCGCATCCTGCACCACCTGCGCGGATGCCGCCATCGTATCGCCCATGCTGATGATCTTCGTTACGCCCGCCTCATGCGCGCGTGCGATCACATCGATGCGGTCATCGTCGAATTTTTCATCGCAGAGGTGGGCGTGCGTGTCGATGAGTGTCATGCCTTCTCGACCTCGATGCGCGGGAAGAGCTGCTCTGCCGTGCCGACCGCATGCCCGTCAGGCGTTGTGCCCCATGCGGCGATGTCCGCCAGCTGCACGCCGTCAAAGTCCGCATGGAAGCCGAGCTGCTCGTGGGTGCGGCGTGCCGTCGTCGGCATGAACGGCGCGATGAGGACGCTGACGATGTGCAGCGTCTCGACAAGGTGATAGAGCACAGCGTCAAGCTGCGCCGCCTTCGCTTCGTCCTTGGCGAGCGTCCACGGCGCAGTTTCGTCGATGTATTTGTTCGTACGCGAGATCAGCGCCCAGACGGTCTTTACTGCGGCGGAGAGCTCCATCGCGTCCATCTGCTCCGTATAGTCGTGCACCGTCGCCGCCGTCATCGTTTCGAGTGCCGCGTCGAAGTCCGTGCGCCCTTCACCCTTTGTGATAACGCCCTTCCGATATTTTTTTGCCATGGAGAGCGTGCGGTGAAGCAGGTTGCCGAGATCGTTCGCCAGATCGGAGTTGATGCGTCCGATGAGCGCATCGCGCGAGATGTTGCCGTCCTGTCCGAGTGCGATCTCGCGCAGGAGAAAGTAGCGGATGGCGTCCGCGCCGAACTCCTCGATGAGGGCAATCGGATCGACCACGTTGCCGACCGACTTCGACATCTTGGCGCCGTTGACGATGAGCCAGCCGTGCCCGTAGACCTTTTTCGGCAGGTCAAGCCCGAGCGCCATAAGCATACAGCCCCAGATGATCGTGTGAAAGCGCACGATTTCCTTGCCGACGAGATGCACGTCCGCCGGCCAGTATTTATGGAACATTTCCTTGTCGTGGAGATAGCCGATCGGCGTGAGATAGTTCGTGAGTGCGTCGAACCAGACGTAGACGACGTGCTTCGGGTCGAACGGCACGGGGATGCCCCAGTCGAACGAGGTGCGCGAGACGCACAGATCCTCCAAGCCCTGCTCGATGAAGGCGATCATCTCGTTGCGGCGTGAGACGGGCTGGATGAAGTCGGGATGCTCGTTGATGTAGGCGAGCAGACGATCTGCATACTTGCTCATGCGGAAAAAGTATGCCTCCTCGGAGACCTCCTGCACAGGGCGGTGACAGTCGGGGCAGCAGCCGTTCTCGTCGAGCTGCAGCTTCGTCCAGTAGCTCTCGCACGGTGTGCAGTAGAGCCCCGTGTACGCGCCCTTGTAGATGTCGCCCTGATCGTAGATGCGCTGGAAGATGTCCTGCACGAGCTCATGGTGGCGCGGCTGCGTCGTACGGATGAAGTCGTCGTAGGAGATGCCGAGCAGCCGCCACAGCTCCTGAAAGCTCGCAACGATGCGGTCAACGTACTGGATGGGCGTGATGCCCTCCTTCTCCGCCGCCTGCTGGATCTTCTGCCCGTGCTCATCCGAGCCGGTCAGGAAGAACACGTCAAACCCCGCGAGCCGCTTGTAGCGCGCAATGGTATCCGCAACCGTCGTGCAGTAGGCGTGACCGATGTGCAGCTTCGCGCTTGGGTAGTAGATGGGGGTGGTGATGTAAAATGGAGTCTTTTCGCTCATAAATCATGCCTCGTTTCGATTTGATGTATTATATAGTAGCATAGAGTGTGCGGGGTGACAACTGCGGCGGCATTCATATACACAGAGAACTGTATTTATCATATCTACTTTTACAAGAATGATGTGCTCTGGACGAGCATCTCCATCAGCATCTGTGCCGCTGCGGACAATCGTCTGCGCTAGGGAATATTTCTGTATCGGAGGTGAAAGACGACCCCATATGTATCGGCATGGTCAAGCGGAGACATTTTTGATCGCGTGAATGACCTTGTCTGCAACCGCCCGATACACGGCCCAACCGCGATCATAGTGATTGCACTCACAGCAGACATAGCCGATAAACCCTGCCAACTCATCAAGAGCAGGGGCATTCCGCCACGGGGGACATGCCTTCAGCCGCTTGCAGATCAAGTGAACCTCATGCTCATATTCGTCCAGCGGCGCACACGGAAACAAATGCAGGGGGTCCCATTCGTCGATGACCTTTTTCACGGCGAGAAAGGTCTCCAACTGTGGTATTGATGCGCTTAAATACAGATTCATGTATCGCATAGCTTCTCCCCCAGCACCGCCTGATATACCTCCCTGCGTGAGATGCCGCATTCCTGTGCGGTGCGGCGCATGGCTTCCTTCTTGTCGAGGCCTGCGGCGATATGTGCTGCATAGTGCTCTATGAGGGACATCTCCTCCCCATCATCCGCAGCGACATTCTCATCTGCGCCCGCGACGACGATCACGAACTCGCCGCGCGGCTCGTTCTCCCGGTAGTAGTCTGAGAGCTCGCCGAGCGGCGCACGGCGGAACTCTTCGAACTTCTTCGTCAGTTCGCGTGCGGCGCACGCCTGCCGCTCTTTTCCAAGGCACTCTGTGAGAGCGTCAAGCGTTTCACGCAGACGATGCGGCGCCTCGTAGAAGATGAGCGTCGCGGGGGAGGCGGCGACGCGTGCCAGCACCTCGCGCCGTTTCTTTTCCTTGCGCGGGAGAAAGCCGACGAAGGTGAATCCTTCGAGTGGGAGTCCCGCGCAGATGAGTGCGGATAGTGCGGCGTTCGCGCCCGGCAGCGGGGTGACGGAGATGCCGGCGGCGACGGCGCGGCGCACAAGATCCCCGCCGGGATCGGCGATGCCCGGGAGCCCCGCATCGCTGACGCAGACGATGGTCTCCCCTGCCTGCATCCGTGCGATGAGTTCGGGGCCCTTGGCATCCTTGTTGTGCTCATGGTAGCTGGTCATGGGCGTATGGATGTCGTAGTGCGCGAGGAGTCCGCGCGTATGGCGCGTGTCCTCGGCGGCGATGAGATCCGCCGTGCGCAGCATCTCAACGGCACGGTAGGTGATGTCGCCGAGGTTGCCGATGGGCGTTGCACAGAGATAGAGCCGTCCGTTTTCGTTCACTGCTGTTCCTCCATTTTGTCATTCCTACCTTGTTTTATACGGGACGGATGCACTATTGTCAAGGAAAACCAAAAGAAAACCGGGGGAAATCGTCATGTCCTTAAAATTTCGATTATATTTTGCTGTTTTCGCTTTTAATTCTTCCTGCATTCATATATAGTATAGGCATTAAATACATCAATAGGGAAATGATGTGAGGTGTTTCAGATGGAAGAGAAGACACATGTCCTTATCGTGGAGGATGAGACGCGAATTGCCCGTTTTTTGCAGATGGAATTAGAGCACGAGGGCTTTACGGCCGAGATCGAGGGGAACGGTACGCGTGCCTATGAGCGCATCATTCAGGAGAATTTCGACATTATCCTGCTCGATGTGATGTTGCCCGGCATGGACGGGATCGAGATTTGCCGCCGTGTGCGCACGGTGTCAAACGTGCCCATCATCATGCTGACGGCGCGCGATGCGGTGGAGGACAGGGTCGAGGGACTCGACATCGGTGCGGACGACTACATCACGAAGCCGTTTGCCGTGCCTGAGCTGATCGCACGCATCCGCAACGCGCTCCGCCGCCGCGATATCTCGACGGACGATGCATCCGACCGCCTGACGGTGAAAAATCTCATCATGTTCCTCTCGCGCTATGAGGTGCAGGTGGATGGGGAGACGGTCGCGCTTACAAAGCGCGAGTATGACCTCCTGGAGTATCTCCTGCGCAACAAGCGTACAGTGCTGACCCGCGATCAAATTCTGCAGGAGGTATGGGGCTTCGACTACACGGGCGAGACCAACGTCGTCGATGTCTACATTCGCTATCTGCGCGCCAAGCTGGATGACCGCTTCCATAAGAAGTACATTTATACGGTGCGGGGCGTCGGCTATGTGGTGCGCGATTAGGAGACGACTGTCGGACTGGGCTGACCGCTGTCTCTATATCCGCATCTCAACCAAGATCACGTTGATGTATGCCGCCATCCTCTTTTTCGTGCTTATTCTTTCTACGACGATTCTGGGGATGGGCGCATACATCTTTTTTTATCGGCAGGCAGAGGTCGATCTCGACCGCAGTATCCGTCATGTGATGAACAACATCGAGAGCGGAAATGCGGCCGAAGCGAAGTTCTGGTTTGAGGGACCCGTGATCCCCGGCGTGATCGTGCGGATAACGGATGATGCGGGGCGCGTTGTTCTCGATACGGATCCGCACTTTCCGTCGAATGCGGCGATCGAGCAGGGCCGAGTGCAGACGCCGTTCTGGGCAAACCCCGAGATGGAGGTCTCCGAGTTCCGCAACGGCTCGGTCTATCATGCTCAGCGTACGATCGAGTACGGCGGCACCACCTATCGGATTCATTTTTTACGCACGATTACGACGGAAAAGGATTTTTTCTACTCGCTGCAGCGGCTGCTCTTCTATACCGTTGCGATCTGCTTTGTGCTCGCGCTCATCGCAGGGCATTTCATCAGTCGGCGCATTCTGACACCGATTCGCGCGATCACGCGGACGGCGGGCAGCATCGAGGTGGAGCGCCTCGGACAGCGTCTCACGATCCCGCGCGCGCGCGATGAGCTCTCGGAGCTGGCGCGTACGTTCAACCGAATGCTTGAGCGTCTGCAGGAGGGCTTTGTCCAGCAGCAGAGGTTCGTCTCGGATGCCTCCCATGAGCTGCGCACGCCGCTGACGGTCATCCTCGGATACTCCGACATGCTCTCGCGCTGGGGGCGTGAGGATAAGGAGATCCTCGAGGAGGGCATCACGGCGATCCGCTCTGAGGCGGAGAATATGCAGCAGCTCATCGAGAAACTGCTCTTCCTCGCGCGTGCCGACCAGAAGCGTCAGGCAGTGCACAAGGAGACGGTGCTTCTTGCGGAGATTCTCTCGGATACGATGGAAAAGATGCAGATGGTGACGAGCTCGCACGAGGTGGTTCTGGATAGGAACGACGAAGCGGTGGTCAGCGCCGATCCCGTTCTCCTGCGTCAGCTCTTCCGCATCTTCCTCGAAAACAGCCGAAAGTACACGCCTGCCGGAGGCCACATCCGTGCGTCGTCCATCATGGCCGCGGACGGCAAATCCGTCACGGTGACGCTCTCGGACGACGGCATCGGTATCGCGCCGGAACATCAGGCGCATATCTTCGAGCGGTTCTACCGCGTGGACTCCTCGCGTACGAAGGAGACGGGCGGCTCTGGGCTGGGTCTCTCGATCGCCCGATGGATTGCCGAGCAGCATGGCATCCGCATCGCGGTGAAGAGCGCAGAGGGGCAGGGGACTGCCATCTCCCTTGTGATGCCGACACTTAAATCATAGTGTATACTGAAAAGGCGTCGCCCATGGGCGGCGCCTTTGTGATACAATAAGAGCAAGAAATCACGGATAATACGCATGGAAAAGAAAGGACGGATTGCGATGAAAATCCTCATCACGGGAGCGACGGGACAGCTCGGCTATGACTGCGTGAAGGAGTTCCGTGCGCGCGGGCACGAGGTACACGGCGTCTCCTCGGAGCTCTTTCCGCTGTCGGACGAGAATGTCATGCGTGCCGTCATCGAGGCGACCGAGCCGGACGCCATCCTCCATGCAGCCGCATACACCGCCGTGGACAAGGCAGAGGACGAGCCTGCTCGCTGCCGTCTCATCAATGCGGCGGGGACGGAGATCCTCGCACGTCTTGCCGCGGAGCGCGGGATCAGACTCCTCTACATCAGTACGGACTACGTTTTCCCCGGGACGGGCACGACGCCGTATGAGACGGATGATATGACGGGACCGCGCAACGTCTACGGTGCGTCGAAGCTCATGGGCGAGGAGGCGGTCATGGCGCATCTCTCCCAGTACTTCATCGTCCGCATTTCGTGGGTGTTCGGCATCCACGGCAAGAATTTTGTCAAGACCATGCTGACCCTCGCGCAGGAGCACAAGAGTCTCTCCGTCGTCGGCGATCAGGTTGGCTCACCGACCTATACACATGACCTCGCTTCGCTGCTCGCCGATATGATTGCATCGGAGAAGTACGGCATCTACCACGCGACCAACGAGGGCTTCTGCTCGTGGGCGCAGTTCGCTGCTGAGGTCTTCCGTGCGGCAGGGAAGGCGGTGAGCGTCACCTCTGTGCCCACGCACAGCTATCCGACAAAGGCGGTGCGCCCGCTGAACTCGCGCCTCAGCAAGAAGAGTCTCGATGCGGCGGGGTTCCGCCGTCTGCCCCCGTGGCAGAATGCCGTGGCGCGGTACATCGAGGAGCTGCGGCGGGAGGAGGGAGGATCTCCGTCCATGATGCAGAATGCAGAAGCCTAATCAGAATACAGTAGGTCTGATGTTGACGGGGGCGTGACAAGACACGCCCATTCTGCTATAATAACGGATGTTTTTTTATATCCCATCATCGATTCCCTAAGGAGGAGATTTTTTGTTCAGAAGTATCAGCCGCAAATACCGTGAGACGGCACTCATCAAGCTCATCGCGGTCGGACTTATCATCGGTATCCTCATCGCGCTCTATGCGCCCGCCGCAATCCCACTCGTCGCCGTGCTCGGCGACGTGTTCGTGCGTGCCCTGAAGGGCGTCGCACCGATCCTCGTCTTTGTGCTCGTCATGAATGCCATGGCGCAGCGCACGGTCGGTGCGGGATCAGCGCTCAAGCCCATCGTGCGCCTCTACGTTATCGCGACGTTCCTTGCGTCCATCGTCGCCGTAGCGTTCTCGTTTGCCTTTCCCTCGTCTCTCCACCTCGTCGTGGCAGAGGCGTCGGTTACACCGCCGAGCGGCATCGTCGAGGTTGTTCACAATCTGATCCTCAACGTCGTTGACAATCCACTCCACGCCATTGCAAACGCGAACTACATCGGCATCCTCGCGTGGAGTATTCTTGCAGGCGTCGCCCTGCAGAAGGCAAATGCAACGACAAAGAATACCGTGCGCGACTTTGCCGTCGTCATGACGCAGATCGTCCTCTGGGTCATCCGCTTTGCCCCGTTCGGCATCATGGGACTCGTGGCGGACGCGGTCGGCACGAATGGCACGGATGCGATTGTCAGCTATCTGCATCTGCTCGCCGTCCTCCTCGGGGCATTCTTCTCTGTTGCGCTTATCATGAACCCGATCATCGTCTGGCTGCACATTCGCCGCAACCCGTTCCCCCTCGTTATCACGACGCTGCGCGAGAGTGGCATTTACGCGTTCTTTACGCGCAGCTCGGCGGCGAATATCCCCGTCAATATGCAGCTGTGCAAGCGCCTCGGACTGAACCCGGACGTCTACTCCATCTCCATCCCGCTCGGCGCGACGATCAACATGAGCGGCGCGGCGATCACGATTGCCGTCCTTTCCCTCGCAGCAGCATATACGCTGAACGTCACAGTCGATCTGCCGACGGCACTTCTGCTCTGCCTTGTCGCCACCGTCGGCGCGTGCGGCGCATCGGGCGTTGCGGGCGGATCGCTGCTCCTCATCCCCGTTGCCTGCTCCTCGTTCGGCATCAGCAACGACATTGCGATGCAGGTCGTCGGCGTCGGCTTTATCATCGGCGTTCTGCAGGATTCCTGTGAGACGGCGCTCAACAGCTCGACCGACGTGCTCTTTACCGCGACGGCAGAGTTTGCCGACCGTGCGCGTGCGGGCACACTCAAGGATGAGGACATGGTACCGAAAGACGAGACCTGATCCTCCCGGTAAGACAAGAACCTGCCATAGATTTTATGACCTATGGCAGGTTCTTTTTGCCTGTATCTTTTTAGAAATAGCGAAGCCGCCGATTAAGTGTCACGCCGAGCGCTGCTGCAGCAACGGCTTTGATGAGATCGCCCGGGATGAACTGGACGAGCGCCATGAAGGCGGCGCTAATGCCGACGAATTTATCGCCGAAGAGAATGGTCAGCCACAGCGTCGCAAAGAGATATGTGATGGGGACGCTGATGAGCGCGCCGACGAGGGCGTAGCGTGGAAAGGACGGCGTATGTCCCTTGAGGAGGCTCATCAGTGTATAGGCGACAAGAAACCCGATGAAAAAGCCACCGCGCGGTCCCATGATGATGCCGAGTCCGCCGACACCGCCCGCAAAGACGGGCAGGCCAATCGCGCCGATCAGTGTGTAGCCGATGAGCACGACGGCGGTCTGGCGCGGGGTCAGGACGAGTGCCGCGAGGCACATGACGAAGGTCTGCATCGTCAGCGGTGCCATGAAGGGGACGGGAATGGCGATATAGGCACTCACGCAGATCAGCGCGATGCAGAGCGCCATCCGCGTGGTATTCCGGACGGAGAAAAAACGATCATCGTACGATATCATAACAATAATGCCTTCTTTCTTATATGGAGAAATTATTTGCGGCACAGGCGGATGATGATGTCCTCGAGCAGTTCGTCGCCCGCCTGTCCTGTCTTCAGCAGGTAGTCGGCATCGGCGAGGGCGAGGACGGCATCCCGCAGCGTGGATTCTCGAAAGCCGCGCGCGTGCCCGCCGAGTTTTTCGGCGATGAAGGGGTGCAGCCCCATGACCTTGCCGAGTCCCTTCGGGGGCGTACCATTCATGAGAAGGCGCTTCGCCTGCCAGAGCTGGCGGACGTGGCGCACGAGGAGTGCGAGGAGCACGGTAAAGTGCACGCCGTCCGCGCGGCAGCGTGCAAGGAGGTCGAGTGCCTGCCGCACATCGCGCGCACTCACGGCATCCATCAGCGCAAAGACGGACACTTCGGGCATCTCCGAGAAGGCCGCGCGCAGATCCGCCTCCGTGAACTGTTTGTTGTCGGTGTAGAGCGTGAGCTTTTCCAGCTGACGGTCGAGGAATTCCAGTGAGATCGTCTGCATCATGCCGACGACATTCAGAAAGAATGTACGCGCCTCGCGCTGCATGGAGCGTCCCATCTCGCGCAGACGCTCGTTCAGCCATCCCTCGACGTTCCACGGGCGCACGGGTTCGCTCTCGAGGATGCGTCCCGCCTTCTGCACTGTCTGATAGAGTTTGCGCCGCTTGTCGGGCTTTGCATTGAGGGTAAATACGACATAGGTCGTCGGCAGGAGGTTCGTCAGGAGGGCGAGAAGACGCTCCGCCGCAGCGTCCTTCGGCGCAGGTGTATCGCCCTCCGCCGCCTTTTTCCCCGCGCGAAAGACGGCGGCGTCATGGACGAGGACGACGATCTTGTCCGTGAAAAAGGGGGCGGTCTCCAGTGACTCGGCCAGCGCGTCGATGGCGGGCATCTCCTCATAGCGGATGAGCGCGTCTGCACGCTCGGCGGCATCGGGCAGGAGACGGCGCAGGATCGCCTCCTCGGCGCGGCGGATGTAGTACGGTTCCTCCCCGGCGAGGAGGTAGATCTGCGGCGGCGTGCCCTGTGCGAGCGACGCCATAAACTCATGAGCGTTCATCGGCGATAGCGTGCCAGCTCATCGCCGACCGTCGTCGGCTCCGTGTGCCCCGAGTAGAGCACTGTATCGGGCGGCAGGGTAAAGACCTGCGTCCGAATGCTCTCCCAGAGTGCCGACGTGTCGCCGCCCGGGAAGTCTGTGCGCCCGACGCTCGCGAAAAAGATCGTGTCGCCGACGAACGCGATACCGTCGTGTGCGCTGTAAAAGATGCAGGAGTCCGTCGTATGCCCCGGCGTATAGCGCACCTCAAGTGACAGCGCAGGATTTGCTGCGAGTGCGATGTGCGCGCCGTTGGCGAACGTCTCCACATCGGCGAGCGTCACGGGCGCACCGCCCCATGTGGAGAGATTCCAGTTCGGGTCGCTGCAGTAGCGCGGGCTCTCCGCAGCGGCACAGACGGGACAGGGAATGTGTGCACGGAAGTCGTCCACGCCGCCGATATGGTCGAAGTGACAGTGCGTGAGGAGCAGCCGCTCGATCGTCCAGCCGCGCTCTGCGGCGTGTGCAGCGAGGCGGCCGCCCTCTGCTCCTGCGTCGATGAGAAAGCCGTGCTTTGACGCGTCGTCGATGTAGAAATAGGAATTGGTCGGGATCATATCGCCGACGGTGACGCATTCGATCATGGGTGAGACTCCTTTGTCCATTCGTAGGCACGGCGCGGGGTGCCGTCCGCGACATAGATCGTGCCGCAGAAGACGAATCCGGCCGCGCACAATAGATGCTGCATGGGGTGATTGTCCTCGTGTGTATCGGCACGCAGATGGCTGTACTGTGTGCGTGCAAAGTCCAATACGGCGCGGAATGTACCGCGGTGCGAGCCGTCGCTGCCCACGCGGTGGAGCGTGGCGTACGGCGTATCGTCGCGCCACGCTCCGTTCTCGATGTGCGCGTAGGTCGGATCATCACCCGCGATGAGGGCAAAGACGGCATGAGGCGCGGCGCCTGCATCTTGCAGGACATAGCTCACGCCGCGCGCGATGTCCGCGCGGAGGAGGTCCTCTGCGGGATAGCCGCCGCTCCACTGCGTTGGGTTGCCCGCCGCGCGCATCGCGGCGCGTGCCGCGTCGTAGATGCGCAGCATCTCCGGGATGTCCTGTACTGCTGCCTGTCGTATCATGAAATTTCCCCCCATATTTTCCCTTATTTTACACGATCGGGAGGGATTTTGAAAGCCATGTTTGTCGATGTGTGCTATACTGTCAAGGTTAAGGAAGCAGGGATCAATTCAGCACCGCCGTCTTCGTCCATCTTTTTCGCCCTGTGCCGGCAAATCCTCCGCATAGCCTCTGCTGTGCGTCCGGTTTGCTGCCTCCATCGGAAAAAAATCTACGCCAATCTGAGACACTGTTTTATCAGAGATTCCTTAAATTCCTCGCAGGGAGGGGAAATCCATGCGCTTATGGCTCATCTATGCACTGCTCTCGGCGCTGTGCGCGGCGTTTGTCTCGATCTTCGGCAAGGTTGGGCTTGCGGGGTTCGACAGCAGTGCCGCGACGGCGGTGCGCGCCGTCATCATGGCACTGTTCCTCATCGGCGTGGTCATCGCCGAGGGACATGCGGGCAGCCTGCCGCAGGTCTTCGCCGACACGAAGGCACTTGGCTTTATCGCGCTCAGCGGCATTGCGGGCGCGCTCTCGTGGCTCTTTTACTTCATGGCACTCAAGGAGGGAGCTGTCTCACAGGTCGCGCCGATCGACAAACTCAGTGTCGTCTTTGCCGTCCTCCTTGCGATCCTGATCTTCGGCGACAAGATCAGCGTCCTGCACGGCGTCGCCATTGCGCTGATCGCGGCAGGCGGACTCATCTTGGCGATATTTCCCTGAGAAATATCATCTGTATTTGTACACAAAAAAAGAACCCCACATGCCGATCTTTTGCATGTGGGGCGACTTTATTCCTCTTTTTCGTGAATCTTTTTTGCAGCGCGTGCCAAATAGTCTGCGATTTCGCCCGTGTGCTCTGCGGGCACCCAAACGGGAGCCTTCGGTTTCCACATATCATCGCTTTTCTTGCGCCAGAATGGCGTGATGGCGGTGTAGCGCCGCCCACGTGAGCGGATGATCGAGACGCGGATCGCCTGCGTTGCTGAGATCTCGAGCATTCCGATCTCCGTGGTCGCGTCGATGCTCAGTGCAAAATCCTGTGCCTTTTTCAGGTTTTGCGCTCGTGTTGTCTTTGTTGCCATACTTATTTCCTCCCGATAAATTCATTCTCTCCTGTTCATCATACCAATTTTTGGAGGAATTGCAATGTTTTTTATAGGAAATACCCCGCGTGGAAGCGTTCTGTTCCTATGCGGGGTATTCCGTATGGCCATTATTCATCTGTGTACCGCAGGGTCAGCCGCCCCGTCGCGCGCGTTGCAGCGAGATCGATGACGCGCTGGTTGCGCGAGCCGCGAAAATGGAGGGTGAGGTCGCGCTCCTCCTCGCGGTAGTCGCCGTCGACGAGGACGTCGAGCTCGTCGAGGAGGGCATCCACGGCGGGGTTTTTCTGTGCACGCAGCTCCTCAAGGGTGTAGCCTGTGTAGCTCCAGACATCGAGACCCCGTTCGTGCGCCGCGCGTGCGAGAGGAAGCAGTGCTGCGGGCTGCAGAAAGGGCTCACCGCCGCTGAGGGTGAGCCCTGTGAGAAGAGGATTGGCGTCGAGGTCTTGAAGCACCGCGCCGACGGTGGTGACCCGTCCGCCGTCCGTCGGCTGTGTATCAGGGTTGTGACAGCCGGGACAGCGGCGCGGGCAGCCTTGGGTAAAGACGGTTAGCCGTATCCCCTCACCGTCGACGATGGAGTCGCGCGCAATCCCTGCGATACGGATCTCAGTGGAGTCCGTGCTTGACACGCTCATGCTCTTCTGCCTGCTTTGCGTTGTTCCAGCGATCCGTCGTGCCAACGAGGTAGCCCGTGATGCGGCGGATGCGCTCGAACTTCGGCTGACGCATCTCGTAGCCGAGGGTGACGCGGCCGTCGTCCGCTCCCGTAATGGAGAGACGGTCGAGCTTCTCGTTGGTCTGCCCCTCGATGTAGGCGATGTAGTTCTCAACCTCGTGCGGGGTGATGTCCGAAAGTCCGTTGACGGTGACGTTGATGTCGTTGACGATCATGCTTCATTCTCCTTTTCCCGCGCGGCGGCGGGTCTTTGTTAGCGTTTGCAGCTCTGTGCCGCTGCGAGTAGAATTATACAACATCTTGTGTATGAACGTCAATAGAAAATCTATATATAGTTGTTTGTGCACAAAGTTATCCACAAGGATTTTTAGGAACAGCATAGGACTTTCATAAAAAAACCCGCTGTCATGCGGCTTGAGGGGGCATGACAACAGGTTGTAGTTATCCACAGTTTCCCTAGGGAAAAGCTGTGCATTCTGTGGATAAGAGTGGACGGATGTGTGATGTTCCATTAGATACTATGAGCAGCTGCTTCGCATGGACAACGCGTCATGCATTTTGTGCCTTTGTCGGGGCAGGTGTCTCTGCGGGTGCATCCTCCTGTTCCTGGATGACTGTGCGGATGGGGTAGGGGATGTCGATGCCCTCGATGCGGTAGCGGTCGGTGAGTGCCTTGATGAAATCGTGGATGATGAGCCCCTGCTGATCGAACTGGCTCGACGGGAGGATCACGGCGAAGTCGATGGAGGAGTCATTGAATTTGGTATAGCGCACGAGCGGCTCGGCGTTGGGGTTGTTGTCGACGTGCGCGAGCACTTCCTTTGCCGTCTCGATGGTGACGCGCTCGACCAGTGCAAGGTCACTGTCATAGGCAACGCCGACGGGGACGCTGATGTTGAGATTGCGCGTGGGCATGCTGAAGTTTGTGATGTTCGCACCTGCGATGGTCTTGTTCGGAATGACGACGGTACTACTTGCACCGAGCGGGATGATGGTGGTGAAACGCCATGTGATGTCGGTGACGCGTCCCTCCTCGCCCGTGCCGAGGCGGATGTAGTCGCCGATGCGGATCTGCTTTGAGAGGATGAGGTGCAGGCCTGCGAAGATGTTTGCGAGTGTCTCCTGCAGAGCGAGGGCGACCGCCATGCCGCCGACACCGGCGGCCGTGAGGATGGGCGCGATGGAGATGCCGTAGTACTGGAGAATGACGAGGACGCCCATGACGTAGATGACGCCGATGAGGATGTTGTTGAGCAGAGTGGTCTTCGGGAGATCCTTGTTCGACCGCTCAAAGTACATGGTGACGACGCCGTCCACCGTACGCGCAAGGACGCGCGTGATGGTGATGACGTTGCTCGTGAAGAGCAGATAGGACAGCAGCTTCGTCAGGGTCGGCGAGATCTCGACGGCTCCGATCGCCCAATAGAGGCCGATGATGAAGCTGAAGAAGATCGGCACGCCGTGCATGGATCGGATAAAGACGTATTTCCATGTGCTCTCATCGACGGCAAGATGATGGTTGATGTAGCGGCGGATGAGACGGTCGGCGATGATGCCGACGGTGAGTGCGCCGAGGACGATGCATGTCGGGACGAGAAGGAGCGCGACGATCGCCCCGATGTCAAGGGACTGCAGAGATGTAAACAAGAGGGTCTCCTTTCATGAGAGACAAAAAATGATTATGGAAGAAATTCTTCGCGCGATGCCATGAGCTGCATCGTGCCCGACGGACACGCGATGGAGAGACTGAACAGGGGCGCGGCGGGCACAGCGCTGCCGAGCGCATGGCGCGGCGGGTCGATGATGGAGACGGCAGAGCCGTGCGCGCGCATCTGTGAGGAGAAATGTCCGTTGATGACGTTGAACAGCTCGCAGGCAGCATCGACGGCGAGGTCACCCATGCCGCTGAGGGAGATGCCGCTGTACCCCGAGGCGAGCGCGTAAAATGTGTCGAGCGAGGCGGCGAGCGCGACGATGAGCGGACTGCCGTTCATCGTGAGATGCTGGGATATGGTGATGTAGGGCGGATCTTCCGCTGCCTGTTCCGCCGTCGCCGTGATGTGGGCATAGGCGGACAGCCCCGCGAGAAAGCTCTCCATATACGTTGCATGCAGCTCGGTCATACGTCCTCCAGGCGCCGCCGCATCTTGCCGATGGCGGCGGTGATCTCGCTGTCCGCGTATGGCTTTCGGATAAAGAGGAGTGCGCCGCACTCCTCTGCGGCGGCGATGTTCTCCTCCGTGGCGGCGGTGGAGAGGATGGTGACGGGCAGCTGCGGCCGCGCAGCGTGCAGGCGCCGCAGAACGCTGATGCCGTCGAGCTTCGGCAGGATGAGGTCGAGGAATACTGCATCGGGTGCGTCGGCGTCGACGCGCGCAAGCGCCTCCTCTCCGTCGCGTGCCTCGACGACGCTGTGGCCGCGGTCACAGAGCTCCGCTTTGAGCTTCATGCGCACGAGGCGCGAGTCGTCAACGATGAGAAATTTCATCGTGTTCCTCCTTTGCAGGCAGTGCCGCCGCCCCGAAGGCGCAGGGCAATAGCTCGGCGGGGGTCATGACGCGCACCGCACCCGCCGTGTTTGCAAGCAGGATGCGGCGGATGGGGAACTCCATAAGCATCTGCCGGCACATGCCGCAGGGCGCGCAGACGTCGGGGCTGTCCGCGATGACGGCGAGTGCTGCAAAACGCTGCTCGCCGTGGCTGACCGCTGCCGCGAGGGCGGCGCGCTCGGCACAGATGCCGACGGGGTAGGAGGCGTTCTCGACGTTGACGCCCTCGTAGACGTTGCCGCTCTCGGTGAGGAGTGCCGCACCGACGGCAAAGCCGGAGTACGGAGCGTAGGCGCGTGCGCGTGCGGCAGCGGCACGCGCGATGAGTTCATCGTCCGTCATGCGGCTGCCCTCCCTCTAGCTCAAGCCCCGCACGCTTGCGCGCGGCATACTCGCGGTCGAGGATGCCGAGAATGACAAGGTTTTCGTAGGTATTCTGATAGAGAATGGTCTCGCGGATGAGTGCCTCGCGCACCATGCCCTCGCTCTCATAGAGGTGGAGGGCACGCGCGTTGTAGTCCTTGCAGTCGAGCCATGCGCGGTGTGCGCCCATGTCCTCAAACGCCCATGCCTTGAGGAGCTTCATCGTCTCGTGCCCGTAGCCGAGCCCCTTCTTTGCGATGACGACGTGCGTCCACTCCTGCTCCTTGGACGGGAGCAGCAGCCCACCAACGTGCAGGTAGCCAACGCGCTCGCCGCTGCCGCGCTCTTCGACAATGATGTCGAGGGCGGCCTTTGCCTGCGTGATAATGATCGTGTGCTCTTCGCGCGTGAACGGAACGATGTAGTTCCTGTTGTCCGCGTCCTCCTGCAGGGCACATATATAGTCGATGTCCTCCTCGGCGGCGCGGCGCAGGATGAGGCGCGGCCCCTCTCTTAGTAGTTCAGCCATAGTATATCCTCCCACTCGTGACAATAATGTTCCTCTATTTTACATGGAAGGGAGGGGAAAATGCAAATCTTTCCTCATGAGCAGGGAATGATGTTGACGATACGGAATGAAAAACATATAATGAAGATTACAGCTTAGGGAATGTAAATAGAAGCGGAGGGCAACCATGGAGGAGCAGAAAAAACTGTCGGTACGCGATGTGCTGTGGCGCAAAAAACACGCGCGGGACAAGGTGCTCGATGCCGTGGGAAAATTGTGCGAAGAGGCGTGGGCTGTGGTAGAGAAGCTCGCCAATGACCGTACATCGTCGGCGAAGGACGCCGCGCAGGCAAGGGAACTGGGGTTGCGGCTGCGCGCGCTCGGCTATCTCATCGAGGGCGAGCACTACATCGACCGCATTGCCTTTGAACTGCGCAGCAAGGAGGTTTATCTCAAGACAAACGAGGTCTCGCAGGCATATGTCGCAGAGATGGTCGTCTCCTTTTTGGATACGATCATTGCCTATGTTACGCAGAGTACATGGGACGACAGAGATCTGCGCGGCCCGTACACGGATGCACTCAAGCAGTCGCTGAATGCGATCCGCCAGTCGCTGGTTCCGGAAGAAGAAAAGCAGGACGATTCTAAGGAATCACTGATAAAATGAAGTCCGTCAGATTGGCGTAGATTTTTCGTCCGAACGAGGTGGAAAACCGGACGCAGAGTAGTGCTCTGTGGAGGATTTTCCGCCGAAGTGCGGGCAAAAAAGATGCGTCAAGATGGCGCGGCTGAATTTATCAGTGCTTCCTTAAGGAGGATCGTTGATTAGGGGGATTTCCATACATGTTTGGTATGTCAATGGACATAGGAATTGATCTGGGGACGGCAAATGTGCTCGTCTATGTGAAGCGGAAGGGGGTTGTCCTGAAGGAACCGTCGGTCGTGGCGGTGAACCGCGATACGAATCAGGTGCTCGCCATCGGCGAGGAGGCACGGCAGATGATCGGGCGCACGCCCGGCAATATCGTCGCTATCCGCCCGCTGCGCGACGGCGTGATTGCGGACTATGACATCACGGAGAGCATGCTGCGCTTCTTCATCGACAAGGTGGTTGGACGCAGCATAGTCTTTCGTCCGCGCATCATGATCTGCATCCCCTCGGGGGTGACGATGGTGGAGCAGCGTGCCGTACAGGAAGCCGCTGAGCAGGCGGGCGCGCGCCACATCCAGCTCATCGAGGAGCCGCTCGCAGCGGCGATGGGCGCGGGCCTTGACATCGTGGAGGCACAGGGCTCGATGGTCGTCGACATCGGCGGCGGCACCTCAGACATCGCCGTCATCAGTCTCGGCGGCGTTGTGACGAGCGCGAGTATCCGCGTCGCGGGCGATACCTTCGATGAGGACATCATCGACTATGTCAAGCGCGAGTTCAACCTGCTCATCGGCGAGCGCACGGCGGAGGAGATCAAGATCCGCGTCGGCGCGGCATATACGGCGGCGCGGCGCGAGCAGATGGAGATCCGCGGCCGCGACCTCCTCTCGGGGCTGCCGAAGAACATTACCATCTCCACGGCGCAGGCGTCGTCCGCCATCGAGACCTCGGTCATGCGCATTGTGGACTGCGTGAAAAAGGTGCTCGAGGAGACACCGCCGGAGCTCGCTGCCGACATCATGGATCGCGGCATCGTTCTGACGGGCGGCGGCGCTCTGCTCTATGGCATGGCAGAGCTCATCCTGCGCGAGACGGGGACGCCGACGATTGTCGCCGATGACCCCATGTCCTGCGTTGCCCTCGGCTGCGGCAAGGCTCTCGATATTTTCGATAAATTCGACGGCAAGGCGACGAACACATCGTTTGGACGTAAGAAATAAATAAATAGAGGGAAAACGAAATTTACAGCGAAATTAACACTAGGAGAGTATATTTCGTTCGGGAAAAGAGGGAAACGCTATGTGGAGAGGACTCTATATCGCCGCCTCCGGCATGATTACAGAGACGAAGCACACGGATATGATCGCGAATAACCTCGCCAACGCCGCGACGACGGGCTACAAGCGCGACGATATGGCGGTGCGTGAGTTCGAGCCGATGCTGCTGCGCCGCATCAATGACCACGCGGCAGACACGGATGTGACGAGCTTTAAGGGGTTCCGCATCCGCTCGGGTGCGCCGATCGTCGGCACGCTTGGCCTCGGTTCCGCCGTGGATGAGATCGCGACCGACCACATTCAGGGTGCGCTCCAGACGACGGGGAACACCTACGACTTCGGCATCTCGGGGCAGGGGTATTTCATCATTGATACGCCGCAGGGACAGCGCTACACGCGCGACGGCAGCTTCTACCGCTCCTCCACGGGGCAGCTTCAGAATGTGCGCGGACAGGCCGTGCTCTCGCCGCAGGGACAGCCGATCACGATTCCCGCCGATGCGCGAAACGTGACGGTGTCGAGCGACGGGCGCATCTATGCGAACGGCAGACAGATCGCGCAGCTCGGCTTCGTCCAGTTCGATGAGGAAAAGGCGGTCATCAAGGAGGGCGACAACCTCTATAAACCTCAGCCCGGGGCACAGCCGCAGCAGGCGACGGGCGTCATTGAGCAGGGGATGCTCGAGATGTCGAACACGAGCGTTGTCACGGAGATGGTCGAGCTCATCAACAACTACCGCGTTTATGAGGCGGGCTCAAAGGCTGTGCAGACGCAGGATGCCCTGCTCGACAAGGCAGTCAACGATGTCGGACGTACGAGTTAAAAATACTTAAGGAAGCACTGATAAATTCGGCACAACCATCTTGACGCATCTTTTTCGCCCGCTTATCGTTAGCAAATCCTCCACATAGCCCTCGCTATGCGTCCGGTTTGCTGCCTCAATCGGACAAAAAATCTACGCCAATCTGGCAGACCTCATTTTATCAGCGATTCCTTAAGAAATTCATCAAAACTTCCGATATAAAAGTGAGTAAACTGTCATCCAAAATTCTTGGAGGGGGATATCGACTATGATGCGAGCACTTTGGTCTGCGGCGTCCGGCATGAAGGCGCAGCAGTCCCAGATGGATGTCGTCGCGCACAATATTGCCAACGTCAACACCTACGGCGGCAAGAAGGTACGTGCCGAGTTCCAGGATCTTGTCTACCAGACGCTCCGTGAGGCGGGCGCACGAAACGGCGCGGATTCGCAGTACCCGACGGCACTGCAGATCGGTCTTGGAACACGCCTGGCGGCGACCCAGCGCGTCTTTACACAGGGCGCACTTCAGACGACGGATAACCCGACCGACATCGGCATCCAAGGCGAGGGCTTCTTCCGCGTCACGATGCCCGACGGGACGACCGCATACACGCGTGACGGCACATGGAAGCTCGACAGCGACCGCCGCATGGTCACGACGGACGGCTACCTGCTCGCCGACGGCATTACGATCGGGCAGAATGCACCGCTGGACTCCATCACGATCTCCGGCGATGGCCGTGTCTCCTACCGTGAGGCAGGGCAGAACCAGCAGCAGGAGGCGGGACAGATCACGCTTGCCCGCTTTGTCAACCCCGCAGGGCTGACGTCCGTCGGCAAGAATCTCTTCGTCGTCTCCGATGCATCGGGCGAGGCGATTGAGTCGAACCCGGGCGAGGACGGTGCAGGGACGCTGACGCAGGGCACGCTCGAGATGAGCAACGTGCAGATCGTGGAGGAAATGGTCAACATGATCGTCTCCCAGCGTGCGTACGAGTCCAACTCCAAGGCGATCACGACCTCCGACTCGATGTTGGAGATCGCGAACCAGCTGAAGCGTTGATTCGGCACAGAATTTTTACAGCCATTCTATTCCTATGGAGTGGCTTATTCGCTTTTTTGTGGACGGGTACGGGGGTTGCTGCCTCCTACGGGTACGGGCAGGCCGTCCGCTTCCCGAACATCCTTTCCGCCGCACAGCTTGCGGAGCTCGCGCAGCAGAAGATCGAGGAGCAACTCGCCGCGGTCGGTGAGACGCGCCGCCACGAGGTGCATCTCCAGCACCGGGCGGGGACGATGCGTCTGCCGGCAGGCGAGGTGACAGCCGTTGTCGCCTTCCCGCGCGGCGTTCCCTACGGGCGGGAGTTCCCCGCCGCCATTACCGTCTATGTGGACGGTGTACTGCAGCGGCGCGCCGCGTGCTACTATCAGGTCACGGTCTATGACCATGTGCTCGTCGCGATGACGGACATTCGCATGGACGAGGCGATCACGCCTGCCAATGCGCACGTCGAGGAGAGCGCGGTGGATACCCTGCCCGAGACGACGGTCACGGACTTTGACCGTCTCGCGGGACGCGTCGCGGGACGCTACATCCGCAAGGGCACGGTCATCACGCCAACCCTCCTCGCGATGCCGCGCGTCTTGACTGCGGGCAGTCCTGTGACGCTCGTCGCGGAGAATGGCGGCATCACGATCCGCGCAGAGGGCGTAGCACTGGAGGCGGGACGCATCGGCTATGTGATCCGCGTGCGCAATGCACGATCGGGGAAGATCATGCGCGGGCGTGTAGTCGACGAGAAGACGGTTCAGATTATTGCATGATCTGCAGCAGGATAGAGAGAGTTCCATAAGGAGTTCATCATGCGTAAAGAAAAATGGCTAGCGGGCGTGCTCGCCGCCACGCTTGCGGTGGCAAGTTTTGCACCGACCGCAGCGGCGGAATCCCTGTGGAAAAACGCCAACGGCTATACGACGAAGTCCGTGTTTACCGACCACCGGGCATCGAACGTCGGCGACATTGTGACCATCGTCATCAGCGAGTCGACGACGACCTCGGCGACGCGCAACAGCTCGAACGAGAAGAGCGGCTCGGTGAAGCTCGGCGGCGGTATCGGCATCTTTGATTTCCTCCAGGCGGCATCGGCGAGCGGCTCGGATAAGTTCACCGCAAAGGGATCCGCCTCGGCGACGAATCGTGTCGCGGGCAATGTCACCGTCACGATCTCAGAGATCACGCCGGCGGGCAACTTCGTCCTCGAGGGAACGCAGTCGATATGGCAGAACCGCAACGAGCACAAGATCACGTTCCGCGGCATCTGCCGCCCCGAGGACATCTCCGCATCGAATACGGTGCTCTCGACGCGTGTCGCGGATGCCACCGTGCGCTTTGACGGCAAGGGACCGCTCAACGCGAAGCAGCGGCAGGGCATCCTCACGCAGATCTTCAATATTCTCTTCTGACGGGAGGCGCTCTTTATGAAGAAAATATCCGTCCTTCTGCTCCTCCTTGCGCTCCTCATCGGGGCTCTGCCGGGCGTTGCCGCGGCGGATTCCGCCGTGACGCGCATCAAGGACATCACGAAAGTGCAGGGCGTGCGCAGCAACCAGCTCATGGGCTATGGTCTTGTCGTCGGACTTGAGGGGACGGGCGACGGCTCGAGCTCGGGCGAGACGGTGCAGTCCATCGCCAATATGCTTGTCAGCTACGGCATCAATGTCAATGCGTCGTCCATCAAGCTGAAGAACGTGGCTGCCGTCATGGTGACGGCGACGCTTCCGCCGTTCGTACGCGAGGGCGACAGCCTCGATGTGACGGTCTCCTCCATCGGTGACGCGAAGAGCCTGCGCGGCGGAACGCTCCTCCAGACACCGCTGCGTGCGGGCAATGGCGAGGTCTACGTCGTGGCACAGGGCGCAGTCTCTACGGGTGGCTTCTCCGCATCGAGCGGCGGTAGCAGCACGACGAAGGCATTCCCGACAGTCGGTATCGCCGTGAATGCGGGCATCGTCGAGCGCACGGTGGAGGATGACATCGGCACGGATGGGCATATTGCGCTCTCCATCGCAAAGTCGGACTTCACGACGGCGGCACGCGTCGCAGGTGCCATCAATGCGCAGTACGGGAACATTGCCCAGGCGACGAACCCGGGACGTGTGGACGTTGCCGTGCCCTCGTACTATCGCGGCAACGTGGTCGGCTTTGTTGCCTCGATCGAGGATCTGCCGGTACGTCCCGACAACATTGCGCGCGTTGTGGTCAACGAGCGTACGGGAACGATCATCATGGGAGGCGATGTCTCCGTTGATGCGTGTGCGATCACGCAGGGTGGGCTGACCATCCGCATCCAGGGAAACCCCGATGTCTCGCAGCCGGGACCGTTCAGTTACGGCAATACCGTTGTGACGGACAGCCCGGACGTTAAGGCAACGGAGACGAAGGGCAACACGATTGTGCTTCCGGCGACGACAAACGTCAGCGATATTGTCGGCGCACTCAACACGGTCGGTGCGACGCCGCGTGATACCATTTCGATTTTGCAGGCGATGAAGGCGGCGGGAGCGCTGCACGCTGAGTTGGATATTGTATGACAGGGAGACAGTGATATGACCATACAGCCAATCGGAGATGGTTCACTGCTCGGCAACGCGGTACAGACCTCCTATGATGCGGCGCGCATGAGTGCCGAGGGAAAGTCGTTCAAGGCGACGCTCGATGAGCTGCAGCGCAAGGCAGATGCTGTGCAGAGCCGCACGAGCGAGACCGCGCAGACGGGCTACGTGCCAAAGAATCCCATGACGGCGGACGAGCTGCAGCAGAAGAAGCTGCGCGAGGCGTGCGAAGGGTTCGAGGCAATGTTCCTCAGTATGATGTATAAGCAGATGCGCGCGACTGTACCCGAGAGCGATCTCTTTGGGAAGAAGTCAAATGCGATCAAGATCTTCGAGGATATGCGCGACACGGAGCTGATGAATCAGGCCGCAAAGAGCGGCGGCATCGGTCTTGCAGACATGATGATGAAACAGCTGTCGCCGACCATCCGCAAGAGATGAAAGAGTAAAAAAAAGGGGAGCTGGAACAGCATCCCCTTTTCTGTTGTATTCATTGGAATGAATGTGGAGCGATCAATGAAAATTTTTAAGAAAGTCTCTGTCCTCGCCGTCGTCGTCCTCGTGGCGCTGTCCTCCTATGTGGCGGCAGCAGCATCCCTGACGGGACTGCGTTCCTCGAGCACGGCGGCGCGTGACCGCATCGTCTTCGATCTCTCGGAGATGCCGCTCTATCAGGCGCGTCCCTCCGACGACGGGCGTTCCCTCACCCTCGATTTTGCCGATGTGGATACGGCACTCTTCAAGCGTATCGCTGTGCGGACATCTCGCATTGAGGCGATTTCCTACGAGCGGCATCACGGGCATTTCTATGTGACCGTTGCGCTGGCGAAGGGGATGGATTATTCCATTGGGAATCTGACGAATCCATTCCGTATCTTCGTCGATGTTGCACCGAAAGGCGCATTGACTGCGCAGCGGCATGCGAGCGTGCCGCGTCCGTCCGTATCGTCTACGGATACGGACACATCCCCCGCAAAGGCAGAGCTGCCCCGCATGGAGGAGAAACAGCTCGCCGCGGGGCTGACGCAGCGGGAGTACGTCTATGAGGACGAGGATGGGCAGGTGACGGCGTACTTTATCGAGGCGAATCCCGCACGTTATCGCGTGCGCCCCGCGCTTGCCCGTGGCGTTATCCCAGGGCGGCAGACAGTGAGCGGCATCGCACAGGATACGAATGCAGCGGCGGCGATCAACGCCTCCTACTTTGCACTCAGCGGAGAGCTCATCGGCATCACGAAGATCGATGGGACGGTCGTGAGCAGTACGTATTTTGACCGCAGTGCCTTCGGTGTAATGCCCGATAACTCCTTTGTGTTCGGTACGGTATCCTATAACGGCACGGTGAAGCTCGATCAGACGAGCCTGCCCGTCTCAGGGGTCAACGCCGAGCGCGGCGCGGACAACCTCATCATCTACAACCGCGCCTATGGTCGATCGACGGGGACGAATCCCTATGGCCTTGAGTATGTCGTTCGCAATGGGCGCGTGGCGGAGATCAATACGAATGATTCGCTGATCCCGTCCGATGGCTATGTCGTCTCGGTGCACGGCACGTCGATGGATGCATTCGCTGCAGCAGGTGTGCGCGTGGGTGATCCGGCTGTGCTGACGGAGGATCTGGGGGAGCCGTGGAATCGTGCCGTGCAGGTGCTCGGTGCTGGGCCGCGCCTTGTCGAGAATGGCAGTGTCCACGTGACGGCGGGCGAGGAGCAGTTCCCGGGTGACATCCGCTACGGGCGTGCACCGCGTACAGCGGTCGGTGTGACGCAGAAGGGGAACATCCTCTTCGCCGTCGTCGATGGGCGGCAGTCGCACAGTCATGGGCTGACACTGACCGAGTTCGCAGATCTGCTCGTGCAGTTCGGCGTGCGCGACGCGATCAATCTGGACGGCGGCGGCTCCTCGGAGATCTATGCGGATGGGGATGTGCTGAACTCCCCCTCGGATGGGTCGGAGCGCGCCGTGGGGAGTGCGCTGATATTGCAGAAGAAGTAAAATGTAGACGAGGAGATTGCAATAAAAAGGGGACTGCTGCGCGTCCCCCTATCGGCTCGCTGTGCTCGCCACTTCCCCCGTAAACGGGGGAAGCTTTTATGCCGTTATCTTGTAAGCCTTCCCCGTTATCACGGGGAAGGGGGACCGCGCAAGCGGTGGAAGGAGCACAAAAAAAGACGTTGTACGAAGTTTTTAGCTCCGTACAACGTCTTTTTTATATTTTAGGAAAGCACTGATACATTCGGCACAACCATATACCCCTGCCGTGCGTCTGGTTTGCTGCCTCAATCAACAAAAATCTACGCCAATCCGGCATAGCTCATTTTATCAGTGCTTCCTTAGTTCGTCACATAGAGTGCCTTATATGGATTGCTGCTGCTCGGAACGATCTTCGTGAAACCCTCCTCCATGACCACGTTCTTGTCGTAGCTGAAGATCGTGCAGAACTCCGTCAGGCGCTCGTCGATTGCGGCGATGTCCTCTGCGTCCGCCCGTGACACCTCAACGCTCTGAGGGAAGCGGATCGCGTCGCAGCTGCCGCGCAGGAACATCGTCCCGCCGTGCATCCCCGTGCAGGGGAAATTGCTGACGATAGGCCTTTCCTGTGCCGTCAGTCCGAGGACGATGATCGTGCCGCCCGCCTGATACTCGCCGAGGAAGCTGCCGCACGTACCGCCGATGATCATGGTCGGCGACTTGTCCTCATACGCCTTGATGTGGATGCCCGCGCGGTAGCCCGCGTTCCCCTTGACGTAGATCTTTCCGCCGCGCATGGCGTAGCCCGCCGCGTCGCCGATGCTGCCGTGGACGATGATCGTGCCGTCGTTCATCGTGTCGCCGACGGCGTCCTGTGCGTTGCCGTGCACGACGATCTTTCCGCCGTTCAGATACGCGCCCAGCGCGTTGCCGGGCACGCCCGTGATCGAGAGGGAGACGGGCGCCATGCCCGCTGCGATGAACCGCTGCCCGCAGCAGTTCGTCAGCTGCACCGGCGCCTTGATGCCGCGCAGGCGGTCGTTGAGTGCCTTGTGATCCAGATGGTCTGCATCAATAGAAATCATATCGTTCTCCCTCCCCTCATTCGCCTGCGTGCGCGACGCCGAGAATCTCAAGTTCCTTCTCCGTGAGACCGATGCCGCGCAGCATGAGGCGGTTGCCGCGCAGCGCCTCGATGGAGTTGATGCCCATGCCGCCGAGCATCTCCTTGATCTCGTGCCGCCATGCGGTCATGAGATTGACGAGACGCTGACTGCCCTCGTCGGGATTGAGTCGCTTGACGAGCGCAGGATCCTGTGTAGCGATGCCCCAGTTGCAGCGGCCGATCTGGCAGCTGCGGCAGAGGTGGCAGCCGAGCGCCATGAGTGCCGCCGTGGCGACATAGCAGGCGTCAGCGCCGAGCGCAATCGCCTTGATGACATCGGCCGCCGAGCGGATGCTTCCGCCGACGACGAGGGAGACATCGTTGCGGATGCCCTCCTCGCGCAGACGCTTGTCGCACGCCGCGAGGGCAAGCTCGATGGGGATGCCGACATTGTCGCGGATGCGTGTCGGAGCAGCCCCCGTGCCGCCGCGGAAACCGTCGATGGCAATGATGTCCGCGCCGCTGCGCGCGATGCCGCTCGTGATGGCAGCGATGTTGTGCACCGCTGCGACCTTGACGATGATCGGCACGGTGTAGTTGGTCGCCTCCTTCAGGGAGTAAACGAGCTGGCGCAGATCCTCGATCGAGTAAATGTCGTGATGCGGTGCGGGCGAGATCGCGTCCGAGCCCTCGGGGATCATGCGCGTACGTGACACGTCGCCGATGCTCTTTGTACCGGGCAGATGCCCGCCGATGCCGGGCTTTGCGCCCTGTCCCATCTTGACCTCGATGGCGGCACCCGCGTTGAGGTAGCGCTCGTGCACGCCGAAGCGTCCCGACGCGACCTGTACGATCGTGTTGTCGCCGTAGGCGTAGAAATCCTCGTGCAGACCGCCCTCGCCCGTGTTGTAGTAGATGCCGAGCTGCTGCGCCGCCATCGCAAGGCTCTTGTGCGCGTTGTAGCTGATGGCACCGTAGCTCATCGCCGCAAACATAACGGGCATGGACAGCTCAAGCTGCGGGGCGAGATTTGACGTGTCGATGCGCCCCGCGGCGTCGCGGACGATGGCGTTCGGCTTTTTCCCGAGGAACACACGTGTCTCCATCGGCTCACGCAGCGGATCGATGGGGGGATTCGTCACTTGCGAGGCGTTGATGAGAAGGCGATCCCAGTAGATCGGCATGCGCTTCGGGCTGCCCATGGAGGACAGCAGGATGCCGCCGCTCTCCGCCTGCTTGTAGATCTCCTTGATGGTCTGGTTCGTCCAGTTGTCATCGTCGCGGTAGGTGCAGTTGGTGCGCGCAATCTTGAGTGCCTTGACGGGGCAGATCGAGACGCAGCGATGGCAGTTCACACATTTCTCGTCGTCGGCGACCATGACCTTTAGTGTCGCGTCGTAGTGGTGCACCTTGTTGGAGCACTCCTTTTCGCAGAGGCGGCACTTCGTGCAGCGGGGGTGACGCAGCACTTCAAACTCGGGGTACAGATAGTTCAGACTCATTTAGAAACACCCCTCTTTTACGTTGACGATAAACGGCTCGCCGCCGGCGGGCGCGTAGATATTCTCGGCATCCGGCTCCATGGCACGGATGGCGGCCTCCTCACTCGCGATGCAGACGCAGTCATCCTTGCTGCCGGTCACCATCGAGCGCAGCTTCAGGCGGTCGTTCAGCGCCATCATGCCGCCCGTGTAGCCGAGGATGATGGAGAAGGGGCCCGTGATGAGCAGCCCCGCAAAGACTGTGCGCAGATACGTGTGGATCTTCTGTGCCGCCGGGTCTTTGCGCGCGATCGTATCCCAGAACGGCGCGGCGATGACAGCCGCGAGCTCATGGAGTGAGAGCTTCTGGCGGCGGAGCAGGAAGTCGGCGATGTAGGTGATGACCTCCGTGTCCGTCTGCAGGGTGCATTTGTAGCCGTACATCTCGATAAAGCGGCGGTTGGCATCATAGGACGAGATCTCGCCGTTGTGCACGATCGTGCGGTCGAGAAGGCCAAAGGGATGCGCGCCGCCCCACCAGCCCGGCGTATTGGTCGGATATCTGCCGTGCGCCGTCCAGGAGTAGGCCTCGTACGTATCGAGGCGGTAGAACGTACCGACATCCTCGGGGAAGCCGACCGCCTTGAAGATGCCCATGTTCTTCCCGCAGGAAAAAACGTAGCAGCCCGAAAGCTCCGCATTGAGCTTCGTGACCGTGCGCACCATGTACTCCTCCTCGTCCTGCTGCGCAGCGGCGAGCACCGAGCGCAGGGGGGAGACGAAGTACCGCCAGATCATCGGCTCGTCCGTAATGGCAGGAATCTTGCGCGTGGGAATGCGCTCTGCGCGAACGACCTCAAAGCTCTCGCGCAGAATCCCCTCGCAGACGCTGCGGCGATCCTTGCTGTCAAAGAAGATGTGCAGGGCATACTGATCCCGATGCTCCGGATAGATGCCGTATGCCGCGAACCCGCCGCCGAGCCCGTTGGAGCGGTCATGCATCGTCGCGATTCCGCGGATGATGACATCGCCTGGGATCATGCGCCCCTCCTTGGAGATGAGTGCGGCAATCGCACAGCCTGCGGGGATCCTGACCGATCCTTCCCGTTCCATATCCAACAACCCTTTCTGAAAACGATTCCTATTATATAGGAGAAATGTCCTGTACTGATGGACGCGGGGCATAGACTATCATAGATGAAGTAAGAAGTCAATTTGCACACCTGTATACATGCGGAGGTAATAATTCTGTGACAAAAGTTATGAACGAATCCTCGCGCTTGTGTGTATGGTGTCATGTCACAGCATTTCCATGAAGCAGGGTTGACACTTGCACAACGGGGAAAAAGCGAGTAGAATCGGTACGCATGGAAAACTATGGAAAGAGGGATAGCATGACACCGAATATGAATTACAGCAAGTTGAAGGACTCCTACCTGTTCTACAACATTGCGCAGAAGACCAAGGCGTATCTCGCCGAACATCCCGGCACGCATCTCTACCGCATGGGCATCGGCGATGTCTCCCTGCCGCTCTGCCGCACGGTCATCGACGCACTGCATCACGCCGTGGACGATCAGGCGGTGCAGGAGAGCTTTCACGGCTATATGCCCGAGTGCGGCGCACCGGAGCTGCGCGCGACAATCGCGGCCTACTATGCGCGGCGCGGCGTGCAGCTGGCGCCCGAGGATGTATTCGTCTCGAGCGGCGCGAGCGATGAGCTGGGCGACATCCTTGACATCCTCGGCAGAGATCAGCGCGTTCTCATCATGGAGCCAGCATATCCTGCCTACGTCGATGCGAACATCATTGCAGGAAACGAGATCATCCATGTCGCATCGAGCCGTGAGGATGGCTTCTTAGCACTGCCCGATCCGTCCGTGCATGCCGACATCATCTACATCTGCTCGCCGAACAATCCGACGGGCGCAGTCTTCTCACGTACGCATCTGAAAGCATGGGTGGATTACGCGAACAAAACCGATGCGATCATCCTCTTTGATGCCGCCTACGAGGCGTTCATTGAGGATGCGGAGATCCCGCACAGCATTTTTGAGATCGAGGGCGCAAAGACCTGTGCCATTGAGATCTGCTCCCTCTCCAAGACGGCAGGATTTACGGGGACGCGCTTCGGCTATACGGTCATCCCGCAGGAGCTCATGCGCGGCGGCCTCTCGCTGAATGCGATGTGGGTGCGCAACCGCACGACCAAGACGAACGGTGTCTCCTACATCTTGCAAAAAGGCGCGGCGGCGGTCTTTACGGAGGAAGGCCAGCGCGAGATCCACGAGAATATCCGCGTCTATAAAAAGAACGCAGCGCATCTGATGGCGGCGCTCGATACGCTCGGGATATGGTACTGCGGCGGCAAGAATGCACCCTACATCTGGATGCAGTGCCCGAAGAACATGGGAAGCTGGGCATTCTTCGACTATCTCCTGCATGAGATTCAGGTCATCGGCACGCCGGGTGAGGGCTTCGGCAGCGCAGGCGAGGGTTATTTCCGATTCTCGACCTTCGGCTCGCCCGAGGACACCGAGGAGGCAGCGCGGCGTCTGGTCGCCCTGCTGGGGAAGTAAAAAAGAACGGATTGTTTTATCATTATCTAAAGGACTGTTGCACGAAGCTATAAACTTCGTACCAAAGTCCTTTTCTTTGTGCTCCTTTCCTGCAATAATAGCATAATAGCTTCCCCCGTTTACGGGGGAAGTGGCGAGCGCAGCGAGCCGATGGGGGGGATATATGCAACTGCGCCTTTTTTCATGACAGAAATAATTTTGACGCTATAGATGCAATATGTTAAAATGTGAAGAGATTTGTCTGTGTCACAATGGATGGAAAGCGACGCTCTGTGCGGCGTCGAATGTAGGTGGTAGAACGTTGAAAAGCGACATGTTTGATGTCATACAGGAGGATCTCGCAGCACTTGAGCCTGCGCTGGAGGAGGCGATTGTCTCCGAGACGCCGCTCATCACGGATGTTGGGATGCACCTTGTCTCCTCGGGCGGCAAGCGACTGCGTCCCGCCCTCTTCCTGCTGGCAGCGCGCGGCGGAGCGTCGTTTGACCGTGCGCGTGCGATGCCCGTGGCCGTGGCGCTCGAGCTCATCCACACGGCATCCCTCGTACACGACGATGTGATCGACGAGGCGGATACGCGGCGCGGTGCTGAGACGACGAATGCGAAGTGGGGCAACCAGATTGCCATCCTGAGCGGAGACTATATCTTTGCGCGCGCGTTCAAGCTCGTCGCGGAGGAGGGCTATGACTCATCCGTCTATGTCAAGCTGGCGCATCTGGTCTGCACGCTGAGCGAGGGCGAGATCCTGCAGGATCATACGGTCTATCAGATCCCCACGGGGGAGGATGCCTACTATGAGCGCATCCGCAAGAAAACGGCGGACTTCCTTGAGATCTGCTGTGAGCTCGGCGGCTTCATCGGCGGGATGAGCCCTGCCGATACGGCACAGATGGCGGAGTACGGCCGTGATATCGGCATGGCGTTCCAGATCACGGACGATCTGCTCGACTTCCGCCGCAGCTCCGAGGACATCGGAAAACCCGCGGGACATGACCTCGCACAGGGCTATGTGACGCTGCCCGTCATCCGTGCACTCTCCGTGCTTGGCGCGGGGGAGCGGGAGGAGCTCGCGGCACTCATTACGAATCCGAAGAAACCCGTAGAGGAGGTCGCGCGTGCGCTTGCGCTCGTGCGTGCCTCGGATGGGCTGGACTATGCGCAGGAACAGGCGGATGCCTATCTGGTGCGTGCTAAGGCGGCGCTGCCTGCGAGCCTTGACCCGCGGATTCGTGAGACCTGCCTCATGGCGGCGGATTTTATCGGTCGGAGAGAGTTTTAGACATCGCTGCGCGGCGCAGCAATTTTGCAGTGCGTACCTCGATGTACGCATACAGGAGGATGTATTATGTTCGGCATCGGTGCACCGGAGCTGGTATTGATTTTGATCGTAGGGCTGATTGTCTTCGGCCCGGGGAAGCTGCCCGAGATGGGGCGGACGCTGGGCAAGGGCCTGCGCGAGTTCCGCAAGGCGTCAAACGCGCTGACGACGGCGATCAACACACCTGATCCACCGTCTGCACAGAATGCAGCGGCACAGCCGCAGCCTGCCGCAGCACCGACGGCGCAGCAGGCTGCACCAGTAGTGGCAGCAGAGCCGGCTGCACCGGCGGCACAGCAGAGTGCTCCCGCGCCGGCGGCGACCTCGCCGACGACGGAGACCGCAGCTGCTGCGGTCGAGGCACACCGCGCCGAGCAGAAGGCCGCAGAGACGAAGCAGTCCTAAGGAATCACTGAGCTTCCCTAACACGGCTGCGCAGAACATCACGATGATATTGTGCCGAACGGCATGGTTTAGGAGGATATTATGTTTGGATTGGGCGTTCCCGAACTCGTACTTATTTTGATCATCGGCCTCGTTGTCTTTGGCCCCGGCCGTCTCCCCGACATCGGGAAGGCGCTCGGCAAGAGCATCAAGGAGTTTAAGTCGGCAAATAGTGCAAAGGACGAGCCGCCGGCGGAGATCAACGTGACGCATGAGACGAAGCAGCTGCCCGAGAATGCAAAAAAAGAGGAAAAGATCTGATCCATGGCAGAGGAAATGAAAGCGGACGGCGCGGGGGAGGCCTCGGCCGAAGAGACGTCGGTGCCTGCGGTGCAGGAAACAGGGGTCAAGCCGCTGCCGCCGGAGGACGCGGACACGCCGCAGGATGACGACGGCAGCATGTCGCTCATCGCGCATCTGACCGAGCTGCGTTCGCGGCTCATCAAGTGCCTGCTCGCCGTCGCTGTCGGCTCGGCGGTCGGCTACTACTTCATCGGCGACATCATGCACTATCTGACCCTGCCGGTCGGAAAACTCTACTATATGCAGCCCGCCGAGGCGTTTTTTACCTACATCAAGATCGCCGTCGTCGTGGGCTTCCTTCTTGCGCTGCCCGTGATCTTCTATCACGTCTGGCGCTTTTTTCTGCCCGCGCTCACACCGTCAGAACGCATGGTGCTCGCCATCGTTGTTCCCGTCTCGGTGGTGCTCTTCTTCCTCGGGCTGGCATTCTCGTTCTTCCTCGTCTTCCCTGCGGCGATCATGTTCTTCAAGGGCTTCGGCAACGATGAACTCGAGGCGCTCTTTTCCGTCAATCGGTATTTTGAGTTTGTCATCATGTTTGTCCTGCCGTTCGGCTTTGTCTTTGAGCTGCCGCTCGTCATTACGATTCTCGGGAAATTGGGCTTTATCACATCCAAATTTTTGAAGAAGTACGCGCGCATCGTCATTTTTCTCTCGTTCGTCATCGCCGCCGTGATCTCGCCGACACCCGATGTGTTCACGCAGTCGATGATCGCTGTGCCGATGATTGCGCTCTACGGCGTGGGGTATTTGATTGTGCGTTTTATCCTCCGAAAATAGGGAATTGACGGCACATTACAAAAAACACGATATATTTAGGAGGGAATACCTTGGCATATAAGGATCTGCGCGAATACATCGCGACACTTGAGGAGCGCGGACTGCTCCGCCGCATCACGGCGGAGGTTGACCCGGAGCTCGAGATCACGGAGATCACGGACCGCATCTCGAAGCGTGAGGGCGCGGAGAACGTCGCCCTGCTCTTTGAGAATGTAAAGGGCTCAAAGATGCCCGTCCTCATGAACGCGTTCGGCAGCTACGAGCGCATGGCACTCGCCTTCGGTGTGGAGAAGCTCGACGACGTGGCGGATGAGCTGACGGAGATCCTCAAGATCCCGCACATCTCCCTACAGAACAAGATGAACCTCATGACGCTCATCCCGATGGCGCGCAAGGCGATCAATTTCCCGAAGTATGTAAAGAATGCACCATGTCAGGAAGTCATCGAGACGGAGAACCCGAATCTTGACGAGATTCCCATTCTGAAGTGCTGGCCGGATGACGGCGGCCCCTTTGTGACGCTGCCGCTCGTCTTTACGAAGAATCCCGAGACGGGCAAGCGCAACGTCGGGATGTACCGCCTGCAGAAGTACGACAGCCGTACGACGGGGATGCACTGGCACATCCACAAGAACGGGGCGGAGAACTTCCGCGCGATGAAGGCACAGGGCGGCAAACGCATCGAGGCGGCGGTCGCCATCGGCACGGATCCCGTCGTGACTTACGCGGCGACGGCACCGCTGCCGCGCGATATCGACGAAATGGTCTTTGCGGGCTTCCTGCGGCATAAATCGGTCGAGCTCGTGAAGTGCGTTACGGTCGATCTCGAGGTGCCCGCAACGGCGGAGATCATCCTCGAGGGGTATGTCGATACGGACGAGATGCGCCGTGAGGGGCCGTTCGGCGACCACACGGGCTACTACTCCCTCGCAGACGACTATCCTGTCTTTCACATCACGGCAATCACGCATCGTAAGGATCCCATCTACTCTGCGACGGTCGTCGGACGTCCGCCGATGGAGGACTGCTTCCTCGCGAAGGCGACGGAGCGCATTTTCCTGCCGCTCTTGAAGCAGATGCTGCCCGAGGTCGTCGATGTCAACATGCCGCTCGAGGGCGTGTTCCACGACTGCGTTGTCGTCTCCATCAAGAAACAGTTCCCGATGCACGCGCGCAAGGTCATGCACGCACTCTGGGGCATGGGACAGATGATGAACGTGAAGATGATCATCGTCGTGGACGCCCACGTCAATGTGCAGGACATGAAGGAAGTCTGGTGGCGCGTCTTCAACAACATCGATGCGAAATATGACCTCGAGATCGTGCAGGGACCGCTCGATGTGCTCGACCACTCCTCGCCCATGGCAAAGTGGGGGTCGAAGCTCGGCATCGACGCGACGAAGACGTGGCCGGAGGAAGGCCATGCGCGTGAGTGGCCGGATGAGATCACGATGTCGAAGGAGATCACGGAGCGCGTGACGGCGCGGTGGAAGGAGTTCGGTCTGGATTGAGCTGGTGGATGGAGTGCCTGCGGGCGCATATGAACAACACAGCGTTTCACCATACCGTGTTCTCTCTGCCGTTCGCCCTCATGGGGGCACTCCTCGCCGCAGGCGGTGATCCGCCGCTCGGGACGCTCGGCTGGGTCGTGCTCGCCATCACGGCGGCACGGTCGGCGGCACTCGCCCTCGACAACCTCGCCGATCTGAAGTATGACAAGCAGCAGCCCCGCCTCGCCTACCGTGCGATGGTGCAGGGGCGCGTCACGAAGAAGGAGGCGCTCGTCTTTATCGGCGTGTGCCTCCTTGTGCTTATATTCGCCGTGCTGCAGGTGCATCCGGTCTGCATCCGTCTCCTGCCGTTCGCCGCTGTGCCCTTCCTCATCTACCCGTACATGAAGCGCGTGACGGGATGGGTACATCTCTTCCTCGGCATCGCCATCGGCATGGCGCCGGCGGGCGGCTGGGTGGCGGTCAGCGGGAAAATCGAGCTGCCGATGCTCGTGCTCTTTCTCGCGGTCGCCCTCTGGATCGCTGCGTTTGACGCAATGTACGGGGCGCAGGACGAGGCGTTTGACCGCAGTCAGGGACTCCACTCCCTCGCGGTGTCGTTCGGTGCACGCGGTGCATTCCAGATCGCGCGGGCAATGCACGTCCTCTCGATCCTGCTCTTTATCGCCCTCGGCGCGATGATGCATCTGCACTGGCCGTACTTCATCGGCGTCGCGATTGCAGCAGCGACCCTCGTCTACCAGCACCGCATCGCAGGGCCGACGGACTTCTCACGCGTGACGCAGGTGTACTTCATGCGCAACGGCATCGTTTCAATTGCAATTTTTGTCTTTACGTGGATCAGCTATATCGTATAAAGGAGAGCATGATGGCACGAATTCTTTCGGGCAAGGAATTTGCCGCACGGATAAAGGAAGATGCCGCACGCGGCGTTGCAGAGCTGAAGGCGGAGGGCGTCTTGCCGCGCCTTGCCGTCATCATCGTCGGCAGCGACCCTGCCTCCGAGGTCTACGTCCGCAACAAACAGCGGACGTGTGATGAGCTCGGCATTCGTTCGGATCACATTTCCCTCCCCGCCGAGACGACGAAGGAGGAGCTCCTCGCGTGCATTGAGGAGCTGAACGTCGATCCGGAGGTGCACGGCATCCTCGTACAGCTGCCGCTGCCCGCGCAGATCGCGGAGGACGAGGAGGAGATCCTCTCTCATATCGATCCGCGCAAGGACGTGGACGGCTTCCATCCCGTCAACGTCGGACATCTGGTGCTCGGCGCACCGGGGCCGCGCCCCTGCACACCGGCGGGCTGCATCCGTATGCTCGACTACGCGGGCATCCCCATCGAGGGGGCGCACGCCGTCATCATCGGGCGCAGCAACATCGTCGGCAAGCCCATGGCGCATCTCCTCCTCGAACGCAACGCAACCGTGACGATCTGTCACTCGCGCACGCAGAACCTTGCCGCGATCGCGCGCACGGCGGACATCCTCGTCGCTGCGGTCGGGCGGCCGCGCTTTGTCACGGCGGATATGGTGAAGGAGGGCGCGACGGTGATCGACGTCGGCATCAACCGCATCGCGCCGAAGAAGCTCGTCGGCGACGTGGACTTTGACGCCGCGGCGGCTGTCGCGGGGGCGATCACGCCCGTGCCGGGCGGCGTCGGACTTCTCACCGTCGCCATGCTGATGGAGAATGTAGTACAGGCAGCCAAAGCGCAGAACCCCTAAGGAGGATACACCATGAAATCCGATGTCGAAATCGCGCGCGAAGCCAAACTTCGCCCCATTACAGAAATTGCGGCCACGCTGGGCATTGATGCGGATACGATCGAGCCGTACGGCAGGTACAAGGCAAAGTTGACGCGCGAATCCCTTGCGGGCGCCCATGGAAAACAGGGAAAGCTCATCCTCGTCACGGCGATCAACCCGACCCCCGCAGGTGAGGGCAAGACGACGACGAGCGTCGGGCTTGCCGATGCCCTCCATCGGCAGGGCAAAAAGACCATCGTTGCCCTGCGCGAGCCGTCGCTCGGCCCATGCTTCGGCATGAAGGGCGGCGCGGCGGGCGGGGGCTATGCGCAGGTCGTCCCCATGGAGGACATCAACCTCCACTTTACAGGGGACTTTCACGCCATCACGACGGCGCACAACCTTCTTGCCGCACTCATCGACAACCACATCTTTCAGGGCAACCCACTCGATCTCGACGTGAACCGCATCGTGTGGAAGCGCGTTCTCGACATCAACGACCGCGCCCTGCGTCACGTCGTCACGGGGCTCGGCGGGCGCGTCCACGGCGTGCCGCGGGAGTCCGGCTTTGACATCACCGTCGCCTCGGAGATGATGGCGATCCTCTGTCTGGCGGAGGACCTCGCCGACATGAAGCGGCGCCTTGGGCGCATCCTCATCGGCTATACGCGCGGCGGACGTCCCGTGCACGCGGAGGAGATCGGTGCGACGGGGGCCTTGACCCTCCTCTTTAAGGATGCCGTGAAGCCCAACCTCGTGCAGACCATCGAGGGGACACCCGCCCTCATCCACGGCGGCCCCTTCGCGAACATCGCCCATGGGTGCAGCAGCGTCGCAGCGACCAAGGCAGCACTGCGCTGTGCGGACTACGTCGTCACGGAGGCAGGCTTCGGTGCGGATCTCGGCGCGGAGAAATTCTTCGACATCAAATGCCGCCTTGCGGGGCTCACCCCCGATGCCGTCGTCATTGTCGCCACCGTGCGTGCGCTCAAGATGAACGGCGGCGCGGCAAAGAGTGACCTCGGCACGGAGAATCTGGACGCCCTGCAGCGTGGCGCGGCGAACCTCGAAAAGCACATCGAGAACATCGGAAAGTTCGGCGTGCCCGCCGTCGTCGCCGTCAACGTATTTCCGACGGACACCGAGGCGGAGCTCGCTCTCCTCGAGGAGCTCTGCGCGCGCCTCGGTGCACCTGCCGTGCGCTCCGAGGTCTGGGCAAAGGGCGGCGAGGGCGGACTTGCCATGGCAGATGCGGTAGACGCAGCACTCCGGCAGCCGGCGCATTTTCACCCCATCTACGATGCGGAAAAGCCCATCGCGGAGAAGATCGAGACCATCGCGCGGGAGATCTACGGCGCGGACGGCGTGGACTTTACCGATGCAGCAAAGAAGCAGCTCGTGGAGATGGATGCGCTCGGCATGACGGAGACACCCGTCTGCATGGCTAAGACGCAGTACTCCTTCTCCGACAACCCCGAACTCCTCGGACGTCCGTCGGGCTTCCGCATCACTGTGCGCGAGCTGCGCGCCTCCTGCGGAGCGGGCTTCGTCGTCGCCCTCACGGGCAATGTCCTCACCATGCCGGGACTGCCGAAAGTGCCCGCCGCGATGGGCATGGACATCACGGCGGACGGTGTGATCACGGGACTGTTCTAAGTGAGATAGGGGGCACGGCAGAGATGGACATCGCAAAGCGACTGCAGGAGCTGGCAGAGTGCGGCGCATACGGGGAACTTTGTGCGGAAGCACGGGCATATCTTGCGCTCGATGCAGAGAGACAGGACGAGGATACGGCCTATATGGCGCGCGTGCGCCTCGGCGAGACATTGCTCGCTCTGTCGGCAGAGTCCTTCGATGCCGAAGGCTATGCGGAGGGCGTGCGCCTTTTGATGACGGCGTACAATGAGCGCGGCAATACGGGCCTCTTTGAGCTGCTCTCTTCCGTTGTCTATCAGCCCAATGAGGCGGCGCTGCGGGAGAACTACGCCGAAAATTGCCGTACATTTGCCCTGCTGCGCCCCGATGCAGCTTTGCCGGACTACGATCATCTCCCTGTGCTTTGCTTTCCCATATCCAATACAAACGCGGTGCTCTTTACAAAGGAGCACCGACGTTTTCTTCTGGAGGAACGGGAAGACGGCTGGCAGATGCTCCATCATGCGCTGCTCTTTTTTCGTGGTGATGCAGACGAACTGACACGGGCGACAGAACGCTTTTCACGTGCTGTCCGCGATGCACGTGTGCAGGAATGCGCCGCACAGCTGATGGATGCGGTACAGCGGAATGACTTTGGTGCGGCGATGCAGCGCTGTGCCGAGGAGTATCATCAGCTCTGTCCCGAGGGAGAGGAATATGAGATCTTCCGTGCTGAGGAAGCTCTTGCACGGAAGGATATGGATGCGGCACTTTCCTATGGGAAGGCAGCGTACAAAAAACGGAAAATGAGTCCACATGCATGTGCTGTGCTCTCCCGTGTGTATCAGCAGGCAGGACGTCCGGATCGTGCCATGCTCTTTATGATGCTGTCGGTGGATCGAGATTATCTCAGTTTCCCGGAAGATCCTGACGCGATGGAGAATTGTATCTATGCGCTCAAGGCGGCTTTCACGAACGCACAGTTTGCACCATTCATCACCAATGTAGTCATAGATTCTCATGGGGTCACGAAAAAATTTTGGATTCATGTGTGTGAGGAGCTTCCACGTTTTTCTGATGCGCTGCCACGCTATCGTACTGGGCTCTACAATCCCTATGGGGTTATGTTTATCAAAAGCAAAGTCATTGACCTGATGAATCCGGCAATGGAACAATATAATTATCCGATTGTGAATGATTTTGTCTTCGACATCATGAAGGCAGATGAGACCTCGGAGATCCGTGTCGTACCGCAGAAAAGTGCAGAAATTCTTCCGCTTGCGGCGAAAGAGGATAAACAAAAAATCTCGTTCCACAGGGAAAACATGGATCGAACGATGCAGCTCAGCCGCGGTGAGTTTAATTTTTATCGCGTGGAGGAGCCGACGACCATTCGCTCGGATTCCACCTTCCTCGTCGGGCAGCCGATCGTTCTTCAGCATAGCTCGCGGCGCAGAAAACTGGTGCTGAATATTCTCGCTGATGGTCTTGCATGGAACGCCCTGCGGGATGAGGCAGAAGAGCTGATGCCAAATCTTCTGCATTTCTTTTCCAAGGGAATCATTTTCGAAAACAATTTCAGTGCTTCGGAGTATACGTATCCGTCACTTGCAAGCATCGAGACAGGGCTGTATCAGCATCATACGCAGATTGCACGACCGGGGGTGCCCTTTGCGCTCGACCCATCCGTTGTGACGCTGTCCGAGCAGATGAAGCATCTCGGCTACTACTGCACCAACATTCAGGGGGATGCCCAGGGAATTTACAACGGTGTGACGCGTGGTTACGATCGCCTGATTGTCAATCATTGGATGCTGCACGCGGCGGATGGAGTGGAGCGTACGATTTGTCACCTTCAGACATTTAATGAGTGCGATAATTTCCTGTTTCTTCATTTTGCAGATACGCATCCGTATAATGCAGATGTCAGTACGCCGCCTAATGCTTCGACACATTTACCGCTTGCCGATGTCCTGCAGTCACAAGACTTGGTGGCGTCCGTATTTCTGAAGAATAATCCGCTCAGCCAATATGTCAATCGTTACGAGGTGCAGGCATCAGACCGCCAGCTCGGCTATCTTTTTGATTACATTACCGCGCATTACGATGACGATGAGTACGTTGTCCTGCTCTACTCCGATCACGGTGCGCCTGTGTATGCACGCAGTCCGTATCTCCTCAGTGAGGAACAGACGGGGGCAGCACTGATGGCGCGGGGTGCGGGGGTACCGGCGCGCGGGCGCGTGGACGAGCTGACGAGTACGGTGGACATCTACAAGATCCTCGGTAAACTCGCGGGCTATCCGATTGATGCGCCGTATCTTGACGGGAATTTGCCTGCGGTGTTCGGCGGACAGCGGCGTGCCTATACGGTCAGCAACTCCATCTATCCCGGACAGACGTATAAGATCTGCGTGCGCACGGAGCAGCATGCATTTCATCTCGAGACGACGGAATTTACGCGTGAGGATGGGACGGTATCGTTGGATTCATATACCTACCATATTCACGAGCGAAATGATGACTATCGTGAGATATTTGACGATGCACTGGCGCGGCAGTTCCTTGACATCGTGTGGAACTATACCAAGAGCTTTCGTCGGTAAATCATCGGAACAGGCCGTACCTAGGTCTGCATCTTGCAAAAAACGCGGTTTTGTGCTACTCTAACGAGTGCAATTCATAGATGAGCGGACGCCTTCGTCCCCGCGGGACGAGGGCGTTTCTTTCGGGAGGAATAGATCGATGAGTCAGGAATCCGGTGCCAATATTCCAAAGACATACGACCCGCAGAGCTTTGAGCGGAAGTGGTATGATTACTGGGAGAAGCATAAGCTGTTCCACGACGAGGCAGACGAGAGCCGTACGCCGTACAGCGTGGTGATCCCGCCGCCGAATGTGACGGGCCAGCTCCACATGGGGCACGCCCTCGACAATACGCTGCAGGACATCCTCGTGCGCTATCAGCGCATGCGCGGCAAGAATGTGGTCTGGATTCCGGGCTGCGACCATGCGGGGATCGCGACACAGGCAAAGGTGGAGGCGGCACTGCGCGAGGAGGGCACGACGCGCTTTGACCTCGGCAGAGAGAAGTTCCTTACGCGTGTCTGGGACTGGAAGCAGCAGTACGGCGACCGTATTATGTATCAGCTGCGGATGCTCGGCGCGTCCTGTGACTGGGACCGTGAGCGGTTCACGATGGACGAGGGCTGTTCCCGCGCTGTGCGCGAGGTCTTTGTCAGTCTCTATGAACAGGGCCTGATCTATCAGGGGACGCGCATCACGAACTGGTGCCCCTCCTGCATGACGGCGATCTCGGACATCGAGGTCGAGCATGAGACGGAGGCGGGACACCTTTGGCATCTGCGCTATCCGATTGAGGGTACGGACGATTATGTGGAGATTGCGACGACGCGCCCCGAGACGATGTTCGGCGATACGGGCGTGGCGGTACACCCCGATGATGAACGGTACAAGGCACTCGTCGGCAAGACGCTGATCCTGCCTGTGGTGGGACGCCGCATCCCGCTCTTTGCCGATGCCTACGTCGATCCTGCCTTCGGAACGGGCGCAGTCAAGGTGACGCCTGCGCACGATCCGAACGACTTCGAAATGGGACAGCGACACAATCTCGAACAGGTCATCGTCATCAATGCCGACGGCACAATGAACGAGAACGCGGGACGCTATGCGGGGATGGATCGCTATGCGTGCCGCAAGGCACTCGTGAAGGAGCTCGAGGAGACGGGCGCCCTCGTGCGCACGGAACAGCATGAGCACGCCGTCGGACACTGCTCGCGCTGCAGGACGACGATCGAGCCGCTCGTATCGAAGCAGTGGTTCGTCCGCATGGAGAGCCTCGCGAAGCCCGCGATTGAGGCGGTGCGTGACGGCAGGATCCGTTTTGTCCCCGAGCGTTTCACGAAAATCTACGAAAACTGGCTTGAAAATATTCGCGACTGGTGTATCTCGCGCCAGCTCTGGTGGGGACACCGCATCCCCGCGTGGCACTGTGCGCACTGCGGCGAGACCTCCGTATCGCGCGATGACCTCACGGCGTGCCCGCACTGCGGCAGTACGGACCTTCACCAGGACGAGGACGTGCTCGACACGTGGTTCAGCTCCGCCCTCTGGCCGTTCGAGACGCTCGGCTGGCCGGAGCAGACGGTCGATCTGCGTCACTTCTATCCGACGTCAGTGCTCGTGACGGGCTATGACATCATCTTCTTCTGGGTGGCGCGCATGGTCATGATGGGGCTGCGCTTCGGCGGCGATGTGCCGTTCCGCGATGTCTTTATCCACGGGCTCGTGCGCGACAGCGAGGGGCGCAAGATGTCGAAATCCCTCGGCAACGGCATCGATCCCGTGGAGGTCATTGAAAAGTACGGTGCGGATACGCTCCGCTTCATGCTCATCACGGGCAATACGCCCGGCAACGACATGCGCTTCTACTGGGAGCGCGTCGAGGCGGCGCGCAATTTTGCGAACAAGATCTGGAATGCCTCGCGCTACATGCTGATGAATCTCGAGGGATCGGACGCATCGTTCGTGCCGACGGCGGAGGACTATACGCTCGCCGACCGCTGGATCCTCTCGCGCGCGGAGGAGACGACGCGCGACGTGACGGCAAACCTCGAGCACTATGAGCTCGGTGAGGCGGGACGCACGATCTACGAGTTCCTGTGGAGCGAGTTCTGCGACTGGTATATCGAGCTGACGAAGGCACGCCTCTATGACAAGGAGAATGTCCGCGCGAAGAATACGGCGCTCTATGTTCTGCGTACCGTGCTGGAGCGTACGATGCGCCTTTTGCATCCCTTCATGCCGTTCCTGACCGAGGAGATCTGGCAGAAACTGCCGCACGAGGGCGAGAGCATTATGCGTGCGCCGTGGCCCGAGGTGTCGGAGGCGGAAATCGACGCGGAGGCAGAGGCGTCGATGACGGCGATCATGGAGGTCATTAAGACGACGCGCAATCTGCGTGCGGAGCTCGGCACGCCGCCGAGCAAAAAGAGCTCGCTCATCCTGCGCGTGCGCGACGCGGCTCTCGCCGATGTGTTTGCCGCGCACGAGGACTACTTCTTTGCCCTCGCATCCGCTTCGGAGGTCTCCTTCCTCGCGGCGGATGCCCCCGATCCGGAGAATGTGGTGACGGGGGCACTCGCGGGCGCGGCGGTCTATCTGCCGCTCGCGGGGCTGATTGATGTGGAGAAGGAGACGGCGCGCCTGACGAAGGAGCGTGCGAATCTCGAAAAGGAGATCGCACGCCTGACGGGCAAACTCTCGAATGAGGGCTTTACGTCGAAGGCTCCTGCCGCCGTCGTTGCCGCAGAGCGTGAGAAGCTGGCTGGCTATGAGGAGAAGATCGCCCTCATACGGACGCGCCTCACGGATCTCGAGAAGCTCTGAGGTGATTCGATGAACTACGAGGAGTCACTGCATTATCTGGATGAACTGAATACCTTCGGCATTCGCCTCGGGCTCGCGCGCATGGAGGAGCTGTGCGCACGGCTTGGACATCCCGAGCGCAGCTATCGCGTCATTCATATCGCAGGAACAAACGGCAAGGGCTCCGTCACGCAGATGATGGACGCCGTATGCCGCGCGTCCGGCATCCGCTCCGGGCGGTACCTTTCGCCGCATCTCGTCTCCTATACGGAGCGCATGAGCGTCGGCGGAGAGGAGATCGGAGAGGAGCAGTTTGCGGCGCTTCTTACGCGCGTGCGCGCGGCGGCCGATGCCATGACGGCGGAGGGGCATGAACATCCCACGCAGTTTGAGGCACTGACGGCACTCGCCTTCCTCTATTTTGCGGAAGAAAAGGCGGAGGTCGCCGTGGTCGAAACGGGGCTCGGCGGGCTGCTTGACTCGACGAATGTCGTTCTGCCGGAACTGACGATCATCACAAATGTGGCAATGGATCATGCCGACCGCTGCGGCGGTACGCTCGCGGGCATCGCGGAGCATAAGGCAGGCATCATCAAGGAGGGCGTGCCCGTCATTACGGCGGCAGCGGGCGAGCCCCTTTCCATCATTGCGGCACGCGCGGAGGAGCTGGGTGCCGACCTCTTCGTCTATGGGGAGGACTTCTCTGCGCAGATGCTCCGTATGGAGAACGGCGGTCAGTGCGTTTCGTTCCGCTCCGTCGTCTCTCGTGCACCGGAACCCTTTGAAATCGCTCTTGCGGGACCCTATCAGGCGGAGAACGCCGCGCTCGTCATCATGGCGGCGGAGCTTATGGCTCCTGAGGATGAGCGTATCACCGAGGACGCTGTCCGTACGGCTCTGCGTACAGTGCATCATCCCGCACGTTTTGAGATCCTCTCCTGCGGGGGACAGACTGTCGTCGTGGACGGCGCGCATAATCCCGCCGGAATGCAGGCGCTGCGCGCGGGGCTTGACGCCTATTTTCCTGCGCAGCCGCGCGTCTTTCTGCTCGGCATTCTGAAGGACAAGGACATCGACCGCATGCTGGCGATTCTTCTGCGCCCCGGCGATCAGGTCGTGACCGTACGCCCCAACTCGGAGCGCGCTGCGGGCGCGGATCTCGTCGCCGCTGTGGCGGCGGGCATGGGGGCAGTCACACATGCAGCAGGTGATCCTGCGGCGGGCCTCTCAGAGGCGCTTGCGCGCGCACACGCAGCGGATGCGCTGCTCGTCGCGGCAGGATCACTCTACCTCGTGGGCGGCATTCGCGCCATGCTCACGGCAAGGAGGTGAGGCGTATGGCAGAGGATATCCAGGAACGCCGCCGCAGGCACCGCCGGCAGCGTTGGGGGGCGCGTCTGGGACGCTGCATGATGTATGCCGTCATCGCCGAGGCGTTCCTTATCCCACTCCTGCCGCTTGCGGCTCATGTGGCACTGGGGATTGGCTGTGTTGCGATTCTTCTGCGCCTGTGTATTGAGCGAGATTTCCATCTGTGCCGGATGCCGTACGATGCGCCGGCGCTGCTCTTTCTTGTCATCAGCTTTCTGTCAGTGTTTATTGCGCCGGATGTTTCGTTCAGTCTTTATAATTTCTCCCATCTCGTTCCCATCTATGTCTCAACCTATTTGCTTGTCGGTCAAACGGTACGCACACCCCGTGAGGTGCAGCGCGTTGTGATTGCGATGGCCCTGTCTGCTGCGCTAGTCATTCTCTACGGCTTCTATCAGTTCATCTTCGGCATCGACATCTCGGCGATGAAATGGGTGGACGGCGCGGCATTTCCGGAACTGTCGAAGCGCGTTTTCTCGACGTGGGAGAATCCAAACATCCTCGCGGGCTACCTCGACATCGTCGCCTGCCTGGCACTCGGCCTGGCGGTCGGCCTCTCGGGCTGGCGACGCGGCCTGGCGCTCACGATCCTCGTCCTCGCGCTCGCGTGCCTTGGCATGACCTATGCGCGCGGTGCGTGCCTCGTGATCGGTATCCTCTTGGCGGGGTACGGTGTACTGCGTGACTGGCGCGTGCTCCTCGGCATCGTCGCCATTGGCGCGGGGGTCCTCTTCTTTGACCCCGTACTCTCGGATCGCCTGCTCTCCGTCTTTACGCGGATCGACACCTCCTCGGAGATGCGGCTTGCCTTCTGGGAGAGCACCGTGGCGATGATTATGGATCATCCCTTCCTCGGCATCGGCTGGGGGATGTACTTCATGGTCTACCCAGAGTATGACTTCTATCTGCAGGGAGCACCCGTGCAGATCGTTCACGCGCACAATATGTATCTGAACTATGCGGCGGAGATCGGCATCCCGGGGGCACTCGCCTTCTTCTGGTTCTTCTTCGGCTCGCTGCTGCTCGCCTTCCGCCTGCCGCGCAAAACCCCGCCGTGGGCGGACGTGCTCGCGGCACACGAACACGAGTGGCACGCCGTCGCCGATGTGCGTGAGGCACTCATGGCATGGCGCAGCAAAAAATTTGTGGAGGGCCTTGCCCTCGGCATCGGGCTCGCCATGCTCTCCGTTGCCCTGAACGGGATCACGGATCATCTTCTCTTTAATATACCGTCCTCTATGCTGCTCTGGATGCTCGCCGCGATGGCTGCGGCCGTGCATACGATGGCGGGGGAGATGAAGGAAGGATAACTATGCAGGAACATCCATCGATATCCAAGGCAACCGTCGATCGCCTGCCGCGCTACTACCGCTGCCTGCGGCAGCTCAGTGACGAAGGCGTCAGCATCGCTTCCTCCGAGGAACTCGGCCGCCGTCTCTCGATCAATCCCGAGCAGATCCGCAAGGATCTCACCACCTTCGGACAGTTCGGAAAAAAGGGCGTCGGTTACTACGTCGCAGAGCTCAAGGAGAGTATCGGCGGCATCCTCGGCCTCGACCAGCACCTCAGCCTCGCCATTGTCGGCATGGGGCATCTGGGCGCGGCGCTCGCGAACTATCAGGGCATTGCTCGCCTCGGCTTCCGCCTTGCGGCGATCTTTGACAGCAACCCCGTCGTCATCGGCACGCGTGTCGGGGAACGGCGCGTGGAGGACATTGCCTATCTCGCAGAGATCATCGCCGAGCGGAATATTCAGATCGGTGTGATTGCTGTTCCCGCTGCACAAGCGCAGAGCGCTGCAGATCAGCTCATCGCGGCGGGCATCCGCGGCATCTGGAATTTTGCTCCCGTGAAGCTGCACGTGCCGCCGTCCGTCCCCTTCGTCAGCGAGGATCTCTCGGTGGGACTGAGCGCGCTCTCCTACTACCTGACGCATCGCGGCACGGAAAATGACGTGTTGTCTGAAAAAAATTATAAGGAATCGCCGATAAAATGAAGTACGTCAGATTGGCGTAGATTTTTTCGTCCGATTGAGGAGGCAAACCGGACGCATAGCCAAAGCTATGTGGAGGATTTGCAGGCATTGAGCGGGCAAAAAAGATGCGCTAAGATGGCGGTGCTGAGTTTATCAGTGCTTCCTTACAGGACGAATAAATACTTTTCCTCTTTTTTCACAAATTCACAGAAAATGCCGTCAATGTAATCTTGACGGCATTTTTTTTTCGTGATATTCTTAGGAAAGATATAATTGGCGTAGAGAGGTACGATAATCTACAGTTATTTCGGATACCCCATACAGCCCCTATTTACGGGGGATTTACGAGAAAACAGAGGGATTCAAGATTGCTGTCAAAATTATATGCCGACTGCGTCAGGAGAGTATTCATGGGTGACGGCGGTAAGGGAATCATGAAACAAAAATCACAGTCATGAGACATGTGCTGTGATAGTTCGTGTGTTCCGCGTACTGTCCGCTGTATCTGAGGGAGGTTATTCTATGATCGATATTTCCGATCGCGTACCGAAGTCCCTGACGGATCGAATTGTGAGCGCGGAGACGGCAGCGGAGTACTTTGCCGACGGTATGACCATCGGCGCGAGCGGCTTCACTCCGTCCGGCTATCCGAAGGCAGTGCCGCTTGCCATCGCTGAACGCATGAAGAAGAATCCGTTCAAAGTAAATATCTGGACGGGGGCTTCGACGGGCCCTGAGCTCGACGGTGCACTCGCAGAGGCAGAGGGGATCAAACAGCGCCTCCCGTACCAGACGAACACGGCACTGCGCAGCGCCATCAACTCCGGCAAGATCAACTATATCGACATGCACCTCTCCGAGGTGGCACAGCAGTCGCGCGAAGGCTTCCTCGGCAAGATCGATGTTGCCCTCGTGGAGGCGGTCGCCATCACAGACGAGGGCATCATCCCTTCCACCTCGGTCGGCAATACCCCGTCGTTCGTTCAGAGTGCAGATGTGGTCATCGTCGAGGTGAACACGAGCCAGCCGATGGAACTCGTCGGAATGCACGACATCTATATCCCGCTCGATCCGCCGAATCGTCTGCCCATCCCCATCACAAAGGCGGGCGACCGCATCGGCACGACGTTCATTCCATGTCCGCATGAGAAAATCAAATACATCGTTCCCTGCGACATCACGGACAAGACCCGCGCTCTTGCGCCGGTCGATGATATTGCACGCAAAATGGGCGCGTTCACGGTGGATTTCCTCAAAAAGGAGATCGCCGAGGGGCGCATGCCCAAGGGACTGCTTCCCCTGCAGTCGGGCGTCGGCAATGTGGCGAACGCCGTTATCGCCGGGTTTGTGAACTCCGATTTCACGGATCTCGAGGTCTATACCGAGGTCATTCAGGACGGCATGTTCGACCTCGCCGATGCGGGCAAGCTGAAATTTGCGTCCGGCACGGCGTTCTCGCCGTCGCCTGAGGGACTCCAGCGCTTCTACAAGGACATCGACAAGTACAAGAAGATCATGATGCTGCGTCCGCAGGAAATCTCGAACAACCCTGAGGTTGTCCGCCGTCTCGGCGTCATTGCGATGAACACAGCGATCGAGGTCGACATCTACGGCAACGTCAACTCCACGCACGTCACGGGCTCAAAGATGATGAACGGCATCGGCGGCAGCGGCGACTTCGCACGCAACGCCTACCTCACGATCTTCTACACGCAGTCCGAGGCAAAGGGCGGCAAGATCTCGTCCATCGTTCCGTTCTGTTCGCACGTCGACCACGGCGCACACGACGTGGACGTCGTCATCACGGAGCAGGGCGTTGCCGACCTGCGCGGCAAGTGCCCGCGTGAGCGTGCCCTCGAGATCATCAACCACTGCGCACACCCGGACTTCCGTCCGCTCCTGCTCGACTACTACGAGCGCGCCCTTGCCGCAACGAAGGGCGCACAGACACCGCATCTGCTGGACGAGGCGCTGTCCTTCCATCAGCGCTTCCTCGCAACGGGCTCGATGCAGAAGTAATCCGACGTATCCATCGGTGCTTTCGGGAGCGCGGCATCTGCGCTCCCGTCCACAGTATATATTATATAACCCAATGAGAACTGTAAAAGGTAAAGGAGAAGACTTTCATGAGCAATGAAAAGATCCAGGCGGAGCTTGACAAGTACAATGCTGCCGTAGAAAAAGCCACGGCAAAGTTCCCGGCACGTCCGCACATCCCCGAGCAGGGCCTCTACACCCCGCTCGATATCCAGGAGACGGACTATGCAGAGGACATCAGTTTCCCCGGCGTCTATCCTTACACGCGCGGCGTGCAGCCGACGATGTACCGCGGACGCTTCTGGACGATGCGCATGTACGCAGGATTCTCCACGGCGGAGGAGTCCAACAAGCGCTATCGTTACCTCATCGAGAGCGGTGCGACGGGACTTTCCTGTGCATTTGACCTCCCAACGCAGATCGGCTACGACTCCACGGATCCGATCTCCGAGGGCGAGGTCGGAAAGGTTGGCGTCGCGATCGACTCCCTTGCCGATATGGAGATCCTCTTTGATCAGATCGATCTCGGCAAGGTCTCCACGTCTATGACGATCAACGCTCCTGCATCTGTCCTGCTCGCAATGTATATTGCTGTGGCAGAGAAGCAGGGCGTCTCGGCGGACAAGCTTAAGGGCACCATCCAGAATGACATTCTGAAGGAGTATGCGGCACGCGGCACGTACATCTTCCCGCCGCGCCCGTCCATGCGCCTCATCACGAACATCTTTGAATATTGCTCCAAGAACGTCCCGAACTGGAACACCATCTCCATCTCGGGCTACCACATCCGTGAGGCCGGTTCCACGGCATCGCAGGAGATTGCATTCACCATCGCGGACGGCATTGCCTACGTTGAGGCTGCGATCAAGGCAGGTCTCAGCGTCGATGCGTTTGCCGGACGCCTCTCCTTCTTCTGGAACGCACACAACAACGTCCTCGAGGAGGTTGCGAAGTTCCGCGCCTCCCGCCGCATCTGGGCGAAGGTCATGAAGGAGCGCTTCCATGCAGAGAAGCCGAAATCCATGATGCTCCGCGTCCATACGCAGACGGCAGGCTCGATGCTCACCGCACAGCAGCCGAACAACAATATCGTCCGCGTCGCACTCCAGACCGCAGCGGCGGTCATGGGCGGCACGCAGTCGCTCCATACGAACTCCCGTGATGAGGCGCTCGCGCTTCCGACGGAAGAGTCGGTCATGGTTGCCCTCCGTACGCAGCAGATCGTGGCGTACGAGAGCGGACTTGCCGATGTGGTTGATCCGCTCGCAGGCTCCTACTACGTCGAGGCGATGACGAACCGCATCGAGAAAGAGGCGTGGGAGTACATCAAGAAGATCGACGATCTCGGCGGCGCGGTTGCGGCGATTGAGAAGGGCTACATCCAGAAAGAGATCCAGGACAGCGCGTACAAGTGGCAGATGGACGTCGAGTCCGGTGCACGCGTCATCGTCGGCGTCAACAAGTTCCAGGTGGAGGAGGAAGCTCCGAAGAACCTCCTCAAGGTGGACGCTTCCGTCGGCGAGAAGCAGAAGGCAAAGGTCGAGGCCATGAAGGCAAAGCGCGACAACGCCGCCGTTCAGGCAGCCCTTGCCGCGCTCAAGAAGGCCTGCGCCGACGAGCACGAGAACCTCATGCCGCATATCCTCGCAGCGGTCAAGACCTACGCGACACTCGGCGAAATCTGCGGTGTCATGCGCGAGGTGTTCGGCGAGTACGAGGCACACGTCAATCTCTAAGCGGTACGCGCGAACGGCTGTTGGATGAATGCACAGGGGACGCCGCACGAGGAGTGCGGCGGCTCCGTTCAGGAGGAATAGAAAAATGGCAGAAAAAATCAGAGTGCTCGTTGCAAAACCGGGTCTGGATGGTCATGATCGCGGCGCGAAGGTCGTCGCACGCGCTCTGCGCGATGCCGGCTTTGAGGTCGTCTACACGGGACTTCGCCAGACGCCGGAGGAGATCGCCGAGGCTGCTCTGCAGGAAGACGTCAACGTCGTTGCGCTGAGCATCCTCTCGGGTGCGCATCCGCATCTTTTCCCGAAGGTTGTCGAGCTCATCCGCGGCAAGGGAATGGACGACGTCCTCGTCATCGGCGGCGGCGTGATCCCGGAAGGCGACATCCCTGCACTGAAGGCAGCGGGCATTGCCGAGGTCTTCACGCCGGGCACACCGACGAGCGACGTTGTGAATTTCATCAAGGAACATGTGAAGGCATAAGCGCCTGATTTGCTTGGAGACACTGCCTTGTGCGGTGCTTTCCTGAAAGGATGGATGACAGGCAATCCGATTGTCCGGTCATCCATTCCCTATGTTCTTATGAAATCACAGCGCGAAGGAGGTGGGCGTATGGATATTGCAGCCGAGGTGCTGAAGGGCAGCCGCCTTGCACTCTCGCGCGCCATCACGGCGATCGAGAATGAGCGGGCGGATGCCACCGACATCATGAAGGCGCTCTATCCGCATACCGGTCATGCCTACGTCCTTGGCATCACAGGTCCGCCCGGTGCCGGCAAGAGCACGATGACGGATAAGCTTGCCAAGGAGTACAGAAAGCGCGGGAAGACCGTCGGCATCATTGCCGTCGACCCCACAAGCCCCTTTTCCGGCGGCGCCATACTGGGCGACCGCATCCGTATGAATGATCTGACGCTCGACGAGGGCGTCTTCATCCGCAGCATGGGCACACGCGGCAGCCTCGGCGGCCTCTCCCACAAGACGGCAGATGCGGTCAAGGCGATGGATGCGTTCGGCAAAGATGTCATCTTTGTCGAGACCGTCGGCGTCGGGCAGTCCGAGGTGGATATTGTGCGGGCGGCGGACACGACGATGGTTGTGCTGATTCCGGGCATGGGCGATGACATTCAGGCGATCAAGGCGGGCATTTTGGAGATCGGCGACGTGTTCGCGATCAACAAGTCCGATCTCGACGGGGCAGACAAGCTCGTCCGCGAGATCAACATGATGCTCGATCTGGACGATCACATGTCTGATTGGCGTCCGCCCATCCGCAAGGTCGTCGCGAACCGCGGCGAAGGAATCACGGAGCTCGTCGACACAATCGAGGAGCACCGCAGCCACATCGAGGAGAACGGCGTGCTTGCCGAGCGGCGCACCCGCCGCACGCGCGATGAGATGCTCGACATCCTCCATGCGGGCGTACGGCGGAGCATCGAGAGCCGCATCGTCGATACGGGACGACTGGACGACTATGTGGCGCGAATCAAGGCGCATGAGACCGACCCCTATACCGTAGTGGGCGGGATCATGAGCGAAATGTTAACGAAGTGAGTGAGTGCGCAGAGACGCACTTCTCCAAGGAGGAAGTTTGACATGTTCAAAATTCTTGGTGTAGATCACATCGGCATTGCCGTACAGGATCTCGAAGAAGGAAAGAAACTCTGGTCGGACATCATCGGCATTCCCTGCACGAATCAGGAGACCGTCGCAGAGCAGAAGGTCACGACGACCTTTCATCCGACGCCGAACGGCAGTGAGATTGAGCTGCTGATCGGCACGGCGCCTGACAGCCCGATTACAAAATACATCGAGAAGAAGGGCGAGGGCATCCAGCACGTTGCCCTGCGCGTCGACAACATCGAGAACGCCATTGCTGACCTCATGGCGAAGGGCGTCCGCATGATCGACGAGAAGCCGCGCATCGGTGCGGGCGGCGCAAAGATCGCCTTCCTTCATCCGAAGGCGACGAAGGGCGTTCTCCTCGAAATCTGTGAGCATCCGGATCGCTGAGCAGCATACTGCCGCAGTTGATCTCCTCGGGCAACCCGAGGATTTGACAGAGATACAGGAGGGATAGAATGTCCACAGTCCAGGAAAAAATTGAGCTGATGCTGGCGAAAAAAGAGCATCTCATGCAGGGCGGTGGTGAAAAGAGCATCGCAAAGCAGCACAGCAAGGGCAAACTCACCGCACGTGAGCGCCTGAACCTGCTGTTCGATGAGGACACCTTCGTCGAGCTCGATATGTTCGTGCGCCATCGCTGCACCAATTTTGGACAGGAGAAAAAGGAACTGCCCGGTGAGGGCGTTGTGACGGGCTACGGCACGATTGACGGCCGCCTCGTCTACGCATTTGCACAGGACTTCACGGTCGAGGGCGGCTCGCTCGGCGAAAAGCACGCACATAAGATCTGGAAGGTCATGGACCTCGCCATGAAGATGGGCGCACCCTGCATCGGCATTAACGATTCGGGCGGCGCACGCATCCAGGAGGCGGTCGATGCGCTCTCGGGCTACGGCGGCATCTTCTACCGCAACACGAAGGCATCGGGTGTCATCCCGCAGATCTCCGTCATCATGGGACCCTGCGCGGGCGGCGCGGTCTACAGCCCGGCACTCACGGACTTCATCTTCATGGTGAAGAACACGAGCCAGATGTTCATCACCGGACCTGCCGTCATCAAGTCCGTCACGGCGGAGGAGGTCACGGCGGAGGAGCTTGGCGGTGCGATGACGCACAACTCCCGCTCCGGCGTCGCACACTTCGCGGCGGAGAACGATGAGGACTGCATCGAGCAGATCCGCTACCTGCTCTCCTTCCTCCCAAGCAACAACATGGAGGAAACGCCGCGCGTGGAGACGGGCGACGATCCGAACCGTCAGGATGAGAGCCTCAACACGGTCGTGCCGGACAACCCGAACGCACCGTACGACATGAAGGATGTCATCCGCAGCCTCGTCGACAACGGCGAGTTCTACGAGGTACATCAGCACTTCGCAACGAACATCATCTGCTGCTTCGCGCGCTTTGACGGACGTACCGTCGGCATCATTGCGAACGAGCCGAACGTCATGGCAGGCTGTCTCGATGTCGACGCATCGAACAAGTCCTCGCGCTTCATCCGCTTCTGCGATGCGTTCAACATCCCGCTCGTCAACCTCGTCGATGTTCCGGGCTTCCTGCCGGGCGTCGATCAGGAGTACAGCGGCATCATCCGTCACGGCGCGAAGATGCTCTACGCATACAGCGAAGCAACCGTGCCCAAGATCACGGTCATCACGCGCAAGGCGTACGGCGGTTCCTACATCGCCATGTGCAACCGTGAGCTGGGTGCCGATCAGGTCATGGCATGGCCGACCTCTGAGATCGCCGTCATGGGACCTGCAGGCGCAGCAAACATCATCTTCCGCAAGGATCCCGACAAGGACGCGCGCACGGCAGAGTACATCGAGGAATTCGCGACACCGTACAAGGCGGCAGAGCGCGGCTACATTGACATGGTCATCACGCCGAGCGAGACGCGCCCCTACATCATCACGGCACTCAACGCGCTTTCGAGCAAGCGTGAGGACAACCCCGCGAAGAAGCACGGGAACATTCCGCTTTGATTCAGCAGGAGGGATAGAATGGCTGCAAACAACGTGGCGCCCGAGGTCATCGCCGCCATCACCGCCGCCGTCCAGGCGACGACGGGCAACAAAGTCGTTGCTGTAAGCGTCAAACCCGCCGAGGTCTGGACGCTTGCCAACCGCAGCAGGCGCTGAGCGTCCTGCGGGATAAGAGTATTGTCAATTTTAGCGTTGGAGGAATCACACATGAAAAAGTTCAACATCACGGTCAACGGCACTGCTTATGAAGTTGAGGTTGAGGAAGTACGCGCAGCAGCAGCTGCTGCCCCTGCTGCACCGAAGGCCGCTGCTCCGGCTGCTGCGCCGAAGGCTGCTGCTCCGGCTGCTCCCGCTGCCGCACCGAAGGCCGCTGCTGCCGGTGAGCGCTCGGTGGACGCACCGATGCCGGGCAAGATTGTTGAGGTCAAAGTCTCGGTCGGTCAGACGGTCAAGGCAGGCGACACGCTCCTCATCCTCGAGGCGATGAAGATGCAGAACGAGATCGCTGCGGATGCAGACGGCACGGTCAAGGCGATCAACGTCACGGCGGGCCAGTCTGTCAAGGTACGCGACTCGCTCGTGATCCTCGGCTAAGCTCTTTTATCAAAAACATTGGGAGTCCCGCAAGGGGCTCCTTTTTTGATGCTTATGTTGACCGGAGGGAAGGGATTATCTATAATGAGAGCAGAAGATACAAAATGAAAGGAGGGGCACATGGAAAAGGAATGGGAACGTGAGGCACTGGAAGCATGGAACAAGCTTTCCATTCGGGATAATTTTATCTTTCAGCGCGTCATGCAGAACGAGAAGCTCTGTAAATGGCTGTTGGAGCGCATTTTGAATGTAAGGATTCGCGATATCCACTATCCTGATACGGAGAAAAGTATCGATCTGCGTCTTGACAGCAAGGCCGTGCGTCTCGACGTCTACATTGAAGATGAGGCGGGAACCGTCTATAACATTGAGATGCAGACCACAAAGGGGCGGGATGGAGAACTGCCGCGACGGACACGTTACTATCAGGGCATGATCGATATGGATCTCCTCGATAAAGGAGTCTATTACGATGATTTGCGTCAGACATATATCATCTTTATCTGTACCTTTGATCTCTTTGGCCGGGACGAGCGAATCTATACGTTTCGTCATCGGTGTATAGAGCTGCCTGAACTCGAACTTGGAGACGGCGCAACGAAGATCTTTTTGAACGCAAAAGGGCTGAGAGGAAGAGTGGACAGAGATCTGGAGGACTTCCTGAAATTCGTTGATGGACAGAAGGCACAGAGCGAACTCGCACAGGAAATGGAGCAGGAAGTTGAACGTGTCAAACGACAGGACGAAATGAGGCGGGAATACATGACACTCTATATGGAATACCAGAAACAACACCGTGCTGGCATCGAAGAGGGAATGCGGCGCGGGCGCGCCGAGGGGCGAGCCGAGGGGCGTCAGGCTGGCACACTTCATACCGCATTGCGCTTTATGCGGGCAGGCACACCACTCCATACAGCCGCTCAGATCGCAGAGGTGCCGGAGGATGAACTGCGCGCGTTTGCCCAGGAAAACGGCATGGTTTTCTCCTGATGATCAGGACAAAATCAGATGAGTCGCGTGATGTCCTGTGTATCGTGTCGTACGGAAGAAAGAATGAAAATAAAATAATAGCACATTCTTAAGTTGTCCCTTCCTTTCGTCGATAAAAATATTAGGACGGCGGATTCCGTCTATTTATGCAATCATAGAATGGCATGGACGAACCATAGATAACAGTCAGGGAGGCAGTCTTTATGGCGATGGTGGTCAAAAACAATATGTCGGCGGTGAATACGCTCAACACGTTGAACAAGAATCAGAGCGCGCTGTCACAGAGCCTGCAAAAGGTCTCTTCGGGCATGAAGATCAACAGTGCCGGCGACGATGCCTCGGGGATGGCAATCTCCGAGCGGATGCGCGTGCAGGTGCGCTCCCTCGATCAGGATGATAAGAATACAAAGAACGGCACGGCGCTCCTGCGTACGGCAGAGGGTGCGGTGCAGTCCACGGTGGAAGTTCTGAAGACGCTGAAGGAAAAGGCGATCAACGCTGCGAACGATACGAATACGGACGAGGACCGCAGACTCATCCAGAAAGAGGTTGATAAGCTGATCGACCAGATCGATGAGAATGCCTTGACGACGTACAATGGGAAGTATCTGATTGATGGTTCGAAGAATGGCTTAGTTCGTGGGGAAGCCGGATTAGGAACGCAAACAAGTTTCACAAATATGAGTCTGGCAACCGATACGAATGGTCTAACTCAATTAGCGCGTCTCAAACGACGAGATGGAAATGCTGTAGGCATTGATCCAAGTGATACTCTTACAGCCTCTTGGGTAAAAAATGGTGTTACCTATACAGGTACCCTTTCTCCAATCGGTACGGGTACAATCACAAATATGATCGGTCTTATTACGTCTCAGCATGCATCTTTTCATAGTACTGGTCCAGATGTTGGCGTAGATGAATACGGACGAACGGTATATACGCCGGATAACCAGAATGCACTCACCATTCGAGCGTTTGGTGAAGGGGTCGATGGACAGGTTACGGCAATCACCTTTTCTGTCACCGACAAGGCAGGAAAAATGCGCAATGAGGTTAATGCGGTTCTTGATGCCTTTAAGGAGACCGTACGCGCACAGAATCCTTCCCCAGATAACTCACTCGTTCTACAGACGGGAACGCGTGCGAATCAGGCAGTTAAAATTGGCTTCACTGATATGCGCTCAGCGGCTCTTGGTCTGCAGTCCTCGGACGGAAGAGGATGGAATCACGTTGTTCCCACAGTTACACCACCGGTTACAATAGATGTTGTTGGAGGCGGACCAAAGGTACAGGTCACGACAAAGGAAGCGGCAAATGCTGCGATTAATGTCTTTGAAAACGCGCTGATTCGCGCAACTGATCAGGCGGTCGCGATTGGTGCGGTACAGAACCGTCTCAAATATACGAGCAACAACCTCGTCGTTGCCTCGGAGAACGTGCAGGCGTCAGAGTCAACCATTCGCGATGCGGATATGGCGAAGGAAATGACGGCGTACACGAAGAACAACGTCCTCACGCAGGCGGCACAGGCGATGCTTGCGCAGGCAAACCAGAACTCAAGCACAGTGCTCAGCTTGTTAAAGTAAAATATCATGGGCTTGTGTCCACTACCGCTGAGGCGGTTCGCCTCCCCCGCAACAGCGGGGGAGGCTTTTCTCTTTCGATCTTGCACGCAGGAATAGAATCGGCTAAAATAGTCATAGGGGCGATTTGATGGCACGAGATTTGGATGAAGCACGACGCATGCGCTATCAAGAAGTGATTCAGAGTTTTACACTTCTTGATGATGTCTTTATGACCGCAGTCTTTCAAGACAGTCTCCCGTGCGTAGATTTGGTCTTGCAGATTATTCTCGATCAGCCCAATCTTCGTGCAGAGCGTGTTATTACGCAGGATACGGTGAAGAATCTACGCGGGCATGATGTACGGCTCGATGTGCACGCATTTGCTGACGGGCGTGAGTTTAACATCGAAATCCAACGTGCAAAGAGCGGGGCAGATCCACGCAGAGCACGCTATCACAGCAGTATCATGGATGCGAATGCACTGCCGGCAGGGGTGGACTATGAGAAACTGCCTGAGTCGTATGTTATATTTATCACGGAGACCGATGTCCTTGGCTTCGGACAACCTCTCTACGTGATTCGTCGTATGATAGAGGGATACAGTAATGTGTTTGACGACGGCTCGCACATTATCTATGTAAATAGTGCGATGACAGACACATCGACACCATTGGGGCGGTTGATGCACGACTTTCGCTGCGCCCAGCCGGAGAAGATGTACTACGATGTTCTTGCACAGCGGACGAGAGCATTCAAGCAGAACGAGGAAGGAGTGAGCCACGTGAGTGCGTTATGGGAACAGCTGCTGAAGGAAGAATATGAGCAGGGCAGAGAAGCGGGGATCGAAAAAGGGATCGAGCAGGAACGTCTTTCTTCGATACGCCGTATGATGTCGGAGCTTCAGCTTAGTATGGAGAAAGCAATGGATGTGCTCGCTATTCCACGCTCCGAGTGGGGGCGCTACAAAGCGATGCTCTGATGAGCACATAACAGACTAATCCCGTCGAATGGTCCTAGGACGATTCGACGGGATTTCTTGTCTTCTCCGCGCATCTATGCTATTATAAAATGAGCTATAAGTTTCGATAAATATAGATAAGAAATATCGCATCAGATGGGAGATCGGAATCATGGGAAAGTATCGGACACGGGAATTGACACAGCGTGTGTGCTATGCAATCATCGCCGGTATGGCGGGCGCTTTTTTGATTCCGCAGGTCGGCTTTGCCGCGCCGACGGGTGGGAGCGTTGTTAGTAAGAATACTGATAATACGGTAAATGCCACGATTACGCAGGTTGGAAATGATACGAATATCGTTTCGGTTGGCTCAAATCCTAACAAGGTGATCGAGTGGCGGGATTACTCTATCGCAAGCGGAGAACGTGTGCGCTATGACTATGACGTAAACACAAATAATGTCACGCAGACCAACAACTATCTGAATATCGTCACGGGCGCGAACACCTCGAATATCAATGGTAAGATCGAGGGCGGAAAGAACGTCTACATCGTCAATCCGAACGGCGTAATCTTCGGCAAGACAGCATCCGTGAACGTAGGGAATCTCTACGTCTCCACGCAGGATACCAGTACGGTAAACACTGATGCAGATATGGCGAACAACGTATCACCCCTCAGTGCGAGTGCCGCCGGTCTTTCCGATGTCGTCAATATGGGCAAGATCACGGCGAATACCGTCGAGGTGCACGGCAAGAACATCCGCTTCCTCAATGCGGCAAATGTGCATACAACGAATCCCGTTGTGCTCCATACGGATACAGCAAACGGCGGCTATGCCCATATCGGTTATCGAGGCACTGTGCCGACGAACTATAAGGTCAATCCAACGACTGGCAATCCGGCGGGGGTCAGCCCAGAATATTATCAGCTTGTCGCTAATAAAACAGAGTTCCAGAATATCAAGAATGGTCTCACAAAGAATTATATGCTCGAGAACGATATTGATTTCTTGGGTGGATCAATAACCCCCATTGCCGGTTCAGGGACAACACTCTTTACGGGAAAGTTCGATGGGAATTTCTTTAAGCTGCAAAACTTTACGATTACGGGCGGGACATATACCGCTCCATTTGGCCAGGTCAGTGGATCTCGTATTGAGAACGTTGGTGTTACAGGAGCGATGATCACCGGCGATAAAACTGGAAACCAAGATCGATGGGCGGGAGGTCTTATTGGATACGCGAGCGGAACGAAAATTAAAAATGTCTATATAAAAGATAGTCAAGTAGATGGCGAAGCAGGTCAACATGGTGGTATTGTCGGGCAGACAACGGCAAGCACGACGCTTGACGGTGTTTATAGTAAAGCCCGCATAGGTGAAGGCGGCGCTGTTATAGGAACGTCAGGATTAGGGACTGTAATAAGCAATACCTATAGCGATGCAAGCAAGATTGCCGGAACGATAGGGACAGAACTGGTTTATTTCATAGCTCCGTCCAATGGAACAACAGTTAGAAATAGCTATGTGACTGGTACTAATCCTAGACTTGCAACGAATCAATCAGGGCTGAACCAAAATATAGCGACGAATACATATTTAGTTGATACCTCTACGGGATTGGTAACTAAATTCAAAGAGACAGGCACAATCCCTGTCAGACATACGACCGCAGCGAGTTCTTATGCCGGCTTTGATATCAACAACACGGGGGCGCCCGGTGCGACGTGGCGTATCTACGAGGGGCGTACTACGCCGATGTTGACGGCATTTATGAGTGGGACAGCGACGGCGACGTACAACTATCGCTATTTCAAGCCGGACGGAACGCCCAAGGACGATACGGGCAACACGGTCAAGAGTAATGATGGCAAGGATATCACGGCGGAGTACAACAGCTACTATATGAAGGTTGTGGACGGCTCTACGGCGAATCCAACCGCCGCAGGGACAAAGGCGAATGTCAGCTTTGGTGCGGGTGCGGATACGAGCCGTGTCATTGACTACGTCAACAGCAGTACGAAGGACTACGACCGCACGAACGGCATCCGCAACGCAGGGACGAAGGCAATGCTCTGGTCGGATCAGGACGGCCCGAATCTGAGTGGGGTCAATGTCACAATCACGCCGCGTGATGTCCGCCTTAACAGCGGCAATATCAATCCGAAACGCATGTATAACGGAAAGAGCGACGTGACCAAGGCATTCCGTGATGCGCTCACGAGCGGCCGTATCACCTCCTCGGGATTTACCGAAGAGGATATTGCTGCGGGCTCGGTTCAACTTGATTTTAATAAACCGGGAAAAATTTTCAAGGCCCGTATGGTTGACGGTAGTGGAAATGCTACCAGAAATGTCGGTACGCACGATGTTAAGTTTTCGGGGGAGATCGGTTTCAGCGGCACAGATGCAGGGAACTATACGTTTGTCGGCAGCTCCCTCAGCAACCTGACGGGCAAGGCTACCATTACCAAGGCACCACTCTATCTCACGATCCAAAAGAAGACGGCAGACGACAAAATCTATGACGGCACATCCGTCGTGAAAGACAGCGCGATGTTCCAGACCAGCGGCTCTGAGAATATCAAACTGGATAAAACGAAGACAGGTCTGACCCTCGCACAGATCAATGCAGGCACACCCGCGATGCCCGACGGCGCGATCATGACGGGCGACGATGATACCACGCGGGATGACGTTGCACTCACGAATGTAGGTGGTCCGAAGTATACGAACGAAGCAGGTGTGGAGCAGCTCCATGCGGGTCCCCACAAGCTCCAGTACACGAATGTCGGGCTTACGGGCAATGACGCGGGCAACTATGAGCTGTACTATACCCCTGCAAGTGGGACAAAGACAGCGGTCACGGGCGGCAACGTGTACCTCGATGGCAAGATCATCCCACGCCAGATCCTCAGGGACGACTTCAACGTCTATGACAAGACGACCAATGCAAAGGTCGATGCGAAAAAGGTATACGACGGCAGCGACGAGTATACGCCGACCTCCAATGTCTATCTCTCCTCGAACGCCGTGACCGGCGGCACGACGGGGCTGGTTGCACGCGACCGCAGTCATATCACATTTGCGCTCACAGGCGGCAAGGGGCGTTTTGCGCAGAACGACGGCACCACCTACAGCAAGAACGTGCGGGATGTCGAAAAGCTCGCCTATGAGGTGACGGGGGATACGGATGATGCGACCAACTACCGTCTCTCCGACTACTACATCATGGACGGTACGACCAAGAAGGATCTGGGCAGTACGTTCCGTGCAACGGGCGCAGGCAAGATCACGCCGAAGGCACTGACGGCAACCGTTGTGAATCAGCATATCACGAAGGTCTACGACGCGATGGACGACCAGACCGACGGCAAGCGACACATCATCAAGGGGGATGATCTCGTCACGCTCTCGGGGTGGGTCGCAGGAGATACGGCGCGCACAAATACCTCGACGGCGAAATATGCGACGAAGAACGTTGTACCCGACGGCAGCGGCAATCCGACGACGCAGAGTGTCACCTACACGGCATCCTTTGACGCGGGGACGGGCGTGGAGGCGGATAACTATACCCTCGGCACAGAGGGCGTAACGCCGATCGCGACCACAAAGACGCTCACGAGCGGCTATACGGGCACGATCACGCCGCGCAACGTCACGGTGAAGTTTGCCGATGTGACGAAGGTCTATGACGGTACGGTGACGAACACGCAGATCACGGCCAGCGATCTCGATGACGGACTGAACAAGGACGTTCTGAATGCAGATAGTATCGGCGTCGGCAGTCTGAGCACGGCGGGCGTGACCAGTCGCTACGGCGATAACAAGACGGTGGCGACATTCGCCGAGAACCGCAATGCGGGCAGCCGCAGTGTAGAGTATGCGGGTCTGACGAACTCACTCGGCACGAACTACAAGCTCGATGCGAAGCAGTACGGCGATGGAACGATCACGCGCCGCCGCATCGATCCCTCTTCGTTCAATGTCTACAAGACGAGCGACAATACGCTCGCAACAGCGACGAAGGTCTATGACGGTACCTCGAACTATAGACCGGACAGATCTGTTTATCTCTCTGCGAATGCACCCGCGACCGGCGATACGGGCATCGTGAGTGTGGATCAGAACAAGGTGAAGTTCGAGTTGTTGGATCCGAGCGCTGCGAATTTCACAAAGGCGGACGGCACGACGGAGACAAGCCATGTTTCGGAGGCGGAAAAAATCGCCTACAAGGTCATTGCGACGACAACCAATCCGACCGAAAATCCGCTCACGAACTATGAGTTCGGCACAACGGTCTCGAAGCGCAATCTCGAAACAGTGAATGCAAACGATCCCGGTAGGGTGTCTACTACGGGGTCTATTACCCCTGCTTCGCTGCGTGCAAATACACAGCAGATTGAGAAGGTCTACGACGGACTCACCGCACATACGGACGGCAATCAAAATGTCGTCAAGGGCGATACAGTCGTCAACTTTACGGGATGGGCTGTGCATGGTGGTACGACGGAGAAGCGTACGAACGACTCCACGGCAGTATATGCGACCAAGGATGTCGCGTACGCTGGCAGCGGCAATGTTACCACCAAGTCCGTCACCTATACTGGAAAACTGACGGGTACGTATGCGGACGACTATCAGATCGTCGATGCGGGCAACAATGTCATCAGTACGAAGAGCGGGTCGGGTGCCGCCACGACTGTAACGATGAATGCGCCTATCACGGTTGCCAATGCGGGCAAGATCACCCCGCGCAAGCTGAACGTCACGATGGGCGATGTGTCGAAGACCTACGACGGTACAGCGGGGAACAACTCTGCCACGGTCACGGGCTTTACCGACGATCCTGCCAGCTCGGTACTCGCAGCCGTTCTCGGTGTGGACAATGTCACGGCATCGCGTCTCACGACGCGGTATCAGGGAATGATGACCGCCTCGCCCGCCACGGCAACGAGCACCTATGGGCGTGGCACAACCTCCTTTACGGCAAATGCGAATGCGAGCAACGGGACGGCACATGATGTCCAATATACGAATATGCGCACGGCATTCAACAACGAGTTTGGTGCGAATGCGGGCAACTATACCGTCGACGAGACGGTATACGGCAAGGGAACGATCAACCGCCGCGAGATCACACCGAACAATTTCCAAGTGAAGGATGCCAATGGAAATGTCGCCAATGCGACAAAGGTCTATGACGGCACGACGACATACACGCTAGAAGATGGATGGCATCTCACGCCCGCAGCGGGGCCGGGGACGGGTGTGATTCCTGCGGACTACGGCAAGGTGGTATTCCGCCTCAACGGGGATGCACAGTTTGCGGACAGCTCCGACAACCCGACGGCGAACGTCGCGAGTGCGACAAAGGTGCTCTACAATGTAAAAGCAGAGGGCGATGCCGAGAAGATCAAGAACTATACGCTGAATGGCGTGAACCTTGAGAGCGGTGCGGGCAAGGTCTCGGGCGGCGGCTCGATCTCGCGCCGCGTGCTTGAACTGGACCTCGTGCAGAACGCCGGCATCGGCAAGGTCTATGACGGTACGACCACGCTCAAGAACACGGCGACAAAGAATTGGAATGCGCTGCGGGACAGCGACAGCAAGGGAAATGTGCGCTATGCGACAGGGGCAACGGCCAAGGATAAACTTGTCACTACGGACGGGACGAGTTTCAATATCACGTCGAACTATATGGAAAGCGGCTCTGCAGACAAGAATGTCAAGCGCAGCGGCGGCAATATTGTAGACAAGGATATCCTTTATAAGGTCGCGATCAACGGCAACGCGACGAACTACTCCTTTAAGAAGGGCGGCACGGTCACAAACGCAGAGTCAGGACTCGAACTTTCGGCGAAAGGAAAGATCACGCCGAAGGATCTTTCGGGTGCGTTTGAAAAGATCACGAAGGTGTATGACGGGACGAAGAATGTCCCCGTCGCCGATGTGAAGTTCAAGACGGGCGCGGACGGCGTGATCGCGGGCGATCACATTACCTTTACGCATACGGAGGCATTCCAGAGCGAGAACGTGCGCGGCGACGGCACGACAAAGACCATTGACGGCGCGGCGCAGAAGAACTGGGTCAACTATTCCGGACTCTCGCTCGGCGGCACGTCTGCGGATAACTATACCCTCAATACGACCGCCGTGGGACTGGGCGAGATCATGCCGGTGGTGCTGAACCCCTCGACGGTGACGCTGGTGACCACGCAGGCATCGAAGACCTATGACGGCACAAAGACGGTCAAGTGGACGGACGGCTCGGATGCCATCAGTGCGGTCAAGAACTACATCACGGGTGCGACGGTGAACATCAACGGCAATCCTGTCAATGTTCTGGACGACCTAAAGGTGAACTCCGCCGAATACGATACGAAGGATGTCGATAACGTCAGATCGGCAAACCGCGTGACCTACAATCTGAGCTACACAGGGCAGAGTGGGAACTTCTCGCTCGGCGGGGCATCGACGTTTGCAAAGACGGGCGACGGCGTGATCACGAAGAAGGATGTCACGGTTACGGTCAAGAGCCCGCTGACAAAGACCTACGACGCGACGACGGGTGTACTCGGCGTGGCAAAGAACTCTGCGAACGCAGTCGTCAACACGGCGAACGACATCATCGGCATGACGGGGCTGGTCTCCGGCGACGGCGCGACAAACGAGTCGACGGCGACGTATGCGGACCAGAACGCGGGCACGAACAAGGTCGTCAACTACGATGTCAAGCTCGACAGTGCGAATGCGGGCAACTACAATTTGACGTACAACGGCGCGATTACGTCGTCGATCTCAACGAATAACAATACGATCACGAAGCGCAAGGTAAATGTCACCTTTGGCGATCAGCATAAACCCTATGACGGTCTTTCGAAAAATACGTCGATTGATGCGTCTGTTTCGGCTGCCGATGCAGCAGTGCTGAACCGTGATGTGACGGGGCTTGCCGTCGCCAACAAACTCACGAATCTGGACGCGACGGGCGCGACGCCAAATATCATAAGCGACTATGGCAAGCGTACGGGCACGGGCTTTACCCCCGATGCAAATGCGGGAACGAACAAGGATGTACAGTACGCAGGCCTCGCTGCAGCGATGGGAACAACCCTCGGCAGTGATGCGGCGAACTACGTCTTTGATACGGACGGCTACGGCAAGGGCTCGATCGGCAAGGCGAACATCAATGCGAGTGATGTGACCTTTGCCGCGTCCAATGCAGCGAAGGTCTATGACGGCACGAAGACGGTGAAGTATAACGGTTCGAGTGCGTCCAATGATGTGAAGAACTATATCACGACGGCGAGTGTTGTACTGAACGGGAATACGGTCGACCTGCGCAACGACCTTGTCATGGATACGACGGGGACGCAGTACAGCAGTGCGAACGCGACAAATGGAACGCCGGCGACGGTCACGTATAAATTCTACCTGAACAACAGCAACATCAATATTTCGGGGGACAATAACTTTACCAAGACGGCACAGGGGACGATTGACCGCCGTGTGCTGACGCTTGACCTTGCCCAGAAAACGGGCATCAACAAAATCTACGATGCAAATGCAAACCTTGTGGATACGGATACGCGGCACTACGACAAGTTCATTGACGACGATGCAAAGGGCAATGTTACCTATGCGTCTGGCATGACGAATGGCAACAAGCTCGTACGCACCGCAAACGGCGCTGCGGTCGATGACGGTGCGTCGATGACGATCACGGCGAACTATGTGAATGCGGGTGTCGCGGATAAGAATGCCGGTATCAACAAGAATATTGCATACAAGGTTAAGATTGGTGGGGCGCAGGGGCAGAACTATACCCTTTCGTACAACGGCACGACGGCAAATGCCGAAACAGGCCTTGATCTCACGGGTGCATCGGGCACCATCGCAAAGCGCAAGATCACGCTTGGTTTCGGCGATGTGAATAAGATGTATGACACAACGCCGAACAACAAGACGAAGAACATCACCGCGGTGACGGCGGGCAATACCGATGGACGCGGTGCCGCCACGCTTACGGCGGATGGGATCACGAGTGCGTCGTTTGATACGACCGGCATCGTGAGCTATTATGGTGCAGGCACGGATGCGAGCTTCCAGCGCAATCCGAACGTTGTGACGGATGCAAACGGAAATGTCATCCCGAACGGTAAGGACGTACAGTACTCGAATCTCGCCAATACCCTTGCGGCTCAGCCGTATGCGGGCAACTATGAAGTAGCGGATACCGCCTACGGCAAGGGGACAATCCGCAAGCGTACGGTCACCGCGAACGACTTCAGCTTCAGTATCGACCCCGCTAGGAAGATGTACGACGGCACACGAGATGTCGTATGGACAGACCCTGTAACCCGCAAGTCCTACAAGGATATGGCTCATGTCAAGAAGCATTTCCAAACCAGTACCTTGGATCTTGGCGGCGGGAATACGGTGCCGATCAACCTTGACGATATCAGCCTGAACAGTGCGCAGTACAACGATGCGAACGTGGCGCTTGCGAACAGCGTTGACTACAACGTGACCATCAACACGACGAATTTCGATTTCTCGGGAACGCGCAACAAGAACATCCATCACACGGGCGACACCATCACCAGACGTGACCTTGCGACACTGCTTCCGCAGCATCTCATCAAGGAATACGACGGGCAGACGACATTTGACCAGAACAACCGTGACTATGTGAATGCGATGGCACGGGATAACCTGACGCATATTGTCGAGCGGGATAAGAATAAGATCCAGCTCGCCGTCACGGGGACGTACAGCAATAAGGATGCTTCGGCAGAGACCAAGGCGGAGGCAGAGTCACGCACGCCCGCACAGGCACAGCGCACGGTTGACTACACGATGACCCTTTCGGGTGATGCAGCGACACTTGCCAACTACACGATCGCGGGACACGATACCACGCATACGGTGACGGGCAAGGCTGCTGATATCTATAAGAAGACGCTGACGGTCGATGTCGCACGCAAGGAAAAGGACTATGATACCACGGCGGCTGTCAACAACCTCACAACGGGTGATGTTGTGTTCAACGGACTCGTGAACGGGGAGTCGTTGTCGCTCGACGCCGGCGCATTGAACAAGGTGCAGGGGCAGTATCTCGACTCCGCGGGCAACCCTGACGCGAATGTCAGCCGTGATGCGAACCGTGCGGTGACGGATAAGGCGGTGGAGTACACCGGATTTAACAATGCACTCACGGATCTTGCAACGCGTGACAGCGTCGCGCAGAACTATCGCATGGACAGCGACCGCAAGAACTATACGGCCGCGCAGGCGAAGGGTCGCATCAATCCGCTCACCATCAATCCAGGGAGTGTTACGACGAACTTTGATGCTGTGGGAGCGACGAAGACCTATGACCGCACACGCGCGGTCAAGTACAATGGCCTCAGCACCTCGGATGCGCTCAAGAACTATCTTACGAGCGCGACGGTTCAGGTCGGCACGGAGACGATTGACATCAAGAAAGAGCTCGCCATCGACCCGACGGCGACGCTCTACGATAACAAGAATGCAGGTACGGGCAAGACTGTCACCTATGCATTTAAGTATACAGGCAACAATTTTGCGATCAACGATTTCACGCGCAGCAGCACGGGCGAGATCAAGCAGAAGGATGTCAAGGTTCTGCCGCTCGGCCCGCTCACGAAGGTCTATGATGGGACATCCCATGTATATGTCAATGGGGACGATACCATCCGAACGATGAATGGAACGACGCGAGTGACGAATGGCGACAGTGTCCTGCAGCTTGAGAATGGCGGTATCATCGCGGGTGACAGCGTTCAGAACAACTCGGCGGCGGTCTATGCCGATAAGAATGCAGGTACGGGGAAGACGGTCGTCTATACGGCGTCGATCACCGGCACGGATGCGGGTAATTATCGTCTCGTCGATGCATTTGGCAATGCGATCCCCTCCAGCACACTGACGACAACGAACAACGAGATTACACGGCGTAAGCTGAATATCGCTTTCGATGGGCTGAATGGCGTTCCGCCGGTTCAGAAGGCGTATGATACGACATCGAAGAATGACCGAGTCACGGCGCGTATCATGGACGATGCCGATGGGCATACGCGCAGGGTGCTCGGACGCGATGGCGTGGGCGTATTTAATGACCAGCTCACACAGCTGAACAGCTCGAATATCGAGAGCGACTACGGCTACGGCAGCACGGATGCGACCTTCCGCGCAGATGCGAATGCGGATACGCGCAAGGATGTCCAATACCGCGGTGTTGGCAATGCACTCCGCAATAATGTCCTTGGCAGCAATGCCTCCAACTATGACTTCGCAGAGACGGGGTATGGTGACGGTGCGATTACGCGTGCGAATGTGACACAGAACGATTTTAGGCTGGACTTTGAAAAGGCGACAAAGGAGTATGACGGTACCACGACGGTCACGCAGCCGGAACGGAATCTGAACCGTGATACCAGTCAGGTCTGGCTGAGCGGAAAGTGGCGCAACCTGCAAAATGATGATGTCACCTCGGTGACGGGGGCATATGCCGATAAGAAGGCAGCTGCCTCGCAGCCGGTCAACTACAAGGTGAAGTTCAGCGCGCGCAACTACAATATCACTGATGCTGCGGACAATACCGTTGCAAAGCAGGGGTCAGGCGAGATCCTGCGCCGCAAGATTATGGTCAACCCCGTGACGGCGACGAAGACCTATGACACCACGTCCACGCTGACGGGTGTTGCAAAGGATGCGGACGGCAACACGATTCGCAGCTCTGATGACCTTGTGAAGTTCCGTCACTATGGCGACGAGGGCGCGGCGATTATCGCAAATGACGCCGTAGAAAACCGCTCGACGGGCGCGTATGTTGATAAGAATGTCGCGTGGGAGTCGAACGGGAATACGGATGCGAATGCAAAGTGGCAGGATCGTCACCGCGTCAAGAACAAGGCGGTGAACTATCAGTTCCTGCTCGCTGGAGACGATGCCCTGAACTATGAGCTTGTCGACAGCAATGGAGGCGTTCTCTCGACTGACGGATTGGATTCGTCGGGTAAGGGGACGATTGGCTATACCTCTGCTCCGCTTGAGACAGGGCGGATCAACCCCTATGAGATTCTGCTCAAGGGTGACTCCCAGACGCGCTGGATCAACGAAGGCCTGCCCGACAGCTATACGGGCACGCCGCAGGGCAAGGGCTACGTCACCGAGCTTGGTGAGATGCTGCCGGGCGAGATTCGTTATGGTTCGCCTAGTGCTCGTCTGCGCTGGGGCGACTATCCCATTGAGGGAGAGTATGTACCGGAGACGGACAGCGAGACGGTCTACCAGAACTATCTCTTTAAGTCCTCGGGCACGCTCCACATTGGCCCCTATATCCCCGACTATGAGTACTACAAGACGATGACGCAGGTGAGCAAGATGACGCCGGACGAGTACGCGTATGAGAATGCGTCGCTCGACCGCACGAATCACTACAGCCGCAAGCCAACGGCACAGGTTGATCCCGTTCCGCCCGCCGTCAATGTGATGAGGGATGGAAAGGATATCACGCGGAGCGATATCAACGTCCTTGACGATACGGTCTACACCATCGTTGACGAGGTATTCGGCTGAGATTTACAAAACACAAAATAAAGAGCGCCCCATTGACGATACTGTGTCGATGGGGCGTTCTTTTGCTAGGGGATCGTTGATAAAATGAGGTGTTTATCAGTGCTTCTCTAAAGTCGTTCTTGTCAAACGACTTGGTGTGCTATATAATATAGGAAAAGGGTGAGCCGACACCTGAAAAACTCCACATTAAGACTCAGACATAAGGGCTGAGAAGTCGGAGAGCGACGGTAAAACTCTACAGAAGACCTAGACATGAGGGCTAGGAAGCCGGGGAGCGGCGGTAAAATCGGTATAGTTGGGGGCATTCGTTTGGATGTCCCCAATTTTTATAGTCAGGTGGTTTCGCAAAGATGAAGAAATTTACCCGCGACGAAACAGTAAAAATTCTACATGAGTCGAGTATCGCTTATCGTGAGAAACTCGCGGGACGAGTGTTTGCTGTCATTTATCAAGATTCTTCTGCAGGAGCGGGGACGGAATGGAAACAGATTGTTTTTTTCGGAGAGTAATTTTGCGCATTTGACGGGAGTTCGCTATGCAGAGCAGGTGACGCCGAAGGTGTTCTTTCAGATGTGCTGCAACAATAGATTGTCGCCTACAAAAGTTCAATTCAGAAAAGATGGAGTGACCCATCTGAAACTGGCTGTTCTTCCCTATCTGGCAGACGTTTTGTATCATAAGTTTTGGATTGGTATATCACTCCATAACGATGTGTACATCAATGCTGATTATTTTGTTGGCGATACAAAGAATCGCCTTAGTTTGGGAATCCGTCAGACAGGCAATAAAGATGTTCCTGTGTCCTTAAAGAATCAGTCGGTACGGGACAATGTTGATGTGCTGAGGAAGGTCTATGCAGTATATTCTAAGCGCGCTGGAACAAAAGAAGCGTGGGCATGCGTATACGTTGATGAGAAGATTGTGCATGAAATCAATCAAGATGTGCTTCCGCAGGATATACAGGATGCGATGAAATGAATACGATAAAGAGCGCCCCATCGACGATACTGTGTCGATGGGGCGCCCTTTTGCTAGGGAATCGCTGATAAAATCAGGTGTTTATCAGGACTTCCCTAGTTCCGCGAGCAGTGCGCGGCATCCTGCATCCACGTCGCGGTAGGTCACGTCAAAGTTCCCTGTGTACCACGGGTCGGCGACGTCACGGTTTTCGCCAATGTAGGAGAGGAGGCGGTGTACCTTGCCTTTGGGATCGCCGCCCGTGAGGCGGGCGAGGTCGCGCATATTTTCCTCGTCCATCCCGATGATGATGTCGTATGTGTCGTAGTCGGCGCGTGTCATGAGTGCCGCACTGCGTTTCTCGTATGGGATGGCGTGTGCGTCCAGTACGGCACGCGTGCCATGGTGGGTGTCACTGCCGATTTCATCCGTATGGAGCGCCTTGGATGCGACACGAATGCGATCCGCCAGTCCCACCTCGCGAACGAGATGTTTCATCACGAACTCCGCCATCGGCGAGCGGCAGATGTTGCCGTGGCAGACAAATAGAATATTTACCTTATCTTTCGTTTTTTGTGTCATGCAGATTTTCCTCGTGCCAGTGACTCAACCTCGTGTAGGGGAATATCCAGCAGATCAGCGATCTCTGCTGTTGATTTTCCTTTGGACAGCATACGTAGGATATTATGCCGACGCTCCTCCGTGCGCCCTTTACTAAGTCCCTCCTGACGACCTCTTGCCATCAGTTCTTCCATGATTTCACACACAGAGCTTACCCCCTTTTCCTGTTCCTTGAAAAAAGATGTCCGATCAGCGAGTTCTTTGTAATTCATCTCTGCCGGGGCCGGGCAGAAGATATTCCCATACGTATTATAGCAAATTATGGCGTAATCCCCAAGTTTTTCCGTGAACATGTTAAGCTTTCGTACTTTATTGACGAATCCTGTATTGAATCGGAACTGCGAAAGTTGAAATGTTTTTATGAAGGTGTTAGAATACAAATGGATTTGTGTGCCTAGCACAATGGCACCTCAGATGAGGAAGAGTGTTCGACAGCATCATGTAGGAGTTGAGTTCGATCGTGCATAGTGGAATGTATCATCGCAGATGGAAGAAGGCGCATAGGGGCGCAGCGGCGCTGCTCTGCACGGCGGTGCTCTGTGCGGGGACAGCGGCAGATGCCGCGCCGTCGCTTGCACGGCCCGAGGCGGATATTGCAGGTGAGCTGCTGACGCCGGAGATCGGCGTGGAGGATCGGACGCCGACGTATCAGCAGGATCACTATGATGCGACGTTTACGGTGGAGAACTTCATTCTGGAGGCGCCCGATCTGAATCTAGACAAGGCGCCGCTTGTCACGCTCCTGCAGGAGGGGATGGGCAAGGGCAAGACGATTGCCGATCTGCGCCGTACGGTGGATGCGCTGACGACATACTGCCGTACCCACGGCTATCCCGCCGCGGCGGCGTACCTTCCGCCGCAGGACAGTCCGGACGGGACGGTCGTCCTGCGCATCATCCCGGGACGCTATGATGAGATCACGATTGACAATCGCAGCCGCCTCAAGACGCCCGTGGCACAGCGTATCATTGCGGCGCTGAAGGCGGATGACATCATCACGACGGATAAGCTCGAGACGGCGCTCTACTCGGTGTCGGATGCGACGGGCGCGCGCGCCGTGGGTGTGTTGAGCCCCGGCAGGGAGTTCGGCACGAGCAAGCTGACGGTGCGCATCGAGGACTCGAAGGAGTCCAATACAATTTTCTATGTGGAGAACTACGGCAGCCCCTCGACGGGACGCTATCGCTACGGTCTGCAGGAGACGCTCTACGATCCGTCGGGCACGGGCGACAAGGTGAATGTCGGTGGGCTGATCTCCAATGGGAGTCTGCGCAATTTCTATGCGAACTATGAGACGGTGGTCGGACGCGGCGGCTCGACGCTCGGTGTGGGCATTTCGCGCATGAACTACGAGGTCGGCGGACAGCTCGCAAAGATCGGCGCAGAGGGCAAGTCGACGACGGTGACGATCTTTGGACGCGTGCCGATTTTCCATCAGACGAACCGCAGTCTCGCTCTGCGTTATGGGTACAACTACCGCGATCTGGAGGACGACATTACGGCGTTTGACCTCGAGGGAAAGAAGCATACGCACAGCATCTACGCGGGGCTGGTCGGTTCGCAGCAGTCGGGCGGGCTGAGTCTTGACTACAGCACGAATGTGACGCTTGGCACGTTGAGCTATGATTCGTTCTACAGCACGGTGCTCGGCATGGTCAACAATGTCGACGAGGGGACGTATGCCAAGCTCGAGGCCGACCTGACGGCCGTGCAGAAGATTGGGCACGCGACGGATTTCCTCGTGAAGGTGTCGGGGCAGAAGGCGAGCCGCAATCTCGACAGCTCGGAGGAGTTCTACCTTGGCGGCCCGAATGGCGTGCGTGCCTACGCACAGGGCGAGGGCTCGGGCGATGAGGGCGTGCTCGGCACAGCGGAGCTGCGCTACCATACGCCTGTGCGCGGATTGACGCTCAGCACGTTCTACGATACGGGCGTCGTGCGCGTGAGCAAGAGCCCGGTGGGCGAGGGAGACAACCACGTGTCGCTGCGCGGCTGGGGAATCGGCGCAGCGTACAGCGCACCGGGCGACTGGTTTGCACGTCTCGACTATGCACGGCGCATCGGTTCGGATTCGTCGGTCGCACCGAAGAATAACGCACGCGGCCGCGTCTGGTTCCAGCTGGGCAAGATATGGTAAGCAACGATTGATGCGATGCGCCCCCTCTGCGCGCTTGCTGCGCTGACGGGGGCGCGTTATTCATACGGAGCGGGATGGGGATATGAGACTGAGGAGAAAGCCGTGGATTGACGCGGCGATTTTGGACTATGCGGCGTTTGTCACGCCGCTCGGCGGGGACTGGACGGGCTCAGCCGGGCACTGGGCGGAGCAGTTCGGACGCAGTGCGCCTCTTCACGTGGAGATCGGTGTCGGCAAGGGGGATTTCCTGACGGAGCTTGCGGCACGCCATCCCGAGGTGAATTACGTCGGGCTCGAGGCGCAGCAGGGCGTGCTTTACTTCGCGGCACGTAAGGCCGCAGAGCGGGAGCTGACGAATGTCCGCCTGCTCGTCTTCGACGCGGCGCGTCTGACGGAGCTTTTTGCCCCGCATGAGGTCGATCGCATCTATCTGAACTTCTCCGATCCGTGGCCGAAGGCGCGGCATGCGAAACGCCGCCTGACGAGCGAGGTGTTCCTCGCGCGTTACCGCACGGTGCTCAGGGAGGGCGGCGAGATTCGTTTCAAAACGGATAATACGGGGCTCTTTGCCTACTCGCTTGAGACCATGGAGCGTGAGGGGTGGCGTCTGACGGATGTGACGCACGACCTTCATGCACTCGGCGAGGCGGACAATATCATGACGGAGTATGAGCGAAAGTTCAGCGCACGCGGCGCAAAGATCGGGCGGCTCGTGGCACATCGCCCCGCAGGGGATATGTGATGCACACGCGGTATACGCTCTTTAAGAGCGAGACGGAGCCAATCGTCATTGTTATGGTGATTCTCCTCGTGACAGGAACGATCAATGTGTTCAGTTCGAGCTATGTGCTGGCGGCGATGAACTTCGAGAATCCGTATTATTTTCTGCAGCGGCATCTCCAGTGGCTCTTGCTCGGCACGATTGCCTGCTGGCTCTGCCGGCGGATGAACTATCAGCGACTGCGCGGGCTCATGTTCATTGGGCTGGGGATTAATCTCTTCCTGCTCGTGGCGGTGCTCTTTGTGGGGACGACGATTAACGGCGCGCAGCGATGGATCGCCCTTGGCCCCTTGAGTTTTCAGCCGGCGGAGTTTGCCAAGCTCATGGGCGTGCTCATGGGCTCGTTCTCGATCTCGGCGGTGCTCGCAAAGGAGCGGTTCCGCATGGACCGCGACTGGCCGCGTGTTGCAATTCCGTTTGGCGCGATTCTCCTCATGGCGTTTCTCGTCTATCGTGAGCCGGACTTTGGAACGGCGTGCATCGTGTTCGGTGTGCCGCTTTTTATGGCACTCGTCTTGCTCGTTCCGCCGCGCCGCTGGGTGCTGATCCTGATCCCTGTCGCATTGGCGGCGCTTGCGATCGGAACGCTGCAGCCCTATCGCATGAAGCGCATGGAGGTGTGGCTCGATCCGTGGTCGGATGCACGGAACGCGGGCTATCAGATGGTGCAGTCCCTCTCGACGATCGGCTCGGGCGGTATTTTCGGCATGGGTTTCGGCGATGGCGTGAGTAAATATGAGTACCTTCCTGAGGCGCATACGGATTTCGCCTTTGCAATTTTCAGTCAGGAGCATGGCTTTTTCGGTGTGCTGTTGATCTTCTTCCTGTTCGCCGTTCTGCTGGTCGCGAGCATTCGCGTAGCGACGCGGGCAAAGGATACGTTCGGACAGGTGCTCGCCCTCGGCATCATCTTCCTTGTCGTCGGACAGGCACTCGCCAATCTCGCAATGGTCGCGGGACTGCTCCCTGTCGTGGGTGTGCCGCTGCCGTTCATCAGCTACGGCGGTTCGTCGCTGATCGTGACGATGGCGGGGATGGGGATGCTGCTCGGCATCGCGGACCGCAGCAAGGATGCACCGCCCGTGAAAAAAAAGAAGCATGAGCCGCCGGAGGTGCGGCGGAGCAGGATACACGTGGTGCAATAGGAAAGTATGCAGCTGCAGCATAAGGGGGCGACCCTTCATGCAGCATTTTTCGAGGAGATGTGATGTTCAGTAGTTTTGTTCTGGGGATGCAGCAGGATGTGAAGATGTTCCTCCTGCCGCCGCTGCTATGCGCCGTATTCCGACTGATCTTCATCTTGGTCTATCGTCCGAAGAAGTCACCGTACGGCGAGTGGAGGAAATGGCTGACATGCTTCCGCTACGGTTTCTGGTGGGGGATGGATGTCAACGCATATCTCTATCTCGCCCTCCTGCTCCTCGTCTCTCTGCCGGGAGCGTTTTTTCCTGCGTACTTTGCCGTTGGGGATACCGTGCGGCTGGCGGTATTTCTCCTCTACGCCGCTGTCCTTTATACGGCGTTTCTCGGGAAGATGATTTTCTATTCACATTTTCACGATACGTTCAATCCAATTCTCCTGCTTGGACGCAACGCCGACAAGCGAAATCTGGCGGATATTTTCTTTCATCAGAACCACGGCGCGTGGCTGCTGCTGAGCTATCTGCCCTATCTGGCGTTCTGCTATGCCGCAGGGAATGCTCTTTTGGCACTGCCGCCGTTTGCGTATCCGACACTGGCGGATGGGACGGGGCAGTATGCAGCGAACGCATGTGTATTCGTACTGTCGATTGTGTTTTTTTACTGGCTGCGCTATGGAGGGACGCTGCGTCACCGCAAAAAGCCGGAGTGGGACGAGGTACCGGTCACGGTCAAGGAGGATGTGTTCCTCGGCAAGGCGACGATGGATGACCTCATTGCACTGAAACTGCTGCGGCGGCGCACTGTTCATGCGGCGATGCGGCACACGGATGCGGATACGGCGGCGATCCTGCCCGCCATTATTTCCTCTGATGCACCGCTTCTGCCCGATCCTCTGTGCGCATTTGCGCGGACGGCACGGGGCGCAGTCATCACACCGCCGCGCCGCATTTTCTTTCTGCTCGCAGAGAGCTACGGGCAGGTGCATTTTGATGCACCGTACGCGGCGCTGGGGCTGATGGAGGCAGGGGCGCGATTCCGCGCGGAGGAGCATACCGTCTGCATCGACAATTTTCTCTCGGGCGGCATGATCTCACAGCCGTCGCTCACGAGTCTGCTTGCCGGTGTCTACGATGCGGACTTGGAGCTGAACGAAAATGTGCTCTTCTGGGAGCGCACGCTGCCGACAGCTCTGCCGCTCATCCTCAAGCGTCTCGGCTATCGTACGTCTTTCTGGTATGGCGGGGGACTGAACTGGGGGAGCTTGACGCATTTCATCCCGGCGCTTGGGTTCGATGCGGCGTACGGCGGCCCCGATATATGCCCGCCAGGTGCACCACGCACATGGCTTGGGGTCTACGACCATCTTTTCCTCGCGGAGGTGGGGCGGCGGATACGCGCGGAGGACGATGTCCCATCGTTTCACTTCATCTATACGACGTCGAATCATGGCCCGTATCTGCTCCCGTTTGAGGAGTATGGATTCGACGCGAGGCGACTGACAGACCGCGGCGTGCGGAAGGACTCACTGAAGTATCGCGGTCTTGCCTGTGCATGGTATGCCGATCAGGCACTCTGCCGTTTTATTGACGAAATGCGGGCGGTTTATCCCGACAGCCTCTTCATCGTGACGGGTGATCATGTGGGCGGAGAGTTCCCGTTGATTCCGGGGGTGACAGAACGCAGAGAGCTGCTGCTGCGCGAGCGGCTGCTGACCTCGTTCTCGATGCATCATCCGCAGCTGACGAAAGTGGATTTTGAGGGGAACATGATCGGCGGGCACATGAACATTCTGCCGACACTGACCGAACTGATTGCGCCGCAGGGGTTCTCCTACTGCTCCATTGAAAAACCGCTGACGGAGCGTCTCGAACATGTCGTTACGCCATACGCATGGCTGACGCAGGAGGAGGTCGGGCGCTATCAAGATCGTACGGCACAGGCACTGACGGTGACGGCAGGAACGCTGCCGTGGCAGATCGATACGGCGCGATTTACGGAGGAGCGCGATGCGTACGTCGAGCTGACGGCCTACTATGTGCGGCATCCGGAGCTGCTGATCAGGAAAGAGGATCTTTGAGTTTTTTCTTGCTTTTGATGCAGAAAGATACGCTAGGAAAAGTGTAAATGTAAAACTTTGTAAAATATGCGTTGACAAGGGTTTTTACGAATGATATTATGTGAAAGTCCCTTTTTGGAGGTGAACTATGTCTCTGGAGAAATTGCGCACAGCACGCTGTATTGCGGGCGTCCATCAGGTGTGTAAAGCCGTGCAGAGCGGCGCGGCAGAGGCGGTGTTCATCGCATCGGACGCGGATGATCGCGTGCTTGCTGCGCTGCTTGCGGCGTGTGCGGCGGCGGGCATCGAGCCAAACCGTACGGCGACACGGGCAGAGCTGGGCGAACATGCCCGCCTTGACGTGAGTGCTGCGGCGGTGGCGATTTTACGGAAGCACTGATGCATCCAGTTTGACTGGTGTATCGGCGTCCCTACGGTAAAAACGCAGAATCTGCGTTTTCATACAAAAAGAATTGGAATGACGACAAAGGAAGGAGGTGCAGTATGCCAACGATCAATCAGCTCATTCGCAAGAGCCGGAAGAGCCTTGAGGAGAAATCGAAAGCACCAGCACTGAAGAACAGCCCGCAGAAGCGCGGCGTCTGCACGCGTGTCTACACGTCCACGCCGAAGAAGCCGAACTCTGCTCTTAGAAAGGTTGCTCGTGTTCGCCTGACGAACAGCATCGAGGTGACCGCATATATCCCAGGCATTGGGCACAATCTGCAGGAGCACAGCGTCGTCCTCATTCGCGGCGGCCGTGTCAAGGATCTGCCGGGTGTCCGTTACCACATCATTCGCGGGTCGCTCGATACCGCTGGTGTGCAGGATCGCGCACAGGCGCGCTCGAAGTACGGCGCGAAGCGTGCGAAGAAGAAGTAAGGCAGTATATCGTTAAGGAGGTTGGGCTATGCCACGTAAGGGCCCTGTGCCGAAGAGGGATGTTCTGCCGGATCCGGTATATCATTCCAAGACGGTGACGAAGTTTATCAACAAGGTTATGCTCTCGGGCAAGAAGAGCGTCGCACAGCGCGTCGTCTATGATGCGTTCGAGACGATTCGCGAGAAGACGGGGCAGGATCCGCTCGAGGTGTTCGAGACGGCTCTGCGCAACGTCATGCCCGTGCTCGAGGTCAAGGCACGCCGTGTCGGCGGTGCCAACTATCAGGTGCCGGTCGAGGTTCGTGCGGATCGCCGCATGACACTCGGCATCCGCTGGCTTGTCGGTTATGCGCGTCTGCGCGGCGAGAAGACGATGGATGCACGCCTCTCGGCAGAGCTGATGGACGCTGCGAACAATACGGGAGCGGCAATCAAGAAGAAGGAAGATACGCACAAGATGGCGGAGGCCAACAAGGCATTCGCACATTATCGCTGGTAAGAATCGCTGATGTGAAGCTTGTCGGATTGGCATAGATTTTTCGTTCGATCAAGGAGACAAACCAGACGCAGAGTGCGCTCTGTGGAGGATCTCGGGCGATGAGAGGGCGGAAAAGATTCGCCAAGATGATGGTGCCGGATTTATCAGAGGTTACGTAATATCAGCAGTGTAAGGAGCGATAGGAAACAGTGGCAAGAGAATATTCCCTTGAAAAAACGCGGAATATCGGCATCATGGCGCACATCGATGCCGGCAAGACGACGACCACCGAGCGCATTCTCTTCTACACGGGCGTAACGCACAAGATCGGCGAGGTTCATGAGGGCGCTGCCACCATGGACTGGATGGTTCAGGAACAGGAACGCGGCATTACGATTACGTCGGCGGCGACGACCTGCCACTGGAAAGACCATCGCATCAATATCATTGATACGCCGGGTCACGTTGACTTTACGGTCGAGGTAGAGCGCTCGCTGCGCGTGCTGGATGGCACGGTCGCCGTGCTGACCGCCCGCGGCGGCGTTGAGCCGCAGACGGAGACGGTCTGGCGTCAGGCAGAGCGTTACAATGTCCCGCGCATGGCGTACGTCAACAAGATGGACATCACGGGCGCGGATTTCTTCAACGTCATGAAGATGATGCGCGAGCGTCTCAATGCGAACCCGGTGGCGATTCAGCTGCCGATCGGCGCAGAGGATGAGTTCAAGGGCATCATTGACCTCGTGAAGATGGATGCCATCGTCTACGAGGATGATCTCGGCAAGGTGACCGATGAGGTTGAGATTCCTGCTGAGTACAAGGAGCAGGCAGCAGAGTACCGCGACAAGCTCCTTGAGGCATGCGCTGAGACGGACGATGAGCTGATGGAGAAGTACCTCGGCGGCGAGGAGCTGACCGAGGAGGAGATCCGCGGCGCGATCCGCAAGGCGACCATCGCCTGCGAGATGACGCCGGTGACGTGCGGCACGTCGTACCGCAACAAGGGCGTCCAGCCCCTGCTCGATGCGATCGTTGACTACATGCCTGCCCCGACGGATATCCCGCCGATCGCAGGTGTGAACCCTGACACGGGTGAGGAGGATCACCGTCCGGCGTCGGACAGTGCACCGTTCTCGGCACTCGCGTTTAAGATCATGACGGATCCGTTCGTCGGAAAGCTCGCGTTTTTCCGCGTTTACTCCGGCACGCTGAACTCCGGCTCGTATGTCTACAATGCGACGAAGGACAGCAAGGAGCGTATCGGCCGCATTCTCCAGATGCACGCGAACAACCGCAAGGAGATCGACATCGTCTACAGCGGCGATATCGCGGCGGCGGTCGGTCTGAAGAACACGACGACGGGCGATACGCTCTGCGACGAGAACAATCCGATCATCCTTGAGTCGATGGAGTTTCCGGATCCCGTTATCTCCGTTGCGGTGGAACCCGCGACGAAGAACGATCAGGAGAAGATGGGCATTGCCCTCCAGAAGCTCGCCGAGGAGGATCCGACGTTCCGCGTTCATACGGACGCTGAGACGGGCCAGGTCATCATCTCGGGCATGGGCGAGCTGCATCTGCAGATCATCGTCGACCGTATGCTCCGCGAGTTCAAGGTCGACTGCAAGGTCGGTGAGCCGCAGGTTGCATACCGTGAGACGATTCGCAAGCAGGTCAAGGCGGAAGGCAAGTTCGTCCGTCAGTCCGGCGGTCATGGTCAGTACGGTCACTGCTGGCTCGAGCTCATTCCGCAGGAAGCGGGCGAGGGCTTCAGCTTCGAGAACAAGGTCGTCGGCGGCGTGATTCCGAAGGAGTTCATCAACCCGATCGAGGCCGGTGTTCGTCAGGCAATGGAGAGCGGCGTTGTCGCAGGCTATCCGATGGTCGACATCAAGGTCATCGTCTACGACGGCTCGTTCCACGAAGTCGACTCCTCCGAGGCGGCGTTCAAGGTCGCCGGCTCGATGGCGTTCAAGGCAGGCGCGGAGAAGGCAAACCCCGTTCTCCTCGAGCCGTACGTCAAGGTTGAGGTCACGGTGCCTGAGGAGTATATGGGCGACGTTATCGGCGATCTGAACTCCCGCCGTGGACGCATCGACGGCATGGAGCCGCGCAACGGCGTGCAGGTCATCAATGCGTACGTTCCGCTCTCGGAGATGTTCGGCTACTCGACGGATCTCCGTTCCAAGACCCAGGGTCGCGGGAACTACTCGATGGAAGTTTCCTTCTACGACGAGGTTCCTAAGAATATAGCTGACGCTGTTGTCGCCAAGAACAAAGGCGAATAAGGAGGAATTGTTAAATGGCAAAGGAAAAGTTTAACCGCAGCAAGCCCCATGTCAACATCGGCACGATCGGTCACGTTGACCACGGCAAGACGACGCTGACGGCGGCGATCACGAAGGTTCTCTCCGAGAAGGGCTATGCGAAGTTCGAGGACTATGCGGACATCGATAAGGCACCGGAGGAGCGTGAGCGCGGCATCACGATCAACACGGCACACGTTGAGTATGAGACGGACAAGCGTCACTATGCACACGTGGACTGCCCGGGCCATGCGGACTATGTCAAGAACATGATCACGGGTGCTGCACAGATGGACGGCGCGATCCTCGTCGTCTCCGCAGCAGATGGTCCGATGCCCCAGACGCGTGAGCACATCCTGCTCGCTCGCCAGGTTGGCGTTCCCGCGATCGTTGTCTTCCTCAACAAGGTTGACCAGGTTGACGACCCCGAGCTCCTCGAGCTCGTTGAGATGGAAGTTCGCGAGCTCCTTTCGAGCTATGACTTCCCCGGCGATGAGATCCCCGTCATTGCAGGCTCCGCGCTGAAGGCACTTGAGGGTGACGATGCGATGAAGGCAAAGATCCTGGAGCTCATGGATGCGGTTGACGACTACATCCCGACGCCGACGCGTGACACGGACAAGCCGTTCCTCATGCCGGTCGAGGATGTCTTCACGATCACGGGCCGCGGCACGGTCGCAACGGGGCGTGTGGAGCGCGGTGAGCTGAAGCTGAACGATACGGTTGAGATCGTCGGCCTTCAGGATCAGGCACGCAGCACGGTTGTTACGGGCATCGAGATGTTCCGCAAGCTGCTCGACAGTGCGGTTGCCGGTGACAACATCGGTGCACTGCTCCGCGGTGTGGACCGCAAGGACATCGAGCGCGGCCAGGTTCTCGCAAAGCCGGGTTCCATCAATCCGCACACGAAGTTCAAGGCGCAGGTCTACGTCCTGACGAAGGAAGAGGGCGGCCGTCATACGCCGTTCTTCACGAACTATCGTCCGCAGTTCTACTTCCGTACGACGGACGTGACGGGTGTTGTCCGTCTCCCTGAGGGCACAGAGATGGTCATGCCCGGCGATAACGTCGAGATGGAAGTCGAGCTCATCACCCCGATCGCGATCGAGCAGGGGCTCCGCTTCGCTATCCGCGAGGGCGGCCACACCGTCGGTGCGGGTCGTGTTACGGCGATTGAGGGTTAATTGAATTAACCTTGATATTCCCTAGGGAGAGGAGCGGCGCGCTCGCGTCGCTCCTTTTCGAGGGAAATGACGGTACGATGAAATTGGACCGGAATTTCCGATGGGGAGTAGAATAAAAACTTCTTTTCATCTTTTGGAATCATACGACAAACGACGTACTCCATGCGATGACATGGCAGATGGCTATGCCCCGATGGGGCAGAGGGAACTGCCGTGGAGAAATGTTTGGGGCGGGACCCCGGACGAAGGAGGAAAACTACTTTGGCGAAACAGCAGAAAATCAGAATTCGTTTGAAGGCCTATGACCACAAGGCACTCGATCAGAGTGCGGCGAAGATCGTCGACACGGCGAAGAAGACGGGTGCGATGGTCTCCGGGCCCATTCCACTTCCGACGGAGAAGAATGTCTACACGATTCTCCGTTCCCCGCATGTCAACAAGGACTCGCGTGAGCAGTTCGAGATGCGCACGCACAAGCGTCTCATCGACATCCTGCAGCCGACGAACAAGACGGTCGATTCACTCATGCGTCTCGATCTGCCGGCTGGCGTTGACATCGAGATTAAGCTCTAATAGGAGGTGGATGCCTTGGCTAAGGCTATTTTAGGAAGAAAACTGGGTATGACTCAGATCTTCACAGAGGAAGGCCGCGTCGTCCCCGTGACGGTCGTGGAGTCCGGCAACAACTTCGTGCTCCGCAGCAAGACGGTGGAGTCGGACGGCTACAACGCTGTGCAGATCGGGTTTGGCGACATTAAAGAGAAGAACGTCACGAAGCCGCTCAAGGGTCAGTTTGAGAAGGCGGGCGTGAAGGCAGTGCGCTTCATTCGTGAGATGCGCCTTGCCACTCCTTCCGAATACAATGTAGGCGACACGATCGGCGTCGACATCTTCGCTGAGGGCGACCTCGTCGATGTGGTCGGCACGTCGAAGGGCAAGGGCTTCGCGGGCGGCATCAAGCGTCACAACTTTGCGCGCGGCCCCATGGGCCACGGCTCGAAGTCGCACCGTGAGCCGGGCTCGACGGGTGCAATGATCTCCGGTCCGGGCGGACGCGTCCTCAAGGGCAAGAAGCTCCCGGGCCGCATGGGAGGCGAGCGCGTCACCGTGCAGCGTCTGACGGTCGTCCGTGTGGACGCCGACCGCAACCTCATTCTCATCAAGGGCGCGATTCCGGGCCCGAAGAAGGGATTCGTTGTGATTAAAGATACCGTAAAGCCTGCAAAGGCAGCGAAAGAATAAGGAAGGAGGAATCGCAGTATGGCAAATGTAGCAGTCTATGATATGGCGCACAACCAGGTTGGCGAGATCAGCCTGAACGATGCGTTCTTCAATGTTGAAATGAATGCCGGCCTCCTTCATCAGGCGGTTGTCCTCCAGCTCGCGTCGCAGCGGCTTGGCACGCATGCCACGAAGACGCGCGGTCTCGTGCGCGGCGGCGGACGCAAGCCGTGGCGTCAGAAGGGAACGGGTCGTGCCCGTGCAGGTTCGACGCGCAGCCCTCTGTGGGTCGGCGGCGGCACGGTCTTTGGACCGCATCCGCGTAAGTACGGCTTCACGATGCCGCGCAAGCAGCGCCGTCTCGCTCTGAAGTGTGCGCTCTCCGATAAGGTGCGCACGGGCGATTTCATCGTTCTCGATCACCTCGATTTCGATGCGCCGAAGACGAAGGCAGCAGTTAAGCTCCTGAGCGACTTCGGTGTGGATGCAAAGAGCCTCTTCATCACGGCGGACGAAGCGGTGAACGTGGAGCGTTCGACGAGCAATATTCCGGGTGTAAAAGCCATCACGGCAAGTGGAATCAATGTCTTTGACATTCTCCATCACGACAAGCTCTTCATTACGAAGGATGCCATCACCCGTATCGAGGAGGTATTCGCATAATGGAAGCACGTGATATTCTCGTACGCCCGCTGATCACCGAGCGCACGACGCAGCTCATGGCTGAGGGCAAATACGTCTTCGTCGTTGCGAAGGCTGCCAATAAAATCGAGATCGCCAAGGCGGTCGCAGAGGTCTTCAAGGTGAAGGTCGCAAAGGTCAACACGGTCAACGTCACCGGCAAGAAGAAGCGCATGGGACGTACCGAGGGCAAGCGCCCGGATTACAAGAAGGCCATCGTAAAGCTTGCTCCGGGTGAGACGATCGAGTTCTTTGAAGGCTGAGACGAAAGGAAGGTACGAACGTGGCAGTAAAAACTTTTAAGCCGTATTCTGCCGGCAGACGTTTCATGACGGTCTCTTCCTTCGATGAGATCACGACGGACAAGCCGGAGAAGTCCCTGACCGTCCGCCTCACCAAGACGGGCGGGCGCAACCAGCAGGGCAAGCTGACCGTACGCCATCGCGGCGGCGGACACAAGCGCCTCTACCGCATCATCGATTTTAAGCGCACGAAGGACGGCATCCCCGCCCGTGTGGCGACGATCGAGTACGATCCGAACCGCAGCGCTCGCATTGCTCTCCTGAACTATGCGGACGGTGAGAAGCGCTATATCCTTGCGCCGAACGGCCTCAAGGTCGGCGATGTCGTGGAGTCGGGTGCCGAGGCGGATATCAAGCCGGGCAACGCACTCCCGCTGAAGAACATCCCGCTCGGTACGATCATCCATGCCGTTGAGCTGAAGATTGGAAAGGGCGCACAGCTCGTCCGCAGCGCGGGCACGTCGGCACAGCTCATGGCAAAGGAAGGCGACTATGCACTCCTGCGCATGCCGTCCGGCGAGATCCGCCGCGTGCACGTCAACTGCCGTGCGACGATCGGTGAGGTCGGCAACCTCGAGCATGAGAACATCACCATCGGCAAGGCCGGCCGCAGCCGCTGGCTCGGACGCCGTCCGGAGACGCGCGGTATCGCGATGAACCCGAACGACCATCCGCATGGCGGCGGCGAGGGCCGTTCGCCGGTTGGACGCAAGAGCCCGATGACGAAGTGGGGCAAGATTGCGATGGGCAAGAAGACGCGCCGCAAGAAGAAGGCGTCGAATCGTCTCATTGTGCACCGTAGGAAGTAATTAACGGCTCATGAGGGCGGCACCCATCTTGGGCATCTTTTCCGCCCTGTCTGCGGACAGTAAATCCTCCACATAGCATAATCTATGCGTCCGGTTTGCTGCCTTGACAGAACGAAAAATTTGCTCCAATCTGAGCACCGCCCAAGTAAAGCGGTATAGCATCGTAACTTGCAGATAGAACCTCGTCGGATTGATTACAGTCCGACGAAAGGAGGAAAAACTTTGTCAAGATCGATTAAGAAAGGGCCTTTCGTCGCAGAGAGCCTGATGAAGAAGATCGAGGCACTCAACGAAAAGAATGAGAAGAAGGTTGTGCGCACGTGGTCGCGCAGCTCGACGATCTTCCCGGATTTCGTGGGTCATACGATCGCCGTCCATGACGGACGCAAGCATGTTCCCGTCTACGTGACGGAGGATATGGTCGGACATAAGCTCGGCGAATTTGCGCCGACACGTACATTCAAGGGTCACGCGGGCGAAGAGCGCAAGACCTCGCTGCGCTGATAGAGAGGAGGACGATTCGTGGCACAGGAAGTAAAGGCTACCGCCAAATACATCCGTATCGCCCCGCGCAAGGTTCGCATCGTGATGAACCTCGTGCGCGGCAAGAGCGTTGCTGACGCTCTGGCGATCCTGAAGTTCACGCCGAAGGTCGGCGCGGACGCCGTGGAGAAGGTGCTTCGCTCTGCTATCGCAAACGCGGAGAACAACTTCGACATGGATGTGGATCGACTGTTCATTTCCTCAGCTTTCGTTGACCAGGGGCCGACCTTGAAGCGCATTCATCCGCGTTCGCGTGGACAGGCGTTCAAGATTTTGAAGCACACGTCCCATATCACGGTTGCCGTAAACGAAAAGTAATAGGGAGGGAAACAGTTTGGGTCAGAAAGTAAATCCCCATGGCATTCGCCTTGGCATCGTCAAGGACTGGGATGCCCGCTGGTATGCAGACAAGGATTTCGCGCAGAATCTGCATGAGGACATCAAGATTCGCGATTACCTCAAGAAGAGCCTCCAGACCGCAGGTGTTCCCCGCGTGGAGACGGAGCGCAGCAAGAACCGCCTGAAGCTCACGATCCATACGGCAAAGCCGGGCATGGTCATCGGACGCGGCGGCTCGGGCATCGAGCAGATCAAGGAGGGGCTCAAGGGCCTCACCGAGAAGCGCGTTGACATCAATATCGCAGAGATCAAGCAGCCGGACCTCGATGCGACGCTCGTCGCCGAGAACATCGCAGCACAGCTTGAGCGCCGTATCGCGTTCCGCCGTGCGATGAAGCAGGCGGTCGGACGCACGATGCGTCTCGGCGCGAAGGGAATCAAGATCGCCGTCAGCGGCCGTCTCGGCGGCGCGGAGATCGCCCGCCGCGAGTCCTATCGCGAGGGCAGCATTCCCCTGCATACGCTGCGTGCAGACATCGACTACGGAACAGCTGAGGCACACACGACCTACGGCCGCATCGGCATCAAGGTCTGGATCTTCAAGGGCGAGGTTCTCCCCGACAAGAAGCAGGCACCGAAAAACAATAAGGAAAGGAGCGAGGCGTAATGTTACTTCCAAAGCGTGTCAAGTACCGCAAGCAGTTCCGCGGACGCATGAAGGGGAAGGCACAGCGCGGCAACACGGTCAGCCATGGCCAGTACGGTCTCGTCGCTCTGGAACCTGCATGGATCACGAACCGCCAGATCGAGGCTGCGCGTATCGCGATGACGCGTTACATCAAGCGCGGTGGTAAGGTCTGGATCAAGATTTTTCCGGACAAGCCCGTTACGGCGAAGCCGGCAGAGACCCGCATGGGCTCCGGCAAAGGCTCGCCTGAGTACTGGGTTGCTGTCGTAAAGCCCGGCCGCGTCCTCTTTGAGATGGACGGCGTGTCGCGTGAGGTAGCAGCAGAGGCCATGCGCCTCGCTGGGCATAAGCTCCCGATCAAGACGAAGTTCGTCGTACGTGAAGAAGTAGAGGGCGGTGAAGTGAATGAAGGTTGATGAGATTCGCGGCCTGAGTGCCGATGAGCTCACGGAAAAACTTGCGTCGCTCAAGGAAGAGCTCTTTGGCCTCCGTTTCCAGCACGCCACCGGACAGCTCGACAACCCGATGCGTATCAAGGACGTAAAGAAGACGATTGCCCGCATCAAGACCATTCAGCGCGAGCAGGCAAACGCCTAAGTCTCAGTTAGGTAAACTGGTGAAAGAGTCCTACCGAATTCGCATGGATTTTTCGTCCTGTCAAGAAAACAAGCCGAACGCAGAGTGGTGCTCTGTGGAGGTTGCTCCCGCAGAGAGGGCGGAAAAGATGAAGAAGTCGGTATGATATGCATGGGAAGGAGGCTCACAGAGATGAGCGATAGAAATGTACGCAAGGTACGAGTCGGCAAGGTCGTGTCCGACAAGATGGACAAGACGGTTGTCGTCGCTGTCGAGGAGCTCGAGCAGCATAAGATGTATAAGAAGCCGGTCAAGAAGACGGTGAAGTTCCACGCGCATGACGAGAAGAACGATGCACACATCGGTGATCGCGTGTCGATCATGGAGACGCGTCCGCTCTCGAAGACGAAGCGCTGGCGCGTGGTCGAGATCGTCGAGCGCGCGAAGTAAGGAGGAAACAGATCAATGATACAGCAGGAAACAATCCTGAATGTCGGCGATAACACAGGAGCGAAGGAAATCCTCTGCATTCGCGTACTGGGCGGCTCATACCGTAAGTATGCCAACATCGGCGATGTTATCGTCGCCTCCGTCAAGGCGGCAGCGCCGGGCGGCACGGTGAAGAAGGGCGATGTCGTCAAGGCGGTCGTCGTCCGCAGCGTCAAGGGGATCCGCCGTCCCGACGGTTCCTACATCCGCTTCGACGAGAATGCGGCCGTCATCATCAAGGACGACCACACGCCGCGCGGAACGCGTATCTTTGGACCGGTCGCACGTGAGCTGCGCGAGAAGGATTTCATGAAGATCGTCTCGCTTGCGCCTGAAGTTCTTTAAGGAGGAGGTGTTATTTTGTCGCTGGCAAAACTGAACGTCAAGAAGGGCGATACGGTCGTCGTTCTTTCCGGTAAGGATAAGGGCAAGCAGGGCAAGGTCCTCGTCGCTCAGCCGAAGAAGGGCAAGGTCATCGTGGAGGGCGTCAACAAGGTAAAGCGCCACACGAAGCCGAGCCAGAGCGCACCGCAGGGCGGTATCATCACGAAGGAAGCACCGCTCTTTGCGAGCAAGGTGCAGCTCGTCTGCCCCGCATGCGGCAAGGCGACGCGCGTCGCACACCGCATCATCGGCGAGCGCAAGGTACGCGCCTGCAAGAAGTGCGGCGAGCCCATCGAGCAGTAATTTTCGAGGAAAGGAGGAATACGCAAAGTGGATAGACTCAAAGAGAAGTATCAGAAGGAAGTTGCTCCCGCGCTGACGGAGAAGTTCGGCTACAAGAACGTCATGCAGCTCCCGAAGGTGGAGAAGATCATCATCAACATGGGCGTCGGCGAAGCCGTCGGCAACCCGAAGGCACTCGATGCCGCTGTGACGGATCTCACCGCGATTGCCGGCCAGAAGCCCCAGCTCACGCGCGCGAAGAAGTCGCTCGCTGCATGGAAGCTCCGTGAGGGCATGCCGATCGGCTGCAAGGTCACGCTGCGCGGCACGCGCATGTATCAGTTCCTCGATAAATTCATGAACGTCGCACTTCCGCGCGTCCGCGATTTCCGCGGCGTCAGTGAGAAGGCATTCGACGGGCGCGGCAACTATGCCGTGGGTCTGCGCGAGCAGCTCATTTTCCCCGAGATTGACTACGACAAGATCGACAAGATCCGCGGCATGAACATTGTCATCGTCACGAGCGCGCATACGGACGAAGAGGCCAAAGAGCTCCTGCGTCTCATGGGTATGCCGTTCCGCGCATGACGGGCAAGGAGGAACAACTGTGGCAAAGAAGTCAATGATCGAGAAGTGGAGCAAAGAGCCGAAGTTCTCGACGCGTAAGTACAACCGCTGCAAGATCTGCGGACGTCCGCATGGCTACATCCGCAAGTTTGATATGTGCCGTATCTGCTTCCGTGAGCAGAGTTACAAGGGCGCCATCCCTGGTGTAACCAAGGCAAGTTGGTAATACGTATATAAGGAGGATATCGATTCATGGCAATGACTGATCCTATTGCAGATATGCTGACCCGCATCCGCAACGCGAACTCGGTCTACCACGAGAGCGTCGCGATCCCGGGCTCAAAGGTCAAGACGGCAATCGCCGAGGTCTTGAAAAAGGAAGGCTTCATCGAGAATTACACCTTCCAGGAGGACGGCAAGCAGGGCGTCCTCACCGTCACGCTGAAGTATGGAGCAAAGCGTGAGCATGTCATTTCCGGCCTGAAGCGCGTCTCCAAGCCCGGACTTCGTCAGTACGCCAAGCACGATGCGCTCCCGCGCGTCTACGGCGGTCTCGGCATCTCCGTGATCTCCACATCGAAGGGGATCATGAGCGACAAGGATGCCCGCAAGGCAGGTCTCGGCGGCGAAGTTCTCGCATTCGTATGGTAACGCACAGGCAGGAGGTGTAACAATGTCACGAATTGGAAGAGCACCGATTCACATTCCGTCCGGTGTTACCGTCACGGTCGGTGCGGAGAATCTCGTGAAGGTCAAGGGCCCGAAGGGCGAGCTTTCGCGGGTGATCCATCCGGATATGAAAATAACCGTCGAGGACGGCGTCGTTACGGTCGCACGTCCGTCGGACGATAAAACGCACAGGGCGCTCCACGGCCTTTCCCGTGCGCTGATCCACAACATGGTGGTCGGCGTCTCGGAAGGCTTCACCAAGACCCTTGAGATTAGCGGTGTTGGCTATCGTGCGGCAAAACAGGGCAAGAACCTGAGTCTCTCGCTTGGCTTCTCGCACCCCGTTGTCGTTGAGCCGCCCGAGGGCATCACGTTCGAGTGCCCCTCGGCGACGGTCATCACGGTCTCCGGCATCAGCAAGGAAGCCGTCGGTCAGGTCGCTGCTGAGATCCGCGCGCATCGCGAGCCGGAGCCGTATAAGGGCAAGGGCATCAAGTACGCCGGAGAGCACATCCGCCGCAAGGAAGGCAAAGCCGGCGCGAAGGGCAAGAAATAAGAAGGAGAGGAGTGACACACTGTGCTTATCAAGCAGGATAAGAATCAGGCGCGCCAGAAGCGCCATCTGCGCGTGCGCAATCACATTGCAGGAACGGCGGCACGTCCGCGTCTCAATGTATTCCGCAGCCTAAAGAACATCTACGCACAGATCATCGACGATGAAAAGGGCGTGACGCTCGTCTCCGCGAGCTCAAAGGACAAGGGCTTCTCGCAGTACGGCGGCAACGTCGAGGCCGCAAAGGCCATCGGCGCAGCTGTTGCTAAGAAGGCTCTTGAAAAGGGCATCACCGAGGTCGTCTTTGACCGCGGCGGCTACATCTACCATGGCCGCGTCGCTGCTCTCGCAGAGGCGGCACGCGAAGCCGGACTGAAATTCTAAAGGAGGGAAAGCATGGCTAGACATAACGAAAACGAGACGCCGGAGTTCGAGGAGCGTGTCGTATTCATCAACCGCGTATCGAAGGTTGTCAAGGGCGGCCGACGCTCCTCCTTCAGCGCACTTGTTGTCGTCGGCAACAAGAAGGGCAAGGTTGGCGTCGGACTCGGCAAGGCTGCCGAGGTACCCGAGGCGATCCGCAAGGGCATTGAGGATGCCAAGAAGAGCCTCATCGAGGTGCCGCTGCGCGAAGAGCGTACGGTTCCGCATGAGATCACGGGCATCTTCGGTGCCGGCCGCGTCCTCCTGAAGCCTGCCGCAAAAGGTACCGGCGTTATCGCCGGCGGCCCGGCGCGTGCCGTTCTGGAGCTCGCAGGCGTGCGCGACATCCTCACGAAGTCGCTTGGCTCGTCGAACCCGAACAACATGGTGCGTGCCACGATGGAAGGCCTCATGGGACTCAAGAGCCCCGCAGAGGTCGCAGCACTTCGCGGTAAGTCCGTTCATGAGATTTTTGGCTGATAAGGAGGAACGAACATGGCAAAAGTCAGAGTTACCCTGACGCGCAGCTTGATCGGTCGTCCTGAGACGCAGCGCAAAACGGTAAAATCACTCGGACTGCGCAAGCGCAACTCCGTGACCGAGCTTCCCGACACGCCTGCCGTGCGTGGACAGCTTCACAAAGTCTCCCACCTCATCACGGTGGAAGAGATCGCAGATTGAAGAGGGGAGGCAAGAATCTATGAAACTGCATGAATTACAGCCTGCGGAGGGATCGCGTGCCGTGCGTAAGCGCGTCGGCCGCGGTATCGGCTCCGGCATGGGCAAGACCTCCTGCCGCGGCATGAAGGGGCAGAAGTCCCGCTCAGGCGGCGGTGTCCGCACCGGTTTTGAGGGCGGCCAGATGCCTCTCTACCGTCGTCTGCCGAAGCGCGGCTTCAAGAACGTCTGGGCAAAGACGTTCGCCGAGGTCAACGTCGGCAGCCTGAACTGCTTCGAGGACGGCACGACGGTTGATCCCGTTGCGCTCATCGAGGCGGGCATCCTGAAGAACGTTCGTGACGGCGTCCGCATTCTCGGCGACGGCGAGCTCACGGCGAAGAACCTCACCGTGCGCGCACAGGGCTTTACCCAGAGTGCCGCGGAGAAAATCGCAGCAGCAGGCGGCAAAGTAGAGGTGGTCTAAGGTGCTCAATGCCCTTGGCAACATCTTTCAGATTCCCGAGCTGCGGCAGAAGATCATCTTCACGCTCATCATGTTCGCCGTGTTCCGCATGGGAACGCACATCCCCGTGCCGGGCGTTGACCCCACGGCGATTGAGCAGCTCTTCTCGCAGGGAACGCTGTTCGGCCTCCTCGATCTCTTTTCGGGCGGTGCGTTCAGCAAATTTTCTGTCTTTGCAATGAGCATTACGCCCTACATCAACGCAGCCATCATCATCCAGCTGCTCAACGTCGTTGTACCGACGCTCGAGCAGTGGTCGAAGGAAGGCGCGGAGGGGCATAAGAAAACGACGAAGGTCACGCGCTACCTGACGGTGGTGCTCGCGTTCTTCCAGGCGATCGGCATGTCGATCGGCCTCAAGACCGCGATTCTCAACCCGAACCCCGTGAACATCCTCATCATCGCCATCACACTGACGGCGGGGACGGTGTTCCTCATGTGGCTCGGAGAGCAGATCACAGCGAACGGTGTCGGCAACGGCATCTCGCTCATCATCTTCGCCGGTATCGTCGCAGCGCTGCCGAAGAACATCGGCACGATCCTCGCCTATGTCAAGGCAGGCACAATCAGCTACTTCAGCGTGTTCGCGTTCGGCGTGATTGCATTGGCGATGATCGTCTTCGTCATTCACATTGAGACCGGCTTCCGCCGCATCCCAATCACGTATGCGAAGCGTGTCGTCGGCGGCCGCACGGCGACGGGACATTCGAGCCATATTCCGTTCAAGGTCAATCAGGCGGGCGTTATCCCGATCATCTTTGCCTCGTCGGTGCTCATGTTCCCGATCACGGTGGCACAGTTCGTCGATATTCCGTGGGTCAAGACGGCGGCGTCCTATCTGGAGTGGGGAAAACCCCTCCAGACGACGCTCTATGTCCTCATGATTATCTTCTTCACCTACTTCTACACATCGGTGACGGTGAAGATCCAGGATATGGCGGACAACCTCAAAAAATACGGCGGCTTCGTCCCCGGGCTTCGTCCCGGTCAGGCGACGGCGGACTATCTCGACTATGTGCTGACGCGCATCACCCTCGCGGGTGCGTTCTTCCTCGCGTTCATCGCGGTTCTGCCGAACCTCATCGCAGAGGCGACGCACATCCAGGGCGTGTACTTCGGCGGCACGGCACTTCTCATCGTCGTGGGCGTTGCCCTCCAGACGATGAAGCAGATCGAGTCGATGGTGGTCATGCGCCACTACGAAGGCTTTATGAAATAACGTACGAAGGAGATCCCTATGCAGATCATTTTGATGGGTCCCCCGGGTGCCGGCAAGGGCACGCAGGCGGTAAACCTTGTAAAACGCTACAATGTTCTTCACATCTCCACGGGCGATATGTTTCGTGAAGCCGTGAAAGAGGGGACCCCCTCGGCAAAGAGGCGAAGTCCTACATGGACGCAGGGAAGCTCGTTCCCAATTCCGTCACCATCGGCATCGTGCGTGAGCGGCTCAGTAAGCTGGACTGCAAGGAGAAGGGATTCATCCTCGATGGATTCCCGCGCACCGTCGAGCAGGCGGATGCCCTCGCAGAGATCCTGAAGGACAACGGGATGGCACTCACCGCCGTTCTCAACATCAGCGTCCCCGCCGCCGATCTCATCGAGCGCGCTGTCGGACGCCGCATCTGCAAGAGCTGCGGACATTCCTACCACGTGAAGTTCAACCCGACGAAGGTGGAGGGGGTCTGCGACGACTGCGGTGGTGAGACCTACCAGCGTGCCGACGACAGCGAGGAGACAATGAAGAGCCGTCTTTCCGTCTATGAGTCCTCGACGCGTCCGCTGATCGACTACTATAAGAAAGCGGGCGTCTACAAGGAGATCGACGGCCGACAGGACATCGCAAAGGTGGAGGCGGATCTTGCCGCCGTCCTTGAGGCGTAAAAGGAGCGAAAGGGAAGAATGTCAAAGCAGGATGTCATCGAGGTAGAGGGAAGAGTTGTTGAGAAGCTTCCCAATGCGATGTTCCAGGTCGAGCTTGAGAACGGACACGTCGTCCTCGCTCATGTTTCCGGAAAAATACGCATGAACTTCATCCGTATCCTTCCGGGCGACAAGGTGACCATCGAACTCACCCCGTACGATCTGACCCGTGGACGCATTACCTATCGCTTTAAGTAATACGAGGAAAGCACCGATTATAGGGCGTTCGGCTGATTAGCAGGAAAAACTGGTCAAAACGAAGTTTTTATGCTAGAATAGATAAGATCGACGTTTTCGGGTATGCGGCACAGCTCCGCTGCCCCGTGCGCGCAGGGAGACGGAAGGAGGCAAGCGCAGTGAAGGTAAGACCGTCTGTCAAGAAAATCTGTGAAAAATGCAAGATCATCAAGCGCAAGGGCCGCGTTATGGTCATTTGCGAGAACCCCAAGCATAAACAAAGACAAGGATAAAAAGGAGGTGCACTTATGGCACGTATTGCCGGTGTAGATTTGCCCCGTGACAAGAGAATTGAAATTGCGCTGACGTACATCTTCGGCATTGGTCTCACGACCTCGAAGAAGCTGCTCGCAGCTGCGGACGTGAACCCCGATACGCGTACGCGCGACCTCACGGAGGATGAAGTCGTCAGACTTCGTGATGCCATCGACAAGAACGCCGTGGTGGAGGGCGACCTTCGCCGCGAAATTCAGATGAACATCAAGCGTCTCGTTGATATCGGCTGCTACCGTGGCCGCCGCCACCGTCTCGGCCTGCCTGTCCGCGGACAGAACACGAAGAACAATGCGCGCACGCGCAAGGGCCCGAAGAAGGCCGTCGCAGGCAAGAAAAAGTAAAGGAGGCTCGTAGAGGTGGCTGTTAAGAAAACAACACGTTCCAAGAAAAAAGTTCGCAAGAACATAGAGTCGGGCGTTGCACACATCAGCTCGACGTTCAACAATACGATCGTCACGCTCACCGACAAGAGCGGCAATGCGCTCTCGTGGGCGAGTGCGGGCGGTCTCGGCTTCCGCGGCTCGCGCAAGAGCACGCCGTTCGCTGCACAGATGGCAGCAGAGACGGCGGCAAAGGCCGCAATGGAGCACGGACTCAAGTCCGTTGAGGTCTATGTCAAGGGACCGGGTGCCGGCCGTGAGGCTGCCATTCGCTCGCTGCAGGCAACGGGCCTTGAAGTCAACATGATTAAAGACGTGACGCCCATCCCGCACAATGGATGCCGTCCGCCGAAGCGTCGCCGCGTCTAACAGGAGGTGGATGAAACAACATGGCAATTGATAGAGTACCAGTCTTAAAGCGCTGCCGTGCCCTCGGACTCGAGCCGGCGACCCTCGGTCGTTCGCGCCAGTCGACGCGTCAGCTCCGCCGCACGAACCGCAAGGTCTCTGAGTACGGACTTCAGCTCAAGGAAAAGCAGAAGGCGAAGTTCATCTACGGCGTTCTCGAGCGTCAGTTCCGCGGCTACTATGAGAAGGCAAAGAAGATGTCCGGCGTCACCGGTGAAAACCTCCTCTGCCTCCTCGAGCGCCGCATGGACAACGTCGTGTTCCGCCTCGGCCTCGCTAACACGCGCCGTCAGGCACGTCAGCTCGTTCGCCACGGACACTTCACGGTGAACGGCAAGCGCGTCGACATCCCCTCCGCACTCGTCCATGAGGGCGATGTGATCGAGGTCGCCGAAAAGAGCCGCTCCGGCGCGTTCTTCAAGGAGCTTAAGGAGAGCAGCAATGCACTCTCCGCACCCGCATGGCTCACTGCCGATCAGGCAAACCTGACGGGCACGGTGACACGTTTCCCCCATCGTGAGGAGATTGACGTTCCGGTCAACGAACAGGCCATCGTCGAGCTTTACTCCAAATAATGAATGTGAATGTGTCTGCATTACGCGTTTATTATGGAGGAGGCACATAGATGACAGATATCGAGAAACCGAAAATCGAGATCGCAGAGATCAGCGAGGACGGACGTTACGGCCGCTTCATCTGCGAGCCGCTCGAGCCAGGCTACGGCACGACGTTCGGCAACAGTCTGCGGCGGATGCTGCTCTCGTCCTTGGACGGAGCGGCGGTCACCTCCATCCAAATCGACGGCGTTCTGCACGAGTTCTCCACCATTCCCGGTGTACGGGATGATGTGACGAGCATCGTGCTGGCACTCAAGCAGCTCTGCATCCGCATGCAGGACAGCGAGCCGCGCACGATCCGCATCGAGGCGGCCGGCGCGCGCGAAGTCACCGCCGCCGACATCGAGTGCGGCAGCGACATTGAGATCCTCAACCCCGAACTGCATATTGCAACGATGGGGGAGACGGGGAAACTCAAGATCGAGATGACCGTTGAGCGCGGCCGCGGCTACGTTCCGGCGGATCGGAACAAGAAACCGGATGACGTCATCGGCGTCATCCCCATCGACTCCATCTTCTCACCTGTGCAGCGTGTCAACTACACGGTAGAGGACACGCGTGTCGGCAACGTCACGGACTATGACCGTCTCATCCTCGACGTATGGACGAATGGCTCCATCCGTCCTGAGGAAGCGGTGAGCAAGGCGGCGGCGATCCTCGTCATGCACCTGCGTCTGTTCCAGAACATGGACGGCAGCGTGGTCGAGGAGGAGGAGGAAGTTCCGAACTTCCCGCCCGAGGAGGTCGACGACAGCGCGAAGGTGCTCGAGATGACCATCGATGATCTGGATCTTTCCGTTCGTTCCTTCAACTGCCTCAAGCGCGCCGGCATCAATACGGTTGCCGATCTCGCGCAGAAGACCGAGGACGATATGATGAAGGTGCGCAACCTGGGACGCAAATCTCTGGATGAAGTGAAGAAAAAACTTGAGGAGCTTGGACTCTCCTTGAGACAGGACAACGAATAACGATAGGAGTGGGAAACACATGAGAAAGCTCGGACGCAATTCCGCGGCCCGCAAGGCTCTCTTCAGGAGCATCCTCACATCCTTCTTCAAGCATGGACGCATTGAGACGACCGAGGCAAAGGCAAAGGAGCTGCGCTCCCTCGCCGACGGCCTCATCACGCTCGCGAAGCGCGGCGATCTCAGTGCGCGTCGTCAGGCTCTTGCGGCTCTGGCGGAAGAGGATGTCGTGCGCAAGCTCTTCGGCGAAATCGCAGAGAAGTACACGGACAAGAAGAGCGGTTACACCCGCATCTTGAAGCTCGGCCCTCGTCGCGGCGACGCCGCCCCGATGGTCATCATCGAGCTCGTTTAATCCAATAAAAAGACCGTCTGCGGGCGGTCTTTTTGTGTATTATATCAGTTAACGATAAATTTATTTGAAAAAAAATCGGGGAACTGGTAATATAATAAAACCTACCTACAGTTTTTTTGTGTGTGGGCGGGCAGTGCAGCCTACACCACTGACGTATCTCCATAGAGCGGATGAGGAGGAAATGGACTTGAAGACAAAGGGAACTCTGGCAGGGCGTCTCGCGCGTGCCCTTGCACTCAGTGCGGTGATTGGACTATTTGCCGCGCCCGTGTCGGCAGAGACGGTAAAGCTCAGCCTCGCGGACAGTGTGCAGATGGCGCTCGCAAACAACCGTACGATCAAACAGGCGCTCGCAGATGTGGATACGGCGCATGAGCAGCTGTATGCGGCAAACCGCAGTGCGGGTCCTCGGCTTACATGGGACTGGACGGCGGGTCGTGTCGGCGGGAAGGCGAAGGAGCTCAACCCCACTCCCTACAAGGATACATACGAAAATAAGGCGACTCTTTCGATGGCACTTTTTGATCCGACGATCAATGCCCAGCGTAAGGAGGCACGCTACGGGCTGAATGCGGCCGATCTCACGCTGGAACAGACGAAGCAGTCCATCCGCCTGACGGCAACGACGGATTATTTCAACATCCTGCAGACGCGCAATATGGTGCAGGTGCGCGAGGAAACGGTCGCGACGCTTACGAAGCATCTCGACGATGTGAATGCGCAGTTTCGCGCGGGTACGGTGGCCCGCGCAGATGTGCTCGCCTCCGAGGTGGAGCTCGCGAATGCACAGCAGGCACTGACATCGGCGAAGAACGACTATGCGGTTGCTGTCGCGACGCTGAACAACGTGATCGGTCTGCCGACGGATACGGAACTGGAGACGAGCGACGAGCTGCGCTATACGGTGTATGATCTCGCTTTGTCGGACTGCACGGACTATGGCCTTGTCTACCGCGCGGATGCGGCGGCGGCGCACTATACGGTCAAGCAGGCAGAGGCGGCGGTCGAGCAGGCGGCAGCAGCAAACCTTCCGACGCTGAGTGCAGCGGCGACGCGCTCGATTGCGGGCGAGCACGCCTTTAAGAACAGCATACAGGCACAAGATCAATGGACCCTCGGCCTGAGTGCGGCGTGGAGCATCTTCGACAACGAGGTGACGACGGCGCAGGTGCACGAGGCGAAAGCAAAGCTGCGCAAAGCCGAGGAAGCTCTGGCGGCAACGAATGAGCGCATCCGCCTCGATGTGCATACGGCGTACCTGAATCTGCGTGCGGCCGAACAGAACATCGGGACAACGGAGACGGCGGTCAAGCAGGCGGAGGAGGACTACAACATCGCCCGCGTGCGCTACAATGCGGGCGTCGGGACGAACCTTGAAGTCATGCGCGCCTCGGACAATCTGACGACGGCGCGCACGAATTACGCGACGGCACTCTACAACTACAATACGAGCAAGGCGGCGCTTGACAATGCCATGGGCGTGCCCGTCGATCTCGATGCAATGCAGTATCGTCGTGTGATCGATCATGGCAAGCGCGCCCGTGCCGCCCGTGAGGCAGCCGTGCTCCATGAGGATGCCGTGCTCGAGACCCCGAAGGGGGCGCAGGTACGTCCCGCGGAGCCGGCACCGACGGCGGAGGAGGCAGCTGCCTCCATCGAGCGCGTCCGTGCGGCCAATGCAGCCTACGAGATGACGATGGCAAAATGAGACGGCGGACATCTGCGGATGTCCGTTTAGGGGAGTTCTATGAGACAGAGGACATGGGTCTGCGCGATTGCGCTGGCGGCAGTGCTCCTCTGCGCGGCGGTCGCTGTCCATATTGTGCGGGCAGAGGCCTTTATGGCAGAGGTCGGACGGGCGGCGGGGCGCATCGCGTCGCAGCAGCTTGGGACGGATGTGCAGGTCGGCGCGGTGGAGATACGTTCTCTGCATGAACTCGCCATTGATGATATTGTGATTTACGATAAGCAGACGGAGAAAGTCCTCCGCGCCGACAGGGCGCGGGTGACGCTTCGTCTGTTTTCTCTGCTTTCATCCCCGGCGACCTCGGTGAATGAGATCCTGCTGACGGGGGTGCATGCGCATCTCGTGCAGCGAAAGGACGGCTCGTGGAACTATGCCGATCTCGTCTCGGACGATGCGGAGCCGAGTGCCTTTGTCGGGCGCATCCGCATCGCAGACGGTACGGTGGACGCCGCTGTGGCAGGGCGCAGCTATGAACTGACCGATCTGAGCGGTGCGGTGGACATCGACCGCGGTGCATTCTCCTATGATGCCTCGGCACAGTTCATGGGGATTCCCCTGCGCGTACGCGGAGAGAAAACGAGCGATGTGCAGGATGTGCAGCTCACGGCAGATGATGCAGATCTGACGCCGCTCCTCTCCCTCCTGCCCGAGGGGACACTGCCCGAGCGCGTGCAGATCCGGGCACTGCACGCTGACCGCGTGCGCGCGGGGCTGCGTCTCGTGGACGGGGCGCGTACGATGGAGGGGTGGATCGAGGGGATTCGGGCGGATGCCGATCTCTACGGCACGCAGACGACGCTGACGAGTGCGGCACTGCGCTTTGACGAGCGCGCTCTCTTCGTGGCGGCAACGGCGACGGCGGCGGAGCAGACGGCGCGCGTCGACGGCACGGTGCGCCTCGATACGGATGCGCCCTATCTCGATCTGCGCGTGCGTGCGGAGCGCTTTGCCCCCGCGGCGGTCTATGCCGAGAGCCCCTATACGGGAACTGTCTCTGCCGATGTCCGCGTGACGGGGACGATGGATGCTCCGACGGTCGATGGGCACGTGTCGGCAGAGGGCGGGACGGTCAGCGATATCGATGTCACCCGCGCCGATGCCGATGTTGCATACGCGGACGGAATACTCTCGTTTCAAAATCTTGCAGCGGAGGCGTTCGGCGGGAATATCGCGGGTGAGGGCACGCTTTCGGCGGCAGATCTCTCCTATGCGGCACATCTGAAAATCGAGGGCCTTCCCCTTGACCACCTGCGGACGGACGCACAGCTGCCGCTCCCTGCGGATCTCAGCGGCATACTCTCTGCCGATCTCGGCATCGAGGGACAGGGAACGGAGCGCACGGGGCTTGCCGTTTACGGCAGCGCAGAGGTGCTGGATGGGATGTACCGCGCCGTGCCGATTGAGCGCGCGAATGCATCCTTTTCCCTGCGCGGTCAGGATTTGACGATTGATTTTCTCAGCCTAAACCTTCCCCATGGAACGGATCTTGGCGTCGAGGGGACGATCCGCGGCGGGGCGGCGCTCGATCTCCGCTTTTACGGCGGCCATGTCGATCTCTCCCTGCTAAACCGCCTCGATGATCGGCTGAGCTTTGCAGGACTCGCGGACATCAGCGGCGAGGTGCACGGCGATATCGCGGATCCACACGTGGAGATGAAGGTGTCGGCGACGCGCGGACAGTTGATGTATCAGCCCTTTGACAGCCTGATCTTCCGCGCGGAGGGCTCGCTCTCTGGCATCGGCATCCATGATTTTTCGATGGAGCGGAATGGGCGCGAGGTCTGGCTCGTCAATGGCACGATCGGTTTTACCGGAGAACGGCGCATCAATGTGCAGATCGACACGATGGGGGCGCGCATGGAGGATGTCGCGGCGCTCGTCGCGCCCGACCAGCCGATCACGGGCAACATCGACAACATCATTAAATTCACGGGGACGCTCGACAATCCCCACGCCGTCGGCTACGTGCATTTCTATCGCGGCAGCTACGCGGGTGCATTGCTCTCGGGCATGGACGGCGACTACTTCCTCGATGACGGCGTCATTCGCCTGCAGGTCTTTCACATCTACTCCCCGATGGTGGACATGGTGCTGAACGGCACAATCAGTACGCAGGGAGTGCTCAATCTCGACGCTGAGGTGCGCGATCTGAACTTCAAACGATTTGCGCATAAATTCCCCTATCCTGTCGCAGGGCACGGTGTGTTCCACGGACAGGTCGGCGGGACGATTTCGTATCCCATCTTCCGCGGCGATCTGAAGGCGGACGAGGTGACGATGAACGGCGTGACGCTGACGAAGGTACACAGCCTCGTCTACTACGAGAACGGCATCGTCACGCTCGATCGCACGGGCTTCCATCAAGGGGAGAAAGGGAAGGTGTCGGCGCGCCTGCACTACGACACGCACTCGGATGTGCTGCGCGGCACCATGGATGTGGAGAATTTCGATGTCGGGGCACTCCTCGCGCTGGGCAATCAGAAGGAGGATCGCGTCGGCGGGTCAATCACGAGCCATATCTGGGTCGGCGGGACGCGGGATAATCCGTCCCTCGGCGTAACGGGGGAGATCGCCGCAGGTACGGTCGCAGGCTATCCTGTCACTGATGCGTCGCTGGATGTCTCCCTCTCCAACCATGTGCTGACGATTGACCGTCTCACGGGAAAGCAGGGGGACGGCTCGTTCTCCGCATCGGGGACGGTGGATTTTAACGGCATGATGGATGTCGATGCCACGGCGAACGATATTGCCCTCGGGATCTTTACGGGGCTGGCGGGTATTGATGAACCCGTGTCGGGCACGGCGTCTGTCACGGCGCACGTCGGCGGGACGGCGCAAAGTCCCGTCGCCGATGTGTCGCTCTCGGCGAAAAACGGGGGCGTGCGCGGCGGGACGTTCGATGCGCTGGCAGGCGAGATTCAGGTGCGCGGGAGCGTTGTCCGCGTCAATCAGCTGACGGTGCATAAGTACATTGGCGGCGTGGACTATACGGTAAGTGTGCATGGGACGCTCCCCCTGCACGCGCTCACGGCGGATGCGGATGAGATGCTCAGTGCCGCCGAACAGATCGATCTCACGCTGTCCCTCGACCACGCCGATCTCTCCCTGCTCCCCGTGTTCTCACGGGAGATCGAGTGGGCACTCGGCCGTACCGAGGGTGAGCTGACCATCCGCGGCTCGCTTGCCGCACCGCGCATCAACGGCTCACTGCGTATCAGGGACGGTGCGGTGAAGCTCAAGGCGATTGAGACACCGATTACGGAGATCGAGGTGCAGGTCGATGCGCTCGGCGATTCGATCGCCATACGCGAGTGCACGGGGCGCATGGGCACGGGCAGCTATCTCCTGACGGGGCATACGGGGCTGAGTGGGCTAAGACCTGCGAACTATGAGTTCATGCTCGTGATGAACGCGCTCTCAGTCAAGACGTCGTTCTACGATGGCCCCCTGACGGGCGCGCTGAAGCTGACGGAGGATACCTACTGGGGCGAGACGCTGCCGAAGGTATCGGGCACGGTCGATATCGACCGCGCGCTCATCTCGATCCCAACGATTCCCGATACGGACAGTGAACTTCCGCACATCATTCTTGATGTGGGGGTATCTGTCGGGCGGCATGTGCATTTCTTCAGCCCGAATCTCTACGACATGCATCCGTCGGGGCAGATTCACTTCGGCGGAACAACGCGTCACCCGAAGACGACGGGCATGATCGGCGTGCGACGCGGCGACACGGTCAGCTACCTGCGGACGGTGTTCAAGATCCACGAGGGGACGGCGACGTTCAACCAGATGGAGTCGTTCCTGCCCACGATTGACTTCTATGCCGAGACGCGTCTGACCAATATGCGCATCTATCTGAGCGCGCGCGGCCCGCTCGACCACATGGATTTTCGCCTCGGGTCGTCGCCCGAGATGTCGGAGGAGGAGATCCTCCGCATGCTGACTCTGCGCGGTGCGTCTCAGAACGGGGAGGGGAAATTCAGTGCGGCGGATGTGCTCGCGATCGGGCTGCAGATGAGCGTGCTCTCCGAGGTGGAAAACTCGATGAAGAATATGCTGCATCTCGATGTGTTTCGTCTGTCGAGCGGCAGCGGCAGCCTGTTTGAATCGAAGGAGGATGTCCCCGACGCAGAGCGGCGGAATGAGTACAATCTCGAAATCGGCAAGTACATCGGCGACCGCGTGTTCGTGCGCTATGTGCAGGGGCTCGGTGCGGCGGCGAACAAGAGCCGCTATGGCATCCAGTACGATCTGAGCGATGCGTTCGGCATCTCGTACGACCGCGAGGGTTCGGAGCAGATCATCGGCATGGAGGCGCGGATTCGGTTCTGACCATGTCCCTATCTTTCCCGTCAGTAGGGGGAGGAAGCTGGTGCGTCGTTATCCCATGCCTCCCCCGTCGGTACGGGGGGAGGGGGACCGCGAAGCGGTGGAAGGGGCGCCTGCTGCGCGTTCTATCGATTATTTTGTGTATTTTTTAGCAAAGGAGGTGTGCCCATGTTTTCCGCCTATATGAAAAAACTCTCCGCCGTGCAAAAACTCGCGCCGGAGGAGGAGCGTGCGCTCTGGCGTGCGTATAAGGAGAACGGCGACATGGCGGCACGCCGCCGCATCATCGAGGCCTATCAGCCGCTGGTCTTTCGCGAGGTATATCCGTACCGTGCCCTGCCGGCCGCGATGGATGCGGTGCAGGAGGGGACGATCGGGCTGATCGAGGCGGTGGAACGCTATGACCCGGACTATGGGGCGGCGTTCAGTCTCTATGCCGTGCATCGCGTGCGCGGGCGCGTCCGTGACTTTTTGCGGCGTGAAGGGAATGTCGATCTGCCCTGCCTTGAGGCGGAGACGGAGAGCCATGAGACGGCGAAGGAACTCCTGATGGATGAGCAGCCGTCCGTGGCGGAGCTTGCCGAACACCACGCGCTCGTCGGTGTCGTGGGCGACGCGATGGAGCGTCTCCCTGTGCGCGAACGCCTCGTGCTCGAGGGCGTGACCATCGGCGGCGCAGGTGCGGGCGCGATGGCGGATGCGCTCGGCGTGACGCCGGCGCACGTCTATCGCCTGCAGAAGAACGGCATTCGTCGGATTCGCGGGATGCTCTCGCGTTTCATGCAGCATTGGTGATTCGCAATTTATTTTATACTTATTGAATCCTATCGCTTCTGTGTAGTATAATCGTTGGGAGGGAGAGCGCGATGGAGAGCGAACGCGAGGAGCGCAAGCGGTCCATACGGGCGGCACGCGACTGGCTTGCGGGGGCAGAGGATGCTCTCGCGGGGGCAGACGATGTGTCGGGCGATCTAAAGCTCATGCTTGCCCGCGCCGAGCTTGCGTGTACGACATCGACGCACCGTGCGCGCCTGCGCCGTCGGGCGCGTGTCCTCCTGCCGGCACTTGCTCTCGTTGCCCTCGCGCTGTGGGGGCTGTGGCGCATACAGGTGCAAGAACCTGCTGCCGTGCCTGCCGCAGAAATCGAGGAGCGGGCAGAAATACCGGCAGTACAGTCCCCTGTGGAGGAAGCTCCTGCGCCCACTCCGCAGACCACGGTTGTCGCTGCGCCACTTCCGCCGCATGTGACGGAAGGGGCGGAGACTCCTGCTGTGGTGGCACACGAAACGCCTGCCGCAGTACCCGCTGTCCACGAGAGTGCAGCACCGCCCGCTGCGCATGCGCATGCACCTGCGTCGCGCCTGCCGAGCGCGGATATGCAGCATTTGATGCAGATCGGCGGCAAAATTTTGAGAGAGTAGTTCGTGCATCCATGATGCACGGTGAATGAAGCGCATATCGGAAGCACTGATAAATTCAGCCGCGCCATCTTGACGCATCTTTTTTGCCCGCACTTCGGCGGAAAATCCTCCACAGAGCACCACTCTGCGTCCGGCTTTCCACCTCGTTTGGACGAAAAATCTACGCCAATCTGACGGACTTCATTTTATCAGCGATTCCTATCGCTTGCGTATGGTCTAGGAGGTTTCGCCTTTGAACAGCAAAAAGTACCGCAGACTTGCCCTTGCCGTCACACTTGGTATCGGTGTATCCGCATCCGCTCTGCCGCAGGGTCATGCCGCAGATGCGATGGATCATGAGAGTGCGGCGACCGCTGCGGAGATGGCGGGGACGAAGGCCCCCGTCCTGAGCAATACGCCGAAGGCCGCGCCGGAAGAAGCTCCGGTGCAGCAAGGTCCTGCCCTGACGGACAAGACGCCGCCGGCATCGACAGAGGCACGTGCGTCTGCGTGGGCAAGCACGCGTCCCAGTGAGGATGCTGTGGCACAGGGACTTGCGGCAGAGGTGGGCAAGACAGTCGTCGAGATCAACTTTGTGGGAGGCTCTGAGGCGACGGAGAAGGCAGCGCGTGAGGCGATTGCCATGCACGTCGGAGATGCTCTGGCGGAGGATGTGCTCGTCAAGGATCGCGACGCGATCTACGCGACGGGGTATTTTTACGATCTCTACCCTGTCTTTGAAGAGGTGCCCGAGGGCGTTGTACTGATCTATCACGTGCTGGAAAATCCGGTGCTGAAGGAAGTGCACATCGAGGGCAACACGGTCGAAAAGACGAAGGATCTCATGGATCTCGTGACCGTGCAGAGGGGGCAGCTGCTCAATGGGCGTACCCTGCAGGAGAATGTGCAGGCGATTCAGGAGAAGTACCGCGCGGACGGCTACATCCTCGCCAAGATCACAGATCTCAACATCGCGCAGGACGGGACGCTCACGATCCGCATCAGCGAGGGGACGCTGGAGGGCTATAAGGTCAAGGGCAACAAGAAGACCAAGGAGCGCGTCATCCTCCGCGAAATGCGCCAGAAGCCCGGCGAACCGTTCAACGCCAATCAGGCACGCCGCAGTATGCAGCGTGTCTACAACCTCGGTTTCTTCGAGGATGTCAACGTCAAGATGAATCCGGGCGTGGAGCCGAATGCGGTCGTCATGGAGATCGATGTCAAGGAGAAGCGCACGGGCTCGTTCGGCATCGGTGCGGGCTACTCGAGCTCCGACGGCATGGTCGGCATGGTGAGCATCAGCGACACGAATTTCCGCGGGATGGGCGACACCATCAGTCTCAGCTATGAGATGAGCGGTGACGATACGGATGCGCGCGGCTATACGTTTATGTATCGCCGCCCGTGGCTCGATAAGAAGGAAACGTCGGGGACGGTGCGTCTCTACAACCGCACCTACGAATACGACGACTACAACTCCAATGGCGACCATGTGGAGTCGTTCATGCGCAAATACTCGGGCGGCGAGCTCACCCTGAGCCGACCGATGAGCGAGTACTCGACGAATTTCATCACGCTGAAGAACCGCAAGGATAAGTATGTCCGTCACACGGAGAACGGACTGGCAGGCGACCGCAGCCTCAACGCACCGTGGATCGGCAAGAATTTCGGCACGACGCGCAGCATTACGCTCGAGCACGTGACGGATACGCGCGACAATGTGTACGAGCCGACGACGGGTGCGCGCGCGTCGCTCTCGGCGGAGTTTGCAGGCTTTGGCGGAGACTTCAATTTCCAGAAATACACGATCAGCGATGCCCAGTACTTCAAGGTCGGACACGCACAGGTGCTCGTGGCGCGCGGGCAGTACGGGGTCGGCAACGGGTCGATCTCCGAGTACAATCAGTTCCGTCTCGGCGGACAGGATACGATCCGCGGCTACCGCGAGGATCAGTTCCGTGGCAACCGCATGGCGCTGCTCTCGCTTGAGTACCGCTTCCCAATCGTCTCCAAGGTGACGGGCGCGCTCTTCACGGACTACGGCGGGGCGTGGGATAGTGGCTTTGCGCCGGAGAATCTGCACGGCAGCGTCGGCGTCGGGCTCGGTCTCAACACGCCGATTGGTCCGCTGCGTCTGGACTACGGCCGTGGGTCGCAGGGCGGACGCGTCCACTTCCGCGTCGGCGGCACATTCTGATGCGGCAGGGCATCTCCCTGCTGTGCACTGTGCGTCTGTCGCTCGTGCTGCTTGGCATTCTTGCTGCATGCGCAATCGTTTCTCCTGTTTATGCCGCAGAGACCTCCCGCGTGGAGGAAACTGCGGCTATTGTCGTAGGAGATCAGCCGATCCCGCCCATTGTGCGTGCGCGTATGGAGCGCACGGTCGCTGCGATTGCGGCAGAGCGCATGGAGGGCCGGCGCACGGCGGACATCGCGGCCGGGGAGGAAGCGGAAATCATCGGGGCGGTGTTTGACCGTCTGCTCGTCGGCTACGCGGTGACACGCGTGACGGTGACGCCGGCGGTGCGGACGACGGTGGAGATTCACCTTGCTCCGTGGGCGGATACGATTCGGAGCGTTGCCGTTGTGTCCGAAGTGGAGGGCATGCCGCCCGCAATTGAGGCACTCGTGCGCACGGATCTCGCGGGGGCGGAGCGGGTGTTTTCCGATGCACTCGTCGGCCTGCCCGTCGCGGCAACGGACTGGGCATCGGGGGCACTGAAGCGTCAGCTTGCCGCCTATATGGAGGAGCATCTGCCCGAGTTCCGCGCGGACTACGATGTCGATGTGGCGCCGACGGCGACGGTGCGGCTGACGGTCTATCCGCGCCTGCCGGTCGTGCGGACGGTCGATCTCTCGATGCGCTCGGATACCGTTCCCAATGCCGCACTGCTTTCCCAGCGTACGGCAATGGAGACGGAGGTGAACCGCCTCGTCGGCGTGCCCGTCCCGTTCGTCGCGCGTCACCGTGCGGCGCTTGAGGAACGTCTCGGCACGCAGCTTGACGCCATGCCTGCCCTACGCAGTCTGCATCTCACGTCGCACGTGACGATCACGCCGGGCGAGCGGATGGCGGTCATGAGCCGCAGCGATACGACGCGCTACCGCCTGCGACTCACGGGCTGGCTCGATGTCGGGCGCAGTGCCAAGGACACCCATGGGGAGCGCCGCGATCTCCGTGCGCGGCTGCACGCAGGGCGGATGCTCAGTCCGCGCGATGAACTCTATGCGGAGATGGATGCCGCTCCCGAGGATGTGCGCTTTTCGTGGCGCGTTGGCTATGCCCGCACGCTGCTGCCGCGCCTTACGGGCGAACTCCGCTGGGATGTGACGGACGGCCGGTTCTCGGTGGCGGGCAGCTACGCTTTTCACCCGCGCTGGCTGCTCCGCTATGAGCATTGGACCGATGAGGGTACGGGCGAGTGGGAGCTGCGCTACAAGCTGCACGACTTCCTCAGCATCGCAGGGCTCATCGATCGGGACGATCGGTGGCTGCGTTTGATCGGGAATTTTTAGAAATTATCATAAGGGGACGTGGGAGACATCGTGAAACGCATTTCAATCGTCGTTCCGGTCTACAACGAGGAGGAGAACATCGCGCATTTTGCGGCGACGGTGGAGGAGGTGATGGGGCGTCTGCCCTATGACTATGAGCTGCTCTTCATCGACGACGGTTCCTCCGACCGCAGCCGTGAGATCCTGCGCATGCTGGGTGAGCGAGATGGTCGCATCGGCTCGATTTTTCTCGCACGCAACTATGGGCATCAGCTTGCTCTGACCTGCGGCATCGATCATGCGGACGGCGATGCGGTCATCACGATGGACGGGGATATGCAGCATCCGCCCGAGCTCCTGCCGCAGCTCCTCGAAAAGTGGGAGGAGGGCTTTGACATCGTGCAGACCGTGCGCCTGACGACGGAGGGGGTCTCCGTCTTTAAGCGCATGACCTCTACCTACTACTACCGTCTCCTGAACCTGCTGACGGATGTGGAGATTCAGGAGGGTGGATCGGATTTCCGCCTGATGGACCGCAAGGCGGTGCTCGCACTGCGCCGCTACCGCGAGCACGCGCGCTTTATCCGCGGCATCGTCTGCTCGCTCGGCTTTCGGCGGACGACGGTGGACTTCGTCGCGCAGGCGCGCTATGCGGGCAGCTCGAAGTTCTCGCTGCGGCGCATGATCTCGTTCGCCCTCGACGGCATCCTCGCCTACTCGGTGCAGCCGCTGCGTGCGGGGCTCTATGTGGGGCTGATGTCCGCGCTGCTGGCCGTGGTGCTCTTCCTCCACGTCCTCTTTGAGACGCTGCGCGGGGAGACTGTGCCGGGCTGGTCGACCATCGTCGTATGCAGCCTGTTCTTCGGCGGGATGCAGATGATGATGCTCGGCGTGTGCGGGGAGTATATCGCACGGATTTTGCAGGAGGTCAAGGATCGCCCGCTCTACTTGATTGCGTGTGACAACAGGCCACAGGCGGCGGAAAAGGAGGCGCACGATGGATGATCGGATGCGGCTGGGGGTGGTGCTGCTCTTTTTCACCGCCCTTTTTTTCTGGGGAAATGCAGCTCTTCCCGTGACGGCACCCGTCGAGGTGAACTACGCGCAGACGGCAAAGGAGATGCTCGCGGCGGGGAATTATCTCTCGCCGCAGATCTACGGAAATTACTGGTACGATAAACCCATCTTCTTCTACTGGGAACTGATCGCTGCGTTCTCCGTCTTCGGTGTGACGGACTTTGCCGCACGATTTTTCCCTGCGCTCTTTGCATCGGCGGGACTGCTCCTCACCTACGCGCTCGCGCGGCGGCTCTATGATGCGCGGACGGCGTTCTGGTCGGTGGTCATTCTCGGCTCGTGCGTGCTCTATGGATTCCTTGCCAAACTCATCCTGACCGATCTGACGCTCTTCGTGTTCTTCGGCGGGACGCTCGGCGCGTTCTGCCTCGGCTATCGGGACGGGCGGCGCGGCTATTTCTATCTCGCCTATGCGTGTGCGGGGCTCGGCGTGCTGACGAAGGGGCCTGTCGGCTTTCTCCTGCCGGGGCTCGTGATCCTCGTCTATCTCGCTGTGCGTCGCGATCTGCGCGCGCTCGGACGGATCGCCCTGCCGACGGGGCTGCTCGTGCTCGCAGCAGTCTGTGCGCCGTGGTACATCTATATGTATTTGGCGCATGGGGCAGACTTTGTGAACACCTTCCTCGGGATTCACAATGTCCTGCGTGCAATGGTCTCAGAGCACGCGCAGTGGAATGTGTGGTACTTCTATCTCGGTATCTACTTCCTCGGGATGTTCCCGTGGAGTTTTGCCCTGCCGCTCGCGCTTCTGCGGGCGTGGCGCACACGTCCCGTTCTCGATGCGGGGACGCAGTTTCTCCTCGTCTGGGCGATCGTCGTGCCCGTGTTTTTTCAGCTCATGGCGACGAAGTACCCCACCTACAGTTTTCCCGCCTTCCTGCCGACGGCGATCCTGACGGCACATCTCCTTCGCGAGAATACGCGCGTGCTGCGTGCGGGGGCGCTCCTCGGCGGCGTGCTCTATCTCGCCGTCGTGTTCGGCGCTGTGCACTATGCGCCGCGCGACGGGCATTTCAGCGGCAAGGCGGCGGCGGAACTCCTCATGCAGACGATGCAGGAGGAGGATCTCCTCGTCTCCTGCGGCGACTATACGGCGACGGTTCCCTACTACACGGGACATCCGATGTACGCGCTCGCGACGCGTGAGGAGATCACCGCGCGTGCGCCGAAGGCGATGAGCTGGAACAGCAAGAATGTCATGCCGTTCCTCCCCCTCGACGAACTGCCGCAGGACCGGACGGTGTACCTCGTCGTGGAGCGGCACGCCTTCGCCACGTTCGATGAGATGATGGCAGACGGACGATGGGAGCTGCTCGGCACGATGCCGACGGAGGGCCGTGAGAAACTGCGCGTCTATCGGCGCGTACCGTAATCCTCTCTTCCCCGTGCGGCACTGGAACGAAAGCCGCGGCATGGTGGTGGCACATGCGCGAGCACAGCTTTTGACAGAGAGCCTTCGTCGGGGACGCCTTGAATGTTGGCGTCGATTGGTGTATGATAGGATATAGTGATTTTGCCGCCGGGGGCGGCTTGGTGGAGAAAGAGGGAGAGTACTATGCTGAATAGGAAGAAAATCGGACTTGCCGCGGCGGCCGTCGCCGCATCGGCGGTTCTCGCCGCGGGCTGCGGCAGCCAGCAGACCGCAAACCGTGCACCGATCAACGGCGCACTGCAGGGGGAGCGCGACCATCAGGAGGTCATCACGGCGGATAACTTCGATTCGATCGCGCCGGGCTCCAGCGTCGCCGATGTCGCTGCACTCTACGGCAAGGAGGGCAAGCTCATCCATCAGAGCATCGTCAACGGTATCTATACCTATACCTATCGCTGGCAGAACGGTACGTACAAGGTGGTGGACTGCACCTTTACGGGAAACAACTGCCTGAACGATCCGCTCAGCGGACTCCGCCTGACGCGCAAGGAGCTGCGTGCCTCTGACGCCATTGCTGAGGGCTCCGTCAGCAGCCCTGTGACGAAGGATGCGTGCCGCGATCTCAGCTACGGCATGAGCCTTGCGGAGGCGCAGGCAGTGCTCGGCGGGGTCGGTGAGCAGATCGGCTGGGATGTTATGCCGGGACAGGAGACGGTGACCTACGGATGGCCGATTCGTGACGGCTATGTCGCACGTCTGCGCTTCCAGAACGATGTCCTGGTTGATGTCAACCTCGATACCGGCATCACGCTCGTGGCGATGGATCCCGCTCTCTCGAACGTGCGTCTCGACCCCACGCTGGTTGGCTATCGCGTTGTCAAGTAACAGGATGCGTATTTTATCAGCAAATCTTCATTGAACTATTGTACGCTCTTTGCTATAATGGGGGCGTTCGGTCGAAGGATTGAACATCTTTAGGAGAAAAGGAGAATTCATTCATGATCAAACTCGAACAGAAGCAGGTTAAGATTATCAGCATCCTCATCGCGGTTGTCTTTGTTGGCTCGGTTGTCGCGCTTGCACTGACGCAGAGTGGCTCGGGCATCGCCTCGGCGGCGTCGTCCTCCGTTGGCGTTGTGGACTACCGTCAGGTCGGCAGCCAGCATCCGCAGCTCGCTGCAGCGAACGCCGAGATGCAGAAGGCGTCGCAGGAGGCACAGGCGGATTTTGAGACGAAGTCTGCATCGATGAACGATCAGGAGAAGTCGGATTACTATCAGCAGACGATGCAGCGCCTCCAGCAGAAGAATGAGGAGCTGATGGAGCCGATCGAGAACAGCATTCAGGATGCCGTTAAGAAGGTCGCCGAGAAGAAGGGGCTTTCCGTCGTCATCGAGAAGGGTGCTGTCGTCTATGGCGGACAGGACGTGACGCAGGACGTCATCAAGGAACTGGGCAGCAGCAAGTAAATCGCCGCGACCAGCTATATGTAGCGGACAGAACGATGCCCGGTACATTTTAGGAATCACTGATAAAAGGAAGTCCCTCGGACTGGCGTAAAAGAAGCGTCGGGATGCTGTGACGGATTTTATCAGTGATTCCTTTGTATGAAGTCGCTGTTTCATATGGCAATTTCGTCACGGAGGGAGATGCATGGAGCTCTGGAAGACGCGGCGCAGAGAGATTCTGGCAGGGGGCATCGTGCTCCTCGTGATTGCCGCCGTGTGCTATTTCCTGCCCGCGCAGGAGCAGCCCCGTGCGGCGGAGGATATTGCCGTCATGCGCATCTCCGAGGTGCTCACTGCGCATCCCTCCTATGCGCGCCTCATGGAGCTGCGCGCCGAGGAGGCGACCCTTGCTCTTGCGGTGAGGGATGTCCCGGAGGTGTTTTCTCTGACGCCGCCGGCAGCGGACGATGAACCGTTTCAGGACTCCGTCTGGCAAAAGAATGCGCAGACCGTGATCGGCGCACGCGTAGAGCTTGAGCGTGAGCGCAAACGCCTGACCGAGGTCTACCGCAAACAGACAGAGGACGACTACGAGCGGCGGAAGAAGCAGATCGACGACGAGTATCAAAATGCGATCACAAACATCAACCTGAAGCTCGATAATCAGCGCGCGATGCACGGGCCGCGCGTCTCTGAGGATGAACTGGCGCAGGAGCGTGCAGGGCTTGAGGCGCAGCGTGAGGCGTTGCGGCAGGAGCGCGGCGCACGTCAGGCGGAGCTCTACCGCACATGGCAGGAGGAGATCCGCGCCCGCGTCGCCGCGCGCATCGAGCCGCAGCAGGCGGCGTGGACGGCAAAGGCAAAGGCAACCATCGACGCACAGAAGGCGGAGGCGGATCGCCAGAAGGCGGAGGCGGAGGAACGCAACGCCGCTGCGATGGAACGCGCTGCAAAGGCGCAGGACGCACATGCCGCCGCCGCGAGGCGCGCGGCGCGCCTGGCGCAGGTGCGCCGCGATGCAGATGCACTCGAGGAAGCCATCTGGCGGGATGTGCGCAGCCGTGCGGCAAAGATCGCACTGATGCAGCACCTTTCCCTCATCCTCACCGCCCCGCAGGCGGACGATGCGGCGCATCTCGCTCCCGCACGCCCCTTCGTTCAGCGTCGCTATATGCCGCCCGTTACAGCGGATGCGGCACGGGATGTGACGGCAGATATGGTGCGTGAGATGCAGAGCATTACGACGGAACAGACAACGCGGGAATGAAAGGATATGGATCGATGAAGTATTTCAATAAAGCAGCGGCAGCGCTCCTCCTCGTGGGCAGTACGGTACTGGCGGGCTGCGGTCAGGTGCACGTCGGCACCGTTGACCGTGCGCGCGTCCAGGAGGAAGCTCCGCAGCTGAAGAGTGTGGTCGACGAGGCGAACACGAAGCTCATGGAGGCGCAGCAGGACGCACAGAGCAAGTTCACCGCGAACCCGAACATGACGGCGGAGGAGTCGCAGCAGCTCCAGATGGATACCCAGCGCAAGATGGCGGGGCTGCAGCAGATGTATAGCATCCAGCTCGAACAGAAGCTGAACGCCGCAATGCAGGATATTGTCAAGGAGAAGAAGCTGGACGTCGTCCTAGATAGCTCGAAGAAGTATCCGAGCGTCCTCTCGGGCGGCGTGGACGTCACGGATGAAGTCATCGGCAAACTCCAGTAAGAGGGTAGGGCATGGAAAAGACAGTCAATGAGATCGCACAGCTTGTCGGCGGAACGGTCGGCAGCGGCGGCAGCACGGTCGTTCATCGGCTCGCTTCGCTGGACGAGGCGGGGGCGGGGGATCTCGCCTTTGCCGTTCCACCCCACATCGACGCGGCGCGCGCCGCATCTGCGGCGGCGCTCCTTCTGCCGACGGGAACGGAGGGCTTTTCGTGCCCGCATATCTTCGTCGATGATCCGAAGGCGGCGTTTGCACGTCTCCTCATGATCTTTACCCCTGCCATCGAACACGCTGCCGGGGTCAGTGACGAGGCGTATATCGGTGCAGATGTGCGCATCGGCACGGGAGTGACGGTGCTGCCCTTTGCCTATGTAGACGATCATGCGGTGCTCGGCGACGGTGTGACGATCTATCCGCATGCCTATGTGGGGCAGTACAGTGTGATCGGCGATCATACGGTGCTCTATTCGAATGCAGTCGTGCGCGAGCACTGCCGCATCGGTGCGCGCTGCACGATCCACAGTTGCGCCGTAATCGGGGCGGACGGGTTCGGCTTTACGACCGAGGCGGGGGTGCATACCAAGGTGCCGCAGGTCGGCGGCGTCGTCGTGGAGGACGACGTGGAGATCGGCGCTCATGTCGGAATCGACCGCGCTACCCTCGGGGCAACGGTGATCGGCAAGGGGACGAAGATCGACAACCTCGTCCACATCGGGCATAACTGCCGCATCGGAGAGAACTGCCTCATCGTCGCGCAGACGGGGATCTCCGGCTCGACCAAGGTCGGACATAACGTCACCTTTGGCGGGCAGGTCGGAACGGTCGGACATATCTCCATCGGCGCGAACTCCGTCTATGCGGCGCGCTCCGGCATCATCGGCGATATGCCTGAGGGGGTGTTCTGTGCGGGCTTCCCCGTTCAGTCCCACGCTGAGTGGCTGCGCGTACAGGCGGCGATGCGCCGTCTGCCCGAGATGGTGAAGAAGGTCAAAGCCCTCGAAAAGACCATCGAAGAACTGCGCGGAAAGAGCTGAGATGCTGTCTTACTGGGCGGTCAAACTTCTCAGTCATTTCGTCTGTCTCCTGTCGCACCGCGCCGCCATGATGATCGGCGCGGGACTGGCGCGCCTCCTTTGGCCGTTTATCCCCGCGCGGCGCAAGCGGCTCGCGCAGACGCAGATCGAGCGCTGCCTTCACGTATCGACCGCAGAGGCAGAGCGCATCGCGCGGGAGAGTACGCTGCGCTTTGGACCGATGCTGATGGAGGTGCTGCGCTTTCCCGTCCTGCGCCGTCATATTGAGGACTACGTGACGATTACGGGGGCGCTGGATACGATGCGCGCGGCACTGGCGCAGGGCGAGGGAGCAATCATCGCAACCTCGCACAGCGGCAACTGGGAGCTCATGGGCGGTGCGCTTGCCTTGGCAGGACTGCCGATTGTCGGCGTGGCAAAACGGCAGAGTGCAGCGGGGATGGATCGCTTCATCAATGAGTACCGCATGCTTGTCGGGATGCACGTCACCTATCGTTCAAGCGTGCGTGAGATGTTCCGCATGATCGATCAGGGCTGGATCATCGGGCTGCTCAGCGATCAGGATCCGTCGCGCCGCGACGGCGTCGTCGTCGATTTCTTCGGACAGGAGACGAACGCCTTTACGGGGGCGGCGGCGATTGCACGCCGCTGCGAGGTACCGATCTTTCCCGTCTTTATGCACCGCCGCGCGGACGGACATCATGAGCTTACCATCGAGAAACCGCTCTATGTGGAAAAGACAGATGACCGCGCTGCCGACGTCCTGCGTGTGACGCAGGAGGTGAGTGCGCACATCGAGGCGTGGATTCGCCGCTATCCCGACGAGTGGTTCTGGCTGCATGATCGCTGGAAGTCCATGCGGAAGGAATAAAAAAGGGCTCTGCATATCCCCCATTGGCTCGCTGCGCTCGCCACTCCCCCGTCAAAGGGGAAAGCGAATATACCGTTATCCTAAGCCTTCCCCGTGGTCACGGGGAAGGGGGACCGCGCAAGCGGTGGAAGGGGCACAAAGAAGTGGCTGTTGCACGAAGTTCGCGACTTCGTGCAACAGCCACTTTTCTATATGTTCAATCCATCATCGATCAATCGTAGCGCATCAGCGACTCCACGGTGATCGCTGTGCCTGTGTGCGGTGCCTCTTGAGCGCTTGGTGTTGTCGTATTCTGTGGGGATGGCGGAACGCTTTGATCCCCAGTATTGGCGGCCGCCACAGTGCCGCTCTCCGTCGTTTCGGTCGATGCGTCGAAGAGCGCCGACCCATCCGCGGCCTGTGCCGCACGCGCTGCGATCCCCGAGAGGATCGTGCTCGCTGCGGGAGCAGCGGGATCATCGGCGGGTTTTCCCGTCGTCGCAGAGGCGGATGCAGACGATGTGGGCGGTGCATCAATCGGCGTGAGTACGACCTCCAGCGTGTCCCCTGTGTGGATGGGGCTCGTGAAGTCCGCACGTACCCCGTTGACGAGAATTGCGAAGGTGACGCGGCTGGTCGCGGGCGGCGGGGTAAAGCCAACGGCGAGCAGCGCCTCGCTGACGTTCGCCGTCCCCCGTCCTTTCTGATAGGCGATGACGGAACCGTCCTCGACGATGGTGCCGGGCGATGCCTCACGCCCGTTGATGGTGAGTACCTGCCCCGCCGCAGGAACGCTATGCTCCTTTCCCTCGTAGGTGATGGTCGCATACGAGGCCAGCGAGGAGAGATCGAGCACGGTCTCGAGCGTCGGGATGGCAGTCTCCTCGTAGTCGATGACATCGCCCTCACGCAGGATGGTGGAGAGCGCGGCGGGCGCATCGTTCAGCGTGATTTTCGGGAGGGCGGAGAAGCGGCGTGCCTCCCCGTTCAGCGTGTAGGAGATGCGTCGTCCCGTCGGCGGGAGATGCGCTGCGCGCAGCACCTCACCGAGGGTGCGGTCGCGGCGCGAGACGACGGTGTCGCCGTCTCGCAGAATCGGGTCGCCCTCAGGTACAGCGTCGTTGATGAGAATGCTCGTGGGGACGGAGGTCTCCTCTCCGTTGAGCACGACATTGTAGCCACTCGTGCTGCCGATCACGTCGCTGAGACGCACGGTCGGCTGGGTTCCGTTCTCCCCTGCGACGAGCTTGATGCGGCAGTCGTCGTGAATGGGGGAGTCGAGGCTCGCGCTCTTGCCGTCGATGGTGATCTGGGCGAGCGTTCCCATCGTCCCCGGAAAGCTCCGCCGCTCGCCGTTCACGGTCAGCATCAGCCCCATGCCGGGACGTCCGTTGTACTTGCGCAGGCTGATGCCCGCCGCGAGGAGGGCGTCGGAGACGTTGAGCTCGCGGAAGTTGAAGAGACTGTACTCGATGTCGTTGATCCAGACCGCGAGGAAATGCAGCGTGTTGATCGATGCGATCTTCAGGATGCCGAGCGGCGTGACTGCGTCGGGGGCGCGCAGCTCCTCGGGCAGATCGGCGACGCCGTCCACCGTGTCGGGATGACGCACGGCGACGCGGCCGGCGGGGATGCCGAGAGCCTCTGCTACGAGCTCCGTCATCATCGGTGTGCGTGCACCGCCGCCGACCAGCATGACCGCCTGTGGCGGTTCGCCGTTCAGTTCGAGGATCTGCTTGCCGATCGCCTTCGCGAGATGTTCGACCCCGGGCTTTATGGCGGCGAGCACCTGCTCGGCGGTGAGCGAGAGCTTCATGCCGAGGATGTCGGTAAAGGAGACATCCTGTCCGTCCGCCGCCTTGCGCTTGATGTCCTCGGCGATGTTGAAGTCGAGGAGGTACTCACGCGAGATGGACTCGGTGATCTCGTCGCCTGCCATCGGAACCATGCCGTAGGCGATGACTGAGCCGTTGCGCGTGATGGCGACGTCCGATGTGCCCGCGCCGATATCGACGAGCACGAGATTCAGATGGCGCATCGTCGGCGGGATGAGGACGTTGATGCCCGCAATTGGCTCGAGCGTGAGGGCACGCATCTCGAGGTGCGTCTCGCGCAGTGCCGACTGCATGGAGTCCACGACCTGCCGCGGCAGAAAGGTTGCGATGACGGTCGCCGTCGCCTTGCGCCCGCGCTGTCCGATGAGCGTCTTGAGCTCGTTGCCGTCGAGCGTATAGCGGATCGTGCTGTAGCCGACGCAGTAGTAACGCGTTGGATCATCGACCGTGTGGGAGTGAGCCAGTTTTTTCTGTGCCTCCTGCACGCCTGCAAAGTCGAGGTCGCGCTGCTGTGCAGGTGTGATCGTGCCCGTGAAGTCCTGCTCGGCATCCGCTGTCATCGTGTAGAGGGCACGCCCTGCCGCTGCCACGGCGGCACTGGTCAACGGCCCTGTACGCTCCATGAGGCGGTGCTTGACCTCGCGGATGATGGCAGCGACCTGCGGCACATCGTGAATCTGCCCGTCGAGCATGGCACGCGTGCGGTGCTCGAGGCGGTCGGTCGCCAGGATGTGCAGCAGTCCGTCACGCTGTTCAGCGACAATGCCGATCACGCTGCGCGTCCCGATATCGAGCGCGAAGACTAGCTCCTTCGGACGCTCGCGGCGTGTCGGTGCGGCCTGTTCGGTTTTCTTCGGACGGCCGCGTTTCTTTGCCGCCGTTTCCGGCCCCTCCTGCACACGTTTTTTGGGGCGGCCGCGCCGCTTTGCGGGTGCAGATGCGGCGGCAGAATCTTCGTTCGTTGTATCCAGATCCGACATTTCGATCTCCCTTGTCAAACACATAGTATATTATCTATATTTTTATTCGTGTTATTTTGGAAAATTCCTGCCGTTCCTCACGGGGGAAATATACGACAAAAAGGTCAGAACAAAGCTGCCGTATGGCAGTTCCGCTCTGACCGGAAGAGAGGGGTCTGAAATGCCGTACGCCCTATATGTCTATACCTGCGTAAAGCAGGTGGGTACCCTAAGTTCGGCTTCCGCGTTCACCGAAGTGTTTCACTTTGACCGAAATCAAATCGGATTCCCTAGAAAATCTGTAGGTTAGACATTGATAAGACATACGCACACCTAAGGCGCACCTTCTTGGTCTTTATGATAGCATAAAAAAAAATACGTCGCAAGACTTGACAAATCGGGGAATATAATAAATATATTGCAGGACGCATGGATGCACTCAGTGATATAATTTTTTCGATCATTGCCGAGAAAACGATGTGCTAAGATGGCGGTGCTGAATTTATCCGTGCTTCCCTAAAATGTGTCTCTCCTCTTTTCCTATGGAGAATACCGTGCTATAATGCTAATGAGAATATGGGAGTAATGTATGGAATGTACTGGCAGGCTCAGTACATTGACAACAGGGAAAGACGGTGCAGACAATGGCAAACATACGTGATGCCGTAGATGCAGTGATTGCTGCCATCATGGCACAGAAGGACTATCTGACGGCAGTGGACGCCAAGACGGGAGACGGCGACCACGGTCTTAACATGGCGCGCGGCTTTACGGCGGCGGAGGAACGCCTCGCAGAGCTGCCGGTGGACGCGCCGCTCGCAGAGGTGCTTCACGAGATCGGGCGTGCGTTCATTGAGAATGTCGGCGGAGCGGCGGGACCGCTCTACGGGATTGCCTTTGTACGCGCGGGCGAGGCGGTCGGCGCAAAGACGCGGCTCGATGTGGCGAGCTTTGAAAAGCTGTTCTCTGCCGGCATTGACGCGATCCAGCGGCGCGGAAAGGCCGTGCGCGGGGATAAGACGATGCTCGATACACTGATCCCGATTCGCGACGCATTCCTGCCGGAGAACGCGGAGGGCAAGAGCCTGCGCGAGTGTCTGGAGGATGCGCTCGAGGCGGGACGTGCGGGCGCGGAGTATACGAAGACCATCGCCGCACGGCGCGGACGTGCGGCACTCATCGGTACGCGCAGCATCGGCATCGAGGATCCGGGCGCGATGAGTTCGCTCATCATGTTCCGTGCGCTCTGCGGCTATCTGCGCGGCTGAGCGAAATAACGTAGTCGATTCGTGCCGCCCTGTGACGGCACGATTGTTTTTTGGAGGAAAGTATTTTGGCACAGACGGAAATTCGCACGCGTTTTGCACCCAGCCCGACGGGCTATATGCACATCGGCAATCTGCGCACCGCGCTCTACGGCTATCTGTTCGCGCGCGCGAATGACGGCACATTCATCCTGCGCATCGAGGATACCGACCGCAGCCGCTACGTCGCGGATGCGGTGGACTTCATCCGCCGCACGCTCGACGCGGCGGGCATCATCCCCGACGAGGGACCCGATGAGATCGGCGGAGACTTCGGTCCATACGTGCAGAGCGAGCGCATGGCGATCTACAAGCAGTACGCCGAGCAGCTCGTGGCGGAGGGGCATGCCTATCGCTGCTTCTGCCATCAGACGGAGGAGGCAGAACCGGCAGAGGACGGACAGTCCTACGGCGGCTACCCTCGTACCTGCCGCGACCTCACGCCCGAGGAGGTGCAGGCGCATCTCGACCGGGGCGACGCGTACGTCATTCGGCAGAAGATGCCGCTCGTCGGTGAGACGACGTTCTATGACGTCCTGCATGGGAGCGTGACGATCTCGAACACGGAGCTCGAGGATCAGGTGCTCCTCAAACGCGACGGGATGCCGACATATAACTTTGCCAATGTCATCGACGATCATCTGATGAAGGTGTCGCATATCATTCGCGGGGCGGAGTTCATCACCTCCACGCCGAAGCACGTTCTCCTCTATGAGGCGTTCGGCTGGGAGCCACCCGTATTCGTCCATCTCGCACCCGTCATGGGGCGGGACGACGCGACGGGCAAGACGAGCAAGCTCTCCAAGCGGCATGGGGCGACAAGCTTTGATGATCTCGTGAAGATGGGCTATCCCGCCGCCGCGATCGTCAACTACGTCGCGCTTCTCGGCTGGAGTCCGAAGACGACGAATCAGGAAATTTTCTCGATGGACGAGCTGATCGAGGCGTTCTCGCTGGAGGGGCTGTCGAAGTCTCCCGCCGTGTTCGACTACGATAAGCTCGGCTGGATGAGCGGCGAGTACTTTAAGGCGATGACGGATGCGGCGTTTGCCGAAGCGGCGCGCCCCTATGCGGGCGAGCTTCCCGCGTCGGTCGAGGCGCAGTGGAATGTAATGGCGCGTCTCCTGCGTACGCGCGTCACACGGCTCAGCGATGTGCGTGCGGAGATTGAGTTCTTCGTGACACTGCCGCCCTTTGACGCATCGCTCTATGAGAACAAGCGCAACAAGGTCACACCGGCGGCGGCAGCGGAGCTCCTGCCCGAGCTGATCGGCATCCTCGACGCCCTCGACGGGGATCACTGGGATAACGATCTCCTCTATGCGCTCCTTGAGGAGTGTATCGAGCGTGAGGGCTGGAAGAAAGGCACAGTCATGTGGGTGCTGCGCATCGCGGCGGCAGGGCAGAAGGTCACGCCGGGCGGCGCGACGGAGATCCTCGCCATCCTCGGCAAGGAGGAGAGCCTGCGCCGTCTGCGTGAGGCACAGCGGCAGCTGGCGGAGTGCTGAGGGGATGGATTTCTGCCTTGCAAATTTTGGACTTGACAGCGGCACGGTTTATCGCTATACTGTCTAAGTGTCGCGTCACTGCGGCGCGGGAAGATCATCTGCGGAAGTAGCTCAGTGGTAGAGCACCACCTTGCCAAGGTGGGGGTCGCGAGTTCGAGCCTCGTTTTCCGCTCCATCTTTCGGCGACATAGCCAAGTGGTAAGGCCGAGGTCTGCAAAACCTTTATCCCCAGTTCGATTCTGGGTGTCGCCTCCAATATGAAATGCGGTCTGGAAGGATTCCTTCCAGACTTTTTATGTTATTATGTTATATGCTGCGAAAGGGAAATGAATGCGGGGACGGTATAAAATCCTAGTCTATGGCTGTCAGATGAATGTCGCCGATGCAGAGCGTATGGAGGGACAGCTGCAGGCGGCGGGCTATGTGCGGACGGAGGAGACGGCGGATGCCGATGTCATCCTCATCAATACGTGCTGTGTGCGCGAGACGGCAGAGGACAAGGTCTACGGGAAGATCGGCGAGATCAAGAAGGTCAAGGAACGTCATCCGCAGCTGATCTTTGGGATTACGGGCTGCATGGCGCAGAAGGAGGGGGAAAACCTCATGCGCCGCGCACCGCACATCGACTTTGTGCTCGGTACGGGCAAGGTGCAGGAGCTGGGACGCATTGTCGCTGAGATCGCTGCGGAGCGCGCGCCAGTGGTGGATGTCGCGCTTGATGCGCATGCGGTGGAAGAGGATCTGCCCATCGCGCGCGGCGGGACGCTCTCGGCGTGGGTGCCGATCATGTATGGGTGCAACAATTACTGTACGTATTGCATCGTCCCCTACGTGCGCGGACGTGAGCGCAGCCGCACGCCCGAGGAGGTCGTGACGGAGGTGCGCCGTGCGGCGGCAGACGGCTATCGCGAGGTGACGCTCCTCGGGCAGAATGTCAACTCCTACGGGAAAGATCATGGGCAGGCGGATTTTGCCGATCTCCTGCGCATGGTGGATGCGGTGGAGGGGATTCGCCGCGTGCGCTTTATGACGTCGCATCCGAAGGACATCAGCGATAAGCTGATCGACACGATCAAAAACGGCACGCATATCTGCGAGCACATTCATCTGCCTGTGCAGTACGGGAGCAACCGCATCCTGAAGGCGATGAACCGTGTCTATACAGTGGAGCAGTACCGTGAGCGCGCACGGCGCGTGCGCGAGGCCCTGCCGGGGGCGAGCCTCACGACGGATCTCATCGTGGGCTTCCCGGGGAGACGGAGGAGGACTTCGCAGAGACACTGGATTTCCTGCGCGAGATGCGCTATGACGCGGCGTATACGTTCCTTTACTCGAAGCGCTCGGGCACGCCTGCCGCAGCAATGGCGGCGCAGGTGCCGGATGAGGTGAAGCACGCACGCCTGGAGCGCTTGATGGCAGTGCAGAACGAGATCAGCCGAGCGATCAATGAGGGGCTGCGCAGTGCGCAGGCCGAGGTGATGGTCGAGGGCGCGAGCAAGAACGATCCCGCCGTGTGGAGCGGGCGCACGCGCACGAATAAGATTGTCCTCTTTCCGCATGGGGCGGAGCGCGTGGGCGATTTTGTGCAGGTGAAGATCACGCAGCCGCAGACCTGGGTGCTGAAGGGCGAGGTTGTTCGGTAGTCTTTTGATAGTCTTTCGGTACAGGAGGCGGGTTCCACGCGAACACTTTTCCTCATGGGGCGGAGCGCGTAGGCAAGGTTGTTCGGTAGATTTGCTTATATGGTGTAGCGCTCCATGGCGAACCCTAGTGGAGCAAGTGAGTAAAGTGTGCGTTTCGCCCCCTGCGGATTTTATTCGTTCAAGCGAAGCGCGTTTGGAATCCGCAGGTATTTAGGTGAATAAGCACACGATCACTTGCGCAACTAAGGGTTCGCGAGGAGCGTTATATCGTTAACTGTTATGTTGTTAGCTTTGGGAGGTTTGTGATGGACGCGCAGAATGTGACGCCGATGATGCAGCAGTATCTCGCCGCGAAAGAGGCGCATCCGGGCGAGCTTCTTTTCTTTCGTCTGGGCGATTTCTACGAGATGTTCTTCGACGACGCGAAGGTGGCGGCGAAGGAGCTCGGGCTGACGCTGACGAGCCGCAGCGGCGATCTCGAGAAGAATCCCATGTGCGGCGTTCCCTATCATGCGGCGGACAGCTATATCGCGCGTCTCGTCGCAAAGGGGTTCAAGGTGGCGATTGCCGAGCAGATCGGCGACCCGAAGGCAAAGGGGCTGACGCACCGCGAAGTAGTGAAGGTGGTCACGCCGGGCACGGCGCTCTCCGATGAGGCACTGCGTGATGCGTCCAACATCTACATCGTGCTCCTGCACGAGCCTGCGCCGGGACAGTTCGTCCTCGCGGGCGCGGACATCACGACGGGCGAAGCGTTCTATGCCGTCTACGCGGGCGAGCATGCGGCGCAGCAGATCATGGATGAGCTCTATCGCCGTATGGCGGCAGAGCTGCTCCTGACGGAGGGCTTTTCCCTTGCGGATGAGGTGCGGGCTTTTCTTGCGCACCGTCTGCCGCACTGCGCCGTCTCCGTCGTCAGCAGGGAGGCGGATGCGGCACTTCCCGCGCAGCATTTCCCTGCGGAGGAGATTCCGTGCGATGCGGGGGCGCGGGCGGCACTCGCGGCGCTCCTCACCTATCTGCATGAGACGGTGATGGCGGATCTCTCGCAGATCAATCGCCTCGCCTTCCTCGATGCGGCGGAGACGATGCAGCTCGACACCTATACGCTGCGCAATCTTGAGATCACACGCAGTCTGCGCGACGGCGGGAAAAAGAATACCCTCTTTGACGTGCTCGACTTCACGCGCACGCCGATGGGAACGCGCCTTCTCAAGGCGTGGCTGGAACATCCTCTGCTCACGCCGCACCGCATTGATGCACGGCTGGATGCGGTGGCAGAGCTGGTGGAAAAGAGTACGCTGCGTGATGCCCTGCGCGATGCCCTGCATACGGTCTATGACTTCGAGCGGCTCCTGACACGCATCGAGACGCAGACAGCGAACGCACGCGACCTCGTCGCTCTGCGCATCTCGCTCGCCGCCCTGCCCGCCGTGCGCGCGTGCCTCGCAGCGGCAGTGAGCCGCCTCCTTGTGCGTGCGGCAGGGGAGATCGAGACCTTTGATGCGCTGCGTAACGAGCTTACGCATGCACTCGTGGATGAGCCGGGGCTCTCGGTGCGCGAGGGCGGCATGATCCGTGCGGGCTATAATGCCGATCTCGACGAGCTCCGCCGTTTTTCCCATGACAGCAAGTCCCTCCTGCAGGAGATGGAGGAACGTGAGCGCACGCGGACGGGCATCAAGACGCTCAAGATCGGCTACAACAAGGTGTTCGGCTACTACATCGAGGTGCGCCACAGCGGGCGCGATCAGGTGCCTGAGGGCTATATCCGCAAGCAGACGCTCGCGAATACGGAGCGCTTTATCACGGAGGAGCTGAAGGACTTCGAGGCGAAGATTCTCGGCGCAGAGGAGAAGATCATCGCCCTTGAGTATCATCTCTTCACAGAGCTGCGCGAGCGCGTACGTGAGCAGCTCGTGCCGATTCAAGGCGTCGCCCGTGCGATTGCGCGCGTTGATGTCCTGCAGAGCCTTGCGGCGGCGGCGGCATCGTACCGCTATGTCCGCCCGACCGTGGGCGCAGACGGCGGCATCCGCATCCGCGACGGGCGGCATCCGCTGGTGGAGCGCATTCTGCAGCGCGATGTGTTCGTCCCAAACGATACGGAACTCAGCCACGGCGGAACAGAGACGATGCTCATCACGGGGCCCAACATGGCGGGGAAATCCACCTATATGCGGCAGGTTGCCCTCCTCACGCTCATGGCGCAGGTCGGCAGCTTCGTCCCTGCGCGTACGGCGGAGATCGCACCCGTCGACCGCATCTTTACGCGCATCGGCGCGAGCGACGACCTCGTGAGCGGGCAGAGCACTTTCATGGTGGAGATGAACGAGGTCGCACAGATCCTGCGCGAGGCGACGAGGGACAGCCTCGTGATTCTCGACGAGATCGGGCGCGGCACGAGCACCTTTGACGGCATGAGCATCGCGCGCGCGGTGGTGGAGCATATTGACGGACGCATCCACGCCAAGACGCTGTTTGCGACGCATTACCATGAGCTGACGGAGATGGAGAACGAGCGCATCCGCAACTACTGTATTGCCGTGCGCGAAAAGGGGAAAAATGTCGTATTCCTGCGGCGCATCGTCGCAGGGGCGGCGGATAAGTCTTACGGCATCCACGTTGCACGCCTCGCGGGTCTGCCGCAGCGCGTGACGGAGCGCGCGGAGGAGATCCTGCACGCATTGGAGGCGGCTGCGCCGCAGAGCGCACCGCAGGAGACGTCGGTACAGAAGACATCCGATGCGGGGATGGTGTCGCTCTTTGCGGGCGGGACGCTCGACGAGCTGCGTGCGCTCGATGTGATGACGATGACGCCGCTTGAGGCACTGAATACACTCTATCGTCTGCAGGAACAGGCGAGAAAGGAGGAGGGTGAGGGATGACACGGATTCACGTATTGGACGATGCAACCATCAACAAGATCGCGGCAGGCGAGGTGGTTGAGCGGCCTGCCTCTGTCGTAAAGGAGCTGGTCGAGAACGCGATGGATGCGGGCGCGACAGCGGTCGAGGTCGAGATCATGGGCGGCGGCACGAGCTTTATCCGTGTGACGGACAACGGACGCGGCATGACCGGAGAGGATGCGCGCGCGGCGATTCTGCGCCATGCGACGAGCAAGATTGCCGCCGCCTCCGATCTCGAGACGATTGCGACCCTCGGCTTTCGCGGCGAGGCGCTGCCGACGATCGCGTCCGTGTCACATTTTTCTCTTCTGACGCGGCAGGCGGCGGATGATCTCGGCACGCGCGTCGACATCAGCGGCGGCGGTACGCCCATGATTGAGGACGCGGGCTGTGCGGTCGGGACGAGTGTGCGCGTCGAGGATCTTTTCTTCAACACACCCGCGCGCAAGAAATTTCTCAAGACGAATGCGACCGAGGCGGGGAAGATCAGCGATTACGTGATCCGCCTCGCACTCTCACGCCCCGACATTGCGTTCCGCTTCATCAACAACAACCGCATGACCATCATGACGGCGGGAGACGGAGACCTCGCCCGTACGATTGGGAGCATCTACGGCGGTGATGCGGCGAGCGCACTGATTCCGCTGGATTTTTACGACGATGCGGCGGATATCCGCATCACGGGCTATATTTCGAAGCCGTCCCTGATTCGCAGCAGCCGCGCGTGGCAGACCTACATCGTCAACGGGCGGACGATCCAGAACCGCGCGATTGCGAAGGCGATCGACAATGTGTACCGCTCCCTCGTGCCGAAGATGGGCTTCCCGCTCGCCGTCATCGTCATTACCGTGCCGCAGCGCACGATTGATGTGAATGTGCATCCGCAGAAAACGGAGATGAAGTTTGAGGATGAGGGGCGTATTTTTAAGGCAGTCTACAAGGCGGTGCTCGACGCCATTCGCGGCGCGGCAGGAGAGACGACGGGGATTGCCGCCGCAGTGGAAAAGCCGAAGTTCCACTACGAAGCAGTGCCGCTCGATGTGAGTACGCCGTCCGCATCGCCTGTCTCTGCCCCGGCACGCGGCTATGCCGCTCCGACGCCGCACCCGCAGACCGTCCACGAGGCCGTGCAGTGGGCAGGAGCACGTGTCGATCTGCGTACGGCACAGGATGCTGTGCAGGAGGCCCGCGCACAGGAGCGTGCGGCGTTCTCGGACGTGCCGTCTGCACCGCGGGCGGCGCAGGGGGACGATATCTCCATGGAGGAGCGAATGCTTCCCATCGGGCAGGTCGACCTTACCTACATTATCGCTCAGAGCACTGCGACGCTCTACATCATCGATCAGCATGCGGCGCATGAGCGCATCCTCTTTGACCGCTTTTCGGCGCAGACGGATGGGATTCCCTCCCAGCAGATGCTCGTGCATGCCATTCTTTCGTTCGATGCACACGAGGCACAATATATTGAAGAAAATGCGGAGCTCTTTGATCGCCTCGGCTTTCATCTGGAGGCGGCGGGGGAGCGCACCTACCGCCTGACGGAGACGCCCACCGATGTCCCGACGGAGGAGGCGGAGGGCATCATTTGCGAGATCCTCGCATCCCTCGGCGACCTGCACGCTGCAACCCCTGCGAATTTGCGCGAGGCGGGGATTGCGACGATGGCGTGCCGTGCGGCGATCAAGGCGGGCGAGGAACTGAGCATTCGCCAGATGGAGATCCTCTTGGAGGAGCTGCGTGCGACGCCGTTTCCCTTTACCTGTCCGCATGGGCGTCCGACGATCCTGAAGTTCGGTACGCATGACCTTGCGAAGATGTTCAAGCGCACGGGGTTTGGTCTGTGACGCGCGGGACAGTCAGTGCCGTCGTGACGACCGTGCGGCGCGGGCAGAAATACGCCGCAGCAAATCGTGCACTTGCGGCGCGGACGGCGGCTCAGCTCGGCATACCGAACGTCCCACGCGGCAGTGACTCGCTCGATGAGATGCGAACAGCGTACGGTGTGGATGCCGTGCTCGTCGCGCGGCGCGGTCTCTTGACGGCGGTGACGGCAGAGGGCGAGCTCTTCTTTCATCCCGGCATGGCGCATCTGCGCATCAAGAATCTGCGAAGCGGACAGGGCGATCATCTCGTCCATGCGCTTGGCCTCACGGAGGGGATGCGCGTCCTCGACTGCACGCTCGGCACGGGGGCGGATGCCATCATCGAGAGCTTTGCCGTCGGGGCGGCGGGCAGCGTGACGGCACTCGAGGCGAATCCCATCATCGCGGCGGTGATCGGCGACGGGCTTGCACATGCGACGGGGGATAACTACGAGATGCACGCGGCGATGCGGCGCATCAGCGTCCATGCGGCAGATGCGCTGGACTATTTGCGCGCACAGGCGGACGGGAGCTATGACGCCGTCTACTTTGACCCGATGTTCCGCCGCCCCGTTCATGAGAGCGAGGGGATGAATGCCCTGCGCACCCTCGCCGATGCGCGTGCCCTCACCGCGGAAGTGATCGCCGAGGCGCGGCGCGTCGCACGCCGCCGCGTCGTCATGAAGGAGCGGCAGGGGAGCAGGGAGTTCGCCCGTCTCGGATTTACTGACCTCGCGGGCGGCAAGTACAGCCGCGTCGCCTACGGCGTGATGGAGGTATGATTCCTTAAACTCCGCCAAATAATTTCATAAGTTGTACTTAAGTTTCTTTTATGTTCTGCCGATATACAAGGTGGAACATTTTATTTTTGTGCAAAAAAGGAGGTGAGATGATGAGAATTGCAGACGATTCGATGGCGCTGGTCGGGCAGGGAAGCAGGGGGACCGACCATGGACGAAGAGCGATGGGCAGCAGCGGCGCATCGTTTGCACAGGTACTGGAAGGGGCGAAAGAACGCGTTCGCTTTTCGCAGCATGCGGAGGAGCGGCTGCAGCGGCGCGGTGTGACGCTCACGAACACGGAGCTCGAAAAACTGGGCAGTACGATTGACCGCATGAGGGAAAAGGGGGCGCGCGAAGCGCTCATCTACATGAAGGACAGTACGGCGATGGTCGTCTCCGTGACCAACCGCACCGTCATCACGGCACTTGACGACGTGACGGCGGCAGACAGTATTTTCACGAACATTGACAGTGCAGCCATCATCTGACGAAGCCGGACCTACGGGAGGCTTTTGACCGCGCGCGACTGGTGCGGTCAGCGGGATGCGGGGGCATCCCATCGGTGCATTTCCTCAGGGAGGAGTGTACGCATATCACAGAGGTGGCTCTTCCTTTGCGCTGTCAGACTGGCAAAGGAGAGATTCATTATGATCCGTTCCATGTTTTCGGCTGTTTCCGGCCTCAAAGGCCATCAGACACGCATGGATGTCGTCGGCAACAACATCGCGAACGTCAACACGACGGGCTTCAAGGCGAGCCGCGTTACGTTCGCGGATATGATCTCGCAGAACCTCTCGGGTGCCTCCGCTCCAAACGGAACAATCGGCGGCGTGAACCCGAAGCAGATTGGTCTTGGTATGTCCGTCGCGTCGACTGACCTCCTCTATACCAACGGCTCCGTCCAACAGACGGGCAAGAATACGGACATTGCCATCTCGCGCGGCGACGGTCTCTTCGTCGTTTCGAAGGGGCAGCAGAAGTTTTATACGCGCAACGGTGCGTTCTCGTTTGACGCAGAGGGAAACCTCACGATCCCCAGCACGGGACTCTATGTGCAGGGGTACATGGCAAACAACGGCGTTATCTCGGTCGCGGGCGACAACACGACGAAGATCCGCATCCCCGCAGGAAAGTCCATGGAGGCAACGACGACCGCAACAGCGTCCTATACGAAGAACCTCAATGCGTCGACGCCGGGCTATGAGGTGGCAAATGTCCTCGTGCGCTATGCGGACGGAACTTCTGGTACGGTGCAAAACTACGCCCCGACAGGGGTTGGTAAGCTTGTTCTAACGACGAGTACGGGGAAGAAAATTCGCCTTGGTAGCAATGCTGCAGTACAAAGTGTCGGTTCTACACCGACAGGAACCGCTGCAAATCCCCTCTATTCTTCGACGATCTCAAGCGTTACAGCAAAGACTGGTGGAACCGTTGATTTAAAGCTTAATGTGGATACCAACAACCCCTCCAGTCCAGTTGGTATATACAATGTGTTCACACCGCCAGCAACGCCGACTCCTAAGACGTTGCCTTTAACTCTTAGTGGGGTGACTTCTGGGACGTATACTTATGAAGGAAAGTACAACATCAGCGGAACAGTCGATAAAGTCAGCAGTGTGGGACCAGGATCATCTGATGTGTATTTGACGCTGAAGGAAGACAATAATATTACGCCGGGTACGAAGGTAGTTATACGTGTGCCGAATCCAACGAGTTTTACTTATGCGCAAGGCGACACATATACTGGGCAGCTTAAGATTGCAGAGTTGACGGCTAATGCTGGTGCTACAATTACAACTGCAGATGGTAACAGCGCAGAACTTGGTGCACCTTATACACCTATCCCACTGCCAATTACAAGTAGCACACAGCCTTATGAGCATCTAGGAACGGCTGGCGATGGTACGATTACGTCAATTACCCGTGAGGCTACGTATGAGTATGGCGGCAAGACCGTGTCCAGCGTTGTGCTGAATACAAAGAGTGGAACCTCTATTGATGGTCTGATTGGGAAATCCTACAACGCGGGCGATACCTTCTATCCGTCGGTAGCGACAACGGTTACCGTGTACGATTCCCTTGGGGCGAAGCACGATGTTCCTGTTGTCTATACGAAGGCTGCGAACAATAAGTGGACGCTCTCGCTCGGCAGTGGTGGAGACACATTCAACATCACTGAGGCGGACGGCACGGTGACGACGGTTGCGCTGACCAAGACTGACCTCAACTTTGATACGGCGGGTGGGTATGTCAGCGGCTCGGCGTCGCTGAACCTTACCTATACGAACGGTGCAGCGCCGCAGCAGGTCTCTATGAACCTCGCTGCCATCACGCAGTACTCGGGTACCTCGACGATCGCGGCGGATTCCGACGGACATGCGGCAGGTACGCTCGCGAGTGTCGATATTGACAGTACGGGCGTGATTACTGGCACGTATACGAACGGCGTTCGCCAGAAGGAAGCCCAGATCGCGATGGCGCAGTTCAACAACCCGTCCGGTCTCACGAAGATGGGCGGCAACCTCTATCAGGAGTCGAACAACTCCGGTACGCGTACGATCAGCGGCGCGTCGGATATCGGCACGGAGCTGACGACTTCGGCACTCGAGATGTCGAACGTGGATCTTGCCGATCAGTTCTCAGACATGATCATCACCCAGCGCGGCTTCCAGTCGAACTCGAAGATGATTACGGTCTCGGATGAGATGCTTGAGACGCTGATCAATATGAAGCGGTAAAGCCATATAGCTAGGCGGAGAGTCATCTGTACAGATGACTCTTTTCTATTTCGCTGTGTTTTTGGATATTGAGGAGGTACTGATAAATTCAGCCATTGACGCATTTTTTTGCCCGCATTTCGGCGGGAAATCTAGTGCAGAGCAGTACGCTGCGTCCCGTTTTCCACTTCGTTTGGACGAAAAATCTACGCTAATCTGACGAAGTTCATTTTATCAGTGATTCCTTAACAAAGAGAGATAGTTTTTCTCTATAAAACTTAGACTTTACTAATGATGTATACCTGATGTATAATAAGACACGCTGTTATTATACCTGTGCAGAGTTGGGACTCTGCGCAGCAGAATGGGGGAGTTGTTTTCATGGAAATGATGCTGGGATTCATCGTCCTGCTCGTCTGCCTGATCGTCGGCGTGCGGCATGGTGGATTGGGACTGGCGGTGATCAGCGGCTTCGGTCTCGTGATCTACACGTTTATCTTCGGCTATCAGCCGGGGAAGCCGCCGATCGATGTGATGCTGATCATCCTTGCGGTGGTCACCTGCGCAGGCTTCCTGCAGACCTCGGGCGGACTGACGGTCATGCTGAAGTACGCGGAGAAGTTCCTGCGCAATAACCCAAAGCACGTCACGATTCTCGCGCCGCTGACGACGTGGTTCTTGACGGTGCTCTGCGGCACGGGGCACGTCGTCTATACGATGTTTCCGATCATCTATGATATTGCCATCAAGCAAGGCATCCGCCCCGAGCGTCCGATGGCCGTCTCGTCCGTTGCATCGCAGATGGGGATCTGCGCATCGCCGGTCTCGGTCGCTGTCGTATCGATGGTGGCGTTTCTCTCCGTGTCGGGACACGACTTTACCGTGTTCCAGGTGCTCTCGGTGTCCATTCCTGCCACGGGGCTTGGTGTGTTCTTTGCGGCGCTTTGGAGCTATCGCCGCGGCAAGGATCTTGACCAGGATGAGCGCTTCCAAGAGTTCATCCGTGATCCGGAGAACAAGCAGTATGTCTACGGTGACTCGGAGAGCCTCCTCGATAAGGAGCTGCCGAAGGAATACTACCGTGCGATGATTATCTTCTTCATCGGCATCATTGCGATTGCTGTGCTCGGCAACTTCCCGGAGCTTCTGCCGAAATTCCCGCCGAAACCGGATGCCGCGCCGAAGGCGATCTCGATGGTTGTCGTCATTCAGATGGTCATGCTGCTCGTCGGTGCAGTCATCCTCGTTTCCTGCAAGGTCAAGGCAAAGGATGTCGGCAACTCGCAGGTCTTCCGTTCGGGTGTCGTTGCTCTCGTCTCGGTTTACGGCGTCGCATGGATGGCAGATACCTATTTCATGAATCACATTGCCTTCCTCAAGCAGTTCCTCGGCGCTGCGGTGCAGTCTTATCCGTGGGCGTACGCCGTGCTGGCGTTCCTCACGTCGAAATTGGTGAACTCGCAGGGGGCGGCAATTGCGATTGTCGTGCCGATGGCGATCAACGTCGGGGTTGACCCGATCCTCATCCTTTCGTTCATCTCGGCATGCTACGGCTACTTCTTCCTGCCGACCTATCCGTCCGATCTTGCGTGCATCGGGTTTGACCGCTCGGGTACGACGCGTATCGGCAAGTACATCCTGAACCATTCGTTCATGATCCCCGGACTGATCGGGGTCTCCTCGGGATGCTGCGTCGGCTATGTGATCGCACATCTGCTCTTTTAACAGGAGCTGCTGCATATCCTCGAAGCTGCTATGCCGGTATTCCCCAAGCCTTTCCCGTTATCACGGGGAAGGGGGACCGCGTAAGCGGTGGAAGGGGTACAAAGAGGGCGTTGTACGAAGCTTTTAGCTTCGTACAGCGCCCCTTTTCTTTGAATATGATGTTACTCCGTATGTGATGCGTCGTCCCTGTGGCGGAGGATGTCCTTACTGAAGTCGATGAAGGACTGCGCGGCATTTGAGATGTAGCGGTCGCGCTTCCACGCAAGTCCCACGTCGACGTAGACGGGATTGGCGAGCGGAAGGGCGCGGATGCCGTGCGCGCTGCTGGCAATCATGTCGAGCAGGAAGGCGTTGCCGACACCGCTCGCGACGAGCCCCATAATGGTGACCACCTGATTCGACTCGAGCACGATATTCGGTGTGATGTCTGCCGCAGCCATCTTTTGCAGCATGGTCTGCCGCAGGAAGGAGCCCTCCTTCAGCATGATGAGGTTGTGGTCCGCGACGTCCTGCAGGGTGATCGCCTTACGTGCAGCAAGGTCGCCGTGCTCGGGCACGCAGCAGACGATCTGACGGCGTGCCATCGGCAGGAGCTGCAGATTGGGTGCGGCCTCGGGGATGATGATGATGCCGAAGTCCAGCTCGTCGCGCTCCAGCTGTTCGCGGATGGCGACCGAACCCTCCTCGTGGAGGTAGACGTCGAGATGCGGGTAGCGCCGCTGAAAGCTGGAGAAGATCTCGGGAAACAGATATGCGCCCATCATCGGCGGGATGCCGATTTTGATCGTTCCCTTCAGCAGCTGCTTGTAGTCGTTGATCTCGAGGACGGCATCCTGTATGTTGCGCAGCGCCACTTCGACGCGCTCTAAAAAGACTGCGCCCTCGGGGGTCAGCGAGAGCTGCTTCTGGCTGCGGTCAAAGAGCTGGATGCCAAGTTCGCTTTCGAGCTTTTTTATCGCGACAGTGATGTTCGGCTGGGAGACGCGCAGACGTTCGGCGGCACGCGTGATGTTTTTCAGACGGCTCGCCATTTGGAAGTACTCGAGCTGTCGCAGTTCCATAAGATCACCCTCCAATAAACTTTCTTTATACGTGCTACATTATATCATACCTTTAACCAATATATGATAGGATAAGAAAAATTTATCAAAAAATTTTTCTTTGCTTTTTTTAAGATTTTTTAAAAAGGAGGTAGGATTTTTCCTTGCGTTATGGAATAATATAGGAAGATGTTGACGTGTGTCTGACGGATCAGACGAGTATGCGTTCGGCGACGGCGAGAAATGGAATGGGGGCCTTTGTTTTGGAAAAATCAACAGTCATCGGGCTTGTCATGGGCGTGATCTCGATCTTTGTTGGTATGATTTTGAAGGGAGCACCGCTGACGGCACTCAACAACCCTGCGGCGTTCCTGATCATTATCGGCGGTACGTTTTCGTGTTTGTTCATCGGATTTCGGATGGAACAGCTGGGGAACTTTACCAAACTGATCAAGAAAACCTGCCAAGTCCCGCAGCTCCAGGAGAAGGGGCAGCTCGTACAGCAGTTCATCGAGCTGTCACAGATTGCGCGCCGTGAAGGTATCCTCGCCCTCGAGAGCAAGGCGCAGGAGATCCAGGATCCGTTCTTCCGCACGGGTCTCGGCATGGTCATCGACGGCATGGATCCGGACTTCGTCGGCGATGTTCTCGATGCGGAGCTGGCGATCATGCAGGAGCGTCATGCAGAGGGGCGCTCGATGTTCACGCAGGCCGGTACATACGCACCGACGCTGGGTGTTCTGGGTGCGGTTGTCGGTCTGATCGCGGCACTCGGCAACCTGAATGATATCGACAAGCTCGGACATTCGATCGCAGCGGCGTTCGTTGCAACGATTCTGGGTATCTTTACGGGATACGTTCTCTGGATGCCGTTCGCGAATAAGCTGAAGATTATATCGGAGCAGGAAGTCAGCCAGAAACGCATGATCATCGAAGGGATTCTCTCACTCCAGGCAGGCGACTCGCCGACGGCCATCGAGGCGAAGCTCATGGTGTTCATCCCGCAGACGGAGCGTGAGGCACTGAAGGGAGAGGGCTGATATGGCACGTAAAAAGCATGCAAAGCCCCATGAAGAAGAAGCGGGCGAGGCTTGGCTCCTGCCGTATTCCGACCTCATGACACTCCTTCTGGCTCTCTTCATCGCGCTCTTTGCGATGTCGCAGACGGATGCATCGAAGATGCAGGCACTCGCGCAGGCGTTCACGGCAGCGTTCAATATGGGCGGGCCGTCGTTCTTCAGCGGGATGGGACCGTCGACCTCGATGAGCTCGGCGACCGTGACCACGGGGGCAGACACGGCGGATGCCGCCTATATGAAGGAGAACAATGACCTCTCGGAGGCAAAGGCGAAGCTCGATCAGTACATTCAGGAGAACAATCTCCAGGATCAGGTGAGTACGGAGCTGAACGAGGAGGGGCTGATGATCCGCCTGAAGGAGCGTGCCCTCTTCGCCTCCGGCTCTGCCGCCCTGCAGGGGGATGCGGAGCGCATCGTGCCCGTGATCGCAGGGGTGCTCGCCTCGCTTCCCGAGCGCGTAACGATCTCCGGTCACACGGACAATGTGCCGATTGCAACGGCACAGTATCCGTCGAACTGGGAGCTGAGCTCGGCGCGTGCCGTCAGCCTGATGCGCGGCGTGATGGCAGTGCAGCCCTCGCTGAACCCGGCGCGGTTCAGTGCGCTCGGCTACAGCGAGTATCGTCCGATTGCGTCGAACGATACGGAGGAGGGGCGTGCGCAGAACCGCCGCGTTGAGGTGTTCATCGCGCGCAGTATGCGCTTCTCCGGTGCATCGACCGACGGCAGCGACAATGAGCCAAAGACGGGGACGACGGCACCGACAACGGCTGCGCCTGCAGCGGGCAGCGCGGGAGCGTCCGGCGACGCGTACAAGCTGTCGACGGATATGCGCCCGGCACCGCAGTCGCCCGGCGTCGTGCCCGAGCCGCTGCGTCACTGACAGGCACGGCAGGGATGTATCCATGAATGTTGAAGGGATTATTGCGTGGCGCAATAATCCCTTTTCTGTTATGATAGAGGAGATGTCATGATTCTGGGGGTCGGCTGTGATATTATCCGCGTGGCACGCGTGGCGCGTGCGGCAGAGAAGGAGCATTTCCTCGCACGCGTCTATACGCCCGCTGAACGTGCCTACGCCATGCAGCGCGGCGCAGGGTCCGCTGCAAGTCTCGCCGCGCGATTTGCGGGCAAGGAGGCGGTGCTGAAGGCGTTTGGCACGGGGCTGCGCGGTGGTACGCTCCACGATGTGGAGATTCTGCCCGATGCGCTCGGTGCGCCCAAGGTGCATCTTCACGGATTCTTCGCGGCGCGTGCGGCGGAGATGGGCGTGACGCGCGTCTGGGTTACGCTCAGTCACGAGAAGGAATATGCGACGGCTTACTGTATATTGGAGGGTCAGTGATGAACGTATCGTTTGCAGAGGATATGCGTCGGATCGACGGCGCAGTGGAGGAGAGCTACGGGCTGCCTGCTGCTGCCCTGATGGAGAATGCGGGGCGGCGCTCGGCCGAGGAGGCAGCGCAGTTGATCGGCGGCGCGGTAGGCAAGGTGTTCGCTGTCTTTGCGGGCGGTGGCAATAACGGCGGTGACGCCTTTGCTGCGGCGCGACATCTCATCAATATGGGCGCGCGCGTGAAGATGTTCTTCATTGGGGCAGAGGAGCGTCTCAGTCCTGCGGCTCACGCGATGCACAGCGCGCTGCGGGCGATGGGCATAGAGATTCGTCCTCTTGCGGGTGACCGCGATTGGGATCGTCTGCGCGTTTCGCTGCGCTTTGCCGATGCGGTGGTGGATGGTATCCTCGGCACGGGCGTCAAGGGAGAGCTCCGCAAGACGGCACTGCGCCTGATCGAGGAGATCAATGCAGCGGGCAAGCCAACGCTTGCCATCGATATTCCGAGTGGAGTGGAGGCGGATACGGGTCGGATCGCCTCCATCGCCGTCCGCGCCGATCGGACGCTCGCTCTCGGCCTGCCGAAGGTGGGGCACTTCCTCGGTCAGGGAGCGAATGCGGCGGGCGAGCTGCTCGTCGATGACATCGGCATCCCCTATGCCCTTCTTGCCGGTGAGGGGATGCGGCAGTCGCTCATCACACAGGATGCAGCGGCAAAGCTGCTGCCGCCGCGTGCGCGTGACGCGTACAAGGGGACGTGCGGACGTATTCTCGTGCTCGCCGGTTCGCTCGGCATGACGGGGGCGGCGGCACTCGCAGCAGAGGCGGCACTGCGCGTCGGCGCGGGGCTCGTGACGCTCGCCGTGCCCGAGCGCATCTATCCTGTTCTGGCTGCGAAGCTGACCGAGGTGATGGTCGTTCCGCTGCCCGATGAGGGCATGGGCTATTTTGGTGGAGAGGATGCGCGGCAGAAGGCGCTCTCGCTCGCGGCGCGTGCGGATGCCGTGCTCATCGGTCCCGGCATTGGGCGTGCGGCGGAGACGGGTGAGTTTGTGCGGCTCTTTGCCGCGGAGGTCAAGGCTCCGCTTGTGATGGATGCGGATGCGATCGCAGCGTTCACGGGGCATCTCGATGCACTGCGCGATCTGCCGCAGGTGCCGATTCTGACGCCGCATCTCGGCGAGTTTTCCGCGCTCCTCGGCGTGGAGACGGAGGAGACGTCAGAGGATCTGCTCCGCATGGCACGGGACGCGGCACGTGATCATCAGGCGGTGTTTGTAGTCAAGGGGGCGTGCACCATTGTGGTCTATCCCGATGGCGATGCGTTCTTTACGACCTGCGGCAATGCGGGCATGGCGACGGCGGGCGCAGGTGATGTGCTCGCGGGCGCGATTGTCGGGCTGATGCGCCAGATGGAGAGCGGGATGACGCCGATTGTGGGCGTGTGGCTGCACGGATATGCGGGAGATCGCGGCTACGAGAAGCGCGGAAACGGTCTGATCGCGGGCGATATTCTAAAGCGACTGCCGCGTGCACGCAGGGAGCTGGATGCGGCGCGGTAAAGGAAGCACTGATAAAATCGGCACAGCCATCTTGACGTATCTTTTTCGCCCGCTTTTCGTTAGCAAATCCTCCACATAGCCCTCGCTATGCGTCCGGTTTGCTGCCTCAATCGGACAAAAAATCTACGCCAATCTGGCATACCTCATTTTATCAGCGATTCCTAAATCCATTTGACAAGGACGGATGATGGTACTATGATAGGACGTACATTTTGAAAGAAGGGGGCACTTTTTATGGCAAAGGCGGATTTGGACTGGGAGAATTTGGGGTTTGCCTATCGTTCTCTGCCGCAGCGTTATGTGTCGAACTATGCGAATGGGACGTGGGACAAGGGAGGTCTGACCTCCGACGCAACGGTCGCGATCAGCGAGTGTGCGGGGATTCTGCAGTACTGCCAGGAGGTCTTTGAGGGGCTGAAGGCCTATGAGACGGTGGACGGGCATATTGTGACGTTCCGTCCTGATCTCAATGCAGCGCGCATGTATGACTCGGCAGCGTATCTGGAGATGCCGTCCTTTCCGAAGGAGCGCTTCCTAGAGGCGGTCGATGCGGTGGTCAAGGCGAACCGTGACTACGTTCCGCCCTACGGTACGGATGCGTCGCTCTACCTGCGCCCCTTTATCTTCGCGTCGGGCGAGGTCATCGGTGTAAAGCCCGCCGATGAATATCAGTTTCGCCTTTTCGCGACGCCCGTGGGCTCGTACTTCAAGGGCGGCATCAAGCCGATCCGCCTCTGCGTGAGTGCGTTTGACCGTGCGGCTCCCCATGGCACGGGCCATATCAAGGCGGGGCTGAACTATGCGATGAGCCTGCACGCCTATATGGCCGCACATGCGGCAGGGTTCGACGAGAATATGTTCCTCGATGCGGCGACACGCACGCATGTCGAGGAGACGGGCGGAGCAAACTTCCTCTTCATCAAGAAGGATGGCACAGTGGTGACGCCGAAGTCACCGTCGATCCTGCCGTCTGTGACGCGCCGCTCGCTCGTCTACATCGCAGAGCACGTGCTCGGGCTGAAGGTGGAGCATCGCCCCGTGGCGTTCGAGGAGCTGAATGACTTTGCAGAGTGCGGGCTCTGCGGTACGGCGGCAGTGATCTCTCCCGTCGGCTCGGTGACGCACGGCGACCAGGTGATCGCATTCCCGAGCGGCATGGAGCACATGGGGCCCGTGCTGCAGAAGCTCTACGATACGCTGCGCGGCATTCAGCTCGGTACGGTGGAGGCACCGGAGGGGTGGATCCGCAAGATCTGCTAATTTTAGGAAGCACGGATAAATTCAGCACCAATCTGACGGATTTCATTTTATCAGCATTTCCTTGAATATGTTTCGGGACGGATGTATGTGGAGGCAATTCTACACGCACCGTCCCGAAATTTTTTTTTGAGGGCCCCTCAGGTCACAAGGATTTTTCCCATTCGGCTAGAAGTGTTAATATATACAGAAATGGGATGCAAATGGAATGGGATGCTTGGAACGTGGGGGGTTGCTATGCCACTTGATTTTACGATGCCGACGCAGTTTCGCGGCATCCTTTCGACCATCACGCTGCTGGATGTACTGGACATCCTGATCGTGGCGGTCATTCTCTATCGTGTCTATGTGATGCTGAAGGATACGCGCGCCATTACGCTCGGCAAGGGCATTCTCGTCCTGCTCGGTGTAACGGTTGTGGCGAATTATCTGAATCTGCACGTGATCTCATGGCTGCTGCAAAAGGCGGTGACGCTGCTCTTTGTCGCGCTCCCGATTGTCTTTCAGCCGGAGCTGCGCCGCGCGCTGGAGCATCTCGGGCAGGGCAAGTTTTTCCGCCCCGGTACGCTCCTCGACGATGAGGAGGCGCAGAGCACGATCCGCGAGATTCGCAGCGCGGTAAAGATTCTCTCGGCGAATAAGATCGGCGCACTGCTCGTCATCGAGCGCGACATGGGGCTGAATGATATCAGTGCGACGGGCATCCAGATCGACGGTCTCATCACGTCGGATTTTCTGATGAATGTGTTCATTCCAAATACGCCGCTGCATGACGGTGCGGCGGTCATTCGCGGCAAGCGGCTGATCGCGGCGGGCTGCCTCCTGCCGCTGACAGAGAATCGCTCGCTCTCGACGGAGCTCGGCACGCGCCATCGTGCGGCCATCGGACTCTCGGAGCAGTGCGATGCCCTTATCGTCGTGGTGAGTGAGGAGACGGGGACGATCTCGATCGCGGAGAACGGGCATCTCCACCGCCATCTGGACGGTGAACAGCTGACACATATCCTGACACCTGCGTTTGCCTACAGTTCGCGTTCGTCGATTCTGGATACGATTCGGAGCTGGAGGGAGAAATCATGAGCAGACTTCGCAGCCTTGTGCAGCATAATTTGCTCGCCAGGATCGCGGCACTTATTGTGGCCGTTATTCTCTGGCTCTATGTGATGAACGATCAGAATCCATCCATGGAGGCGTCCTATACCGTCCCCGTGGTGATGGAACATGTGCCTGACGGCTATCAGATGCACGCGGCGGCCGACACGGTGACCCTGCGCGTGCGCGGCCCGCGTTCATCTTTTGTGACAGCGGATAACAGTGATTTCCGTGCGCGTGTGGATTTGTCCGACTTTGCGGAGGGAGATCGGCTCTATGCAGTAGAGACGTCGATCCCATACGGATTCGAGATGGTCAGCGTGTCTCCCGATCGGATCGATGTGACGCTCGACCGCATCATTCAGCGCGTGTTCTCGGTGCTGCTGACGGTCAACGGTACGCCGGCGGAGGGCTTCACGGTGGATCGCGTCCGCCAGTCCGTCGAAAAGGTGACGGTCGAAGGACCGCGCTCCCTCGTCGATCAGGTCGCTTCCGTCGCCGCCTATTTCAATATGAATGGGCGCAAGGAGGACGTGACGATGGGGATTCCATTGGTCGCGTTGAATACGGACGGAAAAGAAGTGCAGGGGCTGACGATGCATCCGGACACGATGGAGATCTCGGTCAAGCTGACGCGCGGTCTCCAGCATAAGGTGGTGGAGGTGCAGGCAAAGCCGCGCAGTGATCTGCCGCCGCAGCTGAAGCTCGAGAGCGTGACGGTGCAGCCGGCGCGCATCGAGATCACGGGAACGAAGGAGGCGCTCGATCAGGTGACGGGAATCGAAACGGAGGAGTTCTCCCTCGCGGATGTGAAGGAGAGCGGTACGCAGCAGGTAAAGCTGCATCTGCCCGCCGGCGTGACGGCGACGAATCCGACGGTGACGGTGGAGATCAAGGTTGGGCCGATGCAATGATACGCATTAAGAATCTCTCTGTGCCGTATGATGAGACACGCATCCTCACAGAGCTTGCCGCAGAGCGACTCGGTGTATCACCCTGTGCAGTGCACGGGGTGATTGTCGTTCATAAGGCGCTGGATGCACGGCGCAGGAATGGGGCGCCGATTCGGTGGAACTATACGCTCGATGTGACGGCAGACGGCGCGCGCGGCATCCTCACGCGTCTGCGTCGCGACGCGCAGGTCGGGCGAGCAGAGGAGCACGGTCCACTCCGTGTTCCACCCTATACGCCGCAAGAAGGACGTGAGCGCCCCGTCGTCGTGGGGTTCGGCCCCGCGGGGATCTTTGCCGCGTGGCTGCTTGCGCGTGCGGGGGCGGCACCGCTCGTCCTCGAGCGTGGGCAGGATGTGGATCGGCGTACGCGTGATGTGGCGCAGTTTTGGCGGACGGGGCGGCTCGATCCCACGTCAAATGTCCAGTTCGGCGAGGGCGGTGCGGGAACGTTCTCCGACGGGAAGCTGACGGCGCGCAATCGCGATCCACGGATGAACGAGATCATCGAGGCGTTCGTCGCGGCAGGTGCGCCCGAGGAGATACGGTATCTGCAAAAGCCGCATATCGGGACGGATGTGCTGCGCACGGTGGTGAAGCGCCTGCGCGAGAAGATCATCGCGATGGGTGGCGAGGTACGCTTTGGCACACAGGTGACGGACATCACGATGACTGCGGGGCGGATCGCCGCGCTCACGGTGAATGGGGCAGAGCAGATCCCCGCACGCGCGGTGTTTCTCGGTATCGGGCACTCGGCGCGTGACACGTATGCGATGCTCCATGGAGCGGGTGTGCGCATGGAGGCGAAGGCGTTTGCCGTCGGAGTGCGCATCGAGCATCCACAGGACTTCGTGGATCGGATGCAGTACGGCGCAGCGGCGGGGAGCCCGTTCCTGCCGACGGCGGACTATGCGTTGACCTATCGGGATGAGGAGGGCGGCCGCGGGGTCTACTCCTTCTGCATGTGTCCCGGCGGTCTGGTGGTCGCAGCGGCGTCGGAGGAGGGGCATCTCGTGACGAATGGGATGAGCAACTACCGTCGCGACGCAGGGACGGCGAACAGTGCCCTCCTGGTGCAGGTCACCCCCGCCGATTTCGGCGGGGCGGTGCTCGGCGGGATCGCTTTTCAGCGAGAGCTGGAGCGGCGCGCTTTCTCTGCGGGCGGCGGAGACTACCGTGCGCCCGTGCAGGCGGTGGGCGATTTCCTGAGCGGGCGGACGGGGACGATGGATTTTGCGGTTGCTCCGACGTACATGCCGGGGGTGCGCCCTGCTGCCTTGGGTACGATCCTGCCCGATGCGTGCAGCGCATCCCTGTCACGTGCCCTGCGCCACTGGGAGCAGCGCGTGCCGGGCTTTGGTGCGGCGGATGTGCCGCTGACGGGCGTGGAGGCACGCTCCTCTGCGCCCTGCCGCATTCTACGCGACGCTGTGACGATGCAGTCGATCAGCGCAGCGGGGCTCTACCCAATCGGCGAGGGCGCAGGCTATGCGGGCGGCATCATGAGTGCCGCACTTGACGGCATGAAAGCCGCACTTGCTTTTTTGGAGCGAATACAGTAGATTATGGTGAGGATAAAGGGGATGTGACTGTGTGGGGATCCGCACATTCCGATGCACAGCAGATGATGCTGAAGATACACAGGAGGCTGTTATTGTGAGACTTTTTGGGACGGATGGTGTGCGAGGCGTCGCAAATACAGAGCTTACACCGGAGCTGGCATATCAGCTCGGACGCGCGGCGACACTTTATTTCGGTGCACATTCCAAGGCGCGTCCGCGCATTCTGATCGGGCGCGATACGCGTGTCTCGGGTGAGATGTTCGAGGCGGCACTGACGGCAGGCATCTGCTCGGCAGGAGGAGTCGCTCTTCTTGCGGGGGTTATGCCAACTCCTGCGATTGCCTACCTTGCGCGGGAACACAAGACCAGTGCAGGCATTGTCATCTCGGCATCGCATAACCCGTTTCACGATAACGGAATCAAGTTCTTTGGCGGGGATGGTTACAAACTGCCCGATGCAGTGGAAGATGAACTGGAATCACTCGTCCGCGGTCTTCAGAGCGGCGACCATGAGGCACGTCCGACGGGGAAGGATGTCGGCGTGGTGGAGTACCGTGACGATCTGCTGAATCAGTACATCGACTATGTTGTGAGTACGTGCACAGAGCGTTTTGATGGGATGAAAATCGTCCTCGACTGTGCGAACGGTGCGGCGTATGAGGCAATGCCGAAGGTCCTGCGCCGCCTCGGTGCCGACGTCAAAGTGATCCACGCGCTCCCCAATGGTGTGAACATCAATGACGGATGCGGATCAACGCATCTGGACTCGCTGTGCCGCACGGTACTCGAATGCGGTGCAGATATCGGCATTGCCCATGACGGCGACGCTGACCGCTGCCTCTGTATTGATGAGACAGGCACGCTGATCGATGGAGACCACATTCTTGTCGCCTGTGCAGCAGAGATGATGCGCACGGGGCATCTGCCGCACAAGACAGTGGTGACGACAGTGATGGCAAACATCGGCTTCCACAAGGCGATTGCGGCACTCGGCGGACGCGTTGAGGTGACGGCGGTCGGAGACCGCTACGTGCTTGAGGCAATGCGCCGCAGCGGCTATGCGATCGGCGGTGAGCAGTCGGGGCATATCATCTTTGCGGAGCATGCGACAACGGGCGACGGCCTCGTCACGGCACTGCAGGTGCTCTCAGCACTGCACCGCAGCGGGAAAAAGGCGTCCGAACTGAACGCCATGATGACAACCTATCCGCAGATCCTCGTTAATGTGCACGTTAAGAGCAAGGAGGGATGGGAGAAAAATCCTGCCATCTGTGATGCAATTGCCGAAGGGAAACGCATTCTCGGCAGTGAGGGTCGCGTTCTCGTGCGCCCCTCGGGCACAGAGCCGCTCATCCGCGTGATGGCGGAGGGCAGTGACCAGAAGCAGTTGGAGGAAGTCTGTACGGCGATTGCCGATGTGGTGAAGCGGGAGCAGGAGGAGGCCTGAGCGCGATGTCTCACGTCTCGGCGGTGCTTCTCGTCCTGCTTGCCGGGACGATGTGGGCGGCGAGCGGGACGGCGGCACAGGATTTTTATGCCCAGTCACATCATCTCCCTGTGGAGCTGACGCAGGTGCGACTCTTCCTTTCGAGCGGGCTGTTCTTCCTGCTCGCGTGGTGGAGCGGGGGACTGCAGCGCGGCGTACGTACCCTGCGCCATAGCCCGCGTCTGCTCCTGCGCATGGCGGTGCACGGCATCCTGGGCATCATGATCGTGCAGTTCTCGTATTTCAAGGGGATTGCGGCGGGGGATGCGGCGGCGACGACGGTGATTTGCTCGACGAGCCCCGCACTGATGATCCTCTATCTCGCCGTGCGCCATCGGCGGCTGCCGCGTATGGCAGAGATGCTGACCGTGGCCGCCGCCGTGGCGGGGGTGTTCCTCCTCGTGACGGGCGGCGATCTCACGCGGCTCTCTGTCCCCTCGGACTGCGTCGTTTGGAGTCTCATCTCAGGGGCGACGTTTGTCTTTGCGATGATCTATCCCGTACATCTTCTGCGGCGCTTTGACCGCTTCTTCCTGCTTGCTGTCTGCATGCTTTTCGGGGGGATTGCCCTGCTGCCCGCGACGCAGGCGATCGCAGATGTCGGCGCGTTCTTTACGGCGCAGACATGGTTTGATCTCTTTGTGATCATCGGACTTGGAACGGTGGTCGCCTTCTTTGCGTTCGCCTTGGGGCTGCGCTGGCTCAGCCCAGCGGAGACGGCGATCACGGCGACAATCGAGCCGGTTGCGAGCGTTTCCTTTGCATGGCTGATCTTTGGCACGCATTTTTCCCCCGTGCAGGCGGGCGGGATTGTGCTCGTCATCCTCGCAATCCTGACGCCGAATCTCCTGCGGAAAGGGGGGTATACATGAAGATTCCTCTGCGCTATCAAATGTCGGAGTACGACTGCGGCCCGACAGCGCTGCTCGACGCGATGAGCTATCTCTTTCCGCGTGCTGAGATCCCGCCCGAGGTCATCCGCAGCGTCATGCTCTACTCCCTCGATTGCTACGGGATGGATGGCACGGCATGCAAGGAGGGGACCTCGCGCATGGCGATGATGTACCTCGCGAACTGGCTTGAAGGGTTCTCGCGTGCTACGCAGTTCCCCCTGACCTGCCAGTATATTGCGGGGCACAGCGTGCGCATCGACGCGCACGGCCACGTCAACGATGCGCTCGTGCGCGGTGGCGTCGCGGTCGTGCGCCTCTTTTACGAGGTCGAGCACTATGCGCTTCTCACGGGCGTGACGGGGGATCGCATCCGTCTTTTTGACCCGTACTATGTGAAGGAGACAGAGCCTGCCTTTGCGCGCGAGGGCATCGAGGTGACGTGCGAACATCCGCATGAGTACAACCGCGTCGTGCCCTTTTCCTGCTTCAACCGCGAGACGAAGGAGCTGTACGCGCTCGGTCCCGTGGCATCGCGTGAGGCGGTGCTGCTCTTTGACCTGCGGACAAGACGCACGGCGGACACGACCATCGAGTATTTTATATAGGAGAGACTGCCTTTGGCGGAGACGACAGATATCATCGAATTTAAGGATCAGCAGGAGGCGTATGCGATTCTCGGCGATCGCGACGCCTTCCTGCAAATCATGCAGGAGGACTTCTCCTGCCGCATGGTGAGCCGCGGCAACAGCATTGCGGTGACGGGCGCAGAAGCGGATGTCGCCGCGGTGCGGACGCTCATTGGCGAGCTGCTCTTCTGCCATCGGCAGGGGATGCGCCTGACGACGCATGAGGTGCACTACGGGGCACGCATGGTGCGGACAGGACGCACGGAGGAGCTGCATGGCCTCCACTTCGAGGTGCTGCTCGTGACGGCAAAGGGGCGGGAGGTGCGCGCGAAGACCGTCGGCCAGCGCGACTATCTTGCGGCGATCCGTCGGAATGCCGTGACGCTCGGCGTGGGGCCTGCGGGAACGGGAAAAACCTATCTCGCCGTCGTCATGGCAGTGGCGGCACTCCGCAACCGTGAGGTCAGCCGCATCATCCTCACGCGCCCTGCGGTGGAGGCGGGGGAACATCTCGGCTTCCTGCCGGGGGATCTGACGGAGAAGATCAACCCCTACCTGCGCCCGCTCTACGATGCCCTGCAGGACATCCTCGGGACGGAGGGCTATCAGAAGATGATGAGCCGTCAGCTGATCGAGGTGGCGCCGCTCGCCTACATGCGCGGGCGTACCCTTGAGGACGCATTCGTCATCCTCGACGAGGCGCAGAATACGACGGGTGCGCAGATGAAGATGTTCCTCACGCGCCTCGGCTTCGGCTCGCGCATGGTCGTGACGGGTGACCTTGAGCAGGTCGATTTGCCGCGCGGTACGGTCTCCGGTCTGCGGCAGGCGTGTCAGATCCTGCGGGGTGTGAAGGGCGTCAGTGTCGTGCGCCTTGAGCCAGTCGACATCATCCGCCACGAGGTCGTCACGCGGATCGTTGAGGCGTACGGTGCATGGGAAAAGAGACGGGAGAAGCACGATGGAGATCACGATCGGACGAGAGCCGGAAAATCTTGACGTACCACAGGAAGCTCTGGACGCTGTGCGCCGTGCCGTGCTGACGGTCGGAGAGCTGTACGGCGTAATGGGTGCAGAGGTCAGTGTGACGCTGACGGATGATGCGCACATCCACGTGCTCAACCGTGACTATCGCAGTGTAGATCGTCCGACGGATGTCCTCTCCTTTGCCCTTACGGAGAGCGAGGAACCCGCGATTCTCGACGCGCCGTACGGCGTGGTGCTCGGCGATCTCGTGATCTCACTTGAGCGTGTGGCGGCACAGGCGGAGGAGTATGGACACAGCGTTCTGCGGGAGCTTTCCTTTCTCACGGTGCACGGGATGCTGCACCTCCTCGGCTATGACCATATCGAGGAGGAAGATCGGGTGGAAATGGAAGAGGAGCAGAGGCATGTGATGGATGTACTGGGGATTGCACGATGAGCACACATAAATCGGGATTTGTCGCCGTCGTCGGACGGCCGAATGTCGGGAAGTCCACGCTGATCAACGCACTGATCGGGCAGAAGATCGCGATCATGAGCGATAAGCCACAGACGACGCGCAGCCGCATCCTCTGCGTCCTGACGGAGAAGGACGCACAGATCATCTTCCTCGATACGCCTGGCATCCACAAGCCGCAGGATGCGCTTGGCAGCTATATGGCGAAGGCGACGGAGGGAGCTCTGCGCGGCGTGGATGTCGTCGTCTTCGTCGTGGATGTGACGGAGAAGATGGGGGCAGGCGAGCGCTATATCCTCGTACAGCTTGCACAGGTACACGCGCCCGTTCTTCTCGCCGTAAACAAGATCGACCGCATCCCACGTGAGGAGAGCTTGCCCGTGATCGCCTCCTATGCGAAGGCGTATGATTTTGCAGCGATTGTCCCGATCTCGGCGCGCGAGGAGGAGAATCTTACAGGGCTGGTCGATGAGATCAAGGCAAAACTTCCCGAGGGGCCGCAGTACTACCCCGAGGACATGGTGACCGATCAGCCCGAGCGGCTGATTATTGCGGAACTCGTGCGTGAAAAGGTGCTTGAACTGACGCGGGACGAGGTGCCCCATGCCGTCGCCGTGGACATCGAGGAGATGACGACGCGCCCTAAGGGGGATGTCTACATCCGTGCCGTGATCTACGTCGAGCGCAGCTCACAGAAGGGGATTATCATCGGGGCGCGCGGCGCACTGCTGCGGACGATCGGGCAGCGGGCACGTGCGGATGTCGAGACGCTGCTCGGCGCGAAGGCCTATCTCGATCTCTGGGTCAAGGTGCGCAAGGACTGGCGCAGCAAGACGGGAGCGCTGCGCGACTTCGGCTTTGCCGAGGAGGACTGACCGCCGCGCCGCATGAGAAGGAAAGGGGGCGGAAGCGATGAGAGGCCAGCTGGGGCATATCTATCGGCGCGCGATGCGGCGTATCTCGCGCCGCTTTGTCAACGGGCTGCTCGTGCTCGTCCCTGTTGTCATCACGGCGTTCGTCATCGAGTGGACGCTGCGATTCACCGAGGGGGTACTTGGGCAGTATTTGCCGTTCTACTTTCCGGGCATGGGGATCATCACGCTCATGGCGGTGATCTATCTCGTCGGTTGGGGCTCGACGAACTGGGCGCTCGCGAAGCTGATCTCTCTCGGCGAGACGATGATCGGGACGATCCCGTTTGTCAAATTTATCTATACGAGTGTCAAGCGGCTCTCCGAGGCGGTGCTCGACTCGAGCAGTAATTTCACGCATGTCGTTCATGTGCCGTACATGGGCGGGCGCGCCCTCGGCTTCGTTATGGCGGATCTGCCGCCGCGCTTTCAGGAGGCACTGGGCGGCGGCTATCTCTGCGTCTTTATCCCGTGGAGCCTCAATATGACCTCGGGGACGACGCTCCTCGTGCGTGAGGAGGATGCCGTGACGATCAACATATCGAAGGAGGAGGCGCTCCAGTATATGCTGACGGCGGGAGCGGTGATGCCGATGGCGGAGCGAAAAAAGGACATCACACAGAAGAATGTCCGCAAGACGCCTGCTGCGATGGACGACGGACCGGAGAGGCACGCGTAGATGGCAATCTACGGAGCGGAGGGGGTCGTCCTCGGTACACGCAGCTGGGGCGAGGCGGACAAGGTCGTGACGCTATATACGAAGGAACATGGGCTCGTGCGGGCGGCGGCATTCGGCTGCCGCCGCCCGCGCAGCCCCCTGGCCGGGGCAATGCAGCTGTTCGTCCATGCGGATCTGCAGCTCGCGGAGGGGACGCGGCTTGAGACAGTCAAGACGGCCTCCGTACGCGCTTCTCACCATCGGATCGCGGATGATCTCGCGGCGCTCGCCTATGCGACCTTTACAGCGGAGGTCGTCTGTGCGTTCATGCCCGAGGGCGTAGAAGATGAGACGTTTTTCGATGCACTCGCGCAGATCATGACGGCGTTTGAGACGCGGCAGCCGCGTGTTACCGCGCTTGCTGCCGTGCTGCGCACGCTGGATGCGGCAGGGCTGCAGCAGACCTATGATCACTGCCTTCACTGCGGCACTAAAATCTCAGGCGATGCGTTCTTTCACGCAGCGGAGGGCGGCGCGCTCTGCGCGGACTGTGCGGGGGAGGGAGCCATGCCGTTTTCCGCAGAGCTGCGCACGCTGCTCACGGAACTACGGCAGATTGACTGGAAGCATCCCGCGCCGCTGCGTGTGCGCGGGGGCACACTGATGGCGGCGGAGAGTCTGGTGCTCGCCCATGTGCAGGAACTCGTCGGCCGACCGCTTCGCTCATTGGCATTTCTCGCGCAGCTCGGATGATTTTTTTGGCGATATATTTTTTTGTTAAAAATTTAAGCTGTGATGAAAAAAACGTCGTAAAAAAAAAGGAAAAGTGAAGACGACGGCGAAAGTATATCAGGTAGAGTTTTCAATGCTTTTTCTGTACGTAGGGAAGACTGAAAAAAGGGAATGGAGGGGAAGCCTGTCATGATCATGCTGACGAAGTTCAACTCCAAGACGAACAAGAAGGGCGAGTTTGTCCTCAATGCAGAGATCATCGAAAGCATCGAGGAGACACCGGACACGGTCATCACACTCACCAACGGAAAAAAGCTGATCGTCGAGGAGCCGATGGAGGAAATCGTGCGCCGCACGGTAAAGTATCGGCGTGCGCTCTATCAAAATTAGTTGGCGAATTTCTATTCCTTTGCTATAATGAAAGAACAGTGTTCTTCTATGCGGCAAGGGAGTGCCCCGGTGTGGAGCCGCTGCGGCTTCGTAGTCATTTTTAGGGAGGGAATTTACTCATGGCGGAGGAAAAGGAAGAGCAGGTAGCAGAACAGCCAAAGCAGAAATCACCGATGTTGATGATGATCGTCGTGGTGGTTGTGGCGGTTCTCGTTGCAGTGGCAGCAGCCGGAGGGATCTCATACTACATCTTCTCACAGGCGGAGTCCCCATCTCATGCGGAGGATGGAGGCAGCAGCAAGGCGAGCCATGATCCGGGCGTGTTCTACAAGCTCGGCGATCCGAAGGAAGGCATCCTGGTCAATGTTGGCGGTGGTCGTGCCGGCAAGTATCTCAAGGCGGGCATTGTCATGGAGCTCAATCCCGGCAAGTCCGATGTGGTGAAGGACGGCAAGGTCAACCCCGTCGCGGAGACGAAGATTCTCGATACGACGATGCAGTTCCTGCGTGCTGCGCCGCTTGAGGAGTTCGACGCAACCAAGCAGGACGCGCTGAAGAAGCAGCTGAAAGACGCCCTGAATGACCGCCTTGGACAGGGATCGGTCTACGATGTTTACATCACGAGCTTCCTGCTGCAGTAAGTTCGATGAAGTGCTGCACAAAGGGAAGGGGGAAGAGTCTTGGCTGAGGACGTACTGTCTCAATCCGAAATAGACAAGCTTCTTTCGGCACTTTCGGATGGCTCGGTTTCCGCCGAGGAAGTCAAGGCGGAGGAAGAGGAACGCAAGGTCAAGGTCTACGACTTCAAACGGCCGGACAGGTTCTCCAAGGATCAGATGCGGACGCTGTTCATGCTGCATGAAAGTTTTTCGCGTCTCCTGAATACCTATCTGTCGGCGAGCCTGCGCACGATGATCGACATCGAGGTGCTGTCCGTCGAGCAGATGACGTATCAGGAATTCGTTCAATCCATGGCGAACCCGTCCGTGATCGGCATCCTTGCACTGCCGCCGCTGAAGGGAAATATCATCATCGAGCTCAGTACGGACATTTCGCTTGCCTACATCGACCGCATCTTCGGCGGTGAGGGCAGGCCGGGCGTGAAGCCCCGTGTGCTGACGGATATTGAGGCGGCGGTGATGCGCCGGTTCATCGATACGGTGACGAACTATTTCCGAGAGGCGTGGAGCAACGTCGTGGAGTTCCGTCCGAACTTCGAGACGATGGAGACGAACCCACAGTTTGCCCAGATCGTTCCGCCGAGCGATATGGTCGTGCTCATCACGATCCATATCAAGATGGGCGAGGTCGAGGGCATGATGAACATCTGTATCCCATATCTGGTGCTCGAGCCGGTGATGTCGAAGCTGACGACATCGTTCTGGGTGGCGTCCTCCATGGAGCGTGAGAGCTCGCCGGAGCAGGTCGCGGAGCTGCAGCGCAAGATTGAGCGCACCTCCGTGCCGTTTGCGGTGCAGCTCGGTGAGATCCACGTGACAATCAACGAGTTTCTGACTCTTGGGTTCGGTGATGTTCTCCAGCTCGATACCATGACAAAGGATGAGCTGGTCTGCTACGTCGGGTCGAATCCAAAGTTCCTCGCGCGTCCGGGTACGGCCGGAAAGCGCATGGCCGTACAGATTTCCGGGATTATAGAAGGGGAGGACGACGCGAATGAGTGACGATATGATCTCCCAGGAGGAGATAGACGCCCTCCTGAACGGTGGAGGCGGCGATGATGCGCCTGCGGATGACGCGGCAGCCTCGGACGACGCATCTGCTGCAGGTGCGGCTCCCACCGGAGATACGATAACGGATATGGAGCGGGATGCCCTCGGTGAGATCGGCAATATCTCCATGGGGGGCGCGGCGACGACACTCTCCGTCCTCCTTGGGCGCAAGGTGTCGATCACGACGCCGACGGTCTCCATCTCCAACATGAGGCAGCTGAAGGAGAAATACCCCATCCCATTCCTCGTGGTTGAGGTCGGCTACAGCATCGGTATCGAGGGAAACAATGTTCTCTGCATCCAGGCAAAGGACGCGGCGATCATTGCCGATCTGATGATGGGCAACGACGGGACGAACCCCGACGAGGAACTCAGCGAGATCCACATGAGTGCGGTCAGCGAGTCCATGAATCAGATGATGGGCAGCGTTGCGACCGCGCTCTCCTCGATGTTCAACAAGAAGGTGGATATCACTCCGCCCGTTGTGACGCTCGTCGATCTCGGGACGGAGGAGGTTGTCTCAAAGCTGCTCGACAAGGCGGATCCCATCGTGCAGGCATCGTTCCGCATGGAGGTGGATGGTCTCATCGACAGCGAGATCATGCAGCTGCTGCCGCTCGATGTCGCACGTGAGATGGTCGATGCGCTGATGAACCAGCAGCCCGATGTCGATAATGAGGAAGAAGCCATCGCAGCCGCTGCGGCATCGCCGCCGGCGGCACCTGCCGCAGCACCCGCTTCGGCACCGGCAGCAGCCGCTGCGGCGCCGGCAAGTAATGGATATGGAGCACAGCCTATGCAGCCACATGTCGCATCGAATGTCCCCGTACAGTCTGCGCAGTTTACGCCGCTCAGCACGGTACCGGTGCAGGTCAATGATGCCAATATCGGCCTAATTCTCGACGTACCTCTGCAGGTCAATGTCGAACTCGGCCGCACAAAGAAGTCCATCAAGGAGATCCTCGATCTGACGAAGGGGTCGATCGTGGAGCTTGATAAACTTGCCGGAGAGACCGTGGACATCATGGTCAACGGAAAGTATCTGGCAAAGGGGGAAGTTGTTGTCATCGACGAGAACTTCGGCGTCCGCATCACGGAGATCGTCAGCCCGCTTGAGCGTGCGGCACGTCTCCAGTGACGGAAAGAATGTCTTGAAGAAGTACGGACAGCCGCGCTGATCCGTATTTCCCGGGGAGTTGCGGCATAGTGATGCAATTCACCGGAAAGAGAAGTGTAGAAAATCCTTGTCACCGAAGGCATATTTCGCTATAATGAGAGCGATTTAGGAAGCACCGCTGTGTGCAGGTAATGCCCTTGGGAATAGGGGATGTTCTGTCGGATTAAGGAGAGATGAGAAAATGGCAACTCGCGTTCTGGTCGTTGATGATGCAGCTTTTATGCGAATGATGGTGAAGGACATCCTGTCGAAGAACGGTTATGAGATCGTTGGTGAGGCAGAGAACGGCATGAAGGCCTTGGAGAAGTACCAGGAGCTCAAGCCGGATCTCGTGACCATGGATATTACGATGCCGGAGATGGATGGCATCACGGCAGTCAAGGAGATCAAGAAGGTCGATCCGGGCGCCAAGGTCGTTATGTGCAGCGCAATGGGACAGCAGGCCATGGTTATCGAGGCCATCCAGGCGGGGGCGCGCGACTTCATCGTGAAGCCGTTCCAGGCAGACCGCGTTCTGGAGGCAATCCGCAAAGCCGTCGGCTGATGCGTGCGTGGATATTGACTCTGTCCTTGCTGCTCGGATGCGTGCTCTTTGCTCTATGTACAGGGGATGTGTCTGCCGCAGGTGAGACGGGCGGCGGATATTTAGCCGGATATCAAGAGGCTGACCCGCGCCCGTCGGCCGTATCATGGTGGTCGACGGTCGCCTATGTGGTCAGCCTTTTTGCTGTCTTTGCATTCGTGGTCATCCTCGCCTATCTCGTCGCACGCGCCTTTGGCAAGAGCTCCATGCGCACGCTTGCGGCGCGCGGCGGACAGGTCTACTTACAGCTGCCGCTTGGCCCGAATCGCTCGGTCTGCGTGGTGGAACTTTTCGGGCGTGTCTTCGTGCTCGGCGTGACGGATGCCAACATCCGTCTGATCACGGAGATCGACGATCCGGAGACGCTTGAGGAGATCCGCAGTGCCGCTCCGATGGAGGGCGGCGTATTCAGCGAGCAGTTCGGGTCTCTTTCGGATTTCGTGCAGAAAATCCCGCCGCTTTTCCGGAAGTAGGCGGACAGAGAGGAATGGGGGAAAGGAATTGGGGCGCATTTTTCTGATGTTGGGTGCTGCGGCGTTCCTGCTCCTCGGTGTGGGGCATGCATCTGCTGCCCCGCTGATCCCAACGGTCAATGTCGGGGTCGGTACGTCCAACAATCCACAGGATGTTGCGACCAGCATGCAGGTGCTTGCCGTGCTCACGGTCATGTCGCTTGCGCCCGCGATCTTTGTTATGACGACGTCCTTTGTCCGCATCGTTGTGGTGATCGGCTTCCTGCGCAACGCGCTCTCGACGCAGAATGTACCGCCGAATCAGGTGGTCATCGCGCTGTCGCTGTTTCTGACGTTTTACATCATGGCGCCCTACTGGGGACAGGCAAACGAGAACGGCATACAGCCCTATCTTGAAGGACAGATTACACAGGAGCAGGCGCTGGAGAACATCGTAGACCCAATGCGTGAATTCATGCTGCGTCAGACGCGGGAGTCTGATCTCGCACTCTTTGTCAACCTGTCGGATGCGCCGCGTCCCGATGGCCCGGAGGATGTGTCGACGTTTACGCTCATTCCCGCGTTCATCATCAGTGAGCTCAAGACGGCATTCCAGATCGGCTTTATGATCTATATTCCGTTTATCGTCATCGATATGATCGTCGCAAGTACCCTCATGTCCATGGGTATGATGATGCTGCCGCCGGTCATGATCTCCCTGCCGTTTAAGATTCTGCTGTTCGTTATGGTCGATGGGTGGCATCTCTTGATTCAGTCGCTCATCATGAGTTTCCGCTGATGGGGAGGCGCTGATATGTCCGGAGATTTGGTCATTCAGCTCGCACAGGAAGCTCTCATGATCGTTCTTCTGGTCTCCGCCCCGATGCTCGGGCTCGGTCTGATCGTCGGCCTCTTGGTGGCGGTGTTCCAGGCGACGACATCGATTCAGGAGCAGACACTGGCGTTCATTCCGAAGATTATTGCGGTGTTTGTCGCCATTCTGATCTTCGGTCCTTGGATGCTGCGCATCATGGTGGAGTATGTATCGAACGTCTTTATCAACCTCCCCATGTACCTGCGATGAGGAGGGCGGCACATGGATCTGTATGAGCTGCTTCAGGGGCATATCGCCGTATTCCTGCTGATGCTTGTACGGGTCAGCGGGATTTTCCTCATATCGCCGTTCTTTGGCAGTATGAACATCTCCATCTATTTTCGCGTAGGTACGGCACTCGCCATCACGATCCTGCTCTTTCCGGTGGTGGATGGGCTGGGAACGCCCTATGTCCCGGAGAATGTCATCATGTTCGGCGTGACTGCCCTCGGTGAACTCTTTATTGGTTGGCTGATCGGCTTTGTGGCGTATATCTCCTTTGCCGCCATCACGATGGCGGGCAAGGTCATGGATATGCAGGTGGGGTTTGCCATCGTCAATGTTGTCGACCCGACTTCCGGTCAGCAGATACCGCTTATCGGAAGTTTTCTTTATAATTTGGCGGTGATCGTCCTCCTTGCGACGAACGGACATCACATGATTCTGGCGGCGCTCGTTGAGAGCTTCCGCGTCGTTCCCCTTGCGGGAATGGAGGGGAATCTGTCGCTGGCGATGCTCATAGCAAACTTCACGGGCACAATTTTCCTCACGGGAATGAAGATCGCCATGCCGATCACTTTCGCCATTCTTCTCACGAATGTGGGCCTCGGCATCCTCTCGCGTACGATGCCGCAGATGAACATCTTTGTTGTCGGCATTCCAATGCAGCTGATGATCGGCATCACCGTGCTCTCAATGATCATTCCGTTCTATGTCTTATTCCTGGATGTGCTGTTCAATGAAATGTATGGAAATATATCACTTGCGATACGCGCCCTCCAATAGGGCGACGTTCGTCTTTGACCTCCAGCGTTTCGCAGGCGGGGAAAAGACGGAAGAGCCGACGGCAAAGAAACGCGCCGACGCGCGAAAGAAGGGGCAGGTCGGACGCAGCCAGGAGCTGAACACGGCATTCGTACTGCTCGTGGGGTTCTTTACACTGAAGCTCCTGTGGGACTCGATCTATCTTTCGATTGCATCCTATACCACGTATGTGTTCACAAATCTGAACCAGAGCGTCGACACGGAGAACATTATTCACATCTTTATCGGCATCATTGTTGTGCTCGCCAAGACCGCTTTTCCCGTCATGTTTGCGATCATGCTGATTGGCTTGGCGATCAATTTCTTTCAGGTCGGGCTCACGTTCAACACCGAGTCCATTGAGTTCAAACTGGACAAGTTGAATCCAATCAACGGCTTCGGGCGCATCTTCTCCAAGCGTTCGCTCGTCGAGCTGGCGAAGTCATTCTTCAAGATTCTCGTCATTGGTTTTTTTCTCTACCGATTCATCCATGAACAGATTCTCGCGATGCCGCAGTTCATGTTCTTCGACCTGACAACGAGCCTTGCACTTGTGGCGGAGATCATCTTCCAGATGGCGTTCATCGTTATCGGTGTCATCATGATTATGGCGCTCATGGACTATGGCTACCAGAAGTGGCAGACGACGCAGGATCTCAAGATGACCAAACAGGAAGTCAAGGATGAGATGAAGCAGTCTGAAGGCGACCCGCAGATCAAGGGAAAGATTCGCCAGAAACAGCGGCAGATGGCGATGGCGCGTATGATGAAGGAAGTGCCAAAGGCGGATGTCATCGTCACAAACCCGACCCACTATGCGATTGCACTCTCCTATCAGCAGGGGATGTCGGCGCCGCTGGTCGTTGCGAAGGGACAGGATCTCGTTGCGCAGCGCATCAAGGAGATCGCACGTGAGGCGCGTGTCCCGATCATCGAGAACAAACCGCTCGCGCGTGCCCTCTATGCGGCCGTGCAGATCGGTGATGCGATTCCGCAGGAGCTCTACCAAGCGGTCGCTGAAGTGCTGGCATACGTTTACCGTCTGAAGCATGCACGACGCGGAGCGTAAGGAAAACAGTGGAAGCAGAACGAACTTCTATGCCACTCGGACAGACTTTGATACACCTGTACAATCAGTGCTCTAAGAACACATTTATCATTTGACGAGATTTCAATATTTGATATAATGTTATATGGTGGATCATATATCCACGTAAGAGAAACGGGAACAAGGGGAGTGAGTAAGAGCATGGCAGCACCGCAGACCGGCAGTGTAAATCCTCTTTCGTCCGGCAGTTTCATACAGCGATACAGCGATGTTCTGATCGCCGTCGCCATCGTGACGATCGTCATTATGATGATCATTCCACTGCCGACGGTCTTATTGGATGTCCTGATCTGTCTCAATATCACCATTGCATTGCTCGTCGTCATGTCGGCGATCTACAATGTGGAGGCACTGGATCTATCCGTCTTTCCATCGCTCCTCCTCATTACGACGCTCTTTCGGCTGGCGCTGAATATCTCGTCAACGCGTCTGATTCTGCTCAATGCGAACGCCGGCGAGGTCATTACGGCATTCGGAAATTTTGTTGTCGGCGGCAATGCGGTCGTCGGCTTTATCGTGTTCGTTATCCTCGTCATTGTGAACTTCATCGTTATCACGAAGGGCTCGGAACGCGTTGCTGAGGTGTCGGCGCGCTTCACCCTCGATGCGATGCCAGGCAAACAGATGGCGATCGACGCGGATCTCAATCAAGGGGCAATTACAGATGCGGAGGCGAAGCGCCGCCGCGAGAAGGTGCAGCGCGAGTCGGACTTCTTCGGCGCAATGGACGGTGCATCGAAGTTTGTCAAGGGCGATGCCATCGCCGCCATTGTCATCATGATGATTAACATCAGCGGCGGTTTTGTCATTGGGATGCTCCAGCGCGATATGGATGCGGCGCAGGCACTCCAGACCTATACGCTGCTGACTGTTGGTGAGGGGCTCGTCGCACAGATCCCTGCGCTCCTCATATCGACGGCAACCGGTATCATCGTCACGCGCTCGGCGGCAGAGGGGAACCTCGGCGGCGATCTCGTCAAGCAGCTCTTCCGCAACGCGCGCATCTTTATGATTCTCACGGGTGTGCTCCTTTTCCTCGCCATCATGCCGGGACTGCCGGGCATTCCGTTCTTTACCCTCGCGGCACTCTGCGGCTTCATCGCATGGAATCTCCATCGTGGTCAGGCGGTGGAGCAGGAAGTCCAGCAGGTCGAGCAGAAAGCCAAGGCAAAGAAGGAAGCAACGACGCCCGAAAATATCGTCTCGCTCCTGCAGGTTGATCCGATGGAGCTCGAGATCGGCTACAGCCTTATCCCGCTCGTCGATACGGGGCAGGGCGGCGATCTCCTCGACCGCATCGTCATGATTCGCCGCCAATGTGCACTGGAGCTCGGACTCGTCGTGCCGACCATCCGCATCCGCGACAATATCCAGATCAAACCCAATGCCTACATCATCAAGCTGAAGGGCGTGGAGATTGCGCGCGGCGAGCTGATGCTCGACCACTATCTCGCGATGAACTCGGGAACCGTCTTTGAGGAGGTGCCGGGCATCGAGACGACGGAGCCGGCGTTCGGTCTCCCCGCACTCTGGATCTCGGAGAACGAACGCGAGCAGGCGGAGCTGAACGGCTACACGGTCGTGGATGCGGTCTCCGTGCTCGCCACCCACCTGACGGAGATCATCAAGGAGCATGCGGCGGAGATCCTCGGGCGTCAGGAGACGCAGAACCTGCTCGACAATCTCCAGAAGACCAACGCGGCTCTCGTCGAGGAGGTCGTTCCGAATCTGCTCACCGTGGGCGAAGTGGAGAAGGTGCTCGCCAATCTCCTGAGCGAGCGCATCTCGATCCGCGATATGAGCACGATTCTGGAGGTGCTTGCCGACTACGCGCCAGCAACGAAGGATACGGACGTCCTGACGGAGTATGTCCGTCACGCCATGGCGCGGCAGATCACGCAGCAGAACGTCCAGAACGGGGTGCTCCCCTGCATTACGCTTGATCCTGCCATCGAGAACAAGATCGCGGGCAGCGTACAGCGGACCGAGCATGGCTCCTATGTCAGCCTCGACCCTGATACGATGCAGAAACTCCTTACGGCGCTGCAGGAACAGCTCCGTAAGCTGACTGATCAGGGCTATCAGCCGATTGTGCTCACGAGTCCGACGGTGCGTCCGTATTTCCGTAATTTAGTTGAGCGCTCGATCGCGGGCCTCATTGTTCTCTCGCACGCGGAAATCGAACAGAATGTTGAAATTCAAATCCTTGGGGTGGTGAAGATCTAAGTGCAGGTTAAAACGGTACGCGCATCCTCGGTCAAGGAGGCCATGGAGCAGATCAAGGACGAACTCGGCAGTAATGCCGTGCTCCTCCACACGAAGAAATATCGTGAGGGGGGTGTTCTTGGCGGCGCGGAGATGATCGAGGTGACTGCTGCGGTGGATGAATCACAGCAGCGGGCGCCGCAGCCGTCTCCGGCCTATGTTCCCCCGGCATCGCCGATCCTGCCGACCAATGTGGTGAACCGATATCGGATGAATGAAACGGCAGGTTCAGAGGGAGGAGCCGCCCCTCAGGCGGGGCCCGTGTACGATGTCTACGCCCCCGACGTGGTGCAGCTGCCCTATGCGGCGCCGCCTGCTGCACCGGTGGAACCACCGGTACCCCCGGCACCCGCCTATCCGCAGGATGGCTATGTTCCGCCGGCACAGCCCCCTGTCGCTGCTCCGGCGCAGGCACCCGCCTATGAGACGGTGCCTCAGCCCACGCCTGTGGCAGAGCTGCCAGCAGCCCAGCCATCTGCCCCTGTGGCAGATGAGGACCGCTCGGCAGAGCGCATCCGCATGCTCGAGGATGAGCTTGCGCAGATGAAGACGATGCTCGCCTCCATGATGGCGGCAAACAAACCCAAAGAGGTGGTCTCCATCCGTGATGCGCTCGTCAAGCAGGATGTCCGTGAGGAACTGTGCGAGGATATGGCGGGGAAGATTCCCATCGCCGATGCGAATCTCGACAGCCTTGACCCCCGCGCTGCAGGTGTTTTGGCGGGCTACCTGTCACAGGTGATGCAGTTCACCGATGGACTGAAACCCGGGACGCACGGCGCGCGTGTCTATGCCTTCATCGGCACGACGGGCGTCGGTAAGACAACGACACTCGCAAAAATCGCCGCGCATTTTGTGCTGGAGCAGAATCTCAAGGGAGCGCTTATCACGGCAGATACCTATCGCATCTCGGCGGTGGAGCAGCTCAAAAAATATGCGGAGATTCTGGGGCTTCCCGTCGAGGTCGTCTACTCGGCAGCAGATCTCAAAAAGGCGATTGCGCGTCACCGCAGCAAGGATTTTGTCCTCGTGGATACGGCGGGGCGCAGCCAGTACAACGAATTCCAGATGGAGGAGCTGACCTCGCTGCTTGCCGCGTATGCGCGGATGGAGAAGCACCTCGTCGTCAGCGCGACGACGAAGGAGCAGGATGCCGTGCAGATCATTGAACGCTTTGCTCCGTGCAAACCCGACTGCATCATCTTTACGAAAATGGATGAGACGCAGACGTTCGGGATGGTGCTCAATCTTCTTGCCAACCGCGGACTGCCTCTTTCGTTTCTCTCCAACGGACAGAGCGTGCCGGACGACATCATTCCGGCGACAGCGGAGCAGCTGGCGGAACTGCTTTTGAGGGAATGATATGACAGATCAGGCAACGCGGCTGCGACAGATGGTCGGTGCCGAGGGAGAGCCTGCCCCCACGGAGGCGCAGCCGCCTCCCCCTGCGCAGCAGACAGTGCCGGAACGGCCGATGCTCTCGTCTGCTCAGGCGAAGGCATGGGCAGATGTACGCGTCGTTGCGATCACCAGCGGGAAGGGCGGTGTCGGAAAGACCAACATCGCCGTCAATCTGGCGATTGCAATGCGCGATAAGGGGTATCGCGTGCTCGTCATCGACGCCGACCTCGGAATGGCGAATGTCGACGTGATGCTCGGCACCTCGTCGCGGCGCCATCTGCTCGATCTCCTGCGGCCGGAGATCAAACTGGACGATGTGATCGTTGCGTCGCCGCATGGTGTTCAGTACATCTCGGGCGGCTCGGGCATTGAGAAGGCTCTGGAATACGATCGTGCGGAGAAGCTGCTCCTGCAGCAGAAGCTCGCCGACTGTGCCGCGCGTGCCGATGTGATCCTCGTTGATACAGGCGCAGGGCTGGGGCGCAATGTGATGGACTTTATCCTCGCGGCGGACGAGGTGATCCTCGTGACGACGCCGGAGCCGACCTCGCTGACAGATGCGTACGCCGTCATGAAGGCGTACAGCATCTACGCCGTACAGAAAAATCTCCGCCTCGTCATCAATCGTGTCTATGAGCCAAAAGAGAGTCGCGAGGTTGCACTGAAACTCCAACGGGCAGCAGAGAAGTTCCTGCACATGCCCGTGGACTGCCTCGGCTATGTCTTTGAGGACGCCTCCGTGACGAGGGCAGTACGGCGTCAGCAGCCGCTCATCAAGGCGGCACCCACATCTGCGGCGGCGCGCTGCATTGATGCACTGGCAGAGGCGATTATCACCGGGGAAGAAATGAAAGTAAAAAGAGGCTGGAAAGGTTTTTTGCAACAAATTTTTAACTTTTCGGCTTAGCCAAGGAGGAAATTTTAGATGGCGGGCGAATTGGTAGAGGCAAGGAGTATTTTATTCATCGGACAGCGATTGGAAATATTCTTTGAAAATACCGAGGAGGGGACTTCCGGATATACCAGCCGCATAGAGGACATTGTCGGCGATGATCTCATCGTCGCGATGCCCGTGGATGAGCGGCTCGTTCCGATCATCCCCCGTGTCGGCGAGAATCTGTATGTACTTGCAGGGGGCGATGGCTGTCACTATCGCTTCTTTAGCGTACACCGCGGGCATGGACGTCATGATGGGCGTATTCCGACGCTGCGCATTTCCATCCCTGAGTTTGTCGAGCGCTTCCAGAAGCGTGGGCTATTCCGTACCAAGGTAAATCTTACGGCGACGATCCGCCACATCGACGCCGAGGGGACGATTGATGCGCCGACGAATGTGCCGATCGTTGATCTCAGCGGCAGCGGACTTTCGTTTATTTGGCCGCAGCGCCTGCCCATCGATACCGGCGTGGCACTCGATATCAATGATATTCCCGGCATTGGGACGATTGAGATGATGTCGAAGGTGATGCGCGTAACGCGCGTGGAGCGTGAGGGCGATACGCCGGTCTATCACATCGGCATCCAGTTTCTGGCATTGTCACGCAGCATGAGGGATAAGATTGTCCGCTATCTCTTCCAAGTGCAGCGTGCTCAAGTGGAGCGCGTGAAGAATGACTGATTTACAGCATTGTAAGGCCCATGTCCGCGGAGCCCCACAGAACCGTCGAATTGTCGCCATCGGCTCATCGACAGGCGGGCCACAGGCACTGCAGACGGTCATTACGGGGCTGCCGGAACATTTCCCCTGTCCCGTCGTCATCGTTCAGCACATGCCGGCAGGATTCACAGGAGCGCTGGCGGAGCGCCTGAACGGAGTTGCCCGTGTTGAGGTTCGGGAGGCCTGCGACGGCGATGTGCTGCGGCCCGGCTGCGTCTATATCGCGCCGGGGAATCGGCAGCTGCGCGTTCGGCAGGAGGCGGGGGGACGGCGTATCGCACTTAGCGATGAGCCGCCCGTTGGAAATCACCGTCCTGCGGTGAATGTCATGTACGACTCTGTGGCGCATCTAGGGAACGATGTCGTCGCCGTCATTCTCACGGGGATGGGATGTGACGGTAGGGAAGGGATGCGCCGGATCAAGCAAAATGGCGGCTACTGCATTGCGCAGGATGAAGCGACCTGTGTCGTCTACGGAATGCCAAAATCCGTGGTCGACGCAGGGCTGGCCGATGAGATATGCCCATTGCCCAAGATCGCGGGAGCGATTCAGGCGGCTGTGAGAAGATAGGAAGTAGGGGGAATATCAATGGATAACCAGTATATGGATATGTTCCTGGATGAGTCGCATGAGCATCTGCAGTCCCTGAACGAAGGCCTTTTGCGCCTCGAAGAGAACATGGAGGAGATCAGTGTCGTCAACGACATCTTCCGCAACGCTCACACGCTGAAGGGCATGTCTGCGACGATGGGCTTCGCGAAGATCGCGGAGCTGACGCATGAGATGGAAGACGTCCTTGACCTTGTCCGCAAGGAACAGCTGAAGCTCAACGAGGACATCATGGACACGCTCTTCAAGTGCCTTGACTCACTGGAGCAGATGGTGGATAGCGTCGGCAACGGTGAGGCGGAGGATGTCGTCGATGTCTCCGACCTCGTCGCTAAGCTCAGCTCTATCTCCAAGGGAACGCCTCCTCCGGCGGCAACTCCTGCTGCAGGGGGAGCTTCGGCTGCCCCGGCGGCGGGTGATGCATCCGGCGGAGCGGGGAGCGATCTCGGCATTGATGACATCGACCTCGATGTCATGAAAAAGGCGAAGGACGCCGGGATGAACGTCTTCCATGTCAAGGTTACGCTGATGGAGAGCTGTGTGCTCAAGGCAGCGCGTTCCGTCATGGTCATGCATGCATTGGATGAGATCGGCGATGTCATCAAGAGCGTTCCCCCGGCAGAGGATCTCGAGCAGGAGAAATTTGAGCGCAGCTTCGATATCGTACTCGCAACGGCAAGCGACGCTGAGGCTGTGACGAATGCCGTTGATACCGTCTCTGAGATCGAGGACATCGGTGTGGAGGAGCTCGATCCTGATGCGCTCGCCAAGCCGGCTGAGCCGGCTCCTGCCGCTCCAGCCGCAGCAGCCGCTGCGCCAAAGAAGGCCGCAGCTCCGGCGAAGAAGGAAGGAGCAAAGGCGGCTCCGAAGAAGCAGCACCAGAGTCAGAGCGTCCGCGTCGACATCGAGAAACTCGATACACTCATGAACCTCATGGGCGAGTTGGTTATCAATAAGGTGCGCCTTGAACAGATCGGACAGACTCATCGCATGAGTGATCTCATGGAGACCCTCGAACAGATGGATCGTGTGACGGGCGATCTGCAGAACATCGTCATGAAGGTCCGCATGGTTCCAGTCAGTGCCGTGTTCAACCGTTTTCCGCGCATGGTGCGCGACGTATCGAAGGAACTGGGCAAGGAGATCAACCTCACCATCGAGGGCGAAGAGACGGAACTTGACCGTACCGTTATCGACGAGATTGGCGATCCGATCATGCATCTTCTGCGAAACTCCCTCGACCACGGCGTTGAGAGTCCCGATGCCCGTGAGGCAAAGGGCAAGCCGCGCGTCGGTGAGGTCGGCCTGATTGCACGTCACGAAGGAAATAACGTCGTCATCATGATTACGGATGACGGCGCGGGCATTGACGCCAATAAGATTCGCCGCAAAGCGGTCGAAAAGGGCATGATCACGCAGGATGAGGCAGACCGCCTTGACGATGCGGATGCCGTCCGCCTCATCTTCCTGCCTGGCTTCTCCACGGCAGAGAAGATCACCGATATCTCGGGACGCGGCGTCGGCATGGACGTTGTACGCAGCAAGATCGAGGCACTCTCCGGGCACGTCGATGTAGAGACGCACATCGACGAGGGCTCCATCTTTAAGATCAAGCTTCCGCTGACGCTCGCGATCATCCAGGCGATGCTTGTCCGTGTACAGGAAGAGATGTACGCTATTCCGCTCACCTCCATCGACAGCACAGTCAACATTGAACCGACGGATATCCAGACCATCCAGAACAAGGAGGTCATCGTCCTGCGTGGTGAGATCATTCCGATCGTCCGCATGGAGGAGGCACTGCAGGTACCGCATGTGAAGGACTCCGAGGAGCTCTTTGTTGTCGTTGTCCATGCCGCCGAGGCGAAGGCAGGCATCGTGGTGGACAACCTCATCGGTCAGCAGGAAATCGTGATCAAGACACTGGGGAACCTCTTCGCCGGACTCAAGCTCTTCGGCGGAGCAACGGTGCTTGGCGACGGTAGAGTTGCACTCATTCTCGATGTCGCAACGATGATTCAGCAGTGAGCAGGGGAGGGAAAAGAAGATGGCAGAGGATATGAATCAGGGCGGCGCGCCGCAGAACAACCAGTACGTGGCATTCAACCTGCGTGATGAAGAATATGGTGTCAGCATTCTGAACGTGCAGGAGATCCGCAATCTCACCGATATCACCCGTGTCCCCTATTCGGCGGACTTCATCAAGGGTGTCATCAACCTGCGTGGTGCTGTTCTTCCGGTCATTGATCTCAAACAGCGCCTTGGTCTCGCGGAGACGCCGTATACCGATCGTACGCGTATCGTTACGGTATCGGTCGAGGATGTCCATGTCGGCATGCTCGTCGATGCAGTGACAGAGGTGCTGAGTCTCGAAAACGCGCCTGTCGATACGAAGAAGGCAACCAATGCGCGCGAGAGCAGCAAGTTTATCAGCAGTATTGGAAATATCAGAGGTCGACTGATCATCCTGCTCAACCTGGAGGAGATCGTCGGGCTCAAGGAGGCAAAGTAACATCGGCGTGTTCAGTGCTTCCTTAAAGAATTGCACCGCATGAGAAAAGGATTGAGTCCATGACTGTAGAAGGGGAAGACCTGACAGATCTGTCGGATATGCAGCTCGATGTGCTGCAGGAGATCGGAAATGTCGGCGCGGGCAACTCCGCAACGGCACTTTCCCGTCTGATCCAGCATCGCATCGAGATGAATGTGCCGCAGGTGGCACTGGTTCCAATTGAAGATGTACCGGAATTTGTCGGCGGACCGGAACTCGTGGTCGTCGGTATTTTCCTGCGCGTTTACGGAAAAGCACCGAGCAACATCCTTTTTCTCATTCCGCGTGACAGCGCGTTTGCTCTCGCGGATACGATGTGCGGGCGTGAGGTTGGAACAACGACGGAGCTCAGTCCGATGGATGAATCCGCATTGATGGAGGTCGGCAACATCCTTGCTGGCTCATACCTCAATGCGTTCTATAGCTTTACGGGGATCAGCATGCTCCCGTCCGTGCCGGCACTTGCCGTGGACATGGCGGGGGCGATTCTCAATGTTGTTCTGGTTCAGCTCGGAGAGATGGGGGATCACGCACTCCTCATAGAGACGAATTTTGTCGCGGATGACCGCAGCATCAAGGGACATTTTTTCCTTGTCCCTGATCCGGGCTCATTGGGCAGCATTATGAATGCGGTAGGAGTTGGATGATATGCCGGATTTGATCAAAGTCGGCATGGCCGACTACAAGGTCGGTGCGGCTCCCGCCACACTCATCAGCTATGGACTGGGTTCCTGCATCGGCCTTTCACTATATGACCCTAAGGAAAAAGTGGGCGGCCTGCTCCACTATATGCTGCCGGACAGTAAGCAGGCACGCCCCTCCGATACACCGGCGAAGTTCATCGATACGGGATTTCCGCTCATGCTGGCGGACGTTCTGAAACTTGGGGGGGTAAAGTCCCGTCTCGTTGCAAAGATCGCGGGCGGAGCGCAGATGTTTGCGTTCTCCAACTCGACAAGTGTCATGCGCGTCGGCGAGCGAAATGCACAGGCGGCAAAGGATCTTCTGGCGGCACATGGCATCCGCCTCATCGCCGAGGATACGGGGCTCAACTATGGACGCACCGTATCCATCGACTTGAATGACGGTACGTATACCGTCAAGACCGTCAGCAAAGGGGATAAAACCATCTAGGGGGAAGGTGATTTCTTGTTTAAAGTGGGGATGGCGCTCGCATTTTCGGTGATCGCTGCTCTCGTCGTCTTCTTGACGGGGCTCTTTACCGATGCGCGTATTGGCACAGCATTTCTGCGCAGCCTCATCGCGTTCGTCTGTGCCGGTGCATTTACCTATCTTGTCACCTTCATTCTCGAGGCAAAAGGTTGGACAGCGTACGACAAGATGCCGGACGAGCGCATGGAAGATATGAAGAAGATCGTTTATGATGCCGATGACATCGACTTTGACGCAGAGGACGACGGCGCAGAGGATGCAATTGCCTTTGCTGAGCCCAAGGATTTCCGTCCGCTGTCGGCGGAGACGCTGACGCACATGACGTCACCGGATGAGGCGCATGAGCCGCCGGTGGATGAGACGTCGACGGGTGAGGAACGCACGGCAGCGGCCCCGGCGTAGAGCTGGCGGATGCGCGGAGAGGAGATGATGCAGATGGCGGAGCCGATAGAAGAGGATATTGAGGCTCTGTGGAAGGCGTATGAGACGGAAAGGACCGTTGAGGTGCGAAACCGTATTGCCGAACACTATCTCCCTCTCGTACGCCTGGTTGCCGGACGCATCGCCATCAGCCTGCCACAGCACGTCGACCGGGAGGATCTTCTGAGCAGTGGGTTCTTTGGCCTGCTCGATGCGATCGAGCGATACGAGCTCACACGCGGCAATAAATTTGAGACCTATGCGGGCGTACGCGTACGCGGCGCGATCCTTGACCACCTGCGTGCAAAGGACTGGATTCCCGTCAGCGTACGTCAGAACATCAAGCGCTATGAAAAAGCTGTAGCTCATCTGGAAGGGACTCTTGGGCGTACGGCGACAGATCAGGAGCTGGCGGAGGAAATGGATCTCAGCATAGAGGAATTACATCGTCTTGAGAGCCAGGTCAGTGCAGCGACCGTGATCCCCCTTGAGGAGTATCTCCGCACCGATGCTCAGGCATCCCTCGAGGATGGTCCTGTGGAGCATGCAGAGTGGACGGAGATCAAGGAAACGCTTGCTGCTGCGATTGAAAAACTCCCCGAGAAGGAGCGGACGGTCGTGGCGCTCTACTATTATGACGAAATGACACTAAAGGAGATTGCGGCTGTTCTCCACCTGTCGGAGGCGCGCATTTCCCAGCTGCATACGAAGGCAATCTTCCGTATGCGGGGCTCTCTGGCACGGATGAATGATGTTGGTTAACCTGCGCATCGCCCCAACGAAAATCGTTGTAATCGAAGCGCAATTATGAAGGATCTGGAGTGGGACTTATGGAACGTATCGTTGGGGGAAGAAAAGAGGGCTTTCAGCTTGCCCTGCGTGAGGATGGCGCCTACCTTACCGTTTATCCGGAGGAGCCGGATGCGGACGTCGTTGACCTGTCCGCTTTGCGTGAGAAGATCGAGGCGGCGGGCGTTACGGACTACGATGTCCTCCAGCTCGCGCATCTCGTGCGTGCGGCGGAGGGGGTTGAGGAAAAACTTAACGCTGCCGCTGAGAATGGGGAGGATAACCTCACCATCCCCTTTACCATCGAGATCCCGAACGATGCAATGTCGGCAGCAGTACGCTTCGACGATAAGAAGGGAAATCTGCCGCCGTCCGTCGCGGATGTATTGGATGCGCTGAAGGAGAAGAAGGTCGTCTACGGCATTGACCGCGCAGCGATTGGGCGCGGCGTTGCGCGTCTCACTCCCTTTATGGCGGCGCGCGGGACAGCACCCGTCGCAGGCGAAGATGCACGGCTCGAAAAGAAATTCGACATGGGCGTCAAGGGGCGTCCCGCAGAGCGAGCCTTTGACCGCGTCGACTACAAGGACATGAACATCTTTCTTCGGGCGGCAATCGGTGATGTCCTTGTCGTCCGTATCCCGGAGACACAGGGCATCCCGGGGAAGAATGTATTCGGCGAGGAGGTTGCGTCGAGACCCGGAAAGCCGATCAATCTTCCACAGGGAAAGAATACCAAGGTGGTCAACAACGACGAGCTGGTCGCCGTCATCGATGGGCAGATCGTCGATGACGGGAAGAAGGTCAGTGTCGACCCACATCTTGTCATCGACAGCAGTGTCGATGTGGGCACGGGCAATATTGACTTTGCCGGCAGTGTGGAGATACGCGGTGACGTCGAGAGCGGCTTCTCCGTCAAGGCCGCGGGCGATGTTGAGATCAAGGGCATGATCGGCGGTGCGGAGGTCGAGGGGCGCAACGTCATCGTACACGGCGGCATCCGCGGCATGAACGTAGGGAAGATCCATGCGCGCGAGGATGTGAGCATTGCCTTCGTTGAGAATGCGAACATCACAGCAGAGCGCGATATCTTCGTCAATGATGTCGTGCTTCACTCGGTGATGCGCGCAGGGCACCATGTCACTGTTGAGGGGCAGCGCGGATTTATTACGGGCGGCTCCGTTGGGGCAGGGGAGTCCATACGCGCAAAAATCCTTGGGAATAACTTCTATGTGCAGACCAACATCAATGTCGGCATCGATCCGAATCTCAAGCACAAATACGACAACCTGCTGAAAGAATATCAGGCGGCGGATAAGCAGTTGATTCAGGTGCGGCTTGCCCTTGAAACGCTGAAAAAACAACCGCTCATGAGTCTGTCGGAACGCCGTAGAGAACAGCTTGCCGAACTGACCCATGTGCAGTTTTCTCTGGCAACTAAGATCAAGCGGATGAAGGAGAAGCTGGAGGAGATGCGCGAGGAACTGGAGCAGATGAAGAACGGCTCCGTCGAGGTGTCGGATACCATTTTCCCGGGGGTCAACATCATCATCAGTGGGGTGAAAAAGACCGTGGACAGCGAACTGCGCCATGCTAAGCTGCAGGTTCTTGAAGGGGAAGTCGTCACAGGCATTCTGTAGAAAAGGAGACAGCACCATGAACGTCACGCCAATCAGCATGCAGATGATGATCCCGCAGTCCAATGAGGCGGGGAATGTTCAAAGCAATATGCAGAACCAGGTCAATGTTCAGCAGACCTTTGAATCCCTGCGCCAGAAACAGGATGCGGAGCTCGCACGTCAGCAGGTGCGTGCGAAGGAAAAGGCGAGTGACGACGCGCGTGTCAAGGACGATCCGGAACGAGAACGCCGTCAGGGACAGCGTGGAAGGGGACAGGGCGGACGAGAGCAGCGGGAGGATCATGGTGCAGAACTCCTTCAGCGGCTTGCTGCTGACCCCAATCGTGGTGTGCATCTTGATATTAGCTTGTAGGGAGGCGGCCTGTTATTATTTCCATCACCGAAATCCTAGGCGCACTCATCATACTGGGAGCTGTACTGCTCCTCATCGTGCGCTACATCATCCATCGCCGCCAGCGCAGCGAGGAAGATGATGAGGAACTGGCAGAATCCATCGAGAAACTAAAAAAAGAGCTCCGACAGTCGGCGGACACCATCATCAAGCGCCTAGGCACCCACGTGACAAAACTCGAAGGACTTCTGCGTGAGGCAGATCAGCGGTGCACGCAGCTGGAAACGCGTGTGGTGGATGCACAGCGCCTCGAGTGGGCACTCCAGCAACGTATCGAAGAACTCGAACGCCGTCTTCGCGACCTCGGCGGAACCGTGCCCCCTGCGGCCTATACCGCATCACACGCGGGCACTGTTCCTCCGATGCCGCCTTCGGTTCAGCTGACGGAGGCGCAGCGCACGGACGGCGATGCCTTTGCCGCCGTCCTGCATCAGTCCATCCTGCGCGAGCAGATGCGCAGTACCGCTCCCGCAGCGATGCCCGCTGCACCGCATCCGCAGCAAACCATGCAGCCTGCGATGCAGGTACAGCCACAGGCACGTCCCGTTGCGCCTCCGCCACCTGTGCCGCAGCAGACGCCGGTTCCCGCATCACGGGAAGAGGACGGTATGCCGGAGGAAGAGATGCAGCCCGCCGCGCAGGAAGATGAGTCCATGGGCAAGGCACGCGCCCTCCTGCGCGCCGGACGCACCATCGAACAGGTTGCGCGTGAGACCGGTGTCGAGATCGGTGCGCTTCGCCTGATGAAGCAGATGACGCAAAAGGCTTGAGAAAGAAACAAATCCGACACTTGACGGACTTCATTTTTATCGGCGATTCCTTGACAAGATGCGAAAAGGTCGGTATAATAGCCACTGTTCGGGACGTAGCTCAGCTTGGTAGAGCGCTTCCTTGGGGTGGAAGAGGCCGCAAGTTCAAATCTTGTCGTTCCGACCATTCTTTTGAACATTGCTGGAGTATTCAGTATGTGATGCTGAGTACTCTTTTTATTATGGGGAAGCGTACGTGTAGGATTGAGCGATGCCGTTTTTCAGAATCAGCGTTGAGGTGACTTGAAAACAGAGGACAAATCTGCTAAGATAAAGATACAAAAAGAGAGACACCGCAAGGCGTCACCTCTTCACGAATTACGGATTAACCGCTCACGTTTTGAAGGACAGGGCGGTTATCTCTTTTTTATAGCAACGATCAAGCTAGTGACGAGTACAATCACTAAGATAAACTCGTAATAACCCATATTGCACCACCTCCCACTTATAGAGTTGGAGAGGTGAAGAGAATAGACGCCCTACTTGTTGTGTCTCTCTTTTGGCATTATACAAACGATGGCGGGAAAGTGCAATTAGCAACGCTTTATAAGAGCATCAACGTTTTACAGAATCCGTGTTGGGATATCTTGAAAAAATGCGCTGTGTCTGCTATGATAGAGGTACAAAAAAAGGAGAACCACCGTAGGGCGGCTACTCCTTCACAGAATAACGGAATAACCGCTTACCGTGTCAAAGTAGGGCGGTTATTTCTTTTTTATGGCAACGATGTAGCCAGTGACGAGAACAATGATTAAAATGAACTCGTAATAACCCATAGTGCACCACCTCCCGCTTATAGAGTTGGAGAGGTGAAGAAGTTAGCCGCCTTTGCCTTTAGTGGTTCTCTTCAGGCATTATACAAATGCTTTTCGGAAAGTGCAAGCAGCAACGATTTGGATGAAAAGTTGGTACATGGTCTTGCTGCTATTGACAGAATCTATACAAACATCTTGCGAACGCTGTGTGAATCTGTTATCATAAAGACAGAAAAGGAGGACCCCTCTCTGGCGGCTGCTTCTTCACATGGCTATGAAATACACCGTTCACGTTTGGGACGTAGGGGCGGTTTTTCTTTTGCAGCGTGATCGGACGGATGGCGTATGCGGCATCTGTCGAAGGAGGGCAGGTATGGATGTTATCGTAGATCGTGGCGTGCTGCAGGTGCTGCTGCTCGCCGTGATGTTTCTATCCATTATGGTAGAGATCAAGACGGGCGGGCTGGGCGTCGGTGTCCTGCTCGGGATTGTCGCGGCAGCGGTGTTCTGGGGCAGCCAGTATACGCGCGGTCTGGTGGAGTTCTATCACATCGCGGTGTTTCTTGTCGGTGTGCTGATGATCATTGTGGAGATCTTGCTGCCAACGGTCGGACTGCTCGCGGGGCTGGGCGTTGCAGCGATGCTCTACAGCATAGTGCTCGCGCTCGGCGGCGACATCGGCGCACTCGCTGCGCTCGGCATCGCGCTTGCCATCTCTGTGGCGGTATTCCTGCTCGTCGTTGCCCGTCTGCCATCGAGCCGGCTGTGGAACAAGCTGGTCCTTCACAATAGCTCGCGCACGGAGGAGGGCTATGTCAGTGCCGTTGGGGCAGTTGATCTCATTGGGAAGATGGGCAAGGTGCTCACGGAGCTGCGGCCTGCGGGAACGGTACAGATTGACGGCCGCCCTGTTGATGTCGTCTCGGAGGGCGCATTTATTGAAAAGGGGACGCGCGTTGTCGTCCTGTCTGTGAGCGGCAGCCGTGTGGTAGTACGTGAGGCATAATATTTCGGATGGATGAACATACATCTAGGAGGTTTTCATGGGTACACTATTCGGAGGAGCATTCCTCGTTGTCATCGTTATCCTGGCGGTTTCGATCTTTCTGCATTTTGTTCCGCTCGGGCTGTGGGTCTCGGCGATCTCGGCAAATGTCTCGGTCGGCATTGTCTCGCTGGTTGGGATGCGCCTGCGCCGCGTTCCGCCGAGCCGCATTGTTCTGCCGCTCATCAAGGCGAATAAGGCAGGGCTGGATGTGAGCGTCAACCAGCTCGAGGCACACTATCTCGCAGGCGGTAATGTGGACAAGGTGGTGGATGCGCTGATCGCGTCGCATCGCGCGCAGATCGCCCTCCCATTCGAGCGCGCAGCGGCAATTGACCTCGCGGGGCGCGATGTGCTCGACGCGGTGCAGATGAGTGTCAATCCAAAGGTCATCGAGACGCCGATTGTCTCCGCTGTGGCAGCGAACGGCATCGAGCTGAAAATCAAGGCGCGCGTTACGGTGCGTGCGAACATCGATCGCCTCGTTGGCGGTGCAGGGGAACCGACGATCATTGCACGTGTTGGCGAAGGCATCGTGACGACGGTCGGCTCCTCGCAGAGTCACAATGACGTGCTTGCCAATCCGGACGACATCTCGAAGACTGTGCTTGGCAAAGGCCTCGACGCAGGAACGGCATTTGAGATTCTTTCCATTGATATTGCCGATGTCGATGTCGGGCGGAACATCGGTGCAGAGCTGCAGACCGATCAGGCGGAGGCGGATAAGCGCATCGCACAGGCAAAGGCGGAGGAACGCCGCGCGATGGCAGTTGCTCGTGAGCAGGAGATGAAGGCGTACACGCAGGAGATGGAGGCCAAGGTGGTCGAGGCGCAGGCAGAGGTGCCGCACGCTATGGCACAGGCGCTGCGCGAGGGCAAGCTCGGTGTCATGGACTATTATCAGCTGAACAACATCCAGTCGGATACGGATATGCGCCATGCGATCAGCGCATCGGGGAAGCAGGATGACAAGCATCCGTCTGTCCCCGTAAAGTGAGGAATGCACCATGGAATTTCTCGTCGTAGTCGGCATCCTGATCGCGATCAGCGTGCTCGATGACCGTGTGCGCGGAAAGAAAAAAGTTCCGCCGCCGACCGTGCCGCAGGAGATTCCCCGTCAGAGGCGCGGGGGACAGAAAGGCGGTGCGTTCGAGATCCCGCCGATGCGCGGCATCCCCAGCCGCATCGAGATCGGGACCGTCGATCCGACGGAGGCGGAGCGCGCCCTGCGCGAAAAGTGGGAGACGGAGCGCAGAGCCACCGAGAAAGCGGCGGCGGCCCACCAGCATGCGGAGAAGCAACGCGCCGCGCAGGAACGGCGCACTGAGATACTGTCTGCTGCAGCATCTCCTGCGATGCAAGGGCTGCCGCAGTGGACGCCGCAGACGATGCAGCAGGCGGTCGTGATGGCGGAGATCTTGGGGAAGCCACGTGCTCTGCGCCGCTTTCCGCAGCGATAGCAAAGAAAAACGAGGATTGCCACATCGGCAATCCTCGTTTTTTTGTGATTCTCTTATTTGATCTTATTCAGCTGATCTGCCATGTCTGCCGCACTGCGGTCACCCTCCACCGCTGTGATGATGGGCTGTGCGCCGAGCATGACCGTGGAGCCGTCCGCGTACGCATCCGCAGCGGCGTGCCCATTCTTATAGGCTGCCGCGAGGTTACCCATAACGAAGTAGGCGCGCTCCGCCGAGGTCATACCGTTGGCAGGGGCGGGGGTCACGAACTCCTTTTTGTTGATATAGACGGTGCCGTTGTTCACTGTGACCTTGCCGCCGCTCATCTCAGTCAGCTTCTTGGCGTAGTTGTCACGGCGCGAGGCATTCGACGGATGATCGGCGGCACCGGACATGATGGAGACGACATTGGCGGAGTTGTTGCCGTCCATATCGATGACACGCTGCCATACCGCTGCCGTTGCTCCTGGGTTGTACGGAGAGTGCGAGATGTAGTCAAAGGCGAGGTTATCTGCCTCCCACTCCATCGGCTTGGTGAGTCCCTGTCCGCTCCATATATTGGCGGCGATTGCACCGAGCACCGTACCCGTCGCACTCGCAAGAATCGCAGGCCCGAGCGAACGCTTCATGCCCCTTGCAGGGTGATCCTTCTGCCCGTGCCCCATCTCATGGGCGAGGACGACGGCGATCTCATCCTCGTTATTGAGGTAGTTGTAAAGCCCCGTATTGACGCTCATATTATGTCCGAGCGTACAGAATGCGTTGAAGCTGTTCTCGTTGTTGATGAAATAGAGGTACGGACGGTCATAGATGGTCGCGTCCTGTGAACCGATCGCCGCCGTCAGATTGGTGAAGATGCGGTCGAGCTGATTGTTGAGCGCGTAGTCGTCATTGACCCCGTACTTTTCGCGCAGCTGATTGTTCAGCGCCTGACGACCTTCCTCAGTTGTGTTGTAGTACTTAATCTCCTTGTTCATCTCAGCGGACGCTGCAATACCGCCGACGATCGCACCGATGATGTTGCCCGTGCTTGCCTCGGCCACGGCTGGGGTACTGAGGGTAATGCCACCCGCCATGGAGATGGAGAGAGCAAGTGCGACACCACTTCGCATCAATTTTTTCTTATTCATAATTCCTCCTAACATATGAACCGATGAACATATTATATCGGATGAAAATATTTCTGTCCAGTACAGAGGGAAAGAAGCGTGTCGCTGTAAGCGCAGAGCAGGTTTTAGGAGAGTAGGACTTTTTTCTCCTGCGTGTGCAGAGGGGGCGCTATTCTTGACACCATCCACAAAACACATTAAAATATATAAGAATATGCGCTTATTTATGAACGAGGAGGTGGCCGTTATCTTTACGGAAATACTCATGATAATTATCGCCATTGGCGTTGGCGCTGCAGCCGGCTATACGGCACGCAAGCGTGCGGCAGAGGCACAGATAGGATCAGCCGAAAGTGAAGCAAAACGCATTGTCGACGAGGCCGGGAAGGCGGCGGAGACGAAGCGGAAGGAAGCACTGCTCGAGGCCAAGGAGGAGATCCAGCGGCAGCGGCAGGACTTTGAGCGTGACACGAAGGAACGCCGCAGTGAACTGCAGCGCATGGAGCGTCGTACGATCCAGAAGGAGGAGAATCTCGACCGCAAGCTGGAATCCATCGAGAAAAAGGAGGAAGGTCTCGCACGTAAGGAAGCACGCATCGACAAGACGCAGGCAGAGGTCAGCGCGCTCTATGAGAGTCAGCGGCAGGAGCTCGAGCGCATCTCTGGGCTCTCCTCCGAGGAGGCACGCACCGTGCTCATGGCAGAGGCAGAGGAAGAGCTGAAGCATGAAAAGGCACGCAAGATCAAGGAATATGTCCAGCAGACGAAGGACGAGGCGGACAAGGCAGCACGTGAGATCCTGAGCGTCGCCATCCAGCGCTGTGCTGCCGATCACGTAGCGGAGACGACGGTCTCGGTCGTTGCTCTGCCGAACGATGAGATGAAGGGGCGCATCATCGGGCGCGAGGGGCGCAACATCCGCACATTGGAGACGCTGACGGGCATCGACCTCATCATCGACGATACGCCCGAGGCGGTCATTCTTTCGGGCTTTGATCCCGTACGCCGTGAGGTGGCGCGTATTGCGCTCGAAAAGCTGATTCAGGACGGTCGTATCCATCCCGCACGCATCGAAGAGATGATCGAGAAGGCGCGCCGTGAGGTCGACCAGCGCATCAAGGAGGCGGGGGAGCAGGCGACGTTCGAGACGGGCGTGCACGGCATCCATCCCGAGCTGGTGCGCCTGCTGGGGCGGATGCGCTATCGCACGAGCTACGGACAGAACGTGCTTGCACACTCCATCGAGGTCGCACATCTTGCAGGGCTGATGGCGGCGGAGCTGGACTGCGATGTCATGCTCGCCAAGCGCGGCGGCCTCCTCCATGACATCGGCAAGGCAGTCAGCCATGAGATCGAGGGCCCGCATGTCACAGTGGGCGCCGAACTCGCACGCAAGTACCGTGAGTCGAAGGAGGTCATCAATATCATTGCTTCACATCACGGTGATGAGGAGGCGACAACGGTGGAGGCCGTGCTCGTCGCGGCGGCGGATGCTGTCTCTGCAGCACGTCCCGGCGCACGGCGAGAGAGCCTTGAGTCCTATATCAAGCGACTGAAGGCGCTCGAGGAGATCGCGGAGTCATTTGACGGCGTAGAGCGCTGCTTTGCCATTCAGGCGGGGCGTGAGATCCGCGTGATGGTAAAGCCGGACAAGGTGGATGATGCGGGAGCGGCAGTTCTCGTTCATGATATTGTAAAGAAGATCGAGGGCGATCTTGAGTATCCGGGGCAGATCAAGGCAACGGTGATCCGTGAGACGCGCGTTGTCGATTATGCGAAGTGAGGCAAGAAACATATAAATAGGGGACATCTGCCCTTTATTTATGGGAAATATGGAGGATGGACAATATCCGCGGTGAAAAAGCGGAACTGCCCGACGTTCAACAAGGAGTGCATCATGCAGCAGCTGACCTATATTGTTTTCGGGACTGCCGATGCGCAGCGCAAGGCGGAACAGGCAAAGGAAAAACTGGATCGGATTCCGCATGTGGAGTCTCTGCTCATTACGATTGCCGCCCCCTGTGATATGCCGGCTGAGAAGGCAGGGAGCATGGTGAATGCTGTGCGGGAGATGTTCCCGCATGCGCGGATCCTGGCGCATACCTGTGCCCTCAAGATGGCGGATCTGTGCCTTGATACGGAAGGGGCCATGCTGACCTTTACGGCGTTTGAGTCATCGCGGGTGGAATTTGTCACGGTCAAAGGAAATACGCCGATATCAGAGGCAAAGGAGAGTATTGCCCGCTTTATCGGCACACGTCCGCATACCAAGGCAGTCGAAATCCTTGTGGTCGGCCTTATGGATCAGCTCGGTGCACTGCTTGAGGAGGGCACTGCGATGGACGAACGCATCGCGGTGTTTGGAGCCTTTGTTGATTCGCCGCCTATGGGAGTGCACGGCTATCTGATTGCGGACGATGCGGAGCTGCGGCTTGGAATGGCCGCCATTGTGTTCCACGGAGAGACGCTGGATGCGCATGCAGTACGCAACTTCGGCTGGAATGAACTCGGCCGTGAGATTGTTGCGACACGTGTAGACGGCTGCACGGTCAAGGAGTTGGACGGCGGCATACCGCTGCGTATCTATGAGCGCTATTTCGGCATCAAGGGGAATGGCGACTTCAGTTCGGATGCGGCACTCTTCCCGCTCTGCTTCGAGGAGGAGGATGGCTCAGTCTCCGCGCGTGTCCCTCTTAAGATAGAGGAGGGATCGGGAGAACTCACCTTCGGCCTGCCCATGCAGGCGGGGACGAAGTTTCGCCTTGCTTACGGCGACCCCTACGGCATTCTCACGAAGGCGGCGGAAAACGCACGTGATATGGCTGCGTTCTCACCGCAGGCAATTTTCGGTGTGGCGTGCATCGGGCACTATCTCCTGCTTGGCGAAGATGTCGTGACGGAAATGTCCCCCTGCGCTGGGCTCCCCTCGTCGACTGTATTTGTATTCGCGGAGGTTCGGCGCGTTGGGCGACGCATTGTTCCGGCAAATTTGAATGTCCTGCTCGTAGGCATGAAGGAGAAATCCAATTACGTCAAGGCCGCAAAGCTGGAGCCAAAGCGCGTGGCACCGCTGTCCTACGATCGGAAAATGCTTGCATTCATGTCGCACTTCATCCGTGTTTCGGAGGAGGAGCTGCATACGGTGAATCAGCAGCTCACGCAGCTTGCCATTCGCGACACGCTGACGAATCTGCTGAACCGCCGCGAGATGGAGCGCCTCCTGAAGGAGGCGGTGTCAGTCTCACAGACGCAAAAGACACCACTCTCGGTCATCCTTATGGACATCGACCACTTCAAGGGCGTCAACGATACCTATGGACATGATATGGGGGACAAGGTACTTCTTACGGTGTCGGATGCAATCTCCCACACGATCCGTGGCTCAGATGCGGGCTGCCGCTGGGGTGGGGACGAGTTCTTCATTATTCTTCAGGGGGCGCCGCTCGCAGTTGCGGGCAGAGTCGGGGAGCGTATTCGCCGCAGGGTGGAGGAGGCGAAAATGCCGTTTCACCACAATGTCACGATCAGTGTCGGCGTAGCTGCCTTCGATCCGGAGCAGGATAATGAGCTCCAGCTATTCAAGAATGCTGACGAAGCACTTTATCAGGCGAAGAAGGCAGGACGCAATGTGGTATATGCGCTCGGCTTTGGGCGTGTGAGCAGTGAGGAATAGTCGGTCATGGAAAGGGGGCGCAACATGTGGGATTCTTTTCGCAGTATGTTTTTAGGGCAAAGATCGGTTCGAACGTCTCGTGAACAGGCACGTCCGGGTGTGCAGCTGCTCGCTTCCGTGCTCGTCTGCTTTCCTGAGATTGCGGCGGTTTCCTACGATCCATGCGAGGGAATGCTGACGATGGCTTTTTTCGTTTGCGCACAGCTGTCACCCGCAGAGGCGGAGGCGTTTACCGCGTTTCTTGGTGAGAGCATTGAGAGCTTTCATGCGATCGAGGGGAGTGTTGTGACGGCGATGGACTTCTCCTATGAGCGGCATGATGGGCTCATGATGCTGCATCTCGCACGGCGGATGGATGAGGTGACGGAGCGGGAGATTGGGCTTACGGTACAGCTTCTGACCGATCGCTTCGGCGATGCGCTGCTCGTGGACGTACATGGGGCGGACCTGCCCGATGCGGAATTCCGACAGATGCAGCATGAGACACTCGATCGCATGCTGACCGCCGTACGCGAGATGCCGCTGCGCGATCGTCTCGTTGGGATTCGGGAGCGCGACCAGGTTGTGGTTTATAACCGCTGATGGAGTAAGAGAGGAGGGGACGCCGTGCGCATACTGATCGTCGGTGATGTCGTCGGACACGCGGGACGGCGTGCCTTTCGTGCTCTTACGCCGCGTCTGCGCGCGGAGCGTGGCATTGATGTCGTCATCGTCAATGGAGAGAATTCGGCTGGCGGCAAGGGCTATACGCGCAAGGCGCTCGATGAGCTCTATGCAGGCGGAGCCGATATTGTCACCTCGGGCAATCACGTCTGGGATAAAAAGGAGGTTTTCTCCTTCGTGGATGATGAGCCGTTTCTCATTCGTCCTGCCAACTATCCTGAGGGGGCGCCAGGAAAAGGATTCTGCGTCTTTCCCGCCAAGACGGCGAGCATCGGCGTGATGAATCTCTCGGGGCGGTCGTTTATGCCGCCGATGGACTGTCCCTTCCAGAAGGCAGATGAGATTCTTGCCGTGCTGGAGGGGCAGGCGGATCTCATCGTACTGGATTTTCACGCGGAGACCACGTCGGAGAAACTCGCGATGGCACATTATCTGGACGGCCGTGCGGACATCGTTGTCGGCACGCATACACATGTCCAGACAGCAGATGCGCGTATCCTGCCGGGCGGGACGGCGTACATCACCGATCTCGGCATGGTCGGGGCACAGAATTCGGTGCTCGGCGTGCGCACGGATCTCGTCATTCAGAAGTTCCGTACGGGGATGCCTGTGCGGTTTGATATGGCAGAAGGTCCTGCGGAATACGCGGCGGTCATCGTGGATATTGATCCCGCGGGGCAGCGCCCTGCAACGATTGAACCGCTTTTGCTGCGCGAAGCGGAATAGGGAGTCGAGGAGAAGATATATGCCAAGCGATTTGCATATCCATACGACCTTCTCCGACGGCAGGAATACGCCGGAGGAGATCATGGAAGCGGCAAAGGCTGCGGGGCTGCGCTACATCTCCATTACGGATCACGACTCGGTTGAGGGCGTGACGGAGCTGTATGAGAGCGGACACATTTCCTCCGGCAGCCTGCGGGTGATCCCCGGGGTGGGATTCAGCACGGGCGATGGCGGGCACGACGTCCATATCCTAGGCTACAACATCGACATCTACGATGCGGGGCTGCAGGAAAAACTCGAGGAGATCAGCGAGGCACGGTGGACGCGCTTCACGAAGATCGTGGAGCTCCTGCGCGGCCTCGGTTATGAGATTGGTGAGACTGAGGTGCTGACGGACGAGGGAATGTGCAAGGCAATCGGTCGCTCTCACGTTGCACGCGTGCTGGTGAAAAAGGGCTATTTTGACTCCGTCCGCACTTGCTTCGACCAGCTGCTGAAGCGTGGGCAGCCTGCCTATGTGCCGCATTTCCGCGTCTCTGCCGAAGAGCTCATCAGCCTCATCCGCGGGGCGGGCGGGATCCCCGTCCTCGCAAATCCCAAGTCTGTCGGCGATGAGACGATCATCATGACTCTCGTCGGGCAGGGACTTCAGGGGGTTGAGGCATTTTATCCCACCTACGACAGGCAGGATACGCAGCACTACCTGGATGTGGCGCAGAAGTATGGACTTCTCGTATCGGGCGGCTCGGATTACCGTGGCTTTCCCGGACGCGGAACAGAGAAGATCGGGCAGTTCACGATCGAGGATGTCTATGCGGAAAATTTTTATCGCCCGCCGCAGCATACGTGAGGATACCGTAAAGGAAGCACTGATAAATTCAGCACTACCATCTTGACGCATCTTTTTTGCCCGCACTGTGTCGGCAAATCCTCCACATAGCCCTTGCTATGCGTCCGGTTTGCCTCCTTGTTCGGACTAAAAATCTACGCCAATCTGGCAGACTTCATTTTATCAGTGATTCCTAAAAAGAGGAGGGACACAATGGACGTAATTGCCCTTGTCGGCCCGAGCGGAACGGGAAAAAGTCACCGCGCACTGTGGGTCGCCCGAAAAAATGGCGCAGATGCCATCATTGATGACGGCATCCTCATCAAAGATGGGAAAGTGGTCGGCGGCACATCAGCAAAGAAGGAAAAGAACCGCATCATGGCGGTACGGCGTGCGATTTTCGTCCTTCCGGGACATGCCGCCGAGGTACGGCGCGCGATTGAAGAGTGTGCGCCGCGCCGCATCCTGATCCTCGGCACCTCGGAGAATATGGTGCAGAAGATCGCGAAGGCACTTGGTATCGGTCCAGTCGGTAAGATCATCCGCATCGAGGACGTCGCCTCCAAGAAGGATATGGAGATCGCCCAGTATCACCGCCTGAAACGCGGCGAGCACATCATTCCCGTACCAAGCATCGAACTGAAGCCACATTTTTCGGGTTATCTCATTGACCCGATCAAGAGCTTTTTCAAGACCTCCTCGTCGAAGCGCCGCAAGCTCGGGGAGCGCTCCATCGTACGCCCTGTATTCAGCTACTATGGAAAACTCATCATCGACGACTCAGTTATCAAGAACATCGTGCGCATTGCCGCCGAGCAGTTCGAGAACGTATACCGTGTCGGTGGGACGCGCGTCCGCCATATTGTGCATGGGGACGACGATCTTGGCATCACGGTCTCATTGGAGGTTGTCTTCGCCTATGGACATGCGATCAAGGAGACCATGGTCGCCTTGCGCCATCGTCTGCAGACGGAGATCGAGCGCATGACGGGGATGGTCGTTCACGAGGTCGATATCCTGGTCAAGAGCCTCTATGTCGACGCGCAGCCCTCTCTGCGTGCCGAAGGATAACGCAGTGACGAAAAGCCTTATCATTTTTTAAGAAAAAAAGGCAGAATCAAAAGGATTTTTTATGGGGACGTAGAACTAAATATATATCTATTACGTATGTCGATTTTTGTGTGCGTAAAAATATCGAGGAAAGGAATGTGACGTTTCATGCTGGAGCAGGTGGTCAATACCTCGGTGATAGATGTCAGCAGCCGTGCCATGGCAGCATCGACACTTCGCCATGAGGTGCTCAGCAACAACATCGCCAACGTGAATACACCGAACTTCAAGCGGAGTCATGTCCGCTTTGAGGATCTGCTGAAGAAGGAATTGGGGCTGGAGGACGATCCGCTGATGCCAGTCGTGCGTACGCATGACCGCCACCTCCCGCTAGCGTATCGCGGAAAGGCACACGGTGTCATCGAGCAGGAGAATACGACCAATATGCGCCTGGATGGCAACAATGTCGACATTGACGTTGAGATGGCAGAGGTCGCAAAGAACCAACTTTATTACAATGTACTTGCCAATCAGCTGGGGGGACACATCAGTAGGATGAAGAGTGTCATCACCAGTGGTCAGGGCTGATCGGAGGGCATGATATGGGAATGTTTTTGGGAATTGATACGGCGGCCTCCGGGCTTACAGCGGAACGCCTTCGCATGGACGTGATCTCCAACAATATCGCGAATGCGAATACGACGCGGACGCAGGGCGGGGGTGCCTATCACCGCCGCTATGTCGTGTTTCAGCCGCGTGAGAAGGGACATGGCATCGGCTTTGAGTCCTTCCTGGCACGTGCGTCGAACCGCATGCGCCCCGGTGACGGCGTACGTGCTGTCGGCATTCGCGCAGACAACACGCAGGGACCTCTGGTCTATGAGCCAGGGCATCCGGATGCAAACGCAGACGGCTACGTGGAGCGCCCAAACGTCAACATCGTCGCTGAGATGGTCGACATGATCTCGGCGTCGCGCGGCTACGAGGCGAATACGACGACGATCAATGCAGCGAAGTCCATGGTCAATGCGGCACTCCGCATCGGCGGCGGAAACTGATGCACACATTGTAAGGGGGATCCATTATGGAAGTACAAGCACTGCAAATGACTCCTGTAACGATGCGTGCACCCAGCCATTTGGGCGAGACCATCGACAAATCCCAACGCAAAGATTTCGGCACCTACCTAAAAGATGCCCTCTCCGAAGTCAATCATCTTCAGCTTGCATCAGAGGAGCAGACGAAGCTGCTCGCTGCGGGTGAGGTGGAAGATGTTTCTCAGGTTATCGTGGCAGGGCAGAAGGCTGAAATTGCCCTGCAGCTTACCTTGCAGATGCGCAATCGTGCCGTTTCTGCCTATCAGGAAATCATGCGGATGCAGGTATAACTGAAACTGCCGTTCTGTTTGCACCCTCGCGGGGAAGCACAACCGCGGTGACTTGAAGGGAAAGAGATTATGGGAGAGTGGAAAGAGCGCAGCCTTGCCTTGTGGAAACGCTTTGACAAGCGGCAGCGCTACATCATGCTCGGCTCGGCACTTGCAATTCTCGTACTGGTCTTCGGCCTTAGTTTCTGGTACGGCAGCAAGCCCGATATGGTTCCGCTGTTTACCGACATGGAGACCAAAGATGCGGGCGAGGTCGCGAATCAGCTGCGTGAATCGAAGATCAGCTACGAAATACAGGAGAATAAGTCGGGCACGACGATTCTCGTTCCGACGGCGAATGTGCATGAGGCTCGCCTCAACCTCGCCGTGCAGGGACTTCCGCACGGGAACAAGGGCTTTGAGATCTTCGACGACAGCAAACTCGGCGTGACCGAGTTCCAGAACCGCGTCAACTATCTGCAGGCACTGCAGGGCGAGCTGACGCGTACCATCGAGCAGATCGAGGCAGTCGATAAGGCACGTGTTCACATCGTGCTGCCCGAGGACAGCCTTTACAAAAAAGAGGAGAAGCCGGCGACGGCTTCCATTATGCTGCGCTTGAAGCCGCATGCAGAGCTGACGAAAAAGGAAATTAAAGGTATTGTCAATCTCGCAGCACACAGCATCAAGGGGCTGACGCCGGAGAACATCACCATCGTCGACGATACGGGCAAGATCCTGAATGATCCAGACGATCAGGATGAGAAGGGGCTTGGCGCAAAGACCATCACCCAGCTTGAGATGACGCGCAAGGTGCAGGACAACATCGAGAAAAAGGTGCAGACCCTGCTCGATCAGACGCTCGGGGAAGGGCGTGCATTTGCCCGCGTCAGTGTGGAGCTGGATTTTGACGACCGCTTGACGGATCGTCAGACCTTTACCCCTGTGGTAGATGATGCAGGCATCATCCGCAGCCAGCAGGACATCTCCGAGAGCTACAACGGCAGTTCGACGAATCCCGGTGGCCCTGCGGGCGTCCAGAGTAACGTCCCAGGCTATGTTGAGCAGGAGTCAAACGCGAACGCTGCCTACGAGAAAAAAGAATCCACGAAGAACTATGAGATCAACGAGGAACGCCAGCACGTAATTGCTTCTCCGGGCTCGATCCGCCGTATGACGGTTGCTGTCCTTGTCAATGACGACGTGACGCAGCCGCAGCAGGAGAGCATCCTGCGCACGGTGAGCAGCGCGGCAGGCATCAATCAGACGCGCGGCGATACGATCTCCGTTGAGCCGCTGCCGTTCAGCACGGAGGCGGCAGACCGCCGTGCGGCGGAGTTGCAGGCAGAGAAAGATCGTCAGGACCGCATCTTCTACATGCAGGTTGGCGCCGTTCTTCTCATCATTGCACTCATCGTTGCCGCGATTCTCATGTATCGCCGCAAGAAGCGTCTCGAGCGCGAGGCTGCCGAGGAGGCAAAGCGTCTCGAAGAAGAGCGCCTTGCCGAGGAGCGTGCCGCCGCAATCGCTGCCGGCGAGGTCGAGGAAGAGGATCTCTCTGAGGAGGAGCAGCAGCAGATGAATCAGAAGCTCGCACTGCTTGCGCTTATTGACAGCAAGCCCGAAGAGGTGGCGCTCCTTGTCAAGACGTGGCTTACGGAGGAGGAGTAACCATGCCGGATCTATATGGCAGCGGTGATCTGACCAACCAGCAGAAGGCGGCGATTCTCTTTATCGCCATTGGTCCTGAGTACTCCGCAAAGCTGTTTCAGCACATGGACGACGACGAGATCGAGCAGCTGACGCTTGAGATCGCCAACCAGAAGCAGGTCTCGTCCGCACTCAAGGCGGAGGTCATCTCGGAGTTTTACTCCATGTGCATGGCACAGGACTACATCTCCTCGGGTGGTTTGCAGTATGCTCAGAACGTCCTGGAAAAGGCCCTCGGTCCGGACAAGGCGCTCGAGATCATCAACCGTCTCACGACGAGTCTGCAGGTGCGTCCGTTCGACTTCCTGCGCAAGACCGACCCAGCACAGCTCATCAACTTTATCCAGAACGAGCATCCCCAGACCATCGCCCTCATCATGGCGTATCTGGAGCCAGATCAGGCAGCAATTGTTCTCGGAGCATTGCCTCCAGAGTCTCAGGTCGAGGTCACGAAGCGTATCGCGACCATGGATCGCACCTCGCCGGACTCCATCCGCGAGGTCGAGCGTGTGCTGGAACGGAAGCTGTCGTCCATGGTAACACAGGACTTTACATCGGCAGGTGGCATCAAGGCGATTGTCGAGGTGCTCAACCGCGTCGACCGTACGACGGAGAAGGCGATTGTCGAAACCCTCGAGGTCGACAGCCCCGAGCTTGCCGAAGAGATCAAAAAGCTCATGTTTGTGTTCGAGGACATCGTCCAGATCGACGACCGCTCCCTGCAGCTTGTCCTGCGTCAGGTCGAGACCAAGGATCTCTCCCTCGCGCTCAAGGCAACGCCACAGGAAGTTGCAGAGAAAGTCTACAAGAATATGTCGACGCGTGCGGCAGATATGCTGCGCGAGGAGATCGAGTTCATGGGCCCGGTCAAGATTCGCGACGTGGAGGAGGCACAGCAGAAGGTTGTCGCCGTCATTCGCGTACTCGAGGACAAGGGCGAGATTGTGATTTCGCGCGGCAAGGGAGACGAGATGATTGTCTAGAGTTATCAAGGCCGCCATCTGGGAGGAGAACCCGCATCTCATCGACGTCCCCGCCCCATCCATTCCGCCGTCCGCAGATGGCATGGAGGATGGTGTCAGCGAGGAGACCGTCCAGTTCCTGCTCTCGCGCATCGAGGAGCGTGAACACGCAATTGATGTCCGCAGTGAAGAGCTGGACATGGAGATCGCCGTACGCCGCGGTGAAATCGAACAGGAGCGGGAGAAGCTTCTCAGCGAGGCGAAAGAGCAGATCGAAAAGGATCGCGAGGAGGCGCGTCAAGCGGGGCACGACGAGGGCTTTGCTGCTGGCAGAGAGGCGGGCGAGGCCGCCGTACGCGAGGAGATGGAGGATTTCATCCGCCAGACCAACGCGAAGGCGGAGAAGACCCTGCGCGATGCACACGACGCGATGCGTGACTACCTCATGCAGGCGGAGGAGGTCATCGTATCTATTGCGATGACTGCCGTGGAGCGCGTTCTTCCGCAGCATTTCATTGATGTGCCGCAGATGGTTCTGCCCATTGTGCGCGATGCCATCGAGCGCGTCAAGGATCAGAAAGAGATTGTCGTCCACGTTCCGCCGGACAGCTATGACTTTGTGCTGATGGCACGCGATGAACTGCGTGGCATTGTGACAGCGGGGGACAGCAGTCTCTCGATTACATCCGATGAGAGCCTGAAGCCGGGCGACTGTTTGGTGGAGACGCCGAACGGCAGCGTTGATGCGCGTTTGCAGACGCAGATCGAACAGCTGAAAAAAGCGGTGCGGGAAGTTATGCTATGAATACGAGTGAAACGGGGGGAAATCCCCCATTTTCCATAAATATCCATAAGTTTAAGGATGCGCTCCGCGCTGCTTCACCGATGAAGCTGACGGGTAAGGTGACGCAGATCATCGGGTTGGTCATCGAGTCGCAGGGGCCGACGGTGACCGTCGGTGAGCTCTGCTATGTGAGCTCTCACTTTGCAGGGATGCCGCCCGTGCCGGCGGAGGTCGTCGGATTTCGCGAGGGGAGCGTTCTCCTCATGCCGGTCGGCGAGATGCAGGGCATTGGCCCTGGCTGCGAGGTTGTCGCAACGGGGCGCCAGCTCCGCGTGAAGGTTGGTATGGAGCTGCTCGGCCGTGTGCTTGACGGACTCGGCAATCCAATCGACGGCAAGGGCCCCATCCTCGCCAAGGAGGAGTATCCCCTGCAGGCGCCGCCGCCGCCTCCGTTGACGCGGCCGCGCATCCATGACAACCTCTACGTTGGTGTGCGCGCGATTGACGGGCTCATCACGATGGGGGACGGACAGCGCATCGGCATCATGGCGGGCTCCGGCGTTGGCAAGTCCACGCTGCTCTCCATGATTGCACGCAATACAGAGGCGGACATCAGTGTCATCACGCTCGTCGGAGAGCGCGGACGTGAGGTGCGCGATTTCATCGAGCGCGATCTCGGCGAGGAGGGGCTGAAACGCTCCGTTGTCGTGGTTGCCACCTCTGACCAGCCGGCACTTGTCCGCATCAAGGGAGCTATGACGGGAACGGCGATTGCGGAGTACTTTCGCGATCAGGGGCGCAAGGTAGTGCTCATGATGGATTCCGTAACACGATTTGCGATGGCGCAGCGTGAGGTCGGGCTCACCATCGGCGAGCCGCCTGCGACACGCGGCTATACCCCATCGGTTTTCGCCATGTTGCCGCGTCTCCTAGAGCGCGCCGGAACGAGCGAAAAGGGATCCATTACGGGCATCTATACCGTGCTGGTTGACGGCGACGATATGAATGAGCCGATCGCTGATGCGGTGCGTTCGATCCTAGACGGGCATATCGTGCTCTCGCGGCGGATCGCCGCGCAGAACCATTTTCCTGCCATCGACGTACTCAGCAGCGTCAGTCGTGTCATGTATGAGGTCGTTGCGAAGAATCATCTCGAGGCGGCGCAGGAAATGCGTCAACTCATGGCCGTCTATCAAGAAGCGGAGGATCTCATCCACATCGGTGCGTACGTCAAGGGCTCCAGCCCGAAGATCGACGCCGCAATCCAGAAGATCGACGGCATCAACGACTTTCTCTGTCAGGACATCTACGAGGTGACTTCCTACGCGGAGACGGAGCAACAGCTCATCGGCCTGACAGGGAAAGAAACGTCCGCAAATGAGGCGGCATCATGAAAAAATTTCGCTTTCAGCTCGAGACCTTGCTCAAGGTGACGCGCATGAAGAAGGAAGAGGCGGAGGTCGCCTTTGCCAAAGCTGTGCGAGCTCTGGAGGAGGAACGTGCCTATCAGCGGCAGCTGCTCGAGGAGATGGCACAGGGACAGCGTGACTACGAGAAGATCTCCAAGGAGGGCACGCACATCAAGATCGGTCGGCTCATGAGTTTTAACCAATTCTTTGGATGGAAACGGCAGCAGATCGAAGATCAGCAACAGGTGATCCTGCGGGCGAACGCCGTGCGCCAGAAAGCACTGAAAGTACTGATGGAGCAGATGAGCGCGCTCAAGAGCATTGAGAAACTAAGGGAAAAACGCCTTGCCGAGTACAAGGCGGAGGCACTGCGGGAAGAGCAGAAGATGCTTGATGAGATCGGCCTGCAGCTGACCATGCGCAATAGGGAATGGGAGGAAGCCGTATGATAGATCTTTCGGGCATTCAGCAGATTCAGGCGCGCATCGCCGAGATCGAGGGAGAATTCAACCTCAAACAGCAGAATCTCCCGGGGTTGGATTTCGCTTCAAAACTCCAGCAGGAGATCGATAAGAACACGGCTGCGGCGGCGTCCAAAGCACAGGCTGCGCAGCGTGTTGACGGGACAAAGCCCGTTGCATCACCGGCGCACGCGGAGAAGGCAGGAAAGGCGGAACTGGCCAATCCCGACCTCACGCAGATGATTCATCAGGCGGCACAGAAGTACCACGTCGACCCAAAACTCGTTTCGGCCGTCGCCGAGGTCGAGTCGGGCGGACATCAGGATGCCGTCTCTCCTGCGGGCGCGGTCGGCGTCATGCAGCTCATGCCGGAGACTGCCGCCGGGCTTGGGGTTGACCCGTACAGTGCGGAGGGCAATGTTGAGGGCGGCGCGAAGTATCTGAGCGAGCTGATGAACACCTTCGGCGGCGATGTGAAGAAGGCGGTTGCTGCCTACAACGCAGGACCCAATGCGGTAAAGGCATACGGCGGCGTACCTCCCTATGCGGAGACGCAGGATTACGTGAATCGCGTCCTCGATATATACCGCTAATCGGATGAGATGGGCAGGATAAGGGGAAGAGAAAGAGGGCAGGAAATCCATGCGGAAAAAACTGAAGATCCTATTGGTGCTGATCTTAATCCTCGTGCTGATTGTAGGCGGATTTGCTCTCGGCGTCTATCTCCGTCTCTTTGATACGAAGGAGCTCAACGAGGAGTATAAACTCCATGAGCTGCCTGTGGTCGGTGAGTACTTTGTGCCGCCGGCGGAGAGCGAGGAAGAGAGTTCGCAGTCCTCGTCCGCATCGTCTTCGACGACGAGCACGGCAACGAAGCAAAAGAAGGTACCGGAGAGCGTCAAGATCACCAAAGAGGAAATCGAAAAGCAGCAGAAGGAACGCGAGACGGCAGAGAAGAAGCGAATCACGAAGCTCGCACGCCTCTACAACGATATGAAGCCGGCGGATGCTGCCAAGGTCATGGAGTCGCTCGACATCAATCTCTGCATTGCCATTCTCCAGCGTATGGACGAAGGAAATGCGGCGAAGGTGCTGACGGAGTTCGAGCCTGACCGTGCGGCGCAGATCACACAGATCATGTATGAGGGCGCACCGCGCCGTGCGACGACACGTCGCAATGCTCCTGTGCCGGGTGAGGCAGAGGAAAGTGCTGTCCCCGGAGAAGCGCAGAGCGCACCGCCAGAACAATAATACACTGATGAAGATGCAGTGCTGAGTGAATCGACACTGCCGCAGAGGGTCAATGGGAGAGCCTGTGAAGCTGCTGGAAGGAATCGCTGAATCGAGCGGTGCTGCCCAAGCTCTTCGCAGGCTTTTTGGAAGTCTGTCCGTGGGGATGGTCAAACTTCCGTTAGGGGGTATACGCTTGCGCCGCATATTTTTACTGGCCGCCGCACTTCTCATCGGGATGCTCGGCGTCCTCCTTCCCGCAGGGACAGCAGATGCCGCGTTCAGCGACCGGACAAAGGATATGGCGAAGATCACGGGCATCCGCATTGGACGCACCGAGGGAAATGTCCGCATCGTGGTGGACTCTGATCATCCCGTCACCTATCGGCAGTTCGTCCTAGCGAACCCGACACGCGTTGTACTGGACGTTCAAAATGCGTGGATCATGCCAGAGGCAAAGAAAAACGTTTCGGTGAATTCGCCCCTCGTTTCGGGGGTCCGCGCCGCACAGTTCGATGAGAAAACGGTGCGCATCGTGGTGGATACGACCGTCGGGAAGGACGGCTGGAAGGTGTTCTCCCTCGATGGTGGAAAGCCGCGCATCGTCCTAGACTTTGGCCGTACGCCGAAGGTCACGGCGGGGACGAAGGCACCGCCGGCAAAGCCTGCCCCAGCGCAGCAGCCGACCAAACCTGTAAAGCCTGCTCCGCCCAAGACGACGTCTCCCTCAGATCAACGGGATGGCGACCATACAGGCGACGATGTCGGCCATGATATCTCCGACATCATCGGCCTCAAGGGGAAGAAGATTGCCATTGACCCCGGTCATGGGGGCAGCGACTCGGGCGCGATTGGTCCGACGGGGGTCATGGAGAAGAATGTGACGATGCGCGTCAGCCGCGAGCTGAAGCGTCTTCTTGAGGCAGAGGGCGCGACGGTCGTGCTCACGCGTACGACGGATACGGAGGTCTCTGACAAGGGGGCAAATGCCACGGCAGTCGAGGAACTGGAGGCGCGCTGCGAGATCGCAAATCGCGCGAATGCGGATATCTTCCTTTCGATTCATGCTGATGCGTTTACCAATCGCGAGGTCAAGGGGACGACCGCGTACTACTATGCAAAGGCATCGGAGAAATCCAAACGCCTTGCCGACTGCGTGCGTCTGGCGCTCATTGACGCCATCGGGACACTCGACCGCGGCACGCAGACCTGCAATTTCTACGTCGTGAAGCATACGGATATGCCCGCCACACTCGTGGAGATCTCCTTCATCTCGAACGCAGATGAGGAGCGGATGATGAACAGTGAGGAGGGCGTCAAAAATATCGCGCGCGGCATTGCGGACGGGATTGCAGACTATTTTGGATGATTGATGAGAGGGGAGGGAGACCTTGAAGGAGGTTCACGGCTATCCGGCACGTGCACGGCAGTTCTTTATCGTGCTCTTTCCCATACTGATCACGCAGATTTCCCTCATGGCACCGGGATTCTTCAATACGGTCATGGCGGGACACATTAGCAAGGAGGATCTCGCGGGTGTTGCCGTCGGCGCGAGCATCTTCTTCCCCGTATTCGGTGCATTCATCGGACTGATTTCGGGACTCACTCCTATCATTGCACAGCACTACGGGGCAGGGCACACGCGTGAGATTCGGAGCGTCGTTCAGCAGAGCTTCTGCTGGGCGACGCTCCTTGCTGTACTGCTCTATGCAATCGGCGCACTCACCGTTCCTCATCTCGTGCACGCACTCGCGCTCGAGCCCGTGGTGGAGGGGATCACCCTGCGCTATCTCTCCTACATTGGTTGGGGGGTCATCCCCATTGCCGTGGCGAGCGTCCTGCGCAACCTCATCGATGCGCATGGGCGGACGCGATTAACCATGCTCATCACCATGACGACCGTGCCGCTCAACATCGTACTCAATTACATCTTCATGTACGGCGCGTGCGGCGTCCCCGCCTTCGGCGGAGCAGGTGCAGGACTGGGGGCGGCGCTCAGCTACTGTGTCAATCTCATCCTCAACATCGTCGTCACACTGCGTATGGCGCAGTTCCGCCGCTATCGCGTCTTTTCGCATCTGCCGCGCCCTGCACTCGGAACATGGCGGGCACTGCTTGCCATCTGCGTCCCCATCGGGCTGACGGTATTTTGTGAGCAGAGCATCTTCGGCGCGGTCGGCCTTTTGATGGCGGCGTACGGGACGACGGTGCTTGCGGCGCATCAGGCGGCGATGAATTTCACCACCATCGTCTATATGCTGCCGCTCTCCGTCTCCATGGCGATTACGATTCTCGTCGGCTATGAGATCGGCGGCGGCCGCGAGAGCGGTGCGCGCGCCTACATCCGCCTCAGCCGCGTACTCACGCTGCTCTTCGTCGGTGTCGTTGCACTCGTCCTCGCAGCCATGCGCGATACGGTCGCCGCGCTCTACACGACGGATCCCGCCGTACAGGAGCTGCTGCAGGTGTTTCTTCTCTACGCGCTCCTCATGCAGTTCAGCGACTGTGTCAATGCGCCGCTGCAGGGGGCGCTGCGCGGGTACAAGGACGTGACGGTGACGTTCTGGCTCGCCATTCTGTCCTTCTGGGGGATCGGACTGCCGAGTGGGTATCTGCTCGCGCTGTATACCAATCTCGGTCCGTATGGCTACTGGGCGGGGCTGATCGGCGGGATCGTCGTCGGCGCGGTGCTCCTCATGATCCGCCTGCGCATCATCGAGCAGCGGATGCGCAGAACGATGCAGGCCGAGCAGTCATAAAGGCTGTGCTCTGTGAAAAAATCCTATTGAATTTACCCTGAAATATGGTATGATAATGCCAATGGAACGGGGGATTCGGTATATAATCTCTTCGTAGGATTGATGTGACATAGCTGTGTGATTTTTTTCACTTTATGAGAAGGGGATTTGTCATGGCAGATCAGAAGCATGTTGTCATCGTTGGTGCGGGGTTTGGCGGAGTGCACCTTGCCAAGGAGTTGGCAAAGGAGAACGTGCGCATTACGCTCGTTGACCGTCACAACTACCATCTGTTTCAGCCGCTGCTCTATCAGGTGAGTACGGCGGTGCTCTCTGCATCTGAGATTGCCTATCCGACGCGTGCGTTTTTCCGGAACAACAACAATGTTAATTTCTTTATGGCAAAAGCGACGGGCGTCGATCAGGGACGGCGCGTCCTGCTGACGGATCACGGCGAGATCTCTTACGATTATCTCGTTCTTGCGGCAGGCGGCACGACGAACTTCTTTGGGAATGAGAGTGTTGCGCGCAACTCCTACGGCATGAAAACGCTGCAGGAGGCGATTGCCCTGCGCGGACACATTGTGCATGAGTTCGAGCGTGCCTCGAAGAAGACCGATCCCTCTCATACGGAAGAGCGCCTTCGCCACCTCAACTTCGTCATCGTCGGCGGCGGTGCGACGGGCATCGAGATGGCAGGTGCGATCATGGAGCTCATCGGCGTATTCAAGAAAGAGTTCCATAACATTGATTTCTCCGAGGTGCACGTTACGCTGCTTGAAGCGATGGGCTCCGTCCTGCCGATGGTGCCGCCCGATCTGCAGCAGCACACCATCGACGTCCTGCGCAATAAGGGCGTTGATGTACGTCTCAACACAGCGGTGACGGCGTATGACGGCAACGATCTCGTCCTCAAGGATGGAGAGATCATTTCAACGAAGACCGTGATCTGGGCGGCAGGCGTGCGTGCGCAGGACTTCATCAAGGACTGCGGCGGCGAGGTTGACCGCGCGGGGCGCATCATTGTCGAGGAGAACCTTCTCGTAAAGGGCAGCGACTGTGTCTTCGCGATCGGCGACTGCGCGAACTTCCAGCACGGAACGGAGCGTCCGCTGCCGACAGTCGCCCCCGTGGCGACGCAGGAGGCAATGCAGGTCAAGGCGAACATCATGGCACTCATCAGTGGGAAGATGCCCGACCAGCTCGGCAAGTTTGTCTACCATGACCTTGGCGCGATGGCGACCATCGGCAGGGGCGAGGCGGTCATGAACGGACCAATGCCCGTACTTGGATTCAATCTCAAGGCAAGCGGCTTCTTTGCGTGGTTTGCGTGGATGCTTGTCCATCTCATCCGACTTGCTGGAAAATATGCAGACTTTACCGTTTCTATCAAGTGGATCTGGAACTTCTTTTTCGGCACGCGTCTTGCCCGCATCATTCACAGCAAGCTGGAGTAGGACTTGCGCATATTAATATTTTATGCTATACTTGCGCGGTAATGAACGCAGGGCGTTTGTTTCCATACGTAAGAAATCACGGATCCGTAAAGCCGCTCAAATGGGCTTCGTATGGGTTTGTGCTTCCTTCACCCGTTCTCGGCGAGACAGTCGAGTTCAACCAAGCGCACATAAGGGTGCTTGTATCCGGCAAAAGAAACGAGGTGTATCAACATGAAAGAAGGCATTCATCCCGAGTACTTCGAGGCGACGGTGACGTGCGGCTGCGGCAATACGTTCACGACCGGTTCGACGAAGAAGGATCTGCGTATCGATGTCTGCTCGAAGTGCCATCCGTTCTTCACGGGGCGTCAGCGTGACGTTCAGGCGGGCGGACGCATCGAGAAGTTCCAGAAGCGCTACGCGAAGAAATAGTGACGGCGGTGAGGTGCACTGCACCTTGCCTCTTCACCGCACGAAAATTAGGAAGAGGCCATTGTGCGAGAGATCGTGCAATGGCCTTTTTTTTATATGACAAAGGAAAACTATGCCAAAGAAAATTACGGATCTTGCCGTCGGTGGGCAGGCGGTCATCGAGGGCGTAATGATGCGCAATGCATCAAAGACAGCGACCGCCGTGCGCCTGCCAAGCGGTGACATCGATGTCGAGACGCGCACGGTCTCCTCCATTCGCGACCGCTATCCGGTGCTCAACCTGCCGCTCATCCGCGGCTCGGTCATCATGGTGGAGTCCCTCATCATCGGGATGCGCGCCCTCTCCTTCTCCGCGCAGGCAGCAGGTGAGGAGGACGAGCAGATGACGAAAAAGGAGATCGCCATGACAATCCTCTTTGCCCTCGTCCTTGCGAGCATCCTCTTTATCGTTATCCCGACCGGAGCGGCACATCTCGCGGCGGCGTATACGGACGATCCCATCGTGTTCAACCTCATTGAGGGCGGCATTCGTCTCATGGTATTCCTCCTCTATATCTGGGGGATCTCCTTCATGGGGGGCATCCGCCGCGTCTTCCAGTACCACGGTGCGGAGCACAAGACCATCCACTGCTACGAGGCAGGGGAGGCACTGACCGTGGAGAACGTGCAGAAGTTTCCGCGCCTGCATCCGCGCTGCGGAACGAATTTCCTGCTCATCGTCATGGTGGTCGCCATCGTCTTTCACGTCTTCTTCGGCTGGCCCGATCTCTGGCTGCGCATTCTGAGCCGCCTTGCGATCCTGCCTATCGTGGCGGGTGCCTCCTACGAGATCATCCGTTTTGCGGGACGCAGTGAGAATCACCTCGTACACATCCTCATCACGCCCGGACTGTGGCTGCAGTACCTGACGACGCGCCCGCCCGCTGATGAGATGGTCGAGGTGGCGATTGAGTCGCTGAAGGCTGTGCTGCCGGTAGAGGATATCCCCGCGGGCAGCGGAAATTATCGGAATGAGCAGAAGGAGACAACGTGCTAAGCAAACTTGCTGCAGTAGAAGATAAATACCGTGAGCTTGAGACACTGCTCAGCGATCCGTCCGTGATGGCGGATATGGCGGTGTGGCAGCGTTATACGCGCGAGCACGCGACGCTCACGCCAATCGTCGAGGCGTACCAATCCTACCGACGGGCGCTGGCTACCATTGATGAGGATAAGGAGATGCTCGCCGAGGCCGATGCCGAGATGAAGGCGATGCTCACGGAGGAGATCGCGGAGGCGGAGGCAGAGCGCGATCGTCTCGCCGCCGAGCTGCCGATTCTCCTCCTGCCGCGCGACCCGAACGACGATAAGAATGTCATCGTCGAGATTCGCGGCGGCGTGGGCGGCGAGGAGGCGGCGCTCTTTGCCGCGAGCCTCTTTCGCATGTATGCACGCTATGCCGAGCGACAGGGATGGCGTACCGAGGTGCTCAGCAGCAATCCGACGGAGATCGGCGGATTCAAGGAGATCACCTTTCTCGTCAGCGGTGCCGGCGCATACAGCAAACTCAAGTATGAGAGCGGGACGCATCGCGTCCAGCGCATTCCTGTCACGGAGTCCGGCGGGCGCATCCACACCTCGGCGGTGACCGTCGCCGTCCTGCCCGAGGCAGAGGAGGTCGAGGTGACCATCGATCCGAACGATCTGCGCATCGACACCTACTGTGCGTCGGGTGCGGGCGGGCAGTATGTCAACCGTACGGAGACGGCGATCCGCATCACGCATATCCCGACGGGTATCGTCGTTCAGTGTCAGGACGAGAAATCCCAGCTGAAAAATCGCGAGAAGGCGATGAAGGTACTGCGGGCGCGTCTCTACGACCGTGCACAGCAGGAGCAGGCAGATGCCGTTGCGGCCGACCGCCGCAGCCAGGTGGGCTCGGGCGACCGCAGCGAACGCATCCGCACCTACAATTTCCCGCAGGGACGCGTGACCGATCACCGTATCGGACTGACGCTCTATAAAATTGATGCAGTGATGGACGGCGAGCTGGATGAGCTGCTGGCGGGGCTGATTACGGCCGATCAGGCAGAACGTCTGAAACAGGTGAACTGATGGCGCAGCGTGTATGGACAATACAGGAACTGCTGACGTGGACAACGAATTTTTTCCGCACGCGCGGCATAGAGACATCGCGCCTCGATGCCGAGGTGCTGCTCGCTGCCGTGCTCGGTCGGGATCGCATGTATCTCTATGTGCATTTTGACGAGCCGCTCGAGCCTGCGGAACTGGCAACGTTTCGCAGCTATGTGAAGGAGCGCGGGGCGCACGTGCCGATTGCCTACATACTCGGCAGACGCGAGTTCATGGGGCTGGCCTTCCGCGTCACGCGCGATACGCTCATCCCGCGTCCCGATACGGAGATTCTGGCGCAGTTCGCCGTGGATACCCTGCGTGCACGAGCAGAGGCAGGGGCGGGGGAGCTGCGCTTTGCCGATATCGGCACGGGGACGGGGGCAATCGCGCTCTCCGTCCTGCACCATACGGAGGGGACGCGCGCAGATGCCGTGGACATCTCTCCCGCTGCCGCGGCAGTTGCCGCAGAGAACGCGGCAACGCTGGGACTGACGGAGCGCATCGAGGTACTGACGGGTGACCTCACGGCGCCGCTCCTCGGACGCAGCTATGCTATGATCCTGTCCAATCCGCCGTATATCCCATCTGCTGATGTAAAAACCCTGATGGAGGATGTGCAGGCGTATGAGCCGCATCTCGCACTTGACGGTGGAGCAGACGGGCTCGCCGTCTATCGTCGCCTCCTGCGGGATGCGCCTGACCTCCTGACGGAGGGCGGCGTTATCGCCGTTGAGGTGGGCATCCATGAGGCAACGGACGTCGCGGCACTCATGGCGGCGCATCCGCGCATCGTGCGGACGAAGACACTCCGCGATCTGGTGGGGATTGAACGCGTGGTCGTTGGAGAGACCGCTTAAGGAGGGAACAACGTGAAGACGGAGATTCTTCGCCCTGCATCCACGGAGGATTTTGCGCGTGCCGCAGCGTTGATCCGCGATGGGCAGTTGGTCGCATTCCCCACGGAGACGGTCTATGGCCTTGGTGCAAATGGGCTCGATGCGGCGGCGTGTGCGCGGATCTACGAGGCGAAGGGACGCCCTTCCGATAATCCGCTCATCCTCCATATCGCCGATCTCTCCATGCTGCACGAGGCGGCAGAGGAGGTGCCGCCCGCTGCAGCACATTTGCTCACGGCATTCGCGCCCGGCCCCATCACCGTCATCGTGCCGAAAGCCGCGCATATTCCGCCGCTGGTCACGGGCGGGTTGTCGACGGTCGGCGTACGCTGTCCCGTCCATGACGTGGCACGGCGGCTCATCCGCGCGGCGGGGGTGCCGATTGCCGCACCCTCGGCGAACATCTCAGGGCGTCCGAGCCCGACGACGGCAGCGATGACGGCGGCGGATATGACGGGGCGGATTCCGCTCATCCTCGACGGCGGCAGCTGCACATGGGGGGTAGAGTCCACCATCGTCGACTGCACGGAGGAGGACTGCGTCACCATCCTGCGCCCCGGTGCGGTGACCCCCGAGATGATCTCTGCCGAGCTGCCGCATCTCACTGTACGCATGGATGCGGCACTCGTTTCGGCGGATACCGCGCCGCGTGCTCCCGGCATGAAGTACACACACTATGCGCCGCGCGTGCCGCTCACGGTCTTTGCGGGGGCAGGGACGGATGTCGTCGGGGCACTGCGGATAGAGATCGAGCGTCGTATGGCGGCAGGCGAGCGGCCTGCACTGATCGCGAGCAACGATACCATCATGGCTCTCAGTGGACTCCTGCCTGCGGCGTATACCTACTACTGCGGCGCACGCGGCAATCAGAGTGCACTTGCCGCCTGCCTCTACGATGCGCTGCGCCATTTTGACGACACGGATGCCACCTCGCTTCTGGCGGAGGGGACAGGTTCGGTCGGACTCGGGATTGCGATCATGAACCGTCTGCGCAAGGCAAGCGGGGGCAACATCATCTATGTTTGAACGCGAAGCCGCTGAATAAAGGAATCGCTGATAAAATGAAGTCCGTCAGATTGGCGTAGATTTTTTCGTCCGAACAAGGAGGAAAACCGGACGCATAGCCAAAGCTATGTGGAGGATTTTCCGACGAAGTGCGGGCAAAAAAGATGCGCTAAGATGGCGGTGCTGAATTTATCAGTGCTTCCTAAAGAAAGTGCCGCCATTACAGCATTGGCGGCAGAGAAACGAAAGAACCGACAGCCGCTCTGTTTCGAGCAAGCTGCCGGTCATTTGGCAATCATAAATGTGTTTCCACGTCCTTATTCAGTTGTGTTTGCTTTTTGCCGCACAGATCACCGCGTGTGTCTGCACAGCCGCATATTGTACGTTCAGCTGAAACCGTTTTGGAGATCTCTGTATCATCCAAGTTGCGCGCGTGGTTTTCGAAAAATGAATCGTACAGTAACACGAGTGTCGTCTGCTCACACTACCCGAGGACGACCGGACCTAGACGGTTCTCATGAGATGATGCCAACGGAGCACCTGCCGATGCAGGCTCAGTTCTTCTTCAAAGATGCATACTGCTCAGGAGACGATACCGCCCTGCCGAAGAATTTGTGTCAATAGACATTCTCCTTTCCAGCATTTATGACTATGAGGAGATATATCTCTTTTCTGAATTTATCATATCATAAATAAACTGGAAATGCAATAGATTTTTACAAGGAAAACAATGCGGAAAGGTCTGAATTGATATATAATTCATGTAGATAGAATTGCTCAGTGGGCTCTTTGTGATGGAGGGGATGCAATTGCTTTCTGCACTTCTCGATTTCCTCTTCCCGCCGCGCTGTCCATCCTGTCACGCCTGTGTAGAGCGGCAGGGATTCTGCCCGGCGTGTGCGCGGCAGCTCATCGGCATGCGCCGCATGATGGAGATGGGCGCGATGGCGGAAGATCTGACGGGCGTCTGGGTCTTGGCACACTATCGTGACGGTATCCGTGATCTTTTGCGCGCGCTGAAATATCACCGAAAGATGGCAGTGCTTGACAATCTGCGTACGATTCTCGCTACGGGGGAGGAGGTACTGGAGGAGCTGCCGCCGTCCCTTATCGCCGTTCCCGTCCCACTTGCACCACAGCGGCAGAAAGAGCGCGGCTTTAACCAGACAGAGGAGATCTTTGCTCCGTGGTTTGCGTCGTATGGCATCCCTTTTGAACCTATTCTTGTCCGCACGCGTGAGACGATGCCGCTCTATGAGATGACACGTACGGAGCGGCGACAGGAACTGCGCAGCGCGTTCGCCCTCGTACATGGTGCAGATGTGCAAGGGAAGGATCTCCTGCTCGTGGATGATATCATGACGACGGGGGCAACGCTGACGGAGTGTGCGCACGTTCTGCGGCACGGCGGAGCACGACGTGTCTATGCAATTGCACTCGCGGGGGAACATCGCTGAGTCCTTCCTTGTCAAATGGACAGAAATGCTCTATAATTCACTCTATGATAAAGGGGGAGTTACTTTGGTGATGAATGGAGCGCGGGCTCTCTTGGAGAGCCTTAGGCAGGAGGGTGTGGAGGTCGTCTTTGGCTATCCCGGCGGCGCCGTCCTCACGCTGTACGATGAAGTATATAAGATGAAATTTCCGCATATCCTTACGCGCCATGAGCAGGGTGCTGCACATGCGGCAGACGGCTACGCGCGCGCCTCGGGCAAGGTTGGCGTGGTCTTTGCGACCTCGGGACCGGGTGCGACGAACCTCGTGACGGGGATTGCAACGGCGAATATGGACTCTGTTCCGATGGTCTGCATCACCGGGCAGGTCGCCAATCCCTACATCGGCAAGGACTCCTTTCAGGAGGCGGACATCGTCGGCGTTACGACACCGATCACGAAGCACAATTACCTCGTCAAGGACGTGCATGATCTGCCGCGCGTGATCAAGGAGGCCTTCTTCATCGCGCGGACGGGACGTCCCGGCGTCGTCGTCATCGACGTGGCAAAGGATGTGTTCGATGCAGAGATCGACTTTGCCTCTCCTGCTGCCGCCGCCTTGCGCGGATACAGTGGCAGTGTCCCGCTGGATGTCGATGCCGTACGCGCGGCAGCGGACGCCCTCCGCACGGCAGAGCGGCCGCTGCTCTTTGTCGGCGGCGGCGTCATCCTCTCGGATACGGCAGCGTATGTACGGGAACTCCTCGCCCTGACGGGGATGCCTGCCGTCTCCACACTGATGGGGCTCGGCGGCGTTTCTGCCGATACGCCCGGCTATACGGGGATGGCGGGGATGCACGGCACCTATGCCTCCAATATGGCGATCCAGGACTGCGACCTGCTGCTCGCCGTCGGTACGCGCTTCAGCGACCGCGTGACGGGCGCAGTGGCAGAGTTTGCCCCGAAGGCACGCATCGTCCACTTTGACATTGACCCTGCCGAGTTCAACAAGAACGTGCGCGCCGACATCCCTGTCCTCGGAGATCTGCGCGAGAGTCTGCCCGCCTTCCTCGATGCCCTGCGTCCTGCGGCGGCAGATGTGGCATCCCGTATGCTGGCGTGGCAGGCGAGTGTCCGCACCATGGAGGAAAAGCATCCGCTCGGATGGAAGGAGTGTGAGGCGATCCGCCCCGAGGAACTCCTGCACCGCGTGCGCGAAATCGTCGGCCCCGATACCATCTGCGTCACGGACGTGGGGCAGCATCAGATGTGGGCAGCACAGTACTATGCGTGTACGGAGCCGCGCCGCTTCCTCACCTCGGGCGGACTCGGCACGATGGGCTACGGGCTTCCTGCGGCGATCGGGGCAAAGCTCGCGCGTCCCGACAAGGAAGTTGTGCTGATTACGGGCGACGGCAGCATCATGATGAACTGCCAAGAGTTTGCGACTATCGCGGACAACGATATTGATGTGAAGGTTGTCATCGTACATAACTCCATCCTCGGCATGGTTGGTCAGTGGCAGCGTCTGTTCTACAATCATCATTACTCCGCATCGGAGCTCAAGGGCAAGACGGACTTCGTCAAGCTCGCTGCGGCGATGGGCGTCGCGGGATGCCGCATCGAAACGCGGGCGGAGTTCGCAGAAGTTCTGCCGCGCGTGCTCCGCGAAAAAGGAGCGCGTCTCATCGACGTCATCGTGCCCGAGGAGGCGGATGTCGTGCCGATGGTGCCGGGCGGAAAGCGTCTCGATCAGATGGTGTTGGGAGGAAGATAAGATGGACAAATATTTGCTTGCCGTCCTCGTCGACAACAAACCGGGCGTCCTGACCCATATCGCAGGGCTCATCAGCCGCCGTGCCTTCAACATCGAGAGCATCTCTGCCGGCTATACAGAGGAAACCTCGGTCACGCGCATCAATATCGTTGTCTCGGTCGCTTCGGAGAACGAACTGCGGCAGGTCGTGACGCAGCTCTCTAAGCTCATCGACGTGGTGAAGATCGTCAACCTCACGCAGTTCGAGTCGATCACGCGTGAACTTGTGCTCATCAAGGTGCACGCAACGAAGGAGAACCGTGCGGAGATCATCGACGTGGTGAACATTTTCCGTGCGCGCATCGTAGATGTCGGCGTGGAGAATGTCGTCATTGAGCTGACGGGCGACGCGAAGAAGATCGATGCCCTCTCGGAGCTGCTGTCCGACTACGGCATCATCGAGATCGCACGAACGGGGGCGATTGCGCTCTCGCGTGGACCTGTGCCCGTCAAGCAGATGTAGTTTTTTTCGGTAGGGAAGGAGTGTTTTGACATGAATCTCAGGGCATGGGGGCTTCTGCTCCTGCCTGCTGCATGCCTTTCGCTGGCGGGCTGCGGGCTGCCGGGGGCGAGTTCGGATCGGGTCATCTACGCAAACTACGATGACAGTGACGGATTCTGCGCGCAGATCAAGGACGCGTTTGCCGCGAAGGCGAAGGCGGACGGCATTGAGGTCGAATTCCTCGACGCGAAGAACGACGGCAATATGCAGATCGACCAGCTGAACGAGGCGATCGGCAGCGGTGCGGGGGCGATCATCCTGCTTGCTGCCGATGGTTCCAGCATCGTTAAGACCATTGAAAAGGCAAACGATGCGGGCATTCCCGTCATCACAGTCAACCGCAGCGTTGCGGGCGGCAAGGTGCTCCGCGCCTATTCCGACGATGTGGAGGCGGGGCGTATGCAGGGCGAGTACATGGCAGCGCATCTGCCTCCGAACGCGAAGATCGTGTATTTGCAGGGCGATGAGACGCAGAGCAGTGCTGTCGGCCGTTGGGAGGGGTTCAAGGCAGCGTGTCTGGACAAGCGCCCCGACATTCAGCTGCTCTCGTTCGTGGATGCCGGATGGAGCAAGGCCGAGGCCTTGAAGACCATGATGCTCTGGATGAATATGTTCCCCGAGATCAACGGTGTCGTTGCAGGAAATGATGAGATGGCACTCGGTGCGATTGCCGCACTCAAGGGGGCAAACCGCCTCAGTGGATGCCTTGTCTCTGCGGTCGATGCCACCCCTGCGGGTCTCGCAGCAGTCGAGGCGGGCGAGATGGCGCAGACGGTCAAGCAGGACGCAAAAGCGCAGGGTGAGGGGGCACTCACACTTGCAGAGGGCTTCCTCAAGGGGAATCCGCCGAGTGGGGATCTTGCGATTCCGTTTACGTCCATAACTGCGGACAATCTTGCGCAGGCGAAGTGAGGAGGGGAGTGCCATGAATCTGCCGTTCATCTCTGCGGAGGCAATGAAGGACTATGCCGTGCGGACAAAGGTGTTCATCCTGTCCGTATTCCTCTTGGCAGCCATCCTCGTTGTCGCCGTCGTCGGTATCTACTCGAACGATCAGGCAAAACAGTCGCTTGACGATATGTATCACCATAATCTCATGTCGACGCAGTATCTGAACGATGCCAATACGCGTCTGCGGAAAATCAGCGTCAACGTGCCGTACATCCTACAGGAGGGCATCACAGCGGACAACCGCAAGATTCTCGTGGACGATGTGCTCGGCAATCTAAACGCGCTCCATCACGACATGGAGGAGCTCAAGAAGATCGACACGAGCGAGCGGGCACAGGCGACGATTGCCGAACTGGAAAAGAATCTGAGCGTCGCGGCGGACAAGGTCGGCGCAGTCAACAATATGGGGACAACCCCCGAGGATCGCGTCGCGATCTTTGACAATCTTGCCTCGCTCACCGTCATCTCAAGCAATATGGCAGTGCTCACGCCCGACAACGTGTTCCAAGGGAAGCAGCTCTTTGAGGCGAACAACGCGCGCTATGACCGTACAGTCTATAGCTTTGCCATCATCATCGTCATTGCGGTGGGGGTTGGTGTTCTTGTGTCGCGCCGCATTGCAGATAACATCTCCGATCCGCTCGCATCCTCCATCGGACATCTGAGTGCCGTCGCGTCCGGCGACCTCTCGCGTGAGATCCCGCGCGAACTCTCTGACCGTGCGGATGAAATCGGTACGGTCGTCAAGGCACTCGGCAAGATGCAGGGCTTTATGAAGCAGGTGCACGAGGAGGCGGAGCAGACCGATGCGATGGTCGCGGAGCTTGAGGAAATGCTGCATGGGCTCAACAATGACACGCAGGACATGTCTGCCGTGACCGAAGAGATGTCCGCAGGCATGGAGGAGACAGCAGCATCTACATCCAGTGTCCAGCATCTCAGCGGGGAGCTGAACGATGGGATCAAGGGAGCAGCGGACGCAGCACGCGAGAGTGAGGAATATACGCGCGAGGTTGCACAGCGTGCCGCCGATCTCCAGACGACGATGGAGCAGTCGCGTCTCAATACGCGTCAGATCTACGGCTCGACGAAGGACTCTGTGGCAGAGGCGATCGAGTCCTCGAAGGTCGTCGACCAGATCGGACAGCTCACGCTGGAGATCTCCGAGATCGCCGAACAGACGAACCTCCTCGCTCTGAACGCAAGCATCGAGGCAGCGCGTGCAGGCGAGCAGGGACGCGGCTTTGCCGTGGTCGCGGGCGAGGTCGGAAAGCTCGCCGAGCAGTCGCGCGGAACGGCAGAGAAGATCAAGGGCCTTACGGGGCAGGTTACGGGCTCGGTGCAGGCTCTCTCCGACGGTACGCATAGGCTGCTCACCTTCATTGATGAAAACATCCGCGGCGATTATGACCTGATGGACAAAACAGCAGAGCAGTACAAGGCAGATGCGGAGTTCTTCCGCAAAACTGCAGAGGCGACAACGTCGCGGTCACAGGAACTCCTTGGCTCGATCAGCGAGATGAATGCGGCGATGGAGGGGATTCGCAACGCGACACACGAGGGTGCGGAGGGCAACACGCGCATCGCGGAGAGAGTCGTCTCCATGGCGGCAGAGTACGAGAATATCCTTGCAAAGATCCAGACCTTCAAGGAAGGGACGGCGCGCCTCAAAAACCTCGTGGCGGCGTTCAAGGAGTAACGCTGCTGGGCATACCGCACACTTTTCTCGTTTGTTCCACTAGGGTTCGCTTAGAGGCATCGCCCATTCGCACGAAAAATTTACATATTATGCAGAGAGCCTTTTATGGCTCTTTGTTGTTTTTTTGACTTTTTTACAAAATACCTATTGACTTTTTGACTAAAAACATTTACTATAGACAACGTAAGTTAGCACTCAGTCAATGAGAGTGCTAACGCGACAAAAAGATTTGGGATAAACTAGGAGGAAGATACCATGATTAAGCCATTGGGCGAACGTGTTGTCATTGAAGTCGCAGAGAGCGATGTCACGACGGCGAGCGGCATTGTGCTCCCCGATACGGCAAAGGAAAAGCCGCAGAAGGGCAAGGTCGTTGCGGTCGGTACGGGCAAGCTCCTCGAGAACGGACAGCGTGCAGGCCTTGAGGTCAAGGAAGGCGACAGCGTCGTTTTCTCGAAGTACTCGGGCTCTGAGATCAAGGTTGACGACAAGGACTACCTCATTGTTCGCGAGAGCGACATTCTGGCAATCCTGTAATTAGGGAAGTACTGATAAATTCGGCACTACCATCTTGACGCATCTTTTTCGCCCGCACTTCGGCGGAAAATCCTCCACAGAGCCCCACTCTGCGTCTGGTTTTCCACCTTGTTCGGACAAAAAATCTACGCCAATTTGGCAGACCTCATTTTATCAGTGTTACCTTAGATAGACGAAACGTGGAGGCAATATAAATGGCAAAGCAGATTCTGTTTGACGAAGAGGCACGCCGCGCTCTTGGCCGCGGCGTTGATGCACTGGCAAATGCGGTCAAGGTAACGCTTGGCCCGAAGGGACGCAACGTTGTCCTCGATAAGAAGTACGGCGCACCGACGATCACGAATGACGGCGTGACGATTGCACGTGACATCGAGCTCGAGGATCCGTTCGAGAACATGGGCGCACAGCTCGTGAAGGAAGTTGCGACGAAGACGAACGACATCGCGGGCGATGGCACGACGACGGCGACGCTCCTCGCACAGGCGATGATCCAGGAGGGCATGCGCAACGTCGTGGCGGGCGCGAACCCGATGATCGTCAAGAAGGGCATCGACATGGCGGTCAAGACGCTGGTCGAGGAGATCAAGAGCAAGGCACAGAAGGTCGAGACGAAGGCAAAGATCGCGCAGGTTGCGTCGATCTCCTCGGCAGACTCCGAGGTCGGCGAGCTCATCGCAGAGGCAATGGAGAAGGTCGGCAAGGACGGCGTCATCACGGTTGAGGAGTCCAAGACCATGGACACGAACCTCTCCGTTGTTGAGGGCATGCAGTTCGATCGCGGCTATATCTCGCCGTACATGGTGACGGATACGGACAAGATGGAAGCCGTCATGGATGATCCCTATGTGCTCATCACCGACCGCAAGATCTCCTCGGTCGCGGATATCCTGCCCGTTCTGGAGCAGGTCGTGAAGCAGGGCAAGCAGATCGTCATTATCGCAGAGGACCTTGACGGTGAGGCTCTTGCGACCATCGTGGTCAACAAGCTGCGCGGCACGTTCAAGGCACTCGCGGTCAAGGCACCGGGCTTTGGCGACCGCCGCAAGGCGATGCTCGAGGATATCGCTATCCTCACGGGCGGCACGGTCATCAGCGAAGAGGTCGGCCGCAAGCTCGACAGCGTCACGATCGAGGATCTCGGCCGTGCACGTCAGGTGCGTTCCTCCAAGGAGGAGACGACGATTGTCGACGGTGCAGGAGACAAGGCACAGATCTCCGCACGCGTGGCACAGCTCAAGAAGCAGATCGCAGAGACCACGTCCGACTTTGACCGTGAGAAGCTGCAGGAGCGTCTGGCAAAGCTCGCCGGCGGTGTTGCTGTGGTCGAGATCGGTGCAGCGACAGAAGTCGAGATGAAGGACAAGAAGTACCGCGTTGAGGATGCACTCAATGCAACGCGTGCGGCAGTCGAAGAGGGCATCGTTGCCGGCGGCGGCACGACGTTCATCGACATCCTCCCGGCACTCGACAAGCTGAACGTCGAGGGCGACGTCAAGGTCGGCGTCGAGATCGTGCGCCGTGCGGTCGAGGCTCCGGTGCGCCAGATCGCTGAGAATGCAGGCCTTGAGGGCTCGGTTGTCGTCGACAGCGTGAAGAAGGCGGGCGATGGCGTTGGCTTCAATGCACTCGAGAACACCTACGTCGACATGATCGGCGCGGGCATTGTCGACCCGGCGAAGGTCACGCGCTCTGCCCTGCAGAATGCGGCATCTATCGCTGCCATGGTGCTCACGACCGAGACGCTCGTCACGGACAAGCCCGAGCCTGAGGCTCCGGCACCTGCAGGTGCACCCGGCATGGGCGGTATGGGCGGCATGATGTAAGGCAGTTGCCCTCGATCATATCGTGAAATAGCGAAGAAGCATGTTTCCTATCAGTGGAGCATGCTTCTTTTTGTTTTACAATCTATATCGACGGATTGTTAAAATACAGATACAGTGCTATACTACAGAGCATGAAGATAATAGAGCTCCATCGACAGAGGAGCAAAAGGAGTTTCGCATGCTGAATATAGATAAGAAACTCGCGAAACGCGAGGCAGAGGGCAAGATCATCCGCACAGGCATCGTGGGTGTGGGGCAGATGGGGCGCGGACTGGTTTCGCAGATGGTGCTCATGAAGGGCATTATGCCTGCCATTGTTGCCGATCATACACTGGATAAGGTCATCAAGGCCTTTCATACCGCGGGTGTCCGTGACGAGGATATCGCCGTCGCAAAGACCATCGATGAGGCAAATCGCTACATGGAGCAGGGCAAGTACGTTGCGACAGAGAACGACACATTTATCTCGCACGCGAACCTCGTCGAGGTCGCCATTGATGTGACAGGCGTGCCCGAAGTCGGCGTGCGGATCGCGATCGACGCACTGAACAACAAAAAGCACGTCGTCATGATGGACGTTGAGACCGATGTGGTCATCGGCAGCTATCTCAAGAAGCTCGGCGACAAGAACGGCGTCATCTATACCGGCTCGGCAGGCGACGAGCCGGGTGCGGTCATGGAGCTCTACTCCTTTGCGTGTGCGATGGGGCTGGATGTCAAGGTCATTGGTAAGGGCAAGAACAACAAGATCGACTATGACTGCAATCCCGATACCGTGTACGAGGAAGCAGTCCGCCGCAAGATGAACCCGCGCATGCTCACCTCGTTCAAGGACGGCACGAAGACCATGGTCGAGATGACGGCGATGTCGAACGCCACAGGCTTTGTCCCCGACGTGATCGGTGCTCACGGTCCCGCGGGCTCGCCGCAGCATTGCTGCGCCGATCTCAACGAACTCTTTAAGCTCAAGAAAGATGGCGGTATCCTGAATCGGCACGGCGTCGTGGAGTATGTCAATGGCATTGCGCCCGGCGTCTTTGTCACCGTCGCATGTCCGAATGAGGATGCTGCCTACGTGATGGACTATCTCCAGATGGGGCATGGCCCCCTCTGGACCCTCTATCGCCCCTATCATCTCTGCAACCTCGAGACGCCGCTCAGCGTGGCGAAAATCGTCATCGACGGCGAACCGACCATCATCCCGCTTGACGGCCCGGTCAGCGAGTGCATCACCGTCGCCAAGCGCGACCTGAAGGCGGGGGAAAGCCTTGATGGCATCGGCGGCTACACGACCTACGCCTCGATTGCGACAGCCGAGGAGACGTACCGAAACGGCTACGTCGTCTACCCCCTCGTCAACAAAAACGCACGCATGAAATGCGATGTCAAAAAGGGCACACTCCTCACACTCGACATGGTCGACCTCGATACGTCCACGCAGCTCTATCAGGTGCGTAAAGAACAGGACAAGATGTATGGCAACGGGTACGCGCTGAAGTAAAGGAATTGCTGAGCTTCCTAAAATACAATGCCCCCCACGATGCAGGCGTGGGGGGTTCACTTTTGAGAAACTGAGATATGAGGATGTAATGTATGTTTTGGCTTGAACTCATTGTTGTGTTGGGGATGCTTCTCGTCGGTGCACGCGTTGGCGGCATCTTTCTCGGCATGTCGAGCGGCGTCTCCCTTGCCGTACTCATCTTTGGCTTTGGCTGCACGCCGGGCAAACCTCCGATTGACGTCGTCATGATCATCATGGCGGTCGTCGTCACTGTCTCCGTCCTACAGGCATCAGGCGGCATGGACTATCTCATCCAGGTGGCGATCCGCATGCTGCGCAGCAATCCGAAGCGGATCAGCATCTACGCGCCGCTTATCAGCTGGCTCTTTACCTTCATGTGCGGAACGGGCTATATTGCCTATGGCATCCTTCCCGTGATTGCAGAAGTATCGCGTGAGGCGGGCGTGCGCCCCGAGCGCCCGATCTCCATCTCCGTCATCGCCTCACAGCAGGCAATCACCGCGTGTCCCATCTCGGCAGCGACCGTCGCACTGCTGAGCTTTCTAGTACCCGTGAATATTTCTCTGATCGACATTCTCCTCGTCTGCGTCCCTGCAACGCTCATCGGCGTACTAGCGGGGGCTCTCTATGCCTCACGCATGGGGGCGGAACTCGCAGAGGATCCTGCCTATCTGGCACGCGTCGCGGCGGGGGATGCTGCACCGATCCATGAAAAGACGGACTTTCAGGAAAAGACCTTTGGGCGTCGGGAAAAGACGGCAGTTGCGCTTTATATCCTCGCCACCGTCATGGTCGTTGCCTTCGGCATCTTCCCTGAGCTGCGCCCAACCTATATGGTGAGCGGTGAGGAGACCGTGCTCCCCATGACCATGACCATCGAGATCATCATGATGATTATGGCGGGCGTCATCCTTCTTGCAGCCAAGGTCGATGTCTACTCCGTCATCGAGCAATCTGTGTTCAAACAGGGACTCATGGGCGTCTACTGCATCTTTGGCCTTGCATGGGCGGGGGATACGCTCGTCGAGAACAATCTCGCCTTCCTGCAGGGCGGTGCACAGGATATCGTCATGGCACATCCGTGGGTCTTTGCCCTCGTCCTCTTCTTCCTCTCCTCGCTGATTCTCAGCCAGGCGGGCACGCTCGGGGCACTCGCACCGCTCGGACTCTCGCTCGGCATCTCTGCACCGATGATGATCGGCATGTTTCCAGCGGTCAGCGGACTCTTTTTCATCCCCAGCTACGCCACCGTCCTCGCAGGCATCGCCTTTGACCGCACGGGAACGACCTGTATCGGCAAATACGTCTTTAACCACAGCTTTATGCTGCCCGGCCTCATCACCTGTACGGTCAGCGTCGCCATCGGTCTGGGGCTTGCAGGCATGCTTCTGTGAGATTCCTTTTTTGGACAGGCAGTCATTGTCACCGCGGAAAAAATGGGTTCCAAAAAAATTTCCTTGATTTTTCCCCATCCCTATGATATAGTACGTCGTGTTGACATATGTGGCGCCTTCGTCAAGTGGTTAAGACACCGCCCTCTCACGGCGGGTTCATGGGTTCGAATCCCATAGGCGTCACCAAATTCGGCGCCTTCGTCAAGTGGTTAAGACACCGCCCTCTCACGGCGGGTTCATGGGTTCGAATCCCATAGGCGTCACCATCGGAATGGATAGGAGCTGATTGCGGCTCCTTTTTTGTTTTCTATCGTAATGAAAAATGGGGGCGGGGCAGGCATGCTCTTCTTATCGATGCTTCTCATGGGCGGAATTATCGGCTTTGTCGGGGCGGGCGGCAGCGGCGTGATCATCACATTGCTCGTCGTCGGATTCGGCGTGCCCATCCATCAGGCGCTTGCCGTCGCCCTCGGATCTATGGCGTTCACGACGCTGTCGGGGGCAGTCAGTCACTACCGCGAGCGTGAAGTCGTCCCTCTGACAGGTGCCGTGCTCGGCGCGGGCGGTCTTCTCGGTGCACTCCTCGGTGCGGTGATTTCCAACCACATGGAGGCACCGAATCTCAGCCTCTTTACGGGCGTCATGCTCCTGTCGAGCGCCTTCCTCCTCTATCTGCGCATTTACCGTGCCGTGTGGCTCTCGGCGCATATCCACGTACGTGAGGAGCTCTTGACGGGGCGGCGGCTCTATCTCTATGGACTGCCCATCGGCTTTCTCTGCGGCGTCCTCTCTGGCGCGTTCGGCATCGGCTCTGCGGCCTATATACAGATCGCCCTCATGGTCGTGTTCGGTGTGCCGCTCCTGCAGGCCATCGGAACAACGATGATGATCATCGTGCCCATCTCGATCAGCGGCGGCATCGGCTATCTCCTCTATGGACAGCTGGAGCCGTGGCTGTTCATCCAGACGCTCGTCGCGCTCTCGCTCGGCTCGTATGCTGGGGCAAAGCTGACGCACCTCGCGCCGCTGCCTGTTTTGCGCTTTTGGATTGTTGCCCTGCCGACCATCGGCGGTGCGATTATGATTCTGTTTCACTGACGGTGTTGCTGCAGAAGTGATATAGAATGATTTGTCATGGAACGAAAAGAGCCGTGATATGGAAATTATGCCGTATCACGGCTCTTTTCGTATGTATTTGTAACGTCTTTGAGCCCTCCGGCAATTAGCGCAGCAGCCAACTGATTCAGACGGATCCCCTCCGCTCTTGCCATCAGAGCAAGATTTCGGTGTGAAAAACAGGTTGAATCTATCAGCGATTACTTACCGCTCAGCGACGACTTCACTGTTGTTCAGCGCGAAATTGAGCAATAGTCCGATCAATTCGTTGCGTGAGCGCCCGGTCTGACCAGCGAGGTCGTCCAGACGGTCAATAATATCTTCCCGTACGCGGATGGATAGGGTTTTATGCCCATCCTCTCCGCGTTTTTTCTTTGTGATTACTAGTTTTGTGGTCATATATATCACCTCATGGTTAGTTTATATATGAGTGGTTATAAAATATATGATTGATATATTGTTGTAAAACATATCTATAAAATGCTTAAGTAAATATGAAATATATACGATATAGTGATTGAAAAATTATGTTATAAAATATGTTATAAAGTGTAGGTGAAAAATGAAAGTAAATCCTGCTGTACAAGGGGGCGCCGAGCAGGGAAGCGCACGCGTCGGCAGGGGACAGGGAGCGTCTCTACCCATGGATGCTTTTCAGGCACTGCTCAATCAGGCGGAGAGCCGTACGCGTTTCTCGGCGCATGCAAAGGCGCGGATCGAACAGCGCGGCGTCGATCTCACGGCAGATGATCTCGCACGGATTGACGATGCGGTTGATCGTATGGCGGCAAAGGGCGTGCGCGATGCGCTCATTTACATGAGTCATGGGCTTGCCATGGTCGTCAGCGTAAAAAATCGCACGGTGATCACGGCACTCGATGACGCGAGTGCGAAGGAAAACATCTTTACCAACATCGACAGTGCTGCCATTTTGTAATATGTGAGGGGAGAGATTTATTATGATGCGTTCACTCTTTTCAGGAGTATCAGGGCTGAAAAGTCATAACACGCGTATGGATGTCATTGGCAACAACATTGCCAATGTAAATACGACGGGGTTCAAGCGGGGGCGTGTGACCTTTGAGGACATGCTCTCACAGACGCTCTCAGGTGCATCGAGCCCGGGCACGACGATTGGCGGAACAAATCCCAAACAGATCGGTCTTGGCGTAAGTGTTGGCGGCATCGATACTATCTTTGGTGACGGCGCTGTACAGGGAACGGGAAAGAATACCGACCTTGCCTTAACGGGAAATGCACTCTTTATGGTGAAGCAGGGGGAGCAGACCTTTTACACGCGTAACGGAGCATTTGAGTTTGACGCAGCAGGAAACTATGTCTTGCCGAGTTCCGGTCTTTATGTTCAGGGCTGGATGAATAAGACGACGGAGCACACCAAGGTCCAGACAAGTGGTGCAACGGAAAATATTGTCATTGAGGCGGGGAAGATGATGGCGCCCAAGGCAACGGAGGTTTCAAAGTACTCTGAGAACCTGGATTCCAACACGCCGATGATTACAGGCTATACATTCATGGACACGAGTACGACACCACCGACGGCGAAAGTGCGAACAAGCGCGAACGATGGCATGTATATTACAGCAAGTAAGGCACAGCCTGTGACATTGTCGCTGAGTGACGGCACGAAGCAGACGGTGACATCGGGGACCTACACAATTGGTCGATCTATGCCAAAAGTAACTTCGTTTGGTTATTTTGACACGCTTGGGCGTAAACATGAAAGTATCGTTTTTTTGGAAAAGGCACTCGTTACAACGGTGACGTATACGGATGAAGATGGCAATACCGTAACGAAGAAAGCCAGTACATGGATTGCCCGTGTTGGCAATCCGGAGGTAAAAAATATCGACGGGTCGAAGACGAAGCATGCGCTGCCGCCGACCACAATTTCCTTTGATGAAGACGGTGTGCTTCGTGCAGGTGCGCTCGGCAGCATTCAGACGGTGACCCCGGATCCGGACAGTCATGTCACGACGCCCGTTGCACCTCCTCCGACGACGACGAGCAGCTCAGAAGTAGCAACGCTGTCTGCTGAGCAGACAGCACCCAATGGTGCACGGCAAGCCAATGAAATTTCGCTCCAGTTCGCCAATGACGAATCTCCGCTCACGCAGTATGCAGGATATGATACGATCAAGGCTGCCGCAGATGGGTACGCAAGCGGTACCCTTGCATCCGTGTCATTTGATTCTGCAGGTGTCATTACGGGTGTATACACGAACGGGGTGCGACGTGCAGAGGCACAGGTGGCGGTAGCCGTTTTTGCGAACCCGTCCGGTTTAACCAAACTCGGTGGAAACCTCTATCAGGACTCGAACAACTCCAACGTGAAAGCTGTTCGCGGGCAGACCGTTGAGAGCGCGGGAGCAAAAATCACACCGTCCTCACTTGAGATGTCAAACGTCGATCTTGCTGACCAGTTCTCCGATATGATTATCACACAACGTGGATTCCAGTCCAACTCCAAAATCATTACCGTCGGAGATGAGATGCTTGAAACATTGATTAACATGAAACGATAAGGCATAACGCAGAGCCGCTGCCTGTCTTGCGCTTTTGGATTGCTGCCCTGCCGACCATCGGCGGTGCGATTATAATTCTGTTTCACTGACGGTGGCCGGCGGCAAAAGGGTAAAGGCACTGCTAAAAATGCCGTACTGCGAAGCGTTATTGCTCCGCAGTACGGCATTCTTTATCTGCTGATGCCGCATTCTCTGCGAATGGCGTTTTGCATCAGTTGGGAGAAGTTGATATTGCGCTCGCGAGCTATGCTGTCCAACCAACGTGGAAGTGTCACACTGCGACGAATGGTCTTTTGATCGTGGCGCTTGCGATAGGCGAGAGTATCTGCCTTAATCATCGTCAGAATAGTTCCATGTGGCACTAGAATTTTCTCCGGCGTTGATGGCGGAGGAATTGTCGCATTTTCTTCTTCGCGATTCCACAGCATCAGGTTCAACACGTCTTCGGCATTCTCGAACGCCTCCTGCATCGTTTCACCGTCTGTAAACGTATCTTCTAGGTCTGGGAATGTGACGATGATACCGTCATCGTTTGCTTTGAAGAGTGCTGGGTATATATACTGCATAGGATACACCTCCAAATTATTTGAGCCCGGCGCATTTGAGAATATTTTGCAGGGTGCCATTTGGAACTTCTTCTTTGTTATGTCGACCGACGGGAAATTGTTTTCCTGTTATGGGGCTGAAGTATATGTCATGGCGACCACCGTTTCGGACGAAGGTGCAGCCATTCTTTTTTAGAAGTTTTAGCAGTTCCGCCGTTGTCATATCCTCACCTCATAAGAGTATTATATATATTTGTATATATTTTTCAATGGCGTTTATGCCGTGTGATGATATTTTTTTAATTAGTTTCTTATTTTAGAGCCGCTGCATCATCATGGTGCGGCGGTTTTTCATATACCGTTTGCAAAAGATCCGGATAACTGTTACAATAAAAGAACAAATCTATTTTGAAGGAGTGATACGATGAGAATATGGATGGTATTGATGTTCGTCGTTATGCTGATGTTGTCTGTCTCCGGCTGCGGCGGAGCACAGTCGTCAGCGGCATCGGAGGGAAAGGAAGAGGCGATGGCAGCATTTCAGCGCGTCGCATCCGATGAGGCGCAGCGGATGATGGCGGAGAATACGAACTATATTATTTTGGACGTGCGGACCGCGGGGGAATATGCAGGCGGACATATTCCGCATGCCATCAATGTGCCGAACGAATCCATTACTACGGTGCCGCCAAAGGAGCTGCCCGACAAGAATCAGATGATCTTTGTCTACTGCCGCAGCGGTGCACGCAGTCGGCAGGCGGCGCAGAAGCTCGCGAATATGGGCTATACGCATATTGTGGAGATGGGCGGGATCAACAACTGGCATGGGGATGTTGTGAAGTAAGGGAAGCACTGATAAATTCAGCCGCGCTGTCTTGACGTATCTTTTTTCCCGCATCTCGGCGGGAAATTCCCCACATAGACTTTGCCGCGTGTCCGGTTTTTCACCATGATCGGACGAAAAAATCACGCCGGGTCTGAAGGCTTCTCTTGTTGGTGATGGATTCCTGGAAAATTAAAGCAGGGCTGCTGTATGAAGATCTTTTAGCTTCGTACAGCAGTTTTTTTATCCTCACTTTGCACAAAACGCCTGCAGTTCCTTTCGAAAAATATCAACGGCGCGGGGGAGGTAGCGGTTCTTTGCACGGGCAAGGATGATTGTGCGATGCGGGTCGCCCTCGATGGCAGCGTAGCAGGGCGGATTGGCGGGCGGTGCAGCGACAATGAGTGTTTCGGGGAGAATCGCGGCACCGAGTCCTGCGCCCGCGAGCGCATGTGCCGTGTTCATGCTGCGCGTCTCAAGCGTGACCTGCGGGAGGAAGCCTGCCGCCTTACAGAACATGAAGAGCGTATCGTGGAGTTTCTGCTCGCGGTGCATCAGGAGGAACGGTGTGTCGCGAAGTGCGGCAAGCGGAACGATTGGCGGTGCTGTACGGTCACCGGGCAACAGTCCGAGAGCCGTGCTTATGGGATGCGCGGGAGGCAGTGCGAGCAGAAGCCGTTCCTTGAAGAGTACATCGTAGTCAAAACGATGCTCGCTTACGGGCAGCAGCGAAATGATGCAGTCCGTCTCCCCCGCCTCGGCAAGCTCCTCGAGTCGGTAGGTCGTGTCCTCGCGAAGATGCAGCATGATCTTTGGATATTTTGCACGAAAGGCGGGCAGCATGGGCGCGAGAAGATGTGTACTGCGGAACTGCGTCAGCCCAACCGTCACATTACCTGCTGCGCCGCGCATGCAGTCGTCCACCTGCTGATGGAACGCTTCGTCGAGTGCGATGATGCTGCGCGCTGTTTCAAGATACAGCCTGCCGACAGCGGTTGGTGTGAGGCATGTGCCGCCGCGGTCGAAAAGCGGTGCCCCGATCTTCTTTTCCTGGGCGGCAAGCATCTGTGAGAGCGATGGCTGTGAGACGTAGAGTTTTTTCGCTGCACTTGAGAGTGTGCCCTCCTCGGCAATTTTTAAGATATAGCGGAACTGTCGGAACTCCATGATGCACCTCGATATAAGATTTTTCTTATCAATAAAATAGGATTTTACGTATTCGACTTATAGGAAAGAATAACGTATAATCAAATATAAGTAAAGAGTCTGTGCAGATGTTCTCGGAGGAATGGGCGAACAACCGTCCACTGTGTATTATATATCATTAAGGGAGGGGACTCTTTTGAGTAAGGGAGTACGATGCTTTCTGACGGCAGGACTGATTGCCGTCCTCTGGTTCATGCCGATACCCGATGGGCTGACTCCTGCGGCATGGCATCTGTTTGCGATCTTCGCGGGTACGATCCTGGGGTTCATTTTGCAGCCATTCCCGCTTGGAACGGTCGCACTTGCGGCGATTACATTTGCGGCGCTGACCAATACGATCAAGCCGGCGGAGGCACTCGCGGGATTCAGCAATACGGTCATTTGGCTGATTGTGTCGGCGTTCCTCTTCGCACAGGGCTTCATCAAGACGGGACTCGGGCGGCGGATCGCCTACTGTCTCATTCTGAAATTCGGATCGAGCAGCCTGAAACTAGCCTATACGCTTGTTCTCAGCGACTTCATCATTGCGCCCGCAACGCCGTCGAACACCGCACGTTCGGGCGGTATTCTCTTTCCGATTGTACGCAGTCTCGCCTCGGTTTTTGGGTCGGAGCCGGGCGCGACAGCGCGCAGAATCGGTGCGTTCCTGCTCGTTGTATCCTTCCAGGTGGATGCGCCGATTGCCGCTGCGTTTTTGACGGCGTGCGCACCGAACCCCCTGATGGCGGAGCTGGCGCGCGACACGGCGGGGATCGAACTCTCGTGGGGACTTTGGGCGACGGCGGGCATCGTGCCCGTCCTGCTTTCGATGATTGTTTTGCCCTATGTCCTCTATAAGTTCTATCCTCCCGAGATTCGGGAAACGCCCGAGGCGCAGTCGCTCGCGCGTGAAAAACTTGCGGAGATGGGCCGGATGACACGCGATGAGAAAATCATCTGCGGCATCTTTGTCGGTGCGCTTCTCCTTTGGAGTACGTCGGGCTATACGGGCGTGAATGCAACCATTGCCGCTTTGCTCGGTGTGACGGCAATGCTCCTCACAGGCGTCCTCACATGGGAGGATGTGCTGAAGGAAAAGGGCGCATGGGATGGCATGATGTGGATGGGCGGCGTCGTCAGCCTTGCGGGTGCACTGAATAAGATTGGCTTTATTCCATGGTTCGCCGCCAGCGTCACGGGGGCGATGACAGGGATTTCATGGGGACTGACACTCGGCATTCTCTTTCTGGTCTACCTCTACAGTCACTATGGTTTTGCGAGCCTCTCGGGGCATGCGACAGCGATGTATGCGGCGTTCCTCGCCGTCGCCGTGGCTGCAGGCGCACCGCCCTATCTCGCCGCGCTCGGACTGGCTTTTCTCTCGAATCTTATGGCGGGGCTGACACATTACTCCACGGGGTCGGCTCCCATCTACTTCGGTGCGGGCTATGTGACGCAGGAACAGTGGTGGAGGATGGGCTTCCTCTGCTCCGTCATCAACGTCCTTATATGGATCGGCATCGGCCCCGTCTGGTGGAAGATCCTCGGTATTTGGTAACGTTGTGTTCGGTAACTCTGTGTATTTATATAAAGGAGAGATTTCTATGACGAAAGCGGAAGCCTCTGCGCGCATGACGGATGTGCTCGCGAAGTTCGTAGCGTACACGGGGAAGCGCTTGCCGGATGATGTGCGGGCCAAGATCGCCGAACTCGCTGGTGAGGAGGATGCTCCTTTGGCGAAGTCAATCTATGAGACGATGGAGAAGAATCAGGAACTTGCGATGAAGCTGAACCGCCCGAGCTGTCAGGACACGGGCGCGGCGCAGTTCTTCCTGAAATGCGGGGCGAACTTCCCATATATGGGCGCGATGGAGGAGATCCTGTACGCGGCTGTCGTACAGGCGACGGCGGACGCGCCTCTCAGACACAACGCCGTGGAGACGTTTGACGAGTTTAACACGGGCAAGAACGTCGGTAAAGAGATTCCGTCGATTTTTTGGGAGATCGTGCCTGACCGTGACGATATCGAGATCCATACCTATATGGCGGGCGGCGGCTGCACGCTGCCGGGCAAGGCAATGGTGCTGATGCCGGGCGAGGGCTACGAGGGCGTGACACGCTTTGTGCTCGATGTTATGACGAGCTATGGGCTGAATGCCTGCCCGCCGCTGCTCGTTGGCGTTGGTGTCGGCACGTCGGTCGAGGTTGCGGCGCTCCACTCAAAGAAGGCACTCATGCGCCCCATTGGGTCACACAATCCAAATCCGCGTGCCGCTAAGATGGAGCAGCTGCTCGAGGACGGCATCAACGCCATCGGGCTTGGTCCGCAGGGACTGATGGGCAAGCACTCCGTCCTCGGCGTCAACATCGAGAACAGCGCGCGCCATCCGTCCGTAATCGGCGTCGCCGTAAACGTCGGCTGCTGGTCGCATCGGCGCGGACACATCATCTTTGACAAGAATCTTGACTATAAGATTCTCTCGCATGCGGAGGTGGATTTCTGATGGAGAAGAAAGTTCTGACGACCCCGATTCAGCCCGAAGATCTCGCGGACATCAACGTTGGTGATGTGATCTACCTCACCGGGTATCTCACAACCTGCCGTGACGTGGCGCATCGCCGCGTCATCGAGGAGGGGAGGAAGCTTCCCGTCGATGTGAAGAACGGTGCCATTCTCCATGCAGGCCCCATCATCCGTAAACGCGGTGAGGGAAAATATGAGATGGTCACGGTCGGACCAACAACCAGTATGCGCATGGAGAAATTCGAAGAGGCGTTTATTGCTGAGACGGGGGTACGGCTCATCATCGGCAAGGGCGGCATGAAGGACGGCACAATGCGTGGCTGTCGTGACCATAAGGCGCTCCACTGCGTCTTTCCGGCTGGCTGCGCCGTCGTCGCCGCAACCTGTGTCGAGGAGATCGTGGACGCGAACTGGCTCGACCTTGGGATGCCCGAAACGCTCTGGACGTGCAAGGTGAAGGAGTTTGGTCCGCTCATTGTCTCCATCGACAGCCACGGGCGCAATCTATTTGAGGAAAACAAGGTGATCTTCAACGAACGTAAGGAAAAGGCGTGCGAAGAAATTTGTAAGCAAGTTGGGTTTATCAAATAAACATGCAAAGAAAACGGCGGCACATCGGTACGAATGACTGATGTGCCGCCGCTGCTGTATCACACGTGCTCACTTCCAGACGGACTCCGCGATCTCCTTGATGAAGCGCAGTTTGTTCCACTGCTCCTCCTCCGTCAGGAGGTTTCCCTCTTCGGTCGAGGAGAAGCCGCACTGCGGGCTGAGACAAAGTTGATCGAGCGGGACGTGCTTTGCCGCCTCGTGGATGCGTGCGACAATATCCTCCTTCTTTTCGAGTGTACCCGATTTCGAGGTGACCAGTCCGAGGACGACGCGCTGATCCTTGATATAGTCGAGGGGGGCAAACCCGCCTGCACGGTCGGAATCGTATTCGAGGAAGAAGCCGTCGACATGGCAGCCGCCGAAGAGAATTTCTGCGACGGGCTCATAGCCGCCCGAGGAGAACCATGTTGAGCGGAAATTCCCGCGGCAGATGTGCATGGTGATCGTCATGTCCGCAGGCTTTGCCTCCAATGCACGGTTGATCATCGCGACGTAGGCGCGCTCGATGCGGTCGAGGTCGAAGCCGCGCGCCTCGTACGCTGCACGCTTCTCCGGGTCACAGAACTCGCCCCAGGATGTGTCATCGAGTTGCAGATAGCGGCAGCCCGCCTCGTAGAATGCACGGATTGCCTTCTGATAGGCGAGGGCGATGTCCTCAAAGAGCGCATCCTCGTTCTCGTAGCGCGGAATCGGCGCGTAGTCCGTCGCACGCACGCAGCAGATGAGGTGCAGCATGCTGGGCGAGGGGATGGTCATCTTTGCGACGGCATCCCCTGCGAGATCGTTCAAAAACCGGAAGTGGTCGAGGAACGGATGCGCTCCGAAGTCCACCTTGTCCACAATTTTTACCGTCGCCGCCTTTGGCTGTGCGCCCTTGAACGCGACCGACCAATGCGCAGCGCCAACCTCCTCCACGCCGCCCAGTGCTGCAAGAAAGTCCAGATGCCAGTAACGGCGGCGGAACTCGCCGTCCGTGACCGCGCGCAGCCCAACCTCCTTCTCCTTTGCGACGAGGTCACGGATTGCTGCATCCTCCGCTGCACGCAGTTCCTCTGCGCCTGCATTTCCTGCGGCGTATGCCTCACGCGTCTTCATGAGTGCGGCGGGGCGCAGAAAGCTCCCCACAATGTCATAGCGAAATGGTGCTTTTGTTTTTGTATGGTTCATTGTCATTTCCCCCCTGATGTACGATTGAAACAATGTCATTATACCACAGACATTCATATCTATGCGAGTAACAAATGGTACAGAAAAAGCAGTCTGCTCATCGACAAACTGCTTTTTCTATGACACGGGGGTCAGATTCTGGCGACAGGATCAAGGGCCTTGATCTCGCCCGTGGCAGTCATTTTGACGCTTGTGCCCTCGGGCAGTCCTGTGAAGATCACAAGGCAGGCGTCCGATGTCGCGTTGGCACGGATGTAGTCGATGTCGAACTCCATCAGCTTGTCGCCTTTCTTTACCTGCTGTCCTGCCTTGACAAAGACGTTGAAGCCCTTGCCTCCGAGCGCGACGGTGTCGACACCGATATGGAGCAGGTACTCCGTGCCGTCCGCACTCTTCATGCCGATGGCGTGCTTCGTGTCGAAGACGAAGACGACCTCACCATCGGCGGGGGCGAGTACCTCACCAACCGTCGGATAGACGAAGAAGCCATCGCCCATCATCTTGCTCGCGAACGCATCGTCCGGTGCCTCCGTGATCGGATGCACCGTTCCTGTGACGGGGCTGCAGAGCGTATGCGTTTCTCCTGCGGAGGGCGGTGCAGTCTCTTGTGCCGCCGCCTCGGCGGGCTTTTCCTCAGCAACTGTGGCGGGGGCGTCCTCCGGCTCGACCTCGGGCGCTGTCTCAAGGTAGGTCTCAAGATTGGACTTGATAACGGCAACCTGCGGTCCATAGATGACTTGTACGCCCGTACCCTTGACGATGACGCCGACGGCACCCGTCGCCTTGAGGATTTTTTCATCCACGAGGGACGCATCTGCGACGGAGCAGCGCAGCCGCGTTGCGCAGCAGTCGACCGAGGTGATGTTACGCTTGCTGCCGAGCCCCTTGGCGATTGCCGCGCTCTTGGCATCGAAACCTGCCTCACCGCCGGCAGCACCGCCCGCTCCCTCGCGTGCCTTGTAGTCCGCCTTGGTGTAGAGTTTTGTCTCCTCGTCATCATCCTCACGCCCCGGCGTTTTGAAGCCGAAGTGCAGGATCATCCAGCGGAAGATGAAGTAGTAGAGGAAGAAGTAGACAATGCCGACGGGGATGACGTACATCCAGCTTGTCTTTGCCTCGCCCTGCAGTATACCGAAGATGAAGAAGTCGAGGAGTCCGCCCGAGAAGGTGAGACCCACGGCGATGTTCAGCATGTGCGCGATCATATATGCCGCGCCCGCGAGTACGACCTGAACGGCGAAGAGGGCAGGAGCAACGAAGAGGAACGAGAACTCGATCGGCTCCGTGATGCCCGTGAGCATGCAGGTGAGTGCCGCCGAGAGGAGCAGTCCGCCCGCAACCTTTTTCTTTTCGGGACGTGCGCAGTGGTACATCGCGAGAGCCGCACCCGGCAGGCCGAAGATCATAAAGATGAACTCACCGGAGAAGTAGCGCGTTGCATCTGCACTGAAATGTGCGACATCCGGCGAGGCGAGCTGCGCGAAGAAGATGTTCTGACCGCCTTGGATGAGTTGTCCGTCGATCATCATCGAGCCGCCGACGCCCGTCTGCCAAAACGGCAGATAGAAGACATGGTGGAGCCCGAAGGGGATGAGCGCGCGCTTGATGATACCGAAGATCAGCGTGCCGATGTAGCCCGTGCCCGTGACAAGGCCGCCGAGGGCGAAGATGCCCTGCTGTGCGAGCGGCCAGACAAAGTACATAGCAATCCCGACGAAGAGAAAGACGATGGTCGAGATGATGGGAATGAAGCGCGAACCGCCGAAGAAGGAGAGTGCATTCGGCAGGATAATCTTATGGTATCGGTTGTGTAGGAGTGCCACGCCGATACCGACGATGATGCCGCCGAAGACGCCCATCTGGAAGGACATGATGCCGCAGGAGGGGGCGATCGTCCCTTCGAGGACGCCCGGTGCGACCGTGCCGTCAGCGAGAATCTGCCCGCCGATTTTCAGCATGGCATTGCAGGATGTGTGCATGACGAAGAAGGCAATCATGGCGGAGAGCGCCGCGACCTCTTTCTCCGCCTTCGCCATGCCGATGGCGACACCAACCGCGAAGATAATCGGCAGATTGCCGAAGATCGTGCTGCCTGCACTCGACATGATCGAGAGCAACGCGTGCAGCGGTGTTCCTGTGCCGAGTACCCCGCCGAGACCGTATGTCGCGATGGTCGTCGGGTTCGTGAACGACGCGCCGATGCCGAGCAGAATGCCCGCGATCGGCAGGATCGCGACAGGCAGCATAAAGCTGCGCCCGACGCGCTGAAGCACACTAAAGATTTCATCTTTCATAGTATTTCCCCTTTCTCCCCGCCTCCACCCCGTGCATCCTCCCCTTTTGATGACACAATGTCAATGCGGCAGATGCGTTGACACGATGAAAACGGTATTGATGAAATGATATATGGAAATTATACTGTAAACGCAGAGGAAGTGCAAAAGAAAATTAGGTTTATTTGTCATAGGATATGTCAGAAATATTTTGTCCTGCGTTGAAGGTATGTTATACTTGTAACAACGCAGTGAAAACTCAGAGATATCGCTCGAAAAAATTCGTGAGATTGGACAGATGCACCACTTGCTCTGAGAATGCGGCGTATGCTATAATATGTGCGACTAATCTGCCAACAAAGGAGTGTCGGATGAAATGAGAGGCGCGGAGGCGGTTCTCGCGTGCCTGCGAGAGCAGGATGTGGATACGGTGTTTGGATACCCCGGCGGCATGATTCTGCCACTCTACGATGCGCTCTATGGGCAGACGGAGATCCGTCAGATCCTCGTGACGCATGAGCAGAATGCGGCGCACGCCGCCGACGGCTATGCGCGTGCGACGGGGCGTGTCGGCGTCTGTATTGCAACCTCGGGTCCCGGCGCGACAAACCTTGTGACGGGCATCGCAACGGCGTACATGGACTCGATCCCGATGGTGGCGATCACGGGACAGGTTGATCTGGAGATGCTCGGCCGCGATGCGTTCCAGGAGACGGATATCCTCGATGTGACGATGCCCGTGACAAAGCATAACTACAAGATTAAGAACGCTGCCGATCTCGTACCGACGATTCGCGAGGCGTTTGCACTCGCACGCAGCGGGCGCCCGGGACCCGTGCTCATCGATGTGCCGCGCAACCTCTTTTTCGAGGAGGTTGCCTATACCGCGCAGAAGCTGGTGGAGCATCAGCCCGGAAAGCCTGATGCGGATTTCATTATCTGCGCAGCGGAGGCGGCAACGGAGATCGTGAATGCAGAACGCCCGCTTGTCATCGTTGGCGGTGGTGTGATCTCAGCCGGGGCATCGGCGGAGACGGCCGCATTCATCGAGAAATACCAGCTCCCGGTGGTTCATACACTGATGGGGATGGGCGCTGTCCCCAGCACGCATCCGCAGATGCTCGGCTTCATCGGCATGCACGGAGCAAAGGCGGCGAACTACGCCGTCGGTGCCGCCGATCTCGTTATTGCGCTCGGCAGCCGCTTTGCCGACCGCCTGACGGGCAATCTCAGCAAGTTTACGGCGAACCGCAGGTTTATCCACATCGACATCGATCCTGCGGAGATTGACAAGATTGTCGGCAGCAGCATCGGACTCGCGGGGGATATGCGCGTTGTGCTGAACCTGCTCATGCGCAAGGAGCCCAAACGCGACCACACGGCATGGTGGCAGCAGATCCATACGTGGCAGGAGGAGTTCGAGGATGACTACCACGTTAACTCTCTGACTGTTCCATGGGCGCTCCATCAGGTGACGCGCATGACGGCGGGGAAGGCCTACGCCTACGCAACGGATGTGGGACAGCATCAGATGTGGGCGGCACTTCATCTGCGCGTGAAGACACCGCGGACGTGGCTGACCTCGGGCGGTCTCGGAACTATGGGCTATGGCCTGCCGGCAGCGATGGGCGCACAGATCGCGTGGGGCGATCAGCGCCGCGTGATTCACATTACCGGTGACGGCAGCATTAAGATGACGGGAAATGAGTTCTATACGATTGCACGTTTGGGGCTCCCCGTGATCTCGATCATCGCGAACAACCACGCACTGGGGATGATTCGCCAGCTACAGAAGGGGCTCTACAAGGAGCATTACATCGCCTGCGAGCTGGATCATGAGATGGATTATGTGAAGTATGCGGAAAGCTTTGGCATCAAGGCAGTGCGTGTGTCAACGCAGGAGGAATTTGCGGCGGCACTGCAGAAGGCGCTCGATGATCGGATGCATCCGCGTGTGATTGTAATGGATGTGTGCCGCAGTTTCGTGTAGCCCATGGCGAAGGGACGGTGTGTGCGATGGAATTGTCGATCACAAATGGACGGCGGACGCGCAGCGAGTGTGGTTTTTCCCTGCTCTCGACCCTCCTTGCCGTGATGATTCTGGCGGTGATCCTTGCGATTGCCGTGCCGCGCTTTTCCTCTGCACTTGCGACGGCAAACACGGTGAAGGTGCAGGCGGATCTCACGGCGCTCGATACGGCAATTGTGCTCTATCAGACGGCAAAAGGGAAGAATCCTGAGGGCATTGATGATCTGAAGGACTATGTGACGGATCTGAAGCATCTGAAGCCGCCTGCGGGGACCATTCATGCGGGGGCGCAGGAACTCTCCATGGAGAACGTCTCCTATCAGGTGGAGAAGAAGGATGGTGTCTGGCGTGCGACCTGCGCAGGCCGCACGGCGGAGGAGTACCATACGCGAAATTAGGACATCGTGGGATTGACCATGATTCCTTGGAGGAGGTTGGCGTGATGCAGGAGACAGCGCACACGTTTTGTCCGTCGCGCTGTGCTGCATCAGCCCTTCTCCTGCTTTGGTGTGCGGGCAGTCTCGGCGTTCTCTCGACTTACGGTGTGGGACTGCACGGCGGATGCGGCGTGCTCTTTACGGCGGTGCTGCTCTGGCTCTCCTATCTCGATCTGCGTGATGGGATGCTCTATGACTGCATCACAATGCCATTTGCCGTCCTCGGACTGATGGTCTCAGGACTGGACTCAATTTCAGATGCACTTTTGGGCGGGACGCTTTGCGGCGTCTTATTTTATTGCCTGTACATTGCCGCGCGCGGCGGACTTGGCGGTGGTGATGTAAAGCTCGCTGCTGGACTTGGTCTTTGGCTCGGCTGGGAGGCAGCGATTGTCGCCGTCTGGACAGCGTTCCTGCTCGGCGGCGCGGCGGCGGCGTTTCTTCTCCTCACAGGGCGCAAGAGCCGGCATGATGGGATCCCGTTTGGTCCATTTCTCGCCGTCGGTGGCTATGTGGGCTATCTCGCGGGGCGGCAGCTCTGGCAGCTCTACTGGGGGCTGCCGTGATGCGGAGGGATGCACGCGGCATGATGCTCCTCCACGTCCTGCTCGCCGCGTCGATCATGGCTGTACTTGCCGCCGTCGCACTCCCGCGTGCGCGCGCTCTTTATGTGCGGGCGGCAGTGGAGTATGAGGCGGTGCATCTCATCGGCGAGCTGCGCCGCATCCAGGCAGTCAGCCGCACGACGGCGATGCCGCTCTACATGCTTGGAGGGACGGCGGCGGGGGCGCGCGAGCCGCAGCTCTATGTGCAGGGCGGCAGCTATGAAATCGTGCCGCACGGCGGGGCAGGGCACGTTCATCGGATGCTTCCGCTCGTGCGGGTCACACAGGTGACCGCGGGCGGGAAACCTATGGCATTCGACCGCAATGGCGGCATCGGGCAGGGGAGCAATAATATGACCATTCGCATCGAGGCAGAGGGATATGCGCGGGATGCGCTGAACGTCATCATCGACAGCGCGGCACGCATCCGGCTCCAGCGCGGAGGCCGCGATGAGGAATGACGCGCGCGGCTGGGTACTCATGGAGGCAGTGATCCTCGGCTGCATTGTGCTTTCCGCCGCCGCCGTGCTCGGAATCTTTGCCCGCAGTGCGCTGCTCGCAGAGCAGTCCGCCGCGCGTGTGGATGCGGCGTTCTTGGCGCGGCAGGAGCTCTCTGGAATGGAGGCAAGACTTGAGCATGGGGCGTTTCCGACGGTCAGCGCGCCCTCGGTTCGCGTGAACGATGTGACCTATACCCTGCGTGCAGATGTTGTGCGGCAGGGAGATTTTTATGATGTGACCCTGCACCTCTCGTGGCGCGTCTTGGGGCGCGCGGAGACGGCAGACTACGTGCGGAGGATGAAGCGATATGATACGCAGGCAGCACCGTAGAGCATGTGGGGAGCGCGGCGTCGTGCTGACAGAGCTCGCCGTCAGTCTGCCGATTTTCGCGCTCCTGCTGACCTTTCTTGTCTTTGCCCTCGTGTGGGGCTGGCGCAGCTATCAGCGTACGGCCGCCGATGCTGAGCTGCGGCAGGAGATGCAGATCGCCATGGCGCGCATTACGGAGTCCGTGCTCTCTTCGTCATACGTTGCGCAGGACACGCAGGGCATCTATCGGATGCGGCACAGCATGGAGGAAAAGCATGTGGGGACGCCGCTGGATTCCTATTGGCTCACCGGCGGCGGACTGGTGTATCAGACGTCCGCTGCGCCGCTGACAGGCGGCTATGCAGGCGCAGGCGTACACATCTCGTCGTTTTCCATACGGCCGGACGCACAATGCCCGCGCCTCTATCACATCGAGATGACGGGCGAGAGCGTGGCGACGGGCAGAAGCTGCACTACTGCAACCTCCGTCTATCTGCGGGAGGATCAAGGTGGGCGGTAAAACATTTCGGTACGGGCAGGATGGTTTCGCCTCGGCGCTCGGACTGTGTATCCTTGCACTGCTTATCCTCATCGCGATGGCCGCCGCGTCCCTGACGCGCAGCGGCGGAACTGTCGCGGCGGAGTATGAGCGTGAGATGCAGCTGCGCCTTGCGGCGGAGAGTGGTGTACTGACGGCAGCAGACACGCTGGAGCGGCATTCACCCGCCGCCGGGAAACTGCCCGCAGGGGGACGGCGGAGCGTCGCCGTGCACGATATCCCCATGGCGGCGGACATCGACCTGCACGTCGTGATCGAGCCGCAGACGGACGGAACGATCTGGGTCACGGCTGCTGCTATAGATCAGCGGCATGATACGAATGTATCGGATGGTGAGCACTGGACGCGGGCGAAGATCGTCCGTGCGCAGATGGAAAAGAAGGATGGGCACTATGTTTGGCGTCGATGGTTTTAGTCTGCGCCCGCGCGAGGCGGTGGGCATCAGCATGACGGCGGAGGGGCTGCGGCTCGTCCGCCTTGCTGCGCCGGAGGAGAGGGATGGTGTGTGGACGGTCACTGCATCATCGGGAGCGGCGTGTTCCTGTGACGGAGCAGATGTCGCTTCTCTCGCTGCTGCCACCTGCGCAGCGCTGGATTCGCTTGGATGGATGCACCTGCCGCTCGGTCTTGCGCTGCCTGCGGAACTTGCCATGACGGCGGAGCGGGAATTTCCCGCCGCACTGACGGGGGCAGAGCTGCAGGCGGCACTCCTCTGGGCGATGCGAGCGGAGGCAGATAGAGAGGGGAGCACACTGCCCGCCGATCTGCGGCTCTGCTGTGCGCCTATGGAGACGGATGCCAACACACACCGCTATTGGACGGCAGCCATGGAGGAGCCCCGTGTGCAGGCATACTTTTCGGCGTTCTCTGCGCGCGGCCTCCGTCTGCGTCGGCTGACGATCTGCCCGCCCGACGGCGGCACTCTTGCCCCCTTGATTGCGGCGGCACGGGAACCGCAGATGCCGTGGGAGGAGCTGGAGGAGCACCCGGGAGAGTGCACGGCAATCTATGCGGGGCTGCTCGTTCCTAAGCCTTCCTCCTCCCTCTCTTGGCAGGCAGAGCATTGCATCTTTCCGCGTCTGCGCCGCCGCGCGCCAGAGCTGACTGCGGGAGCGGCGACGCTCTTCTTTGCCGTAGCCGTGTCGGCGGATGCGGCCGGCCTTATGGCGGAGCGCACAGCGACAGAGACGGTGCAGGAGGAGCTGCGCCTTCATGATGCAGATGTACGCCGCATGGAGGAGTATGCGATGCGGCGTGCCGCTGTGGCAGAGCGTGAGCGTGCGCTGGCGGAAGTACAGGCGGAGTCCCTGCCTCTGTGTGCACTCCTCGTACATCTCGGCACGCTGCCGCTCAAAGGCATTCAGCTCACCGCGCTGCGCGCGGGGCAGATGCTGGAGATTGAGGGGGAGGCGGAGAGCTACGAGGCTCTCGCGACAATGACGGAACAGATCGCAGAGGATGGATTTTTCCGTGCCCCGCCGGTCTTGGCGGAGGTATCACGGGAGGATGGATACATCCGCTTTGTCCTGCGCACGGATGGTGTGGGGCTGTGATGCGGCGGTGGACGAAGCGTCAGCAGATGATGGCGGCGCTGATCTGGGCGTTTTTTCTTGCCCTTTTACACGCGGCACTTCTGTCGACGTATTTTTCTGCGGAGCGGGAGGCCGCGCGGGCGGAGCGCGATGCGGCACGTGCTGTCCTCACGCGGACAGAGGTGTATCAGCGCACGGTCCACGCAGATGAGCAGGCGGAGGACAAGCTGCGTCTGCGTGAGGCACGCCTTGCGGCGGCTCTGCCTGAGGAACATGCACAGGGGGCTTTCTTTTCATCTGTAGAGCGCAGTGCCCGCCATGCCGGGGTTACACTTGTACGCATGGTTCCGCATCCCGCCGTTTCGGATGGGGAGGTCGTACGGCAGAGTGCTGAGATTTACGTGAGCGGCGATTATTTTGCGCTGATCTCCTTTCTGCGCGAGGTGGAAAGCGGGGAACGCACAGCCGTGTTCAAGGCGCTAAGTCTGACAGCGGACGGCACGATGCTCCATGCAGTGATTACACTTGAGACAGCGGCGTTGGTGGCGCACGAGTAGAGGGGTACATGAACTTTTAATTGTTCGTTGGCAGGAAAAGCACGTAATATATCGAAATTATTACAAATATATACATATATATACAAAAAACGAAGTGGGACGATTAGAGGGGGATTCACATGGGACAGCTGCGGTTTATCACGGGGGGAGAATCGCATGGCGCGGCACTGACGGCAATCATCGATGGTCTGCCGGCGGGCCTGCAGCTCTCGCGTGCGGAGCTCGATGCCCAGCTTGCGCGCCGCCAGCGCGGCTATGGACGCGGCGGGCGCATGAAGATCGAGACGGATCGCGTGCTCGTGCTCTCGGGACTGCGCTTTGGCGAGACCATCGGCGCACCGCTTACCCTGCAGGTCGTGAACCGCGACTTTGTGAACTGGACGGATCGCATGGATCCCTTCGGCACACCGACGGGGGAGCGGATCACGGCCGTGCGCCCCGGACACGCCGATCTGGCGGGCGTGCTGAAGTACGACCGCAGGGATGCGCGTGACATCCTCGAGCGGTCGAGTGCACGCGAGACGACGATGCGCGTCGCGGTCGGCGCTGTTTGCCGCCAGCTCCTCGCGGCACTCGGCATTGACATTGCCTCCCACGTCACGGAGATCGGTGGTGTGGCCGTCGATGCGGCGGCCATCCGTGCCGACGATATCGGAGTGACCAACTCCGACGATTTGAACTGCTGTGACGCGGCAGCGGGGGCGCGCATGAGAGAGCGCATCGACGAGGCAAAACTGGCAGGGGATACGCTCGGCGGCATCTTTGAGATCGTCGTGCGTGGCCTGCCCACGGGACTTGGTACGCATACGCAGTGGGATCGGCGGCTCGATGGCCGTCTGGCGGGCGCACTCATGTCCATTCAGGCGATCAAGGGCGTGGAGATTGGCGCGGGCTTTGCGTGCGCACATCTGCCCGGCAGTGAGATCCACGATGAGCTCTATATGGGCGCAGATGGACGTCCCTATCGCAAGACCAACCGTGCGGGCGGCCTTGAGGGCGGCATGACAAACGGAGAGCCGCTCATCGTGCGCGCGGCGATGAAGCCCATCCCGACCCTGATGGCGCCGCTGCGGACCATCGACCTCGCAACGGGGGAGGCGGTCTCGGCGAGCAAGGAGCGCAGCGACACCTGCGCCGTCCCTGCCGCCTCCGTGGTCGGTGAGGCGATGACAGCGTTCGTGCTGGCAGATGCTGTGTGCTCGCAGTTCAGCGCGGACAATATGACGGATCTTTTGGCGTCGCTCGCCGCCTACCGTGCACGGCTCGCCGAGGTGTGGCAGAACGCATGAAGAACATTGTACTGATCGGCTTTATGGGGACGGGCAAGACGAGCGTCGGACGCCTCCTCGCGGGACGGCTCGGCTGCGCCTTTCACGATCTCGATAAAAAGATTGAGGAGGCGTGCGGCATCCCGATTCCACAGATCTTCGCGCAGCATGGCGAGCCATATTTTCGCGCACGGGAAAAGGAAGCCGTACGTGCTGCCGCCGCGCGGAGTGGGCTCGTCATCGCAACGGGCGGCGGAACGGTCAAGGATGCTGGGAACGTTGCGATCCTGCGTGAAAACGGTGTCCTTGTCGCGCTGACGGCCGATGTCGATACCATACTGCAGCGGACAGCGGCACGCGGCGCGCGCCCCGTACTCGATGGTGCCGATGCGGGCGACCGCCGTGCTGCCGTTGTGCAGCTGCTGGAGGAACGCCGCACCCTCTATGCGGGGGCGGACATTACAGTGGATACGAGCCGTCGTTCGCCGCTCGAGGTGGCAGAGTACATCGTACAGGCGACGCGGATATGGAGAAAGTGATATGAGACGTACGGTAGAGGTCGCGCTTGGTGCGCGCAGCTACGCCATCGAGATCGGCAGCGGGATGGATGAAATGCTCACGGCGTTCGTCCGTGGGGCAGGATACTCCGCACGCGGCATGATCGTCACGGATACGAACGTCGGCCCGCGCTATGCTGCCCATACGGCAGAGCAGATCGCACGCGGCGGCGTGGATGCTGCGATCGTCACCGTCCCTGCCGGAGAGTCCTCGAAGAGCCTTACCATAGCGAACGACCTCTATACGCGTGCGATTGAGCTGAGGCTCGACCGCAAATCGCCGATCTTTGCGTTCGGCGGCGGCGTCGTCGGCGATCTTGCGGGCTTTATCGCCGCAACCTACATGCGCGGCGTGCCATTTGTGCAGCTGCCGACGAGCCTCCTTGCACAGGTGGACTCGAGCGTCGGCGGCAAGGTCGCCGTCAACCATGCACTTGGCAAGAACCTCATCGGTGCATTCTACCAGCCCGACGCCGTCATCATGGATCTCGACCGTCTGCGGACGCTGCCTGCGCGCGAGATCGCGACGGGGCTCGGGGAGATCATCAAGTACGGCGTTATTGCGGATGCGGCGTTCTTCGCATGGCTGGAGGAGCATCGTGACGATGTGCTCGCACTCACTCCCACAGCGGCATCTCACATGATCGCGCGCTCCTGTGAAATCAAGGCAGACGTCGTCCGTCAGGATGAGCGCGAGGGTGGCCTGCGCCGCATCCTGAACTTCGGACATACCATCGCCCATGCGATTGAGAAAGAGACGGGTTACACGCACTACCGCCACGGCGAGGCAGTCGCCATCGGCATGATCGGCGCGGCGCGCATCAGTACGGCGATGGGACTCCTCCCTGCGGAGACGTGTGCGCGCATCGAGCAGCTGATTGAAGCGATGGGGCTGCCCTGCTCTGTCGAGGGAGCGTCGCCGGATGCGATGTACGACGATCTCTTTCATGACAAAAAGACTGTGGATGGGCGGATTCACTGGGTCCTCGCCGAGGACATCGGCAGGGTATGTGTGCGCAGCGACGTACCCGAGGAGATCGTTCGCGAAAATATTTTAGGACTTTTTACCCCCCCCGTCCGCTATTAAAAAAAGCATTCAATGAAACGAAACAATAGACAGGAGGTGACGGATGTATGAAGCGAAGCGTGATGTTTTTTCTGTCCCTTGCACTGCTTGTGCTGGTTCTGGGCGTTGGGAGCAGTGCGTCGGCAGAGGATGAAACGCTGACGTGGGAATACTGGCAGGAGAATACCGTTGACACCAATGTCAAGGCGATGAAAGCGCCGCCCTCCTTTTCCTCGAGCGATGGGACGTGGGTGCCGTTCGACCCGCGTGAGGGGGCCTCTGCTCCCGAGGGAACGCGCAGCGCATGGCTGCGTGTCCATGTCCCGGCGGATATGCGGGGCGATGAGAGCTTCTTCTTCGCGACCATTGATCAGTCCGTCCGTGTCTATCTGGATGGATCGGCCATCTACCGCTATGGGAGCAGCGATCCGCAGCTGGAGCAGTACGGGCGTAAGTGGCATCTCGTCAATCTGCCCGCGTGGGCGGCAGGACGGGAGCTCATCATCCGCGTGACCTCGGACAATCCGTGGGTACTCACACAGCTCAACCGCGTGCATATCGATAAGGAGTCCGAACTCGTCAAGCGGCTTTTTATTTATGACTTTCCCTATGTTGCGGGGCTGACGGCCATCGTCATCTTAATGATGGTGATCGGCGTGTACTTTGTCGTCGATGCGGCACGGCGCGGCATCTATCTGCGTCTCATGCTCCTCTTGACGACGTTCTTTGTCTGGATGTTCAGCTCCTCGAACCTCATCTTCATGTGGATGGACTGGCCGGTTTTGTGGTGGCGCACAGAGCTGATCTCATCCTTCCTGCTGCCTATTGCGGGCAGCATCCTCCTCGTCGAGGTCGTGAACCGGCAGTATCGCTTGTGGATCATGCGGTTGAACAACATCTTCGTCGTGCTCCTCGTGGTCGGCATCATCGCTGAAATGATGGGGCAGTTCGGCCTCTACATGATGCGGTTCCCCTACGTGCCGGGACTCGCCGTCTGGGGCAGCTACGTCGCATACGCACTCTGGAAGTCGAGCAAGGCGGGCAACAAGCACGCCGCAGCTCTCCTGATCGCCCTGCTCATCATCGTGCCGCTCGGCATCATCGATGCGCTTGCATTCCAGTATCGGCTGTATGAGGCACAGACCTCATTTACACCGTTCAGTATCTATACGATCTCTTTCTTTATCATCCAGCTTATCCTCGACCGTGCGGAGTCCGAGCGCCGGCTCATGGAGCGCTCCAACACCCTCGAGGGAGAGGTGCAGGCAGTTAAAAAGCGCATGGAGATCGATCCGCTTACGGGGGTTTACAATCGGAACAGATTCCCATCCGCGATGCGCGACTTCACAAAGATCGCGCGAGATACAGGTGAGCCGCTCTCCCTCGTCATGTTCGACATCGACCACTTTAAGTCGATCAACGACACGTACGGACACGATGCCGGCGATGAGGTGCTCTTTGGCTTTGCACAGACCATCCGTTCCTTCCTCGATCGGCGGCACATACTCATTCGTTGGGGCGGTGAGGAATTCATCCTGCTCTGCCTGCACTATGACGGTGCAAAGGCGCAGGCATTTGCCAATCAGATCCGTGAGGGGGTCGCCAAGGCACGGCTGCTGACGGCGCGGCAGGTGACATGCAGCGGCGGCATCGGTGTCTGGCATGGTCCGGACGACGATGCCGCCGCGCTCGTCAAGCGTGCAGATACCGCTCTCTATGCATCGAAGGAGGGGGGGCGCAACCGCATCAGCTGCGAGCCGAAGGATGGGAAGACCCGCATGCCGCCGCCCAGCCCACAGGAATAGGCCCCGGCAAAAGAGAAGCAGGGGGAACATACAAAGAGCAATATAATGAATTTGCAGTGGCGCTAAAAAACGCTTGCACAGAAATCCATCTTATGATATAGTCACTGAGTATGTGTATGGGTGGTCCGCTGGGCGGCAGAGGGTCGCGTATGAACGCCCGATCGAAGGAGGAAAACGTATGAACATCATCGAAGTCCTGGAGAAGGAACAGCTCCGCTCGGATATCCCGCAGTTCGCGCCCGGTGACACAGTACGCGTCCATGCCCGTATCGTCGAGGGCACGCGTGAGCGTATCCAGGTGTTCGAGGGCGTTGTCATCGCCCGCCAGGGCACGGGTGTCCGTGAGACCTTTACCGTGCGCCGCATCGCATCGGGCGTCGGCGTCGAGCGTCTCTTCCCCGTGCACTCTCCACGCATCGCAAAGATCGAGGTGACGCGCCGCGGCATCGTCCGCCGCGCCAAGCTCTACTATCTGCGCGGTCTCACGGGCAAGGCAGCTCGTATTCGGGAAAAACGCTAGGGAATCGCTGATAAAATGAAGTCTGTCAGATTGGTGTAGATTTTTTGTCCTGTCAAGGAGACAAACCGGACGCATAGCCAAAGCTATGTGGAGGATTTGTCGACGATGGCAGGGCGAAAAAGATGCGCCAAGATGACAGGGCTGAATTTATCAGTGCTTCCCTAATCGATGGAAGATGGGGACTGCTGCGGCAGTCCCTATTTTTCGCGTTTCTTTCATCTTTTTTCTTAGGAATCAGGGATAAAATAAAGAGGTAGATTTTATCCGTGCTTCCCGTATGGCTGGAAGGAGGCCTCTATGGAACAGGAAACATCAACGGCGTCCGAGATCAAAGACTGGATTGTCTCCATCGTCGTCGCCGTTGCTCTTGCGATGTTCATTCGCACCTTTATCGTCGAGCTCTATGTCGTTGACGGGCCGTCGATGCGCCCGACGCTCGAATCGGAGCAGCGCCTTGTCGTCAACAAGTTCATCTACCGGTTCCATCCGCCCGAGAAGGGGGACGTACTCGTCTTTCAGTATCCGCGCGATCCGAGCCGTGACTTCATCAAGCGAGTGATCGCCGTGCCGGGGGATACGATCGAGATCCGCGAGGGGCGCGTGCTCGTCAATGATCAGCTGCTCACAGAGGACTATATCCTCGAAAAGACGCGGAGCGAGTACCCCAAGGCGACTGTGCCCGAGGGACATATCTTCGTCATGGGCGACAACCGCAACAACTCTGAGGACAGCCGCTTTGCCGACGTGGGATTCGTTCCGTACGATCTCATCAAGGGGAAGGCGATGCTCGTATTCTGGCCGATTTCGGCGTATAAGACGCTCTGACGGAGGACGACGCGATGCGCTTTGTATCATGGAATGTCAACGGCCTGCGCGCCGCACTCAAAAAGGGATTTATGGAGGCGTTCAAGGAGCTTGACGCCGACGCCTTCTGCCTGCAGGAGACGAAGATGCAGGAGGGGCAAGCGATCCTCGATCTGCCCGGCTACGAGCAGTATTTTTACAGCGCAGAGAAAAAGGGCTACTCGGGCACGGCGATCTTTACGCGCGTGAAGCCGCTCTCCGTGGCGTACGGCATCGGCATCCCCGAGCACGATCACGAGGGGCGCGTCATCACGATGGAGTTTGATGATGTCTATCTTGTCACCGTCTACACACCGAACGCAAAGCGCGCACTCGAGCGCCTCGACTATCGCATGACATGGGAGGATGCGTTCCGCGCATTCCTGCTCGATCTGCGTGCGAAAAAACCTGTCGTCGTCTGCGGCGACCTCAACGTCGCGCATACGGAGATCGACCTCAAGAACCCGAAGAGCAACCGCCGCAACGCGGGCTTTACGGACGAGGAGCGCGGCAAGTTCACGGAGCTGCTCAATGTGGGCTTTGTCGATACGTTCCGCGCGCTCTATCCCGACCTCACGGGGGCGTATACGTGGTGGTCGTATCTGCGCCATGCGCGCGAGACGAATGCAGGGTGGCGCATCGACTACTTCCTCGTCTCCGAGGAGCTGCGTGACCGCATCGCGGCGGCGGAGATCCATGCGGATGTATTCGGAAGCGATCACTGCCCCGTATCACTGACACTAAAGTAAGGGAGATTTATGGGAGCTCTGAAAGAAGAACTCGACCGCGAGATCGCGAAGCGACGCACCTTTGCCATCATCTCGCATCCGGACGCGGGCAAGACGACGCTCACCGAGAAGCTGCTGCTTTACGGCGGGGCAATCCATCTCGCGGGCTCGATCAAGTCGCGCAAGACGCAGCGTCATGCCGTCTCTGACTGGATGGAGATCGAAAAACAGCGCGGCATCTCGGTCACATCCTCCGTGCTGCAGTTCGACTATGACAGCTATCGGATCAACATCCTCGATACGCCGGGGCATCAGGACTTCAGTGAGGACACGTACCGCACGCTGATGGCGGTGGACAGTGCCGTCATGATCATCGACGCGGCAAAGGGCGTTGAGGCACAGACGCGCAAGCTGTTCCGCGTCTGCCGTCAGCGCGGCATCCCCATCTTTACCTTTGTCAACAAGCTCGACCGCTTCGGCAAGGCGCCGCTCGATCTCATGGACGAGCTCGAGAACGTACTCGGCATCCGTTCCTACCCGATGAACTGGCCGATCGGAACGGACGGCACGTATCGCGGCGTCTATGACCGCGAGAAGAATCGCATCGAGCTCTTTGCCGAGGATACGAGCCACGGGCAGGAGACGCGTGTCTCCGAGGTGTTTGAGATGGATGATCCCGCGTGGAAGGAGCGTGTCGGCGCGGAGGCCGCCGCCGCTCTTGCGGATGACATCGAGCTGCTGCGCGACGCGGGCGAGGCATTTGACCGCGCGGCGATTGATGCGGGTGAGCTGACGCCGATGTTCTTCGGCTCTGCGATGACGAATTTCGGCGTGCAGAACTTCCTTGAGGAGTATATCCGTCTCGCGCCGACCCCCGCACCGCGCAATTCCTCGGATGGTGTGATTGCGCCGGACGATGAGCAGTTCTCGGGATTCGTCTTTAAGATTCAGGCGAATATGAACCCCGCGCACCGCGACCGACTCGCTTTTATCCGCATTACCTCGGGAAAATTCGACCGCAATATGAGCGTCTGGCACGCGCCGAGCGGAAAACTTATCAAGCTCGCTCAGCCGCAGCAATTCCTCGCGCAGGATCGCCAGATCATCGACACGGCGTACCCAGGCGACATCGTGGGACTGTTTGACCCCGGCGTATTCGGCATCGGCGATACGCTCTGCGACCCCGCGCACAAGTTCAAGTTCGAGGACTTCCCCGTGTTCCCGCCCGAGCGCTTCGCACGCGTCGCGGCAAAGGATACGATGAAGCGCAAGCAGTTCGTCAAGGGCATCGAGCAGCTGACGCAGGAGGGCGCGATCCAGCTCTTTGAGCAGGTCGGTGCGGGGCTTGACAGCTATATCGTCGGCACGGTCGGCACGCTGCAGTTCGAGGTGCTCGAATACCGTCTGAAGAACGAGTACAACACGGAGATCACGATGCAGATGCAGCCGTTCGAGACGGCGCGCTGGCTCGCGTTCCCCGATGGGCGCGAGATAAAGCCCGCCGATCTGCGCGGCGCAGATCGCGGCATGTTCGTCCACGACAAGAGCGGCAACCCCGTCCTCCTCGTCAACAACGAGTGGGCACTCGGCTGGATCCGCGAGAACAACCCCGACCTCGAGCTGGGGCAGGTTCCGTTTGACCGCAGAGAGGCATAATAGAGAAACAACAAGCGGGAGATATCGTCACTGTGATGATATTTCCCGCTTTCGTATGATTATGGTAGTTCGTTCATATACCGATTCACAAAGTCCCGCATCTCCTCAAGTGCAGCGAAACTTTCCGCAAGTTCGGGCAGAACGAGCGGAAAGACATGGGGCATCTCGGGGTAGATGCTGAGCGTTACAGGCGTACCGTCCGCTGCCGCTTTTGTCGCAAGCACTTCGTCCTCTGTCAGGAGGAGATCATAGCCGCCCGTCTGGATCAGCATTGGCGGCAGTCCGCTGAGATCGGCGTGAATGACAGAGAGACGCGGGTCGTCGAGCGGAAGACTGCCCGCGTAGGGCGGTGCCTTGCGAACAGAGTCTGCGAATGGAGTTCCGGCACCGAGCATTTTGTCTTTTTCAAAATTCTCCGTGCGTGATGTGCCATCCTTGTGTTCGAAATCTACCCATGGCGAGAGCAGAAGCAGCAGGGCGGGCAGTGGAAGCCTTTGTTCTTTTAGATGGAGTGCAAGCGCGAGGGCAAGATTGCCGCCCGAAGAATCTCCGAAAACAATAATGTTTGACGGAGCGATTCCACGTGCGAGCAGTCCGCGATAGACAGCTTCCGCATCCTCCAGTGCGGTCGGATAGACGTGTGCGGGGGCAAGCCGATAGTCTACGTTGTAAACCTCTGCCGCATCCATATACGTTGCCTGACGAATGGACAGTGCACGATAGCGGTCCGTTATGCCGCCCATATAGCCGCCGCCATGCAGCAGTAGGATGACCCTCTGCGTGGCCGATTTTGTCGGCGCGATCCGCTCGACGGGCACATCTCCGATCGTAAGTTTTTCATAGATCCAACCATTGGGCGGTGACCATGGTTTTGCCGCAGTATTCTTGGCAGGGTGGTAGAGTGCGTTCATTTCTTTTTGAATGTAGTCCTGTTTCGCCTCCCCTGACAACACGATGCCGTGCTCCTGTGAAGCGGGTGCACCAAATGCACATGGGGACAGGACGGCAAGCCCGAGCGCAAACACTGCGCAGCTGATGTATTTCTTCCAGTTCTTCATGCAATACCTTTCCTTTATTTTTCTTTTGCTGCGAATGCTTCGTCGCACCATGTCAGGATGGCATCCTCGACACCCTTCTCATGCTCGTTCAGCGTCTGTCCTTCCGAGGTGATGTGCAGGCTGCGTCCGCTTTGATAGGCGATGACGATGTTATAGGCGGGATTCTGCATCGCCTCCGCCCGTGCACCGTAGTCGTTCTCGGCAGCGAGATTGTGCGCGTCGAGCATCGCACGAAAGTCTGCTTCACGCGCCTCTGTCCATGGGACGTAGTGCTCGGCGATATCCTGAAAGCGGCCGTCTGAGAACTCCTTGCCAACGAACTCGCCGAGGCAGGTGATGAAGTGCTCGCCGTCGATGCCGCGTGCCGCGAGCTCCTCAGCGGAGAGCGCATTTTTCGCGGGGACGTCGATCAGGCAGATCATACGCATGAGCGTGCCGTCTGCGACAGGATGGCGAAACTCCATCGAGAGCTGCTGTATAGGAGTGTTCTCGACGGGCGCCGTTCTTGTCGCTGGTATGGGGGCTGTCTCTGGTGCCGCCTCAGCCTCTGCTACGAGGAGGAGCAGCGGGGCGAATATGGCGGCGCAGCAGAATCGCGCCGCTTTGTGTGCAAATGTCATCGATGCCTCCTTAGCTAAACAAATCATTCAGTGCCTCGGTCATGGTCGGGTGGGTGTAGATGGCAGAGCCAAGCGCACCGGCGGTAATGCCGTGGTCGATGGCCATTTTCATGAGGTTGATCATCTCCTGCGACTCGGGACAGAAGAAATGTGCGCCGAGGACGGTGTTGGTCTTTGCGTCAACCACGGCCTTGAGCATGCCGGCGGGCTTCTTGTAGACCTGCGCCTTCGGGATGGCAGCGACCTCTAGGCGGAGAACGCGCACGTCAAAGCCTGCCGCCTCCGCCTGTGCCTCCGTCATGCCGACGCGCGAGAGTGGCGGATCGAGGAAGACGGTGTAGGGGATGGCGCCGCGATTTGCCGTTGTGCGCGTTCCGCTGCCCACAAGTTGATCCTTTACAATGCGGAAGTCGTCGAGAGAGATGTAGGTGAACTGCAGGCCGCCCGTGACATCGCCCATCGCCCATATATACGGGACGTTCGTGCGCAGATGCTCGTCAACGGCGACCGCACCGCGCTCCGTCACAGCAACGCCCGCCGCCGCAAGATTCAGCCCTTCGATGTTCGGGCGGCGGCCCGTGGCAATGAGGATGGCGTTCGCCGCAAGCGTCTTCTCTCCGTCCGCCGTCTGCACGACGACGTTCGCAGCCTCCGCGCTGTCCTCGATGCGCTGCACCTTTGCCCCCATCAGGATATGGATGCCGCGATCATTTGTATGCTGCAGGACGCGGGCGGCGATTTCTGCATCCTCACGCGGGATGAAGGCCGTGCCGTCCTGTACGACGGTGACGGACGACCCGAAGTTGGCGTAGTATGACGCGAACTCCAGCCCAATGTAGCCGCCCCCGATGATGACGAGCTTCTCGGGCAGCTCGTCCAGATCCATCATCGTCTCGCTTGTGTAGACGTGCGTACTCTCTGCCGCACCTTTGATCGGTGGGACAAAGGGAAGCGCGCCCGTATTGATGAAAATACGCTCCGCCGTGACGGTCTGCGCTCCGTCCGCTCCAACAATGCGCACAGTGTGTGCATCGACAAACGATGCCTCTCCGTCAATGACGACAGCACCCGCGCCCGTCACCTTGGCGTAGTTCTTTTCGCGCAGCATTTTCGTGAGGCGGCGTTTCTCTGCAATCGCCGCACGATAGCGCTCTGCCTTTGCCGCAAAGTCGCCGCCCGCCGCCGCCGAGAGACGCGCGCTGTACTCCAGCGACTTCGACGGGATGCAGGCGACGTTGATGCAGGTACCGCCGTAGCGCTCCTTTGACCGTTCGACGAGGGCGACACGCTCGCCCTTCTTTGCGAGAAAGCCCGCGAGCGTCTTGCCTGCCTTGCCAAAGCCGATGATGAGGTTTTGATATGTTGTATTTTGCATAGGGTGCTCCGTTTCTGTTAAACTTTGTATCACTGCAGTTATTATAGCATTTTTTGAGCCCATAAAGAGAATTATTGTGAAAAAAACGGGACTGCTGTACGAAGTTTGCAGCTTCGTGCAGCAGCCCCGATGTACTGGAGCAGATTTGTATGACCTATGTATGACCTAGACTTACACCATCTCCTCGGGATGGAATACCTCGTCGAACTTCTCTGCGGTGAGGAAGCCGAGCGCGACGCATGCCTCCTTCAGGCTGATGTTCTCATCGAACGCCTTGTGTGCCGTCTTGGCGGCGTTCTCGTAGCCGATATACGGATTGAGCGCCGTGACGAGCATGAGCGAGCGGTGCAGGTTCTCGTGCATCTTCTCGCGGTTCGCCTTGATGCCGACGGCGCAGCGGTCGTTGAACGACTTGAGGGAGTCGGTGAGCAGGCGTGTCGACTGCAGGAAGTTGTAGATAATGACGGGCATGAAGACGTTGAGCTCGAAATTGCCCTGTGAGGCGGCAAAGCCGATGGCAGCATCGTTGCCCATGACCTGTACGGCGACCATTGTGACGGACTCGCACTGGGTCGGGTTGACTTTGCCCGGCATGATCGAGCTGCCGGGCTCGTTCGCGGGGATGGTGATCTCGCCGAGTCCGCAGCGCGGTCCCGAGGCGAGCCAGCGCACGTCGTTTGCAATCTTCATCATGTTGGCGGCAAGTCCCTTGAGTGCGCCGTGGGCAAAGACGACGGCATCCTTGCTCGTGAGCGCGTGGAACTTGTTCGCTGCAGTGACGAAGGGCTTGCCCGTCAGCTCGCTCGCCGCGCGTGCGACGGCGACATCAAATCCCTTCGGTGCGTTGAGTCCTGTGCCGACGGCGGTGCCGCCGAGAGCGAGCTCGTGGAGGAAGGGGAGGGATGCCTGCAGCTGTTTCTTCGACTGCTCAAGCATATCAAGCCAGCCGCTGATCTCCTGCATGAAGGAGATGGGGACGGCGTCCTGCAGATGCGTGCGTCCCGTCTTGACGATGCCGTCGTTCTCTGCCATGAGGCGACGGAAGGTTGCGGCGAGGAGGTCGATCGCGGGGAACAGCCCGTCCTCGATGGCGATGACGGCGGCGATGTGCATGGCGGTCGGGAAGGTGTCGTTCGAGCTCTGCGACATATTCGCATGGTCGTTCGGATGGAGGATTTTCTCCCCCGCGATCTCGTTGCCGCGGTTCGCGATGACCTCGTTGACGTTCATATTGGACTGCGTGCCGCTGCCCGTCTGCCATACGGCGAGCGGGAAGTGGGCGGCAAGCTTGCCGTCGAGGATCTCATCACATGCCTTGCAGATGGCAGAGAGTCGTTTTTCGTCCAGTTTGCCGAGCGTGTGGTTCGCGATGGCAGCGGATTTTTTCAGGATGCCGAATGCGTGGATGATCTCGGCTGGCATCTTCTCGATGCCGATGGGGAAGTTCTCGAAGCTGCGCTCCGTCTGCGCCGCCCAATACTTGTCTGCGGGGACCTTGACCTCGCCGAGGGAATCGTGCTCAATGCGATACTCCATGGATATGAACCTCCTATCATGTAGAAAAGGAATATTCTGATAGGAATAGTATAGCACAAAATATTAAAATTGAGAATATTTATCTATTTATTTTTTTCACAATGGATTGTGCGAGGATGCCGATGCCCGTGCCGGTCAGGATGCCGACAACGCCGAGGAGCGGAGCGTAGAGGAGGAGTGCGCTGCTCTCCATGACAGCGGCGGCGACGAACAGCTGCGCCATGTTGTGGAGGAGTCCGCCGACGGCGCTGATGCCGATGAGAGAAAGCTGCGAATGCCGCAGGAGGAGGGCCATCGCAGCAAAACTCGCCAGTCCGCCCGCCATGCTGTAGAGGAGTGGGGCGAATCCGCCGCCAAGGAAGGTGGATAGGAAGATGCGCAGGAGCAGGACGGCGGCAGCGTCGCGCGTACGCGGCAGGATGCGGAGCGCGATGAGGGTGACGATGGCGGCCAGCCCAAGTTTCGCGCCCGGTACAGGAAACGGCAGGGGGAGAAAGCCCTCTAGGAGGAAGAGGATGAGGGAGAGCGCAGTGAGGAGGGCGATGCGCGCCGTAAGACGAAGTGGTCTCATATCATTTCACTTCGATCAGGAGTTTGTGCGGGAGGCAGGCGATCACGTCGCCCTTTTTCTCCGCGCGTCCCGTCCGCACGCAGACCTGATCGGGGCAGTCCGCATGGACGACGGCAATACTCTCCCCCTCAATGCGGATCGTGTTCTCGCCGTGTGCGTCCGCAATCGGTATGTCCTCCGTCCCCGTGTGTCCCGTGAGCGGGATGTCATAGAGCTGTGTGCCGTCCTGCGTGATGACCGCGTGACGTGCTGCACCGTCCGTGCGCAGCGCAAAAAATATTGCGCCGATCCCGCAGAGGAGGAGCAGCGCAGCGATCAGTATGAGGTCATTTTTCTTCATGGTCAGTCCTGCCTTGACGAATGTTTTTTATCACAGTACAATAAATAAGGAATTACTGCATGTATCAGTGCTTCGATAAACAGCAATTTTCTCAAATCCCCTGACTGAGCTCGCGCTGCCAATAGGCGAGGTCGGACTCGTTCAGCGGGAGGTCGACGGTCTGCCCGTTGTCGTAATAGAAGCGCAGTCGAACGCTCACTGCCTTGCGGATGGCGGGCAGGCCGGCGCGCGGGAACACGAGGAACATCTTGTTCTCGTTCTTGTAGGGGCTGTCCGCACCCTCCACGGGATGCGGTGTATACTTTGTCGCCGCCTTCATCTCCCACGCCGCTCCGTCGGTGTAGAGGATGACGTCGGGCAGAAACTTCGCACTGTCGTAGCGATAGTCGAGCAGGGACAGCGTCGCGCCCTCAAGCCGGCCCTCTCCGGTATAGGATGCGCGAAAATCAATGGTCGCGTACGCAGAGAGACTGCGCGCACTGCGATGATCGATACGGTACGTGTACGAGAGCCCGAAGATGCCGACGAGGATGAGGAGCAGGGCGACGACGACGATCAGTTGGCGAAAGATGCTGAGCACAGGAACGCTCCTTTCTTGATTGGGATGATTATAGCATAGGGGAAATGATTTTGTCAGCAGTTTCCCGTGGGATGTGCAGGGGGGATGCTTGGGAAATGGATACGGAGGGGAAGCCATCATGGCGGTAAAGTTATTTGTGTCGGATCTGGATGGTACGATGCTGCCAAACGGCAATGTCGTTTCAGCAGAGAATATCGCGGCTGTGCAGTGTGCCGTGCGTGCGGGGGTCACCGTGACGATTGCGACGGGGCGCATGTTCGAGGCGGCACTGCCCGTCGCTGAGGCGCTCGGCGTCGATGTGCCGATCATCGCCTACAACGGGGCGCTCATCAAGAGCCCGAGCGGACACATCTATGAGGAGTATGCTCTCGACCCGATGCTTGCACGGGACATTATCACCTTTGCACAGGCACGGGGCTGGTACATTCAAAGCTACAGCGGTGGTGTGCTGCGCTATGCCGTCACCTGTGAGGAGTCGCGTTTTTACGAGGATTCACAGAAGATCACCGGCAAGGCTGTTGGGAGAGATGGAATGCTTGCGTACGTGACAGGAAACTGCAAGCTGCTCCTCGTGACGGAGGGGCGCGCCGTGAGTGAGGCGCGTGCACAGATGCTCCTGGATGCGTTCGGCGCACACATCGGCGTGACGCGTTCGGCAGATCGGCTTGTCGAGATCGTTGTGAAGGGCGTCTCGAAGGCATCGGCACTCACGGCACTCGCGGCAAAGCTGGATATCCCCATTGCGGAGACAATGGCGATCGGCGATGCGTACAACGACCTGCCCATGCTGAAGGCAGCAGGCACGAGTGTTGCAATGGGGAACGCCTTCCCCGAGGTCAAGGCGGAGGCAGACTGCGAGACGCTGTCCTGCACGGAGAATGGCCTTGCGGCGGCAATCTATACGTATGTGCTCGGCATGGGTGCGGATGCACCTGTACCAATGCGGAGAGGATAAAGGCATGGCGATCAAACTCATCGCACTCGATCTCGACGGCACGCTCCTGACCTCGGACAAGACGATTACGGTGCGGACGAAGGACATCCTTGCACGCGCCATGGCACGCGGCGTCACCGTCACCATTGCGACGGGGCGGATGCTGTGCTCCGCGCTCCATTTCGCGCGGCTGCTCGGCTCGCGTGCGCCCGTCGTCTGCTGCAACGGGGCATACGTCGGCACGGGGGCGGATGCGCCGCTCTTTGCCCGCTATTTTGACCCCGCATTTGTCGGCGAGTTCCTGACGTTCTGCTACGCGCGGGACTGGTATGTGAACTGGTACAGCGGGGCGGAGATCTATGCGCCCACGTACCGGGAGGACTATTTCACCGCCTATCGGACGACGGCGAATTTCGTGGTGACGGAGGTGGGAAGCGGCTATCTCGGCTGCACGGAGAACGTACCGCAGTTCGTCCTGCGCGAGATGAAAAGCGGGGTTGACTCCTACGTCAGCGAGGTGCGGGCGCACTTCGGCGGACGCCTTGTGCCGCAGCAGAATACGGGCACGAGCGTTGACATCAACCCGCCCGGCATCAACAAGGCGGTCGGCGTGCAGGCGCTTGCGGACGCGATGGGGCTGACACTCGATGAGGTCATGGTTGCAGGCGATGCGGACAACGATGTGGAGATGCTCTCGATGGGCGCATTTTCTGTCGTCCCGGCGAATGGACTCCCCGTGGCGAAGGAGCACGCATCCTATGTCACGGCATCCAACGATGAAAACGGAATTGCCGCCGCTGTGGAAAAATTTGTACTGTAGGAGGTGACGATGATGGATATAAAACATCCCGCAGAGAAATTCCGTCCCGTGATCGTGACGGGACTGTCGGGGGGCGGAAAGTCGCTCGCCGCGCGCTATATGGAGGATCTCGGCTACTTTTGCGTGGACAACCTCCCGCCGGTATTCATTCCAAAGTTCATTAATCTCTGTCGTGAGACGCACGGGCAGATCAGCCGTGCCGCCATCGTGGTGGACACGCGCAGCCGCGAGTTCTTCGACGACTTCGTGCGCGTGCTCGGTGAGCTGGATGCGGGCGGTGTGCCCTACGAGCTGCTCTTTATCGAGGCCTCGGACGATGTGATCATCCGTCGCTACAAGGAGACGCGGCGGCCACATCCGCTCGCCCCGGATGCGCGCATCTCCGAGGGCGTGACGCGCGAGCGGAACCGCCTCGCGCCCATACGGGAACGTGCGACGCAGATCGTCGACACATCGAAGCTGCGCAAGGCGGAGCTGCGCGACATCATCCGCCGCCACTACGATGCGCCGGGCGCGGATGCGCAGATGAGCGTGAACATCCTGTCGTTTGGCTTTAAGTACGGCATCCCGCTCGATGCCGATCTCGTCTTTGACGTGCGCTTTTTGCCGAACCCGTTCTACATCGACTCCCTCCGCAGCAAGAGCGGCACTGTTCCGCAGGTCGCGTCCTACATCGAGTCATGGGATGTGACGCAGAAGTTCGAGGAACATCTCGACAACTTCGTCGATTTTCTCCTGCCGCAGTATGTGAAGGAGGGGAAGAGCCAGCTCGTGATCGCCGTCGGCTGTACGGGCGGGATGCACCGCAGTGTCTTTATCGCAAAGCATCTCTATGACCGCATCAAGAAACACTATGCGGCGCATCTGGAACATCGCGACCTCATGAAGAATGAGGTGCGGGAACACGTGAGCGAGGGATGACGAATCCATGCATTTGATGAAATGGCTCTATCCCGGCATGGGGTTCAAGCGCTGGCTCTTTGTCTTTGCGCTCGGAACGCTCCTTGTCGGACTCGGGGCTGCACTGATCTTTAACTACAAGTACATTGACTCCATCGAGGAGGCAATCTTCCGCTTTGTCTATACGTGGCAGGGCAGCTATGACTACGGTTTCACAGTTGTGGCAGGCGTGCTTGCGTCTCTTGTCGGCAGTGTACTCATGCTCGTGGCGACGCGCCACGTTATCCGCTCCGTCATCACGGCTCTGATGCCCGAGGGAACGTCGGCGCGCCTCGTTGATCTGGTCTATGAAAAAACGCGGCTCAGCCGCGGCCCGACCGTCACGGTGATCGGCGGCGGACATGGGCTCTCGGTGCTCCTGCGCGGTATCAAGGAACTGACGAGCAACGTGACCGCTGTCGTGACGGTGGCGGACGATGGCGGCTCCTCAGGGCGCCTGCGCGAGGAGCTCGGCATCATCCCGCCGGGTGATCTGCGCAACTGTCTCGTCGCGCTTGCCGATACCGAGCCACTGATGGAAAAACTCTTTCAGCACCGCTTTGAGGGCTCAAGCGACCTCGCGGGACACAGCTTCGGCAATCTCTTCCTCGCGGCGATGGCGGAGGTCACGGGTGACATGGAGACGGCGCTGCGCGAGTCCTCGAAGGTTCTCGCGGTCAAGGGACGTGTCCTGCCCGCATCGAAGGAGTCCGTGCGGCTCGACGCGATCCTCGAGGACGGAACGGTCGTCGAAGGCGAGTCACGCATCCCCGAGGCGCCGGGACGCATCCGCCGTGTGCGCCTGTTCCCACAGAATGTCGCGCCCGTACCCTCCGCCCTCGAGGCGATCCGCACGGCGGATGCGATCATCCTCGGCCCCGGCAGTCTCTATACGAGCATCATGCCGAACCTCCTCGTCAGCGGTGTCGCCGAGGAACTGCGCAAAAGCAATGCCCTCAAGATCTACATCTGCAACGTGATGACCCAGCCCGGTGAGACTGACGGCTATACAGCGTCCATGCACGCAGAGGCGATCCTCAAGCACGCAGGGCGCGGGACAATCGACTTCATGCTCGTCAACAACGCGCCGATCTCTGCCGAGCTGCGCAAACAGTACGCCGCACAGGACATCTACCCCGTTGCCGTGGACGAGGAGGCGATCAACGCCCTCGGCATCGGATTCGTCGCGGCGGACATCATCAGTCAGACGGATGCCGTGCGCCACGATCCCGACAAGCTCAGCCGCAACGTCATGCGCATGGTCTACGACTTTCGGGTGAACTGAGATGCCGTCCTTTGCTGCGGATGTGAAAAATGCGCTCTCGCGCACGGATGTCGACCGTGCCTGCTGCCAGACGGCAGAGCTCGCGGCACTCCTGCGCATGGGCGCCTCTGTGCAGACGGACGGTGCGCGTGGGGCGGGGCTGCGCTTTACGGCGGCGAGTGCCGCTGTGGCGCGCCGCGTCATCCGTCTGCTGCGCGCGATGGACGGCGCGATTGAGACCTCTGTTGCGATGGAGCGCATGCCGCAGCTGCGGCGGCGCACCTACATCGTCAATATTGCCGCCGGCGCAGCGGTGACGCCGCTGCTCGCGCAGCTCGGCTTTGCCGGAGGGAGTCTGCGCAGCACGAGCGATCTCGCCCTGCTTCGTAAAAAATGCTGTCGTGCCGCCTATCTGCGCGGCGCATTTCTCGGCGGCGGCAGCGTCAACCGCCCCGAGGCAGCGTGCCACCTCGAGATCACGGCGCGGAGCGAGGAGATGGCGCGCGCACTCCATACACTCCTGCGTCGCCTGCACTTCCCTGTCGGGCTGACCGACCGCCACGAGATGTACGTTGTCTATCTCAAGGAGGGCGATGCCGTCATGGATTTCCTCTCGCTCATCGGCGCGGAGGAGGCGGCAGAGGAGATCGAGGTCGCGCGCAACCTCAAAGAAGTGCGCGCACAGGTGAACCGCCTCGTCAACGTCGAGACGGCGAACCTCCAGCGCGCGGTGGATGCGGCAGCAGATCAGCTCGCGGCGATTGAGCGGCTGGCGCGCAGCGGACGGCTCGCCGCGCTGCCTGCCGACCTGCGCGAGACGGCAGAGATGCGGCGCGCCCATCCCGAGATCAGCATGGCAGAGCTGGCGGCACTCTGCCACATCAGTAAATCAGGCATGAGTCATCGTCTGCGGAAGATCCGCAAGGCGGCGGAGGAGGAACAGAATTGATGCGAGGTATTGCGCGGCGGCTCACCCATGGACTGCCGCTGCCGCTGCTCATTATTTTGGCGGCTGCTGCATGGCTGCTGACGGCACAGCCGTCGGGCTTTCCCATACTGGAATATCACATGGTGAAGGATGACGCAAAACCGGATGAGGTGCGCTACGCCGTTCCGCCCGAGGAGTTCGCCGCACAGCTGGACTACCTCGCGCAGGAGGGCTATACGACCATCACCCCGCAGGACTATGCACGCGCGCGCAAGGGCAAGCAGGAACTGCCTGCAAAGCCCGTGATCCTCTCCTTTGATGATGGCTATGAGGACAACTGGCGCGTCGTGTTCCCGATGCTGCAGGAGCGCGGGATGAAGGCGGTGTTCTACGTCGTGACGAACGACATCGGTCAGCCCGGCTACATGACGTGGGACAACCTGTTTGATCTGGAGCGGAGCGGCATGGAGATCGGCAGCCATACGGCAAATCACATCCCGCTCACAACGCTCACGCCGACAGAGCAGCGCGACGAGCTGCGGCTCTCCAAGCTGCTCCTCGAGTGGCGCGGGATGAAGACGATCTACAGCTTTTCCTATCCGAACGGAGCGTATGACGATACCGTCGTGGCCATGCTCGCGGAGGAGAACTACCTGACGGCGGTGACGGGCGAGGCGGGACTCAATACGTTCGAGACGAATCCGTATCGCCTGCATCGCGTCAACATCCCCGCGCCGCATCTCGGGCTGACAGAGTTCCGCCTGCGGCTGCTGAAGGCAGACCTCGCGGCGCGTGCCGCCGTGCGGGTGGCAGAGCTGCCCGAGGGACTGCGTGCACCGATCGAGAAGCTGTGCAGCGCGGTGCGTGGACATTGATAAGGAAAGGGACTATAGGGGAATGAACAAGGGAATCAAGGGACTATGGGCGGCAGCAATGGCTGCTGTCCTTCTTTGCGCGGGGCATGCGGGAGCTGACCCGCAGCACAGCGAGGGGGCCACTGTGGTACGCGAGCGCGGTGCGGCGGAACAAAATATCCATGAGCGCACGGCAGGAAAGACGAATATCCGTGAACGCGTCGCGGGCATCATCGGAGAAACGACGCCGCCGCAGAACCGTGTATTTGCCTCCGGCAGCTCGCGCATGATGCGACGCTGGGATGTGAGGGCGGAGGATATCGGCGGGACACTGCTCTTTTCAGACAGCCCGGAGTATGTCAAGGAGAGCGGCATCCTCTATCGCGACACGGTGGAGGGCGATGCACGCGTTCTCTACTATCATCTGAACGACACGGCACAGCCGAAGAAGGTCGCTGTCATTCTCGAGACGGATGCCGACCTCGCCATCGTCTCCGTTACGCGCGGGGGCGCGAGCACGCCGAGCACAGACTACCTGCGCGTCGGCAAGGCAACACAGATCGCCTACTTTGATCCCGCGCAGTACGAGGAGCGCATCTACGTGGCAAAGGAGCGGCCGCGCCTTCTCTCCCCTGTGATGAATACGACCGTGCTTGCGCCCGGCGAGCTGGTCTACGGTGTCTACGACTTTCACGCCAATGCCCCCGTGCGTGTCTCCGTTGTCATGTACGGGGCGGATGTCGATCCGTTTTCCTTCCTGCGCACGGCGCGTGTCCTGCCGCGCGATGAGGTCGCTCTGCGCGGCACGTTCCAGCGTATGGACCGCATCGTCACACTGCCGCGCGCCTACGCTCCTATGCGGGACGGCGCGGCGTATTTCCCCATCGGCGACAACGTTCACGATCTCTATCGCAGCGGCGTGGATGCAACGGATGGAACGCCCGTTGTCAACTACGGCAACTACGGTATCCTCTACCACATTGTACTGCCCATTATGGGGCGCGGGCAGGTGCGCTGCTTCCTCAGCCCGCTCGGCGGCGTCTATGCGGGCGCGGTGACGGCTGTCAGCGACGGACAAAGCCGCCTCATCGAGACGCCTGCGTCACGGGCGTACTTCGGCGACCAGACGCTGCCCGAACCGCCGCAGATCGCAAAGGCACGCACGGAAGGACTGCTCGTCCTCACGCAGTATACGGAGCTGGCCGATCTTGGGACGTACAGCGCCGTTCATCCCGTCACCTTTGCCTACTCGCCGCCGGGGGCATCGAATCTGCCCGTGAATATCATTCTCCTGCCCGAATAACGAAAAAAAATCTTTATCATGAGAAGGTATTTTTTTATCTCTGTGGAATAAATAAGTGACAATGAAAGAGAGCATGATCCTCGGGGTGGATCAGGGAGGAAGAGATATGGCAGAAGCAGTGAAAGAGACCAAGGGTGCAGCGGAGACGGTTGGAGCGAAGATCGATCACGAGCGCCTGATGACGTCGATCGAGCAGATCGCGACATCGACCCAGACCGTCTTTCAGGCGATCGAGCAGGTCGCCAAGAGCGCGACGGAGCTCGCAAAGGCAGGGCAGGAGTCCGTCCAGCAGGCGAAATTCCTCCAGGAGCGCAACGCCGACACGATCAAGGTCATCGACTTCATCACGAACATCGCGGGACAGACGAATCTGCTCGGTCTGAACGCAGCCATCGAGGCGGCGCGTGCGGGTGAGCAGGGGCGCGGCTTTGCCGTCGTTGCCGAGGAGGTGCGCAAGCTCGCCGAGCAGTCGCGTGAGGCGACGGAGCGCATCCAGGTGACGCTGACAGAGATGAACCGTGCGGTCGAGGACATCTCGCATTCCATCGAGACGACGGGCTCCATCAGTGAGCAGCAGGCAGCCTCCACGCAGGAGATTACGGCAAACCTCTCGCAGGTGACGCGTGCCACCGAGCAGCTCAGGGACTACGTCAAGAGCCTCGCATAAGCAGTGCATACAAAAGGACGGCAGACGAAGCGGTGACTTCATCTGCCGTCCTTTTTGCGTATCGCTTTACTTCTTCTTTTCCTTGTCCTTGGCGCGCGCCTTTGCCGCCTTCTCCTTCGCCTTTGCCTTATCCGTCGTCTTCTTCTCCTGCTGATACTTTGCGTAGTCCACGCCCATGCTCGCGAGCTTGTGCTTGATCGCCATGACGGGGTGGCGCAGGAACATCCCGCGCTGTGCGGACTTCATGATCGTAAGGAAGTCCTGCGTCGCCTTCGCACCGAAACACGGACGGTCGCAGCGGTCGCAGATCGGCTTTGTGATGCCGTAGGGGCAGCGATCCATTTTCGTAAACACCGTCGCAAGCAGCGCCGTGCAGGCGGGGCAGAGCTTGCCGTTCTTCGGCTTGTGATGCTTCGCACAGTAGACGGCGAAGGTCTTGCGGATGTTCTCCTTCTCCTTCGGGATGTTATTCTTCAGCTCGGGCGGCTTGCGCTTCGGCAGGAAACGTGAAAAAATACTCATCGGGTTCACCTATGCTTTCGTTTCGTGTTCTTGTATTTTTCTCTCCGTTTTGACATTTTACCGATTTTTAGAAGAAAATGCAAGGAGTAAGGGAGCGTGACTTTTCATGATAAATGGGGTACAATAAAGCGCAAAGAGATAGGAGGATATGATGCGCACAACAGACAGACGGCGGATGAGCAGTGCACCCGCAGACGATCAGCCCGTGGAGGGGGTTGAAGAGGGACAGCTGCGCAAACTGCTGACCAATACGATCAACACGATCGAGGACAACAAGACCCAGATCTTTGACATCTATGAAAATACGCGCAGGGAAGTGGAGGGAGCACGGCGCCGTCTCCTGGAGCTGAAAGAACACGTCGCTGCGACCATTGAACGTGTAGATGCACTTACCGCAGAGGAGCAGCAGGCCAAGCGGCGTCTCGCCGAGGTGAGCGAGAAGTTCACGGAATATACGGAGGATGAGATCCGCAAGACGTACGAGGCGGTTTCCATCATCCAGATCAACCTTGCGATTGAGCGCGAGAAAGAGCAGTCCATGCGTGTGGAACGTGACAAGCTTGAGATACGTCTGCGCTATCTTGGCAATGTGGTCGCCCGTGCGGAGCAGATGGCGCTCTCTATCGGCTCGGTACTCAGCTATCTCAGCACACAGGTGAGCGGGGTGATCTGGCAGATCGAGGCGGTACAGAAGGATAAGTTTGTCGGTGCGCGCATCATCAAGGCGACCGAGGAGGAGCGTTACCGCATCTCGCGCGAGATCCACGACGGCCCCGCGCAGGATCTCGCGAACAGCCTGTTCACGACGACCATTGTCGAGCGGCTGATGGATCAGGACATGGCGGAGGCGAAGAAAACGCTCGAAGAGCTGCGCGGCGAGATTCGCAAATGCCTGACGAGCGTCCGCCAGATCATCTTCGATATGCGGCCGATGGCACTCGACGATCTCGGCCTCCCGCAGGCGGTGGAGCAGCTGATCGCCCTCTTTGGCGAGCGCGGAAAACTGCACGGGACATTCAGCCTAGAGGGCGACTACTATGCCCTGCCAAAACATGTGGAGATCGCCGTGTTCCGCATCGTACAGGAGGCACTCAACAACGTCGTTCAGCATGCGCGGACGGATAAGGTGCGCGTGCGCATGCACTACACGCCGCAGGCGCTCACACTCCTGATCGCGGATGAGGGCGTCGGGTTTGCTCCCGATCAGATCGACGAGCCCGAGGATGAGGCGGAGAGCGATTCGCTCGACATGGAGGCGCAGCGCAGGCGGCGCGGGCGGCACTTCGGCATGATCGGCATGGAGGAGAGAGCAAAGCTCATCGGCGCCGAGATCCAGATCCTCTCCGAGCCGGGCAAGGGGACGAAGGTGCATCTGCGCGTGCGCAACCGCATGGTGGAGGACGCGTGAGCGCACCGATTGCCGAGGCTTTGCTCCGCTATGCGGGGCTGGGCGTTGCCCCCTATCACACGCCGGGGCACAAGGGCGGGCGCGGAGTACATCCGCTGCTGCGTCGACTGCTGACGGACGAGGGACTGCGCGCGGATGTCTCGCTCTCGGCAGAGCTCGATGACTTCCATACGCCGACGGGCTGCATCCGTGCGGCGGAGGAGCTGGCGGCGCGCGCATACGGTGCGAACGAGGCATACTTTATGGTGAACGGGACGACGGGCGCTGTCCACACGATGCTGATGGCGGCGGCCGCGCCCGGCGATACCATCCTCGTACCGCGCAACGCACATCGCTCCATCGTCGGCGCGATGATCCTCACGGGCGTGCGCCCCGTCTGGCTTGCCCCCGAGATTGACACACGGCTCGGGATCGCGATGGGCGTATCGTATACGACGGTGGAACGCGCGGTGCGGGAGCATCCCGAGGCGCGTGCCGCGCTCCTCATCCATCCGACCTACTACGGAGTGACCTCGGAGCTGTCGGCGATTGCCGCGCACCTTCACGCGCACGGGATGCTCCTCCTCACAGACAGTGCGCACGGGGCGCATTTTGCCTTTGCGGAGGAGCTGCCGCCGTCTGCCATGGCGGCGGGCGCAGATCTCTCGGCGGAGAGCACGCACAAGATGCTCGGCTCGCTGACGCAGACCTCGATGCTCCTCGCACGCGGCGGACGCGTGCCGCCCGCGCGGATTCGCGCAGCATCGGGCGTACTCCAGACGACCAGTCCAAATGAAATCTTTCTCGCGGCCCTCGATCTGGCGCGGGAGCAGATGGAGCAGGAGGGAGCAGAGCACCTCGGGGCACTCATTCGCCGTGCCGATGATTTGCGGCAGCGCATCAATGACATTCCGGGACTGTGGGCCTTCGGTGCAGAGCACATGGGGGCGCCCGGGATGGAGGCGCTCGATCGCACCAAGCTCACCGTGCAGGTGATGGGGCTCGGCATGACGGGCTTTGCGGCAGAGGAGGAGCTGCGGCGGCAAGGGATCGCCTGTGAGCTGGCGGATGCGCGCAACGTGCTCTTTCTTCTCTCCTATGCGGATGGCGCACAGGAGACGGAGCGGCTCTATGCGGCGCTGCACACGATGGCGGAGACCTGTGCGCCGCTCTGCACCTCGCGCGGAGCGGGGGAGGCGGCGCTCTGCGCGCTGCCCCCGCTGCCGGAGACAGCACTCACGCCGCGTGAGGCGTATTTTGCGCGCACGGAGCACGTATCTGTGACGCATGCCGTGGGGCGTACAGCGGCAGAGACGATTGTGTTCTATCCGCCGGGCATTCCCGTCCTCGCGCCCGGTGACGTGATCGACGCAGAGACGCTCCGCTATCTGCAGATGATGCGCGCGATCGGTGCGCGTGTCGTGGGGGCGGCAGACGCGACTCTCGATACGGTGACGGTAATTGCGAAAGGATAAGTATGGCACGCGGAAAGCTCTTTATCATCGAAGCGGGCGACGGCTCGGGCAAGGAAACGCAGACGCGCCTTCTCACGCAGCGGCTCATACGCGAGGGTCATCGCGTACGCGCCGTTACCTTTCCCGACTACGCGGCGGATGCGTCGATGCCCGTGCGGATGTACCTGCGCGGTGACTTCGGCACGCAGGCGGACGAGGTGAATCCGTATGCTGCCTCGACCTTCTTTGCCGTTGACCGCTACGCCTCCTATCGGATGAAGTGGAGAGAGGACTATGCGGCGGGGATGATCATCCTCGCCGACCGCTATACCACATCGAACATGGTGCATCAGGCCGTGAAGATCGGGGATGCGGCGGAGCGCGATGCCTTTCTCGACTGGCTTTATGACTTCGAGTTCAACAAGCTCGGACTGCCCGTCCCCGACGCCGTATTCTTCCTCGATATGGAGCCGTGCGCGGCAGAGCGCCTGCTCACCGCGCGCGCACAGGCGAAGGGAGAGACGCCCGACATTCACGAGCGCGACGCGGACTACCTGCGCCGCACTCACGATGCCTATGTCCTGCTCACCGCACGCTGCGGCTGGGTGCGCATCCCATCGAGCGCGGACGGCGTACCGCTCCCCATCGAGGAGATTCATGAACGGCTGTATGCGGAGGTGGGGAAGTTTTTGACGACGGGGAGAGAATCTCATGCCTGAAATTAGCCTATTCTTTGGTATCCGTATTACGATTTACCACAACAACCATAATCCCCCGCATATCCATGCAGAATATGCAGGGAATAAAGCCACGATAGATATTCAGAATGCCAGTATTTTGAATGGCTACCTTCCCAACCGACAGCTAAAACTCGTCTTGGCATGGTGTGTTCTCTATCAGGATGAACTCATGCAGGACTGGGAATTGGTCAAGGCTGGCAGAGAGCCTAATCCGATTCCGCCGATGATAAGGAGGTGAGGAAGATGGATTCTCGGTTTTTCCCCGAAGTACTGCAGGTTGTCCCAGGGGATAACTACACCGTCTATGCGTATTTCAACGATGGCACGGTGCGCCGTTACGATGCGTCGGAGCTCGTCATGCGCTCGGGCATCCTCGCACAGCTTCGTGACCGTAAGGTATTCGTGGATCGTCTGACGGTGATGAACGGTACAGTTGCATGGGATATCGCCGGCAATCGCGATGAAACGAAATGTATCGATATTGATCCGTTTACGGTCTACGCATCACCCGTGGTGAATGACCCGCTGGAAGAAGCTGTATGAAGCCTCTCCGTATTACGATAGGAAAGTCAGTATCCTGTAAACGAAAAAGCCTCCCCCGTTTACGGGGGAGGGGGACCGCGTGAGCGGTGGAAGTGGCGAATACAGTGACGTGTCAGGATGAGGAGTGTAAGAGCCGATTGTGATCAAAGAAGTCATCATTGTCGAAGGGAAGATGGACGTTGCGGCGGTGCGGCGTGCCGTCGATGCGGACTGCATCATCACCGACGGATTTCGCCTGCGCAATGCGGCGATCAAAAATATCCGTGCCGCCTATGAAAAGCGCGGTATCATCATCCTCACCGATCCCGATACAGTCGGTGAGCGCATCCGTGCGCGCCTGACCGAGATATTCCCGCGCGCCCGCCACGCCTTTATCCCCGTGGAGGACGCGACGAATGCGGGAGACGGCGACATCGGCGTGGAGCAGGCATCCCCCGCGGCTGTCCGTGCGGCACTCGAAAAGGTGCGCACGCCGGTGGAAGAACCGGAGGAGACTTTTTCCATGAGCGACATGATGCACGCGGGACTGACGGGAACGGATGACGCCGCCGAACGGCGCGCACAGGTCGGACGCCGCTTGGGCCTCGGCTTTGCGAATGCCAAGACCTTTCTGCGCCGTCTCAACACTTACGGCACTACACGCGCGGAGTTTACTGCCGCACTGGAGGATATGGAATGAATGCAGGTATCCCCGTGATCGCCGACCCAAAGGTCACGCACCACATCCTGAATGCCTTTCACCTGCGCGCGAGCAAGCGGCTTGGGCAGAACTTTCTCGTGGATGCGGGCGTGGTGCGCGCCATCGTGGATGCGGCTGACCTCAGCCCTGCAGATACTGTCCTCGAGATCGGCCCCGGCATCGGTACGCTGACGCAGGGACTCGCTGAAAGCGGTGCCCGCGTTGTTGCTGTCGAGCTGGACAAGAAGCTCCCTGCCGTACTTGCCGAGACGCTGAAAGGCTATGACAATGTGACCATTGTGCCGGGGGACATCCTGAAACTGGACATCCTCCGCATCCTGAACCTCGGTGCGGGAGAGCAGTTCAAAGTCGTTGCGAACCTTCCCTACTACATCACGACGCCGATCCTCATGGCACTCCTTGAACAGCATCTGCCCATCGCGCGTATGGTAACCATGGTGCAGAAGGAGGTCGCCGTCCGTATGACGGCGCGCCCCGGCTCGAAGGACTACGGGGCGCTCTCCATCGCTGTGCAGTACTATACGGATGCGCGCATCGTGATGGACGTGCCGCCGCGCGCCTTTATGCCCGCACCCGAGGTCACGAGTGCCGTCATTGTCTGTCGTGTGTGGGAGACACCTTCTGTCTGTCCAACGGATGAAAAGCTGTTCTTCCGTCTCGTTCGCGCTGCCTTCGGACAGCGGCGCAAAACACTCCTTAATGCACTCACGGGGGCGGGACTGACGAAGGAACTGTGCCGTGCAGGACTTGCGGCGGCAGGGATTGCCGAATCGCTGCGCGGCGAGCAGCTCTCCCTCGCGGACTTTGCGCGGCTCTCTGATGCGGTGGGCGGGATTCTTTCGGAGGAGGAATGACCGTGTTCTTTGACAGCCATATTCATACATCGTTTTCTGCTGACTCTGAGATGCGGGCAGAGGAGGCACTTGTCCGTGCAGAGGAGCAGGGAATCGGACTTGTCTTCACCGAGCACCTCGACTATGACTACCCGTCGGCGGGAAAGGAGCAGTTCATCTTTGATCCCGAGGCGTATTGGACGGCGTACGAGCCCCTGCGCGCAGCGGGGAATCTTTCGTTCGGTGTCGAGATGGGAATGATGGCGAGCGCACGCAAAAAAAACGCCGCGTTCGTGCAGCGTGTTCCGTTTGACTTTGTCCTCGGCTCGATTCACTTTTTGGAGTGCAAGGATCTCTACTATCCTGAGACCTTTGCGGGGCGCGAAAAGGCGGAGATGTACCATGAGTACTTTACCGTCATGCGCGACGAGATCTACGCGCATCCCTTCATCGACGCCCTCGCGCACATCGACTACATCGCGAGGAATGCCACGTTCGCTCATCCCGAGATCAGCTATGGCGACTTCACCGACGACATCGACGCCGTCCTGCGTGCGCTCATCGAGACGGACACCGTCATCGAGATCAACACGCGCCGCTTCTCCGCGCCGCGCGGCATCAAGGAACTCGCGCCCGTCTGCCGCCGCTACCGCGAGCTCGGCGGACGCTATGTCACCATTGGCTCGGATGCGCACGTCCCCGAGGGTGTCGGACGAAACTACGACCGCGCACGCGAGCTCGCCTGTGCCTTTGCTTTGCAGATTGTGACGTTTCGAGAGCGGCAGATGCGTATTTGTGAAGGATAGAACACTATTTTAGTTTGTCCACGCGTTTTTGTGCCTCGCTGTAGACTTGTCCATCGGCGCGAATCCCAATGACAATGACCAACATTTGATGGTTCATGCGTATGAGCTGATAAACAACACGCAGTCCATGCGCCCTTAGCTTAATCTTGAGCAGTCCTGATAAATTGCTAGTCGTATGATTTCCCAAGGGCTTTCCGTAGCCGCCTTCATTCGCCGGAAGTGGATTTTGCGAAACACGCAGGAGTGCTTTTGAAACGATTTTTTGCTGACTGCCGTCGAGGCGGCTGAAGTCCTCTGTCGCCTCCTTGAGAAAACGAACGTCCCAATTCATTCGACTTCAACCTCGGCCATTTGTTCAAGGTCGGCGGCAGAAATCCCGACACTTTGGCAGACATCCTCGAAGGAAACGGTATCTTTTTCGTTATGGTTCTGTAAACGTGCTTCGGCAATTGAAAGTAACTCTGCATCGTATCGTGTCTCCAATATTGCCTCGTATTGTGCGGGCGAGAGCAGAATGCACTCCGGTTCGTTGTTCTTCATCACAACGGTCATGCCGTTTTTCTTCACATTCGAGAAAATCTGTCCTGCCTTTCCACGGTTAAACGCTGTAATTGACACTGTGTTGTTTAGTGGCATTGCGTGTGCCATAGTTCATCCCACCTTTCCTTTTTATCTTACTATATATACAAGAAGAATACAACGAATTTGTCGACCTGCACAAGTGCTTTTGTATGTTGTCTCTCCACCTCTTTCCTGTTATAATACAGTCGAGTGGGGGAGGAGGCTTTTTTGTGCTTAGCAATTTTTTTGTCGCGCTTGGCGGTGTCGTTCCACTCTTCTGTCTGATGGCCGTCGGGCTTTTCGTCAAGCACTCGCGTCTCCTTACCGAGGAAGAACTGAAGCACGTGAACCGTATGGTGTTCCGTGTATTCTTCTTCTTCATGATGTTCTACAACATCTACGTCTCTGACCCGCAGAAGGCGTTTCAGCCGATGCTCATGGTCTTCGGTGCGGGCGGCGTCATCCTGACAGCGCTCGTCTTCGGTGCGATCGTCTGCATGATCGAGAAGGACAATGCACGGCGCGGCCCGATGATCCAGGCGAGCTTTCGCGGCAACTACGTCCTCATGGGCGTCCCGCTTGTCGGCAACATCTTTGGGGACGAGGCGATTGCCATCCCGACCATGATGATCGCCGTCATTGTCCCCCTCTACAACATTCTCAGTGTCTTTATTCTTGAGACATTTCGCGGCAGGAAATTCAACCTGCCGCATATCCTGCGCGGCGTTGTCATGAACCCGATGATTCTCGGCGCGATACTAGGGGCATTGTGCCGCGCCGCAGAACTGCCGATTCCTGCGCCCGTCCTGAAGCCCGTCGCACAGATCGCGGCGGCGACCACGCCTGTCGCACTCATCATCCTCGGGGCGTCATTCCACGGCGGCAGCTATCACACGCATCTGCCCCAGCTCATCTTTTCGGTCGCTGCGCGACTTGTCCTCGTACCTGCCGTCGTACTTGCCTGTGCCGTTGCACTCGGCTTTCGCGGCGTCGAGCTTGTCACGCTCATCGCGATCTTTGCCACGCCCTGTGCCGTTGCGGGCTTTGCCATGGCACAGCAGATGCAGGCGGACGCCGAGCTCGCGGGCAACAGCGTTGTCTACAGCAGCGCACTTTCCTGCTTTACCATCTTCGGCTGGGTATTTTTGTTCAAGACATTGGAGCTGTTCTAAGGAATCACTGATAAAATGAGGTCTGCCAGATTGGCGTAGATTTTTCGTCCGAACGAGGTGGAAAACCGGACGCAGAGTGGTGCTCTGTGGAGGATTTTCCGCCGAAGTGCGGGCAAAAAAGATGCGTCAAGATGGTTGTACCGAATTTATCAGTGCTTCCCTAAAGCCTTTTGCATCAAAATAAAGGAGAATTGTACCATGACGTGGGAAAAGAAACGGGCAGGAGTCTGCGCAGTGGCACTTGCCGCATGGCTTATATGGATGCCGCAGGCAGCACAGGCAAACGAGCCTGCACCAAGCACGGATGCGCCGTATCATGTCGTCGAAGGAGGAGACTTCCGGATGGCGACAACGACCGGAGATCGCCATGGCGAGACATACCGACTGAGCAAATATGACGAGATCAGTGTTCAGATCGTTGGATTTAATTCTGCTATAGGAACTGGGGCACTAAGCAGTGCGGCTCTTGATTCTGTCATGATCGGCCCCGATGGCTACGCCCAGCTCCCCTATGCGGGTTCGCTGCGGTTGGCAGGACTCACACTTGATGAGGCTCGGGACTTGATTTCCGAGCGAATGCACCGCTACCTGCGCTTTCCGGAGCTCTCCGTCGGCGTCAAGACATACGGAAAACGGAACATTTATGTCATGGGAGAGGTGCGAGAGCCAGGCATCAAGGAGATGTCTGCCGACACACTGAACGCGTATGCGGCGATCACCTCGGCAGGCGGCTTTACGAATCGTGGACGCAGCACACAGGTACAGGTGATCCGCGTCGTCGGCGATACAATGTACTATAAACAGGTGAACCTGAAGAACTACATCAAGAAGCATGATCTGACGCAGAACCTAGCACTGCAGGACGGCGATATCGTCTACGTTCCGACCTCGAACGGCATCAAGTTCCAAGAGGATGTCCTGCCGTATCTGAACGTATTTACGATGTATAAAGCATTGGCGGACTAGAAAGAGGACAGCATGGATCGCAACGAAGACTCGATTGATCTCTCAAGACTGTTTCAGATCATGTGCGACCACAAGCCTGTGATCTTCTGCATCGTGGGCGTCTGTACGCTGGTTGCCATCGTGATTTCCTTTCTCTTGCCGAAGCAGTATGAGTCGACGACACTTGTTCAGACACGCACGGCGGCAAAGATGGATATCTCGGGTGCGGCAGGTGCGATGGCAGCACTTGGGCTCGGTGGATTGGGCGGGGGGAGCGTTGCCTCGCCCACGACAAACTACATCGAGCTGATGAAGTCGCGCACCGTGCTCGACCCGATCATTGACTCCATTGATTTTGATACAGAGAAAAAGCCCGACGCAAAGTCCTTCGCTAAGAGCCATCTCGATATCAAGAATACCAAAGGGACAAACCTTATCGAGGTGACGGCGCGCGGAAAAAGCCCTGAGGAAGCACAGCAGATCTCGCAGAATGTCGTCGACAACTTCCTCCTCATGCAGACGGATATGAACCAACAGACGCAGTCTCTCCTTATGAAGTTCCTCGATGAACGCATCAACGGAACGAAGCAGGAGGCGGAAGAAGCTGAGGATAAACTCGCGCAGTTCAGCCGTGAGCATAAGGTATACAGCCCTACCGATCAGGCAAAAGCAGCGATCGAGCAGATGGCCGCGTATGACAAGGAGATTGGCAAGGCAGAGGTTGAGGCTGCCTCGGCACAGGCATCGCTCAGTGCAGCCAACGAAAAACTCGGTGAGCAAAAAAGCGGCAGCAAGGCGTATAGCATCTCTGACAACACGACTGTACAGAAAATACGCGATCAGATTGTCAGCAAGCGCGTCGAGCTCGCCGGGCTCGAGCAGAACTACACAGAGCTGCATCCGAGCGTCCAGAAGGCGCAGAAGGAACTGGATCAGCTGCGTGCGAGCCTCAATGCCGAGGTCATCTCGAGTGTCGACTCCGGGGCGACGACGCTGAATCCGACACACTCCGAACTGAGCAAGGAGCGCGCCCTCGCATCGGTTCATCTTGCGGTGGCACAGGCGAGTGAGCAGGCACTGAAGGCACAGCGCAGCAAGAGAGAAGAGGAACTCGGCACGTTCCCCGACGATGTTGCCGAGTATATGCGCCTTAGTCGCGATGTGAAAATTAAGAACGAAGTCTATGCAAACCTCGTTAAGCAGTATGAGCAAAACCGACTGCAGGCAGCGATGGAGAGCATGGATATCCAGATCATCGACCCGGCGAATCTGCCGGATGAGGATAGACCTGCTGCACCGCGCAAGATGCTGATCACAGCGATTGGTTTTGTTCTCGGCATGCTCCTTTCTATGGGGTACGGCATGCTGACCTATAAACGCGAAGCATAACGACTTTAGGAGGTGTACATATTCATGGCGATTGTATCTGAGGCATCAGCCATACTTCGCAGAGTGTGTGCACCTCTTTTGTTTATCATTTTTGACTATCTTGCTATTCTCCTTGCAGAGAGAATGGCATTTGGCATGCATGACATCTATGGGGCGCTGATAGGAATATCCTATCACGTACCTAATGCCTATCTGTTTTTTTGGATACCACTCGTATTCATTGCGTTCCTTGCTATCTCGCAGACCTACACAAAGATGCGGCCAATCATCGCTATGGTGCAGCAGATCTTCTATGCGGTGCTCTATGCACTGATCACCTGCATCCTTATACTTTATTTTATGCAGGCGAGTATGCTTGCCTCGCGTCTTTATGTCATTCTATTTGGCGTTCTCGCACTCTTTAATATCTATGTCGAGCGGTATGTCTTGCTGAAATTCCTTAAGACAACGAACATGTTCATGAAGCCTGTTATCCTAATAGGGGCTGGAAAAACAGCAGAGATTGTTCTTCAGTTCTTTGAAGGGGATTTGGGATACCGCTATCGGATTGTCGGGTTGTTGGACGATGACCCGATCTCGGAGGAGCTTCCGCAGAAGTTCCTGTTGCTGGGCAAAGTGAGCGATGCGGAAAGTATTATTCGAGATTCCGGTGTAAAGACAGTTATTATCACGGCACCGGGTATGGACAGTGCACGATTGGAGAAACTTGTTGCAAAGATTCAGCCTCTCGTCCGCGATATTCTCTTTGTTCCCGACCTCATGATGCTACCCTTGGGGCACGTCGGTGTTGAACCGTTCTATACTGAAAAAGTTTTTATGCTTAGCATCCGCAATAATCTTGCACGTAGGAGGAATCGTCTGGCAAAGCGTGTTTTCGATCTCATTGCGACTATTTGTGGAGGCTTTTTGATCCTACCGATTCTCCTTGTGCTGGCGGTGCTCGTTGGGATTGACAATAAGGGGCATATCATATTTGCTCATCGACGCGTGGGGCAGAATGGAAAACTCTTCCCCTGCTATAAATTTCAGACCATGGTGCCGAACGCACAGGAACGACTGGAAGAGTATCTTGCAAAGAATCCAGAAGCACGAAAAGAATGGGAGGAGTCCTTCAAACTTACGAACGATCCTCGCGTGACGAAATTAGGGGCATTCCTGCGCAAGACCAGTCTCGACGAACTTCCGCAGCTCTGGAATGTGCTGATGGGCGATATGAGTCTCGTCGGGCCTCGTCCGATCGTGACAAAAGAGATCGAGCGCTACGGGGACTATATCCGTGAGTACTACATGGTACCCCCGGGAATTACGGGGATGTGGCAGGTAAACGGGCGCAGCGATACGACCTACGAAGAGCGCGTTGCGATGGATACATGGTATGTGCGAAACTGGTCTGTTTGGATTGATTTGGTTTATCTATTTAAGACTGTAAAGACTGTGTTTACGGGTAAGGGTGCATATTGATAAACAATGTCTGTGCGTCATTTACGCGTGTACATTTGTGAAGAGATAGATTATTAAGGTGGAGTTTTGAGTGGGACAATTCGATATTGGTTTTGTTATATTGACATGGAATTCCGAGCGGTATATCCAGAAATGTATTGAATCTATCTTCCTGTTGAGAGAGTTTCAGGTAATAATTTGTGTGGTAGACAATGGGTCGTCGGATAAAACAATTCAGATATTAGAAAATCTGAGAAAAAAATCTGTTCCGCAAAAAATGGAATTGGATATTATCTCCCTGAAAGAGAATATGGGAACAACGATTAGTCGAAATTTGGGTATCAAGAAAATATCATCGCAGATAAAAAATCTTTGTATTCTTGACTCAGATACAATAATTAATAGAAATGCTGTTCTAGATATGTTGAGTCTGCTGTATAAAGATGAAAAAAATGGAATCGTTGGTCCTAGGATGGAAAACTCTGGGGGGATAGAGCAGCAATCTGGCAGAAATATTCCTACAATGACATTGAAACTACTTAAGGTCATGCCTATAAAGACTTTACGCGAAAAAGGAGAGGCGATGGAGCGAATCTCGAATTTTGATGAGGATGTAGTTCCGGTAGGATATTTGATGTCTGCTTGTTGGCTTATGCGAGCAGATCTTGTACATGAGATTGGCCTTTTGGATGAAAAGATATTTTATGCACCAGAAGATGTAGAATACTGTTTGCGTGCTTGGGAAAATGGATACCGTGTCTTGTTAGACAGACGGGTGAAGATCATTCATGAATGGCAGAGATTATCTCGAAAAAAACTTATAAGCAAACATAATTGGGAACATATCAAAGGGTTGCTTTATTTGTATAATAAGTATGGGTTATGGCATTCTAAAGAAAAATATGATCGTCTAATTCAGTGAGGAGACAAAGATGAAGATTTTTTTTGTAAATCCACCATTTAAGGCAGAGTATGGGAAGTTTTCACGAGAAAATCGAAGCCCCGCATTGACGCGAAGTGGAACATTGTATTATCCCTTGTGGTTGATCTATGCTGCTGCGGTTTGCCAGAAAGACGGCTTTACCGTAGAGTTTTTGGATGCTCCGGCAACCCCTTTGAATCAGGCGCAATCTCTCGATTTTATTGATAAGCATGCAGAAGGTGTTCGCTTATTTGTTGTGGAAACTAGTACACCTTCTCTTTACAGTGATATTCATTTTATTGATGAATTGAAACAGCGCTATCCTAACGCTGTGTTTGTTCTTGTAGGAACGCATCCGTCTGCTCTTCCTGAGGAGACCCTTCAGCTCGGTCAATCCGTCGATGCAATAGCACGTCGGGAATATGATTATATTGTTCGTGATGTGGCGAGAGCTTTGCGTGACGGCGAGGATTTTAGAGCCGTTCCCGGTTTGACGTATCGTAAAGATGAAGAGATAAAAAGCAATCCGGACATGCCTTATATTGAGGATATTGATGAAATACCGTTTGCTTCAAAATTTATAAAGGAATATCTGAACTACAAGGATTATTTCTTTGCAGCATCTTCGTATCCTGAAATCCAGATATTTACAGGACGGGGCTGTGTTGCGCGGTGCAATTTCTGTGTATATCCTCAGACACTGCATGGTCATAAATATCGACTGAGAACACCGGAAAACGTGGTGGAGGAGTTTCGGTACATTTCGGACAATTTTCCCGATGTGAAGGAAGTCGTTATTGAGGATGATACCTTTACTGCGAAAAAAGATCGCGTGATCAATATATGTAAACTGCTTATTGAAAAGGGGCTTCATAAGAAACTATCATGGCTCTGCAATGCACGTGTCGATCTCGATTTAGAGACTATGAAAATGATGAAAAAAGCAGGCTGCCGCCTGATCATTCCAGGCATTGAAAGCGGCAATGAGGAGATCCTGAGAAATATTAAAAAAGGGACAAACCTCAAACTTATTCGCGCCTATATGAAAAATGCAAAAGAAGCTGGTCTTCTCGTTCATGCCTGCTATATGGTGGGAAATCAGGGAGAAACAAAGGAGACTATGGAGAAAACCTTCCAACTGGCGTTGGAACTCAATGCCGATACCGCCCAGTTCTATCCGTTGCTTCCATTTCCGGGAACAGAAGCCTACTTTTGGGCAAAGTCGAACGGCTACATTACGGGAAATTACGACGAATACGTCAAAGAGGATGGAACGATTAACTGCGTCCTGAATCTTCCGGATCTTTCGGCGGAGGAAATGGTCACATTTTGTAATGATGCACGAAGGAGATATTATTTGCGGCCTAGTTATATTTTACACCGTTTGTGGATGGGATTGAAAAGCCCTGATGATTTAAAACGTTCCTTGAAAGCTTTTGGGAAATTGAGGCAATTTTTATTAAAAGGATAAAGTCCAAAGGATGATTCGTTTATGATGGTACATCGTGATGGATTATTTGACTGTATAAAAGGCGGATTGATTCTCCTTGTTGTTCTTGGGCATAGTATCGTATATTCTTTTCCTGATGAGTATTTGACTCGTTGGGATTTTAAGTTGATATATTCATTTCACATGGCGTTCTTTATCCTTGTGAGTGGGTATCTGGTGGAAACATCCAAGAAAGAACGAGGCTGGAAATGGCTCTGGCACCGTTCGTGTAGATTGATGTTGCCGTATTGTGTATGGTCAGCTATTGCGAAGCTTTTTTCAGTTGTGAGCATGCATTTTTTTTTCAAGACGTATGAAGGCCTGGCGGATGTTTATTGGTTTTTGATTGTTCTTTTTTTATGTGATATAACGTATGTGTTTATAAGATTTATGAAAAAAAGGAACTATGGCTTTGCCTTATGTTCTATTGCTATGTTTGTTGGTATATCTATATTGGGGGGGGGATAGATAGTTTTTTGCATATCGTTAAGTTATATGTATTGTATGTGCCCTTTTATTTTTTTGGTGTGTTCTTTTTTCAGTATAAAGAAAAAGCAGAACGAACGCTTCGGCTTGGTGCACCACTCTTCTTTTTGATGTATATCATCATGCTGGGGGGGTTTGATGTGGGAGAGCATCGTGCTCTCCACTCCTTTGTGCAACTATGGTATCCAGAAGTAACTCACGATGAGTTGGTTGCTATGGCTGTTCTGTATAACCGTATTGTATTGTTTTTTGGTGTGCTGGTCTGGTATCTTACCTTTAAGAAAATTTATGCCTTAACCGGTGGAAGTAATGCAGGAGGACTTTCCTTTTTTGGAAAACATACAATGCCAATATATCTGATACATTCTTTTTTCTTTCTAGCATGCGACTTTGCTGGGGAGGTAAATGTCATCTTAGGAGTCTTCTTGGGGATAAGCGGCTCTCTTTTCATTTATTACATAGTGAAGAGATATCGAGGGTTTCGAATATTGTTGTTTGGTGAGGTTTGAACTCAGTTATTACTATGGTTTATGGAGGGGACACGTTGAAAATTGTCATAGATTGTCGATTTATGAATCACTCTGGTTTGGGAAGGTACACTTGTGAGATTGTCTCTCGTCTTGTACACTTTTCTGAGCACGAGTATGTTTTGCTTCTGAATCGGGATGAAATAAATCAAGGTTTTGTGGATGCGTGCCAATTGGATAATGTATCTTTCTTGTATATTAACGCTCCGATGTATAGTGTAAAGGAACAAATACTTTTACCAATTCGCATTCCTTCCTGTGATGTGTTTTGGGCGCTACATTATAATGCGCCCATTCTTCCTGTTCGCGCAAAACATAAGGTGGTTACTATTCACGATGTAGGACATCTAGCCTTACCGGAAGATCTTTCTTTTTTTAAAAGATGTTATGCAAAATTATTGATGTATACATCAACTCATTTTTATGATAGGATTCTTACCGTATCAGAGTTCTCCAAAAGGGAAATTATTCGTTTTGAGAAAATATTGGAGTGGAAGGTCGAGGTTCATCCATGTGCTGTTGATATGAATGAATATTATCCCGTAACAGATCACGAACGCATTTCTGCCGTGTTAAAAAAATATTCTTTGCCTGATAAATATTTCTTATATGTAGGGAATGTAAAACCGCATAAAAATATACTCGGTATGATAAAGGGGTATGCCAAATTTTTACAATCGAAAATAAATACCGAGATATGTTTGGTCGTTGTTGGTAAAAAAGATGGACTGTTAACCGGTGTTCAGGGGCTACCTGTATTGCTGAAGGAATTTAATCTGGAGGATAAAGTTTTTTTCACGGGTTTTGTGGACGAAGAGGATTTGCCCTGCCTATATAGTGGGGCACAGGCTTTTTTATTTCCTTCTCTATATGAAGGCTTCGGTATCCCTGCATTGGAGGCGATGGCTTGCAATTGTATGGTCGTATCTTCTACGGCAGCCTCTTTGCCCGAGGTTTGTAGAGATGCCGCTATATATGTGGATCCTCATAGTGCATCATCTATTGCGGAAGGCTTAATAGCAACTGGAAATAATGCAGAGGAGCTGAAGAAAAAGGGGAATGAACGTGTAAAGATGTTTTCATGGCAGCGTACGGCAGAAAACATACGAGCATTGATACGGAGCTTTGCAGTATAAAATGACCAGTTTATCTACGGTTCCACTATCCATAAAACTCTTGTTGTTTTTTTTAATCCTATGCCCTGGCGTGTATATTGGCGATGTTCTCCTGAATATTTGCGATGTGTACATTCCAGTGTTGTTCTTGTATGTCCTCATAACTCGTAGACCGACGTATTGGTATATGAACAACACAGTCCGTTGGTTATGGCTTTATGTAGGCGTCGCAATTCTGTCAATATGTGTCGCTTCTGTGGGTCTGGAGGAGGTACAGTGGGGAGCATTGCTGAAATGGCTACGCTTATTGTATTTGCCTGCGATTTACATCATAGTAGTACATTTGATTGATAGACAGCAAATCCGCGCTTGCTTGAATAACATTGTTGTCTTAGGTGGATGTACAGCTTTACTCGGGATTATCCTATATATCCAGCAAAGTGAGTGGTACAGGGCACCACAGACAATGATCTCTTTGACGGGGGAGGTTATTTATCGTGCAGGAGGTGTGTTTGCTGAACCTGGCCAGTTTTCTTTGGTTCTGGTGATGGTTTTTATCATCACAAATGTGATGTGGACTGCAGATGTAAGGTATCGCTTCTTGTATGTGGTTGTGATGCTCCTTTGCCTGTGGGGGCTCATGGTGACGTATAGTCGAATTGCTGTTATAGCATTGATGGTGTTCTTTTTATATAGGATTTGCATGTCCTGGTTGATATCATGGCGAGCACGCGTGAAATCGCTTGCAGGAATTGCTGTTCTTGTTGCACTTGCAATCTCCTTTTATCAGTTCAATGAGGAGGTTGCATATATTGTCAATGAAAGAGTCTTGCCGCTGATGGAAATTTCGTCACAGGCAGAACTTGCTGATCTTTCAGCGGGAAGAGCGGGTACATGGATCGATAATCTGACGCATTTTCTTTATCAAGAGCAAGAATACTGGATCTTCGGACGGGGATATAAGATTGAAGAATATAATATAGGGATTTACTCTATAGATAATAATTTTTTGTATGCACTGCTGCATACTGGCTTTATTGGTGGCAGTATATTTCTGTTTTTTTGGATTTGCCTGTTATATGATTGCTTGTATAGGCGCTTTGATAAAACGGATTTATTTGCCATAATCATGGGGGGATGCACACTGGCTCTCTTTTTGTATTGCCTTACCTCCGATGCAGTAACGATGTATCGCGGCATGGGGGTATTTATGCTTTTATATGCTATGAGTCATGTCAGAGTGACTGATCGCTAAATACGGGAGGCGATGTTCGATTGAAAAAAATATTTCAATCATATTGGACTAAATTTCGATATGCATTATTTGTAGGATTGAAGAAGCCCATTATGAGTCATCCTAAATTGTATTGTATTCAAAGAGTTCTACGCAAATTGGATGATGAGTCATTTGTTGAAAGAATTACTGGGTCAGATACGATATTGATCCGACATTATGGAGAACAGAATAAGAATCGCAATGTATATTTAATTCGTATCACACATCGAGCTGGTTTCTGTTCGGCTCTTCGATCTGTGCAGCGAGGTCTTTTTGATGCGGATAATTTGGGGGGGGTTCCTGTTGTGGAATTTGTTCCGAATTCTATCTATGCTGAGAAAGAACCTCTTTTTAATACCACAAATCCATTTGAATATTACTTTTGTCAGACTTCTGAAATTTCTTTAGAGGAAGCGTATCATAGCAATCGTGTGTTTGTTTTTGAAGAGTCATTTTGTTTACCGCGGATCGAACGGGACTTAATCGAGGGTGATGTAAATAGTTCAGCATATATTGTAACAGATGACTATTTGAAGAAACTGGCTAAAGTTCACAAAAAATATGTTACATTAAATGAACGGACACAGAAATATATTTCAGATAGTGTGCAGAGTCTATATTCGGGTGATTGGAAAAATGTAATTGGTGTACATATTAGGGGAACCGATTTTTTGCATAAATGGAAAGAGCATCCAATAGCAGTACTACCTGAGGATTATTTTCCGGAGATTGATAATGCTTTGAATACAGGCTTTCAACAGGTTTTTCTTGCTACTGATGATGAAAATTATTTGACTTTATTTCGGGAGCGGTATGGGACAAAGTTACTCAGTTTCGATGATGTATGTCGCGGGACAGGAGAAATAAATATTGCTTTTGTTGAGAATGAGCGGAAACACCATGCTTATTTAAATGGGTTGGAAGTCTTAAGAGACGCTTATGTGTTAGCAAGATGTGGCGGTCTGATTGCAGGATTATCTCAAGTATCAATGCAGGCGCGCATTCTAAAGTTTAGCCAATGTGAGGAATATCGTTTTATTAGAATATTGGACAAAGGAATTTACTAGGGATAAACGATGCGGGTAGCGAATGTATTGCGCAACAGCATGTACTCCATGATGCTTTATGTCGTACTTGCTGTTCTTGGCATATTGATACGACAGGCGTTCACACGGAATCTGCCCATTGAGCTCCTTGGGCTTGAGGGGCTGTTTACGAATGTGATATCCTTGCTGTCCATCGCTGAAATGGGCATCAGTACCGTGATCAGCTATGGGCTCTATCGAGAAATTGCCAACAAGAACGAATCCGAAGTCAATATGCTGATGAGTATTTATCGGTATATTTATCTTATTATCGGCACATTGGTTGCACTGGTTGGTGTTGTCCTGTTTTTCTTTTTGCCGTGGATCGTACGGGATAACAGTGTTGAATGGAGTTATGTTCAACTTGTTTATGTCATCCAGATTTGTACCGTACTTAGTACTTACTTTCTGGCATATCGACGCACCTTATTTGCAGCAGATCAAAAAGACTACATCTGTGTTCGTATTGATCTTGTTTGTACTTTTGCGGCGAATCTCGTGAAGTTTGCGGCTATTGTTGTTTGGCAGAGTTATACGATGTATGCGCTCTCTGCGCTCGGATTCAATATCTTGGCGAATCTGATCATTTCGCATCGTTTGGGGAAGGAGTATCCATTCCTACATACCGTTAAGGTTACGGTACAGGATTTGCGGCAACGAAAATTTTTTGTGGATGTAAAAAACTTCCTAATTCATAAGCTGTCGTATATTGTCTACAGTGGAACCGATGCAATTATTATTTCGTCTATTCTTGGACTTAGAACAGCAGGCTTGGTAGCGAACTATGTCCTCCTTTGCGATGGTGTCTACAAACTCTTATATAAGATGTTGCAGGGAATTATTCCCTCTGTCGCGAATCTTGTCTATACGGACGATAGGGAAAAGAGCTATCGTGTTTACCGTATGTTGGATTTTGCCTACTTCTTGATGGGGGGATATGTTGCCTGTATCTATTTCACCGTACTGCAGCCTTTTGTGGCACTGTTCTTTGGAACAGATTTCTTGCTTGACGATGCCTATGTGATGGCGCTGGCGTTCAATGTGTTTCTTGGGATGCAGTTTGAGAATGCCTATAACTTCAGAAGCACGCATGGTGTATTTGAAAATGACCGTGGCTATATGGTTTTGTCCGCTGTGACAAATTTAATTCTGTCAGTGGTATTAGCTCATTATCTCGGGGTTGTCGGCGTTATGATCGGGACGATTGCGGGGTTGGCGTTTATCGTATATGGTCGCGTTCAGTTCGTCTTTCGAGTCATCTTCCGGCGCAGCATGAAGGCATACTGGTGGAATCATGCTTGGTGGAGTATCGTGGTTTTGCTGGAAATCCTACTGATTGACCAGATACTAAATGATGCTTTTTTCTCATCGACGTATATGGGACTGCTGATCAAGTGTCTCTGTGCGGCCGGTTTGATGCTTGGAATGCAAATTCTTGTGTTTCATCGGCGTGAGGAGTTCCGAAGCATGTGTATGTACGCAGGCGAAGCTCGGGCAGTTCTTATGAGTAAAATTCGGGGGAGGAAATCTCAGTGAAAAAAGCGTTGATTACAGGAATTACAGGACAGGATGGCTCGTATCTTACAGAATTGTTGTTGGAAAAGGGATATGAGGTACACGGTATCATTCGCAGACAGAGCAGTCAGAATACGGAGCGGATCGATCATATTTTAGGCGATCCGGTATTTGCCGATCGCGTTTTCCTGCACTATGGCGATATGACGGATTCAAGCAATGCACACCGCTTGATTCAGGAGATCCGGCCAGATGAGGTCTACAACCTTGCCGCTCAGTCCCATGTGGCTGTATCGTTCGAGGTGCCGGAATATACGGCGGAGGCGACAGGGGTAGGGACGATTCGTCTGCTTGAGGCAGTACGCCAGAGCGGGCTGCCGATACGCTTCTATCAAGCATCGACTTCAGAACTTTTTGGGGGCTTGCCCGAGACGGCGCCTCAGAGCGAGGCAACTCCATTCTATCCGAAGAGTCCTTATGGGGCGGCGAAACTCTACTCTTTTTGGATTACAAAGAACTACCGCGAGTCCTATGGAATGTTTGCGTGCAACGGAATCCTTTTCAACCATGAGTCACCGCGTCGCGGGGAGACGTTTGTGACACGCAAGATTACGCTTGCAGTTGCTCGGATTACGAAGGGCTTGCAGGAGAAACTGACCCTTGGAAATCTTGAGGCGAAGCGCGATTGGGGCTTTGCGGGGGATTACGTAGAGGGGATGTGGCGGATACTTCAGCAGGAGCATCCGGAGGACTATGTACTTGCCACGAATGAGACCCATACTGTGCGTGAGTTTGTTGAGAAAGCTTTTGCTGAGACGGGCGTTTCGATTCGCTGGGAAGGCGAGGGCATCAATGAGAAAGGCTACGATGCCAAAACGGGAAAGCTTCTTGTCAATGTGGCAGAGCAGTTCTATCGTCCGGCAGAGGTCGAGCTTCTTTGGGGAGATTCGACGAAGGCAGAGAGAGAGCTGGGCTGGAAGCGCAAGATTGGATTTGCCGAACTGGTCAAAATGATGGTTGCAGCGGATTTGGATAAATTATCATAAATCGGAGGATGATAGCATGAATTGCTCGTTGTCTGAGAAAAAAATCAAAAGTTTGAAACGAATTATATTGGAAACTGCCCATAAAACGAAAGAAGGGCATATTCCGAGCGCCTTTTCCATTCTGGACATATTGTATGTACTTTATGATTCTGTTTTGCAGGTGGATCCAAAGAATCCGGAGAAAGAGGATCGGGATTATCTCTTGGTAAGCAAAGGCCATTCTGCCATTGGTCTTTATGCCGTGCTGGCAGACCAAGGCTTTTTCCCTGTGAGTGAGCTAGAGACGTTTGGTCACTTTAACAGCCGATTGGGGGGGCATCCGGATCGCAATAAGGTTCCCGGGGTGGAGGCGTCTACAGGATCTCTGGGGCATGGCCTTCCGATCGCTGTAGGAATCGCAATGGGGCTTGGTTACAGGAATGAGCAGCAACGTGTGTTTTGCATCATTGGCGATGGCGAATTGAACGAGGGCAGTATGTGGGAGGCTATTTTACTGGCGGGCGAGCATAAATGTAAAAACCTTACCTGTATTGTGGATTATAATCATTCTATTGATCGCTCGATTCTATGGGGGGATCTTACGGAAAAGTTCAAGGCGTTCGGCTGGGATACACTTGAGGTAGATGGGCATGACCACGTTGAACTCAAAGAAGCATTCCAACGGAATGATCGCGAACGCCCTCTTGCTGTTATTGCGAATACCATCAAGGGCAATGGTTGCAAAAGCATGGAGAACGAACCGGGATGGCATCATCGTAGTCCGAATGAAGAGGAACTGACGCAGCTGCTGAAGGAGTTGGAACAATGAGTGTGAATATGAGGCAACAGCTTACGGCAACAGTAACTGCTCTGGAAGAAAAGGATGAGCGCGTTGTCTTGCTGTTAAATGACATTGGCGTGTGGGCATTCCGACATCTTAAGGCGCAATATCCAAATCGTGTGCATAATTTAGGAATACTGGAGCAGGCATCTATTGGTGTGTCGGCAGGACTGGCTCTTACGGGATATGTACCTATTTTTCACACGATAGCCCCTTTCATCGTGGAGCGTGGTTATGAACAACTCAAGGATGATTTTGGCTATCAAAACCTCAATGGTAATTTTGTAAGTGTTGGAGGTTCGTTTGACTACAGTGCGTTGGGAATGACGCATTATTGTCCTGGTGATGTCGGCGCTCTCATGCAGATTCCGAATATGCAGATTGTCCTACCGGGGACTGCAAAAGAAATGGATCGTTTGATGATGGAGGCCTATGACAACGGAAGCCCGACGTATTTCCGACTGAGCGAATCGTCTAATGCGGTGGAGCATGATGTTTCGTTTACACAGGCGGTTGTCGTGAAGCGGGGGACAAAGGCAACAATCATTGCGGTCGGGACGATGTTGTCGGCGGTCATGGAGGCTGCCGCGGATCTGGATGTTACGATTTTGTACTATACCACCGTTCGTCCTTTTGATCGGAAAACGCTTCTGCAAAATCTGCCGACGAATAAGATTTTACTTTGTGAGCCCTATTATACAGGGGCACTGACTACTGAGATTGTTATGACTTGCCGGGATAACCCCGTTCGTTTGGATTTTGTAGGGATGTCTTGTGAGGTACCGAAGACATATGGGACAGTGCAGGAAAATTTAACGGTCTTTGGGATGGACGCAAAGAGTATTCGTGAAAAAACATTCGTATTAATGGATTCGTAAGCGGAGGTTGCACAATGGGAAATAGAATTATTGTAGAGGATATTGAGTCGATATGGTCTGAGATAGATTTATCTCCCTTGGCGGACAAAAGCGTGCTGATTACAGGAGCAAGTGGCTTGATTGGGACTTACATGATCTATTCGCTTCTTCGTTGGAACAGCGCTTCGTCAAGAAAAATCCATATCTCTCTTGTGACACATAGGGAATTGCCGATTCATTTGCAGGAGTTGGAGCAGCATTCTGAAGTTACACTTTATCGCGGGGATTTGTCCGACTACCACTTTTATGAATCACTACCGAATTTTGACTGCATTATTCATGCAGCAGGGTACGGACAGCCGGGACTTTTTATGGAGAATCAGGTCAAGACAATTCGCCTGAACACAATGGCAACCGATCTTTTGTTGGCGCACCTTACTCCTACAGGACGATTCCTTTTTATCAGCACCAGTGAAGTGTACAGTGGATCTGTTGAAACGCCGTATGCAGAGACCACGGTTGGGGCTACGATGCCGGATCATATGCGTGCTTGTTATATTGAAGGGAAGCGCTGTGGTGAGGCGATTTGTCATGCGTATATGATGGGAACAGATAAGACTGTCAAAATAGGGCGTGTATCCTTAGCGTATGGTCCCGGCGTTCGTAAGACGGATAAACGCGTATTGTATAATTTTATTGAAAAGGGATTGCATGGCTCCATTCAGATGATGGATGCGGGCAAGGCAAAACGAGTTTATTGTTATGTTGCGGATACAGTATCCATCCTGTGGAATATTCTCTTGCGTGGAAAAGAACATACCTATAATGTTGGTGGAATATCCCATACGACGATTGCAGAACTTGCTGTCTTGATTGGCGAAAATCTCGAAGTCCCAGTTGTGTTTCCCAAGGAGGAGCAAGGAATGCGTGGTGCTCCGGGAGAAGTCTTCGTTGATATGAATCGCGCGATTTCGGAATTTGGTAAAGCGAACTTTGTTTCGTTGCGTGATGGTTTAGATCGAACAATCGAGTGGTATCGTGAAAATCTATCTTGATGGGGGTGTAGAGAATGAAAATCTCAGATAAGATTTATGTTGCCGGTCATACAGGAATGGTTGGCTCTGCTATTGTACGTCATTTGCAGAAGCTCGGCTATAACAACTTGTTGCTAAGAACGCATCGTGAACTTGATCTGACAGATCAGCAGGCCACGAAAAATTTTTTTGAGCAGGAACGGCCGGACTATGTGTTCATCGCTGCAGCAAAAGTGGGGGGGATTCAGGCGAATAGTTCTTTTCCCGCAGATTTTCTGTATGTTAATTTGATGATCAATGCAAATATCATCCATGCAGCTCATGAGGTTGGTGTAAAAAAACTCTTGGCATTGGGGAGCTCCTGTATTTATCCAAAGTTTGCCGAGCAGCCGATCCGTGAGGAGGCACTTTTGGATGGTAAGCCGGAGCCTACGAACGAGGGCTATGCCATTGCAAAAATTTCGGCGTTGGAGCTGGTGAAGTTCTTTCATCGTCAATATAATGATCCCTTTATTAGCTGTATGCCGACGAACATTTATGGCGAAAATGACAACTTTGACTTGCAAGGCTCTCATGTTATCCCCGCGATGATTCGTAAATTCCACACGGCAAAAGTGGAGGGGGCGGATTCCGTTACGCTTTGGGGAACAGGCAGTCCGAAGCGTGAATTCCTCTATGTGGACGACCTCGCGGATGCGTGTGTCTTCCTTATGGAGAATTATGACGAGGCGGAACATATCAACATAGGCAGCGGTGAAGAAGTCTCGATGAAGGCGCTTGCAGAGGAAATTTCTTCCGTTGTCGGTTTTGAGGGGGCGCTGGATTATGATACAGAAAAGCCGGATGGCGCTCCTCGTCGTCTTGTAGATTCCACACGTATTCATGAACTAGGGTGGAAACATAAAGTAATGCTACGTGAGGGGCTGGAGCGCTCATATCGGTATTTCTTGAATACTTGCGTCGATAAGTGAGTGATTTAACACAGGCTGTGTATATATGAGATGGGTAATTTTTCTGATACAATGATATTTTAGGGGGGCACGCGAGTATGGAAAAAATTGGAGTAGGATATGCATATGTCAGTGATGCTGAGAAGCGCTATGTAAATGAGGCGTTGGACGCAGGACGGCTTTCGCAGGGCAAGATGGTTCATAAGTTTGAGAAAGAGTTTGCGCGGCTTCATGACCAGCGATATGGTGTCGCCTGTAATAGTGGAACGTCTGCCCTGCACGTTTGCCTAGAGGCAATGAAAGAAGTGTACAGTTGGGAAGACGGTAGTGAGGTTCTCGTTCCGGCGATTACTTTTATTGCCACATCGAATGCCTGTATTCATGCAGGATTGAAACCTGTCTTTGTCGATGTGGATCCAATCTCGTATAACATGGATGCCTCCAAAATGGAGGCGCGCATCACAGACAAGACTGTTGCGGCAATTCCGGTGCATACATTTGGACAGCCGTGTGAGATGGATGCGATCATGGCTGTAGCAGAAAAGCATGGTCTGCGTATTTTGGAGGACTGTGCGGAGGCTCATTTTGCCACCTATAAAGACAAGAAGGTCGGTAGCTTTGGTGATATGACTGCATTCAGCACCTATGTTGCGCATACGATCACCACAGGCATCGGGGGCATTATCACGACGAATAATCTGACGCTGACGGAGATTTCTCGCTCACTTATCGCGCATGGACGTGCCTGTACCTGTGAGACTTGCTTGGCATCTGATCCGAGACAGGTGTGCAAGCTGCGTATGCAGACCGAGATGGATAAGCGATTTATGATGGTTCGTATGGGCTATAGCTACCGCATTGGAGAGTTGGAAGGCGCTCTGGGACTTGGTCAGTTGGAAAATCGCGACCTCATTATGAATACGCGTAAGGAGAACGCGCATTATCTTAGTGAGGGGCTGCAGGGAACGGAGAAATATTTGCAGCTGCCTGAATATCCGGATTATGTTGATCATTCCTTTATGATGTATCCAATTGTCATAAGGAAAGATGCCCCATTCACACGGGATGAGTTTACGCATTTCTTGGAGAAGAATAATATCGAAACGCGCCCGATGCTTCCGCTGTTGAATCAGCCTGTGTATAAGAAGCTTTTTGGCGACATCGAGAGTGACTATCCTGTTGCTGAGTGGCTGGATCATTATGGCCTTTATGTGGGATGCCATCACGGGCTGAGCAAGGAACAGCTCGATAAGATTGTAGCGACAATCAAAGAGTTCTTGCGGGATAAAGCATAAAAGTATGGAATACGGGAGGCTTCTGAGGATGAGGTTTCCCGTATTCCATAATGTATATTGTGGGAGAGACAGTGATGAATATCCTTATTATAGGGAATGGTTTTGATATTGCACATGGTATACCGAGTAGCTATAAGAATTTTTTAGATTTCGTTATCGCTTATAAAAAAGGTATATAAATATTATGCTTCTTTGAATACAATAGAAAAGAATAACTTTTCAAACGGTATAACTAAAATTTCTAGTATATATAAAGATGCCTCGTTCATAATGAATGAAATGACATTATCAAATTCTCGTGCAAGTGAGTTTGGCAAGATGATCAACCATAATTGTTGGATAGAGTATTTTTTTGGACGGACCTCTCAACTTGAGAGAAAACATAATTGGGTTGATATTGAGGAAGAAATCTCACGAGTGATAAAAGCACTTACTCAATTACATAAGACGAATAAGGGAATAGACTTTTCTGCAGAGGAAATGTATAAAATAGACTGCGTGCTTGATAGTGAAGTTCATGGAAGGACAGATGGATTTGATAGAGAAAACGAAGTTTTATTAACTTTTATGAACAGACTAATGGAAGAGCAGCCTGGGCATCAAACAACAAATCAGAAAAGAAGAGAGTATTGGCAGAAATTTACATCCATACTATTGGCTGATTTTTCTAAGCTGGTTCGATCATTGGAACTTTATCTGGATTATTTTATTGATTTTATGAAACTGAGCAAAAGTGATATTTTTGATGGAATAAAATTTGATCACCTTGTAACTTTTAATTACACAAATACATACCGAGTTCTATATAACTCTATAATATCTGGAGATTTTATTCATGGACGAGCTCAAGCATGTCGCGATAAGGAAGAAGGCGATGTGGTTTTGGGAATTGAAGAGTTTCTGGATGAAGATCAGAAGAATAAAGATGTAGAGTTTATTGCCTATAGAAAGTATTATCAGCGAATTATAAAACACTGTGATTTTTCTTATAGAAAAGTATTAGAGAACTCGAATAATGCAATCAGTACATGGTTTTTTGGACACTCACTCGCCTCGTCCGATAAAGATATTCTTACCCACCTACTTCCTAGTTCGGATTTAGCATCTCAATTTTCTTCCCCCCCAAAAAGCAATGTGAAAAAGTCTTATATTTGTTATTATAGTCAGCATACATTGGAGCAACAAGTTGCAAACTTAGTTCAAATTTTAGGGCAGGAGGCTCTAAATGATTTAGTTTGCGGTCCAGACCCTAAAATTAAATTCGTATTTCAAGATAATTTTAAGAAAGAACGTATGATATCAATGAATGAGGAAAGGACATATAGGACATAACATGCAAATTGTATTACTTTCGGGCGGTGCGGGGAAGCGGCTATGGCCTCTGTCCAATGATCTTTATTCTAAGCAATTTCTCCGTATCTTGAGACGCGAAGATGGAACGCTGGAATCGATGATTCAGCGTGTTTGCCGCCAAGTGCAGTGCGCTGCGCCGGATACGCCCATCACTGTTGCGACAGGTCGCGAGCAAGTCTCGTTGATTCGCCGTCAGCTTGGTTCTGGTGTGAACATTTCGGTAGAGCCGTGCCGGCGCGATACGTTTCCTGCGATAGCGTTGGTCTCCGCCTATTTGCATGAGGTGCGCGGTGTTCCTCTCGATGAGGCTGTGGCAATTTGTCCTGCCGATCCTTATGTTGATGAAGTATATTTTCGTGCCGTTGTGCAGTTGCTTCAGGAAGCGGAAAGGGAAGGTTCTGCGAATCTTGTCTTGATGGGCATCGAGCCGACGTATCCGAGCGAGAAGTATGGCTATATCATGCCTGTTTCGCAAGAGTCGCAGAGCATGGTGCAGTCGTTCAAAGAGAAGCCGAATAAGGAGAAGGCTGCAGAATACATCGAACAGGGCGCTTTGTGGAACAGCGGCGTCTTCGCGTTCAAGCTTGGCTATGCGCTTGATCAGGCGCGTGAGTTGCTGGATTATACGGATTACGAGGATCTTTTCAACCGCTATGAAGAGCTTTCCAAGATCAGCTTTGATTATGCTGTAGTTGAGAAAGAGGAGAATATTGCAGTTCAACGTTACAGTGGCACTTGGCTTGATATAGGCACATGGAATACGCTCGCTGAGGTGATGCCGGAGCATACGATTGGTCGCGTCACGATGGATGAGACTTGCAGGAATGTTCATGTCGTGAATACATTGCCGATGCCCATCCTTTGCATGGGACTGAAAGATGTTGTGGTGGCGGCAAGTCCGGAAGGTATCCTCGTTTCGGACAAGGAGCGATCCAGCGCAATGAAGCCCTATGCGGAGCGGCTTCATACGCCGGTGATGTATACGGAAAAGTCATGGGGCGAATTTCAGATTGTCGATGCGGAGACGGAAAGTTTGACCATAAAGATCACACTAAGTCCGGGGCGAGCGCTCACCTATCATCTGCACGAACGGCGTGATGAGACATGGACGGTGATTGAGGGACGTGGCTGGGTGAAGCTCGACGGCAACGAGTTCGCGGTTGCTGAAGGGCAGACGGTGCGTATCCCGAGGGGGGCTTTCCATACGATACGCGCGGAGACACTGCTGAAGGTGATGGAGATCCAGACGGGGGAGGATATCGATGCGGAGGATAAGATTGTGTGGGGAAAGGCGTAGTGGGAGGATTTTTCATGAGCATACGGCAGGGGGGAGCTACAAAACCATATTTTTCAAGCTGTGACGAATGCTTTTGATATGCGAAGGTTGAGTTTGTTTACAAAAAATACTTGATACATAGTCGCACTAAATCCTACAATTTTTCTATGCGAAGAAAGGTATATGAGCTAAAAGAACACATGCTTTCTTTAATTGCCCGTATCAAACAGCGAAGAATCACAAAAAATGACGATGCCGTGAAGAGGGATATTTCAAGGATGAAAATTTCTAGCTGAGAAGACCTTGTGCCTACGGAGATATTTGGAGAGAATTCAAGATTATATGGGAGAATAATAACGATGAGAGTTTATATTAGTGCTGATTATGCTGAATATAGTGGTGATCGGCAGGTGGTTGATATTCTGAATGCTTGGGGAAAGGATGCTCTACATAAAGTTGAGTTTGTAGATACTGCAAAAGTTAATTCGGGTAGTGTTTCAAAGAAGTCGGATTGTCGAATTTGTGATTTGAAAGCGGAGTTTAATCGACAAATTAATGTATCTTCGCATGTTATTATTGTGATTGGGGATAGAACGGCTCAACGAATGGCCGGGAGTAAATGCGAGCGCAATAAAAAGTGTCAACGAGATTGTTTCTGTACACCATATAAGCAGAATATCAATGGACCGTGTCAGTGTAAAGTATACGATACATGTCCCGCAGTTGACGATGTTGGATGTATTAATGATTATTCTTATCTTCGTCATGAATTTGAGCAAGCTAAGAAAAAGAAGATAATAGTTGTATATAATTCTCTCTATAAAAAAACTTGTTGGCTGCCTGATTATATGAGTGAATATGCACCTCTGGCAGGACCGTTTTGGATAAAAAATGAAGCAGGAAGGAAGATTGGTAATTATGGATTTATAAAGAGAGAATTAGGCTATGAATAAATTTGTAAAAATCTTCTTTAATAGGGGAAGTTCTCTTGCATATGCAATAATTACAGCAGTTTTTACTTTCGTGCCGGAAGGAGCATTTTCATCATTTAAGGTTTATGCTGATTGGTCTGACGTCATGAGCTGTATGGTTAATCGACTAATCGTTGGCGCATTTATCTTTTTTTAGTGAATATTCTATATTGCGTTTATCGTGGAAAGCGGAGAAAGGTTTCCGTGAGAGGACATAATTTTTCTATTAAAATCGAATACGGAGATATTTTTAATATAACTGGTGGTAAAAAAGTAATCGCGTTTGATGAGTGCTTTACGGTTAAAATTGGCGATAGACCTGAAGATGTAAAGGAAAATTCTGTTTGTGGACAGTATTTGAGAAGATCTCCGATGTTGAATATTCAAGAATTGATTGATGCTGCGAAAATAAAACCTACAGAGAGCAAATCAGCATTTAATGGGAAAACAAGATACGGATTGGGAACGCTAGTACCTAATGGTGAATTCCTTTTAATGGCATTTACTAAATTGGATGAAAATGGACGAGGTTATTTGACATATGAGGATTATTTAGGTTGCCTTGAGAAACTTTGGGAACAGATAGATATTTATCATGGGACAGATGATGTTTACATCACGATTCTCGGATCTAAAATAACGCGGTTTGATATGGAACTTACTCAGCAACAACTTTTGGATATAATGATTAGTTCTTACAGATTAAGCCCAAAGAAAATGCAAAGTCAATATACGTTACATATTATATGCAAAAAGTGTGAAGGCTTTTCTTTGAATAATATATTTGGTGCAGACTGAAAATAACGATTCAATGACTCGACCTATTATACAATTGTGAATGTCAATGAAAAAGTGAGCCGCTTGATCACGAATTTTTGAGCCACATTTGATCAAGAAAAAGTGAGCCATGTGATCATGAATCATTGAGTCATTAAGACATATTCAGACGTTGCTGCTGGTTCGACAGACGGTAAGATTCACCGTTCAATTTCGCTTGTCAAGGGCGCTGCATTTCTTGTAGCGAGTAGGCAGGCGCGTTTATGCTGAATGCCGTCATCAAGTGCGTCTTGCCTGTGCCGGGGTTGCCCATCAGCACGAGGTTCTCGTGCTGGTCGTGGCCGGTCGTCTGGGAGGATATGCGGCGGACTTCCGTGCATCTGCGTCGTAGGGATGCTTGGGTAGTGGCAAGAGGGGCTGGTCGATGAGGTTTTCCATGAGTCCCTTTTTCGTTGCCGCTCCTGGCATTGCAGAAGTTCGTTTGTAAGCAGTAGTGTGCCGCGAGTGCCGTATTGATTTCCAGCGGCACTCGCGACATGGTTTGTATTTCATTCCATCGTCAACCGATGGCATCAAAGTGTAAAATAAGCCTAGAGCTGTTGCAGGAAAAAAGTGAAAATTATCGAATTTTAGTAAAAGTATAAAGGAAATGAGGCTCCGCGCTGTTTGATATGGATAGCCAAAAAGAAACGAATGTTCTTTGTGCTCGTATACTTCCCTGATAGTGGACAGATTATGGGTTTTGGACGTCTAGGTTCAGTTTGCCACATTCTAGATATACGAGCAATCTGGACGAATTTGAGATGGCGCCAGGTTCTCGGTGCGGCGTCGTAAGCAGGATAGCTTTTGCCGCAATGGCCTTGCGGGCAGGGAAACTTCCCTCCACGTCGAATAAAACGCCGTTTTTAGGCGTTGCCCATAGTGAACAGTGAAAGGTTCGTTTGTATTTTTATCAGGAGAAGGATTATGGCCCTTATTGAAGGAATTCGCATTCAAAATTATTGTGCATTACGAGACGTTACCTTGGGGAGGATTGGAACAATACCGGAGTATCGTGATGCTGAGGCGCTTACACCTTTGACAGTAGTAATAGGAAAAAATGGAGCAGGGAAAAGTTCTATTTTCGATGCATTTGGCTTTTTGGCAGATTGTATGGAAAAAGATATTGAGTCTGCTTGCAATGCACGTGGCAGAGGCGGTTTTGATAAACTAATCTCATCCGGAAAAGAGTCTGAGAATATCAGTATCACCGTATATTATCGCGAGTCTCATAACGATCGGCCGATTACGTATGAAGTTTCTATTGGACGTGTAGATGATGATGGTCTTCCTATCGTAAAAACAGAACGGCTAAGACAAAGGCCTAAAAGCAATAAGACGGGAAAACCTCTATCCTTTTTATATCTAGATCACGGAAAAGGCTCTGTTTGGATCGGAGATGAGGCAGTAGAGGGGGACAATCTGGAAAGAAAGGACGTTGAACTTGACCCGCATCGTCTGGCAATTGCATCTTTGGCAGAGCAAGTAAAGGAAAATCCCCGTATTGCGAAGTTTAAGCGCTTTATACGAAGTTGGTATTTAAGCTATTTTACTCCTGATGCAGCACGGCAGATTCCACAGGCGGGGATGCAGGAACATTTGAATTTGCATGCAGATAATGTGGGAAATTTTGTTCAGTATTTGGCACGGAAACACGAACGAACATTTCGAAAAATACTGGAAAGTATTTCAGAAAAGATTCCTGGAATTGGCAGAATTGAGCCATATCGAGATGAAGTGACAAATAATCTCTATCTTTTGTTTAGGGATAAAGGTTTCGCAAAACCGTTTAATCAACGACAGATGTCGGATGGAACATTAAAAATGCTTTGTTATTTGCTTTTAATTTACGATCCGAATCCGGCTCCGTTTATTTGCATCGAGGAACCTGAAAATGGTCTCTATCATCAGTTGGTGTCAGCTTTGGTGAATGAATTGCGAGATCATGCTACTGGGAGGAAGAACGGTTCTCAGATTTTTATTACAACCCACCAACCCTACTTGGTTGATGCAATGCAACCGGAAGAAGTGTGGATTTTAAAAAAGGGAGAAAATGGATTTTCGTCTATACAACGTGTTAGTGAAATTCCTTATGTAAAAGAAATGGTAGCGGAAGGTCAACCTTTAGGTGCATTATGGTATAGTGACTATCTGGATTGAAGAGGAAATTTATGCATTATGAGATTTTGGTGGAGGGACAATCTGAGCTGACTCTGCTTTCCACTATTATGCCGCAGATCCTTGGAGCATATAACGAGCCGCATACATGGAAAATACATAAACACCGAGGTATTGGCAAATTACCACAAGATCTGGCTGCAAATCCAAACCCGACCAATCCGAGTTTATTGCATAATTTGCCTGCGAAATTACGAGCGTATGGACGTCGTACAGATGATCAATTAACGGTTGTTGTTCTAGTGGATTTGGATGATCATTCAGATTGTCGAATACTGAAGCAGATGTTGCTCCGCACTCTGGATTTTTGCCCACAACGGCCACGGTGTTTGTTTCGAATTGCAATTGAGGAACTGGAAGCTTGGATGCTTGGAGATCGCGAGGCTTTGATTGCTGCCTATCCAGATATAAATTTAGAGATTTTAGATACGTATGTTCAAGATTCTCAGTGCGGTACGTGGGAACTTTTAATACGCGCTGTGCATGGAGAGGGGGCTCTGCGACAGCATCGTTCACTGGGGTTGATGCATAAAAAAACAGATGTGGCAAAGAATATTTCGAGACATATGCTCGTGGATAAGAATTGTTCTGCGAGTTTTCAGGAATTTTGTAACGGACTAAAGAAGATGCAGTTTTAGAAGTGTTCTGCCGATAAGGAGGAGTGGAGAGAATATTGCTATGTTCCAGTGATCTTGGCGTGGAAAGCGGGAGAATATCATGAACTATCGTACAATCGTATTTCCGGAAAACAGTTTATTCCTCGTCACTGGCGGGGCAGGCTTTATCGGCTCGAATCTGGCAGAGGCGATTCTCTCGATGGGGCATAGGGTGCGCGTGCTGGATAATCTGCTGACGGGATATGTGAAGAATATCGCAGGATTTCGTGACAACCCGAAGTTTGAATTTATCCAGGGGGATATTCGCGATGTCGCGACGTGCAATCGTGCGTGTGAGGGCGTGGACTATGTGCTGCATCAGGCGGCAGAGGTGAGTGTTCCGGAGAGCATCGAGCAGCCGGTCAGCTATACGATGACGAATATCATCGGCACGGTGAATGTGATGGAGGCGGCGGCGAAGCATGGCGTAAAGAAGATGACCTATGCCTCAAGCGCAGCCGTCTACGGCGACGATGAGACGATGCCAAAGCGGGAGGAGATCGTCGGGCGGCGACTCTCGACGTATGCGGTGACGAAATTCGTTGATGAGGAGTATGCGTATCAGTATACGCTGAATTATGGGCTCGACTGCTATGGGATGCGCTACTTCAACGTCTATGGGCGGCGACAGGATCCGAATGGCGCGTATGCTGCGGTCATTCCGAAGTTCATCGAGTGCCTCCTGCGTGATGAGCCGCCGACAATCAACGGCGATGGGGAGCAGTCGCGTGACTTCGTCTATGTGGAGGATGTCGTGCAGGCGAATCTCCTTGCGTGCGCCGCGCCGCATGAGGTGGCAGGGCAGGCGTACAACGTCGCGGCGGGCAAGCGTTCAAGTCTCAATGAGATGTATGCGGTGCTCAGTGCACTGTTCGAGAAGGACTTGAAGCCGATCTTTGGACCTGAGCGCAAGGGCGATATCCGTCACAGCGGGGCGGACATCTCGAAGATCTGTCAGAACCTCGGCTATGCGCCGGAGTATGATTTCGAGAAGGGGATCAAAGAGGCGATACAGTGGTATAAAGAGAATCTGTAAGGAATGCTTCAAGAAAGTGCTGATAAGTTCAGCCCCATCGTCTTGGTATATCTTTTTGTTCTGCTATCGTCAATAAGAGTTGTAACATATGGATGTTTTTTTCTCTGACTCAGGACTGACGTTACTGAAAATGATATATTTTCAAAACACCTATCATTCATTCAAAGAAAGCGTGGTTGTCGTCGTGGTACATGAAATTTGCGTAAAGAATTTCAAGGGATTTCGGAATATAGAAATCAAGGGGATGGCTCCCATAACTTTGTTGGGGGGGAGGAATTGTGTTGGAAAGACGGCGGTTCTAGAGGCTCTGTTCTTGTTCTTTTCTCGCTATAGCCCAATTGCGTTTCTGCAGCAGCTGGGGTTTCGGAGCATGAATTTTCAGAAGGAACTCTCCGAGGAGATATGGCGACATCTGTTTTATCAGTTCGACATGCAGAAAGTGATAGAAATCGATATTGTTCGTGACTTAGAAGGGCGGGCAATACAAAAGGAGCATTTGGAACTGAGCTATATAAAAGAACATAAGACGCAGGTAATCCTTGCAGATGAAGATATTCCGGAAAATCAAACGTCCAATATCCTTGGTCCGATTCCAGCAATAAAATTGGCTTATCGCAATGACGAATCAAAGCATGAACATTTTGCCATGATGCGGGGAAGAAATATCGGGATGGAGTATAAAGACAGGCTGCCGGAGGAAGTCCAATCTGTTATATTCCTTGGAACTCGAAATACTGATGATGATGCCGAAAGGCTTAGCAATATAGATAGGCTGAACAGAAAGGATATTGTCATCAGAACTCTGCAAATAATTGATGAAAGAGTCAGAGATGTTTCCGTTATCGTTGAAAATGGGCAAGGCGTTATTTATGCCGATATAGGATTAGCCAGAAAGATTCCTGTACGCCTGATGGGGGATGGGATTGGCCGGGTATTATCTTTTATCTTGCGCATCATCGAGCTGGAAGGGGGGGTTGTCTTTATTGACGAAATCGAAAATGGGATACATTACTCAGTACTCCATGATTTTTGGGAAAAAATAGGGAGCATTGCAAGAGCGTTTCGATGTCAAATCATTGCAACAACTCATAGTTATGAATGTATCAAGGCGCTCGCAGATTATAGTGCCGGTATGGAAGACTCTTCTGATGATTGTGCTTATTTTCGATTAGAACAGAGAGCTGAGGGAGTCGGGGGTGCAGAAAGGTTTTCTGGAAATGAGATGAGCCTGGCAACGAGGTCGGATATGGAGGTTCGGTGAGGTGGAGCGGGAGAGACTGCAAATAAAATATAACAAGCAGATTTTGGTGGAAGGACGTGATGCGTATTATTTTTTTATCCAGGCACTTGAAGCATATAAGATTGACAATGTCCAAGTGGTCGATTTTGGCGGAATTAAAGATTTAACTGCCTTTATTGGAACGTGGAAAAAACTGGAGCATTTCCACACAATACGCAGCCTTTTGATTGTCAGAGATGCAGAGCAATCTGCTGTCAATGCGATGAGGAGTATTGGAGGAGCTCTTAGAGAACATCATTTTCCTTGCCCTGAAGATTCATATCGTTTTTGTTCGGGCGATATGCCGTCTGGTCAGAAAATCCGTGTAGGAATTATATTGTTGCCTCACATGGGAGCAAGCCATGGGACTTTGGAGGATTTGTGCATTGAAACAGTAGTAGATGATGAATATATGGACGCGGTGAATGAATTTTTGGACACTGCGAGTCAGATAGAAAAGTTGTCACATGAACATAAATCCAGAGTGCATGCATATCTGTCTGTAAAGAACAAATACGTTGGGATGAAGATTGGTGAAGCCGCTAAAGCAGGAGCGTGGGATTGGGATTCTAAGGCGATGAAGGATATCTGCCGTATGATGGAGGCTTTATAGCTGGGGAAGTACTGATGAATTCAGAACGGCTATCTCAGCCACTCTTCTTACACTTGATTTTTCGTATAGTGCCGCTAGGCGTCCGATTTGCCTCCTTGATAGAATGAAAAAATTGCGCTAATCTGACAGCCTTTATGTTAGCAATGATTCCTGCAGTCTGCCTTCCTTCCATATCCCCTCCTCCGTCACAATCGCCGTAATCAGCTCGTGATCTGTGACATCAAACGCAGGGTTATACACGTTCACGCCCTTTGGTGCCATGCGTTCTTTGTACCACATGTCGGTGACTTCCTCGGGTGGACGCTGTTCGATCTGGATGTCGCTCCCAGTAAGGGTGGCGAGGTCGATGGTGGAACTGGGGGCGCAGACGTAGAAGGGGATGCCGTAGTGTTTGGCGAGTATGGCGACCCCGGAGGTGCCGATTTTGTTCGCTGCATCTCCGTTGGCGGCAACGCGGTCGCAGCCGACGAAGACGGCGTCGATCCAGCCGTTTTTCATGACGGTGGCTGCCATGTTGTCGCAGATGAGGGTGACGTCCATGCCAGCCGCACTGAGTTCATACGCGGTGAGGCGCGCGCCCTGGAGTAGGGGGCGTGTCTCGTCGGCAAAGATGCGGAAGTTGTAGCTTTTTTCGTGTCCAAGGTACATGACGGCGGTGGCAGTGCCATATTTGGCGGTGGCGAGCTGGCCTGCGTTGCAGTGAGTGAGGAGTCCGTCGCCAGGCTTTACGAGGGTGAGCGCGTGCTCTCCTATTTTTTTGCAGATGTCGATGTCCTCCTGTTTGATGTGGAGCGCTTCATCGCGAAGGAGACTGCGGATCTCTTGGATGGATTTCCCCGCGTTGGCCTTGACGATGCGCTCCATACGGTTCAGTGCCCATGAGAGATTGACGGCGGTGGGGCGAGAGGAGTTCAGGTAGTCGGACGCCGCGTGAAAGCGGCACGCGAATGTGTCGTAGTCCTCGGTGTCGATTTCGAGTGCGGCGAGGTAGATGCCGATGGCAGCGGCGTCGCCGATGGCAGGTGCACCGCGCACCTGCAGTTCACGGATGGCCGTCCAGATTTCGCCCTGTGTTTTGAGATGGAGGTATTCGGCGCAGTTCGGGAGCTTTGTTTGGTCAATGATGACGAGGGCGTGTTCGCTGTCGTCGAGGGCGACGGTTTCCATGGCGAGGATGTTTGTGTTCATTGTGTGCCTCTTTTCGTAATTCTATAGTCATATTTTAGCGAAAATTCACGAGGCTTTGCAAGTATTTTCCGTCAAGAAATCATGAAAATGAGTGCCAATCAAAGGATAAATGGTTTGACTTTTATTGGGAATGGTTTATAATATAAAGCGTAATGAGCGCGCGGCAGGAAAGCCCTGCGGCGCATGTTGTATAGGGACACACAGGGGGTATTTCAATGGCAGTAAAAGTTGCTATCAATGGATTCGGTCGTATCGGTCGTCTCGCCTTCCGTCAGATGTTCGATGCGCCCGGCTATGAGGTCGTCGCAATCAACGATCTGACGAGCCCGAAGATGCTCGCCCATCTCCTGAAGTATGACTCCACGCAGGGTCGTTATAAGTATGCAGATTCCGTTGAGGCCGGTGAGGACTCCATCACGGTCAACGGCAAGAAGATCAATATCTATGCACAGGCGGATGCTTCGCAGATCCCCTGGGGCAAGCATGACGTCGATGTCGTCCTCGAGTGCACGGGATTCTATACGGCAAAGGCAAAGGCTGAGGCACATCTCAAGGCCGGCGCAAAGAAGGTCGTCATCTCTGCTCCTGCGGGCAACGATCTCCCGACGATTGTCTTCAACGTCAACCACAAGACGCTGACGAAGGCGGACAAGGTCATCTCGGCGGCATCCTGCACGACGAACTGCCTTGCACCGATGGCAAAGGCACTGAACGATCTCGCTCCGATCAAGAGCGGCATCATGACGACGATCCATGCCTATACGGGCGATCAGATGCCGCTTGACGGCCCGCAGCGCAAGGGTGACCTGCGCCGCAGCCGTGCAGCAGCAGTCAACATCGTCCCGAACTCGACGGGTGCAGCAAAGGCGATCGGTCTTGTCATCCCTGAGCTCAACGGCAAGCTCATCGGCTCGGCACAGCGCGTTCCGACCCCGACGGGCTCGACGACGCTCCTCTACGCAGTGGTCGAGGGCAAGGTCACAGTCGATCAGGTCAACGCACAGATGAAGAAAGAGGCGACGGAGTCGTTCGGCTACAATACGGACGAGATCGTCTCCAGCGACATCATCGGCACGACCTATGGCTCGATCTTCGATGCGACGCAGACGATGGTCAGCGATACGGGCGACGGCAATACGCTCGTCCAGGTTGTCTCCTGGTATGACAACGAGAACAGCTACACGAGCCAGATGGTTCGCACGATCAAGTACTTTGCTGAACTCGGCTGATAAGTAAACATTGTTTTCTTGGGTGGGCAGAGGTCTTTTCTGCACTCTCTCAGCATACGATCTTTCGAGGTCCGGCCGATGTTTGGGCCGGACCTCGTTTCTTTTTAGGGAGCACTGATCCATTCAGCGATTCCTTTATGGAGGAGACAGCATGAACAAAAAGACAATCAAGGATATCGACGTCAAGGGGAAGAAAGTATTTGTCCGCGTGGACTACAACGTCCCGTTCGATGCCGAGATGAACATCACGAATGATACGCGCATGGTGCGTACGCTGCCGACGCTGAACTATCTCCTCGACGGCGGTGCGGCACTCATCATCGCCTGCCACATCGGCCGCCCAACCGAGGCACGCGAGGATAAGTTCAGCACGAAGCATCTCGTGAAGCATCTCGCGGAGCTCCTTGGCCGCGAGGTCAAGTGGGCATCCGACTGCGTCGGCCCCGCGGCGGAAAAGCTCGCGGCGGCACTGAAGCCGGGGGAGGTGCTGCTTCTCGAGAACCTGCGCTATCACAAGGAAGAGAAGAAGAATGACCCTGCCTTCGCAAAGCAGCTCGCGTCACTCGCCGATGTCGCTGTGGACGATGCGTTCGGTGTCTCGCATCGTGCGCATGCCTCGAATGCAGGCGTGCCAAAGTACATCGAGACGGTCGCGGGATTCCTGATGGAGAAGGAGATCAACTACATCGGCAAGACGCTTGAGACGCCGCAGCATCCGTTCGTTGCGATCATCGGCGGGGCGAAGGTCTCCGACAAGATCGGTGTCATCAGCAATATGATCGAGAAGGTCGACACGATCATCATCGGCGGCGGCATGGCCCATACCTTTGATGCGGCGAAGGGACTGCCGATCGGCGACTCCCTCTGTGAGCCGGACAAGATGGATCTCGCCCGTGACCTCCTCAAGAAGGCGGAGGCAAAGGGGGTCAAGGTTGTCCTTCCGCTCGACGTTGCCGTTGCAAATATGTTCCCGCTTGCCGACGAGGCGAAGTGGAAGGCCGAGGGCAAGGTCAAGATCGTCGATGTCGACAAGGTCGAAAATGGCTGGCAGGCACTCGACAGCGGTCCGAAGACCTCCGAGGAATACGTCAATGCGCTGAAGGGGGCAAAGACGATCATCTGGAACGGGCCAATGGGTGTCTTTGAGTGCGACGAGTTCGCAAAGGGCACGCTGGCAGTGGCCAAGGCGGTTGCGGATGCGACTGAGGCCGGCGCGACGAGCATCGTCGGCGGCGGCGACTCCATCGCGGCGCTCAAGAAGACGGGGCTGACGGACAAGATCTCCCACGTCTCGACGGGCGGCGGCGCGACGCTTGAGTTCCTTGAGGGCAAGGAGATGCCGGGCATCGCGGCCATCGCAGACAAGTAAGACATTTACGGAAGCACTGATAAATTCAGCCACGCCATCTTAGCGCATCTTTTTTGCCCGTACTTCGTCGGCAAATCCTCCACATAGCCTCTGCTATGTGTCCGGTTTGCCTCCTCGTTCGGACGAAAAAATCTACGCCAATCTGACGGACTTCATTTTATCAGCGATTCCTTACGTTTGATACAGAAGGAGAAAACTATGGCACGGACTCCGATTATCGCCGGAAACTGGAAAATGAACAATACGATCGCCGCAGGCGTTTCACTCGTCAAGGAGCTGATCCCGCTCGTCAAGGATGCAAAGGTCACGGTCGTCGCCTGCCCGACAGCAACGGCACTCGCCGCTGTCGCCGATGCGGTCAAGGGAACGAACATCCACATTGGTGCGCAGAATGTGCACTGGGAGAAGAGCGGCGCCTATACGGGCGAGATCTCGACAGATATGCTGAAGGAGATCGGCGCAGACTACGTCATCCTCGGACACAGCGAGCGCCGCGACTACTTCGGTGAGACGGATGAGGGCGTCAACAAGCGTGCCCGTGCTGCATACGCGGCAGGCATCACGCCGATCATCTGCTGCGGCGAGTCGCTTGCCATCCGCGAGGCGGGTACGTATATCGCGCACGTCGTTGCGCAGATTAACGCCGCGCTTGAGGGCTTTACGGCGGACGAGGCAGGCAAGCTCGTCATCGCCTACGAGCCGATTTGGGCGATCGGTACGGGCAAGACGGCAACGTTCGAGCAGGCAGAGGAGGTCTGCAAGGCGATCCGCGAGGCCGTCGCGAAGAAGTTCAATGCGCAGGCAGCCGACGCGATCCGCATCCAGTACGGCGGCAGCGTCAAGCCGGCGACGATCAAGGATCTCATGCAGCAGCCGAATGTCGACGGTGCACTCGTCGGCGGCGCCTCGCTGAAGGCACAGGATTTCGCGGCAATCGTGAATTTCTGATGAACGTACCCTCATTTTGTATGGCGTGGATTTTCCGCTCAGCGGAAATGAAGCGCCATACGAGTTTTGAGCGAAAGCTCTTAGAAAGATGTCAATATTATGGCAAAACTTAAGAACGCGCCTATTGCGCTCATTATCATGGACGGATTCGGCGATGGCGATCCAAACGATCTGAAGTACAATGCCATTGCGATAGCAAAGACGCCTGTGCTCGATGGCCTGATGAAGGAGTTCCAGCATACGGAAATCCAGGCATCTGGTGAGTACGTCGGTCTGCCGGACGGGCAGATGGGCAACTCCGAGGTCGGACATACGAACATCGGCGCAGGGCGCATCGTCTATCAGCAGCTTACGCGCATCACGCGTGACATCAAGAACGGCGACTTCTTCAAGAACAAGGCGCTGCTCACCATCATGCACGGGGTCAAGGAGCACGGCGGTGCACTGCACGTCATGGGGCTGGTCTCCCCGGGCGGCGTGCACAGTCACGACGATCATCTCTTTGCCGTGCTCGAGCTCGCGAAGCGCGAGGGGCTGACCAAGGTCTGGATTCATGCCTTCCTCGATGGGCGCGACGTGCCGCCCAAGAGTGCGCAGGAGTACCTCGAGGCAGTCGAGAAAAAGGCGGCGGAGATCGGCGTCGGCAAGATCGCTACCGTCAGCGGGCGTTACTACGCTATGGATCGCGATAAGCGCTGGGAGCGCGAGCAGCTCGACTATGAGGCAATTGCCCACGCGAAGGCAAAGACGGTGGCGAAGTCCGCTGTGGCAGGGCTGCTTGCATCGTATGCGGATACGAGCGAGAAGCCGGAGGGCGTGACGGATGAGTTCGTCGTGCCGTTCGTGGTCGAGGGCTATCATGGCATGAAGAACGGCGACGGTGCGATTTTCTACAACTTCCGTCCCGACCGTGCGCGTCAGCTCACACATGCCTTTGTCGATGCAAAGTTCGACGGCTTTGCACGCGACGAGTCGCTGAAGATCCCCTTTGCAACGTTCTCGGAGTACGAGGCAGGGATGAACGCACTCGTGGCGTTCCCGCCCGAGGAGATCGACAATACGTTTGGACAGTACGTGCAGGATCTCGGCTATACCCAGCTGCGTATCGCGGAGACGGAGAAGTACGCACACGTCACATTCTTCTTCAACGGCGGTGTCGAGCAGCCGTACAAGGGGGAGGATCGCATTCTCGTGCATTCGCCGAAGGTGGCGACCTATGATCTGCAGCCCGAGATGAGTGCGATCGAGGTCACGGACAAGGTCGTCGAGGCGATCAAGTCCCGCAAGTATGACTTCATCATCCTCAACTATGCCAACTGCGACATGGTCGGACATACGGGGGTTGTCCCGGCAGTTGTCAAGGCGGTCGAGACGGTGGATACCTGCGTCGGACGGTTCGTTGATGCCATCCGCGAGGTCGGCGGTGAGGTCTGTATTACCGCGGATCATGGCAATGCAGACAAGATGTGGGACTACGACAACAATCAGCCGTTTACGAAGCACACGACGAACCCCGTACCGTTCATCGTCGTTTCTGACCGCGTGAAGGATATCCACACGGGTGCGCTCTGCGACATCGCGCCGACACTCCTCACACTCGCAGGTCTTGCGATTCCGAAGGAGATGACGGGCAAACCGCTCGTGACGCTGAAGTAAGACCATTTTGTTTCGTCGGTAGGGGCGCTGTGCGAAGTGTTTGCTTCGTACAGTGCCTTTCTTTGTGCGCCCCTTCCGCCGCTTGCGCGGTTCCCTTCCCCGTGACCACGGGGAAGGCGTTAGATCATCATTGCATCGCCGCTTCCTCCGCTTACGGGGAGGCGGCGAGCGCAGCGAGTCGATCGGGGGCGTACAATAAGCTTTTTCGTTTGAAAGAGAGCGGGCGGAATGGTATACTAAATCTATTCATTTCATGATCGGAGGTCTTTATGCTGCGCTTTCTCGTTCTCCTGCGCGCCATGCGGCACAACATCGCCCTGTTGCTCTACGCAATGCTGCAGCGCGATACGCCGCGTGTCGTGAAATTTCTCTTTCCACTCTCGCTGCTCTATCTCATCAGTCCGGTGGACATCATCCCCGATACGATTCCGTTCGTGGGGGCGGTGGATGATATGGTGATCCTCCCTGTGGCGACGTCGCTGCTGATCCGCATGCTGCCTGCGCATACGCGCACGGAGGGCGAGCGTCGCGTGGAGCGTTACGGCACGTGGCTGCTCATTGGCGCATCCATTCTGATGGTGCTGTGGATGGTCATTTTCATCTGGGCGCTCATCAAGGTGTTTTCATGAGGCTCTACATCGCGGAGAAGCCGAGCGTCGGCCGCGCGCTTGCCGCGTGTCTGCCTGCGCCGCATCGCAAGGGGGCGGGATGGATCGAGACGGGCGGCGGCGTGGTGACGTGGCTCTTTGGTCACGTCCTGCGTCAGGCGGAGCCGGAGGAGTATAACCCTGCGCTGAAACGCTGGCGTGCAGAGGATCTGCCGATCCTGCCGAAGGAGTGGCATCTCGTTGTCAATGAGAGCGCGGCGCAGCAGTTCGCGGTGGTGAAAGGGCTGATCGCGCGTGCCGATGAGATCGTGCATGCCGGCGACCCTGATCGAGAGGGCCAGCTCTTGGTGGATGAGGTGCTGGACTTCCTCGGCAACGAAAAGCCCGTGCGCCGTATTCTCATCAATGCACTTGACGATAAGAGCATTCACGATGCGCTGAATGATCTGCGCGACAACGAGGATTTCCTTCCGCTGAAGCTCTCGGCACTCGCACGGGCGCGTGCGGACTGGCTCATCGGGATGAATCTCTCACGCGCCTATACGCTCGCGGCGCGGCGGACCGGGCATGCGCGGCTCGTCCTGCCCATCGGGAGGGTCAAGACGCCGACGCTGGCACTCGTGGTGCGGCGGGAGCGCGAGATCGAGCACTTTACGCCCGCGACCTACTATCTTGTCGATGCACTGTTCCGCACAGAGGCAGGGGAGCCCTTTCGTGCGCGGTGGAAACCGTCGGAGGAGCGTACGCCGCTCGATCCTGAGGGGCGCCTCGTGGATCGGGCAGCAGCAGATGCTGCTGCTGCGTCATTCGGCGAGCCGCCCGCAGACGGCGTGGTGACAAAGTATGAGCGCAAGAAAAAGGAGGAGCCGCCGCCGCTGCCCTTTTCGCTCTCGGCACTGCAGGTGCTCGCAGGCAAACGCTACGGCTATGAACCGCAGCAGGTGCTCGATACGGTACAGAAGCTGTACGAGGAAAAACTGACCAGCTATCCGCGCTCGGATGCAGAGTATCTGCCCGTGAGTCAGCACAAGGATGCGGCAAAGATTCTCGGCAATCTCGCCGCGCTCCCCGATACGCCGCTTGCGGCGTGGGCACAGGCGGCAGATTCTGCGAAGAAGTCGCGTGCGTGGAACGACGCAAAGATTTCGGCACATCATGCGATCATCCCGACAACCGTGCCCGTGAACCTCGCGCGGCTCACGGCGGTGGAGCGCAATATCTACGAGCTGATCGCGCGTGCCTACATTGCGCAGTTCTGTCCGAACTATGTCTACGATCAGACAAAGGCGGAGGTGACGCATCACGGTGAGACGTTCACGGCGCGCGGACGTACGGAACGTACGGCGGGATGGCGCACGATGTACCGTGCGGGGAAGAATGAGTCCGAGGATGCGGAGAAGGAGGACGAGGAGAGTACGGTACTCCCGCCGATGAAAAAGGGCGACGCGGCGGCGTTCGTCTCGGCAGAGACGAAGGAGCGGCAGACAAAGCCGCCCGCACGGTTTACGCCCGCGACGCTCCTCCAGGGGATGAAGGAGATTCACAAGTACGTCAAGGACGAGGCGGCGAAAAAGATGCTGCGCGATGTGTCCGGCATTGGGACGGAGGCGACGCGTGCGAGCATCATCGAGGATCTCATCCGCCGCAAATTCCTCCATGCTGCGGGAAAGAAGAAGGTGCTGACGCCGACGGCGGAGGCATATCTCCTTATCGATGCGCTGCCCGATACGATGACGTATCCCGATGCGACGGCGATCTGGGAGGATCAGCTGCACGCGATGGCGGACGGCGTGGGGACGCCCGAGGAATTCCTCGCGGGGCAGGCGGCATTCGCACGTGATCTCTGCGAAGCGGCACGGACGGCGCAGATCACGGGAAGCGAGGGGATACCCTGTCCTGCCTGCGGGCGCGGCGTCATGCTGAAACGCAAGGGAAAGCACGGCGATTTTTGGGGCTGCTCGGCGTTCCCGCAGTGCCGCATGACGGCGGATGATGCGGGCGGCAAGCCGAACTTTGCGGGACGGCGTGTGCCACGCGGTTCTGCGGACGGGATGGGGGCACATCCCCCTGCCGCCGCGATGACGGCGCGCCGCAGCTACACACCGACGGCAGATGAGCAGGCGGAGATGGATGCGCTGTTTTTTGACCAGTAAGGTGAGCCTCCTCTGTCGCTCATGTCGCCCCCACCACCGCAAGCGGTCCCCCCCGCAGCGGCGGGGGAGGCTTTGGGAAACGCGGACTGCCAAGCGAATGCGCTAAGATGGCTGTGTCGAATTTATCCGTGTTTCCCTAACATTTAGATCTGGTTTGCAGGAGGATACGATGGACTTTACATTACTTGGCGTGCCCGAGCCGCTCGCGGCGGCACTGGCTGCGCGCGGCATCACGGAGCCGACGGAGATCCAGCGGGAGGTGATTCCTGCCGCGTGCACAGGCGAGAACCTGATCGGCGAGGCTCCGACGGGGACGGGCAAGACGCTCGCCTACCTCCTGCCCGCACTCATGCGCATTGACCCCGCCGTGCGCGCGGCACAGGTACTCGTCCTCGCACCGACGCATGAGCTCGCGATGCAGATCGCGGGCGCCGCGCGGGATCTCATTCAGGCGGCAGGGCTCTCTGTCAGCGTGCAGGCCCTTATCGGCGGGGCAAATGTACAGCGGCAGATCGACGCGCTGAAGAAAAAGCCGGCGCTCATCGTCGGCTCTGCGCCGCGCATCGTGGAGCTGCACCGCCTCCGCAAACTGAAACTGCAGGAAGTGCGCCTTTGTGTGCTCGATGAGTTCGACCGCCTCCTCGACAAGCAGCACAGTGCGGAGGTGCGTACGGTCCTGCACCTCCTGCCCCGTGAGCGGCAGATGCTCTTCCTCTCGGCGACAGCGGCTGCGGCGGCTGTGCATGCGGCAGAGGAACTCTGCGTCCTGCGCATCATCCGTGTGGCAGTGCAGGAGACGACGTGTGAAAACTACTATCATATTGTGCCGTCTCGTGATAAAATAAAGGCTGTGCAGAAATTGACGCGCCGCCTGCCGATTCGGCGGGGACTGGTCTTTGTCGGGCGCAGCTTTGACGCAGGAAAAGCGGCAGAGAAGCTGCAGTACGAAGGCATTCGTGTTGCCGCCCTGCTCGGCGGCGAGCGGCGCGATCAGCGGCGCGCGGCTCTCAATGCAATCCGCACGGGGCGTGTACAGCTTCTCATCTCCACCGATCTTGCTGCGCGCGGCCTGGATATCGCGGATGTGGACTATGTCGTTCAGGTCGATTTGCCCGAGGACGTGCGCACCTATCGTCACCGTGCGGGGCGGACGGCACGCGCGGGCAAGGAGGGCACAGTCATTTCGCTTGTCGATGCGAAGGAAGTGGAGCGGCTGAAAGCCCTCGCTGTCCGCATGAAACTTGATTTGAAAAAGATCAATTGATGTTCCTTCCCAAAGGAGGCCTTGATTCGTGGACATATTGCCCACACTACTCGATTTACTGCTCGTTGTTTTTCTGATTTTCATGAATGGGTTCTTCGTCGCGGCAGAGTTCTGCTGTGTCAAAATCCGTCCGTCACGTCTGGAGACCCTGATCGCCGAGGGTGTCAGCCGCGCGAAATACGCCAAACAGCTGACCGATCATCTCGATTCCTCGCTGTCTGTGACACAGCTTGGCATCACGCTTGCTTCACTTGGCCTCGGCTGGGTGGGTGAGCCGGCGATTGCCGTGCTGATCCTGCCTGTCACGCAGAGCGTCGGACTCCCTGATGAGGTCGGGCACACGGTCGCGCTCGCGATCGCCTTTACCCTCATCACCTCGCTCCACATCGTGCTCGGCGAGCTGACGCCGAAGTCGATGGCGATTGCCAACGTGGAGCGCATCCTTCTCGCGATTTCCTTTCCCATGGTACTTTTTGGCCGCGTGATGCGCCCCTTTGTCTGGGTGCTCAACACGGTGGCCAATCATATCAGCCGCAAGCTCGGCTACGAGGCCAAAGGCGAAAACGAGGATGCCCATACGGAGGAGGAGATTCGCCTCCTGATGAAGGAGAGTTATCGTCAGGGACTCATCAACAGCACGGAGGCGGACTTTGTTGACAAGGTGTTCTCCTTTACGGAACTGAATGCACGTGAAATCATGGTGCCGCGCACGGATATGATCTGTCTCTATCTGGATGACTCGCCCGCGGAGCGCATCAAGACCATCCTCGAGGAGCAGCAGACACGCTACCCGGTCTGCTATGAGGATAAAGATCATATCATCGGATTTATTCATGTCAAGGATCTCTTGGCACCGCTCATGCGCGGTGAGCAGCTGAACCTGCGCCGCTATATTCGCAAGGCGCTCATCGTGCCAGAGAGCATGGACGGGAGTATCCTTCTGCGCACGATGCAGGAGCAGGGCTCGCAGCTTGCCATCGTGGTCGATGAGTATGGCGGGACGGCGGGTATGGTGACCGTCGAGGATATCATCGAGCAGATTGTCGGCGACATCCGTGATGAATTCGATGTCGAGCGTGAGAGTGTCGAGTGGCGTGATCTCGATATCTGCTCCATCGATGCGAAGCTGCTCCTTGAGGAGGTCAACGATCTTCTCGGCATACGCATCGAGGACGAGGATGTGGACAGCATCGGCGGCTGGCTGTATGACCAGCTCGGTGAGGCACCGCGCGTCGGGCAAATGGCGGCACACGAGGGTGCACTGCTCTATGTGGAGGAGGTAGACGGCATCCGCATCACGCGCGTACTCGTTCGCCTTTCCCATACGATGCTTGTGGTGCAGGAGCTGCCGGCCGCACATGGAGGAAAATGACAGTGGCGTTTGACCGTGCACAGTATGATGGGATTGTCAATGCCTTTACGATTGACGCAGAGGAACTGCGTGAAGTGGCGGCAGATTTTCGGCAGGATATGCGGCTTGGGCTCATGGGCTCCCCTGACTCCTCCCTGCGGATGCTGCCGTCCTATCTTGGACTGCCGACAGGAGAGGAGCGCGGCGACTATCTCGCACTGGACTTCGGCGGGACCAATGTGCGCGTTGTGCTCTACCGTCTCCTGGGAAATGGAAAGTACGACGTCCTTTCCCAGGCGGCAAAACCCCTGAAGGTGGACGGCATCTATGACTTCATCGGTCCAGAGGCGACGGGGAAGGAGATGTTCGATTTCATCGCGGCACTCGTTGATGAGACGGTCGGCGGCGATCACGAGACGCCGTATTTGCTTGGGCATACCTTCTCCTTTCCGTCGCGGCAGACGAACATCAACGATGCACGCCTCGTCATCTGGACAAAGGGGTTCGCGGCGCGCGGCGTGGAGGGCGAGGCGGTCAACGATCTTCTATGGGAGGCACTCGTGCGGCAGGGGCTGACGAACGTCACGCCGATCGCCGTCATCAACGATACGGTCGCTGTCCTGCTCGCCGCCGCCTACGTAAAGGGTGATACCGCCATCGGCGCAGTCTATGCGGCGGGGTACAACACGTGCTATTTGGAACCATATACAGGGACGGCACAGCCGCCGATGATCCTCAATATGGAGTCGGGAGGCTTCCGCAAGCTTGTGCCGAACCGCTTTGACGCAGCACTTGATGCGGCATCGGAAAAGCCCGGCGAGCAGCGCCTTGAGAAGATGGCTGCCGGACGCTGCATGGGCGTGCTTTTTGCCATGGCTCTCGCGGAGCTCTTGGGCGAGGAGGGATGCACGTATGGCTTTACCAGCATCGACCTCAGTCGGATGCTGGCAGATACGGGCGGGGAGACTGCCACTGCCCTTGTTCGTACGCGGACGGGAGTGGAGCTCTCCGTGCAGGATGCCGTATGCGTGCGTGACCTTGCACATGCCGTCGTTGCCCGTTCTGTGCGGCTCATCGCAGCGACATTCGTCGGAACGCTGTGGCAGATCACGGGAAGCGGAGAAATGCGTCCGCAGCACATTGCCGTGGATGGCTCGATATATGAGAAGATGCCGCTCGTGCAGCAGAACATGATGCGCGCCTTCTCCGAGCTTCTCGGTGAGGACGCAGCAAAGGCAGACACCTTCCTCTCGTGCGGCGGCTCGGGACTCGGCGCGGCACTCGCGGCGGCGATGACGGAGCACGGAGAGAAGAGATAACAAGATATTTGTCATCACGTGTTAGTTTTGGCAAATTGCAAGTTTAATTGTCGCGAGGTCCCGTTAAACTTTTAGCGAGTTATATCATCGCAGCATACATATCATTTGCTGACTTATATCCGAAAATTTTGCGCGGATAGTTGTTAACCCAATCTTCGATCCGCTGCAGTTCCTTCGGCTTCAATTTGCTGAAGTCCGTTCCCTTGGGAAGAAACCTGCGCAGCATCCGATTTCCGTTTTCGTTGCTTCCACGCTCCCAGCTGCTGTACGGATGCGCGTAATATACCTCGCCGCATTTGGCGGCACGCTTCATTCCTTCGCCATCCAAAAACTCTGACCCGTTGTCTGCCGTGATACTCTTGAATACGTGCGTAAAGTCTCCTTTGACGCGCCGCTGCAACCGACGAAGTGCTTGCAGCACCTCTTTTTGGCTCTTGTTCTTTATCAGAACATAGAGTGATTTCCTCGTCTGCCGTTCGACCAATGTTAAAATTACCGGCTTTGTCCCTTTGCGACCGACGACCAAGTCAATCTCCCAATGTCCGAACTCCTCTCTCCGATTCACCGGCTCAGGGCGCTCGTCGATGCTTTTCCCGTCCCGGTTATTCCACGCAACGCCGCGCCTGCTGTTTTCTGTCTGTTTGTCTCGATTCTTTTTGCAGAGGAGGTCGTCGTTTGTGAGTTCGAGAAACAGCTGCTGATCGATATAGTTATACAGGGTCTTGACACAAATGCGGACATCATAGCTCCAGCCGCGTTGACAGAGCTCACCGATAACTGCCGCAGGAGACCATTTTTCTGTTTTGATCTTATGTTCAATGTGTCGAGCAAGCGCGTGGTCTTTATCGATTTTCAGCCCCCGCCCTTTACGAGCAGCGTTTTCCTCGTGTCGTCTTTGTGCTACATCGGCAAGATACACCCACTGCACCTGCAGGTCTCCGCAGGTCTTGATATTCTTTGTCGCAGGTTTGAGCTGTGCTGTCATTCCAAGACGCCGCTCCCTCTCAATCGTACGCTTGGAGCAGCCAATGTACGCGGCGATTTCCTGCGGCTTTAACCCGGCCTGGAAATAGGCTTCGATTTTGTACCGATCCCGCTCCGTCAGCTGTTTCCATTTCCCTGTTTTTGTAGTACAATGATTCTGTTCCATTTTGCAGTCTCACTTTCAGTTTCTTTTTGTGTTGTGACTAAAAGTTTAACTGAACCGTTTGCAAAATGGAACTTTTTGCGTCAATTTATTTTACAACTTACGCAATACAGCAATATCATCAAAATATTAGCGAGGTTCATTGTGAAATGAAATTGGACACATAAAAAAGCAGAACATACAGAATCAATCCGGTAAAATATCTTTGCACAAACACTACCAGGAGGTTCTGTATGTCCCACACTCATTCTACCACAAAACGCCGCACATTCAAGCACTTAAACGCCTATCAGCGCGGGCAGATCGAAGCGATGCTGCGTCTCGGTGTCCCCAAGGTGAAAATCGCCAAAGACCTTGGCATCGCCCGCTCCACCTTGTACGAGGAAATAAAGCGCGGCACGGTAGCGCAGAAGCGTTCCGATTGGACGTACTATGAGCAGTATTTTGCACAGTCCGGTCAAATGCGCTATGAGCGCAATCGTGAGAACTCCGGAAAACCGTCCAAATTTAATGCTGCACAGGACTTCATCCGGTATGTAGAAAACGCCATTCTCAAAGACAAACACTCTCCTGATGCAATCTGCGGGCGTGCCAAGCGTATGAATCTGTTCGAGGTGTCTGTCTGCACAAAGACCATCTACAACTACATTGCGATGGGGCTGCTCAAGGTCAAAAACATCGACCTGCGACAGAAGGTACGCCGTCGTAAGCGCAAAGAGAAAAAGAACCATGACGACGGCAGGACGCTCGGTGAGAGTATTGACCGCCGTGACCCTCTTGTTGACGAACGCTCCACCTTTGGAAATTGGGAACTTGACACCATCGTCGGGAAAAAGGGAACGGATCCTGTTCTGCTTGCCGCAGATGAACGTAAGAAGCGAAAGAGACACCTTATAAAGATTCGTGCAAAGACCGCAGAGGCGGTTGCCGAGGGGATTGCCAAACTAAGAGAGCTCTATGGGGCACAATTTTCACAGGTATTTCGTACGATCACCTGCGACAATGGGAGCGAGTTCGCTCGTCTGCAAGAAGCTGTTCCAGAGGCGAAGGTGTACTATGCTCATCCTTACGCACCTTGGGAACGTGGAACGAACGAGAAGCAGAATGCCCTCGTTCGGTATTTCATTCCGAAGGGCATGGATATGACGAACTTGAGCGAGGAAGAAGTGCAGCGCGTAGAGGGTTGGATCAATTCACTGCCACGTAAAATTCTAGGTTATGAGACGCCACAAGAGCGCTTCGATGCCGCGCTAAAAAATCTTCACCCATAATTTTTGATTCTGTTATGCTCTACTGTCCGATTTGATATTGCAATTTAGGCGTGTTAGTTTTTATGCGATTTGTAAAAATTCTTCTTGCGTATTTTTTAGAGATGTGATAAAATTATAGCAATTAAGAAAAGGGAGTATTCTTGACAACAAAATAGTTTAATTACTGAAGTATGTAGACGAATTCGGTATTATGAGATAAGGTGCAAGCCTGTCTCTTAATACCGTTTTTTATTTGTCGGGAGACCGTAGGGTTGCGTGCTCCCATCGGAAAGGAGGGAAAAATATGAAAGTGACCATCACCTTGGAAAATGCCTCCGGTCTCCACGCCCGTCCGGCTGTATTGATTGCCGAAAAAGCATCGAAGTTTCACGCGGACATCCTTCTTCATGCGAACGGCAAGACGGCAAAGGCGACGGATGTGCTACAGATCATGGGTCTTGGCATCACATGTGGTACTGAAGTCACGGTTGAGGCTTCCGGCGAAGAGGAAAACGCAGCAGTATACACCTTGGCCGGAATGATGGCTGCGAAGGAGATTTATCAGTGAGAACTGACAAATCGGGTAAAAAGAATCTGATATCGAGGTGACAATCATGGAGTTTTTGAATCAAATTTTGGCGTTGGGACCGACTGTCATGATGCCCGTGATCTTCTTTATCTTGGGGATCTGTTTCCGATTGTCCGTCGGCAGAGCCTTTGAAGCGGGCATGTTAGTCGGCGTGGGCTTCACTGGTATTAACCTGATTGTATCCATGCTTCTGAACAGTCTGGGACCTGCATCGGAGGACATGGTCGAACGGTTTGGTGCGAGTCTGACAGTCATCGATGCCGGATGGGCGACGAGCGCCGCGATCGGATGGTCTTCGCCTCTGATCCCGATGGTCGTTCCGGGCGCTATTATTTTGAACATGGTGCTACTAGCGTTGAAGAGAACGCAGATCTTAAACATTGATATTTTCAACTATTGGCTGATTCTTCTGCCGGGCTCCATGGTCTACTATGAAACGGGAAGTCTGGCTCTAGGAACGGCAGCTGCCCTGACGCTCTATCTGATTGCTTTTATCATTGCGGATAAAACAGCTCCGGCAATTCAGAAAATGTACAACATCAAGGGCGTTGCCTTCGTTCATGCCACCTGCGGCATCTATGTTCCCATCGGAATTTTGGTCAACGCTGTTATTGAACGGATACCGGGGCTCAACAAGATCAATCTGAGTCCGGAGGGCGTCATCCAAAAACTCGGCGTTCTCGGAAAACCGATCACGCTCGCCACGATTCTCGGCGCGGGCATGGGCATTCTTGCCGGCTGGGGCATCGGACAGTGCGCATTCCTTGCGGTTCAAGTGGCTGCCGTCATGATCCTGTTGCCGAAGATGGTCGAGATCACCGTGGAGGGTGTTATGATCGTACGGGATCAGGCGGAGACGGTGTTGAAGAAGATTTTCCCCGGACGGGAATTCAACATTGGCATGGATACGGCGCTCCTGATCGGTGAGCCGTGCATTATCGCGACGGGGCTGCTGCTCATTCCTGCGGCGCTTTTTATCTCGATCATTCTGCCGGGAAATCGTATGCTGCCGTTTGTCGATCTTGCATCCATCGTGTTCGTTATCTCCATGGTGGCACCGTTTTGCAAGCGCAATATGTTCCGCATCTTTATCACGGGACTTTTTATTGTGACGATTGCGCTCTATGCGGGCAGTAATCTGTCGGGCATCTATGGTGTGGCGGCAGATCAGGCGAATGTGAGGCTGCCGAGCAATGTAACGTCAACGGAGCTGGGCAATCTGGTATCGTCCTACAACACGCCCGCAGGATGGGCGCTGGTCAAGTTGGGCGAGTTGATCGGGAAATAAAGGAGATGTTGAGTCTATGAAACTCATTGGGATTGGCGACCTCTTAATACCGGCGTCGTATATAGAATCAGGTTTCTCGGGCTATCGAGAGAAGGGTGTACAGATCGAGGTCGTTGACTGGCCGCTGAAGGACTATGAGGAGCTGCAGGGAATCAATCTGCAGGTGGAAACGCATGGCAGCGAGGTCTATGATGTGCCAGATGCGCTCATCGAGAAGCTGCGCGACGCGGAGATTCTCATTACGCAGTTCTGTCCGATTACAAAGAAGGTTCTCGATGCCTGTACGAAGCTCCGGTTCATCGGCGTTCTGCGCGGCGGCTATGAAAATGTAAATGTATTATATGCGGCGCAGAAAGGCATCACCGTTTACCATACGCCGGGGCGCAATGCGACCGCTGTCGCCGATTTCACCGTCGGCATGATTCTGAGCGAGTGCCGCAATATTGCGCGAGCCCATGCAAATCTGAAGGAGGGGCGTTGGGTTCGCGACTATGCGAACGCCGCGACGGTTCCCGATCTGGAGGACAAGACGATCGGCATCATCGGCATGGGGCAGATTGGCCGAAAGGTTGCAAAGAGGCTGTATGGCTTCGATGTGCATCTGCTCGGTTACGATCCGTATGCGGACAAATTGCCGGACTATGTTGCGCGCGTTTCACTGGATGAGCTGCTGGAAAAGTCGGATTTTGTGACCATACATGGCCGCCTCACCGACGAAACAAAGGGGATGATGAACGCGCGCGCCTTCTCCCTGATGAGGCCAACGGCATATTTCATCAACACGGCGCGCGCCGGACTCGTTGACGAAGCGGCTCTGTATGCGGCGCTGAAGGAGAGGCGGATTCAGGGCGCGGCGCTCGATGTCTTTGAGCATGAGCCGCTCCCAAGCGATGATCCCCTCGTCGGCCTTGACAATGTTACCATCACGCCGCATTTGGCGGGAGGCACGGTGGATGCCTTCCTGCATTCGCCCGTATTGCTCGCGCGTGAGATGGAGGGTGCACTCTCCGGCGATCTGACATCGCGCTGCATTGTGCAGCAGAAATGAGGTGTACTATGGATTTCGGATTACAGGGTAGGAATGCGCTCGTAATCGGAGGTACGAAGGGGCTCGGGCGGGCGACATGCGAGCTCTTTGCACAGGAGGGGACGAATGTCATCGCAGTCAGTCGACATGGGGATGACTGCGCCGCACTCGCATCTGAACTGCAAGACAGATACGGAATACGAGCCGCAGGAATTGCCTGTGATCTGAGCGGTAGCGACCGCAGCAATGTTGTGCGTGAGGCGCTTGCGGCATTCGGCTCGCTGGATATACTCGTCAATGCCGCAGGAATCTGGCCGCAGGCCTATGTTCTCGATATGGAGGAGGAGGCCTTTCGGCACACCATAGAGGTCAATTTGATTAGTCCATTCGTCCTGTGCCGTGATTTTGCGAGGTATCTGACGGCGCAGAAGAAGCCGGGGAAAATCGTGAATGTCGTATCGCAGGCAGCGTTCGCCGGGTCGACCACGGGACACGCGCACTATGCAGCGTCCAAAGGAGGTCTGGTATCCTTCACAGTGTCGCTTGCCCGCGAGCTTGCGTCGCATGGCATCAACGTCAATGCGGTTGCGCCCGGGATCATGGATACGCCCATGATTCACGAGGCGCTGAAAACGCGTAGAGAGTATTACTGCAAGCGAATTCCGCTGGGAAGAGTCGCAGAGCCGGAGGAGGTTGCGTACAGCATCCTGTTCCTGTGCTCGAACAAAGCGGATTATCTGACAGGAATCACGTTGGACGCTACAGGCGGTATGCTGATGCGGTAGATGATCGAAAGGAGGGGTTGTCATGGCAAAGTATTTAATCGGAATCGACGCCGGAAACACATCGAGCAAGGCGGTCATTTTTGACGAGGCAGGAAAGGTGGTCGCTTCGTCGTCGACAAAAAGTTCTGAGCGTATGCATCTGGCCCCGCGCGGCAGAGGATTTGAGGAATTCGACGTCGATGAGCTCTGGCGCATGGTATCTCAGTGTATTAAGCGGGCGATTGAGAAGGCGGGCGTTTCGGCAGAGGATATCGCCGGGATAGGAATTACTTCTTTTGGCAACGGCATTGTATTTCTCGATGAAAAAGGCTGGTCGATCGCACCGGGATGCTTCTCGCAGGACTATCGTGCCAACGATATCCTCGCACTGTATCAGCGGGAGGGAACCTATGAGAAGATCAACCGCATGGTGCACGGAACCTTATTTGCGGGAGAGCCGGGGCCGATCCTGCGTTGGTACAAAGAGCACGAGCGCGCCGTTTATGACAGAATCGGCAGCGTACTGATGTTCAAGGACTATCTGATGTACCGCCTGTCCGGCAAGTTCGCTACGGATCTCAACATCATCGGCGGCTCATTCATGGTCGATATGGATACGATGGAGTACTCGGAAGAACTGATGGAGCTCTACGGTATTCCGGAGATGTTTGATAAACTGCCGACACTGTATTCAAGTCCCGAGCAGATTGTCGGCACTGTGACGGAGGAGGCCGCCGAGCTGACCGGACTCAAAGCGGGAACGCCGATCGCCGCAGGCATGATGGATATTCTGGCAAGTCTTGTCGGAGCAGGTGCAACGGGAGAGGGCGTGATTACATCCATTGCCGGCTCGTGGTGTATCAACGAAACGCATTCAAGTCGCGTCATACCGAATGCATCGAGCAATATGCCCTACATTCACAAGAACGAATATCTGAACTGCTCGTATACGGGGGCATCTGCGACGAACTATGAATGGTTCCATCATGTGCTCGGGGATAAGGCGAGGCTGACAGCCGTCTATGAGCAGCGCGACTATTATGACGTGCTGAACGAGTGGATTCGGAAGGCGGAGCCGACGATGGACACGCCGTATTTCCAGCCGTTTGTTGCATCGCCCAGCATTCACGTGAATGCGCGTGCGGGATTCAGTAATGTCAATACGCATACGTCCTACGGCGAACTGTGCTATGCGGTGGTCGAGGGAATTGCGTTCATTCACAAACATCACATTGACTTCCTCATTGCTGCCGGTTTGCCTGCAACTCTCATCCGATTGACGGGAGGAATGGCAAAAAGCCCTGTGTGGACGCAGATCTTTGCCGATACGATGGGGCTTCCTGTCGAAATCGTGGAATGCGACGAAACGGGGGCGCATGGCGTTGCCATCGTGGCCGGCATCGGCGCAGGCGTCTACAAGAGCTATGAAGAAGCCTTCGCCCGTTCGGTCAAGCTGAAGCCGCCGGTCGTTCCAAATCCGGAAAAAGCGGCATTCTATCAAAAAAGGTATGCGGAGTGGCAGCGCTTGAACCGTCATTTACTGCAATATTGGGGTGAACAGCAGGATGGCTAGGTCATTTGTGCTGATCCCGTCCGTGCGGGACATACGGAATCTGGATAAGGCGCTGAAGTCGGGGCGGGACGAGATTCTGCTGAGTACGGTATCTCATATCGGTAACCTCGCCGAGCTGACGACACTATGCCATAAACACGGAAAGGAAGTTGTTGTCAACCATGAGCTCATCGGCGGCCTCGCGACGGATACGATCGCCTTTGAGATGCTGAAGAAGGCCTATAAGGTGGATGCCGTCATCGGCTCGAATGTATATCAGGTCAGTAGAGCAAAGGCTGTCGGCATAAAGACCATTTGGCGGATTGCACTTCTGGACTCTCTGTCTTTGGAGATGGCTTTCCGCTCCATTGAAGTGACAAAGCCCGATGCCATCGAGCTCAGACCTGCAGTCTGTGCATACGATTTCATTGACGAGTTTCGAAAGGCGTTTTCCGGCAAGATTTTTGCGAGTGGGTTCGTCAATCGGGCTGATTTTGCACAGAGGCTTTATCAGCGAGGGTTCGACGGCATTATGACGAGTACGCAGGCGATGTGGGATTGGAATGCAGATGACTGAAGCGGGGCAAGAGGAGGATCTATATGTCTTTGGTAAACATGAAGAAAATGCTGGCAGATGCGCGAACGGGCAAATATGCCGTCGGCGCGTTTGATGTGAGCAACCTTGATATGGCAATGGCTGTCACTGAGGCCGCAGAAGAAAAGAAATCGCCGGTCATTCTGATGGGTCTGACCGTCGATCTTGCGGGGGGGCGGCTTCCCTACTGGCTCGGCTATCTGCGGAGAATTGCAGAAAACGCATCGGTGCCCGTCGCCATCCATCTTGACCATGCGGTAGATATTCCGTTCATCAAACAGTGCATTGACGGCGGCTTTTCCTCGGTAATGTTTGACGGCTCTGTGCTTCCTCTGGAGGAAAACGTTCAGAAGACAAGCGAAGTAGTCGCCTATGCGCATCGCTTTGATGTGACGGTGGAGGCAGAGCTTGGACATGTGGGGGACGGTATTGTCGGCAGCAGCGAGATCGGCGCCGCGAAAAAGGACACGTTCGACAATCCCGACGATTATCTGACGCAGCCCGGCGAGCTGGCGGATTTCATTGACCGTACGCAGGTGGACTGCATCGCCGTCGCTGTGGGAACTGCGCACGGACTCTATGTGCATAAGCCAAAGATTCACTTTGAGCGCCTGCAGGAACTCAATGCAATATCGACTGTACCCATGGTTATGCACGGAGGTTCGGGAACGCCGGACGAGCTGATTCGCAAATCTGTCGCAAATGGTATATGCAAGCTGAACATCTTCTCCGAGATGCTGACGGCGTTCAACGGCACGCTCAAGGAGGAACTGCAGACCGCAGAGCATCTGGCGATTTGGCCACATCAGCTTTATCAGAAACCGCTCGCCGCATTGCAGGAGGTCGTGCGCCAGAAGATTGATCTGGTCGGCTCGGCAGGAAAGGCTTGAGAGCACGCGGAGGACACTGCCACAATATTGGCAGGGAGCCTGTCAGAAATCGGGGGTGTCGATTATGAAGAAAACAAAGATTCTTTGCGTTGCGGACGGCGGTATTACCGTGGAGATGATGGAAGAGCTGCGCGCATTGGAAGCGTATGGAGCGGAGCTCACCATTGTCGAGGATAGAGATATGTATGCGATGGGGCCGATTACAGATCGCATGACGCTCATCGAGCATAAGGGGATCGATGCCGCTCCCACCTGCGACGCTCTGTTGGAAAACTGTGCAGATAAGGATATTCTGGTCGTGCACGTCGCGTCCATCAACAAGGAGGTGATTGCAAAGGCGAAGAATCTCAAGGTGGCCGCTGTTCTGCGTGGCGGGTATGAGAATGCCGACGTTCCTCTGCTTACAGAGAAGGGGGTAAAGCTCATCAATGCGCCGTGGCGCAGCGCGAATGCGGTCGCCGATTTCACCGTCGGCATGATGATTGCGGAGAACAAGAATATTGCGCGCAGTCATCATCTGCTCATGGAAGGAAAATGGTGCAAGAAGTACGATAACCAGAGCTACATTCACGATATGCGCAAGATGACGGTCGGGATTATCGGCTTTGGCTATATCGGTCAGCGCGTGCGAATGCGCCTGCAGGGATTTGAATGCAGGGTGATTGTTCATGACCCGTATGCTGATCCGAAGAAGTTTGCCGACCATAATGTTGAATTTGTATCATTGGATGAGTTGTTGCGGCAGTCAGATATAGTGACGCTTCATCTGAGGCTCTCGGAAAAGACGGAGCACTTCATCGGCAAGGATGAACTGTCCAAGATGAAGACGACGGCATACCTCATCAATACGGCGCGTGCTGGTCTGGTCGATACGACGGCTCTGGCAGAGGCGTTGAGGGATCATGTAATCGGCGGCGCGGCGATCGACGTATATGATGAAGAGCCTCTGGCTAAAGACCACCCGTATTTGCAGCTCTCCAACATTACGCTTACAAGTCATCTCGCAGGGACCTCCTGCGATACGATGATGACCTCTGTGGAGATCGGATTGGAAGATCTGAAACGGTATCTGACCGGAGAAGAGATGGTGAATATCCGCAATTAAGGCATCCCGACTACTGCCGATAAGCAAGATATGTTTATCGGCAGTAGTTTTGTGTTTTACTGAATTTATGTAGAGTCTTTTGGTGGTGAAAACGCCTGCGTCCGATACATTTCGCTTGCCACTGCTGGGCTCTCTGTGCTATGATAACAAAATACAAATATTGGAAGGAAGGGGCTTTTTCTTGCTCACACTTTTAATGGTACTTGATGCAATTGTTGCGATCATTCTCATTGCGTCTGTGCTCGGACAGGAGGCAAAGTCTGCCGGTATGGGCGGACTGGACGGCGGCGAGGATACGGTGTTTTCGGGCAAGGCGCGCGGCATGGATGCGCTGCTCGCACGCGTGACGGTCGTGTTTGCCATTCTGTTCGGGGTGATTACGATCATCATTGCGCGGATGTCGAGTTAGGGAATCGCTGATCAGATGAAGTCCGCCAGGTTGGCGTAGATTTTCCGTCGGCGTACGGGAAAAAGATCCATCAAGACGGTGGTGCTGAATTTATCGTGTTCTCTGACCATATCAGTGAATGAACCCTGCTGCCGCTCTGCGGGGCAGGGCTTTATTTTGGGATGCATGGAATCATTTTGTGAAAGGGGGATACGTCATGCATTTACTGGGCGCAGAGCCTTTTTTTCTGCCGGGCGGACGGCATGGGGTCCTCCTCATTCACGGATTCACTGGGCTTCCCGCTGAGCTGCGACTCATGGGGGAGTACCTTCATGCGCGCGGCTTTACGGTGCTCGCCATACGACTTGCGGGGCACGGGACAACCGCAGAGGATCTCAGCCGTACGGAGCATGAGGACTGGATGGACTCTGTGCGTGACGGCTACGCGATTCTGCGTGGTGCGTGTGACGACATCGCCGTCGTGGGGCACTCGATGGGGGCGATCTTTGCCCTGCTGCTTTCGGTCGAGGCGGAGGTCACCTGTGTTGTGAGCCTCGGTGCGCCACTGATCATTGCGCGTGAGCAGGGGATCGAGCATCTGCCGACGCGCGCGGCGAGCGTCGGTCGCTATGTGCCGAAGGCGCGCCGCAAACTGGAGAACGTCCCGCAGGGAGCGAACAACACCTATCGGCGTATGCCGCTCGTCTCCGTCCATGAGATGATGGATGTGATCGCCGCTGCCCGCAGCGAGCTGGGCAAGGTGCGCACGCCGCTCCTGATCGTCCACGGAGCGCGTGACCATACGGCGGATCCAAAGAGTGCCGAGGAGCTGCGCGCACACGTGGCAAGCACGGACTGTGAGACGGTGATTCTCCCTGATGCGGGGCATCTGCTTCCGCTCGACGAGGGGGTCAGGGAGCGCGTATTTGAGCACACGGCAGATTTTTTGGAGAAGGCTGTGCAGGGAAGAAGATCGTAGAAACGAAAAAAGAGGAAAATATGGAACAGGAACAAATGGATACGCTCAAGGAGAGGGTCTACGCCTTTATGCGGGAGGACGCCTATCGCCCGCTGCCTGAGGCGGAGCTGCGTACGGGGCTGGGGCTCCCGGAGAGCGAAGGGAAGGAGCTCTCCGATGCTCTTGCCGCGCTTGAGGCCGAGGGTGCGGTCATCCGCAACCGCAGCGGCCTTTACGGGCTGCCGAGCCGCATGAATCTCGTGGTGGGGCGGCTCTCCATGTCGCCGAAGGGGTTCGGCTTCATTATCCCCGATGTGCGTGAGACGGAGGAGGAGACGGATGTCTTTGTCCCCGGCAGTGCGATGGGGACGGCGATGCACGGCGACCGTGTGGTCGCACGCGTCACGCCGTCCGAGCAGCCTGGACGCGCGCGCGAGGGGGAGATCATCCGCATCCTCGAGCGCGTCAATACGCATATCGTCGGCACATTCGAGCGCAGCAAGGCGTTCGGGTTCGTCACGCCCGACAGCACGAAGATCGGGCGCGATGTCTTTGTGCTGAAAAAGGACTTCGGCGGGGCAAAGACGGGCAGCAAGGTCGTCGTCGAGATCACGAAGTGGCCCGAGCAGCGCAGGAGCGCCGAGGGGCGCGTCGTCGAGGTGCTCGGAAAGACGGGCGACCCCGGCGTGGACGTACTCGCCGTCATGCGCGCCTACGATCTCGATGAGAAGTTCCCGCCCGATGTTGCAGAGGCGGCAGCGCGCTGCCCGAAGGATCCGCTTCCCGAGGAGTATGCAGGGCGGCGTGATCGGCGTGATTTCCCCATCGTCACGATTGACGGCGAGGATACGAAGGACATTGACGACGGTGTCTACGCCTATGAGAAGGACGGCGTTTTCTTTCTCGGCGTCTATATCGCCGATGTCAGTCACTATGTCCGTGCGGGCGAGCCGCTCGATCGTGAGGCAGCGCGGCGCGGGACGAGCGTCTATCTCGTCGACCGCGTGATTCCGATGCTCCCGAAGGAACTGTCGAACGGAATCTGCAGCCTGAACGAGGGCGTAGATCGTCTCTCGATGGCGTGCGAGATGGAGATCGGCATGGACGGCGAGGTCAAGAACTATGAGATCGTGCCGTGCGTGATCCATGTTGCGCGTCGCCTAACCTATACGCTCGTCAACCGCGTCCTTGCCGGTGATGAGCCGTTCGTCTCGGACAACGGCGACATCCGCCCGATGCTTGAGACGCTTCGCCGTCTGCGCGAGGTGCTGCGTGCCAAGCGTCATCGGCGCGGCTCGATTGACTTTGAGCTGCCCGAGGTCAAGGTAAAGCTCGATGCCGATGGACATCCTGTCGCGCTCGAAAAGCGTACAGGCTCGATTGGCGAGTCCATCATCGAGGAGTGCATGCTCGCGGCAAATGAGACAGTGGCGCGTCACATGGAGCTGAAGGAAGAGCCGTTCGTCTACCGCGTGCATGAGACGCCCACCTCTGAGAAGATCGAGCGTCTGCAGAGTCTCCTCGCCGCGCTCGGCCTGCGCCTCCATGTCGATGAGGACGGCAAGGTGCGCCCCTCCGACATCCAGCAGGTGCTCGACCGCGTTAAGGGACAGCCCGAGGAGCGCATCATCGGGGCGGTCGCCCTGCGTTCGATGCAGCAGGCGCGCTATTCGACGGCGAGCCTTGGGCACTTTGGCCTTGCGGCGCGCTACTATACGCATTTTACCTCGCCGATCCGACGCTATCCCGACCTCCTCGTGCATCGTCTCCTCCGCGAGACGTTTGCCACGGGACATATCGCGGCGGAGAAACGCGAGCGTCTGCGTGCGCTCCTCCCCGAGGCGGCGGAGCACTCCTCAGCGCGTGAGCGCATTGCCATCGAGGCGGAGCGCGAGACGACCGATATGAAAAAGATCGAGTACATGGCGCAGTTCGTAGGCGAGACCTACGAGGGTGTCATCAGCGGCGTGACGGCGTTCGGCATCTTCGTCGAGCTCGAGAATGGCGTCGAGGGGCTGGTCCACGTCTCGACCATGGTCAACGATTACTATACCTACGTCGAGGATCAGTATGCGATGGTGGGCGAGCGCACGGGCACGCGCTACCGCCTCGGCGATACGGTGACCATCATCATCACGCGCGCCGACGTACAGGCGCGGACGCTCGACTTCGTCCTGAAGAACAACGGCGTCTACGACCCGAACGCGGCCGCTCCTGCGAAACGCGGCGCTGCCCCGCGCCCCGCGAAGAAGGATGCGGGGGCAGAGCAGACGCGCAGCCCGCGCCGCAGGAAGGGCGAGCGCCGCGACGTTCCCGCCGCTGCAGCCGGCGAAAGCCATGGCGAACGGCGCAGGAAAACGCGCGGCGCACATGGTACGAGCGGCAGCCACGCCCAGAAGGGCGACCGCGCCGCCCATGCGGCGGCGGAGAGCGTGCCGCGCAAGGCACGGACGGACGGCAAGCCGGCCTCGTGGCGCAGTGAGCGCGGCGGAAAGCCAAACGCAGACCGCCCGCCACGCGGCGGGCGCAGCGAGAGCCGTCGTGACGATGAGCGCAGTGGACGCGACTATCACCGCGTCAAGGTGACGGGGCTCAACAGTGCGGTCTGGCCCGATCCGCCGGGCTATCGCAGCCGGAGTGAGGAGCTGGAGCGGACGGAGAAGCCGCGCCGTGCGCCGCGCCCCGCACGCCGCATGAACCGCAAGACGGAGGGCGGCACGCGAGGCACCGAATGAGGAACATCAATGGGAAAGAAAAACGATGGCGTACGGATCGCCTGTGAGAACCGCAAGGCGCGGCACGACTACTTCATCCACGAGACCTATGAGGCGGGAATGGAGCTGGTCGGTACGGAGGTCAAGTCCCTGCGCGCCGGCAAGGCAAATCTGCGCGACAGCTACGCCTACATCAAGAACGGGGAAGTATTCCTCGACCACATGCACATCAGCCCCTACGATCAGGGCAATCAGTTCAACCATGACCCGTTGCGCGTGCGCCGTCTGCTCATGCACAAGGCGGAGATTCTGAAGCTCTTTGGCAAGACGCAGGAAAAGGGCATGACGCTCATCCCGCTGAAGGTCTATTTCAAGCACGGACGTGCAAAGCTCGAGCTGGCACTCGCGAGCGGCAAGCATAACTACGACAAGCGTCAGTCGTTGAAGGAAAAGGCGGCAAAACGCGAGGTGGAACAGGCACTAAAATCACGTCAGCGCGGATAGCAGTATTTTTGGACGGAGGATTTATGCAGGAAAAGGAAGCATCGCCCGCCCTTCGGCGCGGGCTCAAGAACAGGCATCTCCAGATGATCGCCCTCGGCGGCGCAATCGGTACGGGGCTTTTCTACGGCTCTGTCTCGACGATCGCGCTCGCGGGGCCGGCGGTCATGCTCGCATATCTGCTCGGCGGCATCATGATTTTCTTCATCATGCGGATGCTCGGCGAGATGGCAGTGGATGAACCGGTCTCCGGCTCGTTTAGTCACTATGCGGGAAAGTACTGGGGCGACTTTCCGGGCTTCCTCTCCGGCTGGAACTACTGGTTCAATTACATCATTGTTTCCATGGCGGAGCTGGCGGCGGTCGGCATCTATATGAATTTTTGGCTGCCCGATCTGCCACAGTGGCTCTCTGCGCTCGTCTGTCTCACGGTCATCACCATCCTCAATCTCACGAATGTGCGTGCCTATGGCGAGATGGAGTTCTGGATGGCACTCGTCAAGATTACGGCGATTGTGCTCATGATCGGGCTCGGCGGCTGGCTGCTCGTGACGGGCGCACCGTTCCCCGAGAACATCAGCAACCTCTGGGCGCATGGGGGCTTCCTGCCGAATGGCTGGTGGGGCTTCCTCCTCGCGACGGCGGTCGTCATGTTCTCGTTCGGCGGCATCGAGCTCATCGGCATCACGGCAGGCGAGGCAGAGGATCCCGACCGTACCATCCCGCAGGCGATCAATCAGGTCATCTGGCGTATCCTCATCTTCTACGTCGGTACCATGGCGATCCTCATGGCACTCTGGCCGTGGAACGAGGTCGGCGCGGATGCGAGCCCCTTTGTCCAGATTTTCCGCAACGTCGGCATCCCTGCGGCGGCGCATATCCTGAATTTCGTCGTGCTCACGGCGGCGGTCTCGGTCTACAACTCCGCGATCTACAGCAACAGCCGTATGCTCTACGGACTCGCACAGCGCGGCGATGCACCGCAGGCACTCTGCCAGCTCTCGCACCGCGGGGTGCCCGTGCGCGGCATCCTCATTTCCTCGGGGATGACGCTCATTGTCGTCTTCCTCAACTACTTCTTCCCGGGGGACGCATTTCTCTACCTGATCGCGATTGCGACCTGTGCGGCGGTCATTAGCTGGGCGACCATCGTCGTCACGCATCTGAAATTCCGCAGACAGTGCGCGCGTGAGGGCAAGCCAATCAAATTTCGCACGCCGTTCTATCCATGGATCAACTACCTCTGCCTCATTTTCCTCGCAGGGGTTGTCATCATGATGGCACAGATCCCCGGGATGCAGATTGCCGTGCCGATCCTGCCCGTATGGCTGATCGTGCTCTGGCTCGGCTATCGGTCGAAGCGAAAGAGTGAAAAAGCATAATCGCCTTCCCCGCTATGACGGGGAAGGTGGACCGCGAGCGGTCAACGTCAACCAATCACACGTCGCTAACGCTCGTGTTCTTGGGACGTTTTCGCATACGACCTGTTTCCCAATCAGCTGCGCCCTATGGGCTTGCTTCTTGGACAGGTCAGCAAGCGGTGGAAGGGGCACACAAAAGGCGCTGCACGAAGTCTTTGGCTTCGTGCAGCGCCCTTTTCATGTGGTGCAGTGATTGTGTCGCAGCATCTCTATGTTTTTTGGTGCACATCCATTGTCCGCATCTTTGCGCATTGGTCAGGCGTGAGGGCGATCTTGCCGCGGTCGAGGGAGAGTATCCCCTCTGCACGGAGGCGTTCGACGCTGCGGTTGACCGTCTTCAGGCTCGTACCGATGGCATCGGCGATGTCTTGCCGCCGCATGGGGAGACGCACGGCGGCATCGGTCGCAGGCAGCTGCTTTTGCAGGTAGGCGAGGAGACGCGACTGCACCGTTAGGTATTTGATCTGACCGTATTCGTCCGAGATGGGCCAGGATTTTCGTGCGATCATGCAGGCAACGGAAAACGCTGCTGCCGCGTCGTGCTGGAGCCATGCGCCAAACGCGTCGATACTGATGGCGAGCAGATCGCATACCGTCTCTGCCTCACACGTTGCGGCATAGTACGGCGTACCCGCGAGAGCCTCGTACTCACCGAGGAATGTGGGCGGGTCGGCGATGGCGAACACATAGCGGTCACCGCTTGCGAACTCGTTGATGATGCGCACGCGTCCTGCGAGGAGGATGTAGACCGTGTCGGCATGCGTTCCCTTGCAGCGGATGATCTCGTCGGGCTGGAATGTGAGCGGACGTGCCGTGCGCAGGAGGTGCGGCGGCACTTCGGGAAATGACGGCAAAAGCATGGTGATGCTCCTCTTTGTATGGAAATCGCTGGATGTATCATTTCTCCACTATTTTAACGAAAAAATTTCGTGCTGAAAAGTCACATGTCCTTTTTTTTCGCTTATTTTATTTGATATACTCGGATTAAAGGGGGGATGAGATATGAGTTCGAACAACGTGCCCAATAGGCGCGTGGAGGTGATGGCGGGGCTGACATCGTTCTTTGCCATCTCGTACATCGTCATCGTCAACCCGCTGATCCTCGCGGACGGGGGCATTCCGGCGGAGCTGAGCGTGTTCGCGACGATCTTTGCCTCGGCGATCGGGTGCTTGCTGATGGCCTTCTGGGCGGATGCACCGATCATTCTGACGCCCGGCATGGGGATCAATGCATTCTTTACGTATACCGTCGTGGTGAACATGGGATTCCGCTGGCAGGAGGCCCTTGCCATTTCGCTCGTCTCAGCACTCATCTTCTTTGCGCTAGCGGTGACGCGTGCGGGCAGGATCCTGGCGGATGCCGTGCCGAAATCGCTGAAATACGCTGTGACGGCGGGCATCGGACTGTTCCTCGTGGAGATTGGCCTAGAGAAGGCTGAGCTGATCCGCGCCGGCGAGAACTCGATTCTCGCGCTCGGCGATCTGCGGAATCCTTCTGCGTTGCTCGCGCTCCTCGGCCTCGTGCTGAGTTTGCTGTTTTACCAGCGGCGGGTGAAGGGCGGATTTTTCATCGCCATCCTCATCGTGACAATCATTGCCAATGCGCTCGGTCTGGTTCAAGCCAATACGATTGAGATCAATATGACGCGGCTCGGTGAGTACGGTGCACTGCTCTTTGCAGAGGACTTCTCCTCCATGCTGACCGTTTCGTTCTGGCTCGCGGTCTTCTCGATGACGATGATCCTCGTCTTTGAGTCCATCGGCCTGCTCGAAGGACTGCTGCCCGATACGGCAAAGTTCCGCAATGCGTTCCGCGCCTCGTCCCTGACGGCAGTGCTGTCCTCGGTGCTCGGAACGAGCCCGACCGTCGCTGCCGCAGAGAGTGCGGCGGGCATTGTCGAAGGAGGGCGAAGCGGGCTGACGGCACTCATCGGCGGCGCATTGTTCCTGCTCACACTCGTCTTTATTCCGCTGCTCGCCTACGTTCCACAGGCGACTGTCGCGCCCGTCATCATCATCACGGGTGCACTGATGATGCAGCATCTCGAAAACATCCAGTTTCAGGATTTCTCCGAGTGGTTCCCTGCGTTCCTTATCATTGTGCTCATCCCTCTGACGAACAGCATCTCAACGGGGCTCGCGTTTGGCTTTGCCGCACACCCCATGATGAAAGTGTTCACGGGACGCCGCCATGAGCTAGGAACGCCCTCCTACGTCCTCGGCGTACTGTTTCTCCTGCAGCTCGTCTTTGAGGCAGCACAGTGACATAGACCGCTATGGCGGTTTACGATAAAAATTTTCTATCATGACGAAAGAGAGGTACACATTATGCCAACCCCACACATTGCCGCAGCGAAGGGTGAAATCGCCGAGCGCATTCTCCTGCCGGGCGACCCGCTCCGCGCCAAGTACATCGCCGAGAACTTCCTCGAGGGCGCGAAGGAGTACACGAACATCCGCAATATCCTCGGCTACACCGGCACGTACAAGGGGCATCCCATCTCCGTGCAGGGGACAGGCATGGGGATGCCCTCGATCTCTATCTACGTCAACGAGCTCATCCGTGAGTATGGCTGCAAGACGCTGATTCGTATCGGCAGCTGCGGCGCGTGCCACAAGGATATCCACATCCGCGACGTCCTCATTGCGCAGGCGACGACGACCGACTCCTCCATGCCGCGCAACATCTTCGGCGCTTCGGTCAACTTTGCACCGGTGGCGGATTTTGACCTGCTGCGTCACGCCTATCAGGCAGCGGCGGACAAGGGCATCTCCGTGCGCGTCGGCAACGTGATGTCGCAGGATCGTTTCTACGATGACGAAATGGACATCCAGAAGCTCGCGCGCTACGGCGTCCTCGGCCTCGAGATGGAGGCTGCGGCACTCTACCTCATCGCGGCGAAGTTCGGCGTGCGTGCGCTCGCGCTCTTTACCGTCAGCGACCACCTCGTCAGCGACGAGCCGCCCTCCACGGCGGAGGAACGTCAGACCTCGTTCAGCGAGATGATCGAGATTGCACTGGAGGCGTCCATCGCCTAACGGAGGGAGGAGACAGCAATGGCTGGTATCAAACGCGTATTCATCATTGTGCTCGACAGTTTCGGCATCGGGAATGAGCCGGACGCAGCGGATTTTGGCGACGGGAAATGCAATACGCTCGCGTCGCTGACGACCTCGCCGGAGCTGCACGCGCCGAATCTCACGAAGCTGGGGCTCTTCAATATCGACGGTGTCGGCTGCGGTACGCCGGCAGACAGCCCCATCGGCGCTTTTGCCCGCCTGCGGGAGCTCTCGCGCGGCAAGGATACGACGATCGGACACTGGGAGATCGCGGGCATCGTCTCCGAGCAGCCCATGCCGACCTATCCGAATGGATTCCCGCCCGAGATCCTCGCGCGTCTCTCGGCGGCATGTGATGGAAAGAAGATCCTCTGCAACAAGCCCTACTCCGGCACACAGGTGATCCACGACTATGGGCGCGAGCAGGAGGAGACGGGCGGTCTCATCGTCTACACGTCGGCGGACAGCGTCCTGCAGATCGCGGCGAACGAAGCCGATGTGCCCGTCGAGCGCCTCTATGACTACTGCCGTGCGGCGCGCGAGATCATGCAGGGCGAGCACGGCGTCGGGCGCATCATTGCACGCCCGTATGTCGGCAGCTATCCGAACTACAAGCGCACCGCGCATCGTCATGACTTCTCCCTCGATCCGATGGGCGATACGATGATGGATGCGCTCGTGCGGAAGGGCTATGATGTCATCGGAGTCGGCAAGATCAGTGACATCTTTGCGGGGCGCGGCATCACGCGCAGCACGGGCGTCAACGAGAGCAACGCCGACGGTATGGAAAAGACGCTCCGCATCCAACAGGAGAACTTCACGGGGCTGTGCTTTGTCAACCTCGTCGATTTCGACATGGCGTATGGACATCGGCGCGACATCCCGGGCTATGCGCGGGCGACGACAGAGTTCGACGTGCAGCTCGGCACGTTCATGGAGAATATGCGCGAGGACGATGTGCTGATGATCACAGCGGATCACGGCTGCGACCCGGGCGCACCCGGAACTGACCACACGCGCGAATATGTGCCGCTTCTCGTCTACGGTGCGCGGATCCGCCCGAACACGAACCTCGGGACATATCCGACGTTCGCTATGATCGGCGCGACGGTGGCGGATATGTTCGATGCACCGCTGACGACAAAGGGCGAGAGCCTGCTGCCGCGCATTCTTGCCCGCTGAGGAGGATGTACCCATGCGCATGTATGACCTGATTACGAAGAAGAAGCACGGCGGCAAACTGACTGCCGAGGAACTGCGCTGTATGGTCGAGGGCTATGTCGTGGGGGAGATTCCGGACTACCAGATGTCCGCCATGCTGATGGCGATCTGGTTCAGCGGCATGACGGCGGAGGAGACGACCGCACTGACGATTGCCATGGCAGACTCGGGCGACCGTGTCGATCTTTCGGCGATTGCCGGCAAGAAGGTGGACAAGCACTCGACTGGCGGCGTCGGCGACAAGACGACGCTCATCTGCGCTCCGATTGTCGCCGCCTGCGGGGGACGCGTCGCAAAGATGAGCGGGCGCGGTCTCGGTCATACGGGCGGCACTGTGGACAAGCTGGAGGCAATCCCCGGCTATGAGACGGCGATCTCGCGGGAGAAATTCTTCTCCATCGTGAACGAGTGCGGCGTCTCGGTCATCGGACAGTCGGGCAATCTCGCGCCAGCGGATAAGAAGCTCTACGCATTGCGCGACGTGACGGCGACGGTTGACTCCATCCCGCTGATTGCGTCCTCGATTATGAGTAAGAAACTCGCCGCAGGCTCGGACTGTATTCTGCTCGATGTTAAGACGGGCTCGGGCGCGTTTATGAAGACGCTCGACGATGCCATCGCGCTCGCGCAGACGATGGTCGCCATCGGCGAGGGGGCAGGTCGGCGCACGGTTGCGCTGATCACGGATATGGATACGCCCCTCGGTCACGGCATCGGCAACAGCCTCGAGGTCGCAGAGTCGATGGACGTGCTGTGCGGCAAGGGGCCGCATGATCTGACGGAGGTGTCGCTCCAGCTCGCGGAGAACATGCTTTACCTCGTCGGCAAGGGGACGATCGAGGAATGTCGCCGCATGGCGGAGCAGTCGATTGCGGACAGATCGGCATTCGAGACGTTCTGTACGATGGTGCGGCGGCAGGGCGGCGACGATGCCGTGCTGCGCGACGCATCGAAGTTCCCGCAGGCGGCTGTGCAGATGGAGATTCGCGCGGGGGCGGACGGCTACATCACCGCCATGGATGCGGAGAAAATCGGTGAGACGAGCGTTGTGCTCGGCGCAGGACGTGAGACGAAGGACAGCCCGATCGATTTCGCCGCCGGGCTTATCCTACATAAGAAGTACGGCGATGCAGTGACGTCGGACGATGTCATCGCAACGCTCTATACCGAGAGCGCACAGCGCGGCGACAGCGCGGCACAGCTCTTCCGTGCGGCGATTACCATTGGAAAAGAGGTGCCGCCCAGCCGTCCGCTTGTCTATGCCCGCGTGGAAAAAGACAAGGTCGTACGGTACTAGCCAAAAAATTTTACGGGGGGAAGATTTCGTATGTTTTTCTTCGTCAACCTGCTCGGCCTTGTGGTGTTCCTCGGAATCGGCGTACTCGCCTCGTGAAACCGCAAGGAGATCCAGTGGCGCTCGGTTGCCTCGCTTCTCACGCTGAACCTCGTGCTCGCGTGGTTCCTGACATCGTTCCAGATTGGCCGCGATATGATTACGGCCGCCGCGAGCGGGTTCACAGAGCTGATCAACATCTCGTACGTCGGTATCGCGTTCGTGTTCCCTGACTGGGTCAACGTACCGCAGATGAACTTTTTTACGGCAGGGCTCCTGCCGATCCTCTTCGTCGTGCCGCTCTTTGACATCCTCACGTATTTCGGCATTTTGCCGTTCATCATCCGCTGGGTTGGCAAGCTGCTCACGTTCCTCACGCGTGCACCGAAGTTCGAGTCGTTCTTCGCCATCGAGATGATGTTCCTCGGCAACACGGAGGCACTCGCCGTGTCGAAGCTCCAGCTCATGCGGATGAGCAAGGAGCGCGTGCTGACCATCGGTCTCATGTCGATGAGCTGCGTGACGGCGGCACTCATCGCCGTCTATGTCAAGATGATGCCGGCAGAGTACGTCGTCACGGCGATCCCGCTGAACGTGATCAATGCGCTGCTCGTCTCCTCGATTCTCCATCCCGTGAAGGTTGCGCCGGAGGAGGACACGATTGCTACGCTGAGTGAGGGCGGGGAGCGCGAGCCATTCTTCTCCTACCTCGCGGAGTCGATTCTCGGTGCAGGGCGTCTCGTCCTTATCATCTGTGCGAACGTCATCGCCATCGTGGCACTGCTCAAGTGCGTCAATGTCCTGCTCGGTCTGCTGCATGCGTCGCTCTCGCTCGAGCTCATCCTCGGCGTCGTGCTGTTCCCGTTTGCGTGGCTGCTCGGCCTTGCGCCGGCAGAGGCATTCCAGATTGCCCAGTACATGGGCACAAAGCTCATCACGAACGAATTTGTCGTCATGCTGCAGATTCAGGAGGTGGTTCCGACGTGGCCGGCGCACATGCAGGCTGTGATGACCGTATTCATCACGTCATTCGCCAATCTCGGGACGGTTGGCATCATCCTCGGCTGCTTCAAGGGGCTGGTTGACCCTGAGCGCAATATGATCGTTGCGCGCAACGTCGTTTACATGATGCTGTCCGGACTGCTGGTTTCGCTGCTATCTGCCGCAATCTGTGGATTGTTTGTCTGGTAGGTACGATCCTCTGGGGGCTGCTGTACGAAATCAATGTACAGCAGCATCTTTTTATCATTGTTTTCCTTAGGGAAACAATGATAAAATCAGCTGTGCGAATCGGACGGGCTTCATTTTATCCGCGATTGCTAACGACGAACCTCCTATGAATACAATCTGTTTATTAGACAAAGATGATATTTTGTGATAGAATATCTTTAAAGTCCCACCTGATTAGCGACACAATAATTACAAACGATTCAGATATAACAACCAGCAAGTATTTTTTCAGAAAGGAGAAAGACGGATGATCTGCAAGGAATGCGGCGCGAAGATCGAGAATCTGACGCGCATCTGTCCGCATTGCGGTGGGCGTGCTCTTGTCGATGATGAGCTTGAGACATGGAGTTTTCTCGCCGATACGGCAGCCCGAAAACGCCATGAGATGCCGGCAGCAATCGCGCCGAATGAACCAACTGCGCCGCCGGCAGATACGGCGGAACAGCTGGCAGAACTCGAACGCCTGCGGGACTATTTTGTGAAGTACAGCAATCTCTATCAGGTGGCAGATGATCTGCGGTATATTGAGAGCGGCTTTTCGCATCCGTCTTTTCTGTTCTGGGGACTGGCAGGCGGGCTCGCTGCTGCGCTCGTCTATTTCCCGCTGTCGCCCTTTTTGCCGCATTTCGTCTGGACATATTACTTTGTCCTGTGGGCGGCGGTCAGCGCAATTGGTTATCTGCGTGCAGGCCGGCGATACGAGCATCGTGCGGCGGAGTATGCCATGTTGCGCCGACAGGCGGAGAATGATCTGCACGTCATGTATAATCACTGCGAGGGCTGTTTCCTCCCACTCGAGTGGACTCCGCCGCCGCGGATCAACCGCATGATTGCGGCACTGCGCACGGGCGAGGTGCGCTCCGTTCAGGACTATATCGGTATGGATGCACCGATGAGGGCTGCCCGTTCGGCGTGAGGCAGGGCTTATCGGTGAGAGATATGAGCAGATGCGAAAGATTTTCTGACGCAGCTGTAAAAATGTGCTAAGATAACAACGGTCGTATTTTCTATGCTATAGGAAGAAGCGTTATCATGGCAGAAATTCGTATCAAACGCGTTTATGGGGCACCGACAGAGGACGATGGGTTCCGCGTTCTTGTGGATCGTCTCTGGCCCCGCGGCATCTCGAAGGAGCATGCCGCCCTTGCGGACTGGTGGAAGGATATCGCACCGAGCCCCGAACTGCGCAAGTGGTTCGGCCACAAGGCGGAGAACTTTGCGGCGTTTACCGAAAAGTATCGGACGGAACTCTCGACAGGCAGTGCCGCACCTGCGCACATGAAAACGGCCGCTGAGCACCTTGCAAAGGGGGAGAACGTCACACTTCTCTACGGAGCGAAGGATCCGAAGCTCAATCAGGCAGTTGTTCTGCGCGACTGGATGAACGGAATGATGGATAAGTGATACATTGTCACTTTTGATATAGTGATGTCACTTATGTGACGATGTTTGATCAATCATCGGGAAAAGACTGTGATTATTTCAAATCACGGTCTTTTTTTCTTGCGATAAAGAATAAAACACGCTATATTCTATCTATAACAGCAACATATGAGCCGGTTCGTCACATATGTGAAAACTGATAGGAAAGGGGGATGATGATGCAGGCCGTTGATAAACGGATCCTTATCAAGGCGGCAAATCTATACTATACAGAAAGCTTGAAGCAGAGCGAGATTGCACAGCGGCTTGGCGTTGACCGCACGACGGTTAGCAAGTACCTGCGGCGTGCGCTTGTGTCGGGGATCGTTCGCATCACCGTTGAGATGGACAGCAACGAGGAACTCGAGAGTGCCTTGGAGCGCCGCTTCGGCCTGCGTGAGGCGTGCGTCGTCGCACACAGCATTGACCTCGAGCAGGTCAAGAAGCGCATGGGACAGGCGGGGCTCAGCCTGCTGCGCCGAATTGCGGCCGATGGACAGACCATCGGTCTGGCGTGGGGGACGAGCATCCGCGAGCTGACGCGCTGCGCGGCCGAGGAGCAAATTCGTGCGGTGCGTGCGGATTTTGTTCCGCTTGATGGAGGGCCTGAGAGCCTCGACAGCGAACTTCATGTGAATACGCTCTGCTATGAACTCGCAAACGCCTTTGGCGGGCGCAGTCATTATATCTATGCCCCTGCTATTGCGCGCACGGGCGAGATCGCAGAGGCGATTCGACAGGATATCAATTTCGAGCAGATTTCAAAACTTTGGGAAAAGCTCGATATTGGGATTGTCGGCATCGGCGCCCCCGTCAAATCCTCCAACTTGGTTTGGATGGGGAGTTTTGGTCGAGAGGGGATCGAGAGCCTCTTGCGCAGCGGTGCTGTGGGGGAGATCTGTTCCGTGTTTTACGATGCGGACGGCCGCCCCGTGACGAACGAGTTCCATGACCGCATCATCGCGGTGCAGCTTGAGCGCCTCCGCAGCCTGCCGTACTGCATCGGCATGGCGGCATCGCGTGAGAAGTACGCGTTCGTGGGCGAAGGAGTTCGGCAAGCTGGGCGTGCGCGTTGTTGCCGTTGCGCCCGGTATCCTTGAGGCGACGGGGCTGCGTACTCTGGCCTATGAGGAGGCTCTCGCCTACACGCGCGGCATCACCGTCGATGACCTGCGCAAGGGATATGCGAGCACCAAGACCACGCCGCTTGGGCGCAGCGGCAAGCTCTCTGAGGTCGCCGACCTCGTCGCCTATCTCGCCTCCGACCGCGCCTCCTATATCCACGGCGTCACATATAATGTGGCGGGAGGAAAGACGCGGGGCTGACAAGAAAACAGCATGTGACAAAACGCCGCCAACGAAGCATAGAGCCTGTTGGCGGCGTTTTCGTATACGATACAGTTTGTAGTTTGTTCACTGCTCTGCCGATGTGACGCGTGAGGAGAGCACGACCATGAATATGGCGAGGGCTGCGATGCCCACGGCGAGTCCAATATAGCCGTTTTCGGTCAGTCCGTCGGTGATGTAGCCGATGAGGGAGCAGGAAGCGACGACGGCAACGTAGGGCAGCTGGGTCGATACGTGGTCGAGATGGTGACACTGTGCCCCTGCCGAGGCGAGGATGGTGGTGTCGGAGATGGGTGAGGCGTGGTCGCCGCAGACCGCGCCCGAGAGGATAGCGGCGACAGAGACGACGAGAATGTCGGGCGCCGTCTGTCCGAGGACGGCGATGGCGATTGGGATGAGGATGCCGAATGTGCCCCAGCTCGTGCCCGTCGCGAAGGCAAGCCCTGCTGCAACGAGGAAGAAGAGCGGCGGCAGGAACATGACAACGCCCGCATTGGCGGTGACAATCGTGCCGACGAAGCCGCCGAGGTTGAGGTACTCCTTGCTGCAGATCCCCGAGAGCGTCCATGCAAGGCAGAGGATGAAGATGGCAGGGGTCATTGCCTTGAATCCCCAGCCGAAGCTGTCGCAGAACACGTTGAACGAGACGACGCGGCGCGGCAGGTAGAGCAGCCCCGTAAAGACGAAGGCGATGAACGACCCAAGCACGAGAGATTTTGACGAGTCGCAGTCGGCGAACGACTGTGCAACGCTCTTGCCTTCGTGAATGCCGCCCGTATACAGCATCCCGTAAATGCAGGCGGCGATGAGGACAAGCAGGGGGAGCACGAGATCGATCATTTTGCCGCGTCCTTCGCTCGCTGCACTTGCCGATGCCTCCGCCGTGTCCTGATACTCCTTCGGAATCTCGAACTCCACATTGGACTTCTCGACACTTCTGCGCATCGCTCCGAAGTCACGCCCCGTCCATATAATGTAGAGCATGAAGAGAATTGTCAGCCATGCGTATAGGTTGAATGGGATCGTCTGCAAAAAGAGCATAAAGCCGTCGATGGGCGAGTCCTCCGGCAGGGAGGAGCCGACTGCCGCAGCCCAGCTTGAGACGGGAGCGATGATGCAGATCGGCGCTGCCGTAGCATCGATGATGTAGGCGAGTTTTGTCCGCGCAATCTGAAACTTGTCCGTAACGGGGCGCATGACCGTGCCGACGGTGAGGCAGTTGAAATAGTCATCGATGAAGATGACGATGCCGAGGAGCACCGTGACGAGCGACGCGCTTCGCTTGCCGTGAATCGCCCGTGTCGCCCATTCGCCGTAAGCATTCATCGCGCCGGAGCGTGTGATGGCGGCAACGAGAATGCCGAGGATGACGAGAAAGACAAGAATGTTGACGTTGCCGCCCACCTTGTCTGCCATGACCTGAAACATCGTGAGAGTCGCCTGCAGAAAATTCCCTCCTGCAAAGAGCATTGCCCCCGAGAAGATACCGATGATGAGCGACATATAGACTTCTTTTGTCCAGAGTGCGAGGACGATGGTGATGATTGGCGGCAGAATCGACCATGCGGTTGCTGTCATGAGTTAGATACACTCCCTAAGATAGTATTTAAGAAAGTACGGATAAATTCAGCACCGCCGTCTCATCGCATCTTTTTGCCCGTATTTTGTCAGCAAATCCCGCATAGCTTTGGCTATGCGTCTGGTTTGCCACCATAACCGGATGAAACAATCTGCGCCAATCTGACAGACTTTATTTTATCAGCGACTCCCTTACGAAATTGCTTACCATTATAGCAAAAAATCAGGATTTGGCAAAAGGTTCGGATGAAAAATTACGGCGTTAAATTATTGTGCCAGGAGCACATGCATAAAAAATATATTTTGCCAAGGCAGGAAAAATATATTTATGCGGCGAATTAGTCGTCTTAGAGAGAATTTAGAAGACCATGACAAAAGCTACTGTTAATGGCAGTGGATACTGTTGCTTTTGCGTGCGGTTATGGCAGGGGATGGCTGTTCTGCATTGAAACGGCCGAGCGCAGGGAAAGGAGAGAATATTTTGCAGGAACAAGGGCAAAAGAAGGGAAGGGGGATCGGCTTTCAGCTGAACGCGATCACGCTCGTCGGGATTGTCGTGATGGTGACGATCCTTGTCTCGTTCGTTGGCTACAGAGCTTATGATGAGCTGCTCAGGATGGGGACGGTGGCGCAGTACAACGAATTGGGCGAGCGTTCAAAGGCGGTCATCAGCCGCTATGAGTCTGTCCAACAGTCGGGAGAGGATGTGCGCCAGCGCATCTATACGTACATGCAGCAGCATCCGCCCGCAGCACGCAGCCGCGAGGCGCTGAACGAGATGCTTGCCGATGCGGCTGCTTCGAATGACAATCTCGCGGGAATTGGTGTTGTGTTTGAGCCGAACGCTTTCGACGGGCAGGATGCGGCGCATGTTGGAGATCCGCTTTCGGATGAGTCCGGGCGTGTGATGCCGTATGCGAACCGTGAGGGGAACGCGATAGAGTTTGAGGGCTGTACGGGCTATGAGACGGAGACGTGGTATCAGAAGCCGAAGTCTACATCGAAGTTGGTCCTCTCGGAGGCGTACTATGGCGAAGTGGCCGGGAAAAAAGCACTGCTCGTCGCCATTGGCATGCCGATCATCGTGGATGGACATTTCGTCGGTGCGCTTTCTCTCGATTTTGATGTAAGTCATATTCAGGAAGACTTCGCAAAGGCGAGTTCGGCTGATAACACCTATCTCCTCATCGACAATGAAGGTGATCTCGTGGCGCACGGGACGAGTCCCGAGTCGATCATGAAGAATGCGTTCACGATTATGCAGTCGACCGAGGAGGAGAAGAAGGAGATCTATTCGGAGTCTCCGTACAGCAAGGCACAGTATTCGACGACGACGGGGAAGGACTCGGTCTATGTCTTCCACCCTGTTAGGTTTGCAGGGGTGGATGCGAAGTGGTCGATCTTCTCCATCACGGATCAGGATAAGTTTACCGGCGCAGCGCGCGAGATGGTGATTTTCTCCGTTGTGCTTGCCGTGATCTGTACGGTGGTGCTCGTCATCGCCCTCGCCATGTTCATTCAGCGGCGCTTGATCGTTCCCATTGGGGATGTGACGGGGATTTTGACGCGTTTTTCCGATCTCGATCTGGATCACGAGAAGGGAAAGCATGCCGCGATCTATCTGGATCGTGCCGATGAGATCGGCGCGATGGTTCGCTCACTCGGGCGCATGGTGAACAGTCTGCGCGAGATCATCGGCAAGATCAACGGTGTCTCCCAGTCTGTTGCGGCAACGAGTGAGGAGCTGACGGCGACAGCGCAGAACACGGCGCACTCGGCGGAGACGGTGCGCAAGGGCATCCACGACATCGCCGAGAGTGCACGCGTGCAGGTTGCGGACACGCAGGACGCGGTCAATCATACAGACGAGATTCTCCATCTGCTCGATGACAACCGCAAGGTCATGGATGAGATGAACGAGGCGACGGAGAACATCCAAAAGCGCCAGACCGAGGGCGCGGAGATCCTCGCCGACCTCATGAAGAAGTCCGCCGAGACAGCCAATGCCACACAGGAGGTCTCGCGTGTGGTCGAGGAGACGAATGAGCGTGCGGAGCGCATCGAAGAGGCGAGCGCGATGATTCAGTCCATCTCCGAGCAGACGAACCTCCTCGCGCTCAACGCTGCCATCGAGGCGGCGCGTGCGGGCGAGGCGGGACGCGGATTCGCGGTCGTCGCCGAGGAGATCCGCAAGCTCGCGGAGCAGTCGCGCGGCTTTACGGATGAGATCAACGGCATCATCGGCGAGCTCAAGACGAAGTCGCAGCAGGCGGTCGATACGATGGAGGTCTCGAAGAAGCTGGTCGAGGAGAGCAACGTCAACCTCGAGCGTACGCAGCGTCGCTTCGACATGATTGCCGAGGCGGTCGAAGGCGCGAACAGCGTTGTCACGAAGCTGAACGAATCCTCCGAGAAGCTGACGGAGAAGAACAAGGCAATCGCTGCCGTCAGCAATAAGCTGATGGATATGGCAAAGGAGAACGATGCGACGACGAATGAATCGGAAGCCGCCGTCGACACGCAGACACAGGCACTCGCGGACATCGCCGAGGCGAGCGAGAGCCTTGCCCAGATCGCGACCGATCTGCAGAATGAGGTTGAGCGCTTCCGCCTCTGATCGTTATTTTGTACTTCTATCTGTATATTGACATTGAAAATCCCTGCCGCAGGATTGCGGCAGGGATTTTGCATACGTAGGGGCTTACCGCAGCAGGAGAAACAGCGCGGGATAGACGAGAAAGAAGAAGGCGATGCTTGTCGTGAGAAATCCAGAGATGGTAAAGTCCACGTTGAGATGATAGAGTTTTGCCGCTGTGACAGAGTTGATCGCACCCGGCGTGACGGAGAAGACGAGGATCGCGCCGAGGAGGACGGGATCGTGGACGAAGGGATAGCTGATCGCGAACATAAAGGCGGGCAGAATGAGGAAGCGCAGGATGAAGAGGTCGAGGGTGTAGGGCGCGTAGCGACGTGTGCGATGCAGGTTGATGAGCGCACCGACGGGCAGCATACCGAACCATGCACCGAAGTGAATCAGTCCCTCGAATGCCGTGCCCACAGCGGGCGGACGCGCAATGCCTGCCGCGTTGAGCAGGAGCCCCGCCGCCATGCCGAAGATGCTGAGTTGATTCCACGAGAGGAGGATATCGCGCACGCGTAGGCTGACCTTGCCCGTGTCGCCGTGATTTTCATGCTGGAGACAGTAGAACTGCGCCATCGGAAAGACGGCGAGGACGAGTAGGATCGTCTGAAAGATGCCCATAATCTGCGCGTAGCCGAAACCCTGCTCGCCGTAGATGATGTAGGCACAGACTCCGCCGAGGGTGGTGATGTTCGACATCATGGCGTTGCAGAGAAAGGCACCGCGGTCAAGCGGGTTGTGGTATTTGCGGATGAAGAATGCCCAGCCGATGAACCCCGGAAAGAGAACGATGAGGATGCCATAGACGGGGATGAGCGCGAGATCCCACGAGATCGGGAGTGTCCAGCAGCTCATGAGGGCAAGGATGGTGTAGATGACGATGACATTCAGGCGCAGGATGCGTCGGATGAGGTCGTCGGAGATCATGCCGCGCCGATAGAGAAGATAACCGACGATGAGCGGCGCGAGGAGGTCGGTAAATAGGTAGATGATGCGAAAATCCGAACTGTCCATGGGAAGAACCTCTTTCTAGGAATCACTGATAAAATGAAGTCCGTCGGATTGGTACAGATTTTTTGTCCTGTCAAGGAGACAAACCGGACGCATAGCAGAGGCTATGTGGAGGATTTGTCGACACAGACAGGGCGAAAAAGATGTACTAAGACGGCGGTGCTGAATTTATCAGTGCTTCCATGGTGTGATGGCTTGTTATGGTGGTGTTTGTGCAGGCACCTTCTCTCCAGAAAGTGCATTTCACTTATCGAAACAGGAAGAAGGTAATGGGGAAGAGAATGCAGAGGTAGAGAACGGTGGTGACGAGAAAGACGGCGATGGTGTAGTCGACGTTCAGATGGTAGAGACGGGCGGTGAGGGTGGCGTTGATCGCGGCGGGCACGCCCGCGAAGAGAACGAGGGAGTTCTGGATGATGGGGTCGTTGATGATGAGGCGTGCCACGGTAAAGGTGGCGGCGGGGACGAGCAGAAAGCGCAGGAGGATCATGTCGAGGGTCAGATAGATGAAGTGGCGCGCCCGTCGGAAGTTGATGAGTGAGCCGATTGGGAGCATTGCAATCCATGCGGAGACGTGGATGAGGTAGGAGAATGTCTCTGCGAGGACGGGCGGGCGCACGACACCGCCCGCATTGAGGGCGAGCCCCGCCGCCATCCCGAGGATGCTGAGCTGATTCCACGAGATGAGGAGCCCCAGAAAGCCGCGTGCGTCAAGGCGGGCGCGGCGCCCGTGGCTCTTGTGCAGGAGATAGTAGTACTGGGCGATGGGGAAGGTAAGCAGAACGAGCACGAGGTTCTGACAGGCGCTGCCGATCTGTGCATAGGCAAAGCCGCGCTCTCCGTAGATGATATAAGCGCAGATGCCGCCGAGCGTGCCGATGTTCGAGAGCAGCGCGGAGATGAGATGTGTACCGCGGTCGATGGAGCTGTGGAACCGCCGTCCGAGGAAACGCCAACTGATAAATCCCGGAAAGAGGATGATAAACGCAAAGAAAAAGGGCAGGACGAGCACCTCCTTGGTCAGCGGCAGAGCCCAGAAACTGAAGAGTGAGAGCAGCGTAAAAAACGCGACGATATTGATGCGGATGAGGCGGTTGAGCATCCCGTCGGAGAGCAGTCGGCGCTGGTAGAGAACGTAGCCGACGATGAGCGGCAGGATCAGATCGGTGACGAGGAAGATCAGCCGTGACATAACTTCGTCCATGCGGACACCAGACTTTCATGAAGCAAATGATAACATTCTGTGATATTTTTATCCTAGCACAAGAGGTCATTGATGTAAACTTAGTTGCTCTTGTAAAACGTTCTCAAAATTTTGGGAAGTAAACAGGAAATGCGAAAAAAACGGCGAAATACTACTATATACGATTTTTTCATGCCTCTTCGGCACAGTTTATGTGGCTGCCGAGAGGGGAGCGGGGGGCGCGTGGGCACCCCATGAGGAGGGGACGTTTATGGCAGTGACAGACAAGGGATTTGGCGCATACGATGTGCGTGGCGTCTATCCAGACGAGGTGAATGAAGAACTGGCGTATCGTGTCGGACGCAGCTTCCCGACGCTGTTTGGGGCGAAGTCGGTTGCCATTGGGCATGATATACGACTGTCGGGACCTTCGCTGCGCGATGCACTCGCGAAGGGGCTGACGGAGGCGGGCTGCAGCGTCGTTGACATCGGCCAGTGCGGCACGGAGATGATCTACTTCGCGACGGCACATCTGGGACTCGACGGCGGCATCATGATTACAGCGAGCCATAACCCGAAGCAGTACAACGGAATGAAGTTCGTCCGCGCGGAGTCGCGCCCCATCTCCAGCGATACGGGACTCAAGGATATCGCGGCGATGGCGGTCGGCGGCACCTATCCCGACCCCGCACCTTCGGCGGGACATATCGAGAAGAAGGATATATTGGATGAATATGTCAAGCATATCCTCTCCTATGTCGATGTGAGCAAGCTGAAACCGTATAAGATCGTCGTCAATACGGGTAACGGCGCGGCAGGCCCGATCATTAATGCGATGGAGAAGTTCCTGCCCTTCGAGCTGGTCAAGGTCTACAACGAGCCAGACGGCAATTTCCCGAACGGCGTGCCGAACCCCATCCTGCAGGAGAACCGTGAGGCGACGGCAAAGGTCGTGCGCGAGACAGGCGCAGACTTTGGTGTGGCGTGGGACGGCGACTTTGACCGCTGTTTCCTCTTTGATGAAAAGGGCGGCTTCATCGAGGGATACTACATGGTCGGCTTCCTCGCCGAGGCGTTCCTGAAAAAGAATAAGGGCGCGAGCATCATCTATGATCCGCGTCTGACATGGAATACGCTTGAGATTGCAGAGCAGCTGGGCGGCAAGGCAGTCATGTGCAAGAGCGGCCACGCCTTCATTAAGGACAAGATGCGCGAGGTCAACGCGATCTATGGCGGCGAGATGAGCGCACATCATTATTTCCGTGAGTTCTCCTACTGCGACAGCGGACAGATTCCGTGGCTGCTCGTCGCGGAGCTGATGAGTGCGGCGGGCGGCAAGACGCTGTCGGAGCTCATGCAGGCACGTATGGATCGTTATCCGACTTCGGGTGAGATCAACAGCAAGGTTGCCGACGCCAAGGCGGTCATGGATCGCATCGAAGCAAAGTACGGTCCGGGCGGTAAGGTGACGAAGGTGGATGGTCTCTCCATCGAGTTTGACAAGTGGCGCTTCAATCTGCGTATGTCGAATACAGAGCCTGTGATTCGTCTCAATGTGGAGACGCGTCAGGACAAAGCCCTGTTAAAGGAGAAGACGGACGAACTGCTCACGGAGATCCGCGCATAAAGAAAGGGGCTTTTGGGATGAGTCTTGTACTGAAGTCAGGGTTTACGTTTGACTATGACAACCTCTACGGCGAGGGGAAAGTGACGGATGCCGATCTTGCCTCCTATGCAGAAGATCTGAAGAAGGCACATGCCGCAATGAAGATCATGCGCGAGACGGGCTTTATCCGCGCACATCTTTCGAAGGATGGGGAGCCGGAGAAGGTGCTGTTCTCGCAGACGCCATACATCAAGGAAGGAAATATCAACTCTCCTGCATCCCTTGCACGGCTGAAAGAGCTTGGAAAGCACGCACAGGAGAATACGGATGTCGTGATCTCCCTTGGCATCGGCGGCTCGTACCTCGGGAACAAGGTACTGTTTGATGTGCACTGCGGCGAGCTCTGGAATTCGCTCTCGAATGAGCAGCGCAGCAACTATCCGCGTATCTACTTCAGCGGCAACAACATCGATCCGCGCCGCACGGGTGACATTATCAATCACATGAAGGATGTCGCGCAGATCAAGAAAACGCATGGCGGACAGCCGCTGCGTATCATGCTGCTCGTCATCTCGAAGTCGGGCGGCACGCTCGATACGATGTCGAACTTCATGGTGATGTACGATGCGTTCATGAAGGCGGACAATATCGAGGTTGAGGTGGTCGCGGTCACCGACCCGAACGAGGAGAAGCCAACTCTGCTGAAGAAGCTCGCCATTGAGAAGGGGTGGAAGCAGTTCGCCGTGCCGGATGGCGTAGGCGGACGATTCACTGTCTTTACCGAGGTCGGGCTGACGCTTGCCGCGTGCATTGGCTTTGATATTGAGAGTTTCCTTGCGGGTGCACGCGATATGGACAAGGCGTGTCAGAATGACGATCTCTGGCAGAATCCCGCGATGCTCAATGCGGCACTGAAGTTTGCCGCATCCGAAAAGCACGGCCGCGATATCGAGGTCATGATGCCGTACGGCGACTATCTGAAGTCCGTCTCCGAGTGGTACATTCAGCTGCTTGCCGAATCGCTCGGCAAGCAGTTCAACAAGGAGGGCAAGGAAGTCTGCTACGGTCGTACCCCTGTCGTTGCGGTCGGTACGACGGATATGCACGCGCAGACGCAGCAGCATCAGCAGGGCAAGCTCAATAAAGTCGTGCAGTTTATTCGCATCGACAAGTGGGCGGATGATCTTGTCATTCCGAACGTATTCCCTGAGGTCAGGAAGCTCGCCGATATTGCGGGTGTGACAATGGGGGAAGCCCTCGAGGTTGCACGTCAGTCAAATGCAGATGCACTCGCCTCAAACAAGCGTTACAGCGCAGTGTTTGGACTGCCGGAACTGACGCCATATCATCTCGGTGAGCTGCTCTATATGCTCGCGATGTCCATCGCCTACGAGGGGGAACTGGCGGATGTCGATGCATTTGATCAGCCGGGTGTCGAGGCGTATAAGCGCATCATGGGACCGAAGCTGCAGGAGCTGAAGAAAAAGGGCTAAGCGGCGATGAAAAAATGCTTAGGCATGCGGTATGGGAACCGCACGTCTGAGCGTGTGGATGGTTTTTGGGGGGGACTGCAGCAGCAGTCCCTCTTTGCTTATCGGAGGTATGCGTGCTCGAACGCTGGAAAGATTATCTCAGTGCGCGGTATCGGCGTCAGCAGGCAGCGGTCGGCGCGGGACTGCTCCTGCTCCTTTCCCTCGGAGCCATGCTCCATGAGGAACCTCCACCGGTGTCTGTGCCGCCCACGGTCAGCCGTTCTGATGTGTCCGTGACAGAGGTGCAGGGGCTTTCTGCTGCGGCGGAGGGCAGGGCTCTGCACAACCCCTTTACCATGGCGCATGCAGCGGAGGGGGAGACGGGTGCTGTGCCGCTCTCGGCAAAGCCGCACGAGGAAAAGCTGCCGTCGCAGCCCACTCCTGCCGCTCTGCCGATGACGCCGCAGGCGCAGCCCAAGGCAGATACGCTGCTCGTGCTGCGCGGCATTGTGACGGGGACAGATGGACGGAGGATCGCCATCCTTGCTAGAGGGAAGGACAGCGCAGCACTTGCTGTGGGCGATACATGGCACGGGTATACACTTGACGCACTAACCGAGCGAACGGCGACAATGCGCACGGCGCATGGCGTCATTACGCTTACGAGGGAGTAAATAGGATGAAGCGATGGATCATCAGGACTGCGTTCTTTGGACTGCTGCTCTTTGCTGCACCGGTTTCTGCTGCATCCGTGACCGTTGATGTGACGGGCGGCGATGTGCGGTCTGTCCTCCTCGCGGCGGCGCGCATGGGGAATCTGCCGCTCATCGTCGATGACAGTGTGACAGGGACGGTAACGGCGCATCTCACAGGAGAGGCGGAGGAGGTGCTGCACCTCATTGCTGCCGCTCGCGGGATCCACCTGGAACGGCATGGGGAGGTGTGGCTGGCCGTCGGCACAGAGGTGCGCGATGCACAGCGGAGCGTTCATACCTATGTCGTCCGCTATGCCGATCCCGAGGAACTCGCCCATGCGGCAAATTTATCCCTCACGGGTGAAGGAAAACGCGCGATTGTGTCGAAAAGTAATAAAGATACAAGCGAAAATGAGGACTCGGATTCCAATGTGCCGCAGCGCGTCCTTGTGGATACGGCGACGAATACGCTTCTCTTTTACGGTACGGAGTCGGAGGCTCGTGCCGTACGTGAGATTGTTTCTGCACTCGACACGGCCCCGCGTCAGGTGTCGCTTGAGGCGCGCGTTGTTGCCGTCTCCAAGCGGGCGGCAAAGGAACTCGGCATCGACTGGTCATGGTCGCCTCTGCCGCAGTACCCGGACGTCTCACGCGATGCGTCAGGCAGCTGGCACGTCAGCGGACGCAATGCGGGGATGGACGGCGCGAGTGCTCCTGGGATCATACGCTTTGGGCGCGGACCTGAGGGCATGCCGTATGAGTTCTACTACACGGCAGCGATCCGCGCACTCGTCTCGGAGGGCAAGGCAAAGATGCTTGCCCGTCCGAACGTGACGACCGTGCAGGGGCGTGAAGCACTGATCAATATCGGTGCGGAGGTGCCCGTGCCGGTTGTGACGACATCGAATAATGTCACGACGACCGGCATCGAGTACCGCGAGGCAGGGATCATCCTGCGCTATACGCCGCGCGTCACGGCAGATGGCAACATCGTCGCGCGTGTGCACACGGAGGTCAGTACGCCCGTTTTCGTTGACGATCTGAAAGCGTACCGTTTCCAAAAGCGGAGTGCGGACACCACGGTCCGCCTGAAAAACGGCGAGACGATGGTGATCGGCGGGCTCATTGACAGCGATGAGTCGCGTACGCTCGCGAAGATTCCGTTTCTCGGCGACCTGCCGCTCTTAGGAGCATTCTTCCGTACGGTACGGACGAGCAGAAATGAGACGGAACTGATGATTTTTCTCACAGCACATGTGTTGGACGAGTGATGAAATACGACGGAAAGAGGAGATCAAGGGTGGCAATCAGAATACTCTTAGCAGACGACCACGCGCTCTTGCGGCAGGGGATCAAGCGCGTACTGAATTTTGAAGACGATCTCGAGGTCGTCGGCGAAGCAGAGGACGGGCAGGAAGCACTGGCGCGCACGCTCATGCTTAAACCCGACATCCTCCTGCTCGATATCAATATGCCGGGGCTGACGGGGCTGGACGTGACGAAGCAGCTGAAGCAGGCGCGCTCACGCGTGAAGATCATCGCGCTCACGATCCACGACAGCGATAACTATGTGCTCGAAATGCTGAAGAACGGGGCACTCGGCTACCTGCTCAAGGACGTCGAACCGAATGTGCTCATCAAGGCGATCCACATGGTCAACGAGGGCAATCCCTTCGTCTATCCGAAGCTCGCCGAGCGTCTCTTTGGCACGCCTGCGATCTCGGGCGACGTTGGGCGCATGGCGAAGGAAATCTGGGACGAGAGCCGCGGGGAACGCCTCACTCCGCGCGAGATGGACGTGCTCGGCTGCATCGCAAAGGGGCTGTCGAATCAGGACATTGGCAAGGCACTAGGGCTCTCCGAAAAGACGGTCAAGAACCATCTCACCAGCGTCTTTCACAAGTTGAAGGTGAATGACCGCACGCAGGCACTCGTCTACGTACTGAAGAATAAAATTGTTTCGTTGGAGTAAAGGAAACGGCACGCACGCACAGGAGCAGCGTGCCTTTTTTTGCCTGTTCGATGGAGAGTAAGGAACTATGTATATCAGACTCAGTGCGCGGAGAACCAAGGCATATTATCAGGAGATCATGGCACAGGCGATGGCAGAAACAGATCAGCTGCGGAGGATGTCTCCTGACGTTGCCATGTATGAGGTGATTTATGCGCAGCTGATGGATCTAAAAGAACAGGTGATTGACCGCGGCATGGTGATTCCCAGATCTGTTCTCTACAAACGATATTCCTTGGGCACAATCGCCGTAAAAAATTTCGACGAGGAACATGATCCATACGCACAGAGACTCTGCGATTGCTATGGCGGGGCCATAGACTATCATAAGATGCCGTAATAAATGAGAAGAATTATCATTGATATCAACCTAATCATCTGATATACTTTTCATAAAGAGGTGATGCTATGTCAGATGTTTTTGAGGGACTCATGATCCCCTTTCTCGGGACGGCACTCGGTGCCGGCTGTGTCTTCTTTCTGAAGGATACGCTTAACCGCAGTGTGCAGCGCGGGCTGACGGGCTTTGCCGCAGGCGTCATGGTGGCGGCATCGGTCTGGAGCCTCCTCATCCCTGCGATGGAGGGCTCTGCCGATCTCGGGCAGTTCGCTTTTGTTCCTGCCGTCGTTGGTTTCTGGGCGGGGACGCTCTTTCTCCTCGTACTCGATCACATTATCCCGCATCTGCATATGAATGCGCAGCAGGCGGAAGGACCGCACAGCCGCCTTTCGCGGACGACGATGCTTGTCCTTGCCGTGACCCTGCACAACATCCCCGAGGGAATGGCGGTCGGCGCAATCTACGCGGGCTGGCTGAGCGGCAGCGAGGGTATTACGCTTGGTGCCGCGCTCGCGCTCTCGCTCGGCATTGCCATCCAGAACTTTCCCGAGGGCGCGATCATCTCGATGCCGCTGCGTGCAGCGGGGATGGGAAAGTGGCGCGCTTTTGCGGGCGGCGTCCTCTCGGGGGCGGTCGAGCCGATCGGCGGCGTGCTGACAGTACTTGCAACGGCACTCATCGTGCCCGTTCTGCCCTATGCGCTTTCCTTTGCGGCGGGCGCGATGATCTACGTCGTGGTGGAGGAATTGATCCCGGAGATGAGCGAGGGAGAGCACTCGAACATCGGCGTACTCTCGTTTGCGGTTGGCTTTACGCTCATGATGATGCTCGATGTTGCGCTCGGATAAATACGCATAGAAAAAGAGCCGACAGGATGGTCGGCTCTTTTTCCTGGAAAGGGATGCTCGCAGGTTGGGAATACCTGCGGCTTGAGAAATGGGATGTAAGGATTTTGCCTTACAATAGGAACGCAGGGAAACGTTCCCATAGAGGGATGATCAACGGGGGGGAAAGATGTCGGGGAGGACGTTTCGTATTCCCCGTTGATACTTCGTATTTTATCATATTTTGTTTGAAAATTTTGTAACCCAAGTCACACAATAGAAAAAAATATACACTAATAATGTCGAATACGGGTTGTTTATTCTTGTATCAAGGTTCTTCTGAGTGATTTCGTGCTTTCCTAAAAAGTTTTAAGGAAGTTCCGGCATGAGGTGTTGCCACATTGATTTTTGGCAAGAAAGAACGTATAATATCACAGAGAAGGATGCGCCTGGGAATTGGCGTATTCGGAAGGGGCACCCTTTCGTTATGGTGATGAGGAGGAATTTTCATGCGTGATTATTTAAGAATCGCTCAGGTCATCGGTCGTGAGATCATCGATTCACGCGGCAATCCGACAGTAGAGGCGGAGGTCGTTCTCGAGGACGGCACGATTGGCCGTGGTGCTTCTCCCTCGGGTGCATCCACGGGCGAGTTCGAGGCACTGGAGCTGCGTGACGGCGACAAGTCGAAGTTCGGCGGCAAGGGCGTCTCAAAGGCGGTTAACAACGTCAACAAGAAGATCGCTCCTGCACTCCTCGGCCTTGAGGCGAGCGACATCTATGCCGTCGACCAGGCGATGTTCGATGTGGACGGCACGAAAGACAAGTCGAAACTTGGTGCAAACGCGATTCTTGCTGTTTCGATTGCAGCATCAGATGCGGCGGCAAAGTCCGAGGATATTCCGCTCTATCGCTTCTTCGGCGGTCTGCAGGCGAACGTCCTGCCCGTTCCGATGATGAACATTCTGAACGGCGGTGCACATGCGACGAACTCCGTCGATACGCAGGAGTTCATGATTATGCCGGCAGGCGCACCGACGTTCCGCGAGGCACTGCGCTGGTCGACGGAGGTGTTCCATGCGCTGCAGGCACTCCTCAAGAAGGAAGGCAAGACGACGGCAGTCGGCGACGAGGGCGGCTTTGCGCCGGATCTCGATTCCGATGAGGACACGATCGAGCACATCCTGAAGGCGATTGAGAACGCCGGCTACAAGCCCGGACAGGATTTCGTCCTCGCGATGGATGCAGCTTCCTCCGAGTGGAAGGACAAGGAGAAGGGAAAGGGCTTCTATCATCAGCCAAAGTCCGGCAAGAAGTTCACATCCGATGATCTCATCAAGCATTGGGAGTCGCTCATCGCCCAGTTCCCGATCTACTCGATTGAGGACGGTCTCGACGAGGAGGACTGGGACGGCTGGAAGGCGATGACAAAGGCACTCGGGCACAAGGTTCAGCTCGTCGGCGACGATCTCTTCGTCACGAATACGGAGCGCCTGAAGAAGGGTATCGAGCTCGGTGCGGCGAACTCCATCCTCATCAAGCTGAACCAGATCGGCTCGGTTTCCGAGACGCTTGAGGCAATCAAGATGGCGCATAAGGCGGGCTATACGGCGGTCACGTCGCATCGCTCGGGCGAGACCGAGGACACGACGATTGCCGATCTCGCTGTTGCACTCAACACGGCGCAGATCAAGACGGGGGCTCCGTCCCGTTCCGAGCGCGTTGCGAAGTACAACCAGCTTCTGCGCATCGAGGAACAGCTCGGCGCAAGTGCGGTCTATCCGGGCAAGCGCGCGTTCAACTTCACAAAGTAATATCTTTCGTTTCGGATAGAAAAATCCCCCGCTGCTGCGGGGGATTTTTCTATCCGAGGACGCCGGTGTCACTCAGAGGACCTCCACGATCTCTGTTGCGCTCTTGCGCTGCGGATGACGCGGAGAGGGGAGCCCCTTCTCGGTCGGGTAGCCGACGGGGAAGAGCGCGATGAGATCATAGTCCGCCATTGCGGGGAATGCTTTCTTCAGCTTCGGTGCGTCGAAGTGTCCGACCCATGTCGAGCGGAGGCCTTCGTTGTGGATGGCGAGCATGATGTGCGTCGCGACGATGGAGGCGTCGACATCAGCGAAGTTGCGTTCATCATAGGAGCGCACCCATGCTTCATTTGCTTTTCCTCCGACGACGAGAAAGACGCCGGCACCGAAGGTATAGTTCGTTGCCTCCGCGAGTTTTGCACGGGCGGCGGGGCTCTGGATCGCCCAGACCTTAAACGGCTGTTTGTTGACAGCCGTCGGCGCAAGGCGTGCTGCTTCGAAGATACGCCCTAAGACATCGTGCGGAATATCCCGATCTGAAAGCGCGCGGCAGGAGAAACGATCACGAATAAGCTCTTTGAATTCCATAATGCTTCCTCCTTCATTTACTCATTCATTACTGATATTAGTATATCACATATGGCAAGAGGAATATGTTTCCGCAGAACGGGAAATCACGGATATGAAGTTCATTTTACCAGTGATTCCTTAAGAAAGATGTGCTATGATAACAAACAATATCATGGAGAATGAGGTGGATGATGCGAAAGAAATTATGTGCGGTACTTGCCGCGCTTACCATAACGACGGGAATTTTTTTCCCGCCCGCGCGTGTGGAGGCAATCGACGCATGGGGAATTGCCGCACAGGCACTCGGCGTGCTCGGCGCGTACCACTCGGCACTCGGTGCGGTACTCGCGCTCGGCAACGATGTTCACGCGCAGCATGAGAGCGAGCGACAGGATATAGAGGAAAACGGACGCGCACGAAATGCACGCGATATTGCGCTTGTCGATTATGTGATGCAGCGGCTCGTGCGGGACGGAGACTATGTGCTCCGCGTGAACTCCCTTCCCTTTGTCTGGGCGGTGAACGACAGCCCCATCTTCAATGCGGCGTGCTATCCAACGGACTATGTGAGCATCAACCGCGGGCTGATCCGCGGGCTGAACGGCAGCGAGGATGAGCTCGCGGCGGTGCTCGGGCATGAGATGACGCACGGCATCCGCCAGCACAGCGCACACAACTACGCGAAGGCGGCAGCACAGTACTACGGGCTGAGTTTTCTCAACATGGATGCGGGGTTGATGGACTGGAACAAGCTCAACGCACTGGCGGGCTACTCCATTGCTAAAAATATCACACTTCCCACAGAGTACGAGGCCGACGAGGGCGGCTTCCACATCATGACGAGTGCGGGATTCAACCCCGGCGGCGGAGCGGCGGCGATGGCACGCATGGGCTACTATCTGACGTATGTGACCCAGGATCTGCGTGAGTACCAGAACCCAAAGGACAAGGACCTCCCGCAGGACGATTTCTCCGATCATCCTGCGACAGAGCGGCGTGAGGCAAAGCTCGCGGAGATGCTTACGGCATACAGTGCGGGGCACGTGACGGTGACGGATCGGCGGACGGTCTGCATCGACGGCACGCCGCTCCTCACGGCGACGCAGACGGATGAGGACTACGACAACAGTCCCGAGAACGCCTATCTCGCTGCAGGCGCATTGGCCCGTGCCTTCCACGACTATGATACGGCAGCGGACTGGGGGCTCGCTCTGACGCGCGGCGGCGGCGTATCGATGCGCGGCGACGCCCGGATCAATGCGGCACTCTTGCCCCTGGTGGAAAAAGCCAAGGCGGGGGCACAGCTCATCTCTCTCGTTGGGGATGCGTACGTCGGGGAGACGGCGAGCGTCGCGCGGGAGAGGCTGCGCAGCGAGGAGCAGGCGCGTGCCGCCGAACGTGAGGCGGAGCATGCGGCGGTTGAGAGCGCCGATGCGAAGGCGATGGATAAAATACGCGAGAACAGCGACGCCTACAGTGACTATGGCGACGGAACGCGTGCCCTCATTCTGATGGCGCGTGTCTTTGGTGCGGCGCACGACGACAAGCCTGCCCTCAGCTATGTCATTCGTGCACGTGCCTATGCTGTGCTGGGCGACGCTGACCGCGCCCACGCCGACGCCGACCGCGGTGTCGCCGATGCTCCGACGGACGTCCTCACGTGGGTCAACCGCGCGGATGTACGGCGCATGCTCGGTGAGCGTGACGGCGCACTTGCCGACGCATTGAAGGCGATCGAGGTGGATGCAAAGAGCCCCTATGGGTATCTGATCGCCGCAGAGATCTACGATGAGATGGGCAACGGTGATGCGGCAGAGGACTATTACAAAAAACTCTATGCGGTCGAACCGAAGGCGGTCGCCCGCATCCCCGACAGCTATTTGGAAAAAATCGATGCGCGTGCCTACAAGGAACGCAAAAAGGCAGAGAAGAAGGCGAGGGAAGCAGAGGAGGAGCAGAAAAAGGAGAGCGGAATGTAAAGGAAGCACTGATAAATTCGGCACAACCATCTTGACGCATCTTTTTCGCCCGCTTTTCGTTAGCAAATCCTCCACATAGCCTCTGCTATGCGTCCGGTTTGCTGCCTCAATCGGACAAAAAATCTACGCCAATCTGGCAGACCTCATTTTATCAGTGCTTCCTAAAAAGCGGCTGCTGTATGTATGATTTCTTCGTACAGCAGCCGATTTGACGATCCCTATTCCTTTTTCTCCATGCGCCGCCAGATGGTGTAGCAGAGTGCGGCGACGATGATGACGACAACATCCACGATGCGGTAGGTGAACGCATAGCCGTACGTGACGGCGACGATGCCGAGCCCTGCGGCGGCAAGCCCGACGCTGATGTCGAGGGACCAGAAGTAGGTCGCCGTAGCGACGCCGGCACGCGATGCGGGGACACTGCGCACGGCGAGCGTCTGCAGCGCAGGCGTGACCGCGCCGAACCCTGCGCCGAGGAGCAGGGCGGCGCCGATCAGTCCCGTGAGCCCCGTGATGCTGCCGAGGAGCGCCATGCCCACGGCAAAGAGAAGTACTCCGGGGTAGACCGTATAGTCCGGCCCCATGCGGTCAAAGATGCGTCCAACGAAGGGGCGTGTCACGAGAATCGCTCCCGCATAGCAGGCGTAGAAGAGGCTCGTCTCTGCCGACAGCCCGAGACTGCGCGTATAGAGCGGGATAAAGGTGAGCACGCTGCCGTAGGCGAAGAAGAGAATCCCCGCGATAAGGGCGGGCGCGAGCGCGCGTCGCTCGATAAACGTCTGGACGGAGAGGCGGCGTCGTGCACCCTGCGGCAGAATGACGGCATCGGGCAGACGCATCGTGCTCATCACGATGGAGAGCGCGGCGAGTATGCTGAGTGCAGTGAAGAGCGCCGTGCTAGAAAAATGCTCCATGATGAGCAGGCCAACCATGGGGCCGACGACCATCGCGAGGTTGGTGGAGAGAGCAAAGTAGCCGATGCCCTCACCCTTGCGCGATGGAGGGAGAATCAGCGCCGCGAGTGCCGCCGCTGTCGTTGTCGCCACGGCAAAGATGACGCCGTGGAGGAGGCGCAGGCCGTAGAGCATGGAGATCGCCGAGGCGACGAGGAAGAGTGCCATAACGATGAAGAACAGGACACTGATGACGATCATGAGCTGCCGCTTGTTGACGGCGTCGATGAGAATGCCCGCACAGGGACGCGCAGCGACCGTACCGATCTGGAAGAAGGTCATGGCGAGGCCTGCCTCGACGTCACCGCCTCCGTACTCCTGCATCATGACAATGGGGAGTGCTGCGATCATTGCGTATTGGGTCAGATAGATGAGGAAGCTGACGAGGCTCATGCCGAGAAATTCGTGCGTCCAGAGTGTTTCCTTTACTGCCGGTTCGTTCATGCCATCATCCTCTTTATCCGTGAGATACTATATCTATTGTAATCCTACAGTGCAATACCATATCTGTCCAGAAACGCAGCTTGCTTTTTTCTATTTCTATGGTAGAATGGCGTGAGTTTTGGACGGTGCAGCGAAATGGGGAGCATCATGGGGGATACGAGGAAAAAAGAAATTGGGATGTGCGAGGTTCACGCGGCACGTGCCTTCTTCTTCATCGGAGGCTTTGGCACAGCGACGTGGGCGCCGCTCGTCCCGCTCCTGCGCGAGCGGCTGATGGTGGGGGACGATGTGCTCGGGATGCTGCTGCTCTGCATCGGGGTCGGCTCTCTCCTGACGATGCCGCTCTCGGGTGCACTCGCCATGCGGCTCGGGTGTCGCCGCGTCGTCATGACGGCCTCGATCCTCTTTGCGGCAACTCTTCTGCTCGTCTCATGCGTGGACGCACTTTCGCTCGCCGTGCCGATCGTACTTATCTTCGGTGCGGTGATGGGCTGCATCGACGTCGTGGTCAACATCGTCGCCGTACTGGTGGAAAAGGGCATTGGGCGGCGCATCATGAGCGGAATGCACGCCTTCTGGAGCCTCGGCGGCTTCGCCGGTGCGGGACTTTACGGCGTATGGGTCGGGCTGCTCGGTCTCACGCCATTTCAGTCGACGGCGATTGCGGCGGGGCTCATCCTCCTCTTGACGGTAGTGTTCGGACGTCATCTGATTCCGTACGGTGGGGGCGGCGGCGCACTGCTCGCACTGCCGCGCGGCATCATCGTCTTTGTCGGCATGACGGCGTTCATCGCCTTCCTCAGCGAAGGAGCGGTCATGGATTGGGGCGGCGTCTACCTGACCACCGTGCGCGGCATGGATCTCGCGCTTGCGGGCACGGGCTATTCCGTTTTCTCTGCCGCGATGCTCACGATGCGTTTTCTCGGCGACCGCGTCGTCCAGCGCATCGGCGCGCTTTCCGTTGCCGTCGGTGGTGCACTGCTCGCGTTCGGCGGAATTCTGCTCGTCATGTTTGCACCCGTAGATGCGCTGCTCTACGTCGGCTTCTTTGCCATCGGCATCGGGAGCGCGAACATCGTGCCCGTCTTCTTCTCTCTAATGGGGCGGCAGAACGTCATGCCGGTCAGTGCGGCGGTCTCCGCCGTCAGCACCATGGGATATCTCGGCATCCTCGCTGGACCTGCCGCCATCGGATTCGTCTCCTCACTCACGACGCTGCAGACGGCATTTGCCATGCTCGCTGCGCTCAGTATTCTGCAGGCAGCGATCGGGTTCTATGTATTCAAACGCATCAAATAAATGGATACAAAAAAACGCCATTTCGCACGGAATGGCGTTTTTCTATCCTTACTGTGCCAGCGCGTTGACCTTCTTGGCAAGGCGTGACTTCTTGCGTGCTGCAGCGTTCTTGTGGTAGACGTTGTTTGCAGCAGCCTGGTCGATGGACTTGTATGCTGCGACGAGGAGGGTTTTCGCCTCATCTGCGTTGCCGGCAGCAACAGCATCGTTGACGCTGCGGATGGCACGGCGGACGCGCGTCTTTTCCGCAACATTGCGTGCATGGCGCTTGGCGTCAGATTTTACACTCAGAATGGATGCCTTAATGTTTGGCAAATTGTTCACCTCCTCAATGAAAAATGTACTGCGTCATTCTATCACACGGACAAATAAAATGCAATATTTTTTTGGGACGACTAGGAGGCGGGGCAAATTGCAAGTTTAATTGTCGCAAGGTCTCGTTAAACTTTTAGCGAGTTATATCATCGCAGCATACATATCATTTGCTGACTTATATCCGAAAATTTTGCGCGGATAGTTGTTAACCCAATCTTCGATCCGCTGCAGTTCCTTCGGCTTCAATTTGCTGAAGTCCGTTCCCTTGGGAAGAAACCTGCGCAGCATCCGATTTCCGTTTTCGTTGCTTCCACGCTCCCAGCTGCTGTACGGATGCGCGTAATATACCTCGCCGCATTTGGCGGCACGCTTCATTCCTTCGCCATCCAAAAACTCTGACCCGTTGTCCGCCGTGATACTCTTGAATACGTGCGTAAAGTCTCCTTTGACGCGCTGCTGCAACCGACGAAGTGCTTGCAGCACCTCTTTTGGGCTCTTGTTCTTTATCAGAACATAGAGTGATTTCCTCGTCTGCCGCTCGACCAATGTTAAAATTACCGGCTTTGTCCCTTTGCGACCGACAAACCAAGTCAATCTCCCAATATCCGAACTCCTCTCTCCGATTCACCGGCTCAGGGCGCTCGTCGATGCTTTTCCCGTCCCGGTTATTCCACGCAACGCCGTGCCTGCTGTTTTCTGTCTGTTTGTCTCGATTCTTTTTGTAGAGGAGGTCGTCGTTTGTGAGTTCGAGAAACAGCTGCTGATCGATATAGTTATACAGGGGCTTGACACAAATGCGGACATCATAGCTCCAGCCGCGTTGACAGAGCTCACCGATAACTGCCGCAGGAGACCATTTTTCTGTTTTGATCTTATGTTCAATGTGTCGAGCAAGCGCGTGGTCTTTATCGATTTTCAGCCCCCGCCCTTTACGAGCAGCGTTTTCCTCGTGTCGTCTTTGTGCTGCATCGGCAAGATACACCCACTGCACCTGCAGGTCTCCGCAGGTCTTGATATTCTTTGTCGCAGGTTTGAGCTGTGCTGTCATTCCAAGACGCCGCTCCCGCTCAATCGTACGCTTGGAGCAGCCAATGTACGCGGCGATTTCCTGCGGCTTCAACCCGGCCTGGAAATAGGCTTCGATTTTGTACCGATCCCGCTCCGTCAGCTGTTTCCATTTCCCTGTTTTTGTAGTACAATGATTCTGTTCCATTTTGCAGTCTCACTTTCAGTTTCTTTTTGTGTTGTGACTAAAAGTTTAACTGAACCGTTTGCAAAATGGAACTTTTTGCGTCAATTTATTTTACAACTTACGGGATGCTATAGGGAGGTTCGCCCTGAGCACTGTATTCAATTTATTATTGTTTCTGCGCTTGCCATTACGACAACCATATATTATAATCATGCTACGATAAATAATGTAGAGACGCACAATATCACAGATTTTCAAAAATTTTTTTGAAAATTGAAAGAAAAAGGCAGGAAAATTCTTTTCGTGTATCGAATACCTACCTAATGAAACAATAAGCAGGGGGAGAGAATACGAAAAGAAATGCGTGGAAAAGAAGCTGAAATGCGTTTCAAATCGGCAGAAACATGGCGTGTCGAACAAGTGCACCATAGACTTCGTCGATCAGCCATTGCATACATGGTGGGGATACCGCCCGGTATCCGTGAGGGGAGAATGTCCTATGAGAAAGATTGAATGCTTGGCAATGATTCTGGCAGGCGGGCAAGGCAGCCGCCTCGGCGCACTGACGAAGCGCGTCGCAAAGCCCGCCGTTCCGTTTGGCGGGAAGTACCGCATTATTGATTTTCCACTGAGCAACTGCGTGAATTCCGGCATTGAACGCGTCGGCGTGCTGACGCAGTACCGTCCGCTTGAGCTGAACCAGTACCTCGGCTCGGGCAGCGCATGGGACCTCGACAAGCGCGACGGAGGGCTCTTCGTCCTGCCGCCGTATGCACGCGAGAAGGGTGCGGACTGGTATCGCGGTACGGCGGATGCCATCTATCAGAACCTTAACTTCATTGATATGTCGGATCCCGACTACGTGCTCATCCTCTCGGGCGATCACATCTATACAATGGACTATGCGTGGATGCTCGAGCAGCACAAGAAGACGAAGGCCGAGGCAACCATCGGTGTCTTTGAGGTACCGTGGGATGAGGCGCCGCGCTTCGGTATCATGAACACGGACGAGACCGGGCGCATTATCGAGTTCGAGGAAAAGCCCGCGAAACCGAAGAGCAATCTTGCGTCGATGGGCATCTATGTCTTCAACCGTGACTATTTGGAGAAATATCTCACGGCGGATGCGAAGAGCGAGACATCCAGCCACGACTTTGGCAAGGACATCATTCCAAAGATGCTGACGGATGGCGGACGCCTGTATTCGTACGCATTCAACGGCTACTGGAAGGATGTCGGTACGATTGAGAGCCTCTGGCAGGCGAACATGGATCTCCTGCAGGACGAGCCTCCGTTTGAGCTGTCGGGCAAGTGGCGCATCTACTCGTTCAATCCGTCGATGCCGCCCCAGTTCGTCGGCAAGGAAGCACGGATCGTGCGCTCGATGATCAGTGAGGGCTCGATGATCCTCGGAACCGTCGAGAACTCTGTGATCTTCCCGGGTGTACGCGTTGCCAAGGGGGCCGTGGTACGCAACTCCGTTCTCCTGCCCTCGGCGCGCGTCGGTGCGGATGCTGTGGTGGACTACGCCATCCTGGCACAGAACGTCACGGTCGACGCAGGTGCACAGGTCGCTGGTGAGCAGTCACAGATCGCCGTGATCCCCGAGGGGGAGACGGTGACAGCTGCCGAGAGTGAACAACAGGTCGGCTGAACTGCGGGGAATGGAAAGGTGAAACGATGAATACTATCATGGGATTGATCAATCTGCAGGAGGACGGCTCGCTGATTCGTGAGCTTGCCGACCGCCGTGCGGTGGAATCCATTCCCTTTGCCGGACGATATCGCCTGATTGACTTTGCCCTGTCGAGCATGGTCAATTCCGGCATACACAAGGTGGGCGTGATGCTCCCCGATGAGCCGCGCTCTGTCCTCGATCATCTGCGTTCCGGCAAGGATTGGGATCTGGCACGCCGCCACGATGGGCTCTTCTACCTTCCTGCAGTGCCTGATGATACGCAGCAGCGCAAGGGCGATCTCAAGAATTTCTATCATAACCTCGACTTTATCGAGCATGCTTCGGCAGACTATATTCTGCTCGCAAACGGCAGTTTCGTCTACAATGTAGACTTTGACGAGGTGCTGCGCTTCCATCAGAACACGGGCGCGGACATCACACTCGTCTCGCATACGACTGAGGATGAGAACACGGGCAGCAATGTGGTCCTTGAGACGGCGGAGAACGGGCTCATTCTCGATATCACTGAAAAGCCCGTCGCCTACGAGGGGATGAAGGTTTCCATGGGTGTCTACCTGATGGAGAAGGATGTCTTCGTCGAGTGCGTCCGCTATGCCTACGAGCATGGCGGGCAGAGGTTCCTGCTCGACGGCATCATCCGCCGCGCTGCGAACTACACGATGTTTGCCTATGCGCACGACGGCTATATGGCGCATGTGGACTCGATGTCTACGTACTATCGTGCAAACATGGAGATCCTTGACCCGTCGGTCTGGGAGGAGCTCTTCATGGGCGAGCGCCCGATCTATACGAAGGTCAAGGACGGCGTCCCCGTCCAGTACAAGGACACGGCGAAGGTGGAGAACTCTCTCATCGCAAACGGCTGCATCATACGCGGCGAGGTGGAGAACAGCATCCTGTTTCGCGGTGTGACCGTCGGGCGCGGGGTGAAGATCCGCAACTCGATCATCATGCAGAAATGCGACATCCAGAATGGCGCGCTCGTCGAGAACGTCATCTGCGATAAGAATGTCGTCATCACGGCGGACAAGTGGTTGAAGGGAGCCATGGAATACCCGCTCGTGATACGCAAAAATGCGACGATATAGACGTATAGGACTTGTCAGAAGCCGCTTGCGGCTTCTGGTTTGCTTTTAGGGATGCCTGCCGCCGGCAGGAAGCGGAATAAGGGAACTCTCGGGGCTTTGGAAAAGGAGTGGACGTTTTGGCGCATAAGGAAAAGATGGTAAGACCCGCAGGGAAGTCTTACGAAACGATGAAGAAGATCCTGAAGAGCCGCTTTATCACAACGGCACACGTTCTCTTTGGGCGGGATCTCGATGAGCTGACCGAAGCCGAAATCTACAAGACGATTGCGGCGACGGCGAAGCAGTCCATCTCGGACAACTGGATCAAGACGAATCGGCAGTATACGCAGAAGCGCGTCAAGCAGATCTACTATTTTTCCATTGAGTTTCTGCTCGGCCGTCTCCTGCGCGCCAATCTCATCAATCTCGGCATTGAGGAGGCGATGAAGGAAGTCCTGCAGGAGTTCGATCTGAAGCTCTCGGATGCCTACGAGGAGGAGCCGGATGCAGGGCTCGGCAACGGCGGACTCGGACGCCTCGCCGCGTGCTTTATCGACTCGCTCGCCGCACACCGTCTGCCGGGGCATGGATGCACCATCCGTTATCAGTACGGGCTCTTTGAGCAGAAGATTGTCGGCGGCAATCAGGTCGAGCTGCCCGACAACTGGCTGCGCGACGGCTTTGCATGGGAGTACCGCAAACCCGACAAGTCCGTCGATGTGAAGTTCTACGGAAATGCCTACATGCGTGAGGTAGACGGCAAGCTGGAGCTTGTCCATGAGGATCCGATGATTGTCATGGCGGTTCCGTACGATATGCCGATCGTCGGCTACCACGATGCGACGGTGAACACGCTGCGCATGTGGAACGCCGAGGTCAACCGCGACTTCTCCGACTACGGGACGCTGACCCAGGAGCAGATTCAGCAGCGCAATCAGTACCGTGACTTTGTCGAGTCGATCACGCGCTACCTCTATCCCGATGACAGTACGTTTGAGGGGCGGCGGATGCGTCTTATTCAGGAGTACTTCTTTGTCTCGGCAGGTGTGCAGAGCATCGTCCGTCACTACAAGAAGACGGGCATGAGCATCTACGATTTCGGCAGGAAGATCGGCATCCACATCAATGATACGCATCCGGCACTCTGCGTGGCGGAGCTGATGCGCGTGCTGGTTGACGAAGAACAGCTGACATGGGAGGATGCATGGGCGATCACGCGCGATACCATCGCCTATACGAATCATACGATCATGCCGGAGGCCCTTGAAACGTGGAACGTCGATATGTTCCGTCCGCTGCTCCCGCGCATCTACATGATCATCGACGAGATCAACCGCCGCCACCTCGAGGAGGTGCGCCGACGCTATCCGGGCGACGAGGAGAAGGTACGTGCCCTCTCCATCATCCAGGACGGCGTTGTGCACATGGCGCGGCTCTCCATTGTTGGCGGGCACAGTGTCAACGGCGTGGCGAAGATCCATACGGAGATTCTCAAGTCGACGACACTGCATGACTTCTACGAGTACACACCGCGCAAGTTCAACAACAAGACAAACGGCATCACACACCGACGCTGGCTCATGGGGGCGAACCCGGAGCTGACTGCGCTGATCGACGAGTCGCTCGGCTCACGTGCATGGCACCGCTTCCCGGAGCAGATGGACGGGCTGCATCCCTTCGTCGAGGATGCGCATTTCCGCAAGCGTTTGATGGAGATCAAACGCCTGCGCCGCGAGGGGCTGGCACGCTACATCGAGGCGCACAACGGCGTGCGTCTGAACCCGGACTCCATGTTTGACATCCAGGTGAAGCGTATCCACTCCTACAAGCGGCAGCTGATGAACATCCTGCACATCATGTATCGCTACCAGCGTGCAAAGCAGGACAAGAACTATCTCACATTGCCTGTGACCTACTTCTTCGGAGGCAAGGCAGCACCGGGCTACTACATCGCGAAGGAGACGATCCGCCTCATCAATGCCGTTGCTGACCGCATCAATAAAGATCGTTCGGTCAATGACATGATGAAGGTGATCTTCATCGAGAACTTTGGCGTCTCCATCGGCGAACTGGTCTATCCTGCGGCGGATGTCAGCGAGCAGATCTCGACCGCCTCGAAGGAGGCATCGGGCACGGGCAACATGAAGTTCATGATGAATGGTGCCATTACGCTCGGTACGCTGGACGGTGCGAATGTCGAGATCCGTGAAGCAGTCGGCGATGAGCACTGCGTCATCTTCGGGCTGCGCGCCGAGGAGGTCATGGACTACTACGCGAATGGGACCTACTCGGCGTGGGATGAGTACAATACCAATGAAAAGGTGCGCAATGTGCTGGGGCAGCTCATCGACGGCACCTATGGAGATTTCCGTTCGCTGTATGATTATCTCCTGCACGCGAACGATGAATTCTTTATCTTGAAGGACTTCAATGCGTACGATGAAGCACGCGTTGAGGTGATGAAGCGGTTCCTTGACAAGGAGAGCTGGGCGCGTACGGCGGCGATGAACGTCGCGTACTCCGGCCGCTTCTCGTCTGACCGCACGATTGACGAATACGCACGGGATATCTGGGACATCAAGCCTTTGATCATCTCCTAACAGCGTATTCGGGGGCAAATAGGAGGGGTTTTATGAAGACGTCGGCACTCAGTGAGTTTGATCTTTATCTCTTTCATCAGGGGACGAATTATCACGCACAGGAAATGCTAGGCGCGCACTTCATCGAACGGGACGGCAAACGCGGCGTCCGTTTTACCGTGTGGGCGCCGAATGCAAAGTCCGTCAGTGTTGTCGGCGGATTCAACGACTGGGACGCCAATGCGCAGCCCATGCAGCGGATCAGAGACGGTGAGATCTGGGAGACCTTCGTCGAGGGACTCGGCGAGGGCGAGATCTACAAGTACGCCATCGAGCCGCAGTGGGGCGGACCGCGCATTATGAAGGCGGATCCCTACGGGTTCTATGCGGAGAAAAAACCGCAGACCGCATCCCGCACCTATGACATGAACCACTATGAGTGGAAGGACGCAGCGTGGCAGGAAAAGAAGGCACACGAGTCCTCCTACGAGCGCCCCATGCTCACGTACGAGGTGCACGCGGGCTCGTGGCGGCGCACACTGGACAGTGAGTATCTCTCCTACCGCGATATGGCGGATCAGCTCATCAGCTATGTCAAAGAGATGCACTATACCCACATCGAGTTCATGCCGCTCTGCGAGCACCCTTACGATGGGTCATGGGGGTATCAGGCGACGGGCTACTTCGCTGTGACGAGCCGCTACGGCACGCCTGACGATTTCCGCTACCTCGTCGATACCGCCCATGCGAATGGCATCGGCATCATCATGGACTGGGTGCCGGGGCATTTCTGCAAGGATGAGCAGGGACTGCGCCATTTCGACGGAAAGAATCTCTACGAGTCCGACAATGAGCAGCGCGCGGAAAACTGGGAGTGGGGCACGACCAACTTTGACTACGGGCGCACGGAGGTGCAGAGCTTCCTCATCTCGAACGCGCTGTTCTGGTTCGAGGAGTTCCACATCGACGGCCTGCGCATCGACGCGGTCGCGAATATGCTCTACCTCAACTACGGGCGCAAGGATGGCGAGTGGCAGCCGAACAAATACGGCGACACGGGCAACCTCGAGGCAATGGAGTTCCTGAAGAAACTCAACGAGACGATCTTCAAGTATCATCCGCAGGCACTCATGATCGCCGAGGAGTCCACCTCGTGGCCGCTGATCTCCAAGCCCGTCTACATGGGCGGCATGGGGTTCAACTACAAGTGGAACATGGGCTGGATGAACGACATGCTCGACTACGTGAGCCTCGACCCGATCTACCGTAAGTGGAATCAGGACAAACTCACCTTCTCGCTCATGTACGCATTTTCCGAGAACTTCGTCCTGCCGCTCTCGCATGATGAGGTCGTGCACGGCAAGTGCTCGCTCATCAGCAAAATGCCGGGCGACTACTGGCAGAAATTCGCGGGGCTGCGCGGCTTCTTCGGCTACTGGATGGCACATCCCGGCAAGAAGCTGCTCTTCATGGGCGGTGAGTACGGGCAGTTCATCGAGTGGAACTTCGACGACAGCCTTGACTGGCATCTTGTCGAGCAGTACCCGATGCACACGAAGATGCTCGCATACTCCAAAGCACTGAACAAATTCTACGTCGATAACAAGGCACTCTGGCAGGTCGATTTCGACTGGAACGGTTTCCAGTGGATCGACTGCAACGACAATGAGAACAGCGTCGTCGCCCTTGTGCGGCGCGCCGAGGAGCGCAGCGATTTCCTCGTCTGCGTCCATAACTTTACCCCTGAGGTGCGCCACGGCTACCGCATCGGTGTGCCGACGAAGGGCACCTACGTCGAGGTGTTCAACTCCGATCTGGAGGAGTTTGGTGGGAGCGGCGTTGTCAATGCGGGCGATATCGCCAGCGAGGACTATCCGTTCCACGGGCGCGACCAGTCCATCGTCATCACTGTTCCACCTCTTGCGACGGTGTTCTATCGTCTGAAGGGGCAGAGCGGGGCAGGAACGCCGATCAGTGAGACGGTCAAGACCGATGTCGTTGCCGAGCGTCGGCGTGCCGGCGGACGTGGCACGGAGACGGTGGACAAGAAAAAGGTGGCCGTGAAGAAGGCCGCGCCGAAAAAAGCTGCCGCCAAGAAGGACGCCTCTGAGGCTGAGGCAAAGGCAGCACCGAAGCGGCGCACGGCGACGAAGACCACATCTGCCGCGACGAAGAAGCGCGCGACGAAGAGTGTTGCCTCCGACGCTGCGGCGGAGACCCCGAAGAAACGCACGCCTGCCGCCAAGACGGCAACTGCTACGGCGGAGACCGCGGCTGCGCCTAAGAAGTGCACCGCAACAAAGCGTACGGCGGCGAAGAAGGATGAGGACGCGGTGCAGACCGTGAAGAAGACCGCATCCGCACGCGGCGTAAAAACGGCGGTGAAGGACACCGAAACGGTCAAGAAGAAAACGGGCATGACCGCCGCTAAAAAGACCGCGCGCAAGACAGTGCAGGATACGGAGTCCGCGCCCAAGAAGGCACGCGCCGCTAAGGTATAACCTGCATACCTCTGCACCGAACACAGGCGGGAATAGAAGAAACGGTCGGATGATTCCGGCACCGACCACATGAGAAGGAGGATATTGGGATGAAGGTACTATACGCAGCATCGGAAGCAGTACCCTTTGTAAAGACCGGCGGACTCGCTGATGTGGCAGGATCGCTTCCTGCTGCCCTCGTCAAGGCGGGCGTGGACTGCCGCGTCATCCTGCCGAAGTACGGGTCGATCGACCCCGCAATCCGCAGTAAAATGAAGCATATCTATGACGGCACACTCCATGTCGCATGGCGTGAGAAATTTGTCGGCATTGACTCCTACGAGTACGAAGGCGTGACCTACTACTTCGTGGACAACGAGGAGTACTTTAACCGCGAGGGTTATTATGGCTACCCTGACGATGCGGAGCGGTTCTCCTTCTTCAGCCGCGCTGTGCTCAACTGCATTCCCGCATTGGACTTTCAGCCTGACATCATCCACGCCAACGACTGGCACACGGCGCTCATCCCCGTCCTCCTCAAGCTGGAGCATCCGGATGATCCGCGCTATACGAAGATCAAGACGCTCTTTACCATCCACAATCTGCGGTATCAGGGCATCTTCCCGAAAAATGTCATGTCAGATGTGCTCGGGCTTGACTGGAAGTACTTCAACAATGGGGACTTTGAGTTCTACGATGCTGTGAATTTCATGAAAGCAGGGCTCATCTATACCGACTATATCTCAACCGTCAGCAAGACCTACGCCGAGGAGATCCAGTACGAGTACTACGGCGAGCATCTCGACGGACTCCTGCGCCAGCGGAGGAAGGATCTCTTCGGGATTGTCAACGGCATCAACAACACGATCTACGACCCGAAGACGGACAAGGAGATCTACGTCAACTACGATGTGAAGAGCGCCGCCGAGGGCAAGGTCGACAACAAGGTACGCCTGCAGCGAGAGCTCGGACTTACCGAGTCACGCCGCACGCCGCTCGTGGCGATGATCACGCGACTTGTGCCGAACAAGGGCATCGATCTCATCACGCGCATCATCGACGAGATGCTCGAGCACGAGAATATGCAGTTCGTCCTGCTCGGGACGGGCGAACACGACTATGAGGAGTGGTTTAAGGAGCTTGCGTGGCGGCATCCGACGAAGGCATCGGTCAATATTCGCTTCTCGAATCAGCTGGCACAGCGTATCTATGCTGGCTCGAACATCTTCCTTATGCCGTCAACCTTCGAGCCGTGCGGGCTCGGACAGCTCATCGCCATGCGCTATGGCTCGATCCCTGTCGTGCGTGAGACGGGCGGTCTGAAGGACACCGTCGTCCAGTTCGACCGTTCCGACCCTGACAAGGGCAACGGCTTCCTCTTCTACGAGTACAATGCGCATGAGATGATGTACGCGGTGAAACGCGCGCTTGCCGTCTACGAGAACCTGCGTGAGTGGCGTCAGCTCGTCTATACGGCGATGAAGAGCGACTATAGCTGGACGCGTTCGGCAGGGGAGTACAAGCAGCTCTATGAGCGCCTTCAGAAAAAGAAATAACAGATTTTAGCTTATTTGTAAGAGCTTTTCCACAAAACCGCTGGTGAATTCGTTTGAACGATAATGAACGATTCGCCGGTGGTTTCTGTGTATAAACGATAGGAAAGGAGAGGCACTATGCTGGAATCCTATCAGGTAGAACATAATTCGCAGAACATCTACTTCCGCTCCATCGTCGGCGCGGCAGAGGCGGGGAGCCGGATGCGTCTTGGCCTGCAGCTCCGCACGGATGAGCCGGTGCGGCAGGTACTCCTGCGCCTTTGGCAAGATCAGGCGGGGGAGCAGCTCGTCACGCTCGTGCCGCATGATGCGAATGCCGCACAGCGGTTCTACACTGCGTGGATCGAGCTGCCGGATCATGGATGCCTTCTCTGGTACTACTTCATCATCACGATGGAGAGCGGCACGTATTTCTACGGGAACAACGCGGAGATGCTTGGCGGCGTCGGCGCGCTCTATCGCGAGCAGCCCCCCTCCTATCAGGTGACGATCTACAATCGCGGAGCGCACACGCCGGACTGGTTCAAGAACAGTGTCATGTATCAGATCTTCCCCGACCGCTTTGCGCGTGCGGGGGATACCATCGTGCGCAAGAAGGGCGCTGTCATCCGCACGGACTGGACGGACGACCCGATGTATCTCAAGGATCCCGACACGAAGGAAATCATCGCCTATGACTTCTTCGGCGGGAATCTGCGCGGGGTTATGGAAAAACTCGACTACCTCGAAAAACTTGGCATCTCGTGCATCTACTTCAACCCCGTGTTTGAGTCCGAGAGCAATCATCACTACGATACGGGTGATTATCATCGCATCGATCCCATGCTGGGCGATATCGAGGATTTCCGCCGTCTCGTCGCGGCAGCACGCGAGCGCGGCATCCGCATCATCCTCGACGGCGTATTCAGCCATACGGGGAGCAACAGCATCTACTTCAATCGACGGAAGCAGTATGATTCGATTGGCGCATATCAGTCGAAGGAATCGCCGTACTACTCGTGGTATCGTTTTCGCAATTTCCCGAATGAGTATGACTGCTGGTGGAATTTTGACACCCTGCCGAACGTCAACGAGACGGATCCGTCCTACATGGACTTCATCATCACAGGGGAGGACAGCGTCCTCCATCACTGGATGAACGAGGGGATCGCAGGCTGGCGTCTGGACGTCATCGACGAGCTGCCGCCGACCTTCTCCAAGACCTTCTTTGCCGAGCTCAAGAAGCGCAGCCCCGATGCGGTCATGATCGGTGAGGTCTGGGAGGACGCGTCGAACAAGGTCGCCTACGGCACGCCGCGCGAGTATCTCTCGGGTAACGAGATGGACTCGGCGATGAACTACCCGCTGCGCAGTACAATGCTGGACTTCCTGACGGGGGCGGCAGACGGTGCGCTGACGGTGCGGCGCATGGCGAGCCAGATCGAAAACTACCCGAAGGAAAATCTCTACGCCATGATGAACCTCATCAGCAGTCATGACGTGCAGCGTGCCATCACCATCCTCGGTGATGTCCCATACTACGAGGGCATGCCCGCAATCGAGCAGTCGCGCGTGCGCATGACGCTCGATCAGGCGATGCTCGGTATCCGCCGCCTCATCATGGCGACGCTCTGGCAGATGACCTATCCCGGCGTGCCGAGTGTCTACTACGGCGACGAGATCGGGATGCAGGGGTTCAAGGATCCGTTCAATCGCCGCCCCTACGACTGGGAGCATGGCAATCTCGAGATCCGTGACTGGGTAACACGCTTCATTGCTGTGCGCAACGGGAACGATGCACTGCGCACGGGCGACATCCTGCCTATCTACGGGGCGGGCGACGTCATCGCCTACGCGCGCACGATCCGTTCGGGCTACGACGTGTTCAATGAGGAGAAGGAGCCCGGCATCTTTGTCGTGGCGTTCAACCGCAGCCGGACGGAGACGCTGACCGTCGATCTCGACGTGAGCGACTTTGCCTGCGGTGTGTTTGAGGACGTCTTTAAGCCCTCGCGCACCTACGAGGTCGAGCGCGGACATCTGCGCGTCCGCATCCCACCGCTCTTCGGACTGCTCCTGCGCGAGCGACAGGAGGAGCAGAGATACGAGCGCAAGGCGGGCATCCTCCTGCATCCGACCTCCCTGCCCTCGAAGTACGGTGTGGGCGACTTCGGCAAGGAGGCGTACCGCTTTGTTGACTTCCTTGCAGATGCGGGGCAAAAGGTTTGGCAGATCCTCCCGCTCAGCCCCGTCGGAAGCAGCTACTCCCCCTATCAGTCCATCTCCGCCTTTGCGGGGAACTTTATGCTCATCGACCCCGAGCCACTGGCTGCGCGCGGCTGGCTGAAGGAGAAAGACCTTTTCCTGCCATACGAGGCGAACTCGGGCTTCATCAACTTTGATCGCGTACGCACGTTCAAGAAGGAGATTCTGGAAAAGGCATTCCGCGCCTTCCGCGCACAGGGGGCGGCAGATGCGGATTACCGTGCGTTCTGTGAGAAGGAAGCATACTGGCTTGAGGACTATGCGCTCTTTCACGCGGCGAAGAAGGAGTACGGCGGCGCGGCGTGGACGGAGTGGGATGCAGCGATCAAACGCCGTGACCCTGACGCACTCCGCTCGCTCCGTGAGCGGCAGCGCGATGCGATGGAGCTTGACTACTTCAAGCAGTACGTCTTCCATACACAGTGGAACCGCCTGCACGACTACGCACGCGCGAAGGGAATCGAGATTCTCGGCGATATGCCGATCTTTATCGCGCAGGACAGCGCGGACGTCTGGGCGCATCAGCACCTCTTTGACCTGAACGAGGACGGCACGCCGCACACCGTCGCGGGCGTACCGCCCGACTACTTTGCCGTGAACGGGCAGCTGTGGGGGAACCCGCAGTACAACTGGGACGCCATGGCGGCGGAGAAGTACGCATGGTGGAAACGCCGTTTCCGTAAACTGCGCGAGCAGGTGGACATCATCCGCATCGACCACTTCCGCGGATTCGAGTCCTATTGGTCGGTGGACGGCAAGGCGGAGACCGCGCTTAACGGCACGTGGCTCAAGGGCCCCGGCAAGGCATTCTTCGACGCGATCGAGAGCGACCTCGGCAAACTCAACGTCGTTGCGGAGGATCTCGGCATCATCACGCCCGACGTGGAGCGCCTGCGTGACGACTGCGGCTTCCCCGGGATGCGGATCGTCCAGTTCCTCATCGCAGGCAGCAGCTCGGGGCGCATCGGCTTCACCGCGCCCGAGAACAGCATCGTCTACACAGGGACGCACGACAACAACACCACCGTCGGCTGGTACAGCCGCGACATCGACGAGGTGCTGCGCGAATCGCTCGCCAACCTCGTGGGGACGACTTCCGACCGCCCGCGGACCATCTGTCAGCGTCTCATCAAGGCGGCGTATGCCTCACGTGCCCGCATGGCGATCATCCCCATGCAGGACATCCTCGGGCTCGACGAGCGCGCACGCATGAACACCCCGGGCACCGTCGGGCTCAACTGGCGCTGGTGTCTCAAGAAGGACTACCTCCTCGAGATCGACCCGCAGAAGTTCAAGGCACTCTGCGTGCGCTATCGGCGGTGAGAATAGGGGACTGTTAGAAATGGATTGACAGGATAAAAGAATTTTAGTAGAATTAAACAGAAAATTACATACGTTTTCCGAGCAAAAATATCCTAAGGGCTTATGCCTATGGTATTGCGCCTGAGCAGATACATGGCTGTGTGTCTGTTCACAGGGCCGTCGCAGAAATGCGGCGACCTTCCCGTATTGAAAAGGAGAACGATGAAACAGGATGACTCTGAGTGTGTTCTTGCAGAGACTGTTTTTCGTGCGGTCAGTACGGGGAACAGTCTTTTTTTGTGCAGGAATAGGAGAGGTATTCATGAAGCACAGCAGAAAACATTCAGCGGTATTTGCCGCGGCGGTCGCGGCAGGATTTGTCTTCCTCCCGCATGCGTATGCAGCGGATGCGGACTACACGACGGATACGGTCAATGTCGACGCGGACGGCGTCGACAAGTATCTCGTGACGACGAACACAATCACGGAGCAGGAGATCAAGGAGCGCGGCTACCGCGACCTCTCCGACATCCTCTCGCAGGTACCGGGGATCTATATGGCACCTGCGTCAAAGGACAGCAAGATGGTGCGCGTCCGCGGTGCAAGTTCTGACCAGACAAAGGTCTATATCGACGGCATTCCCGCATTCCCACTCAACGGTATTGTATCGAATGCCGCATCCGATCTCTCGACCATCTCCGCAGACAGCATCGCGAAGGTTGAGATCATCAAAGGACCGGGACCGGTGCAGTACGGCACGGACTATAAGGGCGGCGTCATCCTCGTTACGACGAAGGACGGCAGGGGGCCCGGAAAGTTCCGTGTGAGTGTTGCGGGCGGCTCGAATCACACCTTCGACACGAAGCTCGGCTACAGCGGCAGCGATAAGAACATCAGTTATGCCGTCAATCTGTCAAGGCATTATTCTGCAGGCTATCTGGAGAATCAGACAGATAAGAAACTATATTTTGACGGCAAGATTCGGTTCAAGACGAGCAATAAATCCTCATTGACATTGAACGGCTACTACTCCGATATGGACAGAGAAGTTCCGGAGTCTGTTGATCCAGCGACAGGCCAGTATGTTGCGCCACGTGGACCCAGATGGTCGGTGCAGGCAGGAAATCATATAACCACTAATCATGTAAAGAATAACAATGCGACGGATTGGCACTTTAAGGGGTTCCGTCAATCCAATATTGCCCTGCGGTATGAAAGCAGACCGAATGATATATGGCAGTATGATGTTAAGTATTACCACATGATCGATGAGAACAATCTTTGGGTGCGTAATCTGCTCGCGACGGAGGGCGGTTCTCTTCCGTTCTTTACGCATGGGGCACCGCAGTGGTATCGCAGTGGATGGTTCTCGCGCGGCAACGGCGTCGAGGCGAACGCATCTGTTGCGTATAACAGCAGAAACGTACTGAGTTTTGGTGCGAAGTATATAAAGCTCAGTTGGAATACGGATGAAAACAATACCTCCTACCGCCGTGATGGCAATGATGCACGTAAAAGCTTCTATGTTGAGAATGCATGGAGCCCGAGCAGCAGGACGCGCCTGACACTTGGCGTTCGCTATGAGGGGGTAAGGCAGGATTATATGGACAATAAATCGACGCCGAAGACAAGCTCCTATGCACATGCGACAGACCCCGTCTTTAACATCACACATGATGCAACGAAACGCGATACGGTTCGTTTCTCGGCAGGGCGCTCGCATGTGTTCGTCGGTTCCAAAGATGCGGCAGGCAATATCCGTAATGGTTATCCCGTTCCAAAGCCGGAGCGCAACAGCAGCTATGAACTTGGCTGGAAGCATAAATTTAGTCCAAAATCTGACCTCGATGTTTCCTATTTCCGTACAGAGGTGAGGGATCGCCTTACTTTTGTGACTTTTGGGAATGATCGTGTCTTAGGAAATGTCGATAAGACCCATATCCGTGGACTGGAACTTGCCTACCGGCAGACATTCAGCCCGAAGTTCTCGGGATTTGCCAACTATTCGTGGATTCGTGCCGAGGATGAGAGCAAGGAGAAGACAACGATTGCTTCGGGACTCCCGACGCAGATGTTCAACTTTGGTGTAACCTACCGCGAGGGAAAGCTGCGCTCGACGCTCCTTGGACGTGCGATGCGTGCACGTCTGGATACGCTCGGCAGACCGACTAGTGCCGGATACTTTGCAGCGGATCTTGATCTGCGCTATGAGCCTATCGCGGATATGGGTGTATTCCTGCGCGTCAATAATCTCTTTGACACGGATTACCAGTATAGCTGGGGAAGCCCTGCCGATGGAACGAACTTCCTGCTTGGCATGGATATGACCTTCTGATTGTTCAATGAAAAACAGAGTTGCCATACGGATAGCGTACGGCAACTCTGTTGTGTTGTTTGGGATCGCTGATCGGTCTGTTTATCGTCCGCCCGAATGCGGCAGAACGTCCGCCATTTTCCCGCAGCATGCGATGTCGGTCTCATAGCCGAAGTGGACGAGGTCGGCAGCGAGTGCGGCATCTGTCACGGTGAACCCCGAAAGCCCGTCTGCTCCGTAGTCAAAGAGGCATGGGTGCATCGGCACGGACGGGCCGACGATGACGGTCACAGCGTTCGCTGAGAGCTCCAACAGGCGCGGCATGGTCTTGTTCGCGAACGTCGCCCCCGTCATAAAGACGTAGTCCTGCTGCGGCAGGAGGAACTCTGCCGCCTCGGCGGGGTAGTCGCCCCACTCAGGCTGCATCTCGAGGATGGAGAGGTCGCAGATGGACTCCCATCTCTTTTGAAAGTTCGGGAAGTGTCCGATGACGGCGACCTTCTTCCCGCGAATCTGCTCCGTATAGAGGGTGAACGCCTCGAGCTTCTTGCGCTCCTCCGGTGTCGCAGCAGATGCGTCGTCACCGTGAAATCCTTGCATCGCCGCCACCTTTGACGGCTGATTGTAGTAGGCGTTGATGGCAGCGGCGGCGATGGCTGCCTCCTGCCCCTGCCACGAGCGGACGTATTCGCCCGCCTCGCGCAGGGAGCAGCCGAGAAAGCTCTCCTTGCGCAGGCGCGGGCGGCTGTAGGCGGGGATCGTCATGCAGACGCCGACCAGATCGCCCGCGCGCACGAATGTCCACGGACGGCTGACGGCGTAGTCCTCGATGTAGATATCGTCAGGCAGACCGTTGATGATCTCATCGTACAGATTCCAATAGTTCAAAAAAATACCTCCATTCGATGTCTCTGTGTTCATAGGATAGCACAGGGATGCGGAGGTTTCAATGCGAAAGGAGATGCTGATGAAGAAAAGAAATATGCTGCTCGCCCTACTGCTCCTGCTCCTCGTCCTGCTCGTCGGCTGCGGACAGGAGGCAAAGGAGGAGAGTGCACCGGTTGCAGATACATACGCGTTCACGGACTCGGCGGGGCGCACGGTTGAGATTCCAAAGAAAATTGACCGCATCGCCCCGTCGGGCGGGCTCGCGCAGATGGCACTCTTTGCGATTGCCCCCGATAGGCTCGTCGGTGTCTCGGGGCAGTGGAAGGACACCGTCCTCCCCTTTGTGGGAGATCAGTATCGTGACCTGCCCGTCCTCGGCCAGTTCTACGGGATGAAGAATTTTAACAAGGAGGCTGTGCTCTCAGTCAATCCGCAGATCATCATCGACATCGGCGAGAAGAAGTCGACCATCGTTGAGGATATGGATCAGATTCAGGAGTTGCTCGGCATCCCCGTGATCTTTATCGAGGCGCGTCTCGACAATACTGATGAGGCGTACCGTACGCTCGGCAAAATCCTCGGCCGCGAGGCAGAGGGGAATGCCATTGCCGACTACTGTCAGAAAACGTATGCGCGCAGTGCAGAGCTCGCTGAGAAGATAAAAGACAAGCCCCGCGTACTCTATCTCGGCGGACCGCTCGGGAACATGGCGGTCGCGTACGGTTCGTTCCATGCGCAGGTTCTTGATCTGCTCGCGGACAATGTTGCTGTTGTCCCCACGCCTGCTGAGGGCGCAATGACACAGGTGTCGATGGAGCAGGTGCTCACGTGGAACCCCGATGTGCTGATTCTCGGCGCGGAGTCGGAGCCGGATCTTACGATGCTTCCGTGGCGGGAGATGCGCGCCGTTCAGGAAAAACGCGTCCTGCGCGTGCCGGCAAAACCCTACGACTGGATGGGGCGGCCGCCCTCGGTCAACCGCTTTATGGGACTGTCGTGGCTCGCTGCGCGTCTCTATCCACAGGAGTCCGGCATCAATCTGCATGAGGAGATGAAGATGTACTATCATCTGTTCTATCACTATGACCTCAGTGACGCCGAGTGCGATGCACTGCTGGCACAGGATCGTGTCGTACCATGAGCCGCATTTCACCGCAGTATAAGCTCACCGTCCTGCTGCTCCTGCTCGTCGCGCTCATCTGCGTGTCCTTTCTCCTCGGGCGTTACGCCGTCCGTGCCTCCGATGTGTTCGCGGCGTGCCTAGGTTGGCTGGGGCTCGCGCCGACGGTGCACGGCGGTGCTCAGGTCGTGATGGAGCTGCGACTGCCGCGCATTGTCGGCGCGGTTCTCGTCGGGGCGGCGCTCTCTGTCTCGGGGGCGGCATATCAGGTCATGTTCCGCAACCCAATGGTCTCGCCGACCATCCTCGGGGTCTCGGCAGGCGCGGCGTTCGGCGCGGCGATTGCCATTCTGCTGAGCCTGCCCGTCCTTGTCGTGCACCTTACGACGTTTGGCGGCGGACTGCTCGCCGTAGCAATCACCTATGTGGTCGGGGTGAAATTCTGCCGCGGCGGGAACACGACGCTCGCGATCATCCTCTCGGGCATCATCGTGAGCACACTCTTCACGTCGCTGCTCTCGATGATCAAATACGTCGCCGACCCCTATGACAAGCTGCCCGTCATTGTCTACTGGCTGATGGGGAGCCTCGCGTCGATCACACGCGACAATCTCATCCTGCCGCTCCTCCTGATGGCAGCGGCGTTCCTGCCGCTTTATTTCCTGCGGTGGAAGATCAACCTGCTCTCGTTCGGCGATGAGGAGGCGAAGTCACTCGGCATTCCCGTCGAGCGGCTCCGCCTGACGGTGATCATCTGTGCGACGCTCATGACAGCGGCAGCGGTGTCGATCTCGGGGATCATCGGGCTCGTCGGGTTTGTCGTACCGCATCTCGTGCGGTTTATCGTTGGACCCGATTTTCGCTTTCTCCTGCCGGGCTCGGCACTGATGGGCGGACTGTTCCTGCTCGCCTCGGATAACCTCGCACGGACGCTGTGGACGATGGAGATCCCGCTCGGGATCCTCACCTCACTCTTTGGCGTGCCGTTCTTTCTCTATCTGCTGATCAAATATCATCATAGCTGGGACTGAGGAGGGATGCGATGTTACTCGAACTGAAATCCGTGTCCTGCGGCTATGGGGAAAAGGCGATTTTTCAGGACATCTCCTTCTCCGTCGCACGCGGAGAGACGCTCTGTCTCCTCGGTCCGAACGGTGTCGGCAAGACGACGCTCTTTAAGACCATCCTCGGCCTTTTGCCACCGATGGCAGGAGAGATTCTCCTGTCGGGCGAGAACATCTCCGCATGGACGGTGGAGGAGCGTGCGCGGCGGATCGCGTATGTCCCGCAGATGCATACGCCGCCGTTTCCCTTCACCGTGCACGATGTCGTCGTGATGGGGCGGGCTGCCCACATCAGCAGTTTCGGCATTCCGGGGAAAAAGGATCGCAGGATTGCAGACGATGCGATCGAGATGCTCGGCATCGGACATCTTGCCCAAAAGATCTACACGAAGATCAGCGGCGGTGAGCGTCAGATCGTCCTCCTCGCGCGTGCCATCGCACAGCAGCCACAGCTCCTGTGCATGGATGAGCCGACAGCGAGTCTCGACTTTGGCAATCAGGTGCTCGTGATGAACCGTATCCGTGCTCTCGGCGCAGCGGGCATCACAGTGATGATGACGACACACGCGCCGAGTCATGCCTTCTACTGTGCCGACCACACGGCGGTCATGGGGCGGGATGGCGTGTTCTTTGTCGGGCGGACAAACAATGTGATCACGGAGGAGCGCCTTGAAAGACTGTACGGGGTCACGGCAAAGATTGTCGGCTATGAGAACATTCCCGAAACACGCACCTGTGTCCCGCTCCCGCCCATGGGATCGACGGAGCACTGTGCGGGTCGAGGGAATCGTTGATCATACTAGTGATCCCTCAGGGGCAGCGGCATGTGACCGACATGGTCTTCGTGCCGCTGCCCTTTCTTTCTTTTTTCTGCATTTTATGGTATCCTAGAGAGGAAGCAATCACTGTTTTCAGGGGAGGAAGCAATCATGGCAGAGTACACGTACACCGTGGAGAAAGTTTGTCCGGTCTGTGGGGAAAAGACGCACGTGACAAAGATGAAGGCGCGCCTCATCACGCTCAGCACGGATGAGGATTTCTGCGTTCACTACAAGGACATTAACCCGTACCTCTATCGTGTCTGGCTGTGCGAGCACTGCGGCTTTGCGGCGGATGAAAAGCAGTTCGCCGAGGGCGCGATTAACCCACATGATAAGGCAAAGATCAAGGATCTGCTCGCGGGACGAAAGATCAACCTTCCATATACGGAGGAGCGCACGGCGGATGAGGCGATCCGCGCCTATAAGCTTGGACTTTACTTTGCTGAACAGCTGGGCTGGCCGCTGCAGAAGCAGGCAGGCTACCGCATGGGTATGGCATGGGTCTACCGCGATACAGAGGAGCACGAGAAGGAGGAGGAGTCCCTGCGCCGTGCCGCCGAGCTATATGAGAAGTCCGTCATGAAAGAGCACTATCCCATCAACGGCATGACCGACAACATGGCGATGTATATTGCGGGGGCGGCGTACTACCGCATCGGCGACTTTGAGAAGGCGACACAGATGCTCTCACGCCTCATGGGCGATCAGGAACTGAGAAAATCCGATGCGAAGCTCTTTGAGCGTGCGCAGAATCTCTGGCTGGATCTGCGCGAGAAGAAAGCAGAAGCGGAGAAGGAAAACTAAATGGCGATTGATATTCCTCCGCAGTGGGTGGAGCAGGTACAGCGCATCGACTGGGGAAGTGTCCGTGCCGCAGTGGCGGACTATGGTCCCGTGCTCACAGTGCTGCGCGATACGTGGGATCGCGAGACGATCAGCGAGATCGCGGACGGGCATCTCTTCGTCCGCGACGCGGTGCTGAACGAGGCGATAGCGCATAACCTCGGTACGGACAGCACGATCCGCTCCGTAGAGCTCACCTCGCATGAGGATGGACATCTCGGCATCGTCTGCACGACCGATAAGAAATACAAGCGGATCGAGCTCTCGGGAACGATCAAGGAGTTTGTCCATACGGGGGAGAAGTCCTATGCAGTCTACCATGTGGACAAGAAGAAACTGCCCAATCACGGACTCGTCTCATGGCTCTTTTCACGGCTGTCGCTGTCGATGGTCGAGCGCATGGTCGGACGGCTCGATGTGTCAGATCGCATCCCCGTGGATATCAAGGGAAACAATGTCACGGTGGACTTTCACGATGTCCTCGCGGCGTCGCGTCTCGGCACGACAGAGTTCCGCGGGCATTCGCTGCTGAGCATGGTGGAGATCGAGGGCGCGACGGTGAAGGAAGGCGGCATCATGTTTGATACACATCTGAACGTGCCCGACGATGTGAAGGATGCGCTGCGCGCAATTTTGAAGGAAAAATCGGCTGCGCTGCAAAGCAGCACAGGAGAAGGAGACGGACATTGATGAGGCGATTGATTCAGCTGCTCTGTATCGCGATGCTCACCGTATGGATCCAGCCGCAGGCGGCGGACGCGGCAAAGGCGGAACCCGTGACGGAGAAGATCATCTTCATCCCGCATGACAGCCGCCCGATCTCGAGTACGCAGACGGCGGATGTCGTAACCAAGGCAGGCTACGAGGTCGTCGTTCCGCCGACCGAGCTGCTCGGCAGCCGTGAGGATCTGGGACATCCCGATCAGCTCTGGACATGGGTGCACGAGAATATCGCACAGCCCGGTGTCAAGGCAGCGGTTATCTCCTCGGATGCGATGGTCTACGGCAGCCTCGTCGGCTCGCGCAAGCACAACGAGTCGCGTGCACAGATCCTCGCACGCGCGTCGCGCTTTACGGAGCTGCACCGTGCGAATCCCAAGGTGCCGCTCTACGTCTTTGGCTCGATCATGCGCACGCCGCGTACGGGCGAGGCATCGGGACATGAGGAGCCGGAGTACTACCGCCGCTACGGGGCGGATATCTTCCGCTACACCCTCCTGCGTGACAAGGAGGAGGTCGAGGGGCTCTCGCGCCGTGAGCGCAAGGAGTATGAGTTCCTCACGCGCCTCATCCCGAAGGAAGCCCTCACGGACTGGATGGGACGACGCGAGAAGAACTATGCGGTCAACGAGTTCCTCATCAATCTCATGCGCAAGAATGGGACGTTCCACTACCTCGCGCTCGGGCGTGATGATAATGCGCCGTTCTCCCAGACCCATCTTGAGAGCCGGCATCTCGCGGCAGTAGGCGCAGAGCTCGGCAAGACTCGGTTTCAGACGATGGCAGGCATCGACGAGATCGCCCTCCTCATGCTGACGCGCGCAGTGAACGAGCAGCGTCATGAGGTGCCGTTTGTCTTCGTCCGCTACAACTGGGGACGCGGCGCGGACACTGTGCCTGCGTACTCGGATGAGAAGATCGACACTTCGATCAACGATGCGATTCTCGCCGCCGGTGGGATGAATGTGCGCGCGCCGGAGAAGGCGGATGTCGTCCTCACGGTGAATACGAACCCCGACGGGCGCACCTACGAGGCGAATATGCCCGTCAATGACGGAACGCTGCGCGAGGGGACGGCGTATTTTGCCGATATCGTGTCGGACTATGTGGCACGAGGCTATCCCGTCTCGATTGCCGACGTTGCCTTTGCCAACGGCGCGGACAACGCGCTCATGGCGGAGCTGCAGCGGCGCGGTCTGCTCTACAAGATTCGTGCCTACGCAGGGTGGAACACCCCGACGAACAGCTCGGGCTATGCGCTCGGCGAGGGGATGCTCGTCCGTCACATGAATGCGGACGCCGTCGACCAGCTGCTGACGACGCGCTACCTCGACGACTGGGCGTATCAGGCGAATGTGCGCAATACGATTGCACGGCAGCTCACGTGGCTGCGCGGTGACGGATTCTACGGCAGTCTCGGCTCAAAGATGGATGCCGTCTCCGTGCGCTCCACGCGCATGATGAACCGCTTCATCGAGAACAATCTGCCGCCCATGGCGGAGATGAACAGTGTCGTCGTGACATTCCCGTGGAACCGTATGTTTGAGGCGGACATTCAGCCCGAGCAGCAGGGCTTTGCCCATGATTATTTGGAAGGAAGGAAATAATATGTACGGAAAACGGATGATCGCCTTCTTTTCTGCATCACCTTCGCGGCGCACGGCAACGGTTGCCCATAAGATCGCCGACGTCATCAGCGCAGACCTTTACGAGATCCGCCCGGTCATCCCCTATACCGAGGACGATCTCGACTGGGACGATAAGACGAGCCGCGTCAACGTTGAGATGCACGACCCAGCCTGCCGCCCCCAGATCGAGGGAGAGCTTCCCGATCTCGCGCCGTATGAGACCATCTTCGTCGGGTTCCCGCTCTGGTGGTTCGCTGCGCCGCACATCATCAATACATTTCTCGAAAGCTACGACCTTACGGGGAAAACCATTGTGCCGTTTGCTACCTCGGGCGGCAGCTCTCTCGGACAGACGGTGACGCATCTGCGCCCCTCAGTGCAGGGCGCACTCGTCAAGGAAGGCCGCCGCTTTGAGATGGGCGAGACCCCGATGGCGATCAACTCATGGGTCGCGGCGCTTGGGATCTGACATAGAAAAACACGATTGTCGTCGTTGCACGGCAGTCGTGTTTTTACGTGGCTTCATTAACATGAGGCGATCTTTTGAAGTTGTGCGTATAGTGCCGAGATATCATTTGGGATCGTTTCCCATAGCAAGTCCTTATCTGCGGACTCGTACTCTATTTTCAAATCAATATGAAAAATTTTCTTTAGACAGCACAGTGCTTTGTACGATACAATAATGTAGGAATCAAAGAGAGGAGGCGGCGCGATGAATGCGGAGGCACAGGCACAGGCGGCGCGGGAATTTGCCGCGAAGTGGAAGGGGCGGGGCTACGAGAAGGGCGAGAGCCAGAAATTCTGGATGGAGCTCCTCCACAGCGTCTACGGCGTAGAAAACCCTGCCGACCTGCTCGTCTTTGAGCAGCAGGTACAGCTCGACCACACGAGCTTTATTGACGTTATGATCCCTACGACACACGTCATGATCGAGCAGAAAAGCCTCGGAAAGAAACTGACCGACCCGATCCGCCAGAGCGACGGCATTCTCCTCAAACCCATCGAGCAGGCGCGCCGCTATGCGGCGGCACTGCCGTACTCCGCGCGCCCGCGCTGGATCGTCAGCTGCAACTTCGCACAGTTCCTCGTCTACGACATGGAGACGCCGAATGCCGAGCCGCAGGAAATCCTCCTCGCCGACCTTGAGCGTGAGGCATATCGCCTGAACTTCCTCGTTGATGCGGGCGATGCGCACATCCAAAAGGAAATGGAGGTCTCCATCCAGGCGGGCGAGCTCGTCGGCAGACTCTACGACGCCCTCGCAAAAGAGTACCGCGACATGAGCGACCCACACAGCCAGAAGAGCCTCAACATCCTCTGTGTCCGTCTCGTCTTTGCCCTCTACGCCGAGGACGCAGGACTCTTCGGCAAGCACGCCATGTTCCATGACTACCTGCGTGACGTGCCGCTCGCGTACTTTCGCCAGACCCTCATCCAGCTCTTTCGCGTGCTCGATACACCGATCGAGAGCCGCGACCCGTACCTCTCGGATGCCCTTGCCGCATTCCCCTACGTCAACGGGGGACTCTTCGCAGAGGAGAACATCGAGATCCCGCAGTTCACACAGGAGATCGTTGATGTCCTGCTCGATGATGCAAGCGCGGGCTTCGACTGGAGCGCGATCAGCCCGACCATCTTCGGCGCGGTTTTTGAGTCTACACTCAACCCTGCAACGCGTCGTGCGGGCGGGATGCACTACACGAGCATTGAGAACATCCACAAGGTCATCGACCCGCTCTTCCTTGATGCCCTGCGCGACGAGCTAGCGGCGGCAAAGGCACTAAAGACCGAGACTGCGCGCCGCAGGGCGCTCCTCGCCTTTCAGGATAAACTGGCGGCGGGGCGGTACTTCGACCCCGCGGCGGGCAGCGGCAACTTCCTCACGGAGACCTACATCTCCCTGCGCCGTCTCGAGAACGAGGTACTGCGTGAGCTCTACGGACAGGAGATCGTCCTCGGGGCACTCGACAATCCGATCAAGGTGAATATCGGGCAGTTCTACGGCATTGAGATCAATGACTTTGCCGTGACCGTCGCGCGGACGGCGCTCTGGATCGCTGAGAGCCAGATGATGAAGGAGACGGAGAGCATTGTCCACATTGCACTCGACTTCCTTCCCCTGCGGACGTACGACAACATCCACGAGGGGAATGCCCTGCGCATGGACTGGCGCGCGATATTGCCGCCGACGGACACGGTGCGCGTGATGGGGAATCCGCCGTTTGTGGGGTATAGTCTTCAGACCAAGGAACAAAAAGATGAGCTTCTTACCGTCTATGTCGATGAGCAGAACAAACCCTATAAGACGGCGGGTAAAATCGACTATGTAGCGGGGTGGTATTTCAAGGCGGCAGAATACATGGCAGGGACGAAGATACACGCCGCATTTGTCTCGACCAATAGTATTACGCAAGGAGAGCAAGTCGCAGGTGTCTGGAAGCCTCTTTATGAACGCTTTCATATCACGCTACAATTTGCTTACCGTACGTTCCGTTGGGACAGTGAAAGCACACAAAAAGCGGCGGTGCATTGCGTTATTGTTGGATTCTGCGCAGGCAATATGGCAGAGAACAAGCGACTCTACCTCAACGGTCAGGTAAAAGAGGTGCAAGATATCTCGCCTTACTTATTGGAATCAAAACCAATTTTTATTATACCACGCAAAACAACGATTTCTGCTGTTCCGGAAACAATAGAAGGAAGTAAAGCAGCGGATGGCGGCTTTTTGTCTAAGGTAAGTGAATCGGACTATGAATCTGTCTGTTTGCAATATCCTGAAGCAAAATCCTTGTTCCGTCCGTTTCTGGGCGCAAAGGAGTATTTGCACGGCGAAACACGATACTGTCTATGGCTTGTTGATGCTTCTCCTGCACTTATTCAGCGTGTTCCATTTGTTCGTGAGCGGGTTCGCATGGTGCGTGACTTCCGCGTCGCCAGCACCAAAGCGGCAACACGAAAATGGGCAGATTATCCGACACTATTTATGGAGAATCGTCAGCCAACAGGCGACTACATCCTGATCCCGCGGCACTCTTCAGAGAACCGCAAATACATCCCCATGGGGTTTCTCCACGCAACGACGATATGCGGTGATGCAAATATTGCTGTTCCAAATACGACACTTTACCATTTCGGCGTGTTGATGAGTAATGTCCACATGGCATGGATGCGTGTTACGTGTGGACGAATCAAAAGTGACTATCGCTATTCCAATGTCATCGTGTATAATAATTTCCCGTGGTGCACGCCGACCGACGAGCAGCGAGCAACGATTGAGAAAACGGCACAGGGGATACTGGATGCGCGCGCACGCTATCCCGAGAGCGGTCTCGCCGATCTCTATGATGACGTGGCGATGCCGCCCGATCTGCGCGAGGCGCACCGCGCAAATGACCGCGCCGTGATGCGCGCATACGGCTTCTCGACGAAGCTCACGGAGTCGGCGTGCGTGGCGGAGCTGATGAAGCGATATGAGGAACTGGTACAGAAAGGAATAGAGGAGAAAAAGTGATTTCATCCAAGATACGATTCCCCGTCATCTTCGTGGGGATCTTTGTCGCCGCGATTCTTGCGGCACTCTATTTTGCGACCTTTGGGCGCATGGCGAAGGCAGACCCTGCCGAGAGCATCCAGCTCTACTGTGATGCTTTTGTACGGCAGGATGAGGAGGCGCAGAAGAAACTTACGTCCTACGGTGCACCGACGGATGCGTTCAACATGAAGGCGGCGTTTGCGAATGCCCTCCAGACGGCGGGAGCAAACCTTTTGCCCGAGGAGGCAGCGGAGATCGGTGATGCCTATATGGAGTCGCTGAAAAACGCATCGGTCGAGACCTCTGTCTCGAGTCAGGGGAAGGACAGGCGACGGTCGAGGTGACGGTGACGCGGTTCAACATGATGGCGGCACGCGAGAAGGCAACCTCTCTCATGCGTTCCCGTATGAAGCTGAACGGGACACCCGAGGAGCTGCGTAGGACAGCCGTCGATGCGACGGCAGATGCCTATCGGGAACTCCAGCCGATGGGGATGGCGACGTTCTACGTCCCTGTCCGCTACAACGAAAAGACGCGTATCTGGGATCCCGCCGACCCTGTGCAGTTCGGTTTTGACCTGTCGAAGCAGACCATGGGCGTAGAGTAGTTGCCCCAACAGCTGCGACAAAAAGCCTCCCCCGTCGATATGGGGGAGCGGTCAGCGTCATCCGCGCGTCTGCATCCTATGGATTTGACTTGCGGGACGCTTTCCCATACGACCTGTTACCCAATCAGCTGCGCCCACAGGGCTTGCTTCTTGGACAGGTCAGCAGGGGGAGCGCGAAGCGGTGGAAGGGGCGCTTGTTGCGATAGAGTCGAAAATGAGCGATAATTCTTGTCCGATTCGCGGTATTTGAAATGAGACTTTATTGATCGATGGAGGAAAATCGAATGGCAGAGATAGATTGGCAGCATACCGATCAGGTAACGGCAGAGGGGAATCCACGTCGTCCTGAGGGGGATGCGGGGCGTGCGATGCTCGCACGGATGAACGAAAGCCATGCGCATCTCGTGGACTGGGGTCTGGGGTATCTTGCACTGCACTCAGCGGATACGGTACTTGACATCGGCTGCGGCGGCGGCAATACACTCGCGCGCATGGCAGAGCGTGTGACGGAGGGGCACCTCGTCGGCATCGACTACGCCGAGACCTCGGTGGAGGCGTCGCGCGCCTTCAATGCGGCATTGGTCGAGCGTGGACGGATGGAGATCCTCCATGGCTCGGTTGAGGCACTCCCGTTTGCGGACGGACATTTTGATGCCGTCGTAACGGTGGAGAGTTTTTACTTCTGGCCGTCTCCTGAGGAGAGCCTGCGAGAGGTTGCACGCGTTGTGCGTGAGGGCGGATCGTTCCTCCTGCTCGCGGAGATCTGCGGGCGGGACGACCTGCCGGAGAGCACGCGTGCCAAGGTCGCGGAGTATCAGCTGACGAACCCGACGCCCGCAGAGTTCGAGCATCTTTTCCGCACAGCGGGATTCCGCGAGGTACAGATTCACCTCAAGGAAGGTGAGTACTGGATCGCAGTCGTGGGGGTGCGATAAAAGTTTTTACCGCTGCACAGTGTCCTAAGGATACAAGGGTATTTCCCTTGGAATTTTCCATCAAACAGCGGGTACAGAATCGTCATAGAGCTCGTGTGGGGCAATGTCCTGCCCATCTGCCCATACAACCGTAGAACCTGATACATGGACTGTTTGAAAAACAGTGGGAACTTTCAGCTTTTCGTACCATGATCCTTTGATGTACGGCATCACATCAAAAATTTTCTTCTCACCTGTATCAAAGAGCAGCAGTAATTTATAATCAGGAAGCGGCTTTACATCGAGTACTTTAGGCCGTAGCATGATATGTACTCCTTTATTGCAGAGGAGGGCCACATATCTCTCCTGTCATCTCTATTATACCAAGTATCATAGCATATTCCGCAGGAACTCTCGTGTGCGTTCTTCCTTCGGCGCACGGAAAAATGTCTGCGGTGCGCCTTGCTCGACGATGACACCGTTCTCCATAAAGACGACGTTGGTGGCGGCCTCGCGTGCGAATGCCATTTCGTGTGTGACGACGATCATGGTCATGTGCTCGGCAGCGAGGTCACGCATGGTGTGCAGCACCTCGCCGGTGAGCTCAGGGTCGAGGGCGGAGGTCGGCTCGTCAAAGAGCATGATGTCCGGCTTCATGGCGAGGGCGCGCGCGATGGCGACGCGCTGCTGCTGTCCGCCCGAGAGTTGGCTCGGGTAGTAATTCTCGCGGTCGGAGAGCCCAACTTTGGCAAGGAGTTCACGCGCATAGGGGAGAATTTCATCGCGTGACATTCCCTTGACATGAATGGGTGCCTCGATCAGGTTCTCGATGACGGTCATGTGCGGAAAGAGGTTGAACTGCTGAAAGACCATGCCCGTGGACATGAGGATGCGTCGTACGTCGGCAGTGCTTGCATACGTCGCGGTACTTTCTCCGTCCTTCGTCCAACAGAGCTTTTCCCCGCGAATTGTGATGCCCCCACGGTCAATCGTCTCAAGTTTGTTGATGCAGCGCAGGAGCGTTGACTTGCCGGAGCCGGAGGAGCCGATGATGGCGAGCACCTCGCCGCGCGCGAGGGTGAGGTCGATCCCGCGGAGAACGCTGAGCTCACCAAAGGATTTGTGGATGCCGCGCATCCTGAGCATCGTGTCTTTAGTTTCCGTATCTGCCATAGTGCGCCTCCAGTTTTTTGAATCCATAGGTGAGTACAGCGGTCATGGCAAGGTAGAAGATGCCTGCGATGAGGAAGGGGGTCATGTCAAACTCGCGCTGTACGATGGTGCGCGCGACGCGCAGGAGGTCGTTCATGGCGAGGATGTAGACGAGGGATGTGTCCTTGACGAGGTTGATGGTCTCGTTGCTGACGGGCGGCAGGGTGATGCGCAGTACCTGCGGCAGGATGATGCGGCGCATGGTGAGCGGGCCGCTCATGCCGAGGACGCGCGCCGCCTCGAATTGACCGCGCGGCACCGCCTGTATGCCCGCACGGAAGATCTCGGCGAAGTAGGCGGCGTAGTTGAGGACGAAGGCGAGCAGTGCCGCTGCAATGTCGGGGAGCAGGATGCCGACCATCGGCAGGGCGAAGTAGACGAAGAGCAGCTGCAGCATGAGCGGCGTACCGCGCATAATCCAGATGTAGATTTCGAGGATGCGGCTGAGCGGCCGAAAGCGAGAGAGTCGTCCGAGCGCGACAAAGAGCCCCAGCGGCAGCGAAAGCGCGAGCGTGACACAGAAAATCTCGAGGGTGATGCCTGAGCCCTCGAGCATGAGACGGATGGTATCCAGTGTTTTGTCCATGAATGATATTCCTTACAGAAAAAGGGGCTGCCGCACGATGATTCGACATCGTACAGCAGCTCTTTCTTTGTGCCTCTGCCACGTGCGGCAGAAGGGCAACCATTTACTTCGTGATGTCCTTGGCGAACCACTTCGTCGAGATCTTGGCGATCGTGCCGTCTGCCTTCATCTCGTCGAGGACCTTCTGCACCTCGTCGCGCAGCTTCGTGTTGTCCTTCGCGAATGCGATGCCGAACTCGCTCACAGGACCGACGACCACGTCGAGCGCATCCAGTGTGTCGGGATGCTTGCTCATGTAGTAGCGGCCGACGATCTCGTCGCCGATGACGGCATCGAGACGGCCATTCTCAAGATCCATGAATGCCGCAACGTAGTCGGGGTACTTCTTGACCTCCTTGACTTCCTTTTTATAGAAATCCGAGGCGTCCATGTACTCCTCCGCCGTGCCCGCACTCTGCGTGCCGACGGTCTTGCCCGCGAGGCTCTTCTCATCCGTAACGGCGGTGTTGCCCTTCTTCACGAAGATGATCTGGTGGTTGTCCATATAGGGCTTCGAGAAGAGCATGCTCTCCTTGCGCTTTTCGGTGATGTCGAGACCGTTCCAGAGCACCTGCACGCGGCCGCTCTTGAGCTCGGCTTCCTTACTCGACCAGTCGATTGCCTTGAACTCAACCTCACGACCGAGACGTTTTGCTGCTTCCTCTGCGAGATCAACGTCGAAACCGACGATCTTGTTGTTCTCGTCCTTAAAGCCCATCGGCGGGAAATTGTCGTCAAGTCCGACGATGATCTTTCCCATCTCTGCCGCATTATCCGTCGAGGGGGCTTTCTCAGTGCTGCCGCACCCTGCGAGGAGTGCTGCCGAGCAGGCGAGTACCGTTGCTCCGGTCAGAATCGCTTTCCAGTTCATCTTCGTTTCTCCTTATCCTTCTACTGCTTTAATACAATAAAGTACTGATGTGTGTGTATTATACGATAGGTGAAGAAAATATGTCAAGTTTTTTTTAATTAAGCAGGTTTTTTCCTTTTCAGGTCGAAATATTTATAGACATGAGAATTTCGTAAGGAAGAATGACGTAAACCGAGGGAGGGGCTTGCTTTGCGTGCAATATCCGTAGACGATCTTGAGAATGGGATGATCCTAGCGCGGACGATCGTCAACGCCAAGCGCGTGGTGGTGGTGTCGGAGAATACGGAGCTGACGAAGGCGCACATCACGCGCCTGAAGTTTCTGAAGATCCCCGTTGTCTACATCAAGGACGAATCGGAGCTGAAGGAGGAGCGTTCGCCGATCTTCTCGCGCAGCAATCTCTTCATCAAGCAGTATGAGAATGTCATCGGTACGGCGAAGTCGATCTTTGAGGAGACAAAGAAGACGGGCACGGTTCCCGTGGAAGAGACGAATGAGATGGTGCAGGAGGATCTGCTGCCGCTCTCACGCCGCAGCGGAACGATTGACTATCTCAATGAGGTCAACCATCTCGCGAGCGACATCTATAACCACTCGTTGCGTGTGTCGATCCTCGCGGGGGTCATTGCCAAGTGGATGAAGCTCGACCGTGAGACGGCAAAGGATGTTGTTCTCGCGGGATTCCTCCACGATGTCGGCAAGTCGCGTTTTGATCAGCGTCTGCTCGAAAAGAATGTAGAAACGCTTGAGGGCGAGGACTATGAGAACTACATCCAGCATACGGTAGATGGAGCGCATATCCTCAACAATGTGGCGGGACTGACGGAGGGCGTGCGCCTTGCGGCGATGCAGCATCATGAGCGCATGGACGGCAGCGGCTTCCCGTTCAACAGCAAGGGCGACGACATTCATCTCTATGCTCGCATCATCGCTGTGGCGGATCTCTATGACAATATCACGGTCGAACGCGAGGGCTACCCGCGCCGCACGCCGTTCGATGCGGTGACGGAGATTGCGCGGCAGATGTATACGACGCTCGATCCGCAGGTTTGCCTGCCCGTCCTGATGAATATCAAGAATGCCTTCCTCGGCTCGCGTGTGCTCCTCAGCAATCATCGCGAGGGAACGATCACGGCATATCCGCACGGTGTTGTGCCGCTCCCGATCGTGACGATTTCGGAGGATGAGGTCATCGATCTCAATGAGGAGAAGAAGATTAAGATTCTGGAGTACAACCCGAAATAATAAAGAACATAGAAAAGCCCATCGGCGTGAACCAATGGGCTTTTTTGGTGTCCGCTGTCAGCAGACAGCCTGGAGTTTGTTATACCATTCGAGAACCTCGTCATAGATCGTGCTGATCTCCTCCAATGGGATGTGTTCATGCGCACAGCACGCAACAACTGACGACCAGTTGCCCTGTTCGTAGGAGATGACGAGGTCGAGCAGACGGCGCAGAGCGTTGTCCTCACCAAGCAGAGCAGCATTCAACTCGTCGGAGAGAGTGAGCTCCTTGAGTATCTCCGCCATCGGCTGGTTGAGCAGTACGTCAATTAGGGAGAACATGCCAAGCAGGAAGCCCGTGTCCGGCGTGAGGTCATGCCGGTTCAGACTGCGGGCAATCAGCTCGCAGAATTTTGCACGCAGGAGCGAGAGGGTGAAGAGTTCGCTCGGTTTGTCCTCGGAGAAGGTTTGGAGACTGATGAGTGTCACCCAGCTGCGGATCCCGCTGAAGCCAAGGAGCACAGCAGCCTGCCGTAGGTTGGAGACGTGGTTGGTCAGTCCGATGCCGACCGAGTTGATATAGGTGAGGAGTTTGTACACGAGATTCGTATCCGCCCCGATCACTTCCGTGATGGCGTTAAAGTCAACGTTCGGACGGTTGACCTCCTTGAGAAGGCGAATACGCGACAGCTCGTTGTTGGTGAGTCTCTTTTGGTGCAGGACGACGGGTTTGCAGAAAAAATAGCCCTGGAAGAGGACATAGCCATCCTCCACTGCCTGACGGAATTCGTCCTCTGTCTCAATCTTCTCGGCGAGAAGCCGCACCTGCGGGGGGAGTACCTTGCGCAGGTTGGCACGCTCCTCGGGAGCTGTCGTGATGCGAAAGTCCACCTTGATGATGTCCGCCATGTTGATGAGCGGCTCGTAGCCCGGGAGCAGGACAAAGTCGTCGAGAGCGATCTTGTAGCCTGCATCCTTTAGATCACGTACGGCTTCGAGAATTTCAGGAGTCGGCTGCACCGTCTCGAGTACCTCCACGACGATGCTGTCGGAGGGCAGGAGTTTCGGTGCACGCGACAGGAGATTCTTCTCTGTGAAGTTGATGAAAGCCTTTCGGTTGGAGACGAGTTTTTTCATGCCAAAATTGAGCATGGCGTTGACCATGACGCTCTGTGTTGCCACATTTCCGTCGAGATTGGGGTCAAAGGCGTTTTTCAGACCACTGCGGAAAAGAATCTCGTATGCGTAGACATTCTTTTGCAGATCGAGAATCGCCTGACGCCCGATGAATGCATCTTCCATAAGGGAACCTTCCTTCATCTTGTATACGATCGCGGTAAATTATCATTCTCGTATACATATTATATCGACATTTTATGAAATTATATCATGGCTTTCTCGAAAAATAAATGAAAAACAGTAGACCAGATGGTATAATATAATAGGAAGAATGAAAAAATGGATGTGGTAATTTGTTGAATGACATACAAATCGGACGCTATATGCCCGGAGATTCCTTCCTGCACCGCATGGATCCACGCGTCAAGATTGTTCTCCTGTTCTTCTACCTGCTGCTCGTTTTCTTCGTCGAGAACGTGGCAGGCTTTCTTGCGCTTGGCATCAGCATTGCGCTGCTCATGATCGTTTCTCAGGTTCCGCTTGGAATGCAGCTGCGCTCGATTCGGCCGATTCTCTGGATCGTGCTCTTTACGTTCGGCGTGCACCTCTTTATGACGCCGGGGACGGAACTGTTTGCCGTCGGCCCCCTGTCGGCGACGTGGGAGGGGCTGACACGCGGCGTGTATATCGGGCTGCGCCTAATCCTGCTCATCCTGTTGAGTACGCTGCTGACACTAACGACGAGTCCGCTGCGCCTGACCGACGGGCTGGAGGCACTTCTCTCTCCGCTGCGCCATGTGGGGGTTCCCGTGCATGAGCTGTCGATGATGATGACGATCGCCTTACGCTTTATCCCAACGCTGCTGGAGGAGCTGGATCGCATCATGAAGGCGCAGAAGGCACGTGGGGCGGATTTTGAGCATGGCAGTATCGTGCGGCGGATGCGTGCCATTGTACCCGTGCTCGTGCCGCTCTTTCTCTCTGCGTTTCGCCGTGCCGATGAGCTTGCAATGGCGATGGAGGCGCGCTGCTACCGCGGCGGTGAAGGACGTACGCAGATGAAGGAGCTGTACATCGGGCGTGTCGACTATGCGGCTGTCGCCGTCTTTATCCTCGGTGCGGCGGGCATCTGTGCCGTGAGTGTGGGAGGGCTGAGCTTTGCGCCCTGAGCATGTGGCGATGATGAAGGCGCGTGCGCGAAATATCGCGCTGAAGGTCGCCTACGATGGGACGAGCTATCACGGCTTTCAGCGGCAGACGCCGCCCATCCGTGCCGTGCAGAATGTCCTTGAGGCGGCTCTCGCCCAGGTCTGCGGTGAGACGGTGGAGCTTGCGTCGGCGGGGCGCACGGATGCGGGGGTTCATGCCTATGGTCAGGTGGTGAATTTCTTCACGGACGGACGCATCCCGACGGAGCGCCTGCCGCGTGCGGTGAACGGCCTCCTGCCGCCGGATATTGTCGTGTCGGAGGCGTGGGAGGCAGCGCGGGATTTCAGCGCACGGCACAGTGCAACGGGCAAGGCATACGTCTATCGCATGAAGGAGTGCCGCGTGCCGGATCCCTTCACACGCAGCTATGCATGGCAGATTTTTCAGCCGCTCGATTACGATGCGATGCGGGCGGCGCTGCATCTCCTTGAGGGGACGCATGACTACTCCTCATTTCGTGCGGCGGGTGGTGCGCCGATGTCGCCCGTCCGTACGCTCGATACGATCCGTCTGACGGCGGAGGGGGAGGGGCGTCTCTCGCTCTATATCCACGGCACGGGCTTTCTCTATCACATGGTGCGCAATATCGTCAGTACGGCTGTGGCGGTCGGTACGGGGCGTATCTCCAAGGATCGCTTTGCGGAGATCTTTGCGGCACGGGATCGTCGGCTCGCGCCGCCCACGGCTCCGGCCGGCGGGCTGTATCTACTCGCGGTGGATTATGACGGCACATCGGAAAGGAGCCATACCGATGGAGCAGGAAATGCTGCAGCGTCTTGTGACAAATGCCGTACGTGAAATGCGCTTGCCGTCTCGTCCGGAGGGACGCGGCAGTCATGTACTGACGCTCGTGGACGCCGTCCTCGATGCAGCACTGGATGAAGAGGCAACGGACATCCATCTTGAGCCGATGGAGGAAGGACTGCGCATCCGCGTCCGCGTCGATGGGCTGCTGCGCGCGTATCCGATCCTGCTGCCGGCGGCAATCGCTCCGGTAGTTATTGCACGTCTAAAGGTGATGGCGGGCATCGACACGGCGAAGCGCAACCGTCCGCAGGATGGGCAGATTCGCTATCCACACAGGGGGCGCAGCGTCGATATGCGCGTGGCGGTTCTTCCTGTCGTGGGCGGTGAGCGCATGGTTGTGCGCATTATGGACGGGACGGAGCGATTCCTTCACTGCAGGGAGCTCGGTTTCACGCCGGAAAACGAAGCGATTTTTGAACGACTCATCCATCGACCGACGGGGCTCCTCCTCGTCTGTGGACCGATGAACTCGGGCAAGACGACGACGCTCTATGCGGCACTCGCTGAGCTCAATGACCCAAACTGTCACATTATGACGCTCGAAGATCCCGTGGAGCGGCGTATTGACGGAATCAGTCAGTTTGCCGTATGTCCAGAGGCGGGGCTGACCTTTGTCGCGGGACTGCGGGCAGCACTGCGGCAGGATGTCCAGAAGATCCTCTTGGGCGAGATCCGCGACCGTGAGACGGCGGAGATGGCGGTGCGTATTGCCCTCACGGGACACGCGCTGTTCTCGACGCTCCATACGGAGGACTGTGTCGCCGCGATTTTTCGCATGATCGAGATGGGGACGCCGCCCTATCTGCTCGCAGCGACGCTCTCGGGGGTCGTAGCCCAGCGGCTTGTGCGCCGTGTTTGCGTTCATTGTCGTGAGACGTACACCGTCGCTGCAGGCTCAGATGAGGCTCTTCTCCTCGGATCGCTCTATCATGAAGGGATGACGCTCGTGCGCGGGCGCGGCTGCCCGCACTGTCGCGGGAGCGGTTATCATGGACGCATGGCGATACATGAGATGCTGCCCATCTCCGAGCATATCCGCACGGCGATCCTCGGAGCGAGATCGCGGGATGATCTGCGGTGCGCGGCAGGGGCGGAGGGGATGCGCTCTCTCTGGCAGGACGGCGCGGCAAAGGCTATCGAAGGGGAGACGACGTTAGGGGAGGTGGAGCGTGCACTCTATGGATGAAACGGACGCGTGGCAGGAACTGCTGCGCCGCATGATGACAGTGAATGCCTCGGATCTCCATGCGGCACCGCATCAGCAGATACAGCTGCGCCGTGACGGCATGCTGATGGCGGAGGATCTCATTCCCACAGCGGCACTGATGGAGGCGTGTGCCTGTCAAATGCTCTCGGATGCGCAGCGCGCTCTTCTTTCTGTGCAGGATGTCGATGCCGCGTGGAACTGGGAGGGACGGCGGTTTCGAGGAAACTTTTATCGGACGCAGGAGGGGATGGCTCTTTCCCTGCGTCTCCTGCCTGAGCGCATCATGACGCCCGATGAGATCGGTATGCCGTCTGCCGTGCGTACGGCTCTTGAGATGAGGGATGGACTCGTGCTGCTCTGCGGAGCGACGGGGGCAGGCAAGACGACAACGCTTGCCGCGCTCATTGATGCGGTCAACCATACGCGTTCCCTCCATATCATCACACTTGAGGATCCCGTCGAATATGTTTTTGCCGCAGATCGTGCCTTTTTCAGTCAGCGGGAAGAGGGGCGGGATTTTGCTTCCTTTCCCGATGCTGTGCGCAGTGCGCTGCGTGAGGATCCCGACCTCCTGCTCGTGGGTGAGATCCGTGACCGTGCAACCATTGAGGCGACACTCCTCGCGGCGGCGACGGGCGTGCTCGTCGTGGGGACAATCCACGCGGGGACGGCCGCGCAGGCGGCGCGCCGCGTGGAGAGTTTCTTTCCGGCGGATGCGCGGGATGCGGTGCGCGCACAGTTTGCCGATGTCATCCGCGGCATCTTTGCTCAGCGCCTTCTGCCGCGGCGGGGCGGCGGCCGTATTGCCGCGTTTGAGACGCTGGTTGGTACCTCCGCCGTGCGAAATGTCCTGCGGCAGGGACGCTATGATCAGCTTGAGACGCTCATGATGAGCGGTGCTGCGCAGGGGATGCAGACAGCGGAGATGGCAGAGGCCGAGCTTCGTGCACGGGGCGTCCTCGCATGACGATATTTTCTTATACGGCGTGCACGGCAGAGGGGCGAAAGATACACGGCATCATTGAAGCCGAGAGCGCGCCGGCAGCGGCACGGATGCTCATGGAGCGCGGTGAGACGGCCGTGCGCATCGAGGAGCGACGGACGCTGCGCCTGCCGCAGCATACACAGCAGTGGCTGTCGCGCCGTGGCGGTGTGACCGACGAGGAGAGGATCGCCTTCTTTCAGGAGCTATCTGCCCTTCTCGCCGTGGGACTTCCCCTGCACCGCGCACTGGAACGCCTGCGCGACGGCGTGGGAGAAACATCATCGTCGGGACGGCTGCTCCATGCTCTGCATCATGCGGCCATGCAGGGGATGCCGCTTTCACAGGCGATGGAGACGAAGAGGCAGATCTTTTCCCCCGTTCTCATCGGCATGGTACGCGCGGGGGAGGAGAGCGGCTCGCTCGATGTCGTGCTCGGAGCGGCAGCGTCGTTTCTCACAGAGGAGTACCGTATGCGCGAGGCACTGTGGAGCGCGCTCCTCTATCCGCTTTTTTTACTGGCGGCAGTCGTGCTCTCCATCGTCCTCATGACCGTCTTTATTCTGCCCATCTTCGCGGCACTCCTCGCGGATCTGCATGCCGATCTTCCACTGCCGACACAGCTGCTCCTCACGGTGTCGGCACAGATCGCCGATGCGCCTGTGGCGACGGTATGTCTCCTTTTCGCCGTGCCCCTCGGTATCGGGCTGCTCCTGCGCATTCCGACGGCGCGCTTTCTCTGTGACCGCTGCATCCTGCGGCTGCCCGTTGTGGGCGTATTCATCCGCTGTCGTGCGTGGCAGATGATCCTATGCGTTCTCGCCGTTCTCCTGCGCAGTGGGATTCGCCTCGACCGCGCCATTGCACTGGCATGCACGGTAACGGGAAATCGTGCGCTTCGCCGTCAGCTGAGCAGCATAGAACAGCGACTTACCGAGGGACGCAGCCTCACACAGATCATGGCAGATGACCCCTATCTGCCGTCTCTCGTGCGTGGTATGCTAGCCGCAGGCGAGGAGGCGGGGGAATTGGAACGCATTCTTCCGCAGGCAGCCGAGTATTGCGCACGCCGGGCGGAAACCATTGGACAACGTGTGACGGCACTCGCCGAGCCGATGATGATCGTCGTTGTCGCGGGGCTCATCTTCTTTGCCGTACTCTCCTTTCTCCTACCGATCTTCGACGCGATGGATGCGATGATGTAATGGCGATGGGATAAACGCAATACTTACGAAAAAGACGCTTCTCACAGTATAGTGAAAAGCGTCTTTTTATTTTTAGGAAGCACTGATAAATTCAGCACCGCCGTCTTAGTACATCTTTTTCGCCCTGTCTATGTCGACAAATCCTCCACATAGCTTTGGCTATGCGTCCGGTTTGTCTCCTTGACAGGACAAAAAATCTGTACCAATCCGACGGACTTCATTTTATCAGCGATTCCTTTATTTCCGCATGCGCCATGACTGATAGAAGATGGCGAGGCATGCGCAGGCAAGGAACATGAGGAGCAGGTCGCACTGGTATGTCCATGTTCCCGTAAGTCCGCCAAATGATAGATGTTCAAAGAGGATCTTGTCGTAGATGCGCGTCGTGATAAAGCGGTGAATGCCTGCTGCCGTCAAAAGAATACCGACGACATATAGAACGCGTGGCATCGTCCGTGGGATACGCAGCGGGATACGGCGCAGCAGAGCTCTCCACAGCATGCGGGCATGCTGACCGACATGCACGCCAACGACGAGAAAGAGCAGCACACCGGCAGAGAGGTGGACTGCGTGGACGTAGATGGATGCGAGCCCGCGCAGACGCACAATGGGAAGAGCGTAGAGGGAGATGAGTATGCCCGATACCAAGGTCACGGCAAGGAGCAGGAGCATGATGATGTTCACCGTGTTGAGTGCCGTCATCGGCAGGCGCCGCCAAAAGAGCGCGCGAAGATAAGCGCGCTCGAGCCACAGGTGGATGCTGCCGAGGATGAGAAGGGCACAGCCCAGATACTCATGCACGGGCTCCGTCGTCAGCAAACGGTTTGGCAGAAAGAACATGAGGAGCGTGATGAGGACAAAGAGCAGGGGGCGCATCAGTTGTGGTACCCCAATCCCTCCAGCCAGACGGCAATGTGCTTATTTGTCTCTGTCGCATTGTCACGCACCGTCTTGCCGCGGATGCACATCCCCGGAAACGCCGCCGCGCCCTTGGCATAGTTCGGGATATCCGCCTCTTTGCCGCTCATTGCATTGCCCGATCCGGTGGAGAATGGGATGATGACCTTATCTGCGAAGTCATAGCTCTCAAGGAAGGTGTAGATCGGCATCGGTAGATCCTGGTACCAGATCGGATAGCCGAGGAAGATGATGTCGTACTGCGCCATATCATCGAATTTTGATGCGAGCAGCGGGCGTGCCTGTTTGGCTTGCTCCTCTTTTGCCACCTCTGTCATCTCCTTGAGGTCGATCGGGTAGGGGATGACAGTCTGTATCTCGAACGTGGCATCCGCATGGATAAGCTCTGCAAGCTGCTCAGCAAGGAGCGCCGTGTTTCCCTTTTCAACGTAGCCAACTTCGTGGTTTTCCCCTGCGCGCGAGAAGAATGCGACGAGCACGCGTTTTCCTTCAAAGGAAGCAGGGGGCTTCAGCGGTTGAGAGAGGTCGAGGGCAGCATGATCTTCCTCTGCGTCGTCGGCTGCCGTATTTTTACTCCCGCAGCCCAGCGTGAGAAGAAGCAGCGCGGCAAGCAATACGGCGAGAATTTTTTTCATGGATATTCTCCTTCATTGTGCGTACAGAAAAGAGCCAGAGTACATTACAGTTGATCTGGCTCTCACAGTTTCTTTGGTTTTATTTCCCGGAGAAGGAAAACTTCAGTCCCACTGAGATCGGAGGTACGGGACCGCCCTCCAGTTCGATCTGCCCTGGCATAGAGCCTGTTGTGTTAAAGAGCAGCGTGCAGTGCCCGCTGTCGCGGATCGTGTCATTTGCGTTCTCACCGACGCGTGTGACCTTATATTTCTGCTTTCCAAACGTCAGCGTATCTCCGACGGAGATGTCGCTCTTCAGATCGCCTGATGTGTGCTCAATGACCATCTCGGCGAGATTGGGGTGTGCTCCCTCGTCCAGCAGGATAATGCTGCTGTTGGTCTCGAGGAATTTGCGCGCCAGTTTGCCGATGGCAGTCACACTGACTTCATACTTTACAGCCATCTCTTATGCCCTCCCCATGGTATACAATAAAACTTTCCACAGTTATTCTATCACATGGGCTTTGGGTTGTAAAATGATTTTGCCGATTATGCCGTGATATAGGCGGTCTCCGTTGACAATGAAAAGAAAAATTAGTAAAATTTTAGAAGGATATGCGCATGGGGCGCGGGGTTCTAAGGAAGTGCCGAATGTATCGGCGTTTCCATAAGGGGGAATTTACATGAAGGACATTCGTTTGGACAGTCCTCTGCAGGGGCGGCTGATCCCGCTGTCGGAGGTGTCGGATCCCGCCTTTGCGAGCGGGGCAATGGGGCGCGGTGCGGCGGTAGCCGACCCGGAGGGCCGTGTGGTCTCTCCCGTGGATGGCGAGGTAACTGTGCTCTTTGAGACGAAGCACGCCATTGGGATTCACGGGACAGATGGCGTGGATATCCTCATCCACGTCGGCGTGGATACGGTGAAGCTCGGGGGGATGCATTTTACTGCGCATGTGGCGCAGGGCGATACGGTGAAGAAGGGGCAGCTGCTGATCGAGTTCGATCCCGCCGCCATCCGCGCGGCCGGCTATGAGACGACGACGCCCATCCTTGTGACCAATGCGGCAGACTATGGGACGATCACGCTGGTGTCGGATGGGGCAGAAATTTCCTCTCACAATGCAGAAGCCACGGCGGAGACGCAGGCTGCGGCAGAGGAGGCGGCAGAGGACGACATTGACCCGAATCTGACAAAGGAAGAGCGCGTCGCCAAGCTGATCTGGAAGTATGTCGGCGGAGCGGGGAATGTTCGTAGTGCCGAGCACTGCGCGACGCGTCTGCGACTGATCGTCAACGACAAGACGATCATCGACGAGAAGGCGATCGAGAACATCGACGGCGTGAAGGGACAGTTCTTTGCCGCCGCCCAGTATCAGATCATCCTCGGGACGGGATTTGTCGACAAGGTCTATGACGCCTTCGTCGCGGGGACGAATCTTGGCTCGACTGCGGGCAGCGGAAAGCAGGAGGCATACGAGCAGATGTCGCCGCTGCAGAAGGTCTCACGCACCCTCGGCGACGTCTTTGTCCCCGTCATTCCCGTGCTTGTTGCGACAGGACTCTTCATGGGGCTGCGCGGGATGGCACAGAGTCTAGGCATCGAGATGAACGAAAATCTCCTGCGCATGAGTCAGATCCTGACGGATACGGCCTTTGCCTTCCTGCCCGCGCTCGTCTGCTGGTCAACGATGAACCGCTTCGGCGGAACGCCCGTCATCGGCATTGTGCTTGGTCTGATGCTTGTCGCTCCGCAGCTGCCGAACGCCTATGCGATCGCGGCGGGGGATGCCGTTCCTCTCTCAATGGAGATCTTCGGGATTCCAATTCCCGTGGTCGGCTATCAGGGCTCGGTTCTGCCCGCACTCGTACTTGGTATCTTTGCGGCGCGTTTGCAGAAATGGTTCAAGACCTTTGTGCCCGATATCATTGACCTCATTGTCACGCCGTTCCTTACGTTGTTTGTCTCTATGCTGCTCGGGCTCCTCATCATCGGACCGATCATGCACACACTCGAGATCGGTGTTTTCGGCGCAGTACGTGCCTTTTTGGAGCTGCCGTACGGCATCGGCGGTTTTGTCGTCGGCGGTCTGCATCAGGTGATCGTCGTGTTCGGCGTGCATCATGTGTTCAACGCGCTTGAGGTGCAGCTTCTCGCGTCGACAGGCGTTGACCCGTTCAACGCCATCATTACCGGTGCGATTGTGGCACAGGGCGGTGCCGCCGTTGCGGTCGCAGCGCGTACGCGTGATGCAAAAAAGCGTGCCCTCTATATTTCCTCGGCTGTTCCTGCTTTCCTCGGCATCACAGAGCCTGCGATCTTCGGCATTAACCTGCGCTTTATGCGCCCGTTTATCTGCGGCCTGGTCGGCGGGGCGTGCGCGGGCGCAGTGGCGGGCTTCCTGCATCTCGCGGGGACGGGCATGGGTATCACCGTTCTGCCCGGGACGCTGCTCTATCTTGATCATCTGCCCGCTTACATCCTCGTCAACGTGATCGGCTTTGCCGTCGCCTTTGGTCTGACCTTTGTCGTCTTTCGCCCGGAGGAGTGAGCGCTGTGGAGAATTTTGACAAGCGGGACATTGACACACGGTTGGCGGAGGGCTTTCCCTTCACCGATCGCCCTCACAATTGCTTTCATCTCGAAATGCCATTTGGACTGATCAACGATCCGAACGGGCTCGCCTACCACAATGGCTGGCATATTTTCTATCAGTGGAATCCCTTCGGCTGTGCGCATAAAAATAAATCGTGGGCACACACGAAGACGCGCGACTTCTGTACCTACAGCGTGCCCCAGCTCGCCCTGTGGCCGAGCGACGCACATGATAAGGACGGATGTTACTCGGGGTGCGCTGCGGAGGAGGACGGGCGGCTGCGCGTCCTCTACACCTGCAACGCGAAGGATGCGGAGGGCAATCGCAGTTCCGTACAGCGCTTCGGCACGTATACGAAGGCGACGGGGATGGTGAAAAAAGAGGAGATCATCATCGATGGGCCGCCGCCCGGCTTTACGGCGCATTTTCGTGATCCCTATCTGTTTGAGCGCGACGGCGTACGCTATCTCATCATCGGGGCGCAGACGGAGGAAGAGCGCGGCTGTGTCCTCATCTACCGCGAGACGGCAGATGGCTGGGTCTACCGCGGCGAGCTGAAGACACAGCTGAAGGATTTTGGCTATATGTGGGAGTGTCCGAACCTCCTCTCCTTCGGGGATTACGACGTCCTGCTCTTCTGCCCGCAGGGGGTGCCCGCGCGTGCCTACGACCGCCAGAATCTCTATCAGTCTGGCTATATCGCAGGGCATGCGTCCATGGACGCGATGGAGATGCTCATGCACGGGCGGTTCAAGGAACTCGACCACGGATTTGACTTCTATGCACCGCAGGTCGTGACGCATGAGGGGAGGCATATTCTCATCGGCTGGATGGGGATGCCCGACCGTGAGGACGACTACCCGACGCGCGCGGAGGGCTGGATGCACAGCCTCACGCTGCCGCGCGTGCTGACACTGCGTCAGGGGCATATCTTTTCTGAGCCGGTACATGAACTGAAGGCGCTGCGCCACCGTGAGACAGAGCGCACACTGGAGGCGGAGCAAACGAGCCATTTCGAGACAGCGCTCTTTGACCTCACAGAGTTGCTGCTCGACATCGAGGTAGGGGATGCCTACACCGTTGCGCTTGAGTTGGTCTATGGGGCGGAGAAATTGGTGTTCCGCTACAATCGTCTGGAACAGGTCATGACCATCGACCGCACGAAAATGCGCCAGGGAGGACGCGGTACGCGCAGCTTTAAGCTCTACGTCGATCGTACTCTTTCGCTGCGCATCTACGTTGACCACAGTGCCGTCGAGGCATTCTTCCAGTACGGCGAGGAGGCAGCGACCGTTGCGATCTTCCCCGAGGAGGATGTGCGTCCAATGCTGCGTGTCTTCTCCGATGTGGATGTGGAGCAGCTGACAGGCGTCCTATGGGAGCTTGAGCCGTTCCACTACGAGCAGGGCTGACAATACAAAAGGGAGCAGCAATGCGAGGATTCTATCTTCGCATTACTGCTCCATTTTTATCCAAACTTATGTTATGCAGACTTATATTTTTTCTTGATCGCGTCGAGATAGCCGATTACCTCGTCGGAGATGCGCTGGATCTCAGGCAGGTTCTGATCCTCAGCCGTCTTGTGATTGTAATACACCGTAATTGTTGCGGCGCAAAGCTTGTGGAACTTCTCATGCGCGATGCCGAGTTTCTCAAACTCGGACATGTGACCGTATTTCTCCTTGCCCTCGGAGAAGTACCACTTTCCGAGACGGCAGATCGCATGGTTCTCTACGTTAGCTGCCTTGAGATCGATATTGCTCTAAATGAGCTGGTGGATCTTCATCCCCCAGACACTGTGGTCGGTCTTGGCAAAATCGATCATCTCCTTTGGCCCGAAGCCGAGCCTCAGACCGCCGATCTTCATGCGTGCGTCGTTGACCTTACGCGTCGAGTCGTAGATATTGTAGTTGCAGGCGCGTGAGCCCTCGGTTATCTTTACCACGTCGCCGACGGTGGACCGGAGTGCCTCGTTCATCTCTTGGAATGACGCTGACTGCCGCTGCTGGGCGAGCGGTGCGAGGTCGTCGATGCTCGCTGTGCGCTTCATGGAGTGACTCTACATCCTGTGTCATCTCCGTGATCCCCTCTATGCCGCATCCGTGTCCTTGGCGACCTCATGGATGCGTGTCTGCGTGAGATCCATTGATTCCTTGCCGACGCCTGTTTGATCTGCAGTTTCGGAGACGACCTCTGCGAGGTGAACGATGTCATTTGCCATCGAGGATACGACATCGACCAGCTCCTTGACGTTCGTTTCGACGGTGCGGTTTTCGCGCGCCAGCTCGTTGAGCTGAACAGAGGCGTGTACCGTCTCGGCGACCGACTTGTTGATGTCGAGGGAGAGCTCCGTCAGCGTCTCCCGTTGTTTTTGGGCGAACTGTGCGATGAGCCGCGTGATGTTCTGCAGCTCCGGACTGCGGATGGTCGGGGCGGGGGGGGGGGGGGTCAGTCCGCCGTCGATCAGATCATATAGGTGCTTTTCCAGCGCCTTGGCGCCGCCATGCCCGGAGGAAGAAGTGGAAATTTGCCCCTCTGCATCCTTGTGTGATGGAAAGACATAGTGCATCCTCCCACTGAAACACAAAAAGAATACGGCGTATATAATAGCCTGATAAATATAACGGCAAATGCATCTTTTTCCATTCATCCTCAGTATGAATAGGAAAAATCACCTGTTTTCGGGCATCGTACCATAATTGGATGGAGATGAAAAGGGGGAGAGAATTTATAATTCGCAGGAATGGCAACAGAAAAACCGCCGCACTGAGCTGTGCAGTGGTCACGTTTTCTCATCTTTTAGTGATTGTGATGACTGTCCTTCAGGATACCTACAACAGCGCGCTGAACGACATCGAGCACATCGTGGAGCAGAGCGTTGTACATATCACCGCCGTCGACAACACCACGACCGTTCTCCGTGAGGAAGAATTTCTTCGGATGCTCCGTCGCCGCATAAGCCTCGTCAAACTTCGCTTTCACCAGTGCTTCAAAATCCATGAAAAGCCCTCCTTAAACACAATAACTAATACGGGAATTATAGCATATTTTTTGAACTCTGTCTCAATCTTTTACAGATTTTCGCAAAAATATTCTGCTTAGCAGAATCTCCTTGAGAACAAAGAGATTGAGTGGCGTCACAAAAAAAGTCTTGTCTACCATTTGTCGACAGCGCTTATTTGTCTATAAGTCCGCCACTATCTTTGCAAATGTCTTGACGGATGAGACGAAAGCAACAAGCCTAGGCACTAGTCCCTGCCTGCACAATGGGATCAGGAAAGCCCTCGAGATGTTTGTTATATCGAGGGCTTTTCGTGTACTTAAGGAAGCACTGATAAATTCAGCACTGTCATCTTGGCACATCCTTTTTGCCCTGCTTGTGTCAATAAATCCTCCACATAGCGGGCGGCTATGCATTTGGTTTGTTTCCTTGGCAGGACAAAAATTCTACACCAAACTGACAGACTTCATTTTATCAGCGCCTCCTTAAGTGCTATCGCGTTTGCCGCGTTCTTAGGGGATCGGTAGATAGTTTCCAATCAGTGCAAGTCCTCGTGCGCGCAGGGTCAGACGCAGATCCTCGAACGGAGCGATGAGCGGAGCGAATGTCAGCCGCAGCTTAAAGCGTGTCATTGTATGTGTGTTACAGCCGAAGATGGGGATGCGGTCCATCTGGTAGACCCCCTCTGTGGGGGTGGATAGTCCGTAGTGGACAGTGAATGCGCCGCGATAGCCCGCATCACGTGTGACCTCTTCCACCGCGTCCGTGACGCGTCCGCCCGGATAGGCGATGTAGTTGACCTCTTTGCCGAGTTTCTTGGAGAGCGCCTCGCGGGAGTCCGCGATCTCATGGTGCAGCTCGTCGCGCGAGGTCAGCTCCGAGAGATTCGCGTGCGTCATCGTGTGGCTCTCAAAGTCGATCAGTCCGGAATCCTGCATCTCGTGAATCTGTTCCCATGTCAGATAGTTCGGGTAGACGCCCGTGAAATCGTTGATGAGAAAGATCGTCGCCTTGAATCCATATTTTTTCAGGATCGGATAGGCATACTCGTAGTTGTCGACGTAGCCGTCGTCGAGGGTAATGATGACAGGCTTTTCGGGGAGCGGCGTGCCGTTTTCCGCCGCGTCCATCATCTCATCCAGCGTGATCGTATGGTAGCCCTCTTCCGCGAGGTATGCCATCTGCTGATCGAACTGGTCGCAGTATAGCGTGAGTGGGTTGCCGTCTTTGTCCTCGACCTGATGGTAGTTGAGTACGGGCACGCCGGGCGATGTGCACATGAGTAGTGCCGCCGCAGCGAAACACAGAAGAATAAGAACAATCAGGATGCGCAACCAACATGGGAATTTCACTGAAATACCTTCTTTTTAATGAAAATTAACAACGCGCTCAGTGTAGCGTATCCTATCTGTTCTGTCAAGGCAGACAGTTCTGTCACTCGCATCTATGTGCATCGCCGTTGCCTTATTATGGCTTTTTTGTGACAAATATGGCAAAAGAAGGAAGAAGTTGCTATAATAGAGCCGTCGGTTTCGATCAGGAAGAGGAGATGGACAGATGCGCATTGCGCTGTTTGATTCAGGCTATGGCGGTCTGACGGTGCTTAGTCATGCTCGCCGTGTGCTGCCGTCGGAGGAGTTTATCTTCTATGCTGACCGCGATCATGTGCCGTATGGGACGAAATCTGTTCCCGCCGTGCGCGGCTTTGTTCGTACCGCGTTTCGCTTTCTCATTGAGCAGCAGCGCGCCGATGCTGTGGTCGTCGCATGCAATACGGCGACCTCCGTGGCCGTAGATGAGATGCGCCGTCTCTACGATGTGCCGATCATTGGAATGGAGCCTGCGGTCAAGAAGGCGCTCACGCGCGATGGGGAACATCGTGTGCTCGTCACGGCGACGCCGATCACGGTGCATGGGGAGAAGCTGAAACGGCTGATTTCTTCCTGCGACCCGAACGGATTGGTGGATCTCCTGGCACTGCCGCAGCTGGTGGAGTTCGCCGAGCGGCAGGAGTTCGTCTCATCGGCGGTGGAGGCGTACCTGCGGGATGCGTTTGCACCGTATCGTTTTACGGATTATTCTGCGATCGTGCTCGGCTGTACGCATTTCAACTATTTCAAGGATACGATGCGGCAGCTTTTGCCGCAGAATGTGCGCCTCGTGGATGGGAATGAGGGAACGGTGGAGGAGCTCGCGCGGCGAACGGGGCTGCGAACGCAGCCGATCGGTGCGCAGACCGCACACTGCACGTTTTTTGAGTCGGGGCGTTCTGTTGTGCGTGCAAAGGAGCTGGCGCACATGGAGGCGGATCTCGCGCGTGCCGCGCGAATGGAAGAGATTGTTTGAAAGGAGTTTTCATGCCGGTTGAGGTAACACATCGGGTGAATTTTTACGATACGGATGCGATGGCGGTCGTGCATCATGCGAACTACATCCGCTGGTTTGAGATCGGACGCGTCGCGTATCTGCGGCGCATCGGCATCACGTTGGGCGCATTGATGGAGGCGGGGTACGTATTCCCAATCACGAAGGTCGGTGCGGAGTACCATGCACCAGGTCATTTTGATGATGAACTGGTGATTGAGACCACGGCGACGGCGCTCACAAAGGCCAAGATGGTGTTCTCCTACCGCATTCTCAATCAGGCGGGAACACTGCTGGTGAGCGGCTTCTCAGAAAATGTATTTACGCATCGCGATACGGGACATATAACGCGCCTGCCCAAGGAGTTCTATGTGCCGATGGAAGCGGCGATGACGGCGGAGAAAGAAGGACGGGACATTGGGATCTGAATTTTCGTGGTGGCTGCATCTGCTGATCGCAGTCGTTTTTATTGTGTATGCGGGCGTGAAGATACTCTTTGCTTATCTTGGTACGGAGGTGATCGTGCCGAAGACGGAGGAGATGACGCCCTTTTCTGTCGTGGAACGGACGCCCGAGCGTCTGGTGATCGGTGCGACGATTCCCTTTGCCAATGAGGGGAAGCAGTGCGGGACAATCATGGATGCGATCCTGCGTGTTCAGCTGCCCTATGAGCAGTACGACGGCGCATTGGTGCACGGCCAGGTGGAGTGTGAGGGGACACCGCGCGAGGATGACTACTTCGAGGCGGCACTGATAGAGAAGAAGCAGCGCATAAATCTTGCCCTCAAGCTCTCCATTGAGGGGCGAAACGGACATACACTCGATGATGCGATTGCCCACATGGTGGATTTTCGCATGGATCTGATCTATCTGGAGACGGGGCGGACGCCGGCGCATTATTCCAAGGTACTGATGAAGATGACAGCGGCGGAGATTGCCGCGCTCGCCGGGGTTGCGCTTGTACGGGAAGGGAAGGTGCAGAATGGCTGAACTGAAGATTCTTCCTGTGCCGACACGTATTCTGACAGATGCGGATGACATTGTGGATGCGATTGAGTACTATGCAGGAGAGCAGGTGACGGAAGACGATCTGGTCTGCTGCGCTGAGAGTGTGGTGGCGATTACACAGGGACGGTTTGTCTTCCCGGAGCAGCTGCACATTTCCCGCGCGGCACGTTTTGCCTGCCGCTTTATCCCGGACTACGGCAGCCTTGCCAGCCCGCATGGGATGCAGTCCCTGATGGATGTAGAGGGAACGGGGCGTGTTCTCTTTGCCCTCTTTGCCGGTTTTCTCGCAAAGCTCGTCGGCAAAGGCGGCATGTTCTATCGCTGGGGCGGCAGAGAAACGGCGCTGATTGACGATGTGACCGGAACGATGCCGCCGTTTGACAAGGCGATTGTCTATGGTCCTGCGGATGCAGACCAGGTGGCAGACCGTATACGGACGCGTGTGGGGGCATTCGGCGCGATGGTGGCGGATGTCAACGATCTCAAGCGTTCACGTGTGGTCGGCGTATCGGATGGATTAAATGGGGAACTTGCCGCTAAGCTGCTGCTCGACAATCCGTTCGGCAACGCATCACAGAAGACCCCGATCTGCGTCATCAAGAATTATCGTCAATATCAGGAGAGCCATACGGCATAAATGATACGGTACCCTTTCCCGCTTGTGCAGTTCCCCTCCCCCGCATGACGGGGGAGGCTTTGTGTTGCGGATTTTGCCTTGCTGCGGCACGGTGCGACGGACAGCGCGAGCCGGAGGGGAGAATTACTTCCAAAGGAGATATTATTTCATGCCAAGAAGAGATCTGCGGCGTGCCGACCAGCTGCGCCCCGTTCGGATCGAACGCGGCTATCAGCGCTATGCGGATGGTTCCGCACTCATTGAAACCGGTCATACGCGCGTCGTCTGTGCGGCGACGGTGGAGGAGCGCGTGCCGTTCTTTTTGAAGGGAACGGGCACGGGCTGGGTGACGGCCGAGTACTCCATGCTTCCGGGGGCAGGGGCGGAACGTACGGCGCGCGAGGCGGTGCGCGGCCATCAGTCGGGGCGGACACAGGAGATCCAGCGTCTTATCGGACGTGCTCTGCGTGCGGTAGTGGATACGAAGGCACTCGGTGAGCGTACGATTCACATTGACTGCGATGTTCTCCAAGCGGACGGCGGGACGCGGACGGCATCAGTGACGGGAGCATTTGTTGCCCTTGTCGAGGCGTGTGCGTCGTTTTATGCGAAGCACGGTATTTTCCCCGTACGTGACTATGTGGCGGCAGTCAGCGTCGGCATCAATGCGGAAAATGAGCCGCTTCTTGACTTGTGCTATGAGGAGGACTCTGCGGCAATGGTCGATATGAACATCGTCATGACGGGCGCAGGTGCCTTTGTCGAGGTGCAGGGGACAGGCGAAGGCCGTGCTTTTGCACGGAAGGAGCTGAATGCTCTGCTGGATCTCGGTGAGCAAGGCATTCGCACGCTGATCGATCAGCAGAAGGTCGCCCTCGGTGATGTGCTCTCGTGGCTGCCGGGACGGGAGGGATAATATGAAGGAAAAGACGATACTGATTGCCACATCAAACGCAGGGAAGGTGCGGGAGATGGAGACGGCATTTCTCGGGCTGCCCGTGCGCCTTGTTCCACTGTCACGTCTTTATGAGCTGAAGCCGGAGCTCGGTGCGATCGAAGAGCCGGTCGAAGATGGTGCGACATTCATGGAGAATGCGCGCATCAAGGCTCAGTACTATCGTGAAAAGACGGGGCTTTCGGCGCTTGCCGACGATTCGGGGCTCTCGGTGGAGGCACTGGACGGTGCCCCCGGTGTCTGCTCCGCGCGCTATGCGGGGGTGCATGGCGACGATGCGGCGAACAATCGGAAGCTGATCGCGGAACTTCGCTCACGCGGGGAGGAGAATGCCCGCGCCGCCTATCACTGCGCCCTCGTGCTCTCACTTCGGGACGGACGGGAACTGTCGGCAGAGGGAACGTGTACGGGCTTTATTCGCCACGAAGCACGCGGCACACAGGGCTTTGGCTACGACCCCTATTTTTATCGTGCGGATGGGCGGACGATGGCAGAGCTCTCACGTGAGGAAAAACACGCCATCAGTCATCGCGGTGCGGCGCTCGATCAGATGAGGGAGGAGCTGCGTGCACTCCTTGGCCGCGCATGACGCATGTTGATCGATCATCGAGCTGTCTGTGCCGCAGCGGAAGATATCGTCATAGGGCGCCTTTTGCCCAATCTTTCCTAGGCGTGAGGTGAAGCATGAATATTGGAATTGTCAGCGACAGTCATGGAGATATTGAGAGCCTGAAAGCGATGCTGCAGTATCCTGAGGCGGCACAGGCAGAGATGTGGCTTCATGCAGGAGACTTTGCCGCCGATGCAGATGCACTGGAACAGCTGACGGGGAAGAGCGTTGTGCGCGTCCTCGGCAACTGCGATCTGCCTCTGGATGGAACGTATGACGAGACCGTCGTCGAGGCCGGCGGACATCGTATCTTTCTCACGCATGGACATCTCTTCCATGTGCGGTTTGATACAGCGATACTCGCCGCGGCTGCGCGTGAGGCAGGGGCAGATATTGCTGTTTATGGACATACGCACATCGCCCTCTATGAGCAGCAGGGGGATGTGACCGTATTCAACCCCGGGAGTGTGGCTCGTCCGCGTGATGCGGTGCAGGGCTCCTTTATGATGATAAATCTCACAGCAGGGGAAGAACCAAAGATGAATCTCATTCGCCTTAAATAAAAATCTTTCAAAAATTTTATCATATAAATCCCATATCGTACGATATGGGATTTATATATGCGATAAAAATATTGTTAATAATAATATATTGGTTGAAATTAGACAATAAAACAATAAAGAAAAACAATGATATAAAATAAGAAAATACGCTCTTATTCTACCTGAAAATCAACAACTTGAAATTGAATGAGATTCACTTTTTTCAAGGGGTTACAAGAAGTCTGAAAGACTTGAAAGCAAGAAAAAAATATGATATAGTTTAATTAACCTGTGTATAAGTTATATTTATAGGAGGGATTATTTTGCGAGAGCTAACCGCAAAAGAAATCACGGAGAACGTCGCCGAGATGTGCAAAGAAGCGGCGTACTATCTCCCCGACGACGTCTATGAAGGCCTCAAGAAGGGCCGGGAGACAGAGGAGTCGCCTGTCGGTCAGGTCGTTTTGGATCAGATCATCCGCAATGCTGAGATTGCGCGCGAGGAGGATCGTCCGTATTGCCAGGATACGGGGATGACCATCGTGTTTGTCGAAGTCGGACAGGATCTTCACATCACGGGAGGACTTCTGGAGGATGCGATTAACGAGGGGATCGCAAAGGGCTACACGGAAGGCTATCTGCGCAAGTCCGTTGTTGCGGAGCCCCTTTTTAATCGTAAGAACACACAGAATAATACGCCGGGTGTCATCTACACGAGGATCGTCCCCGGTGACCGTCTCAGCATTACGATTGCGCCGAAGGGCTTTGGCTCGGAGAATAAGTCCGGCGTGAAAATGCTCGTTCCGGCCGATGGTGTCGAGGGCGTGAAGAAGGCCGTTATGGAGATCATCCAGCACGCCGGTCCGAATCCATGTCCGCCGGAGGTCGTCGGCATCGGTATCGGCGGCACGATGGACCGCGCGGCGCTGCTCTCGAAAAAGGCACTCACGCGCCCAATCAACCAGCGTCATCCCATGCCTGAGTATGCGAAGCTCGAGGAGGAGCTTCTCGAAATGATCAACAAGACCGGCATCGGCCCTCAGCTTGGCGGGACGACGACGGCACTTGCCGTAAACATTGAGTGGGGTGCGACGCACATTGCAGGTCTGCCGGTTGCGGTGACGATCTGCTGCCATGCCCTCCGGCATGCGCACCGCATTCTCTAGGAGCGGTTCTTGTGTATTATCATTAGGGAGGAATACTCAATGGCGGAAAGTATCCGTATTACGACTCCGTTTACGGAGGAGATGTCCCGTAAGCTTAAGGCCGGCGACAGCGTCCTGATTACGGGGACGATCATCAGTGCCCGCGATGCGGCGCACAAGGCGATGACGGAAGCCCTCGCGAAGGGCGAGCCGCTGCCCGTGGACTGGCATGACCAGATTGTTTACTACCTTGGACCAACGCCGGCAAAACCGGGCGATCCGATCGGCTCGGCGGGGCCGACGACGAGCGGCCGTATGGACGCCTACACGCCGACGATGCTCGCGCAGGGCATCAAGGGCATGGTCGGCAAGGGCTCGCGTTCGCCCGAGGTCGTCGAGGCGATGAAGAAGTACGGCGTGACCTACTTTGCTGCTGTCGGCGGTGCCGCAGCTCTCATCGCAAAGTCCGTCAAGAAGTATGAAGTTGTGGGCTACCCAGAGCTTGGTCCCGAGGCCGTTGCAAAGCTGACGGTTGAGGATTTCCCCTGTATCGTTGTCATCGACTCCGAGGGGAATAACTTCTATGAAATGGGACAGAAGCCCTATCGCAGACTCTAATGTAGGTGTTCATGCCGATGGTTTGGCGCATGACAAATCATTCGGGGGCGCGGCTCCTGCACACGGTGTTGGAGCTGCGGCTCCTAAGGAATCACGAATCAAAAGAAGTTTGTCAATCTGAAGTGCTGAAGTGATTCATGTTTCCTTAAGGTCAACATATTTCAGGAGGTATGAAATGTTCCACACAACCTTTTACATGCGGCGCCTTCATTCACTGGTCGGACTCGTCGTTATCGGCGTGTTCCTCTTCGAGCATGTCTTTACGAACTCGACGGTGCTCCATGGAGCAAAGGCCTTTAATGATGCGCTGGCTATGATGGATCTCATCCCGCGCCCCGTGTTCTATGGGCTTGAGGTGTTCGCCATCGCTGTTCCGATCCTCTTCCACGCGATTTACGGTATTTACATCGCTGCGCAGGCGAAGAACAACCCCGGCAATTATGGCTATGTCCGCAACTGGCAGTTTGCGCTGCAGCGCTATACGGCTTGGCTGCTCATTCCGTTCCTCATCTGGCATGTTGGCTTTATGCGCGTGTGGGAGAAGGGAGTCATGGGATCGCACATCAACTATGACCTGCTCTACACCTACTTCGTTACCGGCGATTATGCGATTCTGCACACGGTGCTTTACACGATCGGCATGATTGCGGCGATCTTCCACTTCTGCAACGGTATTTCGACGTTCTGCATGACGTGGGGCATCGCAAAGGGACCGCGCGCACAGTCGGTGATCAACGCGCTGTCCATGGCACTCTGCGTGCTGATGTCGCTTGTTACGCTTGCCTTCATGGGCAGCTACTTCATGTGAGAACTGCAGCAAAGGAGAGCTAAGAATGGCTAAAGTACCACAGAATAAGGTTATCATCGTCGGCGGCGGTTTGGCGGGCCTTCTCGCAACGATGAAGGTTTGCGAGGGCGGCGGTACGGTCGACCTCTTTTCCTATTGCCCGGTGAAGCGCTCGCATTCGCTCTGCGCACAGGGCGGCATGAACGCCTGCATGGACACCAAGGGCGAGCATGACAGTGTCTACGAGCACTTTGACGATACGGTCTACGGCGGCGACTTCCTCGCTGACCAGCTTGCCGTTAAGGGCATGGTTGAGGCAGCGCCGAAGCTCGTCAAGATGTTTGACCGCATGGGCGTTCCGTTTACGCGTACGGCGGAGGGCGTGCTTGATCTGCGCAATTTCGGCGGACAGAAGAATAAGCGCACTGTGTTCGCAGGCTCGACAACGGGCCAGCAGCTCCTCTACGCGCTGGATGAGCAGGTGCGCCGCTGGGAAGTCAAGGGCAAGGTCACGAAGTATGAGTTCTGGGAATACATCCGTGCGATCAAAAACAAGGACGGCATCGTCCGCGGCATTGTTGCGCAGAACATGAACTCGAATGAGATCAAGGCATTCCCGGCTGATGTGGTCATGCTCGCTACGGGCGGCCCCGGTCAGGTGTTCGGCCGCTGCACGGCATCGACGATCTGCAACGGCTCGGCTGTTTCCTCCGCCTATCAGCAGGGCGCTCACATCGGCAATCCTGAGTTCATTCAGATTCATCCGACGGCGATTCCGGGGTCGGATAAGAACCGCCTGATGTCCGAGGCCTGCCGCGGTGAGGGCGGACGCGTCTGGACGTACAAGGACGGCAAGCCCTGGTACTTCCTCGAGGAGATGTATCCCGCCTACGGCAACCTCGTCCCGCGCGACGTCGCATCGCGTGCGATCTTCAAGGTCTGCGTCCACATGGGGCTTGGTATCAACAATGAGCGTCGTGTTTACCTCGACCTCTCCCATATCCCTGCGGCTTACCTCGAGCGCAAGCTCGGCGGCATCCTTGAGATGTATTCAGAGTTCGTCGGTCAGGATCCGCGCAAGGTGCCGATGGAGATCTTCCCGTCCGTGCATTACTCGATGGGCGGTATCTGGGTCGATCGCAACCACCACACGAACATTCCGGGACTTATGGCTGCGGGCGAGTGCGATCATCAGTACCACGGTGCAAACCGTCTCGGTGCAAACTCGCTCCTCTCGGCTGCCTACTCCGGCTTTATCGCTGGTCCCGAGGCACTGCGCTGGGCGCGCAGCGGCGAGCTCGGCACGGCACTCACCGAGGAAGAGCTCGAGAGTGCACGCAAGGAGGCCGTGGCGGAGTTCGATAAGATCCGCAACATGACAGGCTCTGAGAATGCCCACAAGCTCCATCAGGAGATGGGCGAGATCATGTATGACTACGTCTCGATCGAGCGTGACAACAAGGGACTCGACATCTGCCTTGAGAAGCTCAAGGGGATTCTGAAGCGTTGGGATGACATCGGCGTGACGGATCACGGCACATGGGCAAACCAGGAAGCTATGTTTGTCCGTCAGCTCCGCAACATGATCCTCTATGCAATGGCCGTGACAAAGGCAGCACGCTGCCGTGATGAGAGCCGCGGTGCACATGCCAAGATCCTTCTTGATGACAAGGGCGAGCGCATGACGGATGCCGACGGTGAGCTCATGTTCTACGGCCGTGATGATGAGCGCTTCATGAAGACCTCCATTGTGGACTATGATCCGAATACGGAAGAGCCGCAGGTCAGCTACATGGAGTTCGAGCATTCGCTCATCAAAGCACGTGCGCGTAACTACGCCGTTGCCAAGAAAGAGTAAGGGAGGATAGAAGTCATGGCAGAACAGAAAAAAGTTCGTTTTATCATCGAGCGTCAGGATGGACCGAACGAGAATCCCTACACGCAGGAGTTCGAAGTTGACTATCGTCCCGGCCTCAACGTTGTCGCATCTCTCATGGAGATTCAGAAGAACCCCGTGACGGTTGACGGCAAGCGCGTTCCACCCCCCGTCTGGGAGTGCAACTGCTTGGAGAAGGTTTGCGGTGCGTGCATGATGGTCATCAATGGCCGTGCACAGCAGGCATGCTGTGCTCTGGTCGACAACCTCTCGCAACCGATCCGTGTGCAGCCGGCTCGTACGTTCCCCGTTATCCGCGATCTCCTTATCGATCGCTCGGTTATGTTCGAGAGTCTCAAGCGCATTCATGGCTGGATCGAGGTTGATGGTACGTGGGATGTCAAGGACGCTCCAATTCAGAACCCATACACGGCTGAGACCTGCTATGAGCTGTCGCACTGCATGACCTGCGGCTGCTGCCTCGAGGCGTGCCCTAACGTCGGCCCGCAGTCCGACTTCATCGGACCTGCGCCGACAGCACAGACGCTGCTCTTCAATATGCACCCGCTTGGAAAGTTCGATGCACCGAAGCGCCTCAACGCGTTGATGGAAAAGGGCGGCATCACGAGCTGCGGCAACAGCCAGAACTGCGAGCGCGTCTGCCCAAAGAGCATCAAGCTTACGCAGCATCTTGCCCAGCTGAACCGCGAGGTCAACAAGCAGGCACTGCGCAATATGTTCAACCATTAATCCGATACCCCCAAAGGGATCGGAACATAGAAGGGGCTGCCCCATTTCCGGGCAGCCCCTTTTGTGTGGGAATGTATCGTGCCGGCGCGGCAGGAGGACAAAGAAGGGGCTGTTGTACGAAATACTGCATTGTATCGTACAACAGCCCCTGAAGTGTATTCTGATGGCCTTAGAGCTTAAAACCTCCGACAATTCGCTGCAGATCCTGTGCAAGCTGTGCCAGCGTCTGGCTGGATGCCGCAATTTCCTGCATGGAGGCTGCCTGCTCCTCAGAGACGGCAGAGACATTCTCTGCTTCCGTGTGGACAGCATTCGAGACCTTCTGAACAGCTTCGACCGAGCTCATCATGTGCTCGCTGCCCACTTTGATTCCCTCGGTACTCTTCAGGATTGCATCCACCTTTTCGGTGAGTTCGCTCACAACCCCCGCGATGCGGTCAAACTGTTCGCCTGCCTGATTGACATGCTTGACGCCTTCGCCAACGTGTTCTCTCTGCTCCTGCATGACCTTGAACGTGTCCTCAATGCGGTTTGCGTTCTCGGTGATGAGCTCTGTGATCTCCTGCGCTGCTGTCTCGGACTGCTCAGCGAGCTTGCGCACCTCCTCGGCGACGACGGCAAAGCCGCGTCCCTGTTCGCCTGCGCGTGCCGCTTCGATGGCGGCGTTGAGAGCAAGCAGGTTTGTTTGTCCGGCGATCTCGGTGATCATCTCGACGATCTCGGAGATGCGCTTGGAACTTTCATAGAGTGCAGTGACGGCATCGGAGACATCCTGTGCACTCTGATTGAGCACATCCATCCCCTTGACGGCGACACCGAGTCCCTGCTGTCCCTCAACGGTTGCTGTTTCAGCGCGATGGGTTGCGGCAGAGACATCCGAGATTCCCGTTGTGATCTCATTGATCGCGTGGGTGATGCCGTCTACTGTCTTAAAGGACTGATCGACAACCTCATTCTGCTCGATGGTGCTGCCCGTGATTTTCACGATCGCTTCGGCCGCGCTCTGTGCGCCTTGTGCCGACTGGTCTGCCGAGGCAGTCAACTCCTCAGAGGAGGCGGCGAGCTGTTCGGAGGTCTGCGCCGTTTTCTGAATCAGTTCACGCAGATTCTTGACCATCGTGAGCAGGGAGTTGTGGAGCTGTCCGATCTCATCGTCGCGATCCATCTGGGGCGGGACGATGGCGAGATTGCCCTTTGCCACCTCCTGTGCCGCATCTGCCATATTCTCAAGGGGACCTGCAATCGAGTCAGCAATCTTATAGAGCAGACCGCCGATGAGGGCGAGGGAGATGAGAAGCCCCACAATCATCGTCCACTTGAGATTGTTTACATCGGCGAGCACCTCATCCTTCGGTACAAAGAGAACAAGGGACCAGCCCGTTGTGCCGACCGGATGGACAGCGTAGTAGTTCTCAACACCTGCGTATGTGTTGGTAAAGAAAATAGGCTCCTTTGAGAGGAGGCGGCGTGCGTCTTCCTCGCCCTGTGCGTGCACATTGTCGTCGAGTCCGAGCGCAGAGTGGTAGATGAAGTGTCCCTGTTCATCGAGAAGGAATGCGGCGCCATGCTCCCGGATCTTGATCTTTGCGACGATATTCTGAATGTCGGAGAAATTGGTCTCGAGCCCCATCACGGCGAGCAGCTGTCCTTCGTGACGAATGGCGCGGCTCATGGCAAGCGTTGGCTTTCCGGTGCGCTCGTTCGTGGAAACCTCGTTGAGCTGTACGCCCTCCTTGGATTCTGCGAGTTTATACCACGGACGGCTCGTTGCGTCGAACTCATTCAGCGGTACGACACCCTCCTCGCTGTAGAGGAAGGGGCGGTTTGTTTCGCGTGGGAAACCCATATAGATGGAATCGATGTCCGGGCGTGCAGTGAAGTCCCTGGCTGTTTCAAGGAAACGCTCATCCGTCGGTATATTTGTCGACCATACGCGACCAATACCCTCGAGGATCCCCTTCGGTGCCTCGACTACGCGGTTGACCTCCTCGGCATGGAACTCCGAGAGCGCGCGCATCTCGCGTTCCGTCGCCTCTTCGATCATGTTGCTCGCTTCCCAGTAGGAAAACACTGCCATCGCAGTAAAAATCACGACAAGCGGCGCTCCAATCCACAGCAGCATCTTTGACTTTAGTTTCATCCGACCACCTCTTTAGCAATAATCCTGGGAAGCGCAGAACGCTTCTTTCAGATAAATATAATCTAACAAAAGTAAAATTCAACACAAATAAAATAAATCCTCCAAGAGTCCTAAGCTTTTGGAGGATTTATTTGAAAAAATTTTCGTTAGTCGGTTTTTTTCATTCGACTGGATAGGTAGTTTGCGGCCAGTGATCCTGAGATATTATGCCAGACGCTGAAGAGTGCACCGGGAATGGCAGCAGCTGCACCGAAATGGAGCAGGGCAAGCGATGTGGCAAGCCCGGAGTTCTGCATGCCGACCTCGATGGAAACCGCCTTGACCTTTGCCATATCCATGTGGAGTGCCTTTGCAACGAGGAAGCCGAGAGCATAACCAAAGAGGTTGTGGCACATAACGACGACCATGATGAGAGCACCTGTCTCGATGATGCGGCTTGCGTTCGCCGATACAACACCGCCGACGATGAGGACAATCGCGGTTACGGAGATGAGCGGGAGAACCTTGACCGTCTTTTGGACGGGACGCTCAAAGAAGTGGTTGATGACGAGACCGAGGAGAATCGGGGCAATGACGACCTGTGCGATGGAGATCATCATCTTTCCCGCAGGAATGTCGATCCACTGTCCTGCGAGCCAGAGTGTGAGGAGCGGCGTCATGATCGGTGCGAGGATGGTGGACGCCATGGTCATGCTGACGGAAAGAGCGACATCACCGCGCGCGAGGTAGGTCATGACGTTCGAGGACGTTCCGCCGGGGCAGGTGCCGACGAGAATGACGCCGGCGGCAAGCTCCGGCGGAAGGGAGAATGCCTGTGCCAAGACCCATGCAAGGAAGGGCATGATGCCGAACTGGGCAACCGTTCCGATAAAGACGTCGCGCGGACGCTGCAGAACAAGCTTAAAGTCGGCAAACCGCAGCGTCATTCCCATACCGAACATGACGATGCCGAGCAGGATGGTGATCCATGGAACGCTCCAGAGGAACGTCCACGGCTGAAAGAGAGCAACGCCTGCGATGACGACAACAAAGACCGCCATATAGCGTGAGACAAAATTACTGAGTTGTTCAAGTGCGTTCATTTACTTCAAGTCCTTCCATTTCCCCTGTGCATCACTGAGAGATGCGAATAAAGTCCTCCAGCTTCTGCAGAGCACTGCCGTCGGCAATGACACGGCGTGCTGTATCGATGCCCTCCGCAATCGAGTCTGCTTTTCCCCCAATATAGATCGCAGCCCCCGCGTTCATCAGGCAGATATCCGCCCGTGCATCGGTGATCTCTCCCGCAAGAATCCCGCGCGTCACGGCAGCATTCTCGGCAGGTGTGCCGCCGCGGATTGCTTCCTTTGAGGCAGGCGTGATCCCGAAATCCTCAGGACGGATCTCATAGGCACGCTCTGCTGCATTCTCAATCTCATACACCTTGGTCAGTGCACCGACGGAGATCTCATCCATCCCGTCTGTTCCGTGGACAATGAGTGCGCGCTTGACGCCGAGTCCCGGCAGCACACGTGCGAGCGGGCGGAGGAGATGCTCTCCGTAGACACCGAGCAGCATGTATGCGGGTCGGGCGGGATTCGTCAGCGGGCCCAGAATGTTGAATACCGTACGGATGCCGAGCTCACGGCGGATCGCACCGACGTGCTTCATCGACTGATGATAACGCTGGGCAAAGAGAAAGGCAAGCCCGATGCTCCCCAGTTCCTCACGCACCTTCTCGGGCGGCTGGTCGATGTTGACCCCGAGTGCCTCTAGACAGTCCGCCGTACCGCTCTTCGAGGACGCGGCACGGTTGCCGTGCTTGCAGACCTTGAGCCCTGCCGCCGCTGCGAGAAACGAGGCGGTGGTGGACACGTTAATACTGCCCGAGTGGTCTCCGCCCGTGCCGACGATGTCGATGACATCCATCTCGTGCGTGACGGGCTGTGCGTGTTCACGCATTGCCGCCGCCGATCCCGAGATCTCGTCAATCGTCTCCATGCCGCTGCTCTTCGTGGAGAGCGCAGCGAGGTAGGCGGCGTTTTCGACCGCAGAGGTCTCGCCCGACATGATCTCGTTCATGACCGTATATGCTTCGTCGTAGGTCAGATCCTGCTTATCGACAATTTTCTTGATCGCCTCTTTTATCATTCCATTTCCTCCTTGAGAAATTATGGGTACGGTGATAAGGCAGTATTATAACACAAAATACATGGGACTGCCATAGAGCTTTTTTGATGGTTCCTTGCCAAGTGCTGCGGACAGGGAAACCCTTGCCACGTCAATTTGTCATTTACAAATCAAAATAATATTATAGAAATATATACTATTAGAAGAAAGGAATCCATGTCATTGTACGGATATGATGGATGTGGTATAATCGGGGACACTTGACGACGCGTGAATCATTGATAGCAGGGAGTGGTGACGGAAGAGAATGGGAGCGACGATGATTGAACCGCGGTTTACCGCGCTGAATGACAATGAAATTTTGAAATATCTCGGCTTTCGCGGGCAGGAGCTGACGGAGGAGATTGCGGCGCAGATTCATCGCTGCAGTGATGAGGTGCTGGCGGCGTCGACGCCGCGCCTGACCTATCGACAGCTCCCCATCGAGGATGGTGCGGTGCTCGGCGTTTCCTTTGCTGGCAAGGATATTCCGCAGATGCTCGCGCCGTGCGAGGAGGCAGTGCTCTTTGGAGCGACGCTCGGTCCCGGTGTAGAGCGGCTGATGATGCGCAGCGAGGTGACGAATGCAGCGGATGCCGTCATCATGGATGCGTGTGCGAGCACGGCGATCGAGAATATCTGCAACAATTTTGAGGCGGATATGCGCGCGGTTGTAGAGGCAGAGGGGCGCTATCTGACGGATCGCTTCAGCCCCGGCTACGGCGATCTGCCGATCACGGAGCAGCCGAAGTTCTTTTCACTGCTCGATATGACACGGCGCATCGGCGTATCACTGACGCCGACGACGATCATGGTGCCGCGCAAATCCGTGACGGCGATCATGGGGATTGCGCGCACACCGCAGCCGCACCGCCCACCGGACTGTGAGCACTGTCTCATGTTCCGCACCTGCCCGTTCCGTAAGGCGGGGCGCAGGTGCCGCGAAGGGGCAAAGACGGGGAAATAGATGGGAGTAAATAGGAAAATGAACGATATTATTATTTTGGACGGAGGTATGGGGACGGAGCTGCAGGCGCGCGGCCTTGCCCCGGGGGAGCGCCCCGAGCTCTTCGGGATGGAGCATCCCGATGTGGTTGAGGAGGTGCACTGCAACTATATTGCGGCGGGCAGCCGAGTAATCTACAGCAATACGTTCGGTGCCAATGGACATAAGCTGATTGGTACGGGGAAGAGCGTTGCCGAGGTGATCGCGGCAAATGTCGCGACGGCACGGCGTGCGGCGGAGCATTCCGGCGTAGAAGGGGTACGTGTCGCTCTCGATGTCGGTCCGATCGGCGAACTCGTTGAGCCGCTGGGAACACTCTCCTTTGAGGAGGCGTATGAACTCTTTCGCGAGATGGTCACGGCAGGCGAGGCGGCAGGTGCCGACCTCGTCGTCTTTGAGACGCTGACGGATCTCTATGAGGTAAAGGCAGCCGTGCTCGCAGCGAAGGAGCATACGAAGCTGCCCATCTGGGTGACGATGACCTTCGAGGAGAACGGCCGCACCTTCCTCGGTGCTGCGGTGTCCTCCGTGGCTGTGACGCTGGATGCGCTCGGCATCGCTGCACTCGGTGTCAACTGCTCGCTCGGTCCTGCGGAGCTTCGCCCCATCGTCGCAGAGATGATGGAGTGGACGGACTTGCCGATCATCGTCAAACCGAATGCAGGTCTCCCCGACCCGCGCACGGGTGCCTACGAGATGACGGCGGAGCTGTTCGGGGCGGAGATGCTGCACTTTGCCCAAAGCGGGGCACTCATTCTCGGCGGCTGCTGCGGCACCAATCCTGACTTTATCCGCTGCCTTGCAGAGACGGTGGCGGGCGGGGCAGCAGACCGTCCCGCACGAAAGAAACGCAAGGGGCTCGCATCGCCTGGACGCGTCGCGGAGTATGGCAAGGTCAATGTCATCGGAGAGCGCATCAATCCGACGGGCAAGAAGCGGCTGCAGCAGGCGCTTCTTGAAGAGGATATGGGCTACATCAAGAAACTCGCCATTGCACAGCAGGAGGCGGGCGCGCAGGTACTCGACATCAATGTCGGTGCGCAGGGCGTCGATGAGGCTGCGATCATCCCGCAGGTAGTCAAGGCCGTCCAGAGCGTCGTTGATCTGCCGCTGCAGATCGACTCGGCGAATCCGAAGGTGCTCGAGGCGGCTCTGCGCGTGACGAATGGCCGAGCCATTATCAACTCGGTCAGCGGGGAGCGCGCACGCATGGACGCGATCTTCCCACTTGCGAAACATTATGGGGCGGCAGTGCTCGGGCTCGCGATGGATGAGAGCGGTCTGCCCGAAACAGCGGCGCAGCGTGTTGCCGTCGCTGAGCGCATCGTGGCAGAGGCGGAGACCTATGGGATCGACCGCGAGGATATCGTGATCGACTGCCTGACGCTGACCGTCTCGGCACAGCAGGAGCAGGCGATGGAGACGCTGCGTGCCGTGCGCGAGGTGCATGAGCGTTTGGGACTGCACTGTGCACTCGGAGTCAGCAACATTTCGTTTGGCCTTCCCGCACGCGTGCACATGACGGTGAACTTCCTCATTCAGGCGATGCACGTCGGTCTGGATTTTCCGATCATCAATCCGAATACGAAGGAGGTCATGGACGCTGTTGTCTCCTTCCGTGCCGTCAGCGGAGAGGATGCGGACTGTGCTGCCTATATTGAGCGGTTTGCTGCCGAGCAGGCAGAGATTCGCCGCCGTAAGGAGCTCGGTATTACGGATGCTGCGGCAGACGTGAAGTCGGATACACCTACTGCGGAGGGGGATGCAGAAATCGATCCGCTGATGGATGCCATCATGCGTGGTCTCAGCGATGATGCAGAGCAGATTGCGCGTCGGCTGCTGGCGAACACGGCTCCGATGGACATCATTCAGGATAAAGTCATTCCTGCGCTCGACATTGTCGGCGACCGCTATGAAAAGGAGATCATCTTCCTGCCGCAGCTGATCAATGCGGCAAATGCAGCGACGTCGGCACTTGAACTCATCAAGGCAAAGCTGGCCGAAAATGGACAGGGAATCTCAAAGGGGAAGGTCATCCTCGCGACCGTCGAGGGCGACATCCACGACATCGGCAAGAACATCGTCAAGGTCGTTCTCGAGAACTACGGCTATCAGATCATCGATCTCGGACGCGATGTACCCGTACAGCGCGTGGTCGAAGTCGCCATCGAGAAGAAGGTCGGACTGATCGGTCTCTCTGCGCTGATGACGACGACCGTCACGGCGATGAAGCGGACGATTGACGCGCTGCACGAGGCAGGCCATGAGTGTCAGACGGTGGTTGGCGGTGCTGTCCTGACGGAGGACTATGCGCGCGAGATCGGCGCAGACTACTATGCCGCTGATGCGCGCAGTGCTGTCGAAATCGCACGCAGTGTTCTCGGCTGAGGGAGGGACAGGATGGCGGATATACGCGAACATCTAAAGCATGAGCCGCTCGTCTTTGACGGCGGTATGGGCACGTACTACGCACAGAAAACCAATACGCGCGGCAAGGGCGTAGAGCTTGCCAACCTCCAATCACCCGACGTGGTTGCAGGAATTCATGCAGAGTACCTGCACGCCGGCGCGCAGGCGATCAAGACGAATACATTTGCTGCAAACCGCATTGTCTACCAAGGCGATGACGAACTCGTTGCGCAGATCATCCGTGCCGGCTGGGCGCTCGCCGCTCGCGCGGCAGAGCCATTTGGCGCATACGTCTTTGCTGACATCGGTCCGGTGATCGGACTGCCGCCGCGCGACATTGCTGCAGAGTATCGCTTTCTGGCGGATACATTCCTTTCCTGCGGCGCCACGCATTTCCTCTTTGAGACGAATTCCTCGGCTGAGGGATTGACGGAGACGGCCGCCTATATCAAGGCGGCATGCCCTCATGCCTTTGTGCAGATTTCCTTTACGGCACTTCCGGGGGGCTATACGCGCGACGGCTTCTTTGCGGAGGATCTCGTCCGCGCCGTGGCAGAGAGCGGACAGGTTGATGCTGTCGGCTTCAACTGTGTGAACGGCGTACGTCAGATGAAGGAATTGCTGCATCATCTCAAGTCGGTGTCGCTGCCGCTCGCGCTGATGCCGAACGCGGGACATCCGATGGTCGTCGATGGGCGCACCTTCTATGAGAGTGCACCGGAGTATTTTGCTGAGACACTGGCGGCACTCGTGCAGGACGGTGTCTCCATCCTCGGCGGCTGCTGCGGCACGACGCCGGTGCATATCCGCGCCCTGTGCACGGCTCTCGGAACGCAGGGCACAGTGACCGCTGATGTGCAGGCAGCCGCTGAGCAGGAGCCTGTCATACAGGCGGAGAGCCCCTTTTTCGCCGCCCTGCGGGATGGCAGGAAAGTCATTGCTGTAGAGCTTGACCCACCTGAGACCGGTCACGCGGAGAAATTTCTCCGTGGGGCGCGTGAGCTGCGCGAGGCGGGCGTCGATGCCATTACGATTGCGGATAACCCCGTCGCGCGGGCGCGTATGGATGCGGCGATGCTTGCGGCGCGTGTCCATCGTGAGCTCGGGATCGAGCCGATTCCGCACATGACCTGCCGCGACCGCAACCTCAACGCGATCAAGTCCATCCTTCTCGGGCTCAGCGCAGAGGGCATTCACAATATGATTGCCATTACCGGCGACCCGATTCCAACGGCGGAACGCGATGAGGTAAAGAGTGTCTATCAGTTCAACTCGCGCAAGTTGTCCGCATTCATCAAGAGCCTCGGTGAGCATGGCGACGTTCTGCCGTTTCATGTGTTCGGTGCACTCAACATCAATGCGAAACATTTTCCCTCGCAGATTGGACTTGCCAAGAAAAAGCTGGAAGCGGGGATGACGGGATTCTTTACCCAGCCCGTGCTGAGCGAACGCGCGAAGGAGAACCTGCGCACGGCGCGTGAGGAGCTGGGAGACGCCCTGATTATGGGCGGACTGATGCCCGTGGTCAGCGAGCGCAACGCACGGTTTATGGAAAGCGAGATTGCGGGCATCCACGTCGAGGAACGCATCATCAATGCATACCACGGGCTCGATCGGGAGGCGGCGGAGGAACTCGCCGTCAGGCTTTCGCTGGAGATTGCACATGATATTGAGCCGTATATTGACGGTTACTACATCATCACGCCATTTTCGCGAACGCCGCTGGTCGCCCGCATCGTTGCAGAGCTTTTGAAATGATAACAAAAAATCCTCCTTTTGCCGTATTATCTGCGGCAAAAGGGGGATTTTTTAGCTATGGATAGAGCAGTCCCACGAACGAATGAAAAGAGTATCTATCAGCGATTCTCTAGTGAACAGTACCGCCCAGTGTCATTGGCAGCGTATGCGACGCCGATGCTGCGGCACGAAGATCCGCGGGGGACTTCTTCGCCCATACGGCAGCGACTTTCTTTTGGAAGGCAAGCATCGAGAGCGGTGCACTTTTTTGTGCGCGTACGTTTTGTCGGATGATGTCCGCGAACGCTTCGGGCACACGCGCCGTCCGCTGTGCGAGGAGCAGCTTGAGCTTCGTATCGATGAGATAGAGATGGATGGTCGGATCGGCGAGACTCTCCTCGTCCGGCATCAGTTCCTCTTTGACGAGGGCAAGGGAGAGCGGTGCGTCGCCCCAGCCGTCCTTGAAGATGCCGCCGATACGATAGAGGAAAAAGAGTATGCCGTCCGCCTCGGTGAGCGCCAGCTCGATCTCGCCCGTGCGAAATGCCTCCACAGCAATGGCGTCCGTGCGCGAGAGCTGCAGCAGAAACATCATCCCGTTTTTATCCGCTTGAAACATACCGCCGTCTGCTTCGGCGCGGATGGGCAGGGGGAACGGTTCGCCGACGGCGAAGTTGGTCGATGTACTCATGCGATCTCCTTACAGCATCTTCAGTCCGGCCACACCCTTGATGCCAAGCCCCGGTGCGGTGGAGGCAGTGATGTCCTTCTCGTTGAACTGTGCACCGCCCTCAATCGGATCCTCGCGGCAGAGCACGGGACCGTCGAGGTCGATGCGCGTGACAATTTTTTTTGCGCAGGCGAGTGCCACAGCGGCATTGACGGAGATCTTTGCCTCGAGCATACAGCCGAGCATACACTCCATGCCGTAGATCTCTGCGGCAGCGATGATCTGCTGGGCGGGGTAGAGTCCGCCGCATTTCATCAGCTTGATGTTGACCATGTCAGCGGCGTGGAGCTGCATGATGCGCAGCGCATCAGCGGGGGAGAAGACAGCCTCGTCGGCGAGGACGGGAACGTCGCTCTCTCTCGTGACGTAGGCGAGTCCGTCAATGTCGGCGGCAGCGACAGGCTGCTCCACCAGCTCGATATCGAGCCCCTTCTCTGCCATCTGGGCGAGGATGCGGACGGCCTCGCGCGGACGCCATGCCTGATTGGCGTCAATGCGGATGCGCACGTCTTTGCCGACCGCGTCGCGGACGGCGACGAGACGGGCGACATCGAGCGAGGGATCAATTCCTACCTTGATCTTGAGCGTGTCGTAGCCGCGACGGATGGCATCGCGTGCGTCGCGCGCCATCTCCTCGGGCGCATTGACGCTGATCGTGATGTCGGTCACGATGCCGTCCCTTGCTCCGCCGAGCAGTTTGTGTACGGGGATGTTCCAGAGCTGCCCGTAGAGATCGTAGAGCGCCATATCGACAGCGGCCTTTGCCGAGGTATTGTGGATGAGTGCGGTCTGCACATTACGGATGAGATCCTCGAACTCGTTCACGTCCCGTCCGATCAGCAGCGGGGCAAGGTGCGTGCGGATCGCGTCGATGATGCCGCCCGTCGTGTCACCCGTCACGACGCCCGTCGGCGGTGCCTCGCCATAGCCTGTTGCACCCGTATCGGTACGGATGAGAACGATGACATCCTCGACGCTGTCCACGCGGCGGCGTGCTGTTTTGAACGGAACACGCAGGGGGACAGAAAGCATGCCCAGTTCGACGTTCGTAATTTTCATGGGAATCCTCCTTTTGTATACAGAATTCTTTCATAAAAGAGAGCGCTATAGGAAAGAAGTCCATTGTATCTCTTTATTGGTTTATTATATAATCGAGACTATAATTCTTCAAGGAATTATATATCATCGAAGGAGTGTATTGTCATGATTACGGATGGATTCACCTATGTTGCTGTGCTCATCCTCCTCGCAGGCGGGCTGGTAACGCTTGAGAAGGGAACCGGCTGGGCACTGTTCCGCTATCTTCCCGCTGTCGTCCTCGTCTACCTCATTTCTATGCTGCTCTGCACGTTCGGTACATGGGATATGGCGGCGACAAAGCCCGCCTACGGCGCACTGAAGAACTCGCTGACGTACGCGATGGTCTTTACCATGCTGCTGCGCTGCGACATCCGCAAGGTACTGAAGCTTGGCCCACGGATGTTGCTTGGCTTTTTCTCCGCGTCACTCACGATCATGATCGGCTTCGTCGTCGCCTATCTGGTGATGAAGGGGCTGATCGGCGTCGACTCGTGGATGGCACTCGGCGCGCTCTGCGGCTCATGGCTTGGCGGCTCGGGCAATATGGTCGCCGTGCAGGCGGCGCTCGGCGTGTCAGAGGCGGATATGGGCTATGCCCTCGTGGTGGACTCCATCGACTACTCCATCTGGGTTATGTTCCTGCTCTGGCTCATTACGCTCGCCGCGCGATTCAACGTGTGGAACAAGGCAGATACAACACAGCTCGATGCTGTCTCGCGCAGCCTTGAGGAGGATGCCAAGCTGAACACGGGGAAGATCACATTCCAGAGCATCATCCTCCTGCTCGGCGTCGCTCTCGTTGTCTCGGCACTCGGTGCGAACGTCGGAAAGACGCTCAATGCAGCCGTACCGTTCTTTGACAAGGCAACGTGGACGATTCTCTTTATCACGGTGCTCGGTCTGATCGGCGCTGTCTCGCCGCTCGGACGCGTGGCGGGCTCGGCGGAGATCTCGAATGTACTCCTCTACTCCGTGATTGCCCTCCTCGCATCGCGCGCCTCCCTGCTGGAACTGGGCGATGCACCGTACTGGATTTTGACGGGGTTCATCATCCTCGGTGTTCACTTTGTCCTCATGTTCTTCCTCGCACGGCTTTTCCACCTCGATATGTTCACGGCGTGCGTGGCTTCACTCGCCAATATCGGCGGGACGGCATCCGCGCCTGTACTTGCCGGCACCTACTCGGGCTCACTGGTTCCCGTCGGCATCCTCATGGCGCTGATGGGCTACGTGATTGGTACACCGTTCGGCATTCTCGTTGCGCATATTATGGAAATGTTTGCGGGGTAAATCTCGTATCATTGATCAAAGGCATGCAGAAGGATTCGCTTTCTGCGTGCCTTATTTTTTATGAAGGAAATCTGCCTGCATTGTCGAATTAGAGCATCATGAATCTTTTTGAAGAGGTGACGGAATGATCAAAAAGGGAATTATCCTGGCAGGCGGCTCAGGGACGCGCCTTTATCCGCTGACGAAGGTCGTATCGAAGCAGCTCATGCCAATCTACGACAAGCCGATGATCTACTATCCGTTGAGCACGCTCATGCTTGCGGGCATACGGGACATCCTCATCATCACGACGCCGAGCGACAGTGAGCTCTATCAGAGCCTCCTCGGTGACGGAAGTCAGCTCGGTATTGCCATCTCGTATGCTGTACAGCCGAGTCCCGACGGACTGGCACAGGCATTTCTCATCGGTGCAGACTTTATCGGCGGCGAAGGATGTGCGCTCGTGCTGGGGGACAATATCTTCTACGGCTCGGATTTTGCGCAGGTGCTGCAGCAGGTGGTACAGCACGACACGGGGGCGACCGTGTTTGCCTACTACGTGTCCGATCCCGAGCGGTACGGCGTCGTCTCCTTTGATGCGGACGGCAGCGCACTCTCACTTGAGGAAAAACCAAAGCAGCCGAAGTCCAACTACGCTGTGACAGGACTTTACTTCTATGACCATGACATTGTCGACATTGCGCGCGCAGTACGCCCGTCGGCACGCGGGGAACTCGAGATCACCGATGTGAATATCGCCTATCTTACGGCAAAGAAACTCCGTGTGGAGCGGCTGCGGCGCGGTTATGCATGGCTGGATACGGGTACTCATGAGTCTCTCCTGTCGGCAGCGGCCTTTGTCCAGACCATCCAGGCGCGGCAGGGACTGAAGATCGCCTGCATCGAGGAGATCGCCTACCGCATGGGCTATATCGATGCCGAGCAGGTGCTCCGCCTTGCAGAACCGCTGGCAAAGAACGAATACGGCGTGTATCTGAAACGCATCGTGGATGAAATGTAGGGGATAGCATGAATGTCATTGAAACAGCACTGCCCGGGGTTATGATCATAGAGCCGCAGGTGTTTGGCGACGCACGCGGCTGGTTTATGGAGAGCTGGTCGGAAAAAAAAATGGAGGATGCGGGGATTCACGCCGCATTCGTACAGGACAATCACTCCTTTTCGGCACAGAAGGGGACGCTGCGCGGCCTGCACTATCAGCTGAACCCCATGGCACAAGCGAAACTCCTGCGCGCCTCGCGCGGTGCGATCTTCGACGTTGCCGTTGACATCCGCCGCAATTCGCCGACCTATGCGCAGTGGGTAGGAGCAGAACTCTCTGCGGAGAACTATCGGCAGCTCTTCATTCCGCGCGGCTTTGCCCATGGCTTTATCACGCTGACCGACGATGTGGAGGTGCAGTATAAGGCAGATAATCTCTATGCACCGGACTGTGATGGCAACATTCGATGGGACGATCCCACGATCGGTATTGCATGGCCGCTCACACCGACCGTCCTTTCGGAGAAGGACGCCGCCGCGCCGCTCCTCGCGGAGCGCAGTGAATTGAATTTCGTCTATGAGGCATAGAACAATGATTTCCTAGGTTGACACCTCATAGGAGAAGAACTATAATAAAAATACAAGGGGAGCCGAAAGGCTGAGAGTGGATTCGATCCTGACCCATAACCTGATTTGGATAATGCCAACGTAGGGAAATAGGCCTTTACTTTTAAGCGCATTCGAGCGTCATCCATTTCATTTTGGGTGGCGCTCTTTTTGTGCAGGCAAGTTGCATGAGGCGGCTTGTGTGTGATTCGGACGGAACGGGTTGGGAAAATGATGCAGCAGGAGGAAGCAGTCATGCTGGAAAGCTATTTGGACAACGTAAGAGAGAATGCACCGCTCGTGCATAACATCACCAACTATGTGACCGCAAATGATGTGGCGAATGCCATTCTGGCGGTTGGTGCAAGCCCCATCATGTCGGATGAGCCGGAGGAAGCCGCCGATATCACACGAATTTGTGACGGGCTGAACATCAATATCGGCACACTGCACAAGCAGTCCATCCGCGCGATGCATCTGGCCGGAAAACGCGCCATGGAGCTGGGTCATACGCTGCTTTTGGATCCGGTAGGCGCAGGCGCATCGAAGCTGCGCACTGAGACGGCGGCTGCCCTTATAGAGGAGCTGCACTTTACGGCAATTCGCGGCAACATATCGGAGATCAAGGCACTATGTCTTGGCAGCACGACGACAAAGGGAGTGGACGCAGATGCTGCGGATGCGGTTACTGAAGCGAATCTTGTAGATATGATTGCGTTTGCAAAGATGTGTGCGCAATCATGCGGAAGTGTTATCGCCATTACCGGTGCCATTGATTTGGTCGCTGATGCAGAGGCATGCTATGTCATCCGCAATGGGCGCAAAGAAATGAGCAGCATTACGGGAACGGGTTGTCAGCTCTCCGGCGTGATGACTGCCTTTTTGGCGGCAAACCCCGGCCATGCCTTAGCGGCTGCGGCTGCCGCTGTTGCTGCAATGGGACTCGCCGGCGAGATTGCGATGGAGTATATGACAGACGGTGATGGAAACGCCACATATCGGAATCGGATCATCGACGCGCTCTATCATATAACAGCGGAGCGTATGAATCAAGGAGAAAGGATCGAAATCCGATGATACGGCAGCGAGTGCAGACGAAGGCTCCATGCGAAACGAGCGGGGGCGACAGGAAAGAAGATGAATGAAATGCTTGTGAGGAAAGAAGACCTTCTCCTGTACGCGGTGACCGATCGTCGCTGGCTGCATGGGGGAAGACTGTATGATGCGGCAGAACGTGCGCTGCAAGGAGGTGCGACATTCCTTCAGCTGCGTGAGAAAAGCGCAGGGACAATGCCGCGCGCTTCCTTGCTGGAAGAAGCACGGGCGCTTCGCTTGCTTTGCCGGCGTTATCGTGTACCATTTGTGATTGATGATGATGTGGAGCTGGCCATGGCAATCGGCGCCGATGGCGTCCACGTGGGACAGAGCGATATGGAGGCAGGTGCAGCCAGACAACGCATAGGGAAGGACAAAATTCTCGGCGTCTCGGTACAGACGGTAAAGGAGGCGCGGATTGCCGCTGGGTGCGCTGCCGATTACTTGGGGGTGGGGGCTGTATTTCCTACCAACTCCAAGGAGGATGCCGAGGCTGTTCACTATGAAACGCTGAAAGAAATATGTTCAGCGACAGCAGTTCCCGTTGTCGCAATCGGCGGCATCAACGATGAAAACGTCATGCAGCTTGCCGGCAGTGGTATTGCGGGCGTCGCCGTTATTTCAGCGATCTTTGCCAAGGAGGATATCCGCCTTGCAGCGCAGCGCCTGCTGCACAAGGTAAAAGAAGCAAAGGGAAGATAGGGAGGAAAACGGGATGAAAACTGTACTGACCATCGCTGGAAGTGATTCCAGTGGGGGAGCCGGCATTCAGGCCGACCTCAAAACAATGACGATGAATGGTGTGTTTGGCATGAGTGCCGTGACAGCACTCACCGCCCAGAACACATGCGGTGTGAGCAGTATTTTGAATGTTTCCCCGGAGTTTCTGGGGCAGGAGCTGGATGCCGTTTTTTCGGATATTCGGCCGGATGCGGTGAAAATCGGCATGGTATCCGACGGAGCGCTGATCCGCATCATCGCAGATCGCCTAACCCGTTATGCGGCGGAGCACATCGTGCTGGATCCGGTCATGGTTGCCACCAGCGGGGCAAGACTGATTGAGGAGAAGGCGGTGGAGACATTGACGGATCTTTTGATTCCGCTTGCCGAGGTGATTACACCGAACATTCCGGAGGCAGAGGTTCTTAGCGGACTTGCGATCACAACGGAAGCGGATATGCGTGAGGCTGCCGCATCCATAGCAAAGACCTTTGGCTGCAGTGTTCTCGTAAAGGGAGGGCACAGTCACAATGATGCCAACGACCTCCTTTATGAGCGAGGGACGGTTACGTGGTTTCAGGGAAAAAGAATCGACACACACAACACGCACGGTACGGGCTGCACACTATCCAGCGCGATTGCCGCAAACCTCGCCAAGGGCTTTGACTTGCATGAATCTGTAGGCAGGGCAAAGGAATATGTTTCCGGAGCCTTGGCAGCTATGCTTGACCTCGGAAGGGGCTCTGGCCCCATGAATCACGCATTTGACTTGCAAGGCAGGTTTGCAGAGGGGATGTAAAGGATGAATGAGAAAGCAAAAAGGAGCAATTTGTTTGGACATGGCTTGCTCTGGTTCGGTGCGGGCGTCTCTATTGCGGAAATTTTGACAGGAACGTATCTGGCGCCACTTGGATGGGAAGCAGGCATGACGGCCATTGTGCTGGGGCATCTCATTGGTGGTGTCCTATTTTTCCTGACTGGGCTGGTCAGTGCCAGAAGTGGAAAAAGCGCTATGGAAGCGGTGAAGATGGCCTATGGCCGCTATGGCGGCGCATTTTTTGCGATGCTGAACGTGTTGCAGCTCGTTGGCTGGACAGGCATTATGATTTATGACGGAGCTTTGTCCGCCACGGCCATCTGGCCGATAGGAAACTGGGGCTGGTGCGTGGTGATTGGCGCACTGATTGTACTGTGGATTGTCGTGGGAGTCAGAAATTTTGGCCGGATGAATACCATCACGATGACGGCACTCTTCATCCTGACGGTAATCATGTGCATTGTTATTATGGAGGAGACCGGTACAGCACCTTTCTCGTCCGAGATGATTTCCTTTGGAGCCGCACTGGAACTGTCGGTTTCCATGCCGCTTTCGTGGCTGCCTGTGGTCGGCGATTACACAAAGGACACCGAAGAGCCGGTCAGGGCAGCTCTTGTCAGCACGCTTGTATACGGCCTCGTAAGCAGCTGGATGTTTTTGATTGGCATGGGCGCGGCAATTTTGGCGGGAACCGGTGACATCGCCCAGATCATGCTTCGCGCAGGGCTTGGCACGGTGGGACTCCTTATTATTGTGTTTTCCACGGTCACCACAGCATTCTTGGATGCCTTCTCCGCCGGGATTTCTGCGGAAGCTGTGCGGACAGCTATGGGACAAGACGGTGAGGGAAAAGGGAAGAAGATGGCCGTATTTGCGGCGACAATTGGAACAGTGGCGGCAATTCTCTTTCCTATGGATGACATTACTGGTCTTTTGTATATGATTGGATCTGTTTTTGCCCCCATGGTTGCTGTTCTGCTCGGAGCGTTCTTCGTTCTGAAAACGGATGCTCAGAACAAGGCGTGTGATTGGCGAAACATGTTCGCGTGGTTGGTTGGATTCCTCATCTATCGGATGCTTATGGATGTTGATTTGCCCATTGGATACACACTGCCGACGGTCCTCATCACGTTCGCGATATCCGTTGGGCTGAATAAGTGTGTAAAAGTGTAGACATATCTTTTTTGACGAAAAGCGAAAAAACGAAAAAGAGGGGTTGACGGGAGTTGTGACGTGTGTTATATTATGACAGTCGCGCCGATGAGAGCGGCGGGCGAGCGCAAGCAAGCCCCAGCACTAGAGCGGCGCAGGATGTACCCTGAAAACTACACAATGCAAAACAAGTTAGATTAAGGAAGCACTGATAAATTCAGCACTGCCATCTTGGTGCATCCTTTTCGCCCTGCCTGTGTCAACAAATCCTCCACATAGCTTTTGCTATGCGTCCGGTTTGTTTCCTTGTCAGGACAAAAATTCTGCACCAATCTGACAGACTTCATTTTATCAGCGATTCCTTCAACTCTAACAGCCAGATGCAACATCGTTGTGAAGGTGGAAACACCTTCGGTCAACGAAACAACAATTCTTTTACAAGAATGACATTTTGAGCCAACAGGCTCTCAGATAGACTACGGTCTTTTATGGAGAGTTTGATCCTGGCTCAGGACGAACGCTGGCGGCGTGCTTAACACATGCAAGTCGAACGAAATTAAAAAATTATCATTGAGCTCTCCGATGAGATGGGAGCCAAGCGTCGTGACCGCGGAGCGGGCACCACGCGTTCAACAAGTGCAACACCAAGTCGAAGGGTTGAATGGTAATTTTTTAATTTAGTGGCAAACGGGTGAGTAACACGTAGACAACCTGCCGACAGGATGGGGACAACATTCCGAAAGGAATGCTAATACCGAATGAAGTCAGAGGAGGGCATCCTTCTCTGATGAAAGATGGCCTCTTTTTATGCTATCACCTGTTGATGGGTCTGCGTCTGATTAGCTGGTTGGTGAGGTAACAGCTCACCAAGGCGACGATCAGTAGCCGGTCTGAGAGGATGAACGGCCACATTGGGACTGAGACACGGCCCAGACTCCTACGGGAGGCAGCAGTGGGGAATCTTCCGCAATGGGCGCAAGCCTGACGGAGCAACGCCGCGTGAGTGAAGAAGGTCTTCGGATCGTAAAGCTCTGTTGACGGGGACGAACGTGCGGGGTGCGAATAGCACTTTGTAATGACGGTACCTGTCGAGGAAGCCACGGCTAACTACGTGCCAGCAGCCGCGGTAATACGTAGGTGGCGAGCGTTGTCCGGAATCATTGGGCGTAAAGGGAGCGCAGGCGGGCCGGTAAGTCTTACTTAAAAGTGCGGGGCTCAACCCCGTGATGGGAGAGAAACTATCGGTCTTGAGTACAGGAGAGGAAAGCGGAATTCCCAGTGTAGCGGTGAAATGCGTAGATATTGGGAAGAACACCAGTGGCGAAGGCGGCTTTCTGGACTGCAACTGACGCTGAGGCTCGAAAGCCAGGGGAGCGAACGGGATTAGATACCCCGGTAGTCCTGGCCGTAAACGATGGATACTAGGTGTGGGAGGTATCGACCCCTACCGTGCCGGAGTTAACGCAATAAGTATCCCGCCTGGGGAGTACGGCCGCAAGGCTGAAACTCAAAGGAATTGACGGGGACCCGCACAAGCGGTGGAGTATGTGGTTTAATTCGAAGCAACGCGAAGAACCTTACCAGGCCTTGACATTGACTGAAAGAGTTAGAGATAACTCCCTCTCTTCGGAGACAGGAAAACAGGTGGTGCATGGCTGTCGTCAGCTCGTGTCGTGAGATGTTGGGTTAAGTCCCGCAACGAGCGCAACCCCTGTTCTTTGTTGCCATCAGGTAAAGCTGGGCACTCAAAGGAGACTGCCGCGGAGAACGCGGAGGAAGGCGGGGATGACGTCAAGTCATCATGCCCCTTATGGCCTGGGCTACACACGTACTACAATGGAACGGACAGAGAGCAGCGAACCCGCGAGGGCAAGCGAACCTCAAAAACCGTTTCCCAGTTCGGATTGCAGGCTGCAACCCGCCTGCATGAAGTCGGAATCGCTAGTAATCGCAGGTCAGCATACTGCGGTGAATACGTTCCCGGGTCTTGTACACACCGCCCGTCACACCACGGAAGTCATTCACACCCGAAGCCGGCGCAGCCGTCTAAGGTGGGGAAGGTGACTGGGGTGAAGTCGTAACAAGGTAGCCGTATCGGAAGGTGCGGCTGGATCACCTCCTTTCTAAGGATAAGACTGAGCGCAAAGCTCATGAATCTTAGGTCGGTACATCTGAGCTTATGTTTTGCATTGTCTAGTTTTGAGGGCACATCGAACGCAAGAGATTGCGTAGTTGTGACCTTATTGTTCCCTGAAAACTGCACAGAAGAAACAAGAAAATCTAAAAGGGAGATTTCATGTACTCATGCATGAAGTTTTCCTCACTGAGGTCTTCTGCCGCAAGGCAGAAAGTAACAGAATAGATTTTCCCAAGCAAATTAGGATAAAGCGAAAATACCTTTAAACTGATGACAAAAGTCGTAAGACGTAAGTCAAGTTTATAAGGGCATACGGCGGATGCCTAGGCGTTTCGAAACGAAGAAGGACGCGATAAGCTGCGATAAGCTGCGGCGAGCTGCAAGTAAGCTATGACCCGCAGATTTCCGAATGGGGCAACCCGGCAAGAGTAACGTCTTGTCACCCTACCTTCGAGGTAGGGAGAAAACACCCGATGAACTGAAACATCTAAGTAGTCGGAGGAAAAGAAATCAACTGTGTTCCGCTCATGAATAAGCTGGATTGCAGATGCGCAGGATGATTCATCCAGATGCGAGGAAGAGGAGTGCGTCATAGCGGTGGCTATGGCAAGCGACGATGACAAAGCAGATGGAGAATCAGACAAGCATATGCGCCAGAGTATTCATGAGTGGAGCACCGAGATTCCCTGAGTAGCGGCGAGCGAAACGGGAAGAGCCCAAACCTGAGGACTTCGGTTCTTGGGGGTTGCGGACCTGCAACAAGACATAAACTTTAGTGGAAGCATCTGGGAAGGTGCGGCAAAGAGAGTGAGACCCTCGTACACGAAAGAGTGAAAGGCGGGCAGGGATCCAGAGTACCACAGGGCACGAGGAACCCGGTGGGAAGCAGGGTGGACCACCATCCAAGGCTAAATACATCGAAGCGACCGATAGCGAAAAGTACCGTGAGGGAAAGGTGAAAAGAACCCCGGGAGGGGAGTGCAAGAGAACCTGAAACCGTATGTCTACAAACAGTCGGAGCACTTTACATGTGCGACGGCGTGCCTATTGAAGAATGAACCGGCGAGTTAATTTATGCTGCGAGGTTAAGCGGGAGACGCGGAGCCGAAGCGAAAGCGAGTCTTAAGAGGGCGCAAGTAGCATGGATTAGACCCGAAACCACAGTGATCTATGCATGTCCAGGTTGAAGCTCAGGTAAAAATGAGTGGAGGACCGAACCCGTGCGTGTTGAAAAACGTTGGGATGAGGTGTGCATAGGGGTGAAATGCCAATCGAACGTGGAGATAGCTGGTTCTCCCCGAAATAGCTTTAGGGCTAGCCTCAGGCGAATAACCATAGAGACGGTAGAGCACTGATCGGGCAAGGGGGCGTAAAGCCTACCGACCCCAGTCAAACTACGAATGGCTCATATGGGCAGTCTGGGAGTCAGAATGCGAGTGATAAGACCCGTATTCAAGAGGGAAACAGCCCAGACCGCCGGCTAAGGTCCCAAATGCTGTGCTAAGTGGAGAAGGATGTAGGACTTCGAAAACAACCAGGATGTTGGCTCAGAAGCAGCCACCATTAAAAGAGTGCGTAATAGCTCACTGGTCGAGAGGCCCTGCGCCGAAAATATCCGGGGCTCAAGCACAGAACCGAAGCCGCGGCAGGGTGTACTAAGGTACACACTGGGTAGGGGAGCGTTCTTATCTGGACGAAGGCAGACCGGAAGGACTGCTGGACGGATAAGAAGTGAGAATGCCGGTATGAGTAGCGAAACGACAGGTGAGAATCCTGTCCACCGAAAGCCTAAGGAATCCCGGGCAACGCTCGTCGTCCCGGGGTAAGTCGGGACCTAAGCCGAGGCGAAAAGCATAGGCGATGGACAACTGGCGAAAATTCCAGTACCGGGCGTCTTCGTTTGAGGATGGAGTGACGCAGGAAGGAAGCTGAGCACGCGATTGGATGTGCGTGTCGAAGGCGGTAGGGTTGTATGGAGGCAAATCCCCATACTATAAGGCCGAGAACCGATAGATAGGAAAGACTACGGTCAATCTGAATTCAGCTGCACTACACTGCCAAGAAAAGCTTCTAACGAGAAGACGTCTGCCCGTACCAAAACCGACACAGGTAGGCGGGGAGAGAATCCTAAGGTGCGCGGGAAAACCCTCGTTAAGGAACTCGGCAAAATGCATCCGTAACTTCGGGAAAAGGATGGCCGCTGATGGTGAAGACATTTACTGTTGGAGCTGTTGGTGGCGGCAGAAAAGAGGCCCAAGCGACTGTTTACCACAAACACAGGTGCCTGCGAAAGCGCAAGCTGAAGTATAGGTGCTGACGCCTGCCCGGTGCAGGAAGGTTAAGGAGAGTTGTTAGTCCTTGAGATGAAGCAGCGAACTGAAGCCCCTGTAAACGGCGGCCGTAACTATAACGGTCCTAAGGTAGCGAAATTCCTTGTCGGGTAAGTTCCGACCCGCACGAAAGGCGTAACGATTTGGGCACTGTCTCAACGAGGGACCCGGTGAAATTGAAATACCTGTGAAGATGCAGGTTACCCGCGACTGGACAGAAAGACCCCATGGAGCTTTACTGCAGCTTGGCATTGGTCTTTGGCATATAACGTACAGGATAGCCGGGAGACTGGGAAGTCATATCGCTAGATGTGATGGAGTCACCGTTGGGATACCGGCCTTTATATGCTAAGGATCTAACTAGTACATTAACAGTGTATAGGACAGTACCAGGCGGGCAGTTTGACTGGGGCGGTCGCCTCCGAAAGAGCAACGGAGGCGTCCAAAGGTTCCCTCAGCGCGGACAGAAATCGCGCGAAGAGCATAAAGGCAGAAGGGAGCTTGACTGCGAGACTGACGGGTCGAGCAGGTACGAAAGTAGGGCTTAGTGATCCGGTGGAAAGAGAGTGGAATTGCCATCGCTCAACGGATAAAAGCTACCCTGGGGATAACAGGCTAATCTCTCCCAAGAGTCCATATCGACGGGGAGGTTTGGCACCTCGATGTCGGCTCATCACATCCTGGGGCTGAAGCAGGTCCCAAGGGTTGGGCTGTTCGCCCATTAAAGTGGTACGTGAGCTGGGTTCAGAACGTCGTGAGACAGTTCGGTCCATATCCATCGCGGGCGCAAGATACATGAGGGAGGCTGCTCCTAGTACGAGAGGACCGGAGTGGACGGACCAACGGTGTACCGGTTGTCCTGCCAAGGGCACGGCCGGGTAGCTGCGTCCGGAAGGGATAAACGCTGAAAGCATCTAAGCGTGAAGCCTGTCCCGAGATGAAGTATCTCATTCCTATAAGGAAGTAAGACCCCTTGAAGAAGACGAGGTAGATAGGCTGGGTGTGGAAGCACAGCAATGTGTGGAGCTGACCAGCACTAATCGGTCGAGGGCTTGACTTACAAGCCTAACAATTTGCTTACAGTTTCTTCTGTGAAGTTTTGAGTGGACAACACTCAAGAAGATGCGGTGATGATGCCTGAACGGTTCCACCTGTTCCCATTCCGAACACAGTAGTTAAGCGTTCAAAGGCCGAGGGTACTTCGTTGGAGACGACGTGGGAGAGTAGGTAGTTGCCGCAAAAACATGAAGCTGTTGTACGATGACAATATGGTCTGCGTACAGCAGCTTTTTCTTATTTTATCAATGAAAGACAATCTCAATTATAGGCTTTGTTTATCGTTCGTACTGGAAGTTATTGACTTTTTATATGAAAGCACCTACAATGTGAAATGTTAATCCCGAGTATTTTTGTAAGGATTCAATACAGATGTAAACCTAAGGGAGTTTTTATTATGTCAGATACATTGCTGCAGATCACCGATCTTCATGCCGGTGTTGAGGGCAAGGAGATTCTAAAGGGTGTCAACCTCACGGTACGTAAAGGGGAGGTTCATGTTATTCTTGGCCCGAATGGGTCAGGCAAGTCTACGTTGATGAACGTGATGATGGGGCACCCAAAGTATGAGATGACGCATGGGCGTATTGTCTTTGATGGGAAGGATATTTCGGAGCAGCCGTCCTATGAGCGTGCACGTGACGGGCTTTTTCTCGCCTTCCAGACACCGGAGGAGATTCCGGGGATCACGGTCGAGAATATGATCCGTACGGCGCGCCAGATGGCTACAGGTAAGAAGGAGAAGCTGCTCGCCTTCCGCAAGGAACTGAATGCGATGATGGCAGAGCTGAAGATTGATCCGAGCTATGCACAGCGTTATCTGAACGTCGGCTTCTCCGGCGGGGAGAAAAAGCGCAGCGAAGTCCTGCAGCTGCTCATGCTCCAGCCGAAATTGGCCCTCCTCGATGAGACGGACTCCGGGCTCGATGTCGATGCGGTGCAGATCGTCTCTGAGGGCGTTGCAAAGTTCCATACAGCTGAGAATGCCTGTCTGATTATCACGCATAACGCACGCATCCTCGATAAGCTGAAGGTGGATTTTGTCCATGTGCTTGCCAAAGGCGAGATCATTCGTGAGGGCGGCGCAGAGCTCGTGGAACAGATCAATGCGGAAGGCTTTGCCCATATTCTTGCAGAGCACGATAGAGTGGGGTGAGCAGGAATGGGGGATTTTGTACCAAAGAAGAAAACCCAGATCGACGATATTGAGCGCACAATCTACGATATCACGAACGAGGATCGCTCTGCGTATAAGTCTGCGTCGGGACTGACGGAGGAGATCATCCGCGATATTTCTGCACGCAAGCACGATCCCGCATGGATGCTTGATTTTCGCCTGAAATCACTCAAGGTCTACCATGAAACACCGATGCCGGCATGGGGGCCGGATCTGTCGGCGCTGAACATGGATGAGATCGTGACTTATGTTCGCCCCGATGCGAAGATGGTCGGCGACTGGAATGAGGTTCCTGAGGATATCAAGGATACGTTTGACCGTCTGGGGATTCCCGCGGCAGAGAAGTCCTCGCTCGCGGGCGTCGGAGCACAGTACGACTCTGAGGTGGTCTATCACTCGATTCAGGAGTCGCTCGTAAAGCAGGGGGTCGTCTACACGGATATGGAGACGGCACTGCAGGAGTACGGCGATATTGTTCAGCAGTACTTCATGACACTCGTACCGCCGAAGGCGCATAAATTTGCTGCACTGCACGGTGCGGTCTGGTCGGGCGGCTCTTTCGTCTACGTGCCCGAGGGCATTAAGGTGGACATTCCGCTGCAGTCCTATTTCCGTCTCAATGCAGCAGGGGCAGGGCAGTTTGAACATACGCTCATCATCGTGGAGAAGGGCGCCAGCCTGCATTTCATCGAGGGATGTTCTGCGCCAAAGTACAATGTGACGAATCTCCATGCGGGCTGTGTCGAGCTGTTCGTCAAGGAGGGGGCGCGTCTGCGCTACTCGACGATCGAAAACTGGTCGCGCAACATGATGAATCTCAATACGAAGCGCGTGAAGGTGGAGAAGAACGGTGCCGTGGAGTGGGTCTCCGGCTCGTTCGGCTCACACGTCTCGATGCTCTATCCGACGAGTATCCTGCAGGGGGAGAATGCGACCTGTGAGTTCACGGGGATCACCTTTGCCTCGAAGGGGCAGGAACTCGATACGGGAGCGACGGTCATCCTCGATGCGCCCAATACGTCAGCAAATATCAGCACGCGCTCGATCTCAAAGTCGGGCGGTGCCGCGATCTATCGCAGTGGGGTCAAGGTGACACCGCGTGCTGTCGGGGCAAAGTGCTCCGTCAACTGTGAGTCGCTGATGCTCGACTCCGCGTCACGGAGTGACACGCTTCCCGTGATGGATGTTGCCTGCGATACGGTGGACATCGGACATGAGGCAAAGATCGGACGCATCAGTGATGAGGCGATCTTCTATCTGATGAGCCGCGGCATCGACGAGGAGGAGGCGCGCGCGATGATCGTGCGCGGATTCGTTGAGCCGATTGCGAAGGAACTCCCGCTTGAGTATGCGGTTGAGATGAATAATCTGGTCAATATTGAATTGGAAGGGGCGATGGGATGATGGCAGCAGCCAATGGATTCAGCCGCATCCCTATGCCGACATGGCGTTGGCTGGGGGTCAACGACCTGCCTGTGCCCGATGGGCTCACACTGCCTGCTGCACCAATACAGCTCTCCGCAGCGGCAGGAGAATGCGTGCATCATGTGGTGGAGCTGCGTGAAAGCGGTGCACAGGAGATTGAGGTAACGGTTGCCGACGGTGCAGAGCTGTCGCTGACCTATATCCAGCTGGCTCCGACAGATGCGCCTGCCGCTAGCCGGATCCATGCGGCGGTGGGAAAGGGAGGCCGCTTTTCCTGTACCCTCGTCGAGGCGGGCGCACAGCATACCGCCTCGGAACTGCAGGTGACACTCGTAGGCGATCAGGCGTGTACGGATGTATGGGGGCTCTATTTCGGTGATGATGAGCGCAAAATTGATCTCAACTATATCATCCGTCAGGAGGGGCAGCACACGGATGCCAATATGCAGGTGCGCGGCGCGCTTCTCGGGCACTGTGTCAAGAACTTTCGCGGAACGCTTGACTTTATCCAAGGCGCGCGCGGTTCGGTCGGCAAGGAAGATGAGGAAGTAACGATTCTTTCCCCACATGCACGGAACCGCAGTGTCCCGCTGATGCTTTCCCATGAGGGAGATGTAGACGGACACCATGCCGTCAGCATCGGGCGGATGGATGCTGACAAGCTGTTTTATCTGATGAGCAGGGGGCCCGACGAGCGCGCGGCACAGCAGCTCATCGTCGAGGCATCCTTTGCCCCCGTGCTGGAGCGCATCACGGATGAGAAACTGCGTACGGAGATTGGAGACTATTTGGAGAGGAGACTGTTGGGTGGAACGCAAGGTGAATGAGTATCTGCGGGATTTTCCCATCCTGCAGACGAAGATGAACGGCCGTCCCATTGTTTATCTTGACAATGGCGCAACGACACAGAAACCGGAGACGGTCATCCGTGCAGTCGCTGACTACTGTACGTACTGTAATGCGAACCCGCATCGCGGTGCGTATGAGCTCTCGGTCAAGGCGACGGATATCTATGAACGGGCACGCGTGCGCACGCAGCAGTTCATCGGTGCGGCGCGTCCGGAGGAGGTCGTATTCACAAAGAATGCGACGGAGGCACTGAACCTCGTAGCGTACAGCTATGGCCTTGCGAACGTTCGTGAGGGGGATGAGATCGTCATTACGATCTCGGAGCATCACAGCAATATCGTTCCGTGGCAGTTCGTAGCAAAGTCACGCGGTGCTGTGCTGAAGTATATCTATCTGGGCGAGGACGGAAATCTCTCTGAGGCAGATATTGCAGAAAAGATTACGGAGCGAACGAAGATCGTTGCAGTGACGCAGGTATCCAACGTGCTCGGTCTCGTCAACGATGTGCGCGCCGTTGCCGACCGTGCTCATGCGGTCGGTGCGGTCGTCGTTGTCGACGGCTCGCAGAGCGTACCGCACATCAAGGTGGATGTGCAGGCGATGGATGCGGATTTCTTTGCGTTCTCGGGGCATAAGATGCTTTCCCCGATGGGTATCGGCGTCCTTTATGGAAAGTACGATATACTCGATGCGATGCCGCCGTTCCTCTTTGGCGGGGACATGATCGACTATGTCGGCGAGCAGGAGACGACGTTTGCCGAATTGCCGGCAAAGTTCGAGGCGGGGACGCAGAACGTCAGCGGTGCATCAGGACTGATTGCGGCGATCGACTATCTGGACAAGATCGGCTTTGACCGCATCGAGGCGATTGAGCGCGATCTTCTCAGCTATGCACTGCCGCAGCTGCGGGAACTGCCCTTTGTGGAGCTCTATGGATGCGATTCGACCCGTGGAAATAAGACGGGCATCATCACATTCAACGTCAAGGATGTCCATCCGCATGATGTATCGACGATTCTTGACAGCTACGGCGTTGCGATTCGCGCGGGACACCACTGTGCGCAGCCGCTCATGCGCTATCTCGGACAGAACGCTACCTGCCGCGCGAGTTTCTACCTCTACAATACGCATGAGGACATAGATCAGTTTATCGCGGCGCTGAAAAAGGTACGGGGGGTGCTCGGCTATGCCGACTGAAAACGCAGCTCTCGGCGATCTCTATACAGAGGTCATCGGCGAGCACAGCCGCTCGCCCGAGAACAAGGGCGAGCTCGCAGCGGCGACCGTGCGTGAGCGCGGACATAATCCGAGCTGCGGCGATGAGATCACACTCGAACTCCAGATTGAGAACGGCATCATCAAGGATGCCGCATTTACTGGAGTCGGCTGCGCTATCTCACAGGCGAGCACGGACATCATGATCGACCTCATGCGCGGTAAGACCGTGGAGGAGGCACAGCGCCTCGCCCAACTCTTCACGTCGATGATCAAACGCGAGGTGACAGACGATGCCGCATTGGAGGAGCTCGATGAGGCAATCGCGCTCAAGAACATCTCCAACATGCCCGCGCGCGTCAAGTGCGCGGTGCTGGCATGGCATACGCTGGAAGACGTGCTGAAGAAGGATCAGTGAGATTGAAAGAGGACTGTTTTGAAATAATGCGTTCGAAGCGGTCCTCTTTCTGTTGATTGGATTCCTTTACAATAATGCGCATCGAGTACTTGCGGACTGCATAAAAACATGGTATACTATCTCTTGTCGCGTGAGTGCGTATTTCGTGCGCGCTCGCAGAAGAATAACTCTGCCGCTGCAAAACGGCGGCCATAGACCAAAGAGGAGGTGATTTCGTGAGATTGTACGAAGTCATATTTATTGTGAAGCCGATGGAGGAAGATGCGACAAACGCCGTCATCGAGAAGTTCACAAAGCTCATTCAGGCAAACGGCGGTAAGATCGAGAAGGAAGACCGCTGGGGCAAGAAGCGTCTCGCCTATGAGATCAAGGACATGACCGAAGGATACTACGTTCTGCTGTACGTCAATGCAGAGCCTGCCTGTGTTGCTGAGTGCGACCGTGTGATGAAGATCACCGACGATCTGCTCAAGCACATGATCGTCCGCGCAGACGGCATCGAGGAGTAAGGGGCGTACGGAGTCATCCGTACGTTCTGTATGCGTGACGGGATTCATTCAGGAGAGAGAAACCCATGAACAGAGTCATACTGATCGGTCGCCTTGCGCGCGACCCTGAGATTCGCTACACACAGAGCGGCAAAGCATTTTGCCGTTTTACGGTGGCGGTTGACCGCCGCTTCTCGCGTGCAACACAGCAGGAAGGCCAGCAGACGGCTGATTTCATCCCCGTGACATGCTGGGAGAAACTCGCCGAGATCTGCGGCAACAATCTCACCAAGGGACGCCGTATCGGCGTCGAGGGGCGCATCCAGGTGCGCAGCTACGACGGCAGCGACGGACAGCGCAAGTATGCGACGGATGTGGTGGCAGACAATGTGGAGTTCCTTGATTCCAAGAATGCCGGCAGCTCGCAGGGCGGCTATGACGCATCTGCGCCGCGTTCTGCCGCACCCGCTGCGGGCGGCGGAGCTGCACCGGATATGATGGGACCCGTCATTCCCGATGACGACATTCCATTCTGAGCATGAAGATGATCGAAATATCCTGAAATGAGGAGGGACAGCGAACATGATGAAACGAGATCGGGGCCGCAAGCCTCGTCGCAAGGTCTGCTCGTTCTGCGTGGACAAGGTAGACCATATCGACTATAAGGATGCCGCAAAGCTGCGTCGCTTTACGACGGAGCGTGGCAAGATCCTGCCGCGTCGCATTTCCGGCAACTGCGCAAAGCATCAGCGTCAGGTGACGCTTGCCATCAAGCGCGCGCGTAATATTGCGCTTCTTCCGTTTACGGCGGAGTAAACGGATCGCATGACCGCACCTTCGGGTGCGGTTTTTTGTTGGCATCTAAGGAATCCCCGATAAATTTAGCCATGCCATCTTGACGCATCTTTTTCGCCCGCACTTCGGCAAAAAATCCTCCACAGAGCACCACTCTGCGTCCGGTTTTCCACCTCGTTCGGACGAAAAATCTACGCCGATCTGACGGACTTCATTTTATCAGTGATTTCCTAAAGCGTTCTTAACGCGGCTATGTTACTGTATAGGCAGTGCAATAGTAAGAAAGGAGCAACGTATGAAGAACAAGAAGTATGTCGCCGGAGTGCTGGCTCTTGCCCTGGGACTCGGTATTGCGGCAGTACCAAGTGCAGAGGCCGCGCCGACAGTTCAGTCGCTCGATTACATCGACGGAGCGACAAATGAATATAGCTTCCGCATGAAGGAAGAGGATCGTGTCCATGAGCAGAACGTGCGCAAGATCCGCTTTGAGTTCCGTCGGGACGGCGATCAGGAGAAGTATGATCGTGCGATGAAGGAAGAGCAGCGGCGTCACGATCGCGCGGTGAAGCAGATCAAGCGGGACTACGATCAGCGTACGCCCTGGCGGCGCTAAAAAAGACCTTATCCTATGCCATTTGACGTAGGATAAGGCTTTTTTTATTTTTGTTGTTCAACCGTGTCAATCACCGTTCCATCCAGCGCCTCACAGGTGATGCGGAGATGGTGTGCATCCGCCTCCAGATAGAGGTAGTTCGACGGTGCGGGATTCGCGGAGGCGGCGAGGTCGTAGGACTCGGGCGGGACATCGAAGTACTCGTTGCCACCCGGCCCGCCGAGGAGATAGAGCGTTCCCTGTGTGTCCGTCTGCCCTGCGCGGATCTGACGCCGCCGATAGGCGTGGACGTGTCCCGTGACAACGAGGTCGATGCCGCACGCATCGAATGTATCCATAAAGACACGCCCCATGTCACTGATGCCGTGCTGCGTCTCCTGTACGGTCTGATACTCTCCGTAGGCGAGAATATCCTTGTGCATGAGGACGATTTTCCATGGGGCGGAGGATGTCGCTGTATCGCGTTTCAGCCAGGCGAGCTGCTCCTCATTCAGCGCCGCACCGCGTGCGCCGCACTCAAGGAACTGTGTATCGAGGACGATCACGTGCACGGCACCGAGATCGAAGGAATAATAGTGCCCGCGAAATGCCGTGCTGCCGTTTTCGGGCAGGGCAAAGGTCCTGAGATAGCGCAGCGGCAGGGTGTCTGTCCACGCGAGGCTGTAATACTCGTGATTGCCGAGCACGGGGACATGAGGAGCGCGTGCGAGCGGCGATGGATTCCCCTCCATCGCCGTGAAGCAGCTGTCCCAATGCCACGTGGATTCGCCGTTGTCTGTGAGGTCACCGACGAGTGCGGCAAAATCTGCATCGCTGTGACGCCGCCATGCTGCCTGATAGAGGCTGTTCCAGACGCTGTAATCCTCCCCACATTGGCTGTCCGAAAAGAGCAGAGCGTGCACGGGTGTACGGACTGCATGTGGAGCAGATAGGGGAATCCAATCGGATGTCCCTGCCGTATGCGTGACACGGTAGGCACCACCGCCAGCGGGCAGAGGGATCTCTGCGTGGTAGACGAACTGCTCTGTGTCGTCTATGGTGAAATGCGTGTAAGAGGGGACGAATGCCGTGCTATGTCCGTCTCTTCCGCTGCGCAGCTCGACATGTGCGCCGCGCAGGAGAGTGGACGCGTCCCACTGGATCATGCGCGTGCTGCTTGGCTGTGCCGTAATGATCTGGCGCAGGTGGCGGATGCTGTCTGCTGCAGCTGCGGTACGGGATGAAAACAGACCACCGAGCCCCATTGTGAGGATGGACTGAAGGGTGGTCTGAAGAAAGTGGCGTCGTGTCATGATTTTTTCTCTACATCCTGCACGGCGGCCTCTGTGCGCATCATGTGTCGTTCAAAACGAATGGCGGTGTAGATGAGGATGGCCGCACAGATCACGACAATGACCAGACGCGTCTTGTCCTCCTGCTGCATGATGAGGTCATGCCCGATGATTGCCTCGATGCCTGTCGAAGGGAATTTTCCGACGAGAGAGGCGAGGACATAGTCGCGCAAGCGGATCGAGGAGAGGGCACCGACGGCATTCATGATAGCGGAGGGCAGGTATGGCACCATGCGTCCGATGAGCATGATGATGAAGCCCTTGCTGCCGCTGTAGTGATCGACCTTTGCGAGAAAGGGGCTCTTCGCGATCGCCTTTTCTGCCGCATCGCGGAAGTAGAAGCGCATCAGCACGAAGGCGACCGTTACGCCGACGGTCTCTGCGACACAGGACAGAATGATGCCGGGGACAATGCCGAATAGGATGACGTTTGCCGTCGAGAAAATGACGGCGGGCGGAAAGCCAAGTGCATTGGTAAAGAGGGTGAGCAAAAAGGCGAAGAGGACTGCTCCATCGCCGAAGGTGTGAATGTACTCCACCGTCGCCGGAATATCACCGCTGGCAAGCAGCGTGAAGAGTGAGGGGAGGAACTGCGGTGCAATGAGATGGATGATGACAAAGACAAGGATGATGGCGAGTGCCGCACCGAGTTTGAGGATGCCCATACCCTGTGGTCGTTTCATGTGAGTACCTCCTCCTGACGGGGGTCAGTTCATAAACAGCATGGCGAATGCACCGAGAAGCAGGGCGAGACTAAAGCCCTGCATGGCGTTCGCAATGCTCTTTCCGTAGGCGGCAGAAAAATGTGCTGCAATTTTGCGCAGCTCGAAGATGAGGAAGGACAGACAGAAGAAGACGAGAGCCGTGTCGTCCTGTGTCCACCCATAGGCGAAGATCAGTGCCGTGAGGACGATGCCGGTCTGCTCCCCGCGGGAGAAGAGACGCTGCGGCTCTTGTGCCCGCTCGCGCTCGTCGATCTGCGCGCGGGTCAGCGGAATGCCCATCTCGTCCATTTTTTCCTGATCGCGGTCAAACCACCGGTAGTGGAACCCCATGGATCTTCACCTCCATCGTTTTGTTCGGGCTAATTGGATGCGATGCGCCGCTGCGTCGGCAGATTGCCAGGTTTTGGTAGGTCAGGACGCTTGTTTGGACGCAACGACGGCTTCTCAGGCGCAGGCTGTACGGGCGGATTGGGTGCGCTCGGCGTGGGATGTGACGGGCGGCCGTTCTTATTCTGCGCCGCCTCCATACGCGTGCGCATGCGTGCCCGCTGTTGTTCCTGCTCCGCACGCTCCTGCTGCATGATGCGCAGGCGCTCCGTCTGCAGCTCATCCGAGCCGTAGTAGACGCGTGCCTCCTCCACGATCTCCGGCAGCTCTGCATAGAGATAGCGGCCGGGACAGGCTGTCGCGTTAAAGTCGCGGTGCCCCTTTACCGTGACGCCCCAGATGGGATCCAGCTGATAGACGGTGCAGAGGGCGGCGATCAGATGCGCGGCGCTGTGTTTCTGTGCCTCGGTCGGGACAGCGTCCTCGAAATTTCCGACGATGTTGATGCCGACGGTATGCCGATTCTCACCGTAGACATGTGCACCGACGGTGCCCATGGGGCGTCCCTCCTCGATCGTGCCGTCCTTGCGGACGAGAAAGTGGTAGCCGATGCCCGCCCAGCCATTGTGCAGATGCCACTCATGGACGGTCGCGGCGGAGACATCTGCGTTCGTGTTGCCGATGTGATGAATGACGATGCAGTCCGTGACAAAGCGGTTTTCGAGTGCGCCAAAGGAGAGATACGTCGGCTTTATCGTCACGCCCGGAAGGGCGGAGGGAATGTACCATGATGCCTCTGCCGCATCGGGGAAGAAGGGGAAAAGGGCCGCGCCGATGCCGACGAGGGTCATGCGGCGCAGAAAGTCTCTACGGTTCATGTGGAATCTCCCGGGAAATGATTGTGTGGTCGTGGATGCGCAGCTCTGTCTCATGCAGCGCATAGAGGGTCGAGCGATGCCCGACGCTGATGATGCCCGACGCAGGAAGTTCCTGTCGGAGCAGCCCGTACAGGGCGCGTTCGCGTGGCTCGTCGAGGGCGGATGTTGCCTCGTCGAGAAAGATCCAGTCAGGACGGATGAGCAGGATGCGTGCAAAGGCAAGACGCTGCTGCTCACCGAGCGACAGGATACGGCTCCAGTCGTCCGTGTCGGATAGGCGTGGCGCGAGGTGGGGGAGTCCGACCTGCGCGAGCACGTGCGCCATCTCCGTATCAGAGACGGCCGCCGTGCACGGGTAGGAGAGTGCGCGGCGGAGTGTGCCGAGCGGCAGATAGGGATGCTGCGGGAGGAAGAGGCGTGACGAGCCCTCAGGCATCGTCACAGTGCCGCTGCCCGCAAACCAAATCCCTGCGACAGCGCGCAGGAGCGTGCTCTTGCCGACGCCCGACTCCCCCGTAACGAGCACGCGACTGCCCTCTGGCAGGGTCAGTGCGGAGACGGCAAAGAGCTCCGCACCGTGCGGGAGCGCGACGTGCAGATCACTGAGACGCAATGCGTCCTCCGCATCGTCCTCGTGGACGATCATGGGCGGAACGGCAGCGGCCTCGTTGATATGCGCAGTAAAGCCCGACAGTCGCTGGATGACGGCGGACAGCTCGGCGATGGAGCTGTAGGAGTCAACGAAGAAGGACAGCGCATCCTGCACACGGCCGAATGCTGAGATGGTCTGCATCAGACCGCCGAGGGCGATCTCGCCCGCATAGTAGCGCGGTGCCGCCATGATGAGTGGAAAGATGATGGCGAGCTGTCCGTAGCCGTTTACGTAGAAGTTCAGCAGCTTCGTCCGCCGCATCAGCCCCCAGTAGTTTTTAATGACATTGGCAAAGCGTTCCTTGAACCCCTGTTTCTCTGCCATCTCGCCGCGATAGAACGCGATGCTCTCACTGTTCTCCCGCACGCGCATCATGCTGAAACGGAAATCCGCCTCATAGCGCTGCTGATCGAAATTCAGTCGGATGAGTTTTCGCCCGACCAGGTGGACGAGGACACTGCCAACGCACGCATAGAGGAGGGATAGCCAGAACATATAGCCGTAGATGGTGAATGTCTCACTCCCGATGGGGACGGTGAGCGCCCCTGACAGATTCCACAGCACGACGGCGAATGCGCCAAGCGTTGCGAGCTGCTTCAGTGCGCCAGCGAGGAGCGTCAGCATCAGCGTGACGAACTGGTTGATGTCCTCGCTGATGCGCTGGTCGGGGTTGTCTGTATCGCTGCGCAGTACCTGCAGGCGGTAGTAGACCTGCCCGCGCATCCAGCGTGTGAGATACTCCTCCGTCATCCATGTGCGCCAGTGGATCGTCAGCATCTGCCGCAGATAGACGGCATAGACGGCAATGACGATGTAGAAGAAGGCAAGCCCCGTAAACGTGCCGATGAGCGGCCAAAAGGAAGTCCAGTCATACGCCTGGAGTGCATCGTAGAAGTTGCGATACCAGTCGTTGATGCGGACGAGCAGATAGACCATGACGATATTGAGCACGATCACGGATGCAAGCAGTCCGCGTGCTTTCCACTTTTCCGCAGAGCTCCAATATCCCTTGAACAGCTGCCAAAAGCCACGGATGATGGGCAGTTTCACGCCGTATCCTCCTTTTTTGAACGAACGATACTTATTATAGTATTTTTTCATCAGAACCGCAAGGGAGCGCATCGGGAAATGAAAGATGCTATCATTGACGAACACATCAATATATAGTAGAATATAGCCGTATCAACTATATGGGTATCGAGCGGAAAGGACTTGCCATGGATTCTATCGCGCAGGGCATCACTTTTTTTAAGCAGGGCGGTATCGTCATGTATTTCTTGGCGATTGCGTCCATTTTTGTTGTCTTTATTGGGATTGAACGCGCCTTTTACTTTGCGCGCGCGGATGCAGGACGTGCGTTTGCACACGCCTTCATGCTCCATATTGCCAATGCTCGCTATGCGGAGGCACTTGCCCTTGCGCGCGACCAACGCGGCGCGATTGCCGACATTCTGTTCAGTGCGATCACCAAGAACAGCAGTCGCGCCGATCGGATGAGTGCCTACATGGAGATCCAGTCCGGCATTGCCCTCTCCAAGATGCGGCGGCGCATCTACTACCTGAGCGTGATCGTGACGATGGCGCCGCTCCTCGGCCTCCTAGGGACGATCAGCGGCATGATTACGACGTTCAGCGTGTTCAACATCCAGGCGGGCGAGCCGGCGGCGATCACGGGCGGCATCGGTGAGGCACTGATTGCGACGGCGATGGGACTCTGCGTTGCTCTCGTTGCCCTGATGGTGCATGCGTATTTCTCCCAGCGGATCGAGAACATCGTCACGGATATGGAGATGTGCTTTTCTGCTGCTGAGAGCAGCCGTCTCGCTCTCGCCGACGCTGCCGGCGTCGCAGCAGACGATCCGGCGGAGGGGGCGGCACAATGAGACTGCGTGACCGCAGGGCATTCGGAAAGCCGGAGGTCGTCATCATTCCGATGATCGATATCATGTTCTTCCTGCTCGTCTTCTTCATCATGAGTACACTCTACATGGTCAACGTCAAGACCGTGGACGTCAATCTCCCCAAGGCGCAGTCGGCACAGACCCAGCTGAACGTGACCTATCTCGTCACGGTGCGCAAGGATGGCTCGCTCTGGCTCGAGGATCAGCCGATTGATGCGGATACCCTCGTGCAGCAGGCACGCATGGAGTCACAAAAAAATCCGCGCTTTGCCGTCGTTGTGCGTGCAGATGGGGATATGAACTACAGCGGCGTCATGGAGCTGCTGGATCGCTTCCGCCAAGCGGGGATTACGCGCTTTGGACTAGCAGCGGCGCAGTAAGAGAATATGAACAGGGGCTGCTCTGTACGATTTCGCTTCGTGCAGCAGCCCCTATCTTTATGGCATCTTTCGTTCCACCACGGGCGCAGCCTCCAGTCGCACCTCGAACGTGCGCGGCCACGGGTAGTACGCGGTGATATTGCTCCGCACGACCCGCAGCATCATGCCGTTTTGGATCACGGGCATGCGGAATGCGGCGGTTGATTCATAGCTCCTCATGCACCGGCTCAGATCGTTCATCAGGAGATCGTTCGCCCAGCGCCAGTTTCGCGTAAGATCGAGATCGGCACTGTTCGCATAGCCCGCACGGCGGAGCGCGTCGTTCACGCGGTCAATCGTCTCCTTGAGGTAGAACTCGTCCTCTGCCATGCGCCCTGTGAGAAAGGCGAGATTTGCAGCGGCGGCGCGTTCCCGCTCCTCTGCTGTCGCGGCATTTTTCATGGCGCAGTGGTAGAGAACGGCCTCCGCGACTGCCGTACCGATGGCGTTGCTCGCCGTATTCCACCCCGCGTATGCTGTCAGGGCATTCACGGGGACATTTTTTTCGGTCAGAATGGGGAGCAGTGTCTCCTCCGCACGAAAATGGCGCGATAGATCGACGAGTGCGACGGATTTTTCTGCGGAAAGCAGCCGATGGATCGCGGCGGCAGAGGGTGTGCGTGTGCCAAGCGTATCCGCGTCATTGTCGCCCGCCGCGATGAAGAGGGTCAGGTCGCTGTCCGCGTCATCCGCCGCAAGCGTGCCGCCGAGCATGGTGATCTTCTCCCGCGCTGTCACATCGTTCGAGACCGCCATAAAGGGAAAGACGGTATCTGCCATATTGTCACGCGCATAGCGGAGTGAAATGCGTGGAGGAGTGCCGCCACGCGCACGCAGGTCATCGACGGCCATCCGCGCGAGCATCGAGAGCGCAATCTCATCCGCTCCGTGCACAATCATCGCCCGCTCCGGAGCGATGTTTTTTTGTGCCAGCAGGGCGGCGAGCTCCGCCTTTTTCAGATTGCCGACGGAGAACTCCTCGCCGTCGTCCTGCCCGAGCATAAGGCGTGTGAGCGTGCCCTCCTCGGTGAGCGTAATGAGCATGGCGGCGAGCGCCGTACTCTCATCGAAGTGCGCAAGATACTTTTGCAGATCCGCATCGGGGATCTTGGCGCGCAGACGTGCCATTTCCTCCGCATCGACCGACAGCCCTGCGCCCGCGCGCCCTAGGAGACGGGCATAGGCGAGGAGCGCGCGCCGCTCGCGCCAGCCTTCGATGCCGTCCTGCGGGATCGCGCGCGGCAGAATATAGAACGCGTGCAGGGGGACATCGGGATGCGCTGCGTGTAGGTCACGGAGATACGCGGTGAGCGCGTCGATGTCCTCCGCCGAGATATGCGCCTCGCGTGCGGCGAGCAGACCACCCGAGAGCAGCTGATCGACCGAGAGAATGGCGGCATCCGCCTCATGGATATGCGCAGCCACCCAGCTTCGCATCGCTGCCGTGTCGCCTGCCATGGAGTAGTAGTCCATCAGCTCGGATGGGGGGGCATGACCTCCCGTCCGATGATTTTGCCGCCGTTTATCACAAAGGCTCCGCACGGCGGGCGCGAGTCGAGCGGAACAAGCAGAATGGGGCGCCGCACCGCAGCATCCTCCATAGCGATGGAGAGCGGCCGCCACTGTCCCGCGTATGTGGGGTGGAAGACAAAATGAAAAAGGAGGAGAGTGAGTGCGAGAAAAGCGGTGACCATCCCGAAACTTTGCTTCATGCAGAATCTCCCTTCGTTTGCTTCATCAGAAGTATTTTACTGGATACCACCCTGTTCTGCAATCCGTTGATTGCTGTAGAAGCAAAAAGCCGCCCGAAAAGGTGCAGGGGAAATGGGACAAATGTATGGGAAGCACTGATAAATTCGGCACGACCATCTTGACGCATCTTTTTCGCCCGCTTATCGTTAGCAAATCCTCCACATAGCCTCTGCTATGCGTCCGGTTTGCTGCCTCAATCGGACAAAAAATCTACGCCAATCTGGCATACCTCATTTTATCAGCGATTCCTATGCACTGCGACCGCTAGGGCATAGCAGATAACATGAGAAGCTATTCCTTGCCTATTGCGTTAATTTTAGATAAAATAAGAGATAACTTAGGAGGTGCGCGTTCATGAATCAGAATATTGCAATCAATTTTTTCAGCCCGGTACGATGCAAAACAGATCCGGATACGGGACGACGAATTTGTATTGTCACAGAAGGTAATTTTATTCTGGAGGTGGGAAGTGAACCGTTCCCGGGATTCCAGACGAACGAAGCACCGCTTGCGGATGTGGTCGATCTGCTGGCACAGAAGGGGGAGCGTCTACACCGTGTCTATTGCCTCGTAACGCCGCAGTGCCTGTCGGCGGAGATGGGCGGCGAGGATAGAGGACTTGTGGTCGAGGAACACGGAGAGCGCAGCAAATACCCCAGTCAGTTCGAGTTCTGGTGCAGTCGGATGAAACGACTGCGTCCTGCGCTCGTGGAGACGGACTTCATACCGATACTACTCCACTATCATGAGGATACACTGATCGAGGACATCGAGAGTCAGGTCGCATCTCTGACCGAACGCATCAAGGCAGATGCCGGTGGATTCGCCGAATGGCATGCCTGTCACATCTATGCGGATATTACAGGCGGGGCACGCTATGTTACCATGATGATGACATCCGTCATGCAGTTTCTGCAGTATGACGGAATGCGGGTCGAGAAGATGATCTATGCGGATTTCAAGACATTGTCGCTCGAAAACCGCATATTTGATGTGCATGGCACCCTTGATGTCTACAAATTGGTTGCGGGAGCGGACGCATTCGTTTCCTATGGTATTTCCCGAACGATTGAGGAGTATTTTGACTACGATGCAGAGAGCGGAACCTCCGGCAAGCCGATTAGCGATGCTCTCAAGGGCGTGCTTCGTGCCATGCACACGTTTTCGGATGCCATCCAGATCTGTCAGACGGGCAATATCCCACCGGCGCTTTCCGCACTGAGTACAGCGATTACGATATTTTTGGATGTGCCCGAGGAAGACCGTACGGTTGACGATCGTATGTTCATGCAGCTCATTGATACGATCACCGAGGGCTATGGCGAATTGCTCGGAGAGACAGAGGATGAAGCGGAGCGCTACGTGCCGATTATCCGCTGGTGCATAGAGAAGGGGCTGCTCCAACAGGCAATGACACTTGCGACCGAGTGGCTTCCCGTATGCTTCGTTCGGCAGGGGATCGTCTATCCTGTGTCGGCGTACATGCCTTGCGCGGAACGGTCAGTGGATCGGATGCACCCCGGCTGGATGCAAAATTTTATCATAAATTCGACACAGTATTGGAATGCGATACAGACCATGTGCGTCGATACCTACAAGCCTATACTTACGGATGCGTTGGAACATGGGATTGTTCCGGAGAGAGCACCGTCGCTTGTCCTCTCTTATTGCAAGTTGGGGCAAACCTTTCAGCATTTGCGCGAAAATCCAGCGGAGATACGGACTCTTCCGGAGGACGTATTGTGGCTGTATGAGCTTGTCTGCACGCAAATTGAGAAGGAGAAGGATGGGCAGAGGTGGACGGTTCCAAAACTTTTACAGGACGGTGCAGCATGGGCTCGGATCAAATCGAAGCTGCTTAACAAAATCTTAGAAAAGAAAAACAATCCACTTGTATTCCGATTGCTGGGGATTCAAAAGTGCAAATTCCCATCCGGAAGTTCTGACGACCTAGATCGGCGCTGGGCAGCGTGGGAGGATACATGGACAAAGATGCTGGAGACCATGGGGATTGTGCAGACGGACTGCGGCAGGAAACACATGATGTCCTGTCTGCGTGCGTACTTCTACCTGCGTGAACAGCGCAATCAGGTCAACCATGCGACCGCAGAAAACACACTGGGGCGCAGGGAGATCGTAGGCTTGCTGGACAATGTACTGGCAGAACTTTCTGCGGCAGCATCAAATTCACAGGAGGAGCGGTAATATGCGGACGAACATCATGCTATGCTTCTTGAGCGACGTCAAACTCGTTCGGGAGACGGGTGCAATATCCGTTGCAGACTACCAGAACATCGGCGAAAAAAAGAAATGCCATACGACAAATGAATCTGCCGTTCGCTATCTTCTTAGCGGAGCGCATGAGCCCGCAGACCGGTTGTCACGCCTCTTTCTCGTGCGGACGAACAAGGTGGCGGGGGCTATTCAAGGCTATAACGCCACGCATGACTGGGAGCAGACGCATTATGACTACTTCCTTCACCGGATATCGGATATCGTGCCGCACGCGGAGCAGATCGCTGAGGCGATTGACTTTGACGAGAATGAGCCGATAGAGGAAAATACGAACGTGCTCATCGACGTCGCCTCCCATGTGCGCCGCTATGCAAAGGCCGTCAGAAAGGATCATCCTGACACAGAGATTATCCTCCACGTTGACGTTACGGGTGGGCTGCGCAATGCCTCCATGATCCTCGTCGCGCTCATGCGGCTGCTCCAATATGAGAACATCCGCATCGGCAAAGTCCTCTACTCCGATTACAACAAAAAACGAGTTGAGGAGGTCAACCCGCTCTATTCCTTCTTCGACCTCGTCGCAGGGGCGGAGGAGTTCGTCCGCCACGGAGAAGTCACAGTGATGAACCGCTTCTTTGAGCAGCGTGAAAAAAGTCAGGCACTCAGAGCACTGCTCGCGTCGATGCGTAAATTCGCCGAGGAGCTGAAACTCTGCCACTATGGCGATCTGCGCGATGCGATTGTGGAACTTCAGCGGTCGATCACGGCGTTTTCATCCGCTGCGACGGGCAATGCAACGGCGGAAGCAAAACAGAGTGATGAACTCATGCGTCAGATGCTCGGGCGCATCGAGGAGGACTATGCGAAGATCCTGAAGGAGGAACTTAACGACATCGCACTCATCCGCTGGTGTATTGCACATGACCTCCTCCAGCAGGCGATGACGCTCGTTACCGAACGTATCCCGGAGGCACTCGTAGACTCCGGCTTTCTATCACTATCGTCCGAGGAGGTGCAGGCGCTATTTGAATGCAAGCTGGAAGAGGACTCCATGCATCGGAACAGAGGGGTCTTTCTGGTCACTGAGTTCAAGTACAAAAATATGAAGAACTTTCAAAAAGCGAGAAATGAATGGCGAGAAAAACGACAACGGTTCTTTAAGGAATTTCGGCAGGAAGTGACGGAGGATAAAATTAACGAGTTTGTTGATGGGAGACTCTCGGATCGTTTCGAGGTTCGTCTGAAAGATGCGGAGACGCTGCGCGCCTTCCTCCTGTGGCTGAATCGTATGCGCAGCCCGGAGAAGTGCAGTTTACAGCATACAGAACATGGCCGTACGTATCTGGAACAGATCAAACCGATATACATAGACGCCACGAAGGGAGACTGGGATGCTTTGCTTGCCAATAAAGATAATTTCGTTGTAGCAAAGCTCATTAGAATCTTGGGCAGCCAAGACAGTAAATGTCCATTCCTTGACATTGAGTGGAAACCGGGGGCATGTCGGCTGTATGAGGCAGGAATCGAGCCGAAGGATAAAAATCTCGCAGAGGATATTCTCGACAAGTATTTTGTCATCAAAGATGAGCGCAACCATACCAATCACGCGCGCGCGGAGAAGGGGCGTATGGCGGTGGACAGCCTCAAGAACAGCATGGAGCAGATCCTCAAAGACACCGAGATCGCGTGCCGCATGGCAAAGGAGTAGGCATGACGGAATTTATCAACCATACCAACCACCCCTCCTCGCGTTGGGAGGAGGGGCAGAGACAGGCCGCAGAGGCGTATGGAATCATTGTCGATCTTCCCTTCCCGCGCATCCCCGCCGACTGGGACGCGCAGGCGGTACACCGTCTGGCAGAGGAAAACGCGCAGGAGATTCTCGCGCGAAAACCGATGGCGGTGCTTGTGCAGGGCGAGTTTACCTATACCTTTGCACTCGTATCCCTGCTGAAAGCGGCAGGAATTGCCGTCCTCTCCGCGTGCAGTGAGCGCCTTGTGAATGAGCGTGTTGATGAAAATGGTGAGACCATACGCGAGTCACGCTTTGTATTTCGCCGTTTCCGCGCCTACTGATTGCAGGTACCCATCTGCATAGAGTACCTGTGCCCCCTAGGAGGAAAATATGTTAGGCATCCTTGTCCTCCGCCTGCGCACGGAGCGCGGCGGACACTACTCCATGTTCCCCGGCAAGCTGCTGCACGGAGCGCTCTTTCGCTGCATTGCCGCATACGATGCGACGTTCGCGGCCGAGCTCCATGCACGGAAGATGAAACCCTTCACCATCGGATTTTTTCGGCGCACCGGCAAAAACAACGCAGCCGTTCTCCGCGCACAGGAGCTCAACGAACCGCACTATGCGGAGGGGGAGGAACTGCTGCTGCGGCTGACGGCACTCGACGAGAACGTACTTGCGGCACTCCTTCGGATTCCGCTCGGAACAGTGCTGGCGGTGGGGCAGCTCTCCTTCATCGTCGAGGAAATCCTTGCCGACGGACGGGAAAATACGGGTGTCATCGCGGAGGAGGAACTGATCGCTGCGGCACTTTCGGCGGAGGATGCGCAGAAAATACGCATTTCATTCCGCTCGCCGACCGTCTTTCGTGTGGACAAAGACGACTGTGCCGTCCCACGTCCCGCGCTCATCTTCGCCTCCCTCGCGGACAAGTGGACATGGCAGGAGCTTCCCTTTGCCGTGGACAAAGACATCGTACGTGCGATCGCGGCGAAACTCATACCGCTGGACTGGCTGGGCGCGGGTGTCAGGATTCGTCAGAGTGAGCGCAAAACGATGCCGGGGTTCACAGGGACGTTTGCGTTCAGCATAGGACGACTCTCCCCAGAGGAACGGGAAATCATCCTCCTGCTCGCGCAGTTCGCCCCGTTCTGTGGCGTAGGTCGCCTGACCGCACAGGGCTTTGGGGAGACCATCGTGGCACTCGGATAAAAATAAGGATTGTCTTATAGAATTGCTATCAAAGATGAAGGGAAAAAGAGTAGAAATGCCGAAATAGAATGTATTCTATATTGAGGAGGTCGAGCTATGCAGTACAAGGCAATACTCTTTGATACGCGATCCATACAGAAGTACATCTTCTCGAGCAATCAGCTCAAGACAAACATCGGTGCGTCCTATCTTGTGGAGGCTGTCTTCGAGGAGATACTTCTGCCGGCAGTGCGTGAAATCCTAGGGGCGGATACACTGGATGACATGTCGTGGAAGCGGCCGGAGGACACCGATTGGTCGTCCATGACGGCAGCGGCGCGTGTGGGCTACATCGGCGGCGGCAAGGCACTGCTTCTCTTTGCGGAGCATGTGGACGACGACATCCTGAGCGCCGTCATCGCTGCGTTCACGAAAAAGCTCCTGATCCATGCACCCGGGCTTCATACCGGTGCGGCGACCGGCACCCTCGAACTCGCGGCGGACGGACGCTACATTGGAGCGGAGCGGCTGAACCCTCTCTTCGACCGACTCAAGGAGGGGCAGAACACCGTATTTCCGGCAGTCAACGTACCCTACACCGGGCTGACTCTTGCGTGCAGCGAGACCGGGGAGACGGCAAACGCATGGGTAGACGGTCGCTTCTGCTCGTGGGAAGTCGCCGCCAAACTGCATCCCACATTCCCGTCGGGAAGTGGAGAGGCGGATGTGCAGCAGGCACTCATGGACAAACTCATGACCGCCTTCACGCCCGAAGAGCAGGAACACTTTATCGGACGCTATGACTTCCCCGTCGAGTTCGCCCGCCTTGGACAGAAAACGCCGAAGAATGATATTGCCGTCGTGCATATCGATGGCAACAACATGGGGCGGAAATTTCAAGGCTGCGAAACACTGACCGCATACATCCGACGTTCGCGTGGCATCCGTCACGATACCCTTGCCGTCTTTGCCGCACTCGTCAAACACATCGTGGAGCATATTGACCGGTACAAGGACAGTCTCGATCTCAGAGACGAGCATGGGCTCTGCACCCTTCCCGTTCGTCCTATCGTTCTGGGCGGCGACGATATGACCTTCGTCTGCGCGGGCAAGGCTGCCGTGGAGTTTTCGGCATTTCTGATGCAGCACCTGATGGAGAAAAACATTGCCTCCTGCGCTGGCATCACCATCATGAACACCTCATACCCGTTCTTTCGTGCCTACGAGATGGCAGAGGAGCTATGCGGCGCAGCGAAGAACGAGATGCGTGCGCTGGAACGTGCGGCAGGACACGAGGTGGACTCCTGCTGGCTCGACTTTGCCATCCTGCACGGCGAGCAGCCGCCGACACTGGAACAGTTCCGGGCACGGGAGTATCGTGGTGCGCGCGGCGATCTGCACTTTGGCCCGTACCGCGTTGATACGGACGGAGCGGGTGCGACGGATGAGCGGCACATCACCGCACTCCTTGCGGGCGTACGGGGGCTGCGTAGGCTTCCGCGGAACAAGGTCAAGGAACTGCGGCGCGTCCTTGCCTATGGAAAACACGAGCAGCAGCAGTTTATGACACAACTAGGTCATCTGAACCTGCAGCTGCCCGATGTACCTGCGTGGCGTGCCTACGCGGAGAACCTGTGGGAACAGGAGCGCACACCCTATATGGATGCGATTGAACTCATGGACTATGTCATGGATGGGGAGGTGTAGTGATGGCAAAGAACCGGAATAAAGACGGCAAAACAGGGCAGAAAAAAATCAAGTATGGAAAGAAAGAACCAGTTGTCCGCCAGAGCACCCGAGAACCAGATGAACCGCAGATACGGCAGGCCGACACCGTAGATCCGTTTGCCATGATGCAGACACAGCCTGCTGGCCTCGGAGATATCGACCCCGCTGCCCCGATTCGCATCCACATCCGAACATTCTCCCCGCTCCATCTCGGCACAGGCTACGCAGATATCCACGTCGATGCGGACGTGGTACAGGATGATGTCGGACTGCCGTATTTCCCCGCCAAGCGGCTCAAAGGACTGCTCTATGAGAGTGGCTGCGAGGTTGCAGAGATGGCAGAGACCGCGGAACTCGACCTCTTTGACAGGGCGGCGCTCGATACACTCTTTCAGCGCGGACGGATGGGGCAGGTGCAGCTCATCCTACACAACCTCTATATGGAACAGTACGAGGAGATCCATGCAGATCTCAAGCACCTGGAGGAAAAATATCCCTCCATCTTTCGTCCGGAAGACGTCCTCGGCGTCTACGCGAACCTGCGCTGGCAAACACGGATCAACCGTGAGACGGGCATAGCGGAGCAGACCACACTGCACAACATGCGTGTCATCGAAAAGGGCGCAGCGTTCAGCGGAGAAATCCGTCTGGTCGACGCGGGCATAAAGCATCTGTGCATCCTCGCCCTTGCCGTACGTAACCTCTCGCAGTGCGGCGGAAAACGGACACGCGGATTTGGCAGGATCGGATGCACCCTGCGGCAGAACGGCAAAGACATCGTACCTGCGCTCATAACGAAGGCAATCGGGCGTCAGGGGCGGAAAGGGGGCAGACGCTGATGCAGATGATGAAGGTTCGTATCCGAACAAAAGCACCGATGATCCTCTCCGCGCCGGGACATACATCCGTCATGACCGCGACGCAGGACAGCTTCAGCGGCTCTGTACTGCGCGGCATCTTTGCCGCACGCTTCATCAAGGCTGCTGCGCTTGGGAATGCGGCGCATGAGAATGACGACTTCATGCGCCTCTTTTATGGCGGCCTGCGCTTCGTTAATGCCTATCCCGTCGAGCCTCTGACACAGACGCGCGCAATCCCGTTGCCGCTCTCCGTGCAGCGTTCGAAGGACGGCAGTTCGATCTGTGACCTCATGTACGGAGAGGCTCCGCGCGATGGGGGCTTCAAGAGCATGCGGGGCTTTGCCGCCGTCTGCGACAAAGGACTGCATCCCGTCGCCGTGCAGAAGGAGATCCGTCTCCACATCAGCCGCAGTGATCTGAATGGCGGCAGCGGCAAGGAACGTCTCGCCGGCAGGAGCATGGACGGCGGCGTATACAACTACGAAGCGATTGCGCAGGGGCAGAGCTTTGAGGGACTGATCTGCGGCGCAGAGGAAGAGCTACGCCTTCTCTGCGGCACCATCGGCACAGAGACGTTCTCCTGCTGTGCGGGACGCTCCAAATATACACAGTACGGACAATGCGAGATCACCGTGATGCCGGCAGAGGACATCTCACTGCCGCCCATCCCGACCGAGGAACGCTTCTGTCTCCGATGCGAGACACCCTTCCTGCCGCACAGAGCCGTGCTGGGGGATGCACGCTCCATGCTCGACGAAGTCGTCGACGCGCTCAATGCAGGGACAGATGGCGGCTTCCTACTGGCAGAGGAACAGCGCAGCATCTATGCGCAGGCGGAGGACATTGACAACTTTGTCGGCGTATGGGGAATGCGCCGCCCACGCGAGACGGCGCTCAGCGCGGGAACCGTGTTTGCCGTCCGAAAAACAGGCGGCTGGCAGCCCTGTGACATGGAGGCGGTGAACGCCATCCTGTGCAGCGGCGTTGGGCGCCGCACAGAGGAGGGGTTCGGACAGCTGCGCATCTGGGACGGCAGGGGGCTCTGCTGCATCGCGCAGGACCCGCCCACACCCGAAGCACGCGAGCTCTGCACAGAGAGCAGACGCATCGCAGAGCAGATCATCCTCGCCCACATCATCGAACAGATCCGCGTGCTGGCGGCAGAGGATGCAGGGCGCGCCCGCAGGACATTCCCGCCCGATGCATCTCACGCATTTGCACGACTAGACAGTGCTCTCGGCATACGCCCGCAGGGCGCATGTGAGCGTATACGGCAGATCGTATTGGACACAAAAAAAGAGATGCCGCTCGGCAAAATGCTGGAGAACGTCAAGGTCGAAGGGCGTCCCCTCCGATCCTACCTCGGAGAGATCATACACGAGGAAATGCCCTATGCTGCACGGGAGCGACAGAACGTCACCGCAGAGCAAGACCTCATCGACGCAGGAAAAGAAATCGGCGTATGGGGCGGCACGGCGGCACTCCTGAAGCAGGAAGAAGTGTTTTACGCATACTGGCACACATTCTTCCGCTTTGCAAGAAAAACGGCAGGAAAGCCGGAGAAGGGGGGCGAAAGCGCATGAATACGAACGTGAACCCAGCGCAAATACTGGGACGCATTACCGTGCGGGGTAGACTGCACCTTGCGGCGCCGCTGCTCATCGGCGAAGGAGAAAGCGGGGAGGACCGGAACGATCGAGACATCCACGTCCTGCGCAGCAAGGACGGCGTACCGTTCATCCCCGGCACATCGCTGGCAGGAGCGCTGCGCAGCTTCATCGAAGCAGACACCCCATGTGCGGCAGACATCCTGTTCGGTACAATGCACCGCACCGGTGGGGAGAGCGTATGCGACGAGCGTCAGAGCGCTGTCTCCCTCTATGACGTAGAGCTCAACGATGCAGTGATCGGATCCCGTGACGGCGTCCACATCGACGACGTGACAGGGACGGCAATCGACGCACATAAATACGACTACGAAATCGTCGAGAGCGGGGCAGGCGGCCCGTTCTATGCCGAGATCTTCCTGCGCCGCGTCCATCAGAAAGACGAGCACATGCTGAAAGAAACTCTTCTCCGCCTGAGTGAACTCCTGCGCGGTGGCTTTCATGTCGGTGCGCTCACCACCAAGGGATTTGGACGCATGCAGCTGCGGGATATGGTCGTGGACTGCTATGACTTCCGCAGGACAGAAGACGCCATCGCGTGGCTCTCGCCCCAGCGGGGCAATGCTGCTTGGCACATGGCGTATGACGATACGGCGCAGGCAGAACCGCCGCCTGCAAAGGGGGACTTCGTCATCACAGCGGACTTTGCACTCACCGGCGCACTGATCGTGCGTGACAGTGTGGATCCACTAGCGGCGGACGGTGAGAAAAGCCCTGCCGCCCGCATGAAGACGAATGCTGCAGGGCAGAACATCATCCCCGGAACAACCCTCAAGGGCGTCCTGCGCCATCGCGCCGCATACATCCTACACGCCTTGGGAAAAGAACAGACACAGGCAGAGGCCTTCATCGACCGCCTCATGGGGACGACGGCCGCCCGCGGCCGCTTCATCGTCGAGGAAGCCGTCGTCGACGCCGAGATGCACACACAGACGCGCAGCCGCATCGACCGCTTTACAGGCGGGACGATCCCCTCCGCACTCTTTTCTACCGCGCCGGTATGGCGGAAGAAAGACGAGGGTCGCTCCGTCACCCTCCGCTTCGGCGTGCGGCAGGCAAGTGAGCAGGAGGCAGGGCTTTGCGTCCTCCTCCTCAAGGATCTCTGGCTGGGGCGTGCGGCAATCGGCGGGGAGAAATCCATCGGCCGTGGCACACTGGAGGGGCTGCACGCCGTCATCCATTACCATGGGCGCTGTTACGAGCTCGCGCAGGGACAAAACTTTGCTGCGGATACGGTGCAGAGCCTGCAGGGATATGTGACCGCACTGTGCGAGGAGGATGCGACATGAGCAAGGAGAAGAAACAGAAAATGCGCTGCATTTGTGCGGGAAAAAGCGCAGTAGAGACCGTCGACATCCCTGCCTCAGCGGAAGAACTTTCCCGCGAACTTACGCGACGGAACGTGCAGAAAGCGACCGCCATACTCTGGCAGGTGAACAAAATACACTGCGGGACGTGGCAACAGGGCACATTCTCCTTTCCCGATGAGGCGCCACTGAACACGAAACTGCTCATCGAACTCCGCATCTTCAACGAAACGAGCGAACTCCATCTGCAGCGCAAGAATGACCGGCTCATCGGACGCTTTCGCACCGACGGGGAGGGAGAGGCGGCGGAGTACGTCGACACCCTCGCACGCTTCTGGGGAAGCAGGAGCGACGCCACGCGGGAAGAGGAGCAACACAGCGCGTGGATGACCCTGCGCGACCCCGAGCGCAAACTGAAGCTGACCCTGCCCAAAATAGAGGACAGCGCAGAGAACCCCGTATATGTCGGACTCGTGACGCGCAGCTACATCGGCATCCATACCACAGGACAGGCGGGGTATGTCGATCATCGGTATTGCCGCATCGCAGCGGCGGATATGGAGGAGAGCAATGGCTAAGGACTACGATACGGCAACAGCACCGTACAACTTCGTATCCCTGCCGCAGGGCGTACTCACCTCGCCCATCGAAGGGGATGCCATGAGCGATGCAGAGCGCGTCGAGAACTATCGCGCCCATGTTCTTGCAAAGGGACGCCTGAGTGGCCGAATCGACCTAGAGATCAAGACACTGACACCCGTCTTTATTGGCACAGGCGTCGATGCGGGGGACGCCGTCGAGAACTTTTTCGCGCCGACGGGCATCCCCATCCTCCCGGGCAGCTCACTGCGCGGCATGATCAAAAACCTCTTTAAGATCGTCACCTGCAGCGCCATGCGGGCGGGCGAGGACTATCACGATCAGGTGCTCTACTTCCGTACACTGGCAGATAGAGAAAAAAATATGCAGAGACTCTACACAACGGAGATGGCGACGACCGTTCGGAAAGGAACGAACACCATATCCGAAACCAAGGCAGAGGCGGGCTATCTCGTGCAGCAGACCGGCGACGACGGCTACTATATCTGTCCGGCGGAATTTGACATCATGACCTACGGAGTGGGCAGACAGCCGGAGAATGAAGTCCGCTGGGGCGAACCGGGGAGTGGACGGGCGGACTGTCACACGGGACGGATGCACAAGAAAGGCACCTATACCCGCCATCGTGACCCGGACTGGACGCAGCGCATCCCCGTCTCCAATCACGTCGTGCAGGCATATCGTGAGGACAGCAGCCGCAAGGGCGTCGAACTGCTGGACAAAGAGAAGGGGCATTTTTGTGCAAAAAAGGGGGACGCCGCAGCGTCCTTTACAGGATGGGACGACATCCGATTTGTTGCCCCCTGCTTCTACAAGACAGATGCGCAGGGGGAGATTGCACATTTTGGCTTTGGCAGATTTTATCGCATTGCCTACCACATGAGCATCGGGGATCACGTCCTACGCATGGAGAGTGAACGGATCGACTACACCGATGCCCTCTTCGGACGCCGGGAAGAGCGGGAATGTGCGCGAGTAGGCAGGGAGCAGACGAATCGCCGCAGCGGGTGTAAAGAACTCTGGGCGAGCCGCCTTGCCTTTGCCGACGCCGTGCCAAAAGAGACCCCGCGGACCGAAGCCCCGCACTTCCCGCAGATCCTCAGCGCACCGAAACCCACCGCCGTACAGCTCTACCTCGAACAGAAAAACGGGGCGAATCGGCTCGCCCATTGGGACTCTGCAGGTGTCCCCATTCGCGGCTACAAACTCTACTGGCATCAGAAAAATGGGACAGCTTGGATGAACAGAGAACAGGATGAGCCGAACACACAAACCCAGCGCAAGATCCAACCCGTGGCCGCCGGAAACACATTCTACGGCAGCATCCGCTTTGAGCGCCTGTCCGAGGATGAACTCGGTGCACTGCTCAAGGTGCTCTGCCTGTGCGACGGATGCCTCCTCTGCAAGATCGGCAAGGGGAAACCCATCGGACTTGGCAGCATAGAGATCACGCCGCGGCTGTTCCTCACCGATACGGAGGACTCCTACCACAGTGCCTTTGATGGAGAGGGCGGATGGAATACCGCAGAGCGGGAAACCGAGATGAACGCCTACATACAGGTGTTCGAGAGAGAACTGGATCGTCTCGGTAAAGACGTACGCGCACGCTATGACAAAGCGCAAAAGGAACTCGTCCACCTCCTCCGATGGGATCACACGAAAGACCCGAAATGGGAGGAGAAAATCGCACAGATGACCATTGGACAAGGGGACAGACGGTTCCAAGGACGCGCGATACTGCCAACAGCACTGGATGTAAAGTAAAGGACGCGGTGGAAGGGGTGCTTGCAGCGACACCGCCGACATAATGCCAAGGGGGTGCTGTACGAAGGTTTTCGCTTTGTGCAGCACCCTCTTTGCATGGGCAAACACTTGTCATTTGGCGTAGTCTCTGCTATGATATAGACGGTGCAGAGAACGAAATGGAAAGTCGTGGAGATGTGCCGCAAAGCCGCATAACACCGTCGAGACTTTCCAATTTGCTCATGGGCGTGCTAGGTGCTGATCGCGCAAGGGATTGCGCCGGAGAGAGAAGCTGAATAGGAACGGATATTTTACATATTTTTCGTCAGAACTCTCAAATTTCCGGAGACTTTCCAAAAGGGCTTTTTCCCCCCGGGGGACAAGGGCTGCGAGCGATGAGGCTGCACCACCAACAAAGCCGCGTGCGGCATTGAAACTAGCCGTAAAGAGGGCGTGCCTCCCACCATGCAGGGCTGCACCACACACAAAGCCGCGTGCGGCATTGAAACTTCAGAATTGTTCTTCATAAAGAATCCCTCCTAAAAGCTGCACCACCAACAAAGCCGCGTGCGGCATTGAAACGAAACAAGTCCGGCTTTTGTCGCCATGTACATCTTGGCTGCACCACCCACAAAGCCGCGTGCCTACATTGATTCCTATGTAGAGGCGTTTGCACAGAAGCTTCAACATGATCTGTGAGATATCGTTGTCAATAGAGCTGGAATGAGCTGCATCGTTCCGGCTTTTTTGCTGCGCAAAATTCTTTCCCGCAGAGCGGCAGCTGCTTTTTCGTTGCGTGTGATACGGGAAGCAGGTTGAAATGCGAATGCGAATTGTGGTAAAATAGGAAAGTCTAATGACTGGCAGGAGGAATGCGATGCGGATCATCACGGGGAGCGCACGCGGTACGCGCCTGAAATCTCCTGCGGGGGATGGGACGCGCCCGACTGCCGATCGCACACGTGAGGCACTTTTCAGTATGCTCGGCAGCCGTGTGGTCGATGCGCGCGTGCTCGATCTCTTTGCTGGGACGGGGGCGCTCGCGCTGGAGGCACTCTCGCGCGGAGCGGCGTCCGCCGTGCTCGTCGACCGCACGACGCAGGCCATTCTCGCGGAGAATGCGACACGCACGAAGCTCACGGGGCGGGTGGAGATCCGCCGCGGCGATGTCTATGCCGCCGCCGCAGAGCTCGCGCGTGAGGGGCGTACGTTCGACCTCATCTTTGCCGACCCGCCCTATGCGCACGGCGATAATGACCGCGTGTTGGAGGCGGCGGCTCGCGGCGCGCTGCTCGCTGCGGGAGGTCTCCTCGTCCTCGAACAGGGGGCGGGAGAGGAGATCGTTCTGCAGGCGGGGGCACTCCGCCTGATGCGCGAGCGACGCTACGGTGCGGCGCGGATCTGTTTTTATGCAGAGGAGGAGCAGGGATGAGACGGGCGGTTTTTGCCGGGAGTTTCGATCCCGTGACGACGGGGCACATTGATATTGTGGAGCGCGCAGCGTCCATGTTCGATGAGCTCATTGTCTGCATTTTCCACAATGTCGCCAAGGAGGGATGTTTCCCTCTGGAGCAGCGCGTCGAGTTTCTCCGCACGGCGACGGCGCATGTGCCGAATGTGCGGGTGGATGTGTCCTCCGGCCTGCTGACCGACTATATGAGGCGGGAGAGGGCACACGTCGTGGTGCGCGGCCTGCGCTCGGTGAAGGATTTCGAGTATGAGGAGAATCATGCGGCGATGGTGCGCCATCTCATGCCCGAGAGCGATACGATTTTTTTGCTCACGCGCCCGGATCTGACGTTCATCAGTTCCTCGGGGGTGCGCGAGCTGATCCGCTTCCGTGGACCGGTGCAGGGGATTGTTCCGCCGCCTGTGGAGCAGGCGATTCTGAAACTGTATGAAAAACCCCGACGGGGATAACGTGCCGTATGGTGCGCAGGAAAAGGAGCTAGATTTATGGCAGTAACGGATACGCTGAAGAAACTGGAAGACCTCGTTGCGGATGCCTCGCATCTTCCCTTTAGCGATAAGGCACTGGTGAATGATGATGAGATTGTGCATCTCGTGGAGGAGCTGCGCATGGATCTCCCCAAGGAGCTGAACCGTGCGGCGGAGATCATGCAGGAGCAGGAGGGGATCATCGCCCGCGCCAATGAGCAGGCGAAGAATATCGTCAGTGCCGCTGAGGCGCGCGCCAATCAGCTCCTCGAGGAGAGCGAGATCGTCATCCAGGCGAAGGAGCGTGCGCGGGCGATCATGCAGCAGTCGCAGGATCAGGCGCGCGAGCTGATGGAGCAGTCGCAGGCGAATGCCACGCGTTTGCAGAGCGATGCGGATGCCTATGCAAATCAGGTGTTCGAGCAGCTGATCGCCCACGTCGGCAGTACGTTCAAGGGCGTCCAGCAGGCGGAGGCCGGGCTGAATCAGGCGCTCAATGTCCTGCGCACGGCCAAGGCCCAGATGAATGCGCCGCAGGGCGACGGACAGGAACTCTGAGCAACATGAAAACCAGCCTTGACAATGGGGAAAACCACCGCTATAATGTGAAAGGTCATGCGTCATGATGAAGCTGGATGTCGCCGCTTTGGCATCTGCTCCGGGGGAAAGCCGCGAATTCACATTTTCGGTGACGCCGGAATCTCTGGATCTCGGGGACAGCACCACTGCCTATCGTGGGGCGGTGCATGTTGAAGGAACGGTGATGGATACCGGAACGTCCTTCCGTATTGTGGGGACGGTGCGGGCTGTCCGTGCGTTTGTCTGTGACCGCTGTCTTGCCGAAGGCGAGCGGGAAAATACGTATGATTTTTCTGAGGACTATGCGAAGACTCCGGGAGAAGTGGATGAGACGGAGGGCTGCGATGGTGAGACCATCGTGCTTGACCCGCTCGTGCGCGATACCCTCCTTGTGGCTGAGCCGCTGCGTGAGCTGTGTAAGTCTGACTGTAAGGGGCTCTGTCCGGTTTGCGGACAGAACCTGAATGAGGGGACATGTACGTGCAATACGTTCGTCCCCGATCCCCGACTGGCGGCTTTAGAGAGCCTGCTCAAGAACGATTAAGGAGGTGTATCCAAAGTGGCAGTACCAAAGAGAAAGACCTCGAAGGCACGTCGCGACCGTCGCCGTGCCAACTGGAAGCTCGAAGCACCGCACTATGTATCGTGCCCGCAGTGTCATGAGCCGAAGCTCCCGCATCACGTGTGCATGGAGTGCGGTTACTATGACGGAAAACCTGTGGCCGAGGCGGCTGAATGAGGACGAAGCGAACAGCTGCAAGAAGTCGAAAGGCTTTTTGCAGCTGTTTTTTTGCGATTTTCTCTTGCTTTTCTTTTTAGTACCTAGTATAATGCTTTCATACTGATAGCAGTAGGTGCTAAAGTGATAGTGAAGCGAGAGGAGGGAACGGCGCGATGACGGAGAAGAAACGACGGCGTCAGGAGTCGTTGGTGCTTGCCGTGCGCAAGGAGCCGTTCCTGACCGATGAGGCACTGGCGCGACGGCTCTCTGTGAGCGTGCAGACGGTACGGCTCGACCGCACAGAGCTGGGGATCCCAGAGCTGCGTGCCCGTGTGCGGACGCTCGCCGAGAATGCGCGTGAGAAGGTGCGCGCCATCCCGCATGCGGAGGTGGTCGGCGATCTGCTGTCCCTTGAGCTGGGAGTGCGTGGGACGTCGGCGCTGAAGGTGACGGACGATCACCTCTTTGCCGACTCGGAGATCGCACGCGGGACGGCGCTCTTTTCACAGGCAAACTCACTGGCACTTGCGATTGTCGATGCGCCGCTCGCGGTCACGGGGGTCGCGAACGTCAAATATAAAACCCCTATCTACAAGGGGGATACGGTCATCGCACAGGCGGAGATCGTGAAGATACGCGGCAATAAAATTTTTGTCTGGGTCAAGACCTACCGTGATGGGCGGGAGGTCTTCCGCGCCAAATTTATCGTGGTTTCACTCGGAAAATGAGGACGACAGGGGAGAAGGGAGTGCAGGATGCGTATAGCAGTTGATGCGATGGGCGGCGATTTTGCGCCGAAGGAGATTGTCCGTGGGGCGATTGATGCGGCGAAGAAATACGACTGCGAGATCGTACTGGTCGGCGATGAGGCAAAGATTCGCGCGGAGCTGGGCGGAGCGGATACGGATGCCCTGCATATCTCCATCGTCCATGCGGCGGATGTGATCGGCATGGACGAGGCTCCGGCGGAGGCAGTGCGCTCCAAGAAGGACGCCTCGATTGTCGTCGCTACGTGCATGGTGAAGGATGGAGAGTGCGACGCCGTGTTTTCCGCGGGCTCGACGGGAGCTGCGGTCACGGCGGCACAGCTCATCCTCCATCGCATCCGTGGGGTCAGCCGCCCCACGATCGCAACACCGATGCCGACCCCGGACGGTGTGACGCTAATGCTGGACTCGGGCGCCAACGTAGACTCGAAGCCCGAGCATCTGGTGCAGAGCGCGGTGATGGGCTCGCTCTACGCCCAGTATGTCTTCGGCGTCGAGCGTCCGCGCGTCGGCCTGCTCAACATCGGCGAGGAGGAGACGAAGGGGAATGAACAGGCAAAGGAGACGTACCCGCTCCTGAAGACCGATCCGAATATATACTTTTGCGGGAATGCTGAGGGGCGCGATGTACCCAAGGGGAATTTCGATGTGGTCGTCTGCGACGGCTTTGTCGGAAATGTCGTGTTGAAGTTCGCCGAGGGGCTTGCCAAGACGATTCTGGGACTGATCCGCGAGGAGATTCGCGGGGCAGGCCTGATGGCAAAACTCGGCGCGCTGCTCCTCATGCCGACCCTGCGGCATCTGGGCAAGCGCCTCGATGTCCGTGAGTACGGCGGCGCGCCGCTCCTCGGCGTGAACGGCTGCTGTGTGATCGGGCATGGCTCTTCGGACGCAAAGTCCATCGCGAGTGCGATCGGTGTGGCCGTCAGCTATGTCAACGGCAAGGTGCTCGATCAGATTCGCGATGCACTCGCAAAGGATGAGGAGGAAACAGGCCGTGTCTAAGATTAGTGCAGGCATCCTCGGAACGGGGTACTATGTCCCCAAACGGGTGCTGACGAACTTTGATCTGGAGAAGATGGTGCAGACGAACGATGCTTGGATCGTTGAGCGGACGGGCATTCACGAGCGACGTATTGCTGCACCGGATGAGCCTGTCTCGGCGCTGGCACAGCGCGCTGCCGAGATGGCGCTTGCCGATGCCGGTGTTGCGGCAGCGGATCTCGATCTCATCATCATGGCGACGCTCACCTCCGACCGCATCATTCCCGCGACGGCGTGCGTTTTGCAGGATCGCCTCGGCGCGAAGCACGCGGCAGCGTTTGATCTCTCGGCGGCGTGCTCCGGATTCGTCTATGCTGCGTCGATCGCGGCGCAGTTCATCGAGAGCGGCGTCTATCGTCACGTCCTCGTGATCGGCGGCGAGACCCTCTCGAAGGTCATTGACTGGACGGATCGCAACACCTGTATCCTCTTTGGTGATGGGGCAGGGGCAGCGGTCTTCGGTGCCGTCGAGGACGGCTACGGCATGCGCGCGTTCGATCTCGGCAGCGACGGCTCGGGGGCGGATGCTCTCGATATCCCGTCGAGCGGCAGCCTTTGTCCCGTTACGCCGGAGACGATTGAGCAGCGGCTCAACTTCGTTCACATGGACGGCAAGGCGGTGTTCCGCTTTGCCGCCAAGGTCATGGGAAAGACCGTTGAGACATCCCTCCATCGTGCAGGGATGGAGAGGGAGGAGCTGGACTATCTCGTTCCGCATCAGGCGAATATCCGTATTATCCAGGCGGCAGCCAAGCGATTGGCGATGCCGATGGAAAAAGTTATTATAAATATTCATCATTACGGCAATATGTCTGCCGCGTCCATCCCTGTCGCCCTCGCGGAGGCGGCGCACGCACATCGGTTCAAAAAGGGAGACAATATCGCCCTCGCGGGGTTCGGTGCGGGACTCACATGGGCATCGTGTATTATGAAGTGGGCGAAGGAGGAGAACGGTTAATGTTTGAACATAATCCGATCTGTCAGATGCTTGGCATCAAGTATCCTATTTTTCAGGGAGGCATGGCGTGGATCGGCACAGCGGAGCTTGCCTCCGCCGTCTCCAATGCCGGCGGGCTAGGACTCATCGGCGCAGGTCACATGCCGCCCGACGCACTCCGCGCCGAGATTCAGAAGGTCAAGGGATGGACGGATAAGCCCTTCGGTGTCAATGTGATGCTCATGAGTCCGTTTGTCAAAGAGGTCATGCAGGTCGTCCTCGAGGAACGCGTGCCGGTCATCACGACGGGCGCGGGCAATCCCGGCGAGTACGTTCCCGCACTCAAGGAAATCGGCTCGAAGGTCATTCCTGTTGTCGCCTCTGTGGCACTCGCACGCCGCCTAGAGCGTACGGGGGTCGATGCCGTGATCGCTGAGGGCACGGAGTCCGGCGGTCACATCGGCGAGATCACGACGATGGCACTCCTGCCGCAGGTGGTGGATGCGCTCCACGTTCCCGTCATCGGCGCGGGCGGCATCGGTGATGCACGCGGTATGGCGGCGGCGTTTGCCCTTGGCGCACAGGCGATCCAGATGGGGTCGCGCTTCGTCCTGAGCACGGAGTGTATTGCGCATCCGAACTACAAGAATGCCGTTCTGAAGGCAAAGGATCGCTCGACGGTCGTCACGGGACGCTCGCTCGGGCATCCTGCGCGCGTCCTCCACAATAAGCTCTCGCGCAAGTACGAGGAGATGGAGGCGGCGGGGGCGTCGCACGAGGAGCTCGAGCAGCTCGGTGTCGGCAGTCTGCACCGCGCCACCCATGAGGGCGATGTCGAGAACGGCTCGGTCATGATCGGTGAGATCTCGGGCATGCTCTCGGACATCAAGCCGGTCAAGGAGATCATCGAGGATATTGTGCGGGATCTGCCGGGCGCGATGGATGCCGCACGCAAGGTCTGTGACTAAGGAGTACCAGAATGGGAAAACTTGCATTTTTGTTCCCGGGACAGGGGGCACAGGTCGTCGGCATGGGCAGAGACTTCTACGATGCCTATGACCTCGCAAAGGAGCGTTTTGCCGAGGCGGATGAGGCACTCGGCTACTCCATCAGTAAGCTCTGCTTTGAGGGCCCTGCGGATCAGCTCCAGCTGACCGAGAATACCCAGCCGGCCATCCTCACCGTCTCCGTGATTGCGGCGCAGCTGCTGCAGGAACGCGGCGTTTCCCCGGCGATCGCGGGCGGACACAGCCTCGGTGAGTATGCAGCGCTCGTTCTCGCGGGTGCGCTCTCCTTCCGTGACGCCGTCGTGCTCGTGCACAAGCGCGGTGCCTATATGCAGGAGGCTGTGCCCGTGGGCGAGGGCGCGATGGCGGCGATCATCGGTCTGGACGACGCGACGATCATCGACGCCTGTGCCGCAGCAAGTGCACAGGGAGCGGTACAGGCCGTCAACTTCAACTGCCCGGGGCAGACGGTCATCGCCGGCGCCGAAAAGGGCGTTTCTGCTGCGGTTGAACTGCTCAAGGAAAAGGGGGCAAAGAAGGCGGTCATTCTTCCCGTCTCTGCACCGTTCCACTCGACGCTCATGGCACCGGCGGCAAAGAAGCTCGCCGCAGAGCTCGACAAGGTGGCACTCCATGACGCGGCGTTTCCCATCGTCTCGAACTATACGGGGGGGCTGCAGCAGACGGCGGCGGAGATCAAGGAGAATCTCGTCGCACAGGCGGATCATCCTGTGCGCTGGATCGCATGCGTTGCGACGATGCGCGACTTCGGTGCGGATACGTACATCGAGTGCGGACCGGGCAAGACGCTCGCAGGCTTCAACAAGCGCATCGACAAGACGCTGACGAGCCTGAATGTCGAGGATGAAGCATCTCTGCAAAAAACACTTGACACACTTAACAAGTAATGATTAAATAAATTCGTTATAATGAAGGAGGGCTTTCATGCTTCTTGATGGGAAGATTGCTCTTGTTACGGGCGGATCCCGCGGGATTGGACGTGCGATTGCGCTTCGTCTTGCTGAAGAGGGGGCGAAAGTCGCGATTAACTATGCCGGCAATCGGACGGCTGCCGAGGAGGTCAAGGCGATCATCGACCAGCACGGCGGTACGGCGATGATCGTTCAGACCGATGTCTCCGACAGCACGGCGGCGGCCGAGATGGTCGCACGCGTGCATGAGGAGCTCGGCGGGCTGGATATTCTCGTCAACAACGCGGGCATCACGCGCGATACGCTTCTCCTCCGTATGAAGGATGAGGATTTCGATGCCGTCATCAATACGAATCTCAAGGGGATTTATGCCTGCACAAAGGCCGCTGCAAAGTTCATGACGAAGCAGCGCAGCGGACGTATAGTGAATCTCTCCTCCGTTGTTGGTGAGATCGGGAACATCGGACAGACAAACTACGCAGCTGCAAAGGCGGGCGTGATCGGCTTTTCCAAGGCGGCGGCAAAGGAGCTCGCCGCACGGCATGTGACGGTCAACGTCGTTGCGCCCGGCTTTATCGACACCGATATGACAGCTGTCCTGAAGGACAGCATCCGTGAGAGGCTCATCGAGAGCATCCCCCTCGGAGCACTCGGCAAACCGGAGCATGTTGCCGATGCCGTTCTCTTCCTTGTAAGCGATGTGGCATCGTATATTACCGGCCAGGTACTCAACGTAGACGGCGGCATGGTGATGTAGCATATAACATCTTATTTAAAGGAGGTGAGAACACATGGCAACGTTTGACAAGGTTCGCGACATTGTCGTTGAGCAGCTTGGCTCGGAGGCTGATGAGGTCACCTTGGAGTCGACGTTTATTGACGATCTTGGTGCTGATTCCCTCGACATCGTTGAGCTCATCATGGCATTTGAGGAAGAGTTTAACGTCGAGATCCCTGATGAGGCTGCTGAGAAGATCAAGACGGTTCAGGATGTCGTCAATTACATCGACCAGCACAAGTAATGGACTGCGGCCGCGCTGCGGCACTGCACCATATCGGTCTTTTTGGGAAATCCCGTGACAGCTGAGGCGCACGGGATTTTTCTCAAAAGGCGGAATTAATTATGTATAAAACCAGGGCTTCTGTGTGCCCTGCATGAATAGATCCGCCTTCCATCCGGCGGTACAAACGAACAGCAATGGGTGGAGGGGGAGCCAAAACTTCTACGGAGAGACCTGCCGGAGGCAGTGCACTTTCCCGATTGGAGGGCTTATATGAGACTACCCGAGGTGAGGATCGGCAAGAAAGTGGCTACGATCCCCATCATTCAGGGCGGCATGGCGATTCGCATTACGACGGCGCGTCTCGCTGCTGCCGCTGCAAACGAGGGAGGGATCGGGCTCATTGCAGCATCCGGCATGAAGCCGAAGGAGCTGCGCTATGAGATCCGGCTCGCACGCTCACTTTCTCCCCATGGGATCATCGGCATCAACGAGATGGTCGCGGCAAACGACTTTGCTGATGCCGTTAAAATTGCCATCGACGAGGGCATTGATCTCGTCGTCGCAGGCGCTGGATTCTCTCGTGATATGTTCCAGTACGGCAAGGAATCGGGGACGCCGATCGTGCCGATTGTCTCCTCGGCAAAACTGGCGAAGATCTCCGAAAAACTCGGTGCGGCTGCCGTCGTGGTCGAGGGCAAGGAGGCAGGCGGACATCTCGGTACAGATCAGTCGGTGCGCAGCATCATCTCCGATGTCCGCGCCGCAGTGAAAATCCCCGTGTTTGCCGCCGGCGGCATTCTGACGGGACAGGATATTGCCGATCTGCACAAGATGGGCGCTGACGGTGTGCAGCTCGGCTCGCGCTTTGCCGCGAGCGTCGAGTCCAATGCGGCACCGTCGCTGAAAGAGTACTATCTGAAGACGAAGAAGGAGGACGTGGTCATCATCCATAGTCCCGTGGGGCTCCCTGGGCGTGCCGTGCGCACCCCGTTCTCCGCGCGGATCATGGAGGGACCCGTACCGCCGAAGGTCTGCGACCACTGCCTCAAGCAGTGCGATCACCACTTCTGCATCATCCGTGCGCTCTCGCGTGCACAGCAGGGCGACGTGGAGACGGGACTTGTCTTTACCGGCGAATTTATGCCGCGTATTGATCGCATTATGAGTGTTCATGAGATATTTGAGGAGTTGAAACAGCAGCTCGCAGCAGCGAATTAGCGGAAAGGAGTCGGTTGGTTTGAAACAGAGGATAGTCGTTACGGGGGTCGGCCCGATCACACCGATCGGCATCGGCAAGGAGGCGTTCTGGGATGCGCTTCTCGCAGGAAAGAACGGCATCGACCGCATCACCCACTTCGACGCGACACGCTACGCCGCGCAGATTGCCGGCGAGGTCAAGGATTTTTCCATTGACGGTTACATCGACAAGAAGGAAGCCAAGCGCATGGATCGCTATGCGCAGTTTGCCGTCGTCTCGGCGGGCATGGCATTGAAGGATGCGGGGCTCGATCTCGATAAGGAGAACCGTGACCGCATCGGCGCCTATGTCGGCGCGGGCATCGGCGGCATCGAGACGATGCACAGCACCTATGAGCGTCTCTTTGAAAAGGGCCCCGAGCGTGTCAGTCCCTTTTTCATCCCCATGATGATCGCCAACATGGCAGCGGGGCAGGTCGCGATCAACTACGGTCTGCACGGCCCGGTGTCCTGCATCGTGACAGCATGCGCCACGGGTGCGAACTGTGTCGGCGATGCCTATCGCGTCATGCAGCGCGGTGAGGCGGACGTCATGATCGCGGGCGGCACGGAGGCGAGCATCTCCGAGGCGGCGAGTGCGGGCTTTGCGGCGATGAAGGCGCTCTGCACGGATCACAATGACGATCCTGCGCACGCTTCGCGTCCCTTTGACAAGAACCGCTCGGGGTTCGTCATGGGCGAGGGCGCAGGGCTGGTCGTGCTCGAGACGCTCGAACACGCCGAGGCGCGCGGTGCGCATATCTACGCAGAGCTTGTCGGCTACGGCTCGAACTCGGACGGCTATCATATCACGAGCCCGGCGCCGCACGGCGAGTATCAGGCAAAGTGCATGCAGCTGGCACTCGATGATGCAGGGCTGCGTCCCGAGGACGTCGACTATGTCAATGCACATGGCACGTCCACGCACATGAACGATCTCTGTGAGACCGAGGCGATCAAGACGGTCTGGGGTGGGGCGGCGAAGGATGTCGCCGTCTCCTCGATCAAGTCCATGACGGGACATCTTCTCGGAGCGGCAGGCAGTGTGGAGCTGATCGCGAGCGCTCTTGCGGTGGAGAACGATATGCTCCCGCCGACGATCAACTACGAGACGCCGGATGAGGGGCTGGATCTGGACTATGTGCCGAACAAAGCACGCGCTAAGACAGTGCGTGCGGCGATTTCCAACTCGTTCGGCTTTGGCGGACACAACGCCTGTCTCGTCGTTAAGAAATACGCGAAAGAATCATGACATATCCGATAACGGAAAAAAGGCGCGCGGAACTCGTGCGCCTTTCTGCGTCCCTCGGCGTAGATTTTGCCAATCTCTCCACCCTCGACGAGGCGCTGACCCATCCCTCCTATGCCAACGAGGCACGGGGACACGCAGCACATAACGAGCGGCTGGAGTTTCTGGGCGATGCCGTTCTCGAGCTCGCGATCAGTACGTATCTCTACGACGCCTATCCGCACTGTGCGGAGGGGGAGCTGACGAAGATGCGCGCGAGTCTCGTGCAGAGCGAGACGCTCGCACGGCTGGCGCGCCGGCTGCATCTCGGAGCACATCTGCGCATGGGGCGCGGCGAGATGCTCGGCGGCGGGGCAGAGCGGCAGAACAACCTCGAGAACGTCTTTGAGGCGGTGATCGGCGCGGTCTATCTTGATCGTGGCTGGGATGCGGCACGCACCTATGTGCAGCGTCAGTTTGTCGACGAGCTGCCGCATCTGCGGCAGGAACACGTCGCACAGGACTACAAGACGATGCTGCAGGAATACGTGCAGGGACATGATCATGAGCCCATCGCCTATGAGCAGGTCGCTGAGAGCGGACCCGATCACGACAAGCGTTTCACGATGCGCGTCCGCATCGGTACAGCACCGTTGGGTGAGGGGACAGGACGCAGCAAGAAAGAGGCAGAGCAGCACGCTGCGGCGGCAGCGCTGGAACGTTTGAGGAAACGGTAAAAATACGGTGAAAGCATGCATCAATCTTGACTTTTGCCGTGGATTTCGATAAGATAAACTTACTATGGCAGGGATTCCGACGATGGATACCTGCTCTTCTTCTATGAAGGACTGAAGCATTTTGTACCTCGTTGCGGGAAATGGGAAGAGGAGGTTATTCACTTGTTTGAGATAAGGAAAGGACTTGGCGTATTTGCCGCCGCTGCACTGACACTCAGCCTAGTGCTCACGGGCTGTGGCGGAGAAAAGCAGAGGGGCGCACGTCCCACTGCCGTCAAGGCGATGAATGTCCTGCGGCAGGACGCGCCGCTGACGCACGTCTATGCCGGACAGATCATGGGCACGGACGAGGTGAAGATCCAGTCGCGCGTCTCCGGCAACATCGTGGAGAAATACATCACCGGCGGCCAGCCTGTACGCGCGGGGCAGCCACTCTACCGCATCGACGCGCGCCAGTATGAGAGCGCACTCCTGCAGGCAAAGGCGAATCTCGCGCAGTCGGAGGCGACGCTTGCCAACGCGCGCATGGATCTCGACCGCTACCAGCAGCTCTACGCAAACGCGGCGATTTCCGAGCAGACCGTGAGCAACCAGCAGGCGCAGGTGAATGCCTATGAGGCTGCAGTTGCGGCGCACCAGGCAATGGTGCAGCAGGCGCAGGAGAACCTCGACGATACGACGATCTACGCACCGATGTCGGGGCAGCTCTCCGTCGATGATGTTGCCGTCGGCACCTTTGTGTCGGCAGGTTCGACAACGTTGGTCTCCATGGGCACGTCGAACCCCATCTATGCGAAGTTTAGTCTCTCAGAGAACGAGTACCTGAATTTTGTCGAGCAGGCGGTACAGCAGGGCGGTATCGGCTCTGTCGTAGTGACGCTGACTCTCTCGAACGGCTCGAAGTATCCGATCACAGGCCATATCGTTACGTCTGACCGCGCACTGACGGCACAGACGGGCACGCTGACGGTCAAGGCACTCTTTGACAATCCCGACGGACTCCTCCTGCCGGGCATGTTCGCACGCGTCACGCTGATCGGCGATACGATTCCAAATGCACTCCTCGTTCCCGAGCGTGCCGTGCAGCAGCTCCTTGGCAAATCCTTCGTTATGGTCGTCGGCGCAAACAACAAGGCAGAAGCCCGCACGATCACCCTCGGGGATAAGATCGGCAGCTACTATGTCGTGAAGGACGGTCTGGATGCCTCGGACACGGTCGTCGTCGAAGGCCTCACGACGCTCCAGGAGGGCGGCGATCTCGCGGTGACGATGGTGACGCCGGACGATATGGGGTTCACGCTTGAGGGAGATTCCTCTGACTTTAATGCGAGCGCACCGACGCCCGCGCAGTAAGGAGGAAATCCGTTGGCAAAATTTTTCATTCACCGACCGATCTTTGCGATTGTTATCGCATTGATCATTGTTATCGTCGGAACGCTGGCTGGGTTTTCGCTGCCAATTGCGCAGTATCCACAGATTTCTCCGCCAACGGTTTCGGTGTCGGCATCCTATACGGGCGCGAGCGCTGCCGTTGTCAATGAGACGGTCGCACAGGTCATCGAGGAACAGATCAACGGTACGCAGGGAATGGACTATATGAGCTCCACCTCCGACGATACCGGACGCTACAGTCTCTCTGTCACCTTTGATGTCGGTACGGACGGCGATATGGACGCAGTCAAGGTGCAGAACAATGCCGCCGGAGCCAACGCAAGCCTGCCCTCCTCAGTCCAGTCTGCGGGGGTCACAACGCGTAAGTCATCGGGGCAGATGGCCTACTTTGTCTCGCTATATTCCGAGGACGGCACGTATGACCGCACCTTTATGAAGAACTATGCGACGCTCTACTTCCTCGATGCGATAAAGCGCATCAACGGTGTCGGCGACGTGCAGGTCTTTGGCTCAGACTATGCGATGCGCGTCTGGCTGAATCCTGACCGCCTCGCTGAGCTCGGCCTGACCGTCGCAGACATCACGGCGGCGATCAAGGAGCAGAACGTACAGGCTCCTGCCGGCACCGTGGGCGGCATGCCCACGGTCAACGGGCAGGAAAAACAGTTTACGGGCAAGGTGCAGGGACGTCTTACGACGCCTGAGGAGTTCGGCAATGTTATCATCGCCTCGGGCAAGGACGGCTCGTTTGTCCGCCTGAAAGATGTTGCACGCATCGAGACGGGAGCGCGCAACAATAACATCGTTGCGAAGTTCAACGGCTATCCTGCTGTCGGCTTCGGCATACAGCTCACCTCGGATGCGAATGCAATGATTACCCTCGCCGAGGTGCGCAAGGTGCTTGCGGAGGCGGAGAAGACGTTCCCGCCCGGGCTCAAGATGAAGTCGGTCTTTGACAGTACGGACTATATCAATGCGTCCATCAAAGAGGTGGTTCACACCTTCGTCGAGGCATTGCTGCTCGTCGTGCTCGTCATCTTCGTCTTTTTGCAGAGCTGGCGCGCAACGATTATCCCGCTGCTCGCCGTGCCGGTCTCGCTCATCGGTACATTCGGCACATTCGTCCTCTTGGATTTTTCCATCAATACCCTGACGCTCTTTGCGATGGTGCTTGCCATCGGCCTCGTCGTTGATGATGCCATTGTCGTTATCGAGAACGTAGAGCATCACATGGAGAGTGGGCTCTCGCCTGTGGACGCAACGGAGCGTGCCATGGCGGAGGTGCAGGGGCCGGTTGTGGCTATCGCCTTCGTCCTTGCGGCTGTTTTTGTCCCCGTCGCATTCCTGGGCGGTATGATGGGCGTGCTCTATAAGCAGTTCGCTCTAACCATTGCGATCGCGATGGCACTCTCCGCCTTCGTTGCCCTGACACTGACGCCCGCACTCTGTGCGATGATGCTGAAGCCAAAGAAGGAGAGCAATTCAGGGGGCGTACTCGACCGCTTCTTTGCTTGGTTTAACCGTGTCTTTGACCGTACGCGCAAGGGCTATGTCGGCGTCGTCTCAAGATTCATCCGCAAGTCGCGTATTGCCGTCGTGTTCCTGCTCATCGTCTGCGGTCTGACCGCCATCATCTACCGCAACCTCCCGTCGACGTTTGTTCCCGAGGAGGATCAGGGCTATCTGATGATCGCCATTCAGCTCCCGTCCGGGGCATCCACGAATCAGACACAGAAGGTCGTGGACAAGATCCAGCAGGCGGCGCAGAAGGAGATCAAGGGGCAAGATGCCGTCATGGCGATCAACGGCTTTGACATTCTCGCCGGCGGGGCAAATTCCAACGGCGCAGTTGTCTTTGTCGGTATGAAGGATTGGTCACAGCGTTCCGGTTTGGCTGAGTCCGTCGCCGCCGCAGTCGGAACGATGTTCCGCGTGGGGGCGATGGAGGCACCGGAGGCGACCGTCGTCGCCATCAACCCGCCGGCTCTGCCGGGGCTCGGCAACGTCGGCGGCTGGTCGCTCCAGCTGCAGGATATGAGCGGTCACTCGGATACCGAGCTGAACGACATCGTGAATGCTATCCTCGCCGAGGCGCGGACGCGTCCTGAGCTGCAGGGCGTTCGTACTACGTTCAAGATCAATGCGCCGAGCTATCAGTACGAGATTGACCGCGAGAAGGTCAAAAATCTCGGTGTGCAGCTTTCGGACGTGTTTACGGCACTGCAGACCAACTTTGGCGGCTACGAGGTCAACGACTTTAATCAGTTCGGCCGCACCTATAAGGTCGTACTCCAGTCTGCGACGCCGTATCGTACAGAGGCAGAGGCCGCGAAGTTCATCTTTGTCCGCAATTCGGCGGGAGAGATGGTACCGCTCGATACCCTCCTGAAGCCGAAACTCACGACTGGTCCGACACAGATCAGCCGCTTTAACGGCGCACGTTCGATCAACATACAGGGGAATGCGGCATCGGGATACAGTTCGGGCCAGGCGATGAACGCCATCACCGAGGTGGTGCAGCATCACATCAACTCCGGCTTCTCGATCGCATGGTCTGGGCAGAGCCGCGAGGAACAGAAGTCGGCGAACTCGACGATGCAGATTCTCGCGCTCGCACTGCTCTTTGTCTTCCTCTGTCTGGCGGCTCTCTATGAGAGCTGGAGCGTGCCGTTTGCCGTGCTCTTCACCGTGCCGACGGGCATCTTCGGTGCTCTCTTTGCCGAGTACATTCTCGCCGCGATCTTCGGGGCGATCGGCATTCCTGCACCGGGCTATCAGAACAGCGTCTACATGCAGATCGGTGTTATCATGGTCATCGGCCTTGCCGCGAAGAACGCCATCCTGATCGTCGAGTTCGCAAAGGTGCGCGTGGATCGCGGCATGGATCCGCTGAAGGCAGCCATCCAGGCGGCAGGACTGCGCCTGCGCCCGATTCTCATGACCTCGTTTGCGTTCATCATCGGCTGTCTGCCGCTCTGTATGGCGTCCGGTGCGGGTGCAGCGGCGCGCAACGGCATGGGTGTCGCCGTCGTTGGCGGAATGCTCTGTGCGACGGTGCTCGGCGTATTCCTCATTCCAGTGTTCTACGTCATTGTCGACCGCATCTCGCGGATGTTCGGCATCAGCAAGAAAGCGAAGACACGCACGGCGGACGATTATATGTAAAAAAGTGACTCTTTCACATCCCTCTATCGGCGCGCTGTGCCGGTATTCTCAAAGGCCTTCCCCGTGATCACGGGGAAGGGGGACCGCGTAAGCGGTGGAAGGGGCACAAAGATAAGGCTGCTTCACGAAGTTTCACGCTTCGTGAAGCAGCCTTTTTGTTTTCTTTATTATCTTTATGTAGTAAATATGAACTGAACGAGGAGCATATAGACTGCCGTTCCGCCGCCGATGGAGAGAAGCATCTGACGGAATTTCAAATGCAGGAGTGCTGTGACGGCGATGGCAATCCCCTCAGGCATGCCGTGCGTTCCGCTGAGGAGAGATACGTCCTTCAGGCAGTAAACGACGAGCATCCCGAAGACGGCGGCGGGGAGGACGTTGCCGAGGTAGCGAACAAGCGGCGGCGTCGGCTTTTTCTCCGAGAGGAGGAGAAAGGGGAGTGCGCGCGTGAGCACGCTCGCAAGCGCACAGAGTCTGATCGTGATGCACTGCTCGGTAAGACTCATGCCGTCTCCCTCCTCTCGATGATGGGGCGCAGGATGAGGCATCCGAGGAGGAGCATCCCCATGGTCGGCAGCATGAATGCATCTCGGCCGAATATTACGAGCGCAAGTACAGCAGCGGCGATGCCGAGGATGCCCGTCAGATGCTGCGGATCGTTCTTCCACTGTTCAATGAAGATCACGACAAAGAGTGCGGTCATGGCAAACTCAATGCCGGATGTGTTGATGGGCAGAGCGCTTCCGATCAGTCCGCCGAGCGTGGCCCCTGCGACCCAGTAGAGCTGGTTCAGAAGGGTGACAAAGAACATGAACCAGCCTGTGTCGATATGCGGCGGGATCTTTGCCGTATAGTTGATGGAGAATGACTCGTCACACATTCCGTAGATCAGGTACGGCTTTTTCCATCCCATTCCACGGTATTTCTCAAACATGGAGATGCCGTAGAAGATATGCCGCCCCTGCACCATGAGGGCGAGCAGAAACGTTTCGAGCGGGGCAAAGGGAGCGAGGAGGAGCGCCGTGGCAATGAACTCAAGCGAACCGCCGAAGATGATCGCGCTCATCGCCATTGGGTAGAGGAAGGAGAAGCCCAATGCATTCATGTAGATGCCATAGGCAATCCCAAGGAAAAAAATTGCGAGGATGGGGACGGTGTAGGGGAAGGCGGCGCGCAGGGCAGCGAGCGGGACGTTCGCCATTCCTTTCATGGCTGCCTCCAGTCGCAGTCCTCTGCGTGTGCGGCAAGCACGCCGATTGCCTGCAGTGTCGAGTAGATCGACGTCGAGCCGACAAATTTCATCCCGCGTCGCTTCAAATCCTTTGTGATGCGGTCGGAGAGGGGAGATGTGGTGCGGAGCTCCCAGCTCTCGCGGATGGACTTTCCCTCGGTGAAGCCCCAGATATAGGCGTCGAACGAGCCGTATTCACGAACGATGTCGAGAAAGACGCGGCTGTTCGTGATGCTCGCCTCGATCTTGCGGCGGTTGCGGACGATGCCCGCATCCTGCATGAGCGTATCTATCTTTGCTGCGCCAAATGCGGCGACGCGCTCCGGGAGAAATCCATCGTAGGCACGGCGGAAATTCTCGCGCTTGTGCAGGATCGTCGCCCACGAGAGTCCCGCCTGAAACGTCTCCAAGAGAAAGAGCTCATAGAGTGCGTGATCGTCATGGAGCGGGACGCCCCACTCTTCGTCATGGTACTTGATATAGATGGGATCATCTGGATTGACCCATGCACATCGTCTGCATTTTTTCTCCATACTCCCCGTTGTTCTCCTCTCCCGCCTTGCGATACGTCGTATTCTAGTAATCTTTGAATATAGGAAGCACTGATCAATTCGGCACAACCATCTTGACGCATCTTTTTCGCCCGCTTTTCGTTAGCAAATCCTCCACATAGCCCTCGCTATGCGTCCGGTTTGCTGCCTCAATCGGACAAAAAATCTACGCCAATCTGGCAGACCTCATTTTATCAGTGCTTCCTATATTGTCAAGGATAGGGGGCAGTTCCTCTTTCGTGTGATAGCGATAGATTAGCGCATCATTTGACGTTATCCCACTAGCTTTTTTCTTGTTGTCCATGTATAATGAAAAAGATTCAAAAATTTGATAGGAAAGAAAAGGTGGAGATTCGATGCGGATGAAAACGGCAATGAAGGCAGTTGCTCTTGGCGTCGCCGCCCTCGGGCTTCTGTCTCTCTCAGGCTGTGGGAAAAGTCAGCAGGCGAGCGGGGAGAAGACCTATAAGATCGGTGTCGTTCAGCTGGTGGAGCACAATGCGCTCGATGCGGCGAACCGTGGCTTTGTCGACGGGCTGAAGGCACGCGGCTACGAGGAGGGGAAGAACCTCACGATCGACCGCCAGAATGCACAGGCGGACCAGTCCAATCTCCAGAACATTGCGCAGCGTTTTGTCAGCGACAAGGTCGATCTCATCTGCGCGATTGCAACGCCTGCGGCACAATCGGTAGCGAATGTGACGAAGGATATCCCCATCGTCGGGACGGCGATCACGGACTATGTGAGCGCAAAGCTCGTCCAGTCGAATGAGAAGCCGGGCGGAAATGTGACGGGCACGAGCGATCTGAATCCGATCAAGAAGCAGATCGATCTCCTCATGCAGCTCTATCCGAATGCAAAGGTCATCGGGACGGTGTACTCCTCGAGTGAGATCAACTCGGAGACGCAGATCAAGGCGATGAAGGAGTACGCGGAGTCGAAGGGGCTGACGGTACGTGCTGCGACGGTATCGACGGTCAATGACATCCCGCAGGCGGCACAGAGTCTTGTCGGCGATGTCGATGTGTTCTATGAGCCGACGGACAATGTGATTTCCTCCTCGATCCCGACGCTCGTCAGTGTTACGGATGCGGCGGGCAAGGCGGTCATTTGCGCCGAGCCGTACATGGTCACGGGCGGCTGTCTCGCGACCTACGGCATCGACTACTACAAGCTCGGCGTGCAGACGGGTGATATGGCGGCCGACATTCTCGACGGCAAGGCAAAGCCCGCAGATATGCCGATTGAGACGGCACGTGACTTAACGCTGGTGGTCAGCAAGGGCAACGCAGAGCGGCTCGGGCTGACGATTCCGGAGGAGGTTCTGAAGGATGCAACACTGGTGGACTGATGAATGGATGATGATGGGACGTTGATGCGGATGAATAATTGGATGAAATGTGCCGCTCTTGGACTGACGGCACTCGGACTTGTGGCGGCGGGCTGCGGACAGCAGACGCAGCAAGGAGAGAAGACCTACAAGGTCGGGATTGTTCAGCTTGTAGAGCACAGATCGCTTGACGACGCCAACCGCGGATTTGTTGACGGGCTGAAGGAACGCGGCTATGAGGAGGGGAAGAACCTCACGATTGACCGTCAGAATGCGCAGGCGGATCAGTCCAACCTCCAGAATATCGTTCAGCGCTTTATCAGTGACAAGGTTGACCTAATCTGTGCGATTGCGACACCGGCAGTACAGTCTGCTGCGAATGCGACGAAGGATATTCCCATCGTCGGTACGGCTGTGACGGACTACGTGAGTGCGAAGGTCGTCGCATCGAATGATGCCCCGGGCGGCAACGTGACGGGGACGAGCGATCTCGCGCCCATCGCGGAGCAGATTGACCTCCTGATGCAGCTCTATCCGAATGCCAAGACCATCGGAACGATCTACTCATCGAGTGAGATCAACTCAGAGATTCAGGTCAAGGCAATGACGGAGTATGCACAGTCCAAAGGGCTGACGGTGCGTACGGCGACGATCTCGACGGTCAACGACATCCAGCAGGCAGCGCAGAGTATGGTGAACGATGTGGATGTGTTCTATGAGCCGACGGATAATGTGATCGCATCGGCGATTCCGACTCTTACAAGCATTACGGATCCTGCGGGCAAAGGCGTGATCTGTGGCTATGTCGGCGGTGTTACGGCAGGTGCGCTTGCGACGAAGGGCATTGACTACTACAAGCTCGGCGTACAGACGGGCAATATGGCGGCGGACATCTTTGAAGGAAAGAAGCCGGCCACGATGCCGATCGAGACGGCACATGACCTCACAGTGGTCATCAACAAGAAGAATGCAGAGAAGATCGGGCTGACGATTCCTGCGGATGTGTTAAACGGTGCGACCATCGTCGAGTAACAAGCCATCGACACAAAGAGAGCGGGCACGCACGGTGTCCGCTTTTTTACGGAGTTTGGGAGTGACATTATGGATCTCGTTGTAGCGACGGCTGCGCAGGGTGTCCTTTGGGGACTCTATGCGCTGGGCGTCTATCTGACCTATCGCGTACTGGATATTGCCGACCTGACCGTGGAGGGCAGCTTTCCGCTCGGTGCGGCAGTCGCCGCCTCAATGCTGATGGCTGGCTATGCGCCGATCACTGCGATCTTTGCCGCCTGCATGGCAGGGTGTGTCTCCGGGATCGTGACGGGATTTTTCTGCACGAAACTCAAGATTCCCGCGCTGCTCGCCGGTATTTTGACAATGATCGGGCTGTACTCCATCAATCTGCACGTCATGGGAAAGGCGAATCTGCCGCTCCTACAGCGTGAGACGCTGTTTACCCAGTGGAATATCTGGGGGCTGGATGCCTCGACCAATATCCTCCTCATCGGGACGGTCGTTGTCGTTCTTGCCATCCTGCTGACGTACTGGTTTTTCGGCACGGAGCTCGGGACGGCGATTCGCGCAACGGGGGCGAACCCGCACATGATCCGCGCAAACGGTGTGAACACGGATGTGATGATTGTTCTCGGACTGCTTCTCTCGAACGGGATGGTCGCGGTCTGCGGCGCCCTTGTCGCGCAGAGCAACGGCTTCGCCGATGTCGGTATGGGGACGGGTACGATTGTCATTGGACTTGCCTCCGTCATCATCGGCGAGGTGCTCTTTGGCACGCGCAGCTTTAAGAACTGGCTGATCTCCGTGGTGCTCGGCTCGGTCGTCTATCGCGCCGTCATCGCGATCGTGCTTCAGCTCGGTATGCAGCCGAATGACCTCAAGCTCTTTACGGCGATCCTCGTGGCGATCGCACTCTCGCTCCCGCTCATTCAGGAGAAGTACCATGCGATGCGGAAGGGGGCAGAGTGATGCTGCAGATCGAGGATATTAAGAAAACATTTAACCCCGGGACGATTACGGAGAAAAAGGCTCTCTCGGGCATCAGCCTTCACCTTCGCCCCGGTGATTTCGTCACCGTGATCGGCGGCAACGGTGCAGGCAAGTCCACGCTGATGAACGCCATCGCGGGGGCGATCTCGGTCGATGCGGGGAAGATCTACATCGCGGGCGAGGATATTACGAAGTGGCCGGAGCACCGCCGTGCAAAGTTCATCGGACGCGTTTTCCAAGATCCGATGATGGGGACGGCGGCACGCATGATGATCGAGGAAAATCTCGCCATCGCGGCGCGGCGCGGGCAGACGCCGACACTCAAATGGGGCTCGACGAGTGAGATGCGCGATGTGTTTCGTGAGAAGCTCGCGCGCCTGAAACTCGGTCTGGAGGACCGCCTTTCCTCGCGTGTCGGGCTTCTCTCGGGCGGACAGAGGCAGGCACTGACACTTCTCATGGCGACGCTCGTCAAGCCGCATTTGCTCCTCCTCGATGAGCATACGGCAGCACTTGATCCGAAGACGGCGGCGAAGGTGCTGGAACTGACCCAGCAGATCGTCGCGGAGGACCAGCTGACGACGCTGATGATTACGCACAATATGAAGGATGCCCTGCGCTACGGCAACCGCCTCATCATGCTGCATGAGGGGCGCATCCTCTTCGATGTGCCGCAGGAGAAAAAGGAGGGGCTGACCACGCGCGACCTGCTCTCCATGTTTGAACAGGCAGCGGGCAGCGAGCTGGCGAGCGACAGCCTCCTGCTGAGTTAGGAAAGCATTGATAAGATGAAGTTTGCCGTATTAGCATTGACTTTTGACCGTGCTTTGGCGCGAGATCTCGATCTTAGATTGTAAAATAATAGGCAAACGATAGTTCTTAATTAAAACCTAACGCGCTTCACAAGGCGTTTTAAAATCGTTCCGATATAGTAATCAATGTAAGCGAGAGAGCGACGCAGAGCATGCTGAACCAAACGCTTACGACCGATTCCGGTGAATCTCCTGCGGTCTTCCCTTCCGTAGGGTTCACATACATTCCCTACATTTCTTTCTCTCTATCGAAAAGCGTCTTCCGCTGCCCGGCGGGAGGCGTATTTTCTTTGCGTACAATTCTTGCCTTTTCGCTAATTCGTAGTACAATAAAAGGATGGATTCGAACGCATGAACGAGAGGAGGGAGCAATATGGTATGGGAGTGGAGGCCTGCAGACAGTAGGCGTACAGGGCGGAATCTCTATGGCGATGAGAAGATCCCGCCGCAGCCGCCGACGGAGAAAACACCGAAGCTGCTCCGTGCCATGCGCTCTCTCGTCAAAACCTCGACGAACTTCTGGCAGTCCCGTTCCGAGCTCTTTCTCAAGCAGGCACGTCTCATGGCGAACTACGAGGACGACTATGACTATCAGGGAACCGTTAATCAGTATTTCCCGACGTATGATTCACTCACCGATCCCGAACTGCGTGGCTATTTTACTTGGCGGACGAAGGTGCGGCGCGGGGCGGTGGAGCGGCGGGGGATGTCCTACGCATCGCTCTACGTCTATGAGCTTTTGGCACTCGTTGGCTGCACATCGCCGATGGATGCCTATGAGCGACTGCATTCCTTCGGTCATGCCTATGGTGCTCTGGATCCGCAAATTTTGCGCTGCCTCAAGGATTGGGAGCGTGCGCTCATCATCTACTATGGGCTCAGCTCTGCGCTGTTGGAGGAGCATGACGGGGCGGTGCAGGAGCGCAGACAGGATGATGCTGTCTATGTGATGCTGCATCAAGAAGAGCATACGCCAGAGGAGATCATGGCGGCAGTCTGTACGCTTTCCTCGTATCGTTTGGAGCGCTCCAAACTCTATCGCACGCATACGGCGGAAGCAGATGCCATTGTTCTTCGCGTTCTTGCGCGTGTTAAGGAATACTATGAGAAGCATCGCATCTGCGATTTCTTTTCGGACTGTATCGCACATTCCTATACGAGGTCGGTGGATCTCTTTGCGTCGGCCGTGTTCCATCCGCCGCACGCGGAGGAGGATCGCATCTATGCCGTGCATCCGTTGCGGCAGTATGAGTGCACCGGCGGCATGTGGCAGCTGCGTGCCTATGAGCGTACGGATGGTGCGGCGCAGCGTATCGGTGGGCTCCTGCGCGGGGTGGATACGCAGCTGCGCGAGCACTATGGGCTCACGGAGATTCGTCTGCCGCAGCTTCTCAAATGGCAGTGGAAGATCATCCGTGAGGAGACGGCAGAATTTTTCGCGGCGCAGCGCGAGATCGAGGCACGCCGCGTTCATTTGGATTTCAGTCAGCTTGACCGCATCCGCGCCGATGCTGCTGTCACCGAGGAGCGCCTGATTGTGGATGAGAATGATGAATTGCTCCCCGTCGCAGGGGAGAACATATCACCTCCTATGCAGGAGCATTCTCCGCAACCCCCTGCAGCGCAGAATGCAGCGGCAGCGCCATATACGAATCCGCAGCAGCAGGATACACCGTCCTCGTCGTCCGCCGATCATGGACTGACACAGGCAGAGAAGCGTCTCCTCTGTGCGCTCCTCACTGGTGGGACGCTTGACTGGGTGCGTGCGGAGGGACAGATCCTCTCCGTGCTCGTGGACAGCATCAACGAGAAGCTGTATGAGGACTTTTCCGATACGGTGATTGAGGGCGAGCCGCCTGTCGTTGTGGAGGACTATCGTGATGAATTGGAAGGGAGGTACAGTCATGGCATCGAATGAAACGCGGAAGGTTCCGCGCCGCATCGCACAGACGCTCATCAATGCGCTCAAGGGGGGCGTTGTGCCGCGTGTCGGGCTTCCCTATATCACGGTGGGGCGTCGGCGTGAGATCGAGGCGCTCCTGTCGGATGTGGATATGATTGCGGAGGGCGGCGCATCCTTTCGTTTTATTATGGGGCGCTATGGGAGCGGCAAGAGTTTCCTCCTTCAGACCCTGCGCAGCTATGTGATGGCGAAGAATTTCGTCGTGGTGGACGCAGATCTCTCCCCGGAGCGCCGTCTCCAGGGGACGCGCGGGCAGGGGCTCGCGACTTACCGTGAGCTGATCCGCAATATGGCGACCAAGACGACGCCCGAGGGAGGGGCGCTCACCCTCATCCTCGACCGCTGGATCAGCCGAATCCAGCAGGAGACGGCGGACGAAACGCCGCCGGACAGTGCGGACTTCTCGGCGGCAGTGGATCGGCGCATCGCTGCGATGATTTACGGTCTGAATGACCTTGTCCACGGCTTTGATTTTACGCGTCTTTTGACGCTCTACTATCATGCTTACCGCGACGGTGACGATGCACTGCGTGCGCAGGTGGCGCGATGGTTTCGCGGGGAGTATACGACCAAGACGGAGGCACGGCATGCGCTCGGCGTGAATATCATCATCACAGATGATGACTGGTATGAGTATCTGAAGCTGTTCGCCGCATTTCTGCGGCAGGCAGGCTACGCGGGGATGCTCATCTTTATCGATGAGCTGGTCAATATCTACAAGATTCCCCATGCGATTACGCGCCAGTATAACTATGAGAAGATCCTCACGATGTACAACGATGCCATGCAGGGGCGCGCCAAGTATCTCGGGATGGTTCTCTGCGGCACGCCTGCCTGCATGGAGGATACGCGCCGCGGCGTATACAGCTATGAGGCGCTGCGCTCGCGCCTTGCCGAGGGGCGCTTTGCAGGCGAGCACCGCGATCTGCTCTCGCCCGTTATCAAGCTGTCGCCCCTGACACATGAGGAGATGCTGGTGCTGGTTGAAAAGCTGTCAGGCATCCATGCGGAGCTGTACGGATACGAGACGACCGTCACGCAGGAGGATCTGGCGGACTTTATCCGCATCGAGTTCGGGCGCATCGGCGCAGATGACCACATTACGCCGCGTGAAGTGATTCGTGACTTCATTCAGGCACTGGATATCATCTATCAGACACCGACGCTCAAGATGGCAGATCTGCTCCTGTCAGAGAACTTTTCCTATGCCGCCAATGCGGTGGAGGGGGCGGAGGTCAGCGCGCAGTTTGCGGAGTTTGATCTATGAACGTGTTTGACCGCTATGCGCCCTGTGTCCGTGAGTACATCTACGGGCAGGATTGGCGGAGCCTGCGCGGGGTTCAGGTCGCGGCAGGCGAGGCGATCTTTGGGTCGGAGGAGCACGTCCTCCTCACCTCCTCAACGGCGTCGGGGAAAACGGAGGCGGCGTTCTTTCCGATCATCACCTTGCTGCTGGAGAGCCCTCCCAGCTCCGTCGGCTGCATCTACATCGGCCCGTTGAAGGCACTCATCAATGACCAATTTGAGCGGCTGACGCCGCTCTGCGCGAGGGCGGGGCTCCCCGTGTGGCATTGGCACGGCGATGTCGGCCAGACGCACAAGACGCGCCTGATGAAACATCCGTCGGGCATTCTGCAGATCACGCCCGAGTCACTTGAGGCACTCCTCCTGCATCGGCATGCGGCGATTCCGAAGCTCTTCGGCGATCTGCGCTTCGTCGTGATCGACGAGGTGCATTCTCTCCTGCGCGGGGATCGCGGCGGGCAGACGCTCTGCCTGATCGAACGTCTTTCGCGTATCGCCGGTGTGCAGCCGCGCCGCATCGGGCTGTCGGCAACCATCGGCACGCCCGCAGAGACGGGGGCACTGCTTGCGGCGGGGACGGGGAGCGGGACGCTGGTGCCGGAGATCGCAGCGAAGGGAAGCCGATGGCGGCTTTCCGTGGAGCATTTCTACGTGCAGGACACGCAGGCGGGAGAAGGCCGTACGGATATTGATCTGCCCACCGCGCCGGATGTACCGACCGATATGGCACCGGAGGGGGCGGATCCGGGGATTGCCTATATTTTTGAGCATACGCGCGGGAAAAAATGTCTCGTTTTTGTCAATTCGCGCGAGGAGTGCGAGGCGGTGACGAATACCCTGCGCTCTTACTGCGAGCGCAGGCATGAGCCGGATCGGTTCCTCATCCACCACGGCAATCTCTCGGCTGCCTTTCGTGAGACGGCAGAGGCGCGCATGAAGGATGAGGAGAGCTGTCTCACGACGTGCACGACGGCGACGCTTGAGCTCGGCATCGACATCGGCAGACTTGAGCGCGCGTTTCAGATCGATGCGCCGTGGACGGTGTCGTCCTTCCTCCAGCGCATGGGACGGACGGGGCGGCGCGGGCAGCCGCAGGAGATGCACTTTGTCGTGCGCGAGGATGTTCCCGATGCACGCGCTCTCCTGCCTGCAGCGATCCCGTGGAAGCTCCTGCAGGGGATTGCCCTGATTCAGCTCTATCTTGAGGAGCGCTGGGTGGAGCCGCCGCGCCTTCATCGTCTCCCGTTCAGCCTCCTCTACCATCAGACGATGAGTACCCTCGCCTCCTGTGGCGAGCTCTCTCCGCGCACACTGGCGGAGCGGGTACTCACACTGCCTGTTTTTGCACGCGTGACGCAGGAGGACTATCGCACACTTCTGCGCCATCTCCTGCAGGAGGAGCATATCCAGCGGACGGAGCGCGGCGGCCTGATCATCGGACTGGCAGGGGAGCGCGTCGTGCAGTCCTATCGCTTTTACGGTGTCTTTCAGGAAAACGAGGAGTACACGGTTCGCTGCGAGTCCCAGGAGATCGGAACGATTGTCACGCCGCCGCCGGTCGGTGAGAAGATTGCCATCGCGGGGCATGTGTGGCGTGTACTGGAGGTGGACCGCAAGCGGCATCACGTCTACTGTGAAATGGTCAAGGGGAATGTGCCCGCGTATTTCGGCGAGTGTCCCGGGGACATCCATACGCATATCCTGCATCGGATGCGGCAGGTGCTCGCCGAGGATCTTCTCCCTCCGTATTTGCTGAAAAATGCCGCAGCACGTCTCATGGGGGCGCGGAGGGCGGCACAGCATTCAGGGGCGGCGCGGGACGTGCTCATACCGCTCGGCGGAGCAATGTATGCACTCCTGCCGTGGCTTGGCAGTTATGCCTTTCTCGCGTTGGAGCGCTTTTTGCGGATCCGCTGTGCTGCGCGTCTTGGCCTGCGCGGGCTGGAATCCATGCGGCCGTATTTTATGCAGTTTGCGATGAAGGCGTCTCCTGCCGACTTTTTCCGCATTCTCGCGGAAGAAGCTGCGGCAGACTTTACGCCGATGGAGCTTCTCTATTCGGATGAAGTGCCTGTGTTTGACAAATACGATGAGTATCTCCCCGCGGAACTGGTACGGCGCGGATTTGCGGAGGGCGTGCTGCACACAGCAGAGATGCGGGAAACCGTTCTCTCGTGGCGGGGAGCGCGGATTGACAGCATCGCGCGTGCATGATAGAATGATTTCCATGCGGATGTGGCGGAACTGGCAGACGCGCTGGACTTAGGATCCAGTGCCGCAAGGCGTATGGGTTCGACCCCCTTCATCCGCACCATTTTGGCTTATCGGAACCGCTGACAGGATAGGGCTCAGCGCTTCCTTTCATTGTCCTCGTGGGTTCGCTGCAGGTTTATGCCGTCTTCTTTTCCTTGGCAGGACGAAGCCGCACCCATGGTGCACAGTTCCTTCCGACTGCAGTGCAGTCGGTATTTTTTTAGGGAATCACGGATGAAATGAAGCCCATCATTTGTTGTATAGGAGTGTGAATCTTATGTCTGTTCTTGCTGCTTATGCTGTACCGCATCCGCCGCTCATTCTTCCTGCGATCGGCGCGGGACGCGAGCAGGAGATTGCGCACACCATTGACGCCTATCGTGAGGTCATGCGTGCGGCGGCAGAGCTCCATCCCGATACCGTCGTTGTCATCAGCCCGCATGCTGTCGTCTATGAGGATTACTTTCATATCTCACCGGGAGAGCGTGCGGAAGGAAATTTTGCGGCATTCGGGCATCCCGCGATCTCCGTCGGTGTCGACTATGACGAAGATTTTGTGCAGATGCTCGCCGCGACGGCGATGGATCACGATATTCCGGCGGGTACACTCGGAGAGCGGGAGGCAGCACTCGATTACGGGACGATGATTCCGCTGGCCTTTTTGAGCGATTATCTCGGAGATGCGCCGGTCAAGGTGGTGCGCATCGGTATTTCGGGTCTGCCGGCATATCTGCACGCGCGGCTCGGTCAGTGCATTGCTGCCGTGTCGGAGCGGCTGGGGCGGCGCACGGTGTGTATCGCGAGCGGCGATCTCTCGCATCGGCTCAGTCCTGCGGCACCGAATGGTTTCGCCGCGGAGGGACCGGAGTTTGACCGCCTTTGTACGGCGTTTATGGGGGCAGGAGATTTTTTCTCCCTGCTGCAGATTCCGGGGAGCTTTGCCGAGACGGCAGGGCACTGTGGGCTGAATGGCCTCTGGGTGCTCGCCGGAGTGCTCGACGGCAGTGCGATAGAGAGCCGTCTCTGTAGCTATGAAGGCCCCTTCGGTGTCGGCTATGCAGTGGCTTCCTTTACGGTCACGGGAACGGATGAGAGCCGCGACTATACGGCACAGCTCGTTCGTGCGGAGGATGCGGCGATGGAGAAGTTGCGTGCATCGGAGGATATGTATGTACGTCTCGCGCGGGCGAGCGTGGAGCACTTTGTGCGGACGCATAGCTATGCCGCTCTGCCGCCGGATATGCCGGAGGAGCTGACGGAGGGACGTGCGGGGGTTTTTGTCTCCATCAAGAAATATGGCAAACTGCGCGGCTGCATCGGGACGTTTCTGCCCGCACAGCAGAGTCTCGCCGAGGAGATTCTCTACAATGCAGTCTCGGCAGCGGCACACGACAGCCGATTTGAGCCGATTGCCGTGGAGGAACTGGATCGTCTCGTCTACAGCGTGGATGTGCTCAGTACGCCTGAGCCGATCACGTCGGCAGAGGAACTGGATCCACATGTCTACGGCGTTATCGTAAAAAGCGTGGCGGACCGTCGGCGCGGTCTCCTGCTGCCCGATCTCGCGGGGATCGACACGGCGGAGCAGCAGATCGCCATTGCACGGGAGAAGGCACACATCATGCCGAAAGAGCCGATTTCCCTCGCACGATTTACCGTCATTCGGCATCATTGAACAGGAGCATTTCGCCGCGTGAGAGGAGTATTTGGATGGGAGATAAGCCGGACTTTTCCTTTTGGAATGCCTGGTGGAAGGAGAAATTTCACGAACGTACGGAGCACATACGGGCGAATCCGCAGGTGGATTACTGGGACAAGCGCGCACGGGATTTCTCCGCCATGCGCCGCAGCAACGATTATGACTACGGGCGGAAAACCTATGCGGCACTGCGGCACATTCTGAGCGCGGACGCGACGATGCTCGATATCGGTGCGGGACCCGGCTCCTTTATTATTCCCTTTGCCGAGAAGATCAAATTCGCTGCGGCCGTGGAACCGTCGCACGAGATGGTCCGCCTCCTGCGGGAAAATGCCGCTGCGGCAGGAGTGTCCAACTATGCGGTGATAGAGGATCTGGTGCAGGATCTTCCCGTCGGCGGGGCACTTGACCGCGCGTTTGATCTCGTGACGGTGTCGCTCGTCTTCTGGATGTATGCGGATGTATGGCCTCTCATCCTTCAGATGGAGGCATATACGAAGGCATACTGCGCCATCGTTGCCGAGATCCCCGACAAGAAAAACCCGCGCTCGGCGAGCAGCTGTGACGTGGAGGAGTTCCAGATTCTCTACAATATGCTTGCTGCGCAGGGACGGTTTGCCAACGTGCGCACAATTGACTATCGCTGTGAGCGCAGTATTGAGGATGAGCTGCGGTATCGGCTGCTCGCCTATGAGCAGTATGAGGGCGATGTCACGGATGCCGTGCGTGAGGAGCTGCACCGTGCCGTCTGTACGGAGGCAAAGAACGGAAAGTGCACTGTTGCGACGCGCTCGGCCGTGATTTGGTGGGATGTGCGGGAAATGCTCTAACAACTGCATCAAAAAAGCCGCCTCGCTGTCGTGAGGTGGCTTTTTCGTATGTATTTTGCTTACTGTGCCGCGGCTGTCTCGCCGACCGTCTCGTTGAGTTTGTCGATAAGCGCGTCAATGTCGATGCCGTGTGCCAGTGCGCCCTGCTCGATGTTCTCGAAATGGGCTGCCGCGCAGCCGAGGCAGCCCATGCCTGCGTTCATCAGAACCTCGACCGTGTCGGGGTACTTCTGCACAATCTCGATGATGCTCATATCTTTGGTAATCGCCATAATGACCTCCTATGGGAAAATACAGTGAAAAGAAGGAAGATATCCTTGACTTTTTCACATTATAGCACAAGATATAAAAATTGAAAGTACCATTTGCAACATATACGTCCATGCCGTGAAGAAAAGCGTCGGAAAACTGTGTTGGAATTGACCTGTGCATGGGTTGTGTGCTATAACATAACGTGTATATCTGTCATAACGTGTTTTGGAGGAATATCTGTGAGCAACCTTGAAGTCGGAATCGTCGGTCTGCCGAATGTGGGGAAAAGCACGCTGTTTAACGCGATCACGAAGGCGGGCGCAGAGGCGGCGAACTATCCGTTCTGCACGATTGAGCCGAACGTGGGCGTCGTGGCCGTACCGGATGCGCGCCTCAAGGTGCTGACGGATCTCTATCATTCCAAAAAGACGACGCCCGCCAGTGTGCGCTTCGTCGATATTGCAGGCCTTGTGAAGGGTGCCTCGAAGGGCGAGGGGCTGGGCAACAAGTTCCTCGAGCACATCCGCCAGGTGGATGCTGTCGCCCACGTGGTGCGCTGCTTTGAGAGCTCGGACATCACGCATGTAGAGGGCGGCATTGACCCGCTGCGCGATATTGACATCATCGAGACGGAGCTGTGCCTTGCCGATCTGGAGGCGGTGGAAAAACGCCTGGCCAAGGTGACGAAACTGCTGAAATCGGGGAGCAAAGAGGCAAAGGCGGAGCATGCGGCACTGGAGCGCCTGAAAGAGGCACTCGATGCGGGGCGGCCTGCGCGCGAGGCGGAGCTCTCCGAGGAGGAGCAGGGGATCCTGCGCGATCTGAATCTCCTCACGCGCAAGCCCATCCTCTATATCGCGAACGTCGGCGAGGATGAGGCGGCGACAGCGGATGCGGAGAATCCTCACGTGCAGAAGGTGAAGGAGTATGCCGCACGTACGGGCGCGCAGGTGGTGACAGTATCGGCGCGCCTCGAGGAGGAGATCGCCGAGCTCGATGACGAGGAAGCAGCGGCGTTCCTCGAAGATCTTGGCCTTGCGGAGAGCGGGCTGGATCGCCTGATCCACGGTGCGTTTGCCCTGCTCGGTCTGCAGACATTCCTTACGGCGGGAGAGGATGAGTGCCGTGCATGGACGATTACGCGCGGAACGACCGCGCCGAAGGCGGCAGGAAAGATTCACACGGACTTTGAGCGGGGGTTCATCCGTGCGGAGATCGTGAACTATGACGATCTCGTCTCGCTCGGCAGTGTCGCAGCAGCGCGTGATAAGGGGCTGGTGCGCCTTGAGGGCAAGGACTATGTCATGCGCGACGGTGATGTGGTGAATTTCCGCTTTAATGTTTGATGCAGGGTAATTTCTGAGCATGATGAAAGGAAGTGAAGAGCATGGACGATACACCTTTGCAGCCTCCGCCGCATACGTGTATTCTGTCCTCTCTTCGCTGTGCAGCTATGATGCTGTGACAGCGGGGGAGGACGATCGGAAAGGAGCGTTCTCCCTTGCTGCAGATTTATAAATCCATGGAATCCGGCCCCTTGCAGGAGCTGTCACTCAAGACGCTGTCCAAAGGAGCATGGATCAATATCGTCAATCCGACGCCATACGAGCTGAAGGTCGTCAGTACCCTCACGGAGGTCGATCCCGATTTCCTGCGTTCCGCTCTTGACGATGAGGAGCGTTCGCATACGGATGTTGAGGATGACTCCGTCATGATCCTGACCAATGTCCCCGTCTATCGCGGTGAGGACAGCTACGATACACTGCCGCTGGCGATCATCCTCACGGATGAGCATGTCATCACCGTCTGTCTCGAAGAGACGCCCGTCATCGCGGAGTTCAACGAGCGGACGGCGAAGATGTTCCGCACGTACAAGCGGACGCGGTTCCTCTTTCAGATACTCTATAAATCCGATGTGTTCTACCTGCGCTATCTGCGGCAGATCAGCAAGCTGACCGAGGAGATCGAGGATCGGCTGCGACACGATATGAAGAACAGCGAGATCCTGCGCCTGCTGCAGCTGCAGAAGGGGCTGACGTATTTCAATGCGGCACTGCGCTCGAACGGAGCGGTGCTCGACCGCCTGATGCGCCTGCGGACGAACACCTCCCTCCATCATATCTTTCGCATGTATGAGGAGGACGAGGATCTTCTGGAGGATGTCATCATCGAGAATAAGCAGGCGCGTGAGATGGCGGATCTATACAGCACGATCTTGGCGCGCCTTGCCGATACGTTTTCGTCCATCGTCTCGAACAATCTGAACCTCGTGATGAAGTTTCTGACCGCGATTACGATTATTCTCGCCATCCCGACGGTGATCTCAAGTTTCCTAGGGATGAATGTGCCGGTGCCGTATCAGGATGATCCGACGGGCTTCCTGCGCGTACTCATCTTTGCTGTCTGCGTATCGACGCTGGCGGTCTACCTGCTCTGGCGGAGGGATATGTTTTGATACGCGAAGCACAGCTGGATCGCGGCATCATCTTTGGTGATGCGCATACGGCGGAGTATGTCTATATGCCGGGCAGCGAGGTCGGTGCGGAGCATCCGGTCTACGTGTACGAGAACGGCTCCGAACGTCGAGACATTGATCTCGCGGAGGCACTGCACCTCATCCGCGTGCGTGACCTGCGCCCGACCACACATCCGCTCCTTGGCAGGACAAGCTGCTGAGAATGTCCCGTGCGCTGCCCGAGCGGGACATCGTCCTTTGTGTATTCCGATAGGAGGTTTCCCATGGATCAGCATATCAAGCAATCCATTCAGGATGGCATCGCGCAGATCGTTATGGATCGTCCCGCATCAAATAATGCACTGGACGCGCAGATGTTCCGCGATTTGATTGCGGCTGTGGAGCATTGTGATACGGACGAAGCGGTGAAGGTGATCATCCTTACGGGCGCGGGCAGGAATTTCTCTGCAGGCGGCGACATCAAGGAGATGGCGACCTTTTCATTCATCAGCTATGAACTCTCCATGCTGACAGGGCAGGCGTCGCTTGCTCTGCGAAAGTGCCGAAAACCTGTGATTGCGATGGTGAACGGCACGGCTGCGGGCGCCGGCTGCGGCCTTGCGCTCGGCGCAGATTTCCGCATCATGACGGAAGGGAGCTGTCTGCTCACAGCGTTCTCGAACGTCGCTCTGCCCGGGGACACGGGCTGCATTTATCATCTGCATCAGATTGTTGGACTCGCGAAGACGATTGAGCTCATGGCGTTGAGTACCCCCGTCTACGGTGAGGAGGCACTGCGCCTCGGACTGGCAACGCGAATCGCCCCCGAGGGAAAACTGGAGGAGGAAACGCGTGCCTTTGCCATACAGCTCCTGCGCCGTCCTCTTGGTGCCGTCGCCATGCAGAAGCAGCTTTACTATGAGGTTTTTTACCGCGACTATATGGCATACAGCCGCATCGAGGCAGAGAATCTCGGGAAGGCGGGGGCCTCTCCGGATCATCGTGAGGCTGTGACGGCATTCTTGGAAAGACGCGAACCGAGCTTTAATCAGAAGGAAACAGAAACGAAATAGGGTGTTCGGATGCTTGCATCATAAAAAACAATGATAGAACACCGTAATATCGGAGATACAAAGCACCTGTCTTGTTTACAAGGCGGGTGTTCCGTTGTATAATAAACAGAAAGTATAGAATTGATACTTCTCCATAGATATTGTTTCTCGTTCGACGGAGGGGAAGAAATTCTTTGCTCATGTGTATATATTTTAATATTCGATGAAGTGCAGAAGCATTTCTAGGGAATCGCTGATAAAACAGTCTCTCAGATTGGCGTAGATTTTTTGTCCGATTGAGACAGCAAACCGGACGCATAGCGAGGGCTATGTGGAGGATTTGCTAACGATAAGCGGGCGAAAAAGATGCGTCAAGATGGTCGTGCCGAATTTATCGGCGCTTCTCTAAAGAGAGGAGAGCAGTACTATGGCAAAAAAGATGAAGACGATGGACGGAAATACCGCCGCGGGCTATATTTCCTATGCCTTTACGGATGTGGCAGCGATCTATCCGATCACGCCCTCGTCGCCGATGGCGGAGTATGTCGACAGCCTTGCTGCCAAAGGGATGAAAAATATCTTTGGACAGAAGCTGCGTCTGATTGAGATGCAGTCGGAGGCCGGTGCTGCAGGTGCTGTCCACGGGTCTCTGCAGGCGGGTGCGCTGACGACGACCTACACAGCATCGCAGGGGCTTCTGCTGATGATCCCCAATATGTATAAAATTGCAGGTGAGCTGCTGCCGGGCGTGTTCCACGTCAGTGCACGCGCCATTGCCGCCTCCTCGCTGAACATTTTCGGCGACCATCAGGATGTCATGGCAGCGCGTCAGACAGGTGTTGCCATGCTCGCCGAGTCGAGCGTGCAGGAGGTCATGGATCTCTCTGCAGTAGCGCATCTCGTCGCCATCAAGGGACGTGTGCCGTTCATCAACTTCTTTGACGGATTCCGCACCTCGCATGAGATCCAGAAGATCGAGGTCGTGGACTATGCTGACCTCGCGAAGATCCTCGACTGGGATGCCGTTGAGGCGTTCCGCCGCCGTGCGCTCAACCCGGATCATCCGGTGGTGCGCGGCACGGCACAGAACCCTGATATCTACTTCCAGGGGCGTGAGGCGGTCAACCGTTACTATGATGCCATTCCTTCCCTCGTTGAGGAAGCAATGGCACAGATGGCAAAGATCACAGGCCGTGAGCACCATCTCTTTGACTACTACGGCGCACCTGATGCGGACCGCATCATCATTGCGATGGGCTCGGTCTGCCAGACGGCGGAGGAGGTCGCGGAGTATCTCAATGCACAGGGCGAGAAGGTCGGACTGCTGTCCGTTCATCTCTATCGTCCGTTCTCCGTCGAGCATTTCTTCAAGTATCTCCCGAAAACGGTGAAGAAGGTTGCTGTCCTCGACCGCACGAAGGAGCCGGGTGCCCTCGGCGAGCCGCTCTACCTCGATGTCAAGGCGGCGTACTATGGCTCAGGCATGGATCCCGTCATCGTCGGCGGCCGCTATGGTCTCGGCGGCAAGGATACGACGCCGGATCAGATTTTCGGCGTCTACGAGGAGCTGAAGAAGGACGAGCCGATGCACGGCTTTACGCTCGGCATCGTCGATGATGTGACGAACCGCAGCCTGAAGCCCGCACACAGCGATGTCAACCTCACGAAGGAGGGGACGACGGCGTGCAAGTTCTGGGGACTCGGCTCGGACGGCACGGTCGGCGCGAACAAAAGCGCGATCAAGATCATCGGCGACAAGACGGATATGTATGCGCAGGCATACTTTGCCTACGACTCGAAGAAGTCGGGCGGCATCACGATGAGTCACCTGCGCTTTGGCAAGTCGCCGATCATCAGCCCTTATCTCATCAACCGTGCGGACTTTATCTCCTGTTCGCAGCAGTCCTATGTACGTCAGTATGACCTGCTCGCAGGACTCAGAAAGGGCGGCACGTTCCTGCTCAATACGTTCTGGTCGGATGAGCAGCTGGATACGCATCTGCCCGCATCAATGCGCCGCTTTATCGCACGCAACGACATCCAGTTCTATACGGTGGACGCCGTTCACATCGCGCGTGAGCTCGGACTTGGCGGACGCTTCAACATGGTCATGCAGTCCGCGTTCTTCAAGCTCGCCAACATCATTCCGCTCGACGATGCAGTCAAGTATCTCAAGGATGCGGTTGTCACCTCCTACGGCAGCAAGGGCGAGAAGGTCGTCAACATGAACAATGGTGCGATCGACAAGGGCATCGAGGCGCTGCACCGCGTCAATGTTCCTGATGCGTGGAAGGATGTTGTGGACGAAGAGGTGCCGGTCAACGAGAAGACGCCTGCATTCATCACGAACGTCCAGAATGTCATGAATCGTCAGGAGGGCGACAAGCTCAAGATCTCCGAGATCCTCAGCATGGAGGACGGTACGTTCCCCGTGGGCGGTACAGCCTATGAGAAGCGCGGCACGGCGATCTCTGTCCCCGTATGGCGCCCTGAGAAGTGTATTCAGTGCAACCAGTGCTCCTTTGTTTGTCCGCATGCGACGATTCGTCCGATCCTGACGACGGACGAAGAGCTTGCGGCAGCACCTGAGGGGATGCAGTCTGTGAAGTCGCGTCCCGCAAAGGGAATGAACCTCACCATCGCCGTCTCGACACTCGACTGCCTTGGCTGCGGCAACTGTGCACAGGTCTGCCCGGGCAAGGCACTTGATATGACCTTGCTCGATGACAAGCTCCGTGATGCGCAGAAGTACTTTGACTACGGTGTCGATACGACGAAGGTCGCGGTCAAGAATGTCCCGATGAAGAAGACAACGCTGATCGGCTCGCAGTTCGAGCAGCCGCTCTTCGAGTTCTCGGGGGCGTGCGCAGGCTGTGGCGAGACACCGTATGCCAAGCTCATCACGCAGCTCTTTGGAGACCGCATGATGATCGCCAATGCAACGGGCTGCTCCTCCATTTGGGGCGCCAGTGCACCTGCCATTCCGTACACGAAAAACCAGAAGGGCTGCGGTCCTGCATGGGCGAACTCCCTGTTCGAGGACAACGCAGAGTATGGTCTCGGTATGCTGCTCGGCACGAAGTCGGTACGTGAGTCGCTCGCTGCCGCTGTGACGGAGGCGCTGGAGGCCAAGAAGGGCTCGGCGGAGCTCCAGGCGGCGATGCAGCTCTGGCTCGAAAAGCGCAACAGCGGTGAGGGAACGCGCGACCGCGCCGACCTCCTGCGCGAGCTGCTCGAGAAGGAGAAGGGGACGGACGAGCTCCTCTGCCGCATCTACAGCGACAACGACTACTTCGTCAAGCGTTCGCAGTGGGTCTTCGGCGGCGACGGCTGGGCATACGACATCGGCTACGGCGGTGTGGATCACGTGCTCGCCTCGGGCGAAGACATCAACATCATGGTCTTTGATACCGAGGTCTACTCCAATACAGGCGGACAGGCGTCGAAGTCCACGCCGGCGGCTGCGATTGCAGAGTTTGCTGCAACGGGCAAGAAGACGAAGAAGAAGGATCTCGGCATGATGGCGATGTCCTATGGCTACGTCTACGTTGCCCAGATCGACATGGGCGCCGATCAGAATCAGGTGCTGAAAGCGATCAGCGAGGCGGAGGCATATCCGGGACCCTCGCTCATCATTGCGTACTCGCCGTGCATCAATCACGGCATCCGCAAGGGCATGGGCTGTGCTCAGCTTGAGGGCAAGCTCGCCGTGGAGTGCGGCTACTGGGCGAACTATCGCTACAACCCGCAGCTTATCGAGACAGGCAAGAATCCGTTCAGCCTCGATTCGAAAGAGCCGGACTTCTCGAAGTTCCGTGAGTTCCTGCTGGGTGAGAACCGCTACATCAATCTCCAGCGCAGCTTCCCCGAGGCGGCGGATGCGCTCTTTGAGAAGACGCAGAAGGACGCGGAGACGCGCTACAACAACTACAAGAAGCTTGCAGGGAAGGCGTAAGGACATACACAGTTACCGTACGCTATAGACTGCTGCTGAAGAAACTGCCGTGAAAATTCACGGCAGTTTTTACTTGACAATTTATTAACATAGCAATATAATATGCAAACAATGTTTTTGAAGATCGATGATCTGCTCAGCATCATCGTATCAGCGATTTCTTACATCTTGGGATATGGAGGGATTCTCTATGGCAGATCAACATAAACATACGCCGCATGATGAGGTGGAGCAGCAGGCGCAGGCCGCGCTCTCTGCCGCGAAGCTCAGCGGGCAGAAGCGTCAGCTCGCGCTGTGGATCGCGGCACTCATCGTCGGTGGTATTCTTGGCTGGGCGAACGTGCCCGCACTGAACGACCTGTTCAGCTTTATCGCAACCGTCTTTACGCGCCTTTTCCAGTTCGTCGCCGTGCCGACGATTGCTCTTGCCGTCATCACGACGCTTGCCGCGCTTGGGACGAAGCGCGACACGGGGCGCATCTTTGCCCACGCCGTCACCTACACACTGCTGACGACGATCTGTGCGGCGGCGGTCGGACTAGCACTTTTCCTCTGGCTCGCACCTGCGAACCTGCCCGCCGATGTCGTCGGCGCGGGCATATCGGATGTGCCGGGCAAGCTGGAGGGACTGTCCTACTACGATCACTTCCTCTCCATCGTTCCGAACAATGTGCTCGCCCCGTTTGTCTCGGGAAACGTCCTCTCTGTCATGCTTGTCGCAGCAGCGGCGGGGCTTGGACTTGCCTTCGCACCCAAGACGGAGAACCGTGAGATGTTCCTCAAGGGGATTCATGGCCTGCAGGAACTGCTCTTCACGCTCATTCGTGCGCTGATCACTGTCCTGCCCGTGGGGATCCTCGCCTTTGCCGCACAGCTCGCGGCACAGATCGAGGCGGGCGTCATCATTGGTTCACTCGGTGTCTATACCGCTGTCGTCATCGGCGGCAATCTGATTCAGTTCTTTATTGTCATTCCGTTCTTCCTCGCTGTGCGCGGGCTGAATCCCGTGCGCGTGTTCCGTCAGATGATGCCGGCGGTCGCGGTCGCTCTCTTTACAAAGAGCTCGGCAGGTACGCTCCCCGTGACACTCGCTTCTGCCGAGCAGCGTCTTAAGGCGCATCCTTCGGTGACACGTTTCGTCCTGCCAATCTGCACGACAATCAACATGAACGGCTGTGCTGCGTTCATTCTCGTGACCTCGCTCTACGTCATGCAGAATGCAGGGATGGAACTCTCGCTCGGCACGATGATCAGCTGGCTCTTTATCGCCGTGCTCGCCGCCGTCGGCAATGCGGGCGTTCCGATGGGCTGCTATTTTCTGACGCTCTCTCTCATGGTGTCGATTGGCGCACCGGTCGGGCTCATGGGGGTCATCCTGCCGATCTACTCGATCATCGATATGATTGAGACGGCGGAAAATGTCTGGTCGGATTCGGCTGTCTGCGCGATCACAAATCACGACCTTGAGGGAACTCTGTCGGACGAGGATGTGCCGGTTCCAAGCGTGTAAGTAAAAATATCATAGAACTGTTCTGCTGCGTGCGGAACAGTTCATTTTTAAAAAGAAGGAATCAGGCGTTCGCAAGTAGAATAAAAGAGGTATGGCAACACAGGAGTGGAGTTTTGCGACACATACAGCAGAGGAGCATCCTCATGAAAATACACGCTTTTATCGATGCAGAGAATATCAGTCAACGCCTGTTTATCGAGGGATGCAGCCGTCTGCAGGAAGATCATGAGCTCGTTCAGATCGATGTATTTGGAAAAGTCTGTCCCAAGTGGGCTGCTGGACACAACTACGTGCGCGCCTTCGTCGGAAAAAATAGTGCCGATACCTTTATGACGGCGGCCATTGTACGTGCAATCTACGAAGAAGCGGAGATCGGCGGGGTCGCCATATTTTCCCATGATCGGGATTTTCTGCCCGCCATCAAGGTAGTGACAGAACATAAGAAGCGCGTTTTTATGGTGGCGGCGCGTCAGATGCGTGAGGAACATCTCAAGCGGCTGGCGATCGACCTTGGACTGATTGACCGCATTGACATTGATCCCATGGGCGCCCACCTCGTATGTCATGCGATGCTTTCGTCCAAAGAGTTGAAAAAGTTGCAGGCGTATGATATGACGACGTGTTTTCTCAAGACACAGAGTGGGCTGCTCGAAGTCCCATTTGCACGCGGGATCGATATGAATCTCTTCTGCCGTCTCATCCCACTCATGGAGATACGGAAAGGGTATGGGAAAACGCGAAAAATGAAGGATATACTCGCCGAGAGTCACCTTTGTGTCCAACAGAATCGGGTGTATATCGACATAGATCGACTCTAAGGAATCACGGATCATCAGAGTTTTCCCGTTATTTACGGGGAAGGGGGACCGCATAAGCGGTATAAAGGGCACAAGAAAAACGGGCGAAAAAGATGCGTCAGGATACTTGTACGGAGTTTATCCGTGCTTCCCTAAGATATGAAAAGCCTCTGAAAGGAAATATTCAGAGGCTTTTCAGCGTTTTATCCTATATTTTTATTAATAACAAAATAAGGAGAGAACGTGATGATTTTTTACAGCAAAATCGCAGGATTGGCTCTTGGCATCAGTTTCCTCGGTATGACCGCTGTGCAGGCGTCGGTGCCGCAGGATGCGCTCGCTGCCGGCGGGATTGCATACGGTGCGTCGGAGAGCTATGTGCGCAGTATTTACGGCGCGCCGCGCGAGGTGGAGACGAAGTATGACTCCATGTACGCGGGCAGTCATGTGACCGAGTGGGAGTACGGCAGCGATTTTGACATCATCTTTGTGGACGGCGTCGTTCGGCAGATTGAGGTCGGTGCGCGCAACGGCATCTATACGCAGGATAACATCACGGTCGGCAGTGATCTAAGTGCACTGATTGCGGCATACGGGCAGCCGGATGTGATCCATGGGGACGACTACATCTACCGCGTGGATGGGGATAACAGCGTCGGTCTTACCTTTGAAATCGAGCACGGCCGCGTTGCCGAGTTCTGCGTGGGCACAATCCGCTGAGGGAGAGATGGTCGGTGAAGATGCGAAAGAACGCAATGTATGCGGGAATTGCCATCGCAGGAGCCGCAGCTGTTCTTACCGCCTATTCTATGTTTCCGGGCTGTGCGGAAGAACCGCAGGACGGTACGCATAGCGGACATGTACCGATTGCACGTGAGTCTGTCAAAAAGACGTTGATGGCGGATGATGCGGCAAAGCGTGAGGCACAGCTGCTTCGCCAGCACCGTACAGAGGAGCAGACCTCGGCCGTTCGGCTGGAACGCAAATCACTGCTCCTCGGCGGCATCGCGTACGGTGCGGGGGACGCAGAGGTGCATGCCAGCTATGGAACACCGCAGGAGACGACATCGCAGAAATCCATGCGCTATGCGGGCAAGGATATCGTTGCCTGCAGATATGAGGATGGCCTTCTCGTCGAGACGGTGGACGGTACAGTGCGCATGGTGCGCGTACGGTCGCACAATACCATTGCCTCCGGCAAGGGCGTACGCATCGGCACGCCCGTCGAGGAGCTGCGGCGTGTCTACGGCGAGCCGAGCATGATTTATGGAAAAGACTACATATATTTCTTCGAGGAGGATCCCACGGTCGGATTTGCCTTCTCCATCACAGACGATCATGTGTCGGAGATGCGGATGGGCGATCTGGGGCTTTGATGCGGCATGGACAGCACGTTGCAGTGTGGTTCATGCCGTATTTGCATTTGACGCTGTCTGTCTTTTTTGATATGATGCAGGGTATATTGCATAGCCCATGTGGGCAAATGGATGAGGAGTGGCAAAGATGAAGCTGGTTGTAACGATAGTCGGACGGGATCAGGTCGGTATTGTGGCGATGGTGAGCGGGATTCTTGCCGAGCAACGCGTCAACATCATGAATGTGAACCAGAATATTATGGACGGTTTTTTCAACATGGTGATGATTGCCGAGATGCCGGATGATGCAGAGATCAAGCTCAAGGAGCTGCAGGAGATTCTGCGGAAGAAGGGCGAGGAGCAGGGACTCGAGATCAAGGTTCAGCATCAGGAGATTTTCCAGGTCATGCACAAGATTTGAGCAAGGAGCGGCAGATTGATTACATTTGAGAACATCCGTGAAACCAATCGGATGATTACGGAAAACCGCCTCGATGTGCGTACCATTACGATGGGAATCTCCCTGCGGGACTGTGCCCATCCAAATCTCGAGAAGTTCTGTCAGAATGTCTATGAGAAAATCACGCGCTCGGCGGAGTATCTCGTTCAGACGGGCGAGGACATCGAGACGGAGTACGGCATCCCCATCATCAATAAGCGTATCTCGGTCACGCCCATCGGGATTGCAGCGGATGCGTGTCAGACGGATTCCTTCGTCCCTGTGGCAGAGGCGCTCGACCGCGCGGGCAAGGCGGTCGGGGTCAACTTCATCGGCGGATTTTCGGCACTCGTCGAAAAGGGCATGACGCACGGCGACCGCGTGCTCATCGACTCCATTCCGCAGGCGATGGCAGCGACGGATATTGTCTGCTCGTCGGTCAACATCGGCTCGACGAAGGCGGGCATCAATATGGATGCTGTGCGCGAGATGGGCGATGTGATCAAGCGCACGGCGGAGCTGACGCGCGAGCAGGAGGCGCTCGGCTGCGCCAAGATCGTCGTGTTCTGCAACGCACCCGGAGATAATCCCTTCATGGCGGGCGCTTTCCACGGTGTTGCCGAGGGCGACCGCGTCATCAATGTCGGGGTCAGCGGCCCCGGTGTGGTCAAGCATGCCCTTGAGGATCTGAAGGGCGCGGACTTCACGGAGATCGCCGAGACAATCAAGCGTACGGCGTTCAAGATCACGCGCGTGGGACAGCTCGTCGCGCGTGAGGCGTCACGCCGCCTTGGCGTCCCGTTCGGCATCATCGATCTCTCTCTGGCGCCGACCTCGGAGGTCGGAGACAGTGTGGCGCGCATCTTGGAGGAGATGGGGCTCGAGGCGTGTGGGGCACCCGGTACGACGGCGGCACTCGCACTCCTCAACGATGCAGTCAAGAAGGGCGGACTGATGGCGACCTCTCATGTCGGCGGCCTGTCAGGGGCGTTTATTCCCGTCAGTGAGGATGAGGGCATGATCGACGCCGTTCAGCGCGGCAGTCTTTCCATCGAGAAGCTCGAGGCGATGACCTGTGTCTGCTCGGTCGGACTGGATATGATCGCGATTGAGGGCGATACGCCTGCCAGCACGATTGCCGGCATCATTGCGGATGAGGCGGCGATCGGCATGGTGAACAACAAGACGACAGCGGTGCGCGTCATTCCCGTGCCCGGGAAAAAGGTGGGGGAGACGGTCTCCTTCGGTGGGCTCCTAGGTTACTCGCCCATCGTCCCCGTCCGCAGTGCCTTCAGCTCGGCGGCGTTCATTGCACGCGGCGGGCGCATTCCAGCGCCGACGCGCGCCCTGACGAACTGATGCGCGTCACGAAGGCCGTTAAGGTGGAGCAGCTGCGTATCCTGCGGTCCCTCTATCCGAATGCAAAGCCCGCACTCACATTCCAGACGCCGTTCGAGCTCCTCATCGCCGTCATCCTTTCGGCACAGTGTACGGATGCACGCGTCAATGTGGTGACGGGACGGCTCTTTCCAAAGGCAAATACGCCTGCTGCGATTGCTGCGCTCGGACAGGCCGCACTCGAGGCGGAGATTCATGACTGCGGATTTTTCCGCATGAAGGCGAAGCACATCATAGAGACCTGTCATATCCTGCTGAATGACTACGGCGGCGCGGTGCCGGCGGACTTTGAGGCGCTGCAGAAGCTCCCGGGCGTCGGACGCAAGACGGCGAATGTCGTGATGAGCGTTGCCTTTCATACGCCCGCCATCGCCGTGGACACGCACGTGTTCCGCGTGGCGAACCGCCTGCGCCTTGCGGTCGGTACGACGCCGCTCGAGGTGGAGAAGGGGCTGCAGAAGGCGATTCCACGCGCGGATTGGAGCGACGCACATCATTGGCTGATCCTGCACGGCAGACAGGTCTGCAAGGCGCGCAAGCCGCACTGCGATACGTGTGCTCTCGCAGCAGTCTGCCCGAGCAGCACGGCATAGGATACGGGGAAGAGAGGAGGTATATGCGTGATCTATCGCAAGGCGAAATTTGACGACGTTGAGCCGATCTATCAGCTCGTACGGGACTATGCGGCGCAGGGGGATATGCTGCCGCGCTCACGCAATACGCTCTATGAGAACCTGCGCGATATTGTCGTCGCTGAGGAGAACGGTACCGTCGTCGGTGTCGGGGCACTGCGCATCATGTGGGATCGTCTCGCCGAGGTGTGCATGATGGCGATTGCACCGACGCATATACGACAGGGGATCGGCGCAGAGATCGTGCGCCGCCTCCTCGATGAGGGGGATACGCTCGGCATTGAGAAGTTTTTTACTCTCACCTACAAGCCGGCATTTTTTGAGACCCTAGGCTTCCTCCGCATCAGCAGGGAGGAGCTGCCGCAGAAAGTTTGGAAGGAATGCATCGACTGCCCCAAGTATCCGAACTGTGATGAAATCGCCATGATAAAGGTATGACGGAGGTACGCTATGATCGTCGTTATGAACGCAGGAGCTACGCAGGAGAACATCGACCATGTGATCGCCAAGATTGAGCAGGCAGGACTGCGCACGCATCTCTCGAAGGGAGAGGACCGTGTCATCATCGGGGTGATCGGGGACAAGCAGCTCATTTCAGGGCTCGAAATGAATATGATGGAGGGCGTCGAAAAGACGGTGCGCATCACGGAGAAGTACAAACTCGTCAGCCGCGAGTTCCACCCCGAGAGCAGCATTGTCTACGTGTCGGGCTTCCCTGTCGGAGGTGAGCAGCTGGCGATCATGGCGGGACCGTGCTCCGTCGAGAGCTACGATCAGGTCTATGACGCTGCGGTCAAAGTCAAGGCGGCGGGAGCACAGTTCCTGCGCGGCGGCGCGTTCAAGCCGCGTACGAGCCCGTACGACTTTCAGGGGCTCGGCGAGGAGGGGCTGAAGATCCTGCGCGATGTCGCGGATAAGACGGGACTCCGCGTTGTTACGGAGGTTGTGGACAAGGACGACATCGGACTCGTCTCGGAGTATGCCGATCTCCTGCAGGTCGGTGCGCGCAATATGCAGAACTTCCAGATGCTCAAGGCACTTGGCAAGACGCAGAAGCCTGTGCTCTTCAAGCGCGGGCTCTCCGCAACGATCAGCGAGTGGCTGAACGCGGCGGAGTATATTGCGGCGGGCGGCAACGAGAACATTATCTTCTGTGAGCGCGGCATTCGTACGTATGAGACCTATACGCGCAATACGATGGATCTCAACGCGATTGCAGCACTCAAAGAGCTGACGCATTTCCCCGTTATTGCCGACCCCAGTCATGGGACGGGTCGGTGGCAGATGGTGCGCCCGTTGGCGCGTGCCTCCGTCGCCGTCGGCGCGGACGGGCTCATCATCGAGGTGCACTGCCGTCCCGAGCTGGCACTTTCCGATGGCGATCAGAGCTTGATCCCGCGCAACTTTGAGATGCTGATGGATGAGGTGCGGCAGATTGCTCCTGCCGTTGGGCGGCGCGCATGACGCGGACGAAGCTTGCCATCATCGGCGTCGGACTGATCGGCGGCTCACTCGGGCTGTGCCTCAAAGAGGCTCTCGGTGACGAGATCTACATTACAGGGCTCTGCCGTTCGGAGCAGTCCATGCGCGCAGCGATGGACTGCGGTGCAGTGGACTATGCAGGGGCGGATCTGGCGAAGGTAGTCGGGGATGCGGACATCGTGTACCTCAGCCCGCCCGTCCTCCAGATTGTTCCGATGGTACAGAAGATCCTGCCGTATCTGAAACGCGGTGCGATCCTGACGGATGCAGGCAGTACGAAGGGCGAACTCTATCGGCAGCTGCATGAGATCCTGCCGGCGGATATCTACTATATCCCGGGGCATCCGATGACGGGACGCGAAAAGAGCGGCGTAGCGGTGGCGACAAAGGATCTCTTTGCCCATAAGGCGTACGTCATCATCGACGATCCGGCCGTCCCGCAGGAGGTCAAGGAGCGTCTGATGGATGTCCTGCGCCTCACGCGTGCCCGATTTACGACACTTGATCTCGCACAGCACGACCGCTGTGCCGCGGTCATCAGCCATGTGCCGCATCTCGCGGCGGCAGCCCTCGTCACCCTCCTCAACCGCAGCGGGGATGATCTCTCCTCCTGCCTGAAGCTCATCGGCGGCGGGTTCAAGGACACGACGCGCATCGCCTCCTCGAATGCCGATATGTGGGCGGACATCTGCATGACGAACGCGGAGGCGATCACGGATGCCCTGCGCGAGCTGCAGACGATCATGGGGGAGGTCATCACGGCCATTGATGCAGGAGATCGACAGGCGATCCACGACTATTTTTCCGCTTCGAAGGCACGCCGTGACAGTATCCTCCACGATGCAGAGCAGAAATTTGATACGAATTAGTGGAAAATCTTCTCTTACCCCCCTTTTTTTTAGAACGTATATATGCTATGATATCAATAATAGTATGTATGCGGACCTGTCAGGGGGTATCACGGTGAAGAAGACAAGAATATCCACGCGGCGGCAGTCGGAGATCTTGGACTACATCAAGGAGTTCTTGGTGGAGAAGGGGTATCCGCCCTCGGTTCGTGAGATCGGTACGGCGGTCGGGTTGAAATCCAGTTCGACGGTGCACCGCTATCTGTCGATGCTCGAGGAGAACGGCATGATTCGCCGTGATGCAACGAAGCCGCGCGCGATCGACATCATGGGGGAGAATCCGTGGGGTCGCACGATCCCCGTGCCGCTGGTCGGTGTTGTGACGGCGGGCGAGCCGATCCTCGCCGAGCAGAATGTGGAGGATGTGTTCTCCTTCCCACGTGGCCTTCTCGGGACAGCAGAGGATGTGTTCATGCTCCGCATTCAGGGGGACAGTATGATCAACGTCGGCATCTTCGACGGTGATTTCGTGCTCGTGCGCCAGCAGCCGACAGCGAACAACGGCGATATCGTCGTGGCGCTCGTCAACGGTGAGGCGGCGACGGTGAAGCGTTTTTTCCGTGAAAAGACCTGCATCCGCCTGCAGCCCGAGAATGATTCCATGGAGCCGTTCTACGAGACGGATGTCCAGATTCTCGGCAAGGTGATTGGGCTCTATCGTAATATTTGACAGGACACTGGGGAGCACTGTGTAAAATGCACGGTGCTCCCTTTTCATTTTGTCGGCAGAGTGTTATAATAAATCAGTTTTTCTTCGATAAAGGAATCACTGATAAAATGAGGTCTGCCAGATTGGCGTAGATTTTTTCGTCCGAACGAGGTGGAAAACCGGACGCAGAGTGGTGCTCTGTGGAGGATTTTCCGCCGAAGTGCGGGCAAAAAAGATGCGTCAAGATGGTTTACCGAATTTATCAGTGCTTCCTAAATTTCTTGTTTTGACGGAGACGATGTATGGCGACAGAACTGCGCAGCGGATATACGACAGGTGCGTGCGCGGCAGCCGGGGTCAAGGCGGCACTTCTCTTTTTGCAGGGGAAGCCGTGGCAGGAGATTTCCCTCACGGCATTGGACGGAACGCCGCTGACGATTCCCGTCAAGGTGGTCACACGCACGGAAGACGGGATCTGTGCAGAGGTCGTCAAGTTCTCGGGCGATGATCCCGATATCACGAACGGCGTTTCCGTTTTCACGACGATCCGGCTATGCGATGATGCCGATGGGATTGTATTCCGTGCGGGCGAGGGGGTCGGCACGGTGACAAAGCCGGGGATGAGCCTTCCTGTCGGTGAGCCGTCGATCAATCAGGGACCGCGCGAGCTGATCCGACGCGTTGTCGCCGAGATGACGGGGCGGGAGGATGTCGGTGCAGAGGTGACGATTGCCATCCCGGCCGGGACAGAGCTGGCAAAGAAGACGCTCAATCCCGTGCTCGGCATAGAGGGCGGCATCTCCGTGATCGGTACGACGGGCGTGCTTCGCCCCATGTCTGAGGAGGCGTTCAAGGACTCCCTTGTTCCGCAGATCGATGTGGCACGTGCGGCGGGGGAGGAGGTGCTCGTCTTCGTCCCCGGGAAGATCGGGCAGCGGATTGCCCTCTCTCTGGGGATTTCGCAGACAGCGATTATTGAGACGAGCAACTTCATCGGCTTTATGCTGGAGCGCGCCGTCGAGCGCGGCACAAAGGGTGTACTGATTCTCGGTCATACGGGCAAGCTCGTGAAGATTGCCGCCGGTATTTTCCATACGCATAACCGCATGGCGGATGCACGGCTGGAGACGCTCGCGGCGTATGGTGCCGCCGAGGGGCTCAGCCAGACGGAGGTGCGCGCCGTATTGGCATCAAATACGACGGAGGATGCCTTGGCGGTGATCGCGTCGGCAGGGCTCGCTGAGCGGGTCTGCGCGGTGATCGCCGCACGCGTGCGTATCCGTGCAGAGCGGTATCTTTTCGGAAAAATGAAGGTTGGTGCCGTCATGGTGAATTTCGCGGGGGAGATCCTCGGTGTGGATGAGCAGGCACGAGCTTTTGCTGATGCTTGTGGATGGAGACTGAACGCATGAGACATACGATCACCGTCGTCGGCATCGGCCCCGGCGACCCCGCCTATCTCCTGCCGCAGGCACGGGCGGCGATCCATGACGCACGCGTCCTCGTCGGCGGGCGGCGTGCGCTCGCCGATCTTGCTCCTGCGGGAGCGCATACGCATGTAATCGGAGCGGATATTGCAGAGGTACTGACCTATATCCGGGATGCGCTCCGCGATGATGATGTGGTGGTCATGGTCTCGGGAGATCCCGGCTACTACTCGATGCTGGATGCTCTGCGTCGGACGTTCCTACCCGAGCAGATGGCTGTGATCCCGGGTATCAGCTCGATCCAATTTGCCTTTGCACGGCTCGCCCTGCCGTGGCATGATGCGCGTCTGCTCAGTTTTCACGGGCGCGAGCCGCGGACAGAGGAGCTCTCGCGTACGGCAGAGGCCATGCTCGGGATGCTGACGGACGGGAAGCACAACTCGCAGACCATTGCGCAGCGGCTGCTCTCCTCGGGCTGGCGTGCAGATGATGTGATGTATATAGCGACGCGCCTTTCTTATGCGGATGAGAACATTGTTCGGACGACGCTGGGAGATGCGGCGCGTGATGAGGGAATTGGGCACGGCGTGATTATTGTCTGTGCAGTGAAGGAGGATGATGCATGAATCTCGGCATAAAAGATGACGCTTTTGTGCGCGGAAATGTGCCCATGACGAAGGAGGAGATACGCATCCTCACGCTCGTCAAGGCGCAGATTGCCCCCGATGCTGTCGTCTATGATGTCGGCGCGGGGACGGGCTCGCTCTCGGTGGAGGCGGCGCGCCTTGCACCGCAGGGGCATGTCTACGCCATCGAAAAGAATCCCGAGGGAATCGCCCTCATCAAGGAGAATGCGGCACGTTTTTCCACACAGAACCTCACAGTGGTCGAGGGGGCGGCTCCCGCCGCGCTGGACGGGCTTCCCCATCTCGATGTCGCCTTGATCGGCGGCAGCGGACGGCGTCTGCCCGAGATTCTGGACATCATCGGAACGCGTATGCAGAGCGACGGACGCATCGTGGCAAATGCGATTACGATGCAGACGGTCTCCGCCTGTCTGGATTATTTCCATGCGCATGCGGAGCTCTATACGTGCGAGGCTATACAGGTGCAGATCAGTCGGTTGGAACGCGTCGGTCCCTACGATATGGCAAAGGCACTGAATCCAATTTATATCATTACGGCACAGAGAAAGTGAGGAATACATGATTCATATTGTCGGTGCGGGTCCCGGTGACCCTGAGCTCATCACGGTGAAGGGCGCACGCTATCTGGCTGAGGCAGATGTCGTCATCTATGCCGGCTCACTCGTGAACCCCGCACTCCTCGATTTCTGCAAGGAAGAGGCGGAGATCCATAATTCGGCGCACATGACGCTCGATGAGGTCATCGAGGTGATCGCGCGTGCAGAGACGGCAGGGAAGATGACCGTGCGTCTCCATACCGGTGACCCTGCGATCTACGGAGCAATTCAGGAGCAGATGGACGCGTGGGAAAAGCGCGGCTTTTCCTATGATGTTGTGCCGGGCGTGAGTTCCTTCCTCGGGACAGCGGCGGCGCTGCGGCAGGAGTATACCCTGCCCGGCATCTCGCAGACGGTCATCATCACGCGCAACGAGGGGCGCACGCCCGTGCCGGGGCGCGAGAAGCTGCGCAGTCTCGCTGCACACCATTCGACGATGTGTATTTTCCTCTCGATCACGATGATCGAGGAGGTGGCAGAAGAACTGACAGCGGGCGGATATGAGCCGACGACGCCTGTCGCCATTGTGCAGCGTGCGACATGGCCGGAGCAGAAGATCCTGCGCGGTACGCTTGCGACGATTGCAGAGCAGGTGAAGGCGGAGGAGATCGACCGCACGGCGATGATCGTGGTCGGCGACTGCCTTGATGCGGTGTATGAGCCGTCGCGGCTCTATGCTGCCAATTTCTCACACATGTTTCGGGATGCAAAGCAGTGAGAGTTGCTGTCTTTGCCCTGACGGACGGCGGAGCTGCGCTCGCGGCGCGTCTCTGTGCCGCTCTTGACGGAGAGGCACGGCTCTATTTGCCGGAGCGGCTACGCGGCAGTACACCCACGGCAGGACATACTGCCTATTTTGCCCACCTGTCCGCAGCGATTACGACGGCGTTTGCACGCTATGATGCACTCGTCTGCGTCATGGCGACGGGGATTGTCGTGCGCACGCTTGCTCCCTGTGTCCGCAGTAAACTGTACGACCCTGCCGTGATCGTCTTTGACGAGCAGGGACGGCATGGCATCAGTCTCCTTTCGGGGCACGTCGGCGGGGCAAATGATCTGACACGCACGCTCTGTGCGGCGGTAGGTGCGGATCCCGTTGTTACGACGGCAACGGATGTGACGGGGGTGCTCGCCCCCGATGCTATCGCTGCGCGGCTTGCCTTGCGCCCTGTGCCAAAGTCTGCCATACAGGTGCTGAATACGGCGCTCATGGCGGGCGAGGAAGTGCATTACTATATCGACAGTGATCTGCCGCAGGCTGCCTTCTATGAGGCGCAGCTGCGGGAGCAGGAGATCGGTGCGCGGCTCTTTCGCGGTGTGGTTCCTCCTGCGGATGGGACGAGTTGTCGCGTTGTCATCGTTGGGGCGGAGCATGTGCCTGCTGCTGCGGAGGAGCGGACGCTCTATCTCGTTCCGCGGCGCCTCATTGCGGGCGTCGGATGTCGTGCCGATGTAACGGAAGCGCAGATTCTTCGTGCGTTGACGGAGGCATGCGGGATGATCGGACGGGAACCATCCGCCATCGACCTTTTTGCGAGTACCGAGGTCAAGCGCAATGAGGCAGGGCTTCTCGCAGCCTCGCAGACACTCGGACGAGAGATTGTCTTTTTCCCGCAGGAGGCGCTTCGGCAGATGATTGAGGACTATGGTCTGACCGAATCGGATTTTGTGCGGAAAACAATCGGTGTCGGAAATGTGTGTGAGGCGGCGGCACTCTGTGCAGCAGGCACAGAAGGCGGCCGCATGGCACTCGGAAAAACAGTATTTGGGAAAGTGACGGTGGCACTCCTATGGGAAAAATAAGTGTTGTGGGTATCGGCCCCGGCAGTACGGATGATATGACCTATCGTGCACATCGCACGATTGAGGAAGCAACGGCGGTTGTCGGCTACAGCCGCTATATCCAGCTGATCGCCGACCTGGTCGAAGGGAAAAAGGTGCTCGATACGGGCATGACGCAGGAGATCGATCGCTGCCGTGCGGCACTGGAGGAAGCAGCAGCGGGGGAGAATGTCGTCGTGATCTCGAGCGGCGATGCCGGCATCTATGGCATGGCCGGGCTGGTGCTCGAGCTCCTCATGAAGATGGATGAGGATCAGCGTCCCGAATTTGGCGGCGTGATCCCGGGTGTCTCTGCACTGAGTGCAGCGGCAGGGCTCCTTGGTGCGCCGATCATGCACGACTTTGCCGTCATCAGTCTTTCCGATCTCCTCACGCCGTGGGAGCTGATCCAGGAGCGTGCAGAGCTCGCGGCGAAGGGAGACTTCGTCACTGTGCTTTACAATCCGCGCAGCCATAAGCGTGTCGGCCAGATCCAGGCCGTGCAGGAGATCTTCCTGCGTGAGCGTGCGCCTGAGACGCCCGTCGGCATTGTGACATCGGCGAGCCGCGAGGGAGAGAACGTGGTGATCTCAACCCTCGGTGCGTTCACCAAGGAGGACATCAATATGTTCTCGATTGTGATCATCGGCAACTCGAAGACGAAGCAGAACGGGCAGTGGATGATTACGCCGCGCGGCTATCAGAAGCGGGAGCCGGGACTGTGATCTTCACAGCTGCGGGGACGCAGGACGGGCGTGCTGTCGTCCGCCGTCTCTGCGAAGCGGGATACGACGTCACAGCATCCGTTGTGAGTTCCTACGGGGAGCAGCTGCTCGAGGCACAGCATGCGGCAGGCGGGCATCTGACAGTGCATGATACGCCGCTCGATACGGACGAAATGACGGCGTATTTCAGGACACATGATATTCGTGTTTTTGTCGATGCAACGCATCCATACGCCGTCAATGTTTCGCGCAACGCCATGACGGCGTGTGCGGCGGCAGATGTTCCCTACATTCGCTACGAGCGCGATTTGAGCGATATCTCGTATGAGAAGGTACATCTCGTACACTCCTATGAGGAGGCTGCGGAGACCGCGGCGGGCTTGGGGCAGCATATCTTTCTTACGACGGGCAGCCGCAATCTGGCGCGCTTCGTCCATGCGACAGCGGCGCTTGACTGCGTGCTCACGGCACGCGTTCTGCCGACGGCGGAGGTCGTGGCACTCTGCACGGAGCTGGGGCTGACCCCCGCGCAGATCATTGCGATGCAGGGACCCTTTTCCCGTGCGCTGAACCGTGCCATGTACGAGAAGTACGAGGCAGATGTGATTGTGACGAAGAACAGCGGCACTGTCGGCGGGACGGATGCGAAGTTTCAGGCGGCGGAAGATCTCGGCCTGCCTGTCGTGGTGATCGACCGCCCTGTGCTTTCCTATCCGCATCTGGCCCATACGGCGGAGGAAGTTCTGGCGTTTGTTGCTGATATTTATGATAGAAAATAGGAGACCTTCATGGATTTTATCAAAGAGCCGATGACCATTGAAAATCGCAGCATGGAGCTGATCGCACCGCATCTGGCGGAGCTGCATCTCGACGAGCGTGAGACGAAGCTCTATTCGCGCCTCATTCACGCGTCGGGAGATGTGGGCTATGCGCCCATTACGCGCGTCCACCCGCAGGCGATTGACGCGGCGATTGCTGCCCTGAAACGCGGGGTCGATATCTATACGGATGTCGAGATGGTGCGTACAGGCATCAACAAGAAGAAACTGGCCTCGTTCGGCGGCATGGTGCACTGCCTGGTGGCAGATCCCGATGTTGCCGCACGCGCAAAGGCGGAGGGGATTACGCGCTCAATGGTCGCCATGCGTACGTTTGGCAAGGATATGGACGGCAGTATCGTCGCCATCGGCAACGCACCGACGGCACTCTTTGAGGTCCTGCGCCTGGTCCGTGAGGAAGGCATCCGCCCCGCCTGTATCGTCGGTATTCCTGTCGGCTTTGTCGGTGCGGCAGAGTCCAAGGCGGAGCTCGCCGCAAACGATATCGTTCCCTACATTACGGTCGAAGGGTCGAAGGGCGGCAGTCCGATTGCGGCAGCGGCAGTCAATGCGCTGATGTATATGATCGACAACACCCGTCCCTGAGGAGTGCATCATGCAGTGGAATATTCCGCGCATTGTGATCGCGGCAACGCAGTCGGGGGCAGGGAAGACAACACTGACGGCAGGACTGCTTGCGGCACTGCGCGCACGCGGTCTTTCCGTACAGTCCTTTAAGGTCGGGCCCGACTACATCGACCTCGGCTATCACCGCATCGCAGGTGGGCGTACGGGGCATAATCTGGATACATGGCTTGTGCCAGAGGCACGGCTCGCGGAGATCTTTGCCCGCGAGTGCCGCGGCGCAGACATTGCCGTGATCGAGGGTGTGATGGGGCTGTACGACGGCGGCCGGCGCGGCATCAGTTCGACCGCCGCCATCGCAAAGGTTCTGGATGCGCCCGTGCTCCTCGTCATGGATGTTAAATCCGTCGGGGCTTCCTCTGCGGCGACAGCACTAGGCTTTCGCAGCTACGATCCGAGCGTAAACCTCGCAGGTGTACTGCTCAACCGCCTCGGCAGCGGGACACATGAGGCGATGGTTCGCACGGCTATGGTGGGGATTGATATGCCCGTCTATGGGTCGCTGCGCCGCGATGCGTCTTTCGTTCTTCCCGAGCGGCATCTTGGTCTGACCCCCGTGGAGGAGCATGAAGCAAAGGCGATGATTCAGAGCCTTGGGACGTGCGTTGAGACGGGACTCGACATCGACCGCATTATGGCTCTGGCTAAGACGGCACCGCCCCTTTCGGCAGCAGCAGGGGGGGGAGAACGCCCACCGCAGCATCCGTGCCGCATTGCCGTTGCGCGCGATGAGGCGTTTTCCTTCTACTATGCGGCGAGTCTCGACGAACTCCGTGCATGCGGCGCGGAGCTGGTGGAGTTCAGCCCGCTGCACGATGCGGCACTGCCGGATGTGGACGGCATCATCATCGGCGGCGGCTTCCCTGAGATGTTTGCCGTAGACCTAGCGCAAAATACGGCAATGCGCGCTGCGATACGTGCAGCGTCGGAGGCGGGGATGCCCATCTACGCCGAATGCGGCGGCTATATGTACCTCATGCGCTCGATGGTGGATTTCGCGGGAGCAGAGCATGAGATGGCGGGGGTGTTCGCGGCGCGGGCGCGCATGACCGAACGCCTGCAGATGGTCGGCTACGTGGAGGCGGAGCAGACGGAGGATACGATACTTGGTGCGGCAGGGCTTATCCTGCACGGGCACGAGTTTCACTTTTCCGTTGAGGAGACGGAGGCGGAAGAGAGTGAGCTCCGTCCTTTCCGCTTAACGAAACTGCGCAGCGGCGCGCAGTATCCAGCAGGACATCGTCGGGGGAATACGCTCGGCAGTTATCTGCACCTGCACTTTGCAGGATGCCGCAGTGCGGCGGAGCATTTTGTGGAGGCGTGTCATCAATGGGGCAGATCATTCTCGTAACGGGCGGCGTCCGCTCGGGCAAATCCTCGTTTGCCGAACGCTGTGCGGCGCGCTGCGCCGCAGAGAGCGGCACGGCCGTCGCCTATATTGCGACCGCGCAGATCTATGATGCAGAGATGCAGCTGCGTGTCGATTTGCATCAGTCGCGCCGTCCGGCAGACTGGACGACCTACGAGGCTCCGTTTTCCTCTGAGAACGCCATACGGGAGGCGGGGCAGGCGCACGGCGTCATCCTCTTTGATTGTGTGACGATGTTTCTCAGCAACGATATGCTCCAGTATTCGGAGGAGGAACAGGAGCGCGACTTTTTTGCACGCCATGTCGAGGCGCGTATCCATGCGCTCATTCGTGCCGCTGAGGAAGCCGATGCGACGACGATTTTTGTCACAAACGAGGTGGGGGACGGGATCGTTCCCGCCAATCGCCTCGGACGGCTCTATCGGGATATGGCGGGACTTGCCAATCAGCAGCTCGCCCGCCGCGCGGCAAAGGTCTATCTCGTCACCTGCGGCATTCCCGTTGATCTCAAAAAGCTGGCGGAGGCGGTGTAAATGGCGAAGAGCATCATGCTGATGGGAACGAGTTCCCATGTCGGCAAGAGCATTCTGACGACGGCACTCTGCCGTATTTTTCATCAGCAGGGCAAGCGTGTCGTGCCCTTTAAGGCACAGAACATGGCGCTGAATTCCTATGTCACGCTCGACGGGCGGGAGATGGGAAGGGCACAGGTCGCGCAGGCGGAGGCGGCGGGACTCGCCCCCGAAGTCGATATGAACCCTGTCCTCCTCAAACCGACGGGGAACGCGCAGTCACAGGTTGTCATCATGGGGGAACCGGTCGGCAATATGAGTGCGCGGGAATACCACACAGGCTATTCGCTCAAGGCATGGGAGGCCGTTGAGGTGTCGCTGGATCGCCTGCGTGCCGCGTATGATCTGCTCGTGATCGAGGGCGCGGGCAGCCCCGCCGAGATCAATCTCAAGGCAAACGATATCGTCAATATGCGCGTGGCAAAGCATCTTCGCGCGCCCGTCCTCCTGATCGCTGACATCGACCGCGGCGGTGCGCTTGCCGCCCTTGTGGGGACGCTGGAACTGCTCGACGCGGAGGAGCGTGCGCTCGTCAAGGGCCTTGTCATCAACAAGTTTCGCGGTGACGTGAGCCTCCTGACGCCCGCCCTTGACTTCTTGGAGCAAAAGACGGGAAAGCCTGTCCTCGGGGTCGTCCCGCACATCGACGCGCTCGGCATCGACGAGGAGGACTCTGTCTCCCTCGACGAGCAGCACTATGGCGATGCGGCCGCCCTCGATGGACAGCTGCGCATTGCGGTCGTTCGTACGCCGAAACTATCGAACTTTACGGACTTTGACGCGCTGGCGCACGAGCCGGATGTCGCGCTCTATTACGTGCGCACGCCAGAGGAACTGGGTCATCCGGATCTCATCCTCCTGCCGGGGTCGAAGAATACGACGGAAGATCTCCTCCATATCCGACAGGTGGGCCTCGCGGATGCCATCCGTGCGTGCGTCACGGCGAGGACGCCGCTCTTTGGGATCTGCGGCGGCTACCAGATGCTCGGGGAGAGGATCTCCGATCCGCTCCATACCGAGTCGGCGCATGATGCGGTGGAGGGGCTGGGGTATCTGCCGCTCACGACGACCTTTGCCGCGCGCAAGCATCTGAGGCAGGTCACGGCGGACTGTGCGATGTTTCCCTTCTTGGGGGAGAATATCTCTGTGCACGGGATGCGGGGCTATGAGATTCACATGGGCGACACCACATTTGCCGAGGAGGTATGCCGTCCGTTCCGCATCGTCCGTGCAGGAAATGCGGAAGAGTCGGTATTGGACGGCGCGGCCTCGGCAGACGGAGGAGTCGTGGGCACGTATATCCACGGCATCTTTGACGATGATCATTTCCGTCGGGCGGTGCTCAACCGCCTGCGTGCGCGGCGCGGCATGGAGGAGCTTCCCATCCAGTACCGCTGCGGGGCGGAAAAGGAGCACGCCTATGACCGCCTGGCTGCGACGGTGCAGCGGAGTCTCGATATGGATCAACTGGCGGCGATCATTGCGGCCGGAGATGCACGATGATCGCCCCGCCCATCGCCGCCATGGCGGCTTTTTTTCTCGATACGATGGCGGGAGATCCGCAGAACCGCCTGCATCCCGTCGCCTTTCTCGGGCGATTTATCGGATGGCTGGATCGACACCTCTATCCAGCCCATGGGGGAGACGACAGGAAGTTCTCCATGGGAACGCTGCTGGTGCTCATTGTCCTCTCGATTTCCTACGCTGCGGCGGAGGGGCTGATCCTTGCTGCGCGGCATCTGCCCGTGGCGTGGGGGGGGATGTTCTTGAAATCATCCTGCTCTATTTCTGCATCTCCCCACGGTCACTGGCAAAGGCGGGGCATGAAATCTATGCCCTGCTCGACGGGGATAACCTTGTGGGTGCACGGGTGCGCGTCGGCTATATCGTCGGGCGGGATACGGCGGAGCTCGACGAGGAGAACGCTGCGCGCGCGGCGATTGAGACCGTCGCGGAGAATACAGTGGACGGAGTCATCTCACCGCTTTTCTTCTTTCTCCTCGGCGGCGCACCGCTCGCCGTGCTCTATCGGGCAGCGAATACAATGGACTCCATGCTCGGCTACAAGAATGATCGCTATCTCTACTTCGGGCGGATGGCGGCGCGTGTGGACGATGTGCTGAACTATGTTCCCGCGCGCATCACGGGCATCCTCTTTGTGATGGCGGCGTTCCTCCTGCGCTATGATGCACGCAACGCGCTCTTTATCCTGCGGCGGGACGCGGCGGGGCATCCCAGTCCGAACGGCGGATATGCGGAGGCTCCTGTGGCAGGCGCGCTGCACATCCGTCTCGGCGGCATCAACTACTACTTTGGACAAAAGCACTTCCGTGCTTATATGGGCGACGCCCACATGGACATTGCCCCCAAACACATCTTGGGCGCGATACGGCTCATGTATACGGCGACGGTTCTATTTCTGCTCTTTGCCTATTTGTTTTCGCTCTATCGTTAAGGATCGGTTCTATGCATTCTTTTTTGATCGGCCTTCAGTTTCTCACACGGATCCGCTTCGTCCGACAGACGACGTGGACGGCGGAGGACTTTGGGCGCAGTACGCGTTTTTTCCCGCTGGTCGGGCTCGTGCTCGGCCTGTGCTACATGCTTGCGGCATGGGTGCTCATCTACTTCCTCGGCGTGCGGTCGCTGACGTGCGTCCTGATCCTCATCCTGCCGATTCTCCTGACGGGCGGCATCCATGCGGACGGCTTTATGGATACGGCGGACGGCATCTTCTCGGGGCGGGAGCGCGCACGTCAGCTCGAGATCATGAAGGACAGCCGCGCGGGCGCATTTGGCGTCGTTTCTTTCGTCATGCTCATGTTCGTGCAGTTTGCCCTGATCTCCGATATGCATCCGCTCCTCTTTGTGCCCGCGCTCTTCGTCATGCCAATCATCGGCAGGCTTGCCATGGTACTTGCGATCGCGCTCTTTCCATACGCCCGACCGGAAGGTGTCGGAAAGACCTTTGCCGATATGGCAGATCGACGCACCGTTCTCATCGCTGCTGTGACGACGGCGGTGCTTGTCCTGCCGTGGGGCGTATTGGCGGCACTTTCGCTGCTGTTGGGCGTGCTCTTTGCCCTTCTTTTCTGCCGTACGATCACCAATATTCTCGGCGGAGTGACAGGTGATGTCTATGGTGCAGTCACCGTATTGACGGAGACTCTGGTTCTCGCTGTCTTTTCCCTGGCATCAACACATCCGAACATTTGGGGGTTATTATGGAAATTATAGCAAAAGCGCCCGCGTCCTGCGGGGAGCTGATCGAGGGCTCTCTTGCGGGAACGCCGTTTCTTGTCACCGCACCGATCAGTATGTATGCGACGGCGACGGTCTCGGATGCGTTTACGGGGATACATGCACTGGGAACCAAGGCGCAGGAAGCACTGCGGCGGACGCTCGCTCACATCGGTGAGGAGGCGTTTCGCTTTGGCATCCGTCTTGAGACGGAGATCCCGCAGGGAAAGGGCATGGCATCCTCGAGTGCGGATATTGCAGCGGTCTCCTATGCCGCAGCGCGTGCATACGGACGGGAACTGACGGGACGCGAGATCATGGACATCGCCATCGCCATCGAGCCGAGCGACGGCATTGCCTTCGCGGGGCTTTCGCACGTCAGTCATACGACGGGGGAACTGTTCGGTCAGTACCATAATGTTCCGCTGCTCGGCGTCTCCATCTTCGATGCGGGCGGTGAGGTCGATACTATCGCCTACTATCAGAGCAAGGGCAATGCAGGCGACCAGGACGACGCCTATCGCGCTCTGCTGCATACAGTCGATCAGGCATTTGCCGTGAGTGGGGCAGAAAAAGAGCGCCTCCTCGGACAGGCGGCGACCGAGAGCGCACGGCGCAACCAGCAGCACCTAGAAAAGCCGGAGCTGGAACGCTTCATCACGGCGGCGCAGAGCAGAGGAGCGCTCGGTGTACTGGTGGCACACAGCGGCACGGTGGTCGGTGCACTCTGGGCATCCGATTTGTCGACGGCGGCGATCGACGCGCGTACGCATCAGCTGGCACAGGAATTTTACGGCACGTATGCCTTTATGCGTCAGGAACGGCTGATCTCGGGCGGCGTTGTCTGTGAGATTCGCGCATAGAAAATCATAGGAAGGGGAAGGGAAATGACGGAAATTATCATCATACGTCATGGGGAGACCGAGTGGAATAAGACGGGACGCTTTCAGGGACAGTCAGATGTGCCGCTCTCACCGGAGGGACACGCACAGGCAGCACTGCTCGGCCAGCATCTCGACGTCGACCACGCAGATGCATTCTATGCGAGTGATCTCATACGGACGATGGAGACGGCGGCACCGCTTGCAACGCGTCTCGGTCTGACCGTTGTACCCGATCCTGCGCTGCGCGAACTTCACTTTGGGGCATGGGAAGGGCGCTTCTTCAGTGAGATCAACACCGAGGATCCCGAGACGCTGAAGCATTTTTACCGTGATCCGGAGCATGCGAATATTCCGGACAGTGAGGACTTTTCCGTGTTCCAAAAGCGCATCGCAGGGCGTGTGCGCACGATCGCCGCAGAGCATCGAGGCGAGCGCGTCATCATCGTCTCGCACGGGGCGGCGATCCGTATTCTGATCGCCGACATACTTGCCATGCCGATCCGCTCGATCTGGCACGTTTCTCAGCTCAACACGGCGGTCAACTGCATCCGCTTCGAGGATGACGGTTTTGCTGTATTGACGCGCATGAACGATGTGGCACATTTGCGTGCGGGGACGGTACAATGAGCGTCCTTGCCGTCGGGCTTGGCGGTGCGGTCGGAGCGATTCTGCGCTTTCTGCTGGGACAGGTCGTGCCGAAACTCGGGAGCGGTTTTCCTCTTGCTACGTTTGCTGTCAACATCCTTGGATGTTTCGCCATCGGCGCCGTCGTCGGTCTGGCGGGACGTCAGAGCGGCCTTGACCCACGCCTTGTCCTCTTCCTCCAGACAGGGATATGCGGCGGCTTTACGACATTCTCCACCTTTTCGTTGGAAACGCTTTCTCTCATCGAGAACGGAAAGCTCGCCGTCGCCCTTGCCTATATCGCGCTGAGCATCGTGCTCGGCATTCTTGCCCTCCTGCTGGCAAAGCATCTGGTGAGCGGCTGGGAATAGGGGCATCTCCTATCCATTTCAATCATTTGGGGCGCTGCGTAAAGCCATACAACTTCGCTCAGCAGCCCTGCCTTCTGTGCATGGCGGGCTGAATCGCTTTTCCCGATAGAGAAATGCTTCAAGAGCCTGTATGGGAATATTGTTTTGTTGGCATGCGAAAATAAAATCTTTGGCGGTATGATTAAAGAATAGACATATATTATCGTAAATAATGATCTTGTTTCGATAGTTGTTTATGATATCGTTCACAGAACAGTTCCTTTTTGAGCATCAGCCTCATTGAGGGGATTTCTCTAAAGATATCTTCGTTCCGATAATTCTTATTGTGTCACCAGAGTTCAACGTTATGGTCAAATGCAGTTGTCCATTTGGAGATTGCCGTATTTCTTCTGAGAAAATATATGTTCCTCGTCCCCATGGTTCTTCGAATGATATGTCAAAATGTGATGTGTTCTCCATAATTAGAGCTGCTGCCTGTTCTGCGTTTCTTATGGGAGGAAATTGGGGCAGTATCAATGATATGACAATCCTTTTTTCTTGATATAAAACCGCTATATCTTGCAGTAATGAATCATGCAAATCTATTTCTGAAATTTGGAAGTTCTGACATATCGGTTTCATTCTATCTGTCTCCTTTCAATGGATGAGTTTGTCTTACTTATGGAGAGAGCCTTCTTTATGCCATGAAGGATGCTCTGTCTTCTGTAATCCACACTAATAATAACATGAGTCAGCGGAGAATGACAGCAGAATCGAGGGAGTGTTCTATCTCTCCGTCTTGACAACTGCCCTTTTGATATGCTATTATCCCCTAATGTAGGCGTATAGCCTGTTTGGGCGAAAGCCCATCCCCAACCGCACGGCGAGGTCACACAATCGGCGCTGCCGAACCGCAGCCGGCGAGTAACGTGATAGGGAGGTGTTTTCATGTATGCAATCGTAAAGACGGGCGGCAAGCAGTACAAGGTCGCTGAGGGCGATACCATTTTTGTGGAGAAGCTCGAGGCGGGCGAGGGCGAGGCTGTCGTTTTCGATCAGGTTCTGACCGTTGTCAACGGTGCAGATGTCAAGATCGGCCGTCCGATGGTGGACGGTGCGAAGGTGACGGGCAAGGTCGCGGCACACGGCAAGGGCAAGAAGATCCTGGTCTTCAAGTACAAGGCGAAGTCGAACTATCGCAAGCGTCAGGGGCATCGTCAGCCGTTCACGAAAGTCGTTATCGAGAAGATCGAGGGCTAATCCGTGATTTCGGTCAAGATCTTCGTGAATGAAGATGGGATGATCGACGGTTATGCTGTTTCAGGGCACAGCGGAACGGCGGCACGCGGACAGGATATTGTCTGTGCCGGTGTATCTGCGCTCACGCAGTCCGCGCTTCTCGGAATAATGGAGCATCTGCATCGCGCCGTCACCTATGACATTGCGAGCGGCAACCTCCGTGTGCGGCTCTCTGAACCGCCGGATGAACCCAGTGAAGCGATTCTGCGAACCATGTGGATGGGACTCGCAGAGATTGAAAAGATCAGCCCGAAAGGCATTCAGATTCAGGCAGTAAAGGGGTGAATAATTTGTTCTCGTTTGATTTGCAGCTTTTTGCACATAAAAAGGGTGTCAGCTCGACGCGCAATGGACGTGACAGCCATTCGAAGCGCCTTGGCGTGAAGGAGCAGGCAGGCACGCATGTGACGGCAGGCAGCATCATCGTACGTCAGCGCGGTACGCATTTCCATCCGGGGCACAATGTCGGCATCGGCAAGGATGACACGATCTTTGCAAAGATTGACGGCAAGGTCGCCTTTGAACGCAAGGGACGCCATCAGCGTCAGATCAGCGTATATCCGCTTGCGGGCGCAGCGGTCTAAGTACGGAAGTTTGATATGCAGAGATGCCTGTACTCTCTAGTACAGGCTCTTTTAGAAGCTGTTTTCGCAGGTGAGAGTGCACTTGCGAAAACAGCTTATTGTGTAAAGAGGGAGGAGGGACGTATGCAGTTTATCGATCGTGCCCAAATCACGGTGAAAGCGGGGGACGGCGGTTACGGCAAGTCCGCGTTTCGCCATGAAAAGTTTATGCCCCAGGGCGGTCCTTCGGGCGGTGACGGCGGACGCGGCGGCGATGTGATCTTTCGTGCCGACCGCAATCTGAATACGCTGCTCTCCTTTCGCTATCGCCGCAAGTTCGTCGCGAAGAACGGCGAGAACGGTGAGTACAAGAACCAGTTCGGTAAAAATGCGCCCCCCCTCTATGTCGATGTCCCGCCCGGCACGATTGTGACGGATGAGGCGACAGGAGAGGTGCTTGCCGACCTCGCAGAGATTGGGATGGAGGCGGTGATTGCACGCGGCGGACGCGGCGGGCGCGGCAATGCCAAGTTTGCCAACTCTGCCAACCGTGCGCCGTCCTTTGCTGAGTTCGGTGAGCCGGGCGAGGGACGAAAGCTTCGCCTTGAGCTGAAGCTGCTTGCCGATGTCGGGCTGGTCGGCTATCCGAGTGTCGGGAAGTCGAGCCTTGTCGCTTCCTGCTCGGCTGCACGTCCCGAGATCGCAGACTACCATTTTACGACGATTACGCCTGTCCTCGGCGTTGTCCAGACGGACTATGAGAAGAGCTTCGTCATGGCGGATATCCCCGGGCTGATCGAGGGCGCCGCCGACGGTGTGGGGCTGGGGCATGACTTTCTGCGCCACGTGGAGCGCACACGGCTGATCCTGCACATTGTGGATGCTTCCGGGATCGAAGGCCGTGACCCTGTAGAGGACTACTACAAGATCAATGCGGAGCTGGCACGCTACAGCGAGAAGATTGCACGGCGCACACAGTTCCTTGTCGCCAACAAGGTCGATCTTCCCTCTGCGGCGGAGCATCTGCCGCGTCTGAAGGAGCTCGCCGTACAGGAGGGGCTTGCGTTCTTTGCGATCTCTGCGGCGACGCGTGAAGGCGTGCAGGAGCTGATTGATCGGGTCGGTGCGTGGCTGGACGCCTATGTCCCTGAGCCGGAGGCGGAGGAGGACGATGTCGTCGTCTACGATCAGAATGCGGACGATGACGAGAAGGTGACGGTCTCACGCAACGATGCGGGCGATTTCGTCGTCTCGGGAAAGGCCATCGAGAAGCTGGTCGCTATGACCAATTTCAACAATGATGAAGCCGTGCGCCGATTCCAGTATATATGGCGGCTCAAGGGGCTGGATGAGAAGCTCCGTGCACGCGGCATCAAGGAAGGCATGACCGTCCACATCGGTGATATGGCGTTCGATTATCAGGATTAACGGAGGAAAGACGTTGCTGCGAAAATCACTTTCCAGTAAGCAGATACGAAAGCTGCGCTCCCTCGGCATGACGGAGGAAGCGGTCGTCATGATCGGCAAGGAGGGAGTCAGTCCTGCTGTAGTGGCATCCGCACGTGAGGTGATAAAAAAGCGCGAGCTGATCAAGGTGCGTGTTCTGCAGAATGCGCCGGAGGAACCGGCAGACGCGATTACCATGCTTGCCGAGCGCGCCGACGCCAACCTCGTTCAGGTGATCGGCAGGAACGGGCTCCTGTTCAAACGAAATTTTGACAAGCCGAGGATTGAGCTGTGAATGCGCGGGCGCGTCTCTCCGAGGCGAAGCGCATTGTCGTAAAGGTTGGAACAAGTACGCTGACGCATCCCTCGGGCGGAATGAATCTGCGCCGCATCGAGCATCTTGTGCGTGAGCTGATCGACGAGGCCAATCAGGGCAAGGAGATTCTCCTCGTTTCCTCCGGTGCGATTGCGGCGGGGATGAATGCGCTCGGCATGAAGGAACGTCCTGCAGCGGTGCCTGCGCGGCAGGCCCTTGCAGCGATCGGTCAGGGATACCTTCTCCACATTTATGAAAAGCTCTTTCATGAGTATGGACGAACGATGGCACAGGTGCTCCTGACCAAGGAGAATGCGGCGCGTCATCATCAGTACATCAACTCGCGCCGTGCCCTTCTCGCCCTGCTCGATATGCAGGTCATTCCCGTCATCAATGAGAACGACGCTGTGGCGGTGGATGAGATCAAAATCGGAGACAACGACAGCCTTTCGGCGGTTGTCGCGGCACTTGTCGATGCCGATGCGCTCATTATCCTTTCGGATATCGACGGAGTCTATACGGCAAACCCGCGGACGGATGCGTCGGCGCAGCTGATCTCCGAGATCGCAGAGATTACGCCCGAGATTGAGCATCTTGCGGGCGGTGCCGGATCAGTGCAGGGCACGGGCGGGATGCAGACGAAGATCGAGGCGGCGAAAATTGCGCGCAATGCCGGTGCGACGATGGTGATTGCGCGCGGTGATGAGGACGGCATCATCCGCAACATTCTGCGTGGGGAGGAGATCGGGACGATCTTCCCTGCGCGTGAGGCACATCTCAGGACGCGCAAGAGCTGGCTCGCCTTTGGCAAGAAGCTCGCGGGAGAGCTTTCTGTCGATGCCGGGTGCGCGGCAGCGATGCGGCGCGGTGCGAGTGTTCTCGCCGTCGGTGTGACGGCCGTGGACGGCGACTTTGCCGCGGGCGAGATGGTGCGTGTGCTCAGCCCTCAGGGACAGGAGATTGCCCGTGGGATCACCGCCTACGGCACGGCGGATATAGCACGGTTGATGGGACATCAGACGCAGGACTTTCAAGGTCTTGTCTCAGACGCATCACATGAGGAGATCATACACCGGGATAATTTGGTGCTGATGCAGTAAGGAGCGACGGCGATGATGGAGCAGGCAGTGCGGGCGCAGGCGGAAGCCGCAAAGGAGGCATCCTATGCTCTTGCGGTGCTCCGCAGCGATGTGCGCGATGGGGCTCTGCATGCGATGGCGGCGGCGCTGACGGAGCACGCGGCGGAGATTCTGCAGGAGAACGCCGCCGATGTGGCAGACGCTGAGGCGGCGGAGGTGCGCACTTCCTACATCGACCGCCTGCGGCTCACGCCGGAGCGCATCCATGCGATGGCGGAGGGGCTGCAGCTGACCGCAGCGCTTCCTGACCCGCTTGGGCGGGAGGACTACGCTGTGCGCCGACCGAACGGTCTGGAGATTCATCGTGTCCGCGTCCCACTCGGGGTTGTCGGCATGATCTACGAGGCGCGTCCGAATGTGACGGCGGATGCGATCGGGCTCTGCCTGAAGTCAGGAAATGCTGTGCTCCTGCGCGGCGGCTCGGATGCTCTGCGCTCCAACGCCGTTATTGCCGATGTCCTTTCACGCGCTGCCTATGCCGCTGGTATTCCTGCGGGAGCCATACAGATGCTCGCGATGAAGGAGCGCAGTGCCGTGGATGTGATGACGCATCTCACGGGGCTGCTGGATGTCCTCATTCCGCGCGGCGGGGCGGGGCTGATCCGCCATATCGTGGAGAGCAGCAGCGTCCCCGTAATTGAGACGGGATCCGGTATCTGTCATATCTATGTTGACCGCAGTGCAGACCTCACGATGGCATGTCGTATTGTGCGGAATGCCAAGGTTTCGCGCCCCTCAGTCTGCAACGCGGCAGAGACCGTGCTCGTGCATCGTGATATTGCCGCTGCATTTTTGACGCAGATGGCAGAGCAACTGCGTGTCGATGGAGTGGAGCTGCGCGGCTGTGCAGAGACGTGTGCGATTCTCAGCGACGTGGCTGCGGCAACGGAGGAGGACTGGGCGACGGAGTACGGTGACCTCATCCTCTCCGTCCGTGTCGTCGCAGATATGGATGCCGCACTGCGGCACATCAATCGCTATGGGACAGGGCATTCCGAGGCGATTGTGACGAATGACATCCGTACGGCACATGCCTTTCAGCAGAGGGCAGATGCCTCGACGGTTTATGTCAATGCTTCGACGCGGTTTACGGACGGGTTCGAGTTTGGCTTTGGTGCGGAGATCGGCATCAGCACACAGAAACTTCATGCGCGAGGTCCGATGGGGCTCGAGGCTCTGACGAGTACGAAGTATCTTGTCTATGGCGAGGGGCAGGTGCGGGAAAATACGCCTGCTGCATCGGAGTCGTGCGGCGGATGCGGCGCCTGATCGGATATTGGCGCACTATGCGGCAGTATGCAGAATCGCCGAAGGGACGGCATGATCTGCGTGACTATCTGTATGCGGGGGCGACCTTCCTACTGCTCTGCACCGTTCTTTTGCTGGCAGTCTGCATCGTGAGGTGAATCGGATGGAAAAGCGCATCGGAATCATGGGGGGAACGTTCGACCCGATTCACATGGGACATCTGATTACGGCGGAGATGGTGCGCGCGGAGGCGGAGCTGAATGAGGTGCTCTTTATCCCTTCCGCACGTCCCCCGCACAAGGACGGCACACGTGCGGCATCCATTGCGGATCGTTTTGCCATGACGGCGTGTGCCATACAGGACAATCCGAACTTTTCTCTTTCGGACATGGAACTGCGTCGGGAGGGACCGTCCTATACGGTGGATACCATAGCGGCGCTCCACGACCAATTTGACGGGGCGGCGCTTTTCTTTATTACGGGTGCGGATGCGATGAATGATCTGTACCGATGGCATGAACCGCATCGCCTCTTGCAGTCCTGTCAGTTCATCGTGGCGACGCGGCAGGGGACGCCGCTTGATGAGACGCTTCTCGCGGAGCAGTTTACAGCGGAGGAGCGCCGCCACATTCACGTCGTTCCGACGCCACATCTGGAGATCTCGTCGACGATGATCCGCGCACGCGTACGCGCAGGAAAATCCATCCGGCATCTTGTACCGCGTGCCGTAGAGGAGTATATTGTAGGGAGGGGGTTATATCGTGCGCATGGACATGACGTATGAGGAGATGCGCGCTCGTCTGACAGAACGTCTTGCGCCGGGACGCTATCAGCATTCGCTCGGGGTGGCGGATACGGCGGCGGAACTGGCACGACGCTTCGGCATGGACGAGGAACGCGCACGTACCGCAGGGCTTCTGCATGACTGCGGGCGCACCTACGCGACAGCGGAGCTTCCCGGAGAGGCGCGGCGGCGCGGGATTCCCATCGGCAGGATCGAGGCGGCGATGCCCCTGCTCCTGCACGCCTACGTGGGCGCCTATCTCATCTATGAGGACTATGGCGTCGATGACGCGGGCATTGCGCAGGCGATCTGGCGGCATACGGTTGGGGGAAGAGGGATGACCGCGCTCGATCAGATCATCTACTTTGCAGATATGATTGAGCCGTCGCGTGAATATCCGGAGGTGGAGCATCTGCGGGAGCTCGCGCGTACGGCATCACTCGACGCGATGCTGCTGGTCGGACTCACGGAGTCCATCCGATTCGTTCTGAAAAAGGGAGGGCTCGTTCATCCGGATACGGTGGCGGCACGGAACGAACTGCTTTTGCGGCAGCGCTGAGCAGAGGGAAAAAGGGGGGAGAGGGGCGTTGTCCGATTATGATACGGAGGATCTCGCGGCACAGCTGGCAAGCGAAAACTCGCGCGAGAACATAAAGCGACGCCGCACACAGCGTGCACGCCGCCGACGCATGGCCGTCCTGCGCGGACTTTTTCGCCTGATCTGCACGGTCTTTCTCCTCGTCTTTGTCGGCATCTCGGGCTATTATCTGATCGGATGGGGTGTTGAGGCGTACCATGATATACGGGAAATGTATGAGGCATATCTCGTTCGTCAGGAGGAAAACCGCGGCGAGGTCGATGTGCGGTTTGACGGCTATACGAATGTTCTCGTGCTCGGTCTCGACGATGCAGTGAATATGGACGAAGCACCGGAAAAGCGTGCGGACGCCATTCTGCTCATGAGCATGGAGAATGCGACGGGCAAGGTACGCATCCTCAATATCCCGCGCGATACGTGGGTGCCCATGGCTCAGGGGAAGGGGGAGACGCGCCTTTCCCACGTCTATGCAGTGGGCGGAGCACCGTTGATGGTGCGGACGATCAATCAGATGTTCGACATCTCGATTCATCAGTACGTTGTCATCGATATGGATACCTTTGAGAAGATTGTCGATGCTGTCGGGGGAGTCGATCTCTACGTTGAGCGGGATATGGACTATGATGATCCGGAGGCGGGTCTTTCCATTCACATGCGTCAGGGGTATCGCCATCTCGATGGGGCAGAGGCGGAACAGTACCTGCGCTATCGCGGGGATGATCTCGGCGACCTCGGGCGCACGCAGCGGCAGCAAAAATTTGTTAAGGCGTTCTACGCCAAGCTGCTCCGTGTAGATACGCTGCCCAAGATCCCACAGCTTGCCGATATACTGAAACAGGATGTCACCACGAGTGCCGAGCTCTTTGACTCGGTGCACATCGGGAATGTGGTGCGGAAGCTGAATGCACAGCCGCCGCGCACCATCATGCTGCCGGGCGATTTTGCGCGGGATGATGATACGGTGTGGATTATGGATCGTGCGGCGACCGATAAGATCATACGTGAACTCTTTCCGTCGGAGGAGACGGAAGGAGAGCAGAAGAAGGAGGAGTAGAGTTTGACAGAGCAGGAAAAATGCCGTGTGATTCAGGCGGCAGCGGATGAAAAGAAGGCGCGCGACATCGTACAGATGGATATGGTCGGACTGATGTCGACCAATGACTATTTTATTATTTGCTCCGCAAATACTACGACGCAGGTGCGCGCAATCGCAGACAATATCGAGGAGAAGATGGAGGAGGCAGGGGTGAACTTTCTCCACAAGGAGGGCTACCGAGAGGGCGAGTGGGTGCTGCTCGACTACGGTGATACGGTGGCACACATATTTCAGCAGGATGCGCGCGAGTACTATGCGCTGGAGCGGCTCTGGGGCGATGCCAAACTTACGCCCTATGAAGAATAGGCCGTGGCGGAGCTGCAAAAGCCCGTGCCTGCGCACCGTAAATACGGCCCCAGTCAGGTGGCGGAACTCACTGCCGTGCGCGAATCCGAGTGGGGCGTCTTTTTGGATGCAGAAACGGGCAATACGAGTGATGATATTCTGCTGCACACGATGCAGCAGACTGCACCGGTCAAGGTGGGCGACCGCGTCCGCGTCTTTCTTTACCTCGATCCAAAACGGCGGCTGACGGCGAGTATGCGTACACCGCGCATGAAGGAAGGGCAGGTTGCTCGTCTGCGTGTCATCAACGTGACGAAGGAAGGCGCCTTTCTCGATGTCGGAGCAGAGCGCGGCATTTTTCTGCCTTACGCAGGGATGCGCGGACGGCCGCAGGTCGGTGAGGTAGTTTGGGCGAAGCTCTATACGGATAAGTCCGGGCGCCTTGCCGTAACGATGGAGGTGGAGGATGAGCTGCGCCGTGCCTCTCGCCCTGCCACGGGTGTGCATGTAGGCGATCGGCTGAGAGGCTCTGTCTATAACATTACAGAACGCGGTATTTTTCTCTTTACTGAGGAGCACTATATTGCGTTCATCGATCATCAGGAGGCTCCGTGGCGGCCGCGCGTCGGCGAGACCGTCGAGATTCGCGTGACTTATCTGCGTGAGGACGGGCGGCTGAACGCGTCCCTGCGCCCCCCGAAAGAGGACGCGCGTACGCTGGATGCTGATCGCCTGCTCGCACTTTTGATGGAACATGGCGGAAAGATGCCGTATACGGACGCGACATCTCCTGCGGTGCTTAAGGATCGTTTCGGGATCAGTAAGGCCGCATTTAAGCGCGCCCTTGGGTATTTGATGAAGGAAGGCCGCATCCATCAAGAGGATGGATGGACGTACTTATTGGAAGAACACAAAAAGAACTAGTTTTTTCTTAATCCAAGGAAGGATTTTTTCTTCCAAGGGCGAATAGAGAGCATAGCGAAGAATGTTGACGTGCAGGGGGAGAGATAAATGGCAGATACGGTAACCGAAGAGAAAAAGGGCATCCTGCTTGAGACAGGAACAAACGAATTTGAGATTGTTGAGTTCAGCATAGGGAAAGTGAACTACGGCATCAATGTCGCGAAGGTACGCGAGGTCATTACGCGTGTGCCGGTGACTGCCATGCCAGAGGCCCATCCCTATGTCGATGGCTTGTTCACACTGCGCGGTAAGGCAATCCCTCTTGTCAATATGGCACGCTGCCTTAATCTCCAGACGTCGGATGAGCTGCAGAACATCATCGTGACAGAGATCAATAACTATGACATCGGTTTCCTCGTTGGCAGTGTTTACCGTATCCATCGTATCTCGTGGAAAAATATGGAGCCGGCACCGAATGTTGGTGAAGGGTCGCGCGTGGTCGGCATCATCAAGATGGAAGATCGCATCGTTCTACTGCTGGACTTTGAGACGATCATCGCGGAGATCAATCCCGAGATCAACCAGAAGCTCACGACGGTTGCCGAGGCAACACAGGATGCCAAAACGCGGCGCGGTACGGCGCATATCGTCATCGCCGAGGACTCCAAGATGCTGCGTGAACTCCTTGTGACGACGCTGCATGAGGCGGGCTACAAGTTCATCCGTGACTTTGGCAATGGACAGGATGCGTGGGAGTATCTGCAGGATCTTGCACGCAAGAATGGGCCGATCGAGAACCACGTCCGTATCATCATCTCCGATGTAGAGATGCCAAAGATGGATGGACATCGTCTGCTGAAGCTCGTGCGCGAGGACGACCGCCTTGGGGAGGTTCCGCTTGTTCTCTTCTCCTCCCTCATCAGCGAGGAGATGAAGCGCAAGGGCGAGAGCCTCGGTGCATCGGGACAGGTATCAAAACCAGAGATCAATCAACTGATCGATCTTCTGGACACACTGATCTTTGGTGAGCCCCTGCACGATACAAGCAAAGAAAATTGAGACTTGTTCTATGGGACTGCTGTATCCTGCGATACGGCAGTCCTTTTTTCGTTCTATTGACATGAATTTGAAATCTCGCTATCATAGGCATGAGGAGATGATAATATGAAGGTAGCAGTTTTGATGGGCAGCGATTCTGATTGGCCGATTCTGAAGCCGGCAGTTGAGCTCCTGAAACACTTTGGTATCGAGCCAGTTGTTAAGGTGGCGTCAGCACATCGTACGCCGTCTATCGTTCGTGATTTTGTTATGGAGGCAGATCACGACAAAGAATTTGCCGCATTTATCGTGGCGGCAGGGGCAGCGGCGCATCTCGCAGGTGTCGTAGCGAGCTATACGATCAAACCGGTGATCGGAGTTCCGGTCAATGCGACGCCGCTGAACGGGATGGATGCGCTGCTCAGCACGGTGCAGATGCCGTCGGGCGTACCCGTAGCGACCATGGCAGTCAACGGTGCGAAGAATGCGGCAATCTTTGCAGCGGAGATCCTCGCCGTATACGATACTGCCATCGCCGAGGCACTCATGGACTATCGGGAAAAGATGGTGCTGGAGGTCGAGAAGAAGGCAGATCGCGTCGCGGCACAGCTCTAAGGGATTTTTCTATTATTTGGGAAGAAAGGCAGGACAACGATGGAGCGTAAAGAGGCTCTTTATGAGGGAAAAGCAAAGATCATTTATGCGACGGACAATCCGAATGAGTACCTTGTCTACTACAAGGACGACGCGACGGCGGGGAACGGTGCCAAGCGCGGCACGATCGTGGGCAAGGGGATCATGAACAACAAGATGTCGGCATTTTTCTTCGACCTGCTGGCGAAGGAGGGCATCGCTCATCACTATATCTCCATGCCGAGCGATCGTGAGATGCTCGTGAAGAAGCTCACGATTGTTCCGCTTGAGGTCATCATCCGCAATGTGGCGGCCGGCTCGCTCGCCAAGCGCCTCGGGCTCGAGGAGGGCGTACCAATGCCGTTCCCGGTCATCGAGTACTGCTACAAGAACGATGATCTCGGCGATCCGATGCTCAACCGCTATCACATCCGCGCCATGAAGATCGCGACGGATGCGGAACTGGACGAGATCGAACGCATGTCGCTGAAGATCAATGATATCCTCACGAAGTTCCTCAAGTCCAAGAAGGTGGATCTCATTGACTTCAAGCTGGAGTTCGGCAGAGATGCCGACGGGAAGATCATCCTTGCCGATGAGATTTCGCCGGACAACTGCCGTTTCTGGGACAGCGATACGAAGGAGAAACTGGATAAGGATCGTTTCCGCCGCGACCTCGGCAACGTAGAGGATGCCTATAAGGAGATGCTCCGCAGGCTGACGGGAGAAGCATAAGAGCGATGTACGAAAAAGTGCCAAAGTGGAAGGAAGAGTGCGGCATCTACGGCGTGTATTCTCCGACGGAGGATGTGTCTGAGATGACGTATCTCGGTCTCTTTGCGCTCCAGCATCGCGGACAGGAGAGTGCGGGTATTGCGCTGACGGACGGTGCATGGATTGACGTCAAAAAAGGGATGGGGCTGGTGACCGAGGTGTTTCGCTCGGAACTGCCTCATCTTGACCATGCCAAAATTGCCATCGGTCATGTGCGCTATGCGACCACGGGGTTCAGTCTCGCTGCGAATGCACAGCCGCTGCGCGTCAACTATGCCGGCGGTGCGCTGGCACTGGCGCATAACGGCGACCTCACCAATGCCGCATGGATTCGCCGCGACCTTGAGAGCAAGGGTACGGTGTTCCAGACGACGATCGACTCGGAGGTCTTTGTCCATCTGATCGCACGCTCACAGAAGGCGACCATCGAGGAGCGCATCTTGGAGACCGCGCAGAAGGTACGCGGCGCATTCTGCCTGACCATCATGACGGAGAACAAGCTCATCGGTGTGCGCGATCCGCAGGGCTTTCGTCCGCTTTGTATCGGACGGACGGAGGAGGGCGGCTGGGTGCTTTCCTCCGAGACATGTGCGCTCGATGTCAACGGAGCTTCCTTCGTGCGCGATGTGCTGCCGGGAGAGATGGTCGTCGTGGAGAACGGGGCACTTAGGTCCTACCGTTTCACCAATGGGCAGGATGTTGCTTCCTGCATCTTCGAGTACATCTATTTTGCACGCCCCGACTCGATCATCGATGGACAGAGTGTTCATGCAGCACGCTTCGAGATGGGGCGTGTTCTGGCGCGCGAGTCCGGGCTTCGCGGTGATGTGGTCATCTCGGTGCCGGACTCGGGAACGACGGCAGCGACGGGATTCGCCTATGAGACGGGCATCCCGTTTGCGGAGGGCCTCATCAAGAACCGCTACATCGGACGGACGTTCATCCAGCCGACGCAGAAACAGCGCGATACGGCGGTCAAGCTGAAGCTGAGTCCCGTGCGCTCTGTTGTTGAGGGAAAGTCCGTCATCATGGTGGATGACTCCATCGTGCGCGGCACGACGAGCGGCAAGATCGTACGGCTCCTGCGGAATGCCGGAGCGCGTGAAATCCATGTTTGCATCAGCAGCCCGCCGATCACCGATCCCTGCTACTACGGCATCGATACGTCGGTGCGCAAGGAGCTGATCTCGGCGACGAAGAGCCTTGAGGAGATTCGCAATTTCATCGGTGCGGATTCCCTTCACTTCATCTCCATTGAGGGATTGCGGACATGCGTACCTGCCCTCAATCCGGATCACATGTGCTACGCATGTTTTAACAATCAGTACCCGGTTCCCGAGGAGGATGCCGCCCTCGACGCGGGCGACGCGATCACGCGTGAGCAGCAGCGGCTTGCACAGCGCGAAAGGGGGATGTAAGTGTCCATGGAAAAGATGACCTATCGTGATGCGGGGGTCGACATCGATGCGGGCAACGAATCCGTATCGCTGATCAAAGACAGCGTGCGTGCGACCTATCGTCCGGAGGTGCTCGGCGATCTGGGCGGCTTCGGCGGTCTGTTTGCCCTGCGTGCGCAGGACTATCGTGAACCCGTGCTCGTCTCCGGAACGGATGGAGTCGGGACGAAGCTGCGGCTTGCTTTCCTGTTGAATCGACATGATACCATTGGGCAGGATGCCGTGGCGATGTGTGTCAACGACATCCTCGTGCAGGGGGCAGAGCCCCTGTTTTTCCTCGACTACCTCGCCGTCGGCAAACTTGAGCCAACGCAGGTTGCCGACGTGGTCTCCGGCGTTGCCCGTGCCTGCAAGGAATCCGGCTGTGCGCTCATTGGCGGTGAGACGGCGGAGATGGCGGGGTTCTACCCCGTGGGTGAGTACGATATCGCGGGGTTCGCCGTCGGTGTCGTCGAGCGCGAACGGCTCATCACGAGTGCGCTTGTGAAGGCGGGGGATGTCCTGCTTGGACTGCCTTCCTCGGGCGTGCATTCCAACGGCTACTCCCTCGTGCGCAAGATTGTCTTTGAACACAAGGGCTTCCGCGGTGATGAGTACATGGAGGAATTAGGACGCAGCATCGGCGAGGAACTGCTGATGCCGACGCGTCTCTATCCGCAGGTTTGCCTGCCGCTGATACGTGACTTTGATCTTCACGGTATGGTGCACATTACGGGCGGCGGGTTCTATGAAAACATTCCGCGTGCCCTCCCCGATGGGATGGGCGCGGAGGTCGATGCCGCCGCGTGGGAGATGCCTGCGGTCTTCCGCCTTCTGCAGGAGTGGGGCAATGTCGACTGGGCGGAGATGTACCGCACGTTCAACATGGGGATCGGAATGGTGCTCATTGCCTCTGAGGAGGAGGCTGCGCGCATCGAGGCACATCTCGGTGCGCAGCATGAGGCGGTCTTCCGGATCGGACGTGTGACCGAGGGCGCACATGAGACGACGATCAAGGGCGGTGTCTTTGATGCCTAGGGAAAAGATTGGAGTGCTCTGCTCGGGGCGCGGGTCGAACCTTGCGTCCATCATCGATGCCGTGGAGCGCGGGGACATCTGTGCGGAGATTGCCGTCGTCCTGGCAGACAAGGCGGAGGCTTATGCGCTCACGCGCGCGCGGGAACATGGCATCCCTGCCGCTGCCGTTGTGCGCAAAGAATATGCTGAACGCGAGGACTTTGAGCGTGTACTGCTCGAACAACTGCATGCGCACGGGGTCACACTCGTCGTGCTGGCAGGGTTTATGCGGATCCTGTCGCCATTCTTCGTGCGTGCCTATGCGGGATGCATCCTCAATATCCACCCCGCACTGCTGCCAAGTTTCCCTGGGGCGCATGCCCATCGGGATGCATTGGCCTACGGGGTGAAGGTCAGCGGATGTACGGTGCACTTTGTGGATGAGGGGACGGACTCCGGCCCCATCATTCTTCAGGCAGCTGTGCCTGTAGCAGAAGGGGATACGGAGGACAGCCTTGCCGCACGCGTTCTAAAGGAGGAACATCGGATCTTTCCTGCAGCAATTCGACTCTATGTTGATGGCAGACTTCGTACAGACGGCAGACAGGTACACATCCTGCCCCCTGCCGAAGGAGGAGCATTATGAAGATAAAACGTGCCCTGATCAGCGTATCCGATAAGAGTGGTGTCGTCGAATTCGCACGGACACTGCAGAAGGCAGGCATTGAGATCGTCTCCACGGGTGGGACGATGAAGGCGCTGCGTGAGGCGGGGATTCCCGTTATCTACGTCAGTGATGTCACCGGGTTTCCTGAGATTATGGATGGCCGCGTCAAGACCTTGAATCCCCTCGTGCACGGCGGGATTCTCGCTGTGCGCGGCAATCCGGAGCACGAGAAGGCGCTGCGGGAGCTGAAGATCACACCGATTGATCTCGTTGTCGTCAATCTCTATCCGTTCGTAGAGACCGTGGCGAAGCCCAACGTTACACTTGCCGAGGCGGTCGAGCAGATCGACATCGGCGGTCCCGCGATGATTCGTGCCGCAGCGAAGAACTTTAAGTTCGTCACTGTCATTACCAATCCGTCGCGCTATGCAGAAATCGCCGCGATGATCAAAAAAGACGGTGCGGTGGACGGCATGACGCGGATGCGTCTGGCGCAGGAGGCATTTGCTCATACGGCAGAGTATGACCGTGCCGTCGGAGCATATCTCTCACAGCAGATAGAAAAATGAGGAAGACGACGTGAATATTCTTGTCATCGGCTCGGGCGGGCGCGAGCACGCTCTGTATTGGAAACTCTCGGAAAGCCCGCAGACGGAGCAGATTTACGCCATCCCCGGCAATCCCGGCATGGACGCGTCGGCGGCGATTGCACTTGACGATCATGCGAAGATCCTGCGCTTTGTCAAGGAGAAAGATATCGGACTTGTCGTCGTTGGCCCCGAGGTGCCGCTGATGAATGGGCTGGTGGATGAGCTCGAGGCGGCGGGCATTCGTGCCTTTGGCCCACGCGCGAACGCAGCGGAGATCGAGGGCTCGAAGTCCTTCGCTAAGGATCTCATGAAAAAGTATGGAATCCCGACGGCGCGCTATGAGGTCTTTACCGCGGCAGAACCCGCACGCGCCTACATCCGTCAGGAGGGCGCTCCCATCGTCGTCAAGGCGGATGGCCTTGCGGCAGGCAAGGGCGTTATCGTCGCCATGACGGAGCAGGAGGCACTCGATGCCGTCGATGCCATCATGGAGGATCACTCCTTTGGTGATGCGGGGGCACGCGTCGTCATTGAGGAATTTATGGAGGGGGAGGAGGCATCCCTTCTCGCCTTTACCGATGGGACGACGATCCGTCCGATGATCAGCGCGCAGGATCACAAGCGTGCCTATGACGGTGACCGCGGACCGAATACGGGCGGCATGGGGACCTATGCGCCTGCGCCGGTCATGACACCGGAGATGACGGAGCGTGCCGTGGAGGAGATTCTAAAGCCGACCATCGCCGCCATGGCGAAGGAAGGACGCATCTATCGCGGCTGTCTCTATCTTGGTCTGATGGTGACGGCGGATGGCCCGAAGGTCGTGGAGTTCAACGCGCGGTTCGGCGATCCAGAGACGCAGGTTGTTCTTCCGCTTCTCGACAGCGATCTCGTGACAATCATGTGTGCCTGTGCAGACGGAACTCTCGCCGACGTTCCAATCCGTTGGAAGGACGGCGCGGCCGTCTGTGTCGTGCTTGCCTCGGGCGGCTATCCGGGACATTATGACAAGGGGCAGGAGATCCATGGGCTTGCCGACGCCGAGGCGATGGGTGCACTCGTCTTCCATGCCGGAACGGCGATGAAAGATGGGAAGCTCGTCACCAATGGCGGACGCGTGCTCGGCGTGGTTGGGCGCGGTGCGGATATATCCTCCGCCGTCGATGCCGCCTATGCCGCTGCAGCGAAGATCTCCTTTAAGGATGTCTACTATCGCAAGGATATTGCACATCGCGCACTCGGACGATAATTTCACAGAAAAAGAGCTTGCCGTGTTCGGCAAGCTCTTTTTCTATATGTGTATGCTGTTATTGAAGGGCTTCCTTCAGCACTTCCATATTCTTCTTCATGGTGTCGATGTATGCATTCTTTGCCGCAGGCGTTGCTTCTCCCGTGACGACGGGATCGAGCGTATAGATCTTTGCGCCCGTCTCACGTGCAATCGTCTCTGCGGCGGCAGGGGAGTACTGCGGCTCGGTAAAGAGCACCTTGGTCGGGAGTGCATTTACCTGCTCGATGGTTTCCTGCAGCTCGCTCGGTGTCGGCTCCGTCCCCGGCTCGCGCTCGACGACGGCAATGATGTTCAGATGGAACTCCTTCGCAAAGTAGGGGAATGCCTCGTGGAATGTCACAATGTCCTTATGTGGAACACCGTCGAGCGCGGCGTGCATCTCTGTTTTCAGTGCCGTGAGTTTTTCGATGTAGGCGGAAGCATTTTTCTCATAAGTGTCTGCATGGGCAGGATCGGCTTCCTTCAGCTGATCGGCAATGTTGCGCACCTGCGCGATGGCGTCGGTGACGCTCAGCCAGACGTGGGGGTTGTCGCCCTCGTCGTCGTGGATCAGCTCGATGCCGCGCGACGCATCGATGATCTTCATTTCCTTCTGTGCGCCCGTTACCTTGTCCATGAAGTCCTCCATGCCGGCACCGTTGATGACAAAGGCATCGGCGTGTTCGAGTGTCTTCATATCCTCGGTCATGAGCTGGTAGTCGTGCAGGCAGCCTGTCTGCGGCTTCGTCATGTTGGTGACCTCAACGCCGTCCACTCCGTCCGTGATGTTGATGGTCGCCAAATACATGGGATAAAACGACGTGACGATGCGGAACGGTTTCTCCGCTTTCTTCTCCGCGGGCTGCTGCGATCCGCCGCAGCCGAGGAGTGCTGTCGTGAGGAGGACGAGCAGCAGGGATAGGATCTTCGTTGTGATTTTCATGGATACAGCTCCTTAAAACACTGAACATTTGGTAGATTGGTGAAACGATGATAGGAAAATGATACGCCATAGTGAGATAGATTGTCAATAGGTAAAGCACAAAATATAGAAAATTTTTATCAATAGACACTATATATAAATAAATGTTCAGATGTCGATGGGAGAAGCATGCTCCGTTTTGTGAAAATTTGATTACATGATTGACACGAATTATCTTCATGGAGTATAATGACAGAGCATCATTTTTGGATGCAAAAATACTCCGCGCGTGGAGGGAGGGGAAATGCATGGCAAATGAAATCAAGGTCGGCAAAAATGAGTCGATCGATAGTGCTCTCCGCCGCTTTAAGCGTATGTCACAGAAGGCCGGTACTCTTGCCGAAGTTCGTAAGCGTGAACATTACGAGAAACCGAGCGTTCGCCGCAAGAAGAAGTCTGAGGCGGCACGCAAACGCAAATACAGGGGCTGATTGCATAAGGCATCCGTGGCGCAGTGCTGCGGGTGTTTTTCTTTTTATGAAAGGATGAGAGCAATGTCACTTATGGAAAAGCTCACAGCGGATATGAAGGAAGCCATGAAGCAGGGCGAAAAGGAGCGCCTTTCCGTCATTCGCCTCGTGCGTGGCGCGGTGCGTCAGGCGGAGATCGACGGGAAGAAGACGCTCACGGACGATGAGGTGATCGGTGTCATCTCGAAGGAAGTGAAGATGCGCCGCGACTCCATTGAGGAGTTTGCGCGCGGCAAACGCGATGATCTTGTCGCCAAGACCAAGGCGGAGATAGATCTCCTCATGCCGTATCTGCCTGCTCAGCTCAGCGTCGATGAGCTGAAAAAGATCGTGGCGGACGTTGTCGCCGAGGTCGGTGCTGAGACGGCAAAGGATATGGGCAAGGTGATGGGTGTTCTCATGCCGCGCGTGAAGGGACGTGCGGACGGCAAGCTCATCAATGAGATCGTTCGTGACCATTTGAAATAATCTTCTTTTCCGAACATATCCCCGCATTCTTTTCTTTGACAAAGGAGCGGGGATTTTTATATAATTGAAGGAGAGAATTCTTTCACAGAAACGAACAAGGAGATACAGATGGCAGAAAAGGACAAGCGGGCAAGCAAACTCGATAAGCCGATGACGCGTGAGGAGGCACTTGAGAATGCCCTGCAGAACATCGAGAAGGCGCATGGCAAGGGGGCGATCATGCGCCTCGGTGAAGCCAAGGCGAACATGAACGTCGAGGTGATCTCCACGGGGATCCTGCCGCTCGATATCGCACTTGGCGTCGGCGGCATTCCGCGCGGACGCATCATCGAGGTGTTTGGCCCCGAGTCCTCGGGCAAGACGACGGTCACGCTGCACATGATCGCCGAGGCGCAGAAGGCAGGTGGTATTGCGGCATTCATCGACGCAGAGCATGCCCTTGACCCGGAGTATGCACGCAAGCTCGGCGTCAACATCGAGGAGCTCCTCATCTCACAGCCGGATACGGGCGAGCAGGCACTTGAAATCGTGGATGCGCTCGTGCACAGTGCCGCGATTGACATCATTGTCGTGGACTCGGTCGCAGCTCTCGTGCCGAAGTCCGAAATTGAGGGCGATATGGGCACCTCTGTGGTCGGTCTGCAGGCGCGACTCATGAGTCAGGCGATGCGCAAGCTGACGGGCATCATCAGCAAGACGCGTACGGCCGCCGTCTTCATCAATCAGCTGCGCGAGAAGATCGGCGTTACCTATGGCAATCCGGAGGTGACGACGGGTGGGCGCGCGCTGAAATTCTATGCATCAGTGCGCATTGATGTGCGTCGCGCCGATTCCATCAAGCAGGGCACGGAATCCCTCGGCAATCGTACGCGTGCCAAGATCGTTAAAAACAAGGTCGCGCCGCCGTTCAAGACAGCGGAGTTTGACATCATGTACGGGGAGGGTGTCTCACGTCTCGGCAGCATCATTGACATGGGCGTCGAGCTGGACATCGTCGATAAGAGCGGCGCATGGTTCTCCTACGAGGGAACACGCCTCGGACAGGGCAAGGAAAACGCCAAGGCGACTCTTGAGGAAAAACCCGAGATGATCGCCGAGATCGAGGAGAAGATCCGCACGAAGCTCCTCGTCGAGGGAGTGAAGCCGAAGAAAAAGGGAGCAGGCAAGAAGACTGCTGCCACTGAGGCAGCAGCGCAGGATCCTTCGGATCTGCCGACACAGGAGCCGCCGATGGGAGAAGATGAATGACGCCTGCGCAGGCTGAAGCAGGGCGCGGGGGCAAAAAGCGGGAGGAGCGCACAGCCCTCATGACAGCGGTGGACTATCTTGCGCGTCAGGCACACAGCGAAAAAAGGCTGCGGGAAAAACTGATGCGTAAGGGCTTCCCGACAGAGGAGATCGATGCCGCAATCGCGTGCCTGATCGAGCGCCATTATCTCGATGATGCCGATCTCTGTGCACAGCAGTTCATGTATCTCTATCAGGAGAGCCGTGACTCGGTGCGGCAGATCTGCGCAAAGCTCATCCATCGTGGCTTTGACCATGATCTTGTGTGGAGCGTCGTCCCCGAGGACACGGATGAACGCGAGACGATGGCAGCGGAGCGTGTCCTTGCCATGAAGTACAAAGCGGGCGACAGGGAACAGAAGATGATGGCAACGCTCTACCAACGGGGATTTTCGGTCGATGTGGCACACAGTGCCGTTCGGCACTTTAGGGATTCCTTTGCCGAGGATATGGAAGAATAACGTGAGAAGGGGAACGAAGATGAACAGACCCGATGCCACAGAAATGATCTTGGTGCTGGACTTCGGCGGACAGTACAATCAGCTCATCGCGCGCCGTGTGCGTGAGAACCATGTCTACTGCGAGGTGCATCCGCATACGCTGCCATTGGAGCAGATTCGTGCACTCGCTCCGCGCGGTATTATCCTGACGGGCGGTCCGAACAGTGTCTATGGCGAGGGGGCTGTTACCGCCCCCAAGGATCTCTTTGCCCTCGGCATCCCCGTGCTCGGTATCTGCTATGGAGCGCAACTGATGGCGCATCTCTGCGGCGGACGCGTGGAGACGGCGCCGACGAGCGAGTACGGGCGTACGGAGGTGGAGATCGTCGACACCTCGTCGCCTCTCTTTCAGGGGATACCGCAGACGAACGTCTGCTGGATGAGTCATACGGACTACATCAGCGGACTGCCGCACGGCTTTCACGTGACGGCGCGCACACCCGTCTGCCCCATCGCGGCGATGGATAACCCCGCAGAGCGTCTCTATGCCGTGCAGTTCCATCCCGAGGTGATGCACACGGAGCACGGGACAGAGATGCTGCGCAGCTTTGTCTATGATGTCTGCGGATGCACGGGAACGTGGCGCATGGATTCCTTCGTGCAAAAGACCATTGAGGAACTGCGTCAGCAGATCGGCGGTGGGCGGGCTCTCTGTGCCCTGTCGGGCGGTGTGGACTCCTCCGTCGCCGCCGTGCTCCTCTCCAAGGCAATCGGCAGTCAGCTCACCTGCGTCTTTGTCGATCATGGTCTCCTGCGCAAGAATGAAGGCGATGAGGTCGAGGCCGTCTTTGGGCGCGGCGGCACCTATGATGTCAATTTTGTCCGCATCAACGCCCGTGATCGTTTCTATGCGCGGCTTAAGGGCGTAACGGAGCCAGAGCAGAAGCGCAAGATCATCGGCGAGGAGTTTATCCGCGTCTTTGAGGAGGCGGCACGCGAGATCGGTGCGGTGGATTTCCTCGTGCAGGGGACAATCTATCCCGATGTCATTGAGAGCGGACTCGGAAAATCTGCGGTGATCAAGTCGCATCATAACGTTGGCGGATTGCCCGATCATGTGGACTTTAAGGAGATCGTCGAGCCGCTGCGTCTCCTCTTTAAGGATGAGGTGCGTGCGGCGGGGCGTGAGCTCGGTATCCCTGACTATCTTGTTGATCGTCAGCCGTTTCCGGGGCCCGGTCTCGGCATCCGCATCATCGGAGAGGTTACGGCGGAGAAGGTACATATCGTTCAGGAGGCAGACGCCATCTACCGTGAGGAGATTGAGAAGGCGGGCATCCACAAAAATCTCGGGCAGTACTTCGCGGCACTCACCAATATGCGTTCCGTCGGGGTCATGGGCGATGGGCGTACGTACGACTATGCGATCGCCCTGCGCGCCGTTGAGACCAGCGACTTCATGACAGCGGAGTCCGCGCAGCTCCCATGGGAACTTCTTGCGCGCGTGACGACGCGCATCGTCAACGAAGTGCGCGGCGTGAACCGCGTGCTCTATGACTGCACGGGGAAGCCGCCGGGGACGATCGAATTCGAGTGAGAGAAGAACGATTTGACGAAAACGAGGAGAGAGATTATAATAGACACAGAAAGGTGTTGCCGGTAGACGGTCAGCCCCATTTAGACTTTTGGTTTAGAAAACCCGCCTAAACTTTGCTGGGGCTAGGCGGGCTTTCTTATGCTTTTAGAACGACGAGGATAAACAGCGTCACGAGAAGCAACGCGAGTAAATCGTTGATCATCATCGGCATCGCCCTCTCTAGGGGCTAAGATTGACCGCCTACCGTCTTGGCGGCACCTTTTGACAGTATATCATATATGACAGCTTTGCGCTGTCTTTTTTGTTGGAGACGAGACAACATTGATCAAGGAGCATCCTATGTACCACTACCACCATCTTACACTAATTGAACAGGTGCTGGATCCGTTTAAGAGGGCCTTCGGATTGCAGAGCGTGACACGGCAGGATTTCTTCCGATATCTACGTGATCCTGCATACAAGTATCATGATGCGGCCATGTCCTATTTCATGTCGGCACTCGAAGATGAGGCGGAGGTATTTATTTTTGGCAGCTATTGACATGCTGTCTGCTTTTCGCTATACTTTCCTTTGTCAGCGCGAAGAGCGCGGGGGCATAGCTCAGCTGGGAGAGCGCTTGCATGGCATGCAAGAGGTCAGGGGTTCGATCCCCCTTGTCTCCACCATATCGACACTTACGGATGCAAGAGAAATCCTGCATCCGTTTTTTTGCAAGAATAAATGGGGCTGTTGCACGATTGAAGATCGTCGGATTGATTTGGATTTTTGGTTTACGGTGGAGAACAGTTTAAGCGAACGATGATTTTTGCTCTGGCAGAGGATTTGCGAGAAACGTTAGAGAAAAAAGTAGATGTTTTTGAGATCGGTGAAGTCAACCCGGACAGTAATTTCTACAAAACAATTATGAAAGACCTAAATTGCAATATCAAATCGGACAGTAGAGCATAACAGAATCAAAAATTATGGGTGAAGATTTTTTAGCGCGGCATCGAAGCGCTCTTGTGGCGTCTCATAACCTAGAATTTTACGTGGCAGTGAATTGATCCAATCCTCTACGCGCTGCACTTCTTCCTCGCTCAAGTTCGTCATATCCATGCCCTTCGGAATGAAATACCGAACGAGGGCATTCTGCTTCTCGTTCGTTCCACGTTCCCAAGGTGCGTAAGGATGAGCATAGTACACCTTCGCCTCTTGTCGCAGGTGATCGTACGAAATACCTGTGAAAATTGTGCCCCATAGAGCTCTCTTAGTTTGGCAATCCCCTCGGCAACTGCCTCTGCGGTCTTTGCACGAATCTTTATAAGGTGTCTCTTTCGCTTCTTACGTTCATCTGCGGCAAGCAGAACAGGATCCGTTCCCTTTTTCCCGACGATGGTGTCAAGTTCCCAATTTCCAAAGGTGGAGCGTTCGTCAACAAGAGGGTCACGGCGGTCAATACTCTCACCGAGCGTCCTGCCGTCGTCATGGTTCTTTTTCTCTTTGCGCTTACGACGGCGTACCTTCTGTCGCAGGTCGATGTTTTTGACCTTGAGCAGCCCCATCGCAATGTAGTTGTAGATGGTCTTTGTGCAGACAGACACCTCGAACAGATTCATACGCTTGGCACGCCCGCAGATTGCATCAGGAGAGTGTTTGTCTTTGAGAATGGCGTTTTCTACATACCGGATGAAGTCCTGTGCAGCATTAAATTTGGACGGTTTTCCGGAGTTCTCACGATTGCGCTCATAGCGCATTTGACCGGACTGTGCAAAATACTGCTCATAGTACGTCCAATCGGAACGCTTCTGCGCTGCCGTGCCGCGCTTTATTTCCTCGTACAAGGTGGAGCGGGCGATGCCAAGATCTTTGGCGATTTTCACCTTGGGGACACCGAGACGCAGCATCGCTTCGATCTGCCCGCGCTGATAGGCGTTTAAGTGCTTGAATGTGCGGCGTTTTGTGGTAGAATGAGTGTGGGACATACAGAACCTCCTGGTAGTGTTTGTGCAAAGATATTTTACCAGATTGATTCTGTATGTTCTACTTTTTTATGTGTCCGATTTCATTTTACAATGAACCGAATATTTTAGAATCAAAAACCTCGGACTGAGAATAGGAAGTCCGAGGTTTTTTGTGTATGAAGATTCTTTAATCAAGAATACGGGTGTGAAGTTCAAGTCTGTGGGTGTAATGGTCACTATCGTCCTTGTTCGTGTACCCTATTTCTGTAGAGGTGTAAGTTTTCGTTATCGTTGTTTCGTCAATCCATCCCTATACGAAAAAAGGCCGTTACACAAAGATAAATTTACCTTCGTTCAACAGCCCCGTCTCTCCGATGGTGCGCCTGGGGGGATTCGAACCCTCGACCCACGGCTTAGAAGGCCGTTGCTCTATCCAACTGAGCTACAGGTGCATGGTCGGGATGACAGGATTTGAACCTGCGACATCTTGCTCCCAAAGCAAGCGCGCTACCAAACTGCGCTACATCCCGATACCGCATTATTATAATGAGCGGTTAGGGAAAAGTCAACTCATCATTTTACGATGTGCTTTCCCCCGAGAAAGCGTGGCTGCCAATAATCGTTGGAGAGTTCATCGATGCGTACGCCCTTGCTCGTAGAGGCGTGAATGAACTCCCCCTTGCCAAGGTAGATGCCGCAGTGCGATGCGCCCTTTTCGTAGGTCTCGAAGAAGACAAGGTCGCCGGGCACGAGTTCCTTTGTACTCTTGGTGCGAAGACCAAGTTTGTACTGTTCATCTGCGGTGCGCGGGATCGTGATTCCCTGCTTCTGAAAGACGTACTGGAGGTAGCCCGAGCAGTCAAATCCCTTCGGGGTAGCCCCGCCAAAGACATAGGGTGTGCCCATATACGTCTTTGCCGTCTTGATGAGATCCTGCACCTTGTTTGCGGGCAGGATCGGTGTCCCATTCGGTGCGAGTGGGCTTTTTTTCGGCGCTGGCCGCGGCACGTCAATGCCCCATGGACGCTTGGCTGGTGCGTTGCGCAGGGCACGCCATGTCGCATTGTTGACGACGCCTGTGATTTTTATCTTATTGTCACGCTGAAAGGCAGCAACGGCGTGTTCGGTCTCCTTGCCGAAGTTGCCGTCGATCGATTTGATCTGGTAGCCGGCATTCTGCAGGGCTCGCTGCAGGATGAGCACATCGTGTCCATGGGAGCCCTCACGCAGGGTGGGGGAGGCGGATGCCGTTCCTCCAATGAGAAGCAGGGCGATGCCTATGCAGGCGAGGAGGCGGTACAGGTGATTCATCGCGATCTTCCTTTCATGCGGTTATGCGTGCTGTACGTGCTCGAGTCCCTGGCCGAGCAGTTTCATCACGTGGTCATCATCGATCGAGTAGAGCACTTCTTTGCCGTCACGACGGAACTTGACCAGACGCGCGCTGCGGAGCACGCGGAGCTGATGGGAGATGGCCGACTGTCCCATCGTCAGGCTGTCGGCGATGTCATAGACACGCATTTCCTCCGTCTTTGTGAGCAGGGAGAGAATTTTGATGCGGGTCGGATCGCCGAGTGTTTTGAAGAGGTCGGCGAGATGCTGTGCTGTATCTGCGTCGATCGATTTTACGGGGGCGGAGGTCATGCGTTCCCATATCCTTTCGCGGGGTCAGTAGATCTTATTGATTTCAAAGCCATTTTCTTCCAGTGCGTGCACGATGCGGTCGACGTGATCCTGTCCATGCGTCTCTACGGTAACGGTCAGCTGCACCTTTTGGAAGCTGTCAGTCACCATGGTCTGATCGTGGTCAAGACGGATGACGTTCGCGTCCTGCTCTGTGAGGATCTGAGCGACATTGAGCAGCTGTCCGGGCTTGTCGGGCAACTGTACGGAGAAGCGGAAGACGCGTCCGCGCGAGATGAGTGCCTTGGAGATCAGTGCGGAGATGGTGGAGATGTCGATGTTGCCGCCGCTGATGAGGACGGCGATCTTCTTGTCCTTCATGTGGAGCTTCTGCAGTGCAGCGAGTGAGAGTACGCCTGCGCCCTCGGCGATCAGCTTGTGTTTTTCGATGAGGGAGAGCAGAGCACTCATGATCTCCATCTCGGAGACGGTGATGATCTCGTCGAGGTAGCGGCGGCAGAACGTGAGCGTGAGTGCGCCCGCCGTGCGTACGGCGCAGCCATCCGCAACGGTATCGGCAGACGGGAGGGTGATGGTGTGTCCGCAGGAGAGCGCTGCTTTCATACAGGCGGCGTTTTCTGGCTCGACGCCGATGACCTTCACCTGCGGGTTGACGGTTTTTGCCCCGAGGGCAATGCCGGAGGCGAGTCCACCACCGCCGATGGGGACGAGGATGGCATCTACGTCCTTGAGCGCGTCGATTACTTCAAGGGCGATCGTGCCCTGTCCGACGATGACGTTGCGGTCGTTAAACGGATGAATGTAGACGTAGCCATGCTCTTTCTGCAGTTCGAGGCTGTGCGCATAGGCGTCGTCGAATCCGTTGCCGTGGAGTACGACGGTCGCGCCGAGTGCCCGCGTCGCCTCCACCTTTAGGATCGGTGTCGTTGCCGGCATGCAGATGACCGCCTTGACCCCAAGCTTTTGCGCGGAGTAGGCAACGCCCTGCGCGTGGTTTCCGGCCGATGCGGTGATGACGCCGCGTGCGCGCTCCTCCTCGGTGAGCATGCTGATGCGGTTGTATGCACCGCGAAGCTTAAATGCTCCCGTCGTCTGGAGGTTTTCGAGCTTTAGATAGGTCGCGTTCCCCGAGAGCTCAGAGAAATAGTCGCTGTATACCAGCGGCGTCTTGCGGACGATCCCCTCCAGCCTCTTGGCGGCGGCGTATATATCGGATATGCCTGTGGATGCGACGACCTCTTCATCGGTCGGTACGTGCTGTTCTTCTCCCATGATAATCTCCCCTTGTCTATTTAATGAAGTTAGTCTATCATGTTCAATGAAGCGCGTCAAATTCTTTTCCATCAACGAAAAATTGTCGGAATAAAGAAGGAGTTTGCCCGTATTTCGCGAATAAAATAAGGAAAAGAAAGCATGAAATACCGTGCTTTCCGTGTCAAGACGAAGCGGAGGTGCGCGATGGGAGATTCCCCCTATGGGCGCATCCTGATTCCCGTGGATGGGACCAAGGATGCGCTGCGTGTCATTCGTCCGGCGGGAGAGCTTGCGCGTCTCATGGAGGCATCCGTTGATTTCCTCTATGTTTCCCCGTTTGACGAGAGCACGGACGAGGGGGATGCGTCGTGGCTTCCCGCGAGTATTGTACGCCCTGCGGCAGAAGAGGCGCAGGAGATTTTTACCGTGGCGGAGTCCCTGCTTCCGCAGGAGGTCGCCCGTGCATGTCATCATCGTGCGGGGATGCCGGCGGAGGAGATCCTGCGCTTTATCGACGTGATGGGCATTCGTCTGGTTGCCATCAGCGGGCGCAAGCATTCACGCGTGAGCGGTCTGCTGCTCGGGAGTGTGATGCAGACTGTCTTGGAGCGTGCACATGCATGTGTCCTCGTGGCGGGAAATGATTGAAGTATAGGAACAGTGAGGAGGTACTTCCATGATGAAGAATATTTTGGTTCCTGTCGATGGTTCCGAGGGAGCAGATCGTGCGATTGAGCAGGCGGTGACGCTGGCGAAGATCTGCGGTGCAAAGCTGAATTTTCTCTATGTCGCAAACATCAACCAGCTCGCGATCAATGCCGTCCTGTCGGATGCGATTCTCGACTCTGTGACAAAGGCGGGGAATGTCGTCCTCGACCGCGCGATGGAGATGGTGCCCGAGGGAATCGAGAAGGAGTCGTTCTCGGATACGGGGTCGCCCGCTGTCGTCGTGCTCGATTTTGCAGAGACGAACGACATCGATCTCATCGTCATGGGCAGCCGCGGCCTTGGGGTCGTCAAGGGGGTTCTGCTGGGCAGCGTCAGCCAGTATGTGGTCGAGCAGTCCAAGTGTCCTGTTCTCGTGGTAAAGTAATGACCGTTGGTTGATTCTTTCAAGCTGCCGCTCAGTTGCGGCAGCTTTTTCGATGTAGAATGGGGAGGGAATGATGGAGGATCAGCGCTTTGCGCGGACAGAGATGCTGCTTGGCGACGCAGGACTTGCACGCCTTGCAGCAAGCTCGGTGGCTGTGTTCGGCGTCGGCGGGGTCGGCTCATTCACGGCAGAGGCGTTGGCGCGCGCCGGTGTAGGCAGTCTGACGCTCATCGACCACGATACGATCGACGTGACGAATATCAACCGCCAGATTCACGCACTCACCGAGACGGTGGGAAAAGCCAAGACCACGGTCATGGCAGAGCGCATCCGAGCGATCAATCCCCATTGTGAGGTACGCGAAATTCGTGCGTTTTATCTGCCTGAGGAGGCGGGTTCCTTTTTTGAGACGCATTATGACTATGCCGTGGATGCAGTGGATACGGTGACGGCGAAGGTGGATCTTGCCGTGCAGTGTCAGGTGAGGAATATACCGCTGATTGCGAGTATGGGAGCGGCCAACAAACTTGACCCCACGCTCTTTGAGGTGATGGACATCTATCGCACTAAGGGTGATCCATTGGCACGTATTCTGCGGAAAAAGCTGAAGGAACGCGGCGTGCGGCGTCTCACGGTCGTCTGCTCGCGCGAGCGTCCGAAGCGTCCCGCCGCGGGCATCTGTGCGCCGGCACCGGGACGGCATCTGGCACCGGGCAGTGTGTCCTTTGTACCGCCTGTGGCGGGGATGATTATGGCGGGGGTTGTCGTACGTGTACTGACGGGTGCAGCGGTGGAGGTATCGTCATGAGGGTTACGGTTCTCGGATGTGGGCGTTGGGGCTCGTTTCACGCATGGTATGCCCAGCGTGTCGGTCATGCGGTGACGCTGTGGGGGCGCAGCGGGTCAGAACATCTCGCGGCACTGGAGAAGACACGGACGAATGAGTTTCTGACTCTCCCACCAGAGGTTCATCTGACGGATGATCTCGCAGCGGCGCTGCAGACGGCGGAGATCGTTATCATCTCCATCCATGCACAGGCACTGCGTGCCTTCCTGCACGATGTATGCGCACACGGCCTTATGGAGGAGCTCCGCACCAAGCGGATGATCCTCTGTATGAAAGGGCTTGAGATCGGCACGGGAAAGCGTCTGACCACCGTGGTCAAGGAAGAACTCGGCGCAGACATACAGCCCGTCGTCTGGGTTGGCCCTGGGCATGTGCAGGACTTTGTGCGCGGCATTCCGAACTGCATGGTGCTCGCAGGGGAGGAGCGGGCAGTGCTGCACGATCTGGTGGACGTGCTTGGCAGTCCACTCATCCGCTTCTATTATGGGGATGATCTCCTCGGCACAGAGGTCGGCGCAGCGGCGAAGAATGTGGTAGGGCTCGCGGCGGGGATGCTCGACGGCTTTTCCTACGGCAGCCTGAAGGGGGCACTTATGGCGCGCGGTGCGCGTGAGCTCTCGCGTTTGGTGCATGCGATGGGTGGCGATGGGGACACCATCTACGGGCTGTCGCATCTTGGTGACTACGAGGCAACGCTCTTTTCTCCGCACAGCAACAACCGCCGCTATGGGGAGGCTGTTGTGCGCGGTACGGCAGGCGACTTTCATAAGATCGCCGAGGGTGTCTACACCGCTGAGGCATTGATGGCTCTTGCCGCGGAGTATCGTGTTGAGCTGCCCATCTGCACGACGGTATATGAGATCGTCGCGCATGGATGCGACCCGCGTGCACAGCTGATGCAGCTGTTTCTGCGGCGCAATAAGAGCGAGAAGGAGTAGGGCATGGAGGAGCGAAAGCACATCGATGTCGTCGCAGGAGCGATCCTACGTGACGGGAAGGTGTTCGGCGCATGCCGCTCCTATGGAGCGTATGCGGGCACGTGGGAATTCGCGGGCGGAAAGGTTGAGCCGGGGGAGACGGATGCGGCGGCACTTGTGCGTGAGATGCAGGAGGAGCTCGGCGTTATGGTCATAGTGGAGGAACTCCTCGGCACGGTTGACCACGATTATCCGGAGTACCACATGAACATGCGCCTCTACCTCTGCCGACTCGCAGCGGGAGAGCCGCAGCTGCGTGTCCACTCCGAGGGGCGGTGGCTCGGGCGCGCCGATCTCTACAGTGTCCCGTGGTTTGCGGCAGACATGGATCTCATCCGGAAGATCGAGCCGCGCCTGCGCTGATATTTGACAAGAGACCGTGCGGAATGCTATAATACATCTCGTATTTCCCCCAAGCCGAAGTGGCGGAATTGGCAGACGCAGCAGACTCAAAATCTGCCGCTGTGTGAGCAGCGTGCCGGTTCGACCCCGGCCTTCGGCACCATTTGAAGATCAGTCGTTATGGCTTTCGAAAACTCCCTAAGAGAATGTGAAACTCTTAGGGAGTTTTTATCCATACGCATGTGTTTCTCATACTGATTTATTGGTTGACACAGCGCGTGGAAGCGCGTATATTTAACAGAAAAATTTAGAGAAGCACTGATAAATGGGTGAAGTTTCTCGGTACTTCCTTCGAAAAGTGGAAAGGATGGGTTCCCTTGGCGCATTATTACACTGAACCGTCGCATACGTTCGGAGAGTATCTGCTCATACCTGGCTACTCCTCGGCGGAATGCTTCCCCGCGAATGTTTCCTTGCGTACGCCGCTCGTCAAGTTTCGCCGTGATGAAGAGCCGGCGCTTACGATGAATATCCCGCTGACTTCGGCGATCATGCAGGCGGTCTCCAACGATACCATGGCGATTGCCCTCGCCAAGCAGGGCGGTGTATCGTTCATCTATGGCTCGCAGTCCATCGAGGCAGAGGCGGCTATGGTCGCGCGAGTAAAGAACTATAAATCGGGCTTTGTCAGCAGTGATTCGAACATCAGTCCTGACACAACACTTGGCGGGGTGCTTGATCTTCTCGCCAAGACGGGACACTCGACCATGGCAGTCACGGAGGACGGTTCCGCGAACGGCAAACTCGTCGGCATTGTGACGAGCCGTGACTATCGTGTTTCCCGTATGTCGCTCGATACGAAGGTGCATACGTTCATGACGCCGTTCGAGAAGCTCGTCTGGGCGGATGCGGATGCGACCTCGCTGACGCTCGCCAACGATCTCATCTGGGAGCACAAGCTCAACATGCTGCCGCTCATTGACAAGAATCAGCGTCTGCGCTACATGGTATTTCGCAAGGACTACACGGACAACAAGGAAAATGAGTTGGAGCTGACCGACGACAACAAGAGCTACATTGTCGGTGCGGGTATCAATACGCGCGACTATACAGAACGCGTTCCTGCGCTCATCGGCGCGGGAGTCGATGTCCTCTGCATCGACTCCTCGGAGGGGTTCTCTGAGTGGCAGCGCATGACGATCCAACACATCCGTGAGGAGTTCGGTGATACGGTCAAGGTCGGTGCAGGCAACGTTGTGGACGGTGAGGGCTTCCGTTTCCTCGCGAATGCGGGGGCGGACTTCATCAAAGTCGGCATTGGCGGTGGCTCCATCTGCATTACGCGCGAGACGAAGGGCATCGGACGCGGACAGGCAACAGCACTCATCGATGTGTGTGCCGAGCGTGACAAATACTACAAGGAGACGGGCGTCTACATCCCCATCTGCTCTGACGGAGGTATCGTCTACGACTATCACATGACACTTGCACTTGCCATGGGCGCGGATTTCCTCATGCTTGGACGTTACTTCTCGCGCTTCGATGAGAGCCCGACGGACCGTGTCATGGTGAACGGCACCTACTATAAGGAATATTGGGGCGAGGGCTCGAATCGTGCGCGCAACTGGCAGCGGTATGATCTCGGCGGGAGCAAGAAGCTCTCCTTTGAGGAGGGGGTTGATTCCTACGTCCCCTATGCAGGACCGTTGAAGGAGAACGTGCAGACGACGCTCTCCAAGATCCGCTCCACAATGTGCAACTGCGGTGCGCTCAGTCTGCCGGAGTTTCGCGACAAGGCAAAGCTCACCCTCGTTTCCTCGACCAGTATCGTCGAAGGCGGTGCACACGATGTAATCCTGCGCGACAAACTCGGACGAGATTGACAAAGATCGGAAAAGACGCACAGCGGGTGCGCCTTTTCTTTTTTCACATTTTGTGGTAATATCAACCATAGAATTTTGGGGAAGTACAAATGAAATGACATTTGGCTGATCCTGCACGAATTCATTTCTGCGGTATGGCGGAGGAGAAATGCAGCAAGGCGCAATCTTTGATATGGATGGGCTGCTCTTTGATACGGAGAAGGTGTATCAGCGCGGTTGGTTGGTCATCGCCGATGAATTTGGTGTACCGCGCAGTCCTGAGTTGGGCAAGGAATGCTGCGGCACGAGCGGTGAGACAATGGCGGCAGTTGTGCATTCGTTCTATCCGACAGTGGATGCCTACGCCTATTCACGCCGCGTGGACGAGTACGTCCGTGATACGGCGGCGAAGAACCTGCCAGTCATGCCGGGGGCATGTGATCTGCTCCATTATTTTCGTGTGCACGGCGTGCGTATCGCAACGGCAAGCAGTTCGACGGTGGAGCAGATCGAGAGAAATCTCGCGCAGAGCGGGCTGAGAAAGTACTTTGATGCCATTGTCGGCGGTGATATGGTCGAGCGGGGGAAACCCGCCCCTGATATTTTTTTGCGCGCAGCTGCGGCAATCCAGACTGCACCAGCAGACTGCTATGTCTTTGAGGATGGCTACAATGGGCTGCGCGGCGCATCGGCAGCGGGCTGTATGTCGGTGATGATTCCCGATACACTGCCGCCGACGGAGGAGATGCGGAAGATCTGCACGGGGATTTATCCATCGCTGCATGCGGCGCTGGATGCGATCAAGCAAGGGAAGCTGTGACATATTTCCATAGTGAGGTAAGGTAATGGACGAACAGAAAACCATGATGTTCTCCTTCGGGGAGGATAAGCCGAAGGCAGATGTCGTCATACGGGATGTGAGTGCGGCGATGCGGGAGAAAGGGTATAACCCGATCAACCAGCTGGTCGGCTATTTGCTGTCCGGTGATCCCGCGTATGTGACGAGTCACCGCGACGCGCGGAGCAAGATACGGAGTCTTGAGCGGGACGATCTGCTCGATGAGCTCGTGCGCTTCTATCTGGAACACGAGAAATGAAACGCTATATGTCACTCGATCTCGGTGATGCGACGATCGGGGTTGCGGTCAGTGACCTTCTCGGGCTGACGGCGCAGGGCGTTGAGACAGTGCGGCGCACGACACTCGAGGAAGACATTGCCCGCCTCGGACAGCTCATGCAGGAGTATGAGGTCGATGCGCTCGTGGCCGGTCTGCCAAAGCACATGAACGGCAATGAGGGCGAGCGCTGCAGCATTGTGCGTGCCTTTATGGCGGAGGTGGAGGAGCACTTTCCGAGGACGGAGGTACACTACTGGGATGAGCGCCTCTCGACCGTCGCCGCCTCGCGCGCGCTCATTGCCGGAGATGTCTCACGCAAAAAACGCCGCAAGGTGATCGATAAGATGGCGGCGGTCTATATTTTACAGGGATTTTTGGATCGACAGAATATGGGAAATCACGGATAAAAGATGCGCCGGGAGACGCACACAGTATTTATCCGGGCTTCCTTGATTGAAGGAGCAGAGAAGATGACTGAGCAGGAAGAACTTCACGACGAGGACGTTATTGTCGTTATCTCCGATGAGGAGGGAGTGGAACACTACTATCGCGAGGAGATGATCGTGCCGCTCGGAACGGAGCGATTTGCCGTGCTCGTGGCACTCCACATGGATGCGGATGGAGCACTTGAAGACAGCGACGATGAGGACGAGGCGACGATTGCCAAGATCATCGTGGATGAGAGCGGCGAGGACATCTACACAGATCCGACGGACGAGGAGTTCGAGGCGGTCTGCCGCGCCTATGAGCATCTTGCAGAGCAGGAGGAAGAATAAGGGACTCGCAGATCGCCGCCGCATCAGCGGACCATGATGTTCTGTGGAGCAGGAGACTGCGTGGGCCTACGACACTGAGACAAGAGAGGATGGATTTTGTTGCGGGAGTCATTGCAGGAGTTGTGGCAGAAGACACGCGACTTTCTGGAGCACGCCGAATGGCAGGAGGCTCTGCGGGCGGTTTACCGCGGAAAGGGAACCCCAAAGCAAAAGAGAATGATATTCGGCGGGGCGGCTGCGGTCGCCCTCCTCTTCCTTGTTTTTGTGTTTTTGATTGCGTCGCCGTCCGCCTCGCCCACCAATGAGGGGACGCTTGTATACTTTACCGTACGCCCCGGGATGAGTGTCAGCAGCATCGGCAAGGAACTGCACGAACGCGGTGTGATCGACAGCGAGATGAAGTTCTGGTGGACGGCGAAGCTGAACGGACTTGAAAACAAGGTCAAGACTGGTACGTTCGCCATGCAGACCGGGATGACGCCGCGTGATGCGCTGGAAAAACTCGTCTATGGCAATACCGTCACGATCCATTTCGTGATTCCCGAGGGGTTCGGTGTGAAGGAGATCGCCGAGCGGCTGGAAAAGGAAGGGCTCGTGCGCGCGGATGACTTTATGGAGCGAGCCAAGACCTTTCGCCCCTACCCCTATATGGAACAGCATGAGAATGTACGCTATGCGGCGGAGGGATTCCTTTTCCCCGACACCTATGAGCTGAGCGATTCGTTCGATGCCGACTCGATCATGACGATGATGGCGGAGAATTTCGATCATCGCCTGACGAAGGAGATGCGAGACCGCGCCAAGGAGATGCACCTCTCAATCTATGAACTCGTGACGCTCGCGTCCCTCGTGGAGAAGGAGGCGTATCATGATGAGGATCGCCCGATCATCGCGCAGATCTTTTTGAAGCGTCTGCGCCTTGGTATGCCGCTGCAGGCTGACCCGACGGTGCAGTATCTGCTCGATGAGCCGAAGGAGGATCTTCTCTACAGCGACACGGAGGTCGCGTCGCCCTATAATACCTATCAGAATGTCGGCCTGCCGCCAGGACCGATTGCAAGCCCCGGTACAGCGTCGCTGATGGCCGTGCTGCATCCCGCACATACGAACTATCTGTATTTCGTGGCGGATCGGAATGGAAAGAATTACTATGCAACGAATTATGCGGATCACCTCGCCCTTGTCGATCAGGTGCGCTGATGCAGTGAAGGTGCTCCGATGACGCGCAGACCTGAGCTCCTTGCCCCTGCGGGGACGATGGAGAAACTGGAGGCGGCGCTCCGCTATGGTGCGGATGCGGCGTATCTCGGCGGACGGCAGTTCGGCCTGCGTGCCTTTGGCGGAAACTTTACAGAGGACGAGATTGCGGCGGCCGTTCGCCTTGCTCATGGGATGGGAAAGAAGATCTATGTGACGGTCAATGTGTTCCCGCACAATGAGGATCTGGTGTCACTGCCGGACTATCTGCGCTTTCTTAAGGAGGCAGGGGCAGATGCCGTCCTCGTTGCCGACCTCGGTGTCTTTATGTGTGCACGCGAGGCGGCCCCCGGACTTCCCATCCATGTCAGCACACAGGCGAACAATGTCAACTGGCGCACGGTGCGCGCGTGGCAGGAGCTTGGCGCGGCGCGCGTCGTGCTCGCACGCGAGCTCTCGGCGGCGGAGATACGGGAGATTCGGCGGGCAACGGACGTGGAGCTGGAGCTGTTCGTGCACGGTGCGATGTGCATCTCCTATTCCGGACGATGTCTGCTCAGCAGTTACTTCACGGGGCGCGATGCGAACCGCGGAAGCTGTGCCCAGTCCTGCCGATGGAAGTATGCACTGGTCGAGGAATCCCGTCCCGGAGAGTACTATCCCATCGCCGAGGATGAGCGCGGCACCTATATCATGAACTCGAAAGACCTGTGCCTGCTCACGTATCTGGACGAGGTCGTCGCATGCGGTGTGGACAGCCTGAAGATCGAGGGACGCATGAAGAGCGTTCACTATGTGGCGAGCGTTGTGAAGGCGTATCGCATGGCGCTGGATGCCTGCCTGTCAGAGCAGCCCTACCATGTCGAAGCATCGTGGCTGGAGGAATTGAACAAGGTATCCCACCGTGCGTACACGACAGGCTTTTTCTTCGGAAAGACGACGGCAGAGGATCAGATCTATGGGTCTTCGTCCTATGAGCAGAACTCGGAGTTCGTCGGGCTGGTGCGTGCCTATGATCCCACGACAGGGGTGGCAGAGGTGGAGCAGCGCAATCACATGCGCGTCGGTCAGGAGATTGAGATCTTTCAGCCGAAGGGGCCGTCCTTTCGCCAAATTCTCGATGCCATGTGGGATGAGGAGGGGACGCCAATCGACGCCGCACCGCACCCGCAGCAGATCGTGCGCATTCGGCTGGTGCGTCCGGCAGAGCCATACAGCATCCTGCGCCGCGATGTGCCAATGAAAAAGGGGGATGGATCATGAGCACGGTGATTCGCCGCTTTGCATGTGCCGAAGGGCGTGTGCAGGGCGTGGGCTTTCGCATGTTTGTCCGCCAGCAGGCGGTGATGCGTGACATCACGGGGTGGGTCAAGAATATGTCGGACGGCACGGTGACAATGGAACTGCAGGGCGCAGCGGATGCCGTCGAGGCGGCATTTGACGCCATGCGTGCAGGAAATATGTTTATCCACGTGAATCATCTCACGGTCGAGGAACGCGCTCTGCTTGAGGGGGAGCGCAGCTTTGACGTGCGCTATTAGAGGAGTATGATGGGAAAAATATTGGTGCTGAATGGGCCGAACCTCAATATGCTCGGGACACGTGAGCCTGAGATTTACGGCGCGCTGACGCTCGCCGACATCAACGAACGCCTGCGCCGTCGTGCGGAGCGTGCAGGCCTTGCCATCACATTTCTGCAGTCGAATCACGAGGGCGTCTTGGTGGATGCCATTCAAGCAGCGCGCGGGAACACGGACTACATTATCCTGAATGCCGCTGCCTTTACGCATTACAGTATCGCCATCCGCGACGCCATTTCTGCTGCTGAGGTTCCCGTCATCGAGGTACACCTCTCGAACATCCATCAGCGCGAGGAATTTCGGCATCACTCGGTGATTGCGCCGGTCGTTTGGGGGCAGGTTGCAGGCCTGGGTGCGGAGAGCTATATGGCGGCACTTGAGGCAATCATCTGCCGCATGGAGGGATGCAATGGAGATTGAGGGACGAGTCACGCGTCTGCGTGCGCTCATGGCAGAGAAGGTTCTGGACGGGGTGCTCGTCACGAAGGAGGAGAGTGTCCATTATTTCAGCGGCTTTCGCGGCGACTCCACGGCACTCCTTATAACCCCCGAGCGGCTTCTTCTCATGACAGACAATCGCTATACAGAGCAGGTGCAGCTGCAGGCACCAAGCTATGATGTCGTCGAACAGCATGAGGGGCTGAGCAAAAAGATTGCAGAGGCAGCGCAGGATATTGGGATTCTTGCGCTTGGCTTTGAGGGCGGCGCGCTGACCTGTGATCGGTATGAACAGCTGAAGTCTATGCTGGGAGAGATCTCCTTTGACACGTCGCTCTCCCTCGATGCACTGCGCATGGTCAAGGATGCGGATGAGATCGCCGCCATTCGCCGTGCCTGTGCGATTGCCGATGCGGCATTCGCGCACATCATCACCGTTATTCGCCCCGGCATGACGGAGTGTGAGGTGGCCGCTGAGATGGAGTACTTCATGCGGCGTGAGGGCTCGGAGCGCCCTGCCTTTACGACGATTGTCGCCTCGGGGGTGCGGGGCAGTCTGCCGCACGGCGTGGCAAGTACGAAGGAGATCGCGCGCGGCGAGCTCGTGACGATGGACTTCGGCGCGGTCTATGAGGGCTACTGCTCAGACATCACGCGGACCATCTGCGTCGGACGGGCAGACGCGCATCAGCGCGAGCGCTATGATGCCGTGCTCGCGGCGCAGGAGCGTGCACTCGCGGCACTGCATCCCGGGGTCACAGGGATCGAGGCAGACCGCGTGGCACGCGATGCTCTCGCTGAGAAGAATCTTGCACAGTATTTTGGACATGGGCTTGGACATAGCCTTGGGCTTGAGATCCACGAGGAGCCGCGCCTTTCGAAGTCCTGTCCTGTCGCACTGCAGGAGAATATGCTGATTACCGATGAGCCGGGAATCTATCTTCCAGGCTGGGGTGGAATCCGCATCGAGGACACGGTGCTCATCACGCATGACGGAGCAGAGCCGCTGACGCACGCGCCAAAAGAATTTATTGAAATATGTATATAAACCCGCTATAATGTGTAAAGGTATAACAGATATGGAGGAACGAACAATATGATTAACAGCACCGATTTCCGCACAGGCCTGACCATTGAGTACGATGGGGGTGTCTGGCAGATTGTTGATTTTCAGCACGTGAAACCGGGAAAGGGTGCCGCGTTCGTCCGTACGAAGATCAAGAACGTCGAGACCGGTGCTGTAGTGGAGCGCACGTTCAATCCGAACGAGAAGATGCCTGCGGCGCATCTCGAGACGCATACCATGCAGTACCTCTATGAGGCGGACGGCGTCTATACGTTCATGAACACGGAGACCTATGAGCAGACGGAGCTGACGCGCGAACAGCTGGGCGATGCGCTGAACTACCTCATGGAGAACATGGAGGTGGCGGTGCAGCAGTTCAAGGGGCGCATCATTGGCATCCAGCTGCCGAACTCCGTCAATCTGAAGGTCGTCGAGTGCGAGCCGAGTGTCAAGGGAAATACGGCGACGGGCGCGACGAAGATGGCAAAGGTTGAGACCGGTTATGAGGTGCGTGTGCCCCTATTCATCAACGAGGGAGATGTTCTGCGCATTGATACGCGCACGGGCAACTACATCGAGCGCGCCTGAGTATAATCATATTAAATTTGGAGGATATGAACATGGACAATGAGAAGGATGTTGTAAAGAAGGAAACAGGTCTTGGGACGATTCGCGTCGCTGATGAGGTCGTCAGCATTATCGCGGGGCTTGCCACGACGGAAGTCGATGGAATTGCGGGCATGAGCGGTGGTATCGCCGGCGGCATCGCTGAGATCCTGGGGCGTAAGAATTTCTCCAAGGGGGTCAAGGTCGAAGTCGGTGAGAAAGAGGCTGCGGTTGATCTCTACATCATCGTCAAGTATGGCATCCGCATTCCTGAAGTTGCCCTTGCGGCGCAGGAGAATGTCAAGCGCGCCATCGAGACGATGACGGGGCTGTCTGTGGTCGAGGTGAACGTGCATGTGCAGGGCGTCGGATTCCCTGAGGAGGAGCCGAAGGTCGAGGAGTCGCGTGTACACTAAGTGCAGTCGGGGGCTATGAACCATGGGGATTCTTAACCGTCTGCTTCTCCTGCCGTATGCGATTCTCGGCATGGCACTCGCCGTTGCCGTCGCAGCGGCAGTACTGCGTATCCTGCCGGAGAGTATCTGGCTGAATGAACTGCGCTATGCACTGTCCCGTCAGGAACTCCTTATAGGCTGTGCGGTGTATTTTCTGTTCAGCCTAAAGTTCTTCTTTGCGGTGTTTTCGCGTTTCTCATCTTCTACACGTACGGACGGGGAGTTTATGGTGATCGAGACACCGGCCGGTTCCGTTCAGGTGGCACTCCCTGCCGTGCAGGGCATCGTCGAGCGTACCACGCTGGCTATGCAGGAGGTGCGTGAGGCAGCGGCAGTCATTGTGGTGCATGAGCAGCGGAAGGACAGCGCAGATCCGCCCATGCATATTGAGCTGAAGATCAGCATTGCGGATCACGCAGCATTGGGACAGGTGACGGAGCAGCTGACGCAGAGTGTGCAGCAGCATATTCATGAGGTCCTCGGTGTAGCCGAGGTGCCGGTCAAGATCAGTGTGACGGAGATCGGCGCGTCCGGTGCGGCAAAACGCTCTGTGGCGTAGTGGGAGGTGCGCATGAAAGAATATCTGCTGCAGCTCCTGCAGGAACAGTGGATGTACCATCGCGGACGGACAGGCGGACTGGTGCTCGGAACCCTGTTCGGCGTCTGTGTCCTGCTGTTTGGTTTTTGGAATATTGTCTTTGTGATTCTCTGTGCCGGTATCGGCATGTATATTGGATTGCAGTCAGAGCATCGACATTGGTCAGAGATCATTGATCTGTCGGGACTGCGGAATCTCTTTCGGAGGATGTCATGAGCCGCAGACACGCGCGTGAGGCGGCGCTTTTGACACTTTTTCAGCGGGAGTTCGATCAGGATCGTCCGCCGACTGTCGCGGCAGGGGATCTTGCCAGCGACGCTGTGGACGGGTTGACGGAGAAGGATCTTGCCTATGCAAACGGGCTCGTGCAGGGTACGTGCTCCGTTCAGCCGGAGATCGATGCGGCGATTGAGCGCATGGCGAAGGAGTGGAAGCTCCATCGCATGGCGCCCGTGGATCGCAATCTCATCCGCATGGCGTACTATGAGATGTGCTATCAGGAGGAACGCATTGACCCTCCGATTGCCATTAACGAAGCAGTGGAGCTGGCAAAAAAATATGGGTCGGACGATGCGGGCCGCTATGTAAACGGTATCCTTGCTGCGTTGCAGAAATCAATGGGATAACTGATGAAAAAGAATCCGTTGCACAGTCGGTGCAATGGTTCTTTTTTTATCGTTATGGGGGAGAGGTGGTTATGACCGTTCACAGTGTCAGTGATGTAACGCGCTATATCAAGGGGATGTTTGAGCATGAGCCGATTCTGTCGGATCTTTTGATACGCGGCGAGGTGTCCAACTATAAACGCTATCCGTCGGGACATGCCTACTTTACCCTAAAAGATGCAGGCTCAAGTATGAAGTGCGTCATGTTCAACGGCTATGCGCGAAATCTGCGCTTTGCACCCGAGAACGGGATGCAGGTGATCGCGGGTGGCAATATCTCCGTCTATGAGCGTGACGGAGCATATCAGCTCTATGTCAGCTTCTTGACACCCGAGGGCGCGGGGGCGCTCGCCCTCGCCTTTGAGCAGATGCGCGATCGCCTCGCCGCCGAGGGGCTTTTTGATGAAGGACATAAACAGCCGCTGCCGCGCTTTCCGCGACGCATTGGGATTGTCACGTCGTCGGCAGGAGCGGTGCTGCGCGATATCCACAATGTCTCCAAGCGACGCTGGCCGGGTGTGCAGCTCATCCTTCATCCCGTTCTGGTGCAGGGCGCAGGAGCGGCGGAGCAGATTGCGGATGCCGTGGCGTTTTTCAATGAGAAATATCCGGTGGATGTCCTGATCGTTGGCCGCGGCGGCGGGAGTGCAGAGGATCTCTGGGCGTTTAATGAGGAGGTCGTCGTCCGCGCCGTCTATCGGTCGCGTATTCCCGTGATTTCGGCCGTGGGGCATGAGACGGATACGACGCTTGTGGATTTCGTCAGCGATCGGCGTGCGGCGACACCCTCGCAGGCGGCGGAGTTTGCCGTTCCTGATGCGGCGGAAATGGAGCGATTCCTCATGGGGCTGCGTGCACGTCTTGACGCGGGGCGGAAGCGACAGATCGATCACGCCGTCGCGCGCCTGAGCACGCTCGTTCAGCGGCCTTGGTGCACCAATCCGCGCATGTTGATCGCCCCGCTGATGCAGCGCAGTGACCGTGCCACGGCAGAGCTCCATCGTGCGGCAAAGGAGCAGAGCGTCGCAGCGCGGCATCGTCTTGAGCTCGTGCTGAAGCGACTGGAGCTGCTCAACCCCGTACGGGTTCTCTATCGTGGGTTCAGCATTGTGGAGAAGGACGGGCGTGCCGTGAGCCGCGTGAAGGACGTCACGGCGGGTGACCGCGTGAACATTACATTTGCGGACGGCAAGATATCTGCCGTCGTAGAACAGGCAAAGGAGCAGCAGAATGGCGCGTAAAAAAGAGATGGCGTTTGAGGAAGCACTGGGGGCGTTGGAGCAGATTGTTGCTGAGATCGAGGCGGGTGATTTGGCCCTTGCTGATCTCATGGCAAAGTACTCCGAAGGAATTAAGCTCTCGGAGTTCTGCGCCACGTCGCTGCGGCGCGCGGAGGAGACGATGGATCTCCTCGTGCGGGAGACGGCGGACGGCGTTGCACAAGAACCGCTGAAGATCGGAGGCTGAGATGAAGGAACGTTGGCGGGCGCGGCAGGAGCTGGTGGAGCGTGCGCTGCAGGCGGAGCTGGATCGGACGGATGTGCTCGATGATACGCTGCGGCAGGCGATGGCGTACAGTCTGATGGCAGGCGGGAAACGTCTGCGACCTGTGCTCCTCATGGCGGCAGCGGATGCGGTAGGAGCGGATGGCGCCAAGTTCCTGTCCGTGGCGTGTGCACTTGAGATGATTCACACGTATTCCCTCATTCACGACGATCTCCCGGCGATGGACAACGACGACTATCGGCGCGGCAAATTGACCAATCACAAGGTCTTTGGCGACGGCATTGCCATCCTTGCAGGTGACGGACTTCTAACGCTCGCGTTTACGGTCATCCTGCGCCAGCAGGATGTATCCGCCGATACACTTCTGCGCGTGGTGGATGAGATCAGTCGTGCTGCCGGTGCTGAGGGCATGGTGGGCGGTCAGGTGCTCGACCTGCGTGCAGAGGAACATCGCATCTCGATGGAGGAGATGCGCCGTGTCCACATGGGCAAAACGGGGGCACTCTTTCGTGCAGCACTGCGCAGCGGCGCAATCCTCGGGGGTGCGTCCGAGGCACAGCTTGCATCACTTACAACGTATGCGGAGCAGTTCGGGCTTGCCTTTCAGATCACGGACGACATTCTCGATGTCGTCGGGACGGCAGAGGACATCGGTAAGCCCGTTGGAAGCGATGAGAAAAACCACAAGTCGACCTATGTCTCCCTGACCTCGCTCGATGAGGCGCAGGAACTTGCAGCACAGACGGTGAAGGATGCGTGTGCGGCGCTCCGTGATTTCGGCGCGGAGGCAGATTTTCTGCGTGAACTGGTGTCCTATCTCGTGTATCGGAAGCAGTAGGGGGCGCCGTTGAAGAAAGAGCGTTTGGATGTGCTGCTCACCGTACAAGGGCTTGCACCGAGCCGTGAGCGCGCGAAGCGCCTCATTATGGCAGGACAGGTGCTTGTCAACGAGCAGCGTGTGGATAAAGCAGGCGCAACCGTTCCCGCTGATGCAGTACTGCGCGTCGTGGGAGAAGATCTTCCGTATGTCAGCCGCGGCGGACTGAAGCTCGCAAAGGGGATCACTGCGTTCGGCATTTGCCTTGCGGAGCGGACAGCGGCAGACATTGGTGCGTCCACGGGCGGATTTACGGACTGTATGCTGCAGAATGGCGCGGTCAAGGTCTATGCGATTGATGTGGGATATGGACAGCTCGACTGGAAACTGCGCACGGATGCACGCGTCATTAACATGGAGCGTACGAACATCCGCAAGGTAACGCCGGATATGCTGGATCATGCGCCGGACTTTGCCTCGATCGATGTGGCATTCATCTCGCTGGATAAGGTGCTCCCCGTTGTGCGGACGCTCCTCTCACCGGAGGGAGAGGTGCTCGCCCTCATCAAGCCGCAATTCGAGGCGGGAAAGGATCGCGTCGGAAAGAACGGTGTTGTGCGTGACCCTGCAGTGCACGAGGAAGTGATTGCACGCGTCCTTGCCACCGCAGGGGGGCTGGGCTTTGTTCCGCGCGGACTGACCTTTTCTCCGGTCAAGGGACCAAAGGGGAATATCGAGTATCTCCTCTATCTGGGGATGCAGGGCGGACGTACGGCTATCGCGGATGAGGAGATCGCCGCTGTGGTGGCAGAGGCACATCGTACACTGGATGGATGAGATGCGGAGCGGATTATGTTGACGGTTGCAGTTTTTCCCTATGTCGAGCGTCCGGAGATGCGGGATATTGTCCTGCGCATCCGCAGCTTTCTTACGGCACGGGGCGCGCGTATCATCCTACCGCGTGCGCGCGCGGCGGAGTTCGGCATGGAGGAGTGCGGTGCAGACGACATCGAGCGTCTGCCCGCCGACTTTGCCCTGAGTCTCGGCGGAGACGGTACACTGCTCGGCATCTGCCGACGCTACGCGGAGAACCCCGTGCCGGTCTGTGGCATCAATTTGGGGACACTCGGCTTTATGGCGGATATTGAGCTCAATGAGCTGGAACGGCGTCTGGGACAGCTCTGTGCGGGAGATTACCGCGTGGAGCAACGGCCGCTGCTCGCGGGCTATGTGACGCATCCATGCGGAGAAGAGCATTTTCTCGGCTATGCGATCAACGACATTGTGGTGACCAAGGGCGATGTGGCGCGCGTTATCACGCTGGGGCTGACGGTGAACAGTACACCGCTGGTTGCATGCAAGGCGGACGGATTTATCGTTGCCTCGCCGACGGGCTCAACGGCCTACTCCCTTTCGGCGGGCGGGCCAATCATGAACCCGATGGTGCGCGGCATTCTGCTCACGCCCATCTGCGCACATACGCTAAACATCCGCCCGCTAGTCATACGCGAGGAGGACGTGGTGCACATCCATCTGCTCGATACGCGCCAGAGCATCATCGTCACCATCGATGGGCAGGAGACCACGCCGATCCGTCCTGACGATACCGTGACGGTACGCTGTTCCGACGTGCGGGCGGGCATCATCAAATTTGAGGACAAAGACTACTATCAGACGCTGCGGACAAAACTCTGGAGAAACTGCTAGGAGAGAGCGGAATGAAACGTCGTCGTCACGACCTCATCAAACAGATCATCCGTGAAGAAATCATCGAGACACAGGAGGCACTTGCGGCAGCGCTCTGTGCGCGCCATGTGCACGTCACGCAGGCGACGATCTCGCGGGACATCAAGGAACTCCTGCTCATCAAGGTACCGGCAGGCGGCGGACACTATCGCTATGCTGTCGCGCCGCAAGAGGGACAGCGTTTTTCCGAGGCACGCATGCGTCGTGTCTTCAAAGACAATGTGCAGAGCTGCGATTTCAGTGAGAACATCGTCGTCGTGCGCACTGCGCCAGGGGCAGCGGGAACGGTGGCATCCGCGCTCGACGCGTCGGCATGGTCGGAAGTCATCGGAACGATTGCAGGCGACGACCATATTTTCGTGCTCATCCGCCCGAAGGAGGCAGCGGCGGATATCGTTGCACGTATTCAAAAACTCATGCACTAAAAGGAGGGATGTGTGGTGCTGCACAGCCTACGGATTCAGAATTTTGCCCTTTTGGAAGAGGTGACCGTCGAGTTCGGCACGGGGCTGAACATCCTCACGGGTGAAACCGGTGCGGGCAAGTCCATTCTGATTGGTGCACTGGGGACAATCCTCGGTCAGCGTGTCCTTGCCGACGTCATACGCAGCGGCTGTGATTTTCTGCGTGTGGAGGCTGTTTTTTCCATCGAGGAAAACTCTGTCGTGTCCGCATTGCTCGCCGAACAGGAGATCGAATACGATGATGAGCTGATCATCGTACGCAAGGTATCACGTGCGGGGAAAAGCTCCATTCTTGTCAACGGTGCCCATGTGACGCTGACCTTTCTCAAAAAACTTGCGCCGCATCTCGTGGATATCCATGGACAGAACGAGAACTTGGCACTCCTGCGCGAGGAAGCGCAGCGCAGCCTCCTTGAAGGCGGTGATGCCGATCTCGCGGAGCGCCTATGTGCCTATCAGGATGTCTATCGGGCCTGGAAGGCGCGGACGAAAGAGCGTGAGATGCGTACGGAGGAAAATGCGGAGATCGCCGAGCGTCTGGATATGCTCCGCTGGCAGGAGCAGGAAATCGCAGAGGCGGAACTCACAGAGGGAGAGGATGAGGAACTCGAGATCGAGATTCGACGTCTCTCCCATGCGGAACGCTTGGTGGAGCACGCTGCCGAGGCGAGCAATCTCCTCAGTGAGGATACGGAGGAGGGGGCTGCCGTCCTGACGGCACTATCGCGCGTCACGCACGCACTGGAGGAGATTGCACGCTACGATGAGAGCCTTGCGGGGGCGCAGGCAATGATCGAGGAAGCGTATATCTCCCTGCAGGAGGCATCCTATGAAGTGCGGGACTACCTAGAGGGCATCGACGCGGATCCCGCCTCGCTGGACAAGATCCAGCTGCGCATGGATGTGATCGAGCGCCTTAAGAAAAAATATGGCGGCAGCATCTCTGCTGTCCTAGCGCGCCTCGAAGCGCTGCGAACAGAGATCTCCTCCGCTGAACGCTATGATATGGACATAGAGGAACTGAATGCGGCGATTGCAAGGCTCCGGCAGCGCATGGAACAATGCGCCGCGGAGCTGACGAAACAACGGCAGAAGGTCGGTGCGGCGCTCTCCGCGAAGATCGAACGGGAGCTGCAGGGGCTTGGCATGAAGCAGGCACGTTTTCACATTGTTGTCACGCCGGAGGAGCAGTATACAACCCATGGTGCAGATCGTCTCACGATGCTGTTTTCCGCAAATGTCGGCGAGGCGGAAAAGCCTCTGGAGAAAATCGCCTCGGGCGGTGAACTCTCGCGCATTGCACTCGCCATCAAGGCCATCGTTGCGGCACGGGATACCGATGGGACAAGCATGGTGTTTGATGAAATCGACACGGGGATCGGCGGGCGCACTGCGCAGATGGTCGCAGAGCGGATTGCGTTCGTCGCGCAGTATAAGCAGGTGCTCTGCATCACGCATTTGCCGCAGATCGCCTGCATGGCGGATGTGCATCTCTATATCGCAAAATCCGTCGTCGACGGAGCGACAGTGACGCGCGTCGAGCCGCTCAGTGAGAAGGAGCGCGTCCGCGAGATCGCACGCATGGCATCGGGCGATGATGTTACGTGGGCGGCACTTGCGAATGCCCGTACTATGCTCGCGGGCGCAGCGACGAAGAAGAAAGAGTTGAAGCAGTCGGAAATAGGAACGATATCTTGATGAAGTACAATGATGTAAAACGTCTGATGATGGCTGGTTTGATTGCTTCGTGTGCAGCGTTGGCCACAGCGGCAGAGGCAATGCCGACGGCCGTCAGTGCAGAGCCGATGGTCGGAATGCCGTCGCCGCTCGTGGAGTATCCGAGCGTCCGTGACGCATGGGCGGTGGCAGGACTGCCGGTCTACACACCGACACTCCTTCCTGTGGGCTATGCACAGAAGAATGTTATCGCAATCGACAAAAGCCTCGCCGAAATCTTTTATCGCAACAGCGACGGCAAGGAGATCCTCTTCCGCATGGCGGCGGGGAATGCAGATATCAGCGGTGACAGCACGGCGTACGAAGTGAACCAGGTCGTTCAGGCCGGACGGCAGTACATCCGCGTCAAGGGGTCGGGGCGGCTGGTGCATCTTGCCCTTTGGTCGCGTGGCGGGTATACCTTCTCCCTCTCCTTTGAGGAGCCGGTTTCCGTTGAGGCCGTGGAAGCAATCGTCACCACGATCGCGTGGAACTAAACCCCACGCCAAAGTTTTTGCGCGAATTGAAAAAATTTATTTGCACGCCCGCGATAGCCGTGTTATACTGTTCAACAGATTGTGTGAGTGGGATAAGAGTCGCCGTGTATTTCGGTATGTGTTGGAGAGGTCTATGGAGGTTATTTTAGCGGAACATCTCGGCTTTTGTTATGGCGTCAAACGCGCCATTGAGATCGCCAGAGAGAACGCTTCCCCCGATGGGACATCCAGTACACTCGGTCCGATCATTCATAATCCGCAGATGGTGGAACGCCTGAAAGAGGAGGGCGTCGGCACGGTCAGCACACTGGACGAGATGCAGGATGGGACGGTTATCATTCGTTCGCATGGCGTTGGTCCAGCGGTGTACGCACAGGCGGAGCAGCGCGGTCTGAATCTTGTGGATGCAACCTGTCCGCACGTCAAGAAGGCGCAGCTTTCGGCAAAGCAGCTCTCGGCGGAGGGCTATACCGTTGTCATCATCGGCGAAAAGAATCACCCGGAGGTCAAGAGTATCTTCGAGTGGACAGCACAGCAGGCACACATTATCGAGAGCGAGGAGGAGGCAGCGGCGCTGCCAACCTTTGGGAAGCTCGGCGTCGTCTGTCAGACAACGTTTTCGAGTGATCGCTTTCGGCGCATCGCGTCTGTCCTTCTGGAAAAGTCGCGCGACATCAAGATCCTGCGGACGATCTGCACGGCGACGGATATGCGTCAGTCGGCGGCGATGGATCTGGCAGAGCACGTGGATGCAATGATTGTCGTCGGGGGGAAGAACAGCGCAAATACGATGCGACTCGCGCAGCTGTGCAGCGAAAAATGTCGAACCTATCACATTGAGACAGCAGATGAACTGCAGTCTGATTGGTTGAATCATATTAATAAAATTGGTATTACAGCCGGTGCTTCTACACCGGACTGGATTATCAAGGAGGTTTTTAAACAGTGTCAGAGCAGAGCATGAAGGAACTTTTGGAACAGGAAGATATGCCCGATATCCAAGAGCGCACCGTGGTCAAAGGGGTTGTTGTCCAGGTATCCCGTGATGAGGCGTATGTGGATATTGGCTACAAGCAGGAAATTCCTGTCTCCAAGAGGGATCTTGCCGTTCCTGCGCCGGACGATGCACGCGATGTCGTGAAGGTCGGCGATGAGATTGATGTCTACATCAAGTCTCTCGGCGGCGATAACGGCGGCAGCCTCTCGAAGGTCGAAGCTGACAAGATGGCCGCATGGAAGGACATCGAGGTCATCAAGGAGAAGGGCGAGACCGTCGAGGCGAAGGTCGCCAAAGAGGTCAAGGGTGGACTTGTCGCCTACGTCATGGGACTGCGCGGCTTCATTCCTGCCTCCCAGATGGAGCTTCACTTCGTGAAGGATCTTTCGGTCTACGTTGACCAGACGGTTGAGGCGGAGATCATCGAGATCGACGTGCAGAAGCGCCGTCTCGTCCTTTCGCGCCGTAAGCTGCTCGAGCGTGACCGCGCGGAGAAGGAAGAGGCTGTGTTCTCTGCCATCGAGCCGGAGCAGATCGTACGCGGTACGGTCAAGCGTCTCGTGGACTACGGAGCCTTCATTGACATCGGCGGTGTGGATGGTCTGGCACATATCTCTGATCTCGCGTGGCATCGCGTCAAGCATCCGTCAGAGGTGCTCGAGGTTGGGCAGGAGCTCGACGTCTACGTAAAGAGCGTGGATCGCGATGCGAAGCGCATTTCCCTCTCGGTCAAGGATACCCTTCCGGATCCGTGGGTCGAAAAGGCAGAGAAGTACGCAGAGGGCGACTTCATCGAAGGCAAGATCATCAAGCTGACCGACTTCGGTGCATTCATGGAAATCGAGCCGGGTTTTGATGGACTGATCCCGATGGGCGAGCTCGCCGAGAAGCGCATCGAGCGTGCGGACGAGGCAGTCCACACGGGCGATGTCGTTGTGGTCAAGGTGCTCCGCATCGACACGAAGCGCAAGCGCATCTCCCTCTCCATCACGAAGGCAAAGCGTGATGCAGACAGTGCTGACGTCAAGAAGTATGCGGCGGAGAGCGCATCCGAGGGCGACGAGACGGTGACGGACTGATCGCATAACTCGATAGAGACTTGAAGGAGTGACGTTATGTCACTCCTTTTTTGTGTGTCCGTAGTCTGCGATAGACAGGTATAAAGGTATTGGTTCATTGATCATTCCATCGTTTGACGTTTATGACAGAAAAAATTATAATAAAAGCAGCGATACTTTGTGTGGAGAGTGTACGTTATGATACAACTGCCCATGCAGCAATAAATATACTGTGTGCCGGAACACCAAAGTACACTGAGGCGAGGGGAAGATTACGCACATCTGCGACGAACCATTTCAATCAACTTACTTGGCTATACCTATCTCCCACTAAAGGGCTTTCATCACATGTATGGACTGTATGATGAGGCGGGAGCGCATCGGCTGACAGAGGATTTAGAGATCCACTTTTTGGAGCTGCCGAAGGTGACGCGTACGGATATACGCCAGATGCGGACATTGGATAAATGGATGGCGTTCATCGGGAACAAATTGAGCAATGAGGAAATGGAGGAGATTGCAATGAGTGAAGCGGCGATTAACATGGCGTGGGATCGGATAGAGACATTCATGCGCGACGCCGGGAGACGGCGCAAATACGAGCAGCGGGAGAAGTATGAGCATGATTATGTGAGTGATATGAACGGCTCGCGACGCGAGGGACTTGCCGAAGGACTTGCCGAGGGACTTGCTGAGGGGCGCGCTGAAGGGCGTGCTGAGTCGGCAAGGTCGACAGCGAGTGCGTTGATTGGACTAGGTAAACTGAGTATTGAGCAGATCGCTGCAGCGACGCAGCTGTCAATAGAGGAAGTTGAGCGATTGGCAGATATGAAGATGACATCACTGTGATGGAGGTTATGCTGCGGATAGAACTTCAATTCCGATGGTGGCACAGATGACAGAGCTGACGGAGAATACTGTGCGACAGATGGCGGAGGAGCATGGAATTGAGATGTTGCAGTGAGGAGAATAAGTCATGCGGACGAGAAAGTTTAACGCATTGAATGATATCCTATTCAAATTCATCTTTGGGCACAGAGAGAACAAGGAGATAACGCTGTCCTTTATCAATGCGGTGCTTGGACTGGAGGGGGAAAGGGCATTTGTCGATTTGCAGTTTGCCGACCGAGAAGTCGATCCCGATGAGGAGAGTGGAAAGGGATCGACACTTGATCTGCTTTGTATGACGAATGACGAGACACAGATAAATATTGAAGTTCAGGTACAGAAGCGACAGAACATGGGACAGCGGAGCCTGTACTACTGGGCGAAACTCTACCATAGTACACTGAGGCGAGGGGAAGATTACGCACATCTGCGACGAACCATTTCAATCAACTTACTTGGCTATACCTATCTCCCACTAAAGGGCTTTCATCACATGTATGGACTGTATGATGAGACGGGAGCGCATCGGCTGACAGAGGATTTAGAGATCCACTTTTTGGAGCTGCCGAAGGTGACGCGTACGGATATACGCCGGATGCGGACACTGGATAAATGGATGGCGTTCATCGGGAACAAATTGAGCAATGAGGAAATGGAGGAGATTGCAATGAGTGAAGCGGCGATTAACATGGCGTGGGATCGGATAGAGACATTCATGCGCGACGCCGGGAGACGGCGCAAATACGAGCAGCGGGAGAAGTATGAGCATGATTATGTGAGTGATATGAACGGCTCACGACGCGAGGGACTTGCCGAAGGACTTGCCGAGGGACTTGCTAAGGGGCGTGCTGAGGGGCGCGCTGAAGGGCGTGCTGAGGGGCGCGCTGAAGGGCGTGCTGAGGGGCGCGCTGAAGGGCGTGCTGAGTCGGCAAGGTCGACAGCGAGTGCATTGATTGCACTAGGTAAACTGAGTATTGAGCAGATCGCTGCTGCGACTCAGCTGTCAATAGAGGAAGTTGAGCGATTGGCAGATATGAAGATGACATCACTGTGATGGAGGTTATGCTGCGGATAATATTGAAGTTCAGGTACAGAAGCGGCAGAACATGGGACAGCGGAGCCTGTACTACTGGGCGAAACTCTACCATAGTACACTGAGGCGAGGGGAAGATTACGCACATCTGCGACGAACCATTTCAATCAACTTGCTTGGCTATACCTATCTCCCGCTAAAGGGCTTTCATCACATGTATGGACTGTATGATGAGACGGGAGAGCATCGGCTGACGGAGGATTTAGAGATCCACTTTTTGGAGCTGCCGAAGGTGACGCGTACGGATATACGCCGGATGCGGACACTGGATAAATGGATGGCGTTCATCGGGAACAAATTGAGCAATGAGGAAATGGAGGAGATTGCAATGAGTGAAGCGGCGATTAACATGGCGTGGGATCGGATAGAGACATTCATGCGCGACGCCGGGAGACGGCGCAAATACGAGCAGCGGGAGAAGTATGAGCATGATTATGTGAGTGATATGAACGGCTCACGACGCGAGGGACTTGCCGAAGGACTTGCCGAGGGACTTGCTAAGGGGCGTGCTGAGGGGCGCGCTGAAGGGCGTGCTGAGTCGGCGAGATCGACAGCGAGTGCATTGATTGCACTAGGTAAACTGAGTATTGAGCAGATCGCTGCAGCGACGCAGCTGTCAATAGAGGAAGTTGAGCGATTGGCAGATATGAAGATGACATCACTGTGATGGAGGTTATGCTGCGGATAATATTGAAGTTCAGGTACAGAAGCGGCAGAACATGGGACAGCGGAGCCTGTACTACTGGGCGAAACTCTACCAAAGTACACTGAGGCGAGGGGAAGATTACGCACATCTGCGACGAACCATTTCAATCAACTTGCTTGGCTATACCTATCTCCCACTAAAGGGCTTTCATCATATGTATGGACTGTATGATGAGACGGGAGAGCATCGGCTGACGGAGGATTTAGAGATCCACTTTTTGGAGCTGCCGAAGGTGACGCGTACGGATATACGCCGGATGCGGACACTGGATAAATGGATGGCGTTCATCGGGAACAAATTGAGCAATGAGGAAATGGAGGAGATTGCAATGAGTGAAGCGGCGATTAACATGGCGTGGGATCGGATAGAGACATTCATGCGCGACGCCGGGAGACGGCGCAAATACGAGCAGCGGGAGAAGTATGAGCATGATTATGTGAGTGATATGAACGGCTCGCGACGTGAGGGACTTGCCGAGGGACTTGCTAAGGGGCGTGCTGAGGGGCGCGTCGAGTCGGCAAGGTCGACAGCGAGTGCATTGATTGCACTAGGTAAACTGAGTATCGAGCAGATCGCTGCTGCGACGCAGCTGCCAATAGAGGAAGTTGAGCGATTGGCAGATATGAAGATGACATCACTGTGATGGAGGTTATGCTGCGGATAATATTGAAGTTCAGGTACAGAAGCGGCAGAACATGGGACAGCGGAGCCTGTACTACTGGGCGAAACTCTACCAAAGTACACTGAGGCGAGGGGAAGATTACGCACATCTGCGACGAACCATTTCAATCAACTTGCTTGGCTATACCTATCTCCCACTAAAGGGCTTTCATCACATGTATGGACTGTATGATGAGACGGGAGAGCATCGGCTGACAGAGGATTTAGAGATCCACTTTTTGGAGCTGCCGAAGGTGACACGTACGGATATACGCCAGATGCGGACATTGGATAAATGGATGGCGTTCATCGGGAACAAATTGAGCAATGAGGAAATGGAGGAGATTGCAATGAGTGAAGCGGCGATTAACATGGCGTGGGATCGGATAGAGACATTCATGCGCGACGCCGGGAGACGGCGCAAATACGAGCAGCGGGAGAAGTATGAGCATGATTATGTGAGTGATATGAACGGCTCGCGACGCGAGGGACTTGCCGAGGGCCTTGCTAAGGGGCGTGCCGAAGGGCGACATGACGGAATCACCCATGTAGCAATAAATATGCTGCGTGCCGGAACACCAATTTCGACAGTGGCGCAGATGACAGAGCTGACGGAGAATGCTGTGCGACAGATGGCGGAGGCGCATGGGGTTCAAGTTCCGTAGAGGTGAGGGGTGGCATTCATAGCAACGAAAGAGTAATGGAATCACTGATACAGCTTCGTCAGAGATCTTTTTGAAGTATGGCATTGAGTGGACGCATCTCACTGAAGATAAAACAGTTGCTTGCGTGCAGGGCGGAGCGGGCTCATGCACGTATGAAATATATTAAGGAAAGTTCTGTAAAGGCGACAAAAACCGTGATACAACCCCTAAATTCATCATGACAATAGGAAACAATAAAGCTTTTTGCGAGAGATCGCGAGGGCTTTATTTTTATCCTAAATTGCAATATCAAATCGGACAGTAGAGCATAACAGAATCAAAAATTATGGGTGAAGATTTTTTAGCGCGGCATCGAAGCGCTCTTGTGGCGTCTCATAACCTAGAATTTTGCGTGGCAGCGTATTGATCCAATCCTCTAGGCGCTGCACTTCTTCCTCGCTCAAGTTCGTCATATCCATGCCCTTCGGAATGAAATACCGAACGAGGGCATTCTGCTTCTCGTTCGTTCCACGTTCCCAAGGTGCGTAAGGATGAGCATAGTACACCTTCGCCTCTGGAACAGCTTCTTGCAGACGAGCGAACTCGCTCCCATTGTCGCAGGTGATCGTACGAAATACCTGTGAAAATTGTGCCCCATAGAGCTCTCTTAGTTTGGCAATCCCCTCGGCAACTGCCTCTGCGGTCTTTGCACGAATCTTTATAAGGTGTCTCTTTCGCTTCTTACGTTCATCTGCGGCAAGCAGAACAGGATCCGTTCCCTTTTTCCCGACGATGGTGTCAAGTTCCCAATTCCCAAAGGTGGAGCGTTCGTCAACGAGAGGGTCACGGCGGTCAATACTCTCACCGAGCGTCCTGCCGTCGTCATGGTTCTTTTTCTCTTTGCGCTTACGACGGCGTACCTTCTGTCGCAGGTCGATGTTTTTGACCTTGAGCAACCCCATCGCAATGTAGTTGTAGATGGTCTTTGTGCAGACAGACACCTCGAACAGATTCATACGCTTGGCACGCCCGCAGATTGCATCAGGAGAGTGTTTGTCTTTGAGAATGGCGTTTTCTACATACCGGATGAAGTCCTGTGCAGCGTTAAATTTGGACGGTTTTCCGGAGTTCTCACGATTGCGCTCATAGCGCATTTGACCGGACTGTGCAAAATACTGCTCATAGTACGTCCAATCGGAACGCTTCTGCGCTACCGTGCCGCGCTTTATTTCCTCGTACAAGGTGGAGCGGGCGATGCCAAGGTCTTTGGCAATTTTCACCCTGGGGACACCGAGACGCAGCATCGCTTCGATCTGCCCGCGCTGATAGACGTTTAAGTGCTTGAATGTGCGGCGTTTTGTGGTAGAATGAGTGTGGGACATACAGAACCTTCTGGTAGTGTTTGTGCAAAGATACTTTACCAGATTGATTCTGTATGTTCTACTTTTTTATGTGTCCGATTTCATTTTACAATGAACCCACAGCAAATGAAATGACACAAGTCATAAGATCATATTGACACGAGATGAGAGGAAGAGTATAGTTAGGATTATAGTACTATAGGATGTCTGTAGTTTGGAACGGAATGCCATGGAGGGGATTGTCATGTTAAAGAATCGGAAAAACAAACGACAGCTGGCGCTTCTCGTTGCGTTTGCTCTGTCCGCGGGAGGGACACTCTTTTCGGATTTAAAACACATCTCTGCTGCGGATGTGACGGGCGGGGATGTAACGATCGATAGCTCGACGCCGACGCCCTATCCGAATCCCCTTGCGGGAGGATATATACCGACATTAGGGACAGGGGATGTCTATAACAATAAACTCACAATAGACGGTACATATTTGAGTGGAACAAGTGTTAAGGTATATGCCGGCTATAATCAATCCTCAACAGGGGATGCAACATACAATGAACTGATCTTCAAAAATGGTGGAATATCGAACTACTATTTTTATACAGCATATGGATATGGCGGATATTCAAAAGGTGGGAACGCGACTCACAATACGGTTACATTGAGTGGGATATCAAGCACGTCATCTATCTATGGAGGGTATAGTGAAAATTTAAGCGCGGATGTAAGGACAGGCAATACACTGAAAGTGACAACTAGCGGGAACCAGATGGGGTACGTTTTAAACTTTCAGAAAATGCAATATGTCTTAGGGACAAGTATTAACTCCGGAGATACGATGCTGTCTACTAACTTTAATACCGGAGCAAACAATTTTAATTGGAGTGACATTACTGTCGACGGAGCGCCGACATGGGTGGCATCGAAAAAGACGGGAGAGCATCTAAACGGTTCACAGCGTGTAACATTGGTTCAGAGTTCTTCTGCGGCGGGGTTGAGTGGAACACCGTGGAAAACAACGGATGGCGGGAATGTTGAATATGGACTGAGTGCGGACGGAACGACAAGTACGAACAAAATCTATTTTGATGCAAACCAGTTTAAGAATGCTGACGTGACAGTAAATGCCTCTACGCCTACGCCTCAACCGATCTATGGGGGGACATCTACACTTGGTAATACCGTAACGAAAAATAAGTATACAATAGACGGTACATATTTGAGTGGAACAAGTGTTAAGGTATATGCCGGCTATAATCAATCCTCAACAGGGGATGCAACATACAATGAACTGATCTTCAAAAATGGTGGAATATCGAACTACTATTTTTATACAGCATATGGATATGGCGGATATTCAAAAGGTGGGAACGCGACTCACAATACGGTTACATTGAGTGGGATATCAAGCACGTCATCTATCTATGGAGGGTATAGTGAAAATTTAAGCGCGGATGTAAGGACAGGCAATACACTGAAAGTGACAACTAGCGGGAACCAGATGGGGTACGTTTTAAACTTTCAGAAAATGCAATATGTCTTAGGGACAAGTATTAACTCCGGAGATACGATGCTGTCTACTAACTTTAATACCGGAGCAAACAATTTTAATTGGAGTGACATTACTGTCGACGGTTTGGATGCGTGGGTCACACATTTAGCAAACAATAATATTAATAAGCCGACACTCACACTTGCGCTAAGTAGCGCTAACTTTACCATCCAAGGTTACGCCCCTATGCTCCTCAATAATGTGGGCGACTACGAGTTTGGTAAATTTGCTAATACGGCCTCTACAGGGACGGTTACCGTTTCTCGTCTTTCTCTCGACGGCGACCGTTTCCAATACGCAACGGAAACACCAACGGTGAGTGGTGTAGACATCCATGCGGGGTATTCCAAATATGGCAACACAACAAATCACAACATACTGAACATCGAGGAGACGTCCGCGCATGTGCCCATCAGCTACACAAACGCGCGCGCGGGCTACACCAAGGCACTCAATGGCGGATCGGATTACAACACGCTGAACCTCAACACAGGCGGTACGGTGACGAACGGCTATGCAGGCTACACGGAGGGCGTGCATCTGCTTGTGGATCCGACGAGCAAGACAAATCCTACGGCGGTTGATACCACGAAGAATGCCGACGCAAAAAACAACACGGTCAATATCAAAGGCGGCACGCTCAACGCGAATGGTACGCTCTATGGCGGCTATATCGCGACGAACGCCGCACTCACTGCGCCGAACAACGTCTCGGCGGGGGATGCCAAAGGCAATACCATCAATATCGAGTCCGGTACCTTCGGAGCCAATACAAAAATTTACGGCGGCTATACGAACGGCACGGGCAAGGCGACGGGCAATACCGTGAATCTCGGCAAGGCGGATGGTACTCTCAGCGCGACCGGTCTCGCAAACGTCACGCTCTACGGCGGTGGGGGTACATCTGCGAGTGACCGCGTAAAAGACAACGTGCTAAACGTCAACGCCAAGGCGACGGCGAAGAACATCCGGAACTTCGGCAAGGTGATGTTCAACTTCAACAGCACGATTCATACGGGCGATACGATGCTCACGCTGAATGACACCGCCGGGACAAGTCTGGACTGGAAGAAGTTCGACATCAGCGGCAATGCACCCGACGGTGAGACGACGCTCATGCACAATGCATCGGGCATTGCGCTCACAAGCTATGACCACAGCAGAGCCGTTTCGAGTACCGGGACGAAGGAATTTGTCATCTATACGGACACGGGAACGGGCACGGGCGTCAAGAAGATCCTCTACGGAGGCTATACCTTCAAGGGCAAGACATCCGCCTCGACAAATGCGGAGGGAGACATCTGGGCAGGACGCTCCGTCATCGGCAATACGACGTCGGGCAATACGCTCACGGTAAACAACAATACTGCGACATATCGCGATGCCTACGGCGGCTGGACGGCGGGGACGGGCACGGATGCGACGGGCGATGCTGCAAACAGCAGCACGGGCAACACGGTGAACCTCATAAGCGGCACGGTGCGCAACATCTACGGCGGCTTTACGTCGAGTGATGGCGGCAGCGCCACGGGCAACAAGGTCAATATCTCGGGCGGCACAGTCGCCCCGGCATCCGGCATCGGCGGCACGGTCTATGGCGGGTATATTTCCTCTGCCACATCGACAGGAGACGCGACGGGCAACAGTGTCACGATCACGGGCGGTACGGTCGGTGATGTCTATGCGGGCTATACGAACGGCACGGGCAAAACGACGGGAAACACCGTGAACCTCGGCACGAAAGACGATGCTGTTGCCTTAGGTACGGTCATTGGCATCATTTACGGCGGAAACAAGACGGACACGACGGGCAACACGCTGAACATCTATGACAGTGCGACGGCGAAGAATATCTGGAACTTTGACACGGTACGGTTCAAGGGCAATAGCCCACATATTGCGGCGGGCGACACGCTTCTGACCCTCACGAACGGCGCGACGAATCTGGACTGGAAGAAGATCTATGTCGACGACCTCGACAGCGTCACGGCGAGTGCGACGGGCGACCATATCTTTACGCTCCTAAAGAATACCAACACTATCAACCTCAGCAACTACAGTACGACAGGAACGCGCGGGAACATCAAATCCGACGACTACGAGGCGGATCTTGTGACTGACGGCAACAGTGCCACCCCACAGTACGTCTACCTCAAGGGGTACCGCTTCCAGAACAACAAAAATGCAGCCTATGCGGGGGGCGCAGCACCCGATGGCGCATGGGGCGGACGCTCCATCATCGGCAAGACCGTCAAGAACAACACATTGACGGTGACGGGCGGCAGTGCGACACTTACGGCGCGCGGCGGCATGGTCGAAAACACCGAGCGGAACGCGGATGGAAGCGTCAAGACATCGGGCAACGCTGAAACAAACAAACTCATCCTGAATGCGGGGGCGCAGACAGCAGATGCCTACGGCGCAGAGGTAAAGACCAAGGATGGAAGCGCCACGGGCAACGAAGTACACCTCACGGCGGGCACCGTTGGCGGCAGCGTCTACGGCGCGGCACTGACGGCGACAGGTGCGACGGGATCTGTCACGGGGAGTATCGTCGAGGTGACGGGCGGCTCCGTTACAGGCAATGTCTACGGCGGCAAGACCACGGGAACGGGTGCGGCGACGGGACACACGCTGAACCTCTACGGCGGATCTGTCACTGGTTCTGTCTACGGCGGGCACAGTGCCTCGGGGGCAACCACGGGGAACACCGTGAACCTCGGCAATGGGACGACGAACGACGTCACCACTGTCACGGGCACCATCTACGGCGGCAGCGGGACGGACACGACGGGTAACGTCCTCAACGTCAATACGAACGCCACGGTTGGTAACATTGCGAACTTTGGCATGGTGAACTTCAACTATAAAGCCACCACAACGAACGATGCCAATCCCATGCTGACCATATCGGGCGGCGCGACAATGTTCGACTGGGGAAAGTTTACCTACAAGGGTGCTATGCCAACAAGCGGCAAACTCACCCTGATGAAGAACACGGCAAACATTAACCTCGGGACGACGTACACAGGGGCAAAGGAACTCGCGGGCAGCGATACGACCGAGGCATTCATCGACACAAACACCTCGGCGGCGACGGCGACGGAGATCCTGATCAAAGGCTATACCTTTAAGGGGAATGCTCTGACCCCAACGACGGGCAGTGCGACAGAGGACGTCTGGGCGGGACGCTCCGTCATCGGCAACACGACGACGGGGAATACGCTCACCGTGAATGGAACAACGCATCGTGATGCCTACGGCGGCTGGACGGCGGGCACGGGCACGTCGAAGGCGGCGAAGAAGGACAGCACGGACAACACGGTGAACCTCATGAGCGGCACGGTGCGCAACATCTACGGCGGCTTTACGTCGAGTGATGGCGGCAGTGCCACCGGCAACAAGGTAAATATCTCGGGTGGCACGGTCGGCACCGGCGGCACGGTCTACGGCGGGTATATTTCCTCTGCCACATCGGCAGGAGGCGCAACGGGCAACCGTGTCACGATCACGGGCGGCTCGATGGGCGACGTCTACGGCGGTTTTACGACGGGGACAGGCAAGACGACGGGGAACACCGTGAACCTCGGCGATGGGGAGCATAGCCTTTCCGCAACAATCAATGGTACCATCTACGGCGGCAACGGGGCGGACACGACGGGCAACACGCTGAACGTCAAGACCAACGTTGCGGCGGCGAACATCAAAAATTTCGAGAACCTCGCGTTCTATGTCAACAGCAGCGCGCTGAACGCCGCGAGTCCCATGCTTACGCTGAACAGTGGTGCAACCAATAACCTCGACTGGCGCAAGCTCACCGTCGATGCGAGTAAGTTCAACGGAACGATCAGTACGTTTGAGCCATATAACCTCGTCCTCATGCAGAATGCAGCGGGCATCAGCTTCATGAAGGGGACGGACGACACCTATACGCTGGGCGGCGGGGTCAAGAGCACAACGAGCGGGGACTTTGAGTTCACCATTGACACGTCGAGTCATGGGGCATCCACGACGCAGGTCACGGCGGCAGGATACAAGTTTAAGAACCATACAGCGTCTTACAGCGAAACGACTCCCCACACCGAGGCGTGGGCGGGACGCACCGCCGCCGGCAACAAGGTGGAAACGAACAAGCTCACCGTCACCGCCGGCAATATCACAACGGCGGCGTACGGCGGACTTGTCATCAACAACAAGCCGAATGCGACGACAGGCGACGCTGAAAATAACATGATCGCCGTTTCGGGCGGGAATGTCCAAGCGGCATACGGCGCGAAACTTCTGACCAAGAGCGGCAGTGCTATGACAAATACCGCAGTCATCACGGGCGGAACCGTCCACGACGTCTACGGCGCATCCCTTGCGGCTGCGGGGGCGACGGGCACGATCACCAAGGGCATCGTGAACCTCTCGAACGCAGCATACGTCACGGGCAATGTCTACGGTGGACATATTGCGGACAGCGCGGCAACGGGCACGGTCACGGGCAGTGAAGTGAGCCTTGCGGGCGGCACCATCGGCGGCACGCTCTACGGCGGCTACAACGGCGGCAGCGGCGATGCCAAGAACGGCAAGATCCTGCTCACCGGAGGCACTGTCGCGGGCGACGTATACGGCGGCTATGCGGCGGGCAGCGGCAAGACCACAGGGAACGTCGTCACCATCGGCGATGGCACAAATGATGCCACCACGGTGGTCACGGGCAAAATCGCTGGCGGCAACAAGGCGGATGCGACGGGCAACACCCTTGCCGTTCAGAGTAAGGGCGCACAGGCGGGAACCCTTTCGGGCTTTGAAACGATCCGCTTTCACCTCGGCCCAAGTGTCGCCGACGGCGACAACGTCCTTACCCTGAATCAGACGACCACGCTCACCTACAGCACCATCGAGGCACCGACGGGCAGTACCGTCAGCACATGGCTTGGCAACGTCATGGAAAAGAACGTCCATCTCCTCCGCATGGGCGCAGGAAAGACACTCACCCTCACAGGCTATAACCCGGCGACGGGGAGTGAGCGTTCGGATGACGTTGAATACAGCCTCGTAACGAACAATAACCAGAGCACAACGACAGCGGGCGGCAGCCTTGATCTTTCGGCGTACAAGTGGCGGCATGCGGATGTTAAAATCAACAGCAATGCCCATGCCGATGTCTTCGGCGGAAAAACCGTCTACAAAACAAATGGGGAGACCAAGGAAAACAACCTCACCCTCCAGGCGGGCGCCACTGTTACGAACGCTGTCGCGGGGGATACACAGACGGCAAGCGGTACAGCCGAGGAGAATACGCTGACGATTGAGGCCGGCACGGCGACGAATGCCATCGGCGCAAAGACCAAGGCGGGAAGGGCATATAAGAACAAAGCCATCCTCCTTGGCGGCAGTGTCACGAACAACCTCGTGGGTGCAGAGAGCACGAACGGCGCGGCGGAGGAGAACACCGCAGCGGTGACGGGCGGCACGGTCACCACGGCCATAGGTGCCCATACCCTTGCGGGTGATGCAACGGGGAATCATGCGGTCATCTCGGGCGGCGCGGTGACGGGCAGTCTGAAGGGCGCACAGAGCGCAGGCAAGGCGGTGAATAACACCGTCGAAGTGAAGGGAGGAAACCTCAGCGGCGCGTCGGTCATGGGCGCAGAGGCAGTCGGCGATGCCGAAAAGAACAGCGTCACCATCACGGTGACGCCGACGTCGAATGCTGCGACCGTCATCACGGGCGCGCATTCCACGGGTGGCAGTGCCGTCAACAATACGGTCGACGTCAATGCCGCTGTTACGGGCAAGATCATCGGCGGGTCTACCGACAGTGCGGGGCTGGATGCCATCGACAACATCGTCAACGTGAAGGCAGACGTCACGGGTGATGTATACGGCGGACACGCAGTGCGCGCCTCACTGCGCAACATTGTGAACATCGCGGACGGCGTCACCGTCACGGGGAATGTCTACGGTGGCAGCTGCATCACCGCCGAGGGGAACATCGTCAACGTCGGGCGCGGCGCCACCGTCACGGGCAATGTTGTTGCAGGAAATGCCACGGGCAGGAACGACAACAACATCATCAATCTGACGGGCGCGAACGTCGGTGGTAACGTTATCGGCGGCGTCGGTGGGGCAAATGACCATGACAACACCCTCGCGGTCTGCTATGAGACGGCACATCCGACCTCGCACATCAACGATTTCAGCGGGATTAAGAACCTGCACTTCTACCTCGGGGAGGACATCCAAAACGAGAATCCGACCCTCCTGAAGCTCGGCGTTACGAGCAAGGACATCCGCGGCATCGCTGTCGGCGTTGGTGTCAAGGGACGGATGGCACGGAATCTCAAGGTCAATGACGTCATCAGCCTCATGAAAGTGGCAGGAAACGGCACCCTCACCACCGATGCGGACAGCGTTTCTCCGCAGGTTCTCGTCAATCATGCGGAGGCGATGCAGGGCGTCTCGCTCCTCTATGGCTTTGACATCATGAAGCGGGGAACGGATGAGCTGATTGCCACCGTCACAAAGGCGGCGATCAGCGACCAGACCAAATCCTTTGCGGAGACCAGAGCTGCCGCCACCGACTTCATCAACCGCGGCGCGAACCTCCTCGCCGGCCCCGGTATCGCTTCAGCCAAGAAAGCAGCGGGAACAGAGGATAAGGATGCGCGCGGCTACCATCTCTGGGCGGCGATGGAGCATAGCGACATCGAGACGGAGACAGGCTCTTTTGCCGACACCAAGGGCTACCATCTCAGCCTCGGCTGGGCGCGTGAGCTGAAGAAAAAGCACGCGACGCTCACCTTTACCCCGTTTGTCGAATACGGCAAGGGCAAATATGACTCCTTCCTGGACGACGGGACGCATGGCAGCGGACATGTCAGCTACCTCGGCGCAGGCATCATGGGACGCCTCGAAAAGACAAATGGCGTCTGGGCAGAGGCGGCGCTTCACGGTGGAAAGGCGCGCAGCGACTACAGCGGCTCGATCTACAGCGGCACGAACTCGCACTATGACAGCTCGAACGCGTACTACGCGGCGCATCTCGGCATCGGCAAGGAGTTCCGTGTCAACGCGAAGGATCGGCTGGATACCTACCTGCGTTACTTCTGGTCGCGCCAGTCGGGCATGCAGGCGGACATTGCCACGAGTGGGCGCGGTGCGGGCGTCGACACCTATGACTTTGGTGTCGTGAACTCAAACCGCGTGCGCATGGGCTTCCGCTACACCCATAAGGACAGCGAAAAGAGTGAAATCCTCGCGGGACTTGCGTGGGAGTATGAGCTCAGCGGGAAGGCGGGCGTATCCTTCCAGGGGTACGATGCACCAAGTCCCTCCCTGCGTGGCGGCAGCCTGATGCTTGAGCTGGCGTATCGCTTTGCCCCGAAGAACAGCCGCTTCTCGTACAACGTACACATGACGGGCTGGCAGGGCACGCATCGCGGTGTGACGGGCGGTGCACAGGTGAACTGGGCGTTCTAATTGGTTGAGTCTTCCCCGCTTTCCGGGGAAGAGGAACCTCTATAGGGTTGTTTGACGAAGCTCCTGTTCTTCGTCGAATGACCCTATTCTTATGCGTATGTGCCATATTGAAAAAAAAGCGGGTTATTGCTATAATGATACGGTAGATTGGTACGTTATAGGGTCGGAGGTGGCTGTTATGTTTCGTCCATTGCCATTTAATTTGAAGGAGAATGCCGAGAAGGGGCAGGAGATGCTGAGCAAGGCGTTGGATACGGTGATGGAACATTCCTTCAATCCGTTGGACAAGGTCGGCGGCGTGCTCTTTCCGTTTCGTGTCGATGTGATTGATACGGAGACGCAGTACGAGATCTTTGCCGAGCTGCCGGGCTTCTCCAAGGATGCAATCGAGGTGTCGTACAGTGAGGACGGCCGGCTGAAGATCAAGGCGGAGCGCAGTGCGGCCGATGTTCCGGAGACGCGGTACCTCTGCCACGAGCGCAGGACGGGGGCTTTTGAGCGCTCTTTCCTCATCGACGATGTAAACGATACGGAGGTATCCGTTTCCTATGAGGCGGGCATTCTTCATGTGATCCTGCCGAAGCTGGCGGAGAAGCAGTCGCGCCGCATCTTTACGATACAATAATTTGGACGGGAGCAGATCGAGAGAGGTAGAACGGGAGGACGTTATGTCGGAGGATCGCGATTGGGAGCTTTTCAAGCAGAAGCTCAAGACAAAGACGGAGATTGATCTGGATCTCTACAAAGAACCGCAGATGAAGCGCCGTATCAACAATCTGATCACGCGCGCCGGCTACAAGGAGTGCAGCGAGTACTTTGACCATGTGTGCGGGAACAAGGATGATTTTGCTGCGTTTATCGAGTATCTGACAATCAACGTGTCGGAGTTCTTTCGCACGCCGGAGAAATTCGGCAAACTCGAGACGGATGTCATCCCTGACCTCCTAAAACGCTCGTCGAAGCTCAATATCTGGAGCGCTGGCTGCTCCATCGGCGCAGAGCCGTACTCGCTTGCCATCATTATGAAGGAGATGACGCCCGGGACGCGTCACCGTATCCTTGCCTCTGATCTCGATATCGAGATTCTGGCGAAGGCGAAGCGCGGCGTCTATACGGCGGACGAGATCAAGAGCATGGCGCCCGAGCGTCGTCGCAAGTACTTTGATGTCGTGGACGGCGACCACTATGCCGTCAAACAGGAGATCAAGAGCATGATCGAGTTCAAGCGACACAATCTCCTGCAGGATAAGTTCGAGACGGGCTTCGATCTCATTCTCTGCCGCAATGTGGTCATCTATTTCACGGATGAGGCAAAGGAGCAGCTCTATCGCCACTTCTTTGAGGCGCTGAAACCGGGCGGCATTCTCTTTGTCGGTGCGACGGAGTCGATTCTCAACTTCCGCAAGATGGGCTATACGAGCTTTCAGCCGTTCTTCTATCAGCGGCCGCTCGAGTCATGAGCGGTGCACCGCAGCTCACGCAGGAACAGCGGCGCGCGCTGCTCCTGCGCGAGGTCAAGTGGGCAGAGGAAAAGTCAGCGGCATACCGTGGCGCGTTCGCACGTGCCGGTGTGTCCCTTGCTGACGTGAAGGATTTCGCAGATATGGTGCGGCTCCCGTTCTTGGATGCCGTGGCAGAGGAGGGGGCGAACGCCCCTTTTTTCATGCTTACGCTGCCCTTATCGGGACTTATGCGCGTGAGTGTGCTGCGGGATACCACTGGTGTTGGCGGGCAGGTGCACTGCTATACGCAGGGCGATGTGGTGCGGCAGGTGCAGGCAGCGACAGATATGCTCCGTACCTGCGGCGTGCACCGTGCGAGTACGGTGCTGCTCGTCGGGAATGCTGCGGACAGTCGCACACTCGATCTCCAATATGCGCTCGACGGACTCGGCGCGACGGTTCTCTCCTGTGCCTCGGCGGCAGATGCTGTCCGGCTCATGGACGCCGTTGTGCCCGATACGGTGATCGCATGGGAGCAGGATCTTCTTCTGCTCGAAGAGACATTGGAGAAGACTGCACTCTATCGGCTGATCTCCATCGGTGCACGCCCATGTGCGCAGGAGCGTATGCGGCGGCTGGTAAAACGCATGGGAGCGCGTCATACGCACATTTTCACGCACGCCTCGATGGGTGTGCTGATTGGATGCAGCGATGATGATGGTGCGGGCATTCATCTCGATGGACGTCTGCTTTTTGCTGAGGTTGTCGATGCAGCAGGCCAGAGCTCTGCTGCAGATGGGGCGTGTGGGGAGCTCGTTCTATCGTCACTGACGGCTGAGGCTGAACCTGTCCTGCGCTGTCGTACCGGACTGCATGTGCGCCTCTTACGAGCGCAGGATCATAGGGGATATGAGCAGGTGCGGATGGTGGAGGAGTGATATGATGGCAGATGAACGGCTGATTGCTGCACTGGATGTCCATACACGCGAGGCTGTAGAGAGACTGGTCGGACAGTTGGGAGACCGTGTTTCCTACTACAAGGTTGGCATGGAGCTCTTCTATGCGCTCGGCGGTGACGTTGTCACATGGCTGAAAGGAGAGGGAAAGAAGGTATTCTTCGATCTAAAGCTACACGATATACCTAATACTGTAGCAGGCGGGCTCTGCTCTCTGCTGTGTCTGCGCCCGGACATTCTGAATGTCCATACGGCTGGCGGCCTGCGCATGATGCGGACAGCAGCAGAGGCCCTTCACCGTGCGGCGGAGGAGGAGGGCATCCCCTGTCCGAAGCTGATCGGTGTGACGGTGCTCACGAGCATGGATGCGGAGGACTGGGCGGGGCTCGGTCATACGGGAACCGTTGCGGATGCCGTGCTGCGCCGCGCAGCGCTGGCGCAGGAGGCGGGACTGGATGGTGTTGTTGCATCCCCCGTGGAGGCGGCGGAGATTCGACGTGCCTGCGGCCGTGATTTTTGGATTGTGACTCCGGGGATTCGCCCCGCTGGTGCGGCGCATGACGATCAGCGCAGGGTAATGACCCCGGCGGCGGCACTTCGCGCCGGCTCGTCGCAGATCGTGGTGGGGCGTGCCATCTATGCGGCGGAGGATCCGCGTGTGGCCGCAGAGGCTGTTTTGAAGGAGATGGAGGAGATATGATGACGCAGGATGAGGTGCGCGCACTGCTGGTTCAGACGGGCGCAATTATGGACGGGCATTTTCTCTTGACGTCGGGGCTGCACAGTCCGCACTATGTGGAGAAGTTTAACGTGCTGCAGCACCCGCAGTATACGCAGCAGCTCTGTGAGGCAATGGCGGAGAAGTTCAAGGATGCGCGGATTGAGACGGTCGTCGGCCCCGTGACGGGCGGCATCCTGCTCGCACATGAGACGGGAAAGGCCCTCGGAACCCGCGCGATCTTCACGGAGCGAGTGGATGGCAAGATGACATTCCGCCGCGGTTTCTCTCTGCGTGAGGGCGAGCGCGTGCTGATTGTCGAGGACATCGTGACGACGGGCGGCTCGATCAAAGAGGTGATCGACGTGGTGAAGGCGGCGGGTGCTGTCCCTGTGGCGGTCTCGATGCTCGTTGACCGCAGCGGCGGCAAGGCGACATTCGGCGATGTGCCTGCGACCGCCCTCCTCACGATGGATGTGGAAACCTATACCCCCGAGCACTGCCCGCTCTGCGCCAAGGGAATCCCTATGACGAAGCGTGGTCGTACGGGAAAGTAATGGACGCGTACGATGGCGGAGGAGTTTACGAAGGAAGTAGACGAAGCGCTTGCGGCATGGACTGTGCTCGATACACTGCCGAAGGAATTGGATGGGTTTACGCTCTCTAAGATGCGACAAGAGCATGAGGGGCAGTATGATTTCTTTCACTATGACGCGCCTGCAGAGCATCGTGCGATCGTTGGCTTCTATGACGACGGTACAAAGACCTACAAGGTGCGTGTTGTGGTCGGGGTGGTGAGTTTTGCCCTGCCGTCCTTTGTCAGTGGGGATTTGGAGACGTTCGGGCGGGAGCTTACACGGAATCTGCCGCGCGTGACAGCGGAGCTTCATGCGGAGGCGCTGGCGACGCAGGAGCTTGCTCCCGTGTGCGATGCGATCCGTACGTGGGCGTATGGCGCGGCTCTTGCCGAGGAGATGGAGGGCTTTTCGCTCTTCGTTCGTCCTGCGGCTCCGGCACAGCTGACGAATGGCTCATTTCTCATCATCGACTATGTGGACTTTGCCAAGGGGAACGATGTCGGCATCTATTATAACTGCTATCGCAATGAGTTCTTCGGTGAGTACCATGTGGCAGGGATGCCCTATGTGAGCTATGACTTCGATGCGTCCGATCTGGAGGAGCTGGAGCAGCGACTGGAGCTGCATCTCGTGCGCTATCTGCATCTTGCAGCAGAGCAATGGGCGAGGGAGCAGGAGGAAAATCGCGGATGATGGAAATGGGAGGACCTTGTGCAGAGAGATGAACTGAGCAGTCTGCGGGCGGATGTACTGGCACGCACGCGTCGTGCGTTTGAGCACATGGATGCAGTCGCGGAAGAGAACACGAAGAAGGTGCTTGATGCGATGCGGGAATGCCGTGTCTCCGATGCGCATTTCAACGTGAGCGCGGGCTATGCGTACAGCGATCTTGGACGCGAGAAACTGGATGAGCTCTATGCGCGTGTCTTTGGCGCTAAGCGTGCTCTCGTGCGGACGCAGTTCGTCTCGGGGACGCACGCCCTCGCGACGGTGTTGTTCGGGATTCTCCGCCCCGGTGACCGCCTCGTATCCATCACGGGCACGCCCTACGATACGATGCAGACGGTGATCGGGTGGGCACATGAAAGCTGCGGATCGCTGAAGGAGTTCGGTGTCTCCTACGATGAACTGCCAATGCATGAGGGGCGCGTGGATCTGGACGGTATCGCACGCATCGTGACGTCCGAGACGAAGGTGGCTCTCGTTCAGCGCTCGCGCGGCTACAGTGAGCGTCAGCCGCTCAGTATCGCAGATATCCGTGCCGTCAGCGCGCGCATCAAGGCGGCGAATCCCAACTGCATTGTCTTTGTGGATAACTGCTACGGCGAGTTCGTGGAGACGGAAGAGCCGACGGCAATTGCGGATGTGGACATCATGGCGGGGTCTCTCATCAAGAACCCCGGCGGCGGACTTGCCCCGACGGGCGGCTATATCGCAGGGGGCAGTGACCTCGTTGAGATGGCGTCCTACCGTCTCACTGCACCGGGCATGGGCGATGAACTCGGTGCGAGTCTCATCTCGAATCGCCTCCTCTTTCAGGGGTTGTTTCTTGCCCCCCATGTTGTGGCACAGGCACTCAAGGGAGCGGTCTTTGCCGCTGGTATCTTTGAGGGGCTTGGCTGCCGTACGTTTCCACGCTTTGACGAGGTGCGCGGCGACATCATCCAGGCGATTGAGCTCGGGGATGCGGCGCGGATGAAGGCGTTTGCACGTGCCATTCAGGCGATGTCCCCGGTCGATGCATTTGCCGCACCGGAGCCGTGGGATATGCCGGGCTATACCGATCCGATCATCATGGCGGCAGGGACATTCGTGCAGGGGGCGTCGATCGAACTGAGTGCCGATGGCCCCATGCGCGCGCCATATTGCATCTATCTGCAGGGCGGGCTGACGTTCGAGCACGCCGCGCTCGGCGTGATGGCGGCAGCAGAAGCTATCCTGACGCAGTAGATTTCACTGGGAGGAATGAATGTGTGCGGACATTGCTCAGAGGTCGAGGAAGTGCCTCATTTCTCCTCTCCGCGCCAGTACGAGCAAACGATTGAGCAGATGAAACGATTGATCGCCGACAAGGGCTTTATCCTCGTAGAGAAAACCTGTCCTCTCGGGGAAGAGAAAAAAGATGGATGTTGGGTGGACGACATCATCGACCATGTGATTCAGTGTCCGATGTGCGGACAAGTATTCACCTGTGTTGTCAATACGTACCGTGGTGGGGGCTCATTCCGTCGAGGACGGTAGTATATTTAATGTTTTACAGCTCATTCGCAAGGATGGGCTGTTTTTGTGTGTTCAGTTTTCCGGATATTTTTGCAGTTTTAAGGATATTATTCTATCGCAAATATTTGTATAATACATACAATTAAATAAATAATAGTGTGATCGTGCGTATTTCCGATTGGAGGAGTGAAAATGAGCGTAGCGATAGAGATCGAGAATGCCGTCAAGAAATACGGTGATCTCACGATTATCCCGGGGATCACGGAGCATATCCGAAATGGAGAGTTTTTTACTCTGCTTGGTCCCTCAGGCTGCGGCAAGACGACGCTCCTGCGCATGATCGCAGGATTCAACAGCATCGAGGGCGGTGACATCTGCTTCAACGAGAAGCGAATCAATGACATTCCCGCGCATCAGCGCAACATCGGCATGGTGTTCCAGAGCTATGCGATCTTCCCGCATCTCACCGTGCGGGAGAACGTAGAATATGGGCTGAAGCTGCGTAAGGTGCCAAAGGCGGAGATGAAGGAGCGCGTCGATAAAATCCTCGACGTGGTACAGATCACGGACTATCAGGATCGCCTTCCCGAACGTCTCTCAGGCGGTCAGCAACAGCGCGTTGCACTTGCCCGCGCCATCGTCATCCATCCGAGCGTACTGCTCATGGATGAACCGCTTTCCAATCTCGATGCAAAGCTGCGCGTGGAGATGCGTTCCGCGATCCGCGCGGTACAGAAACAGGTCGGTATCACGACGGTCTATGTCACCCATGATCAGGAGGAGGCACTCTCGATCTCCGACCGCATTGCTGTCATGAACAAGGGCGAGATCCAGCAGACGGCGCGTCCGCAGACCATCTACGAGCGCCCGTGGAACATCTTTGTCTCGACTTTCATCGGGCACTCCAATCTCTTCCGCGCCACGGTGAAGAGGGCGGGGGAGAAGACAAGCGTCGTCTTCCGCAATAGCTGGGAGATGCCCATGGAGGGGATCGAGGATGCGGCAGAGGACGGCATGGAGGTCGTCGTCTCCGTGCGCCCCGAGGAACTGTCCATTCAGTCCGCAGGACTCTCGTGTGAGGTGCGCACAAAGGTGTTCCTCGGCAAGTACATCAACTACAGCCTCGGCTTTGCCGATGAGATGATCCTGCCGCATCAGGCGTCCATCGAGTTCTCACAGGATCTCGGCCATGCCGAGCAGCAGCTGGAGGTGGGGGATACGGTCTGCCTGCGCCCCAATGCAAAGCGTGTCAATGTCTTCACGGCAGATGGCTCACGCAATATTTTGAAGGATGTGGTGCACTATGAGTAAGCATGGCGTGCGCCTCGACTTCTGGACGGGCATCACGGCTTTGTCGATTGCCGTGTTCGGACTATTCCTCATCTATCCGCTCTTTTCCCTCTTCATCTCGGCGTTTCAGGATGCCATGACGGGGGAGTTCACGCTCGAGCACTTCACACACTTTTTCGAGCGAAAATATTACTATCAGTCGATGATCAATAGTTTCAGCGTGACGGCCTGTGTCACTGTGCTTGCTATCGTGATCGGAACAACACTCGCGTACTGTATGACACTTTTCCGTGTGCGCGGCAAGACGGCACTCGAGATCTGCATCATCATCTCGCTGCTCTCGCCGCCCTTCATCGGCGCGTACTCATGGATTCTCATCGGCGGGCGCAGCGGCATTCTGACACAATGGCTGCAGACAACGTTCCACTATGAGTTCCCGTCGATCTACGGCTTTTCAGGCATTCTGCTCGTACTGACGCTGAAACTCTATCCATTCATCTATCTCTATGCCGCCGGTGCGATGAAGAGCATCGATGCGGCGCTGGTTGAGGCAGCAGAGAGTCTTGGCTGCAGCGGCATCCGCAAAGTGGCGACGGTCATTGTACCGCTCATCACACCGACGATTCTCGCAGGGGCACTCATGGTGTTCATGAATGCGATGGCGGACTTCGGCACACCGATGCTGATCGGTGAGGGGTTCAACGTCATGCCCGTCATGATCTACTCGGAGTTCATCAACGAGGTCGGCGATCAGGCGAATTTCGCGGCAGCGATGGCGGCGATCATGGTCGTCATTACCTCGACGATCTTCCTGCTGCAAAAGTATGTGGTGAGCCGCAAGTCGTTTACGATGAGCTCCCTGCGCCCGATTGCAGTGAAAGAACTGCATGGTGCACGAAATGTACTGATGCACGCCGCCATCTATCTGCTCGTCGCACTGTCGCTCATCCCGCAGCTCGTTGTAGTCTACACCTCATTCCTAGAGACAAACGGTGCGGTCTTTACGGGCGGCTACTCACTTGAGAGCTATACGACGATCTTCAGCAGCCTGGGGACGGCGATCTCGAACACCTACCTTTACAGTACTGCGGCCATCCTCATCATCGTCTTCCTTGGCATGACGGTCGCCTATCTGACAACGCGGCGCAAGAGCCTGCTCACGGACATCATCGATACGCTGACGATGTTCCCGTACATCATCCCGGGCTCTGTTCTCGGTATCACGCTTCTCCTCGCGTTCAATGAAGAACCGCTGCTCCTCTCGGGGACGGCACTCATCATCATCATTTCTCTCGTGATCCGTCGCCTCCCGTATACCCTGCGCTCGAGTTCGGCGATTCTCTATCAGATCAGCCCGAGCATCGAGGAGGCGTCTATCAGTCTTGGTGCGTCCCCGCTGAAAACCTTCTTTAAGGTGACGGCGGTGATGATGCTCCCGGGGGTCATGAGCGGCGCGATCCTCTCGTGGATTACGGCGATCAATGAGCTCAGTTCCTCGGTCATCCTCTTCACGGGCGCGACCAAGACCATGTCGGTCGCCATCTACACGGAGGTCATTCGTGCCAGCTACGGTACGGCGGCAGCACTCTCGACGATCTTGACGCTCACGACGATCGCCGCGATGCTGATCTTCTTCCGCGTGTCGGGCAGTCGCGACGTTACCCTCTAATACGTTTTTTTCGGGCACGTTCCCGATGATGTTATAGGTTTGGCAGTTTTGTCAAAGGAGGTCATCTCATGCGATTCAAAAAGGTGATTGCCGCCGTCGCGGCATCCCTCGTTCTCGGCACCGCGCTCAGCGGCTGCGGCGGCGGGAGCGGTGGTGAGAAGCAGGCGGCAAAGGCGGACGACAACAGTCTCGTCATCTACTGCCCGCATCCACTTGCCTTCATCAACCCTCTTGTCGAGGAGTTTGAGAAAGAGAGCGGTGTAAAGGTGGAGGTCATCGCCGCTGGTACGGGCGAGCTCCTAAAGCGCGTCGAGTCCGAGAAGGCAAATCCTCTCGGGGATATTTTCTGGGGCGGCTCACTCAATACGATGAAGCCGAAGGCGGCGCTCTTTGAGAACTATACTTCGGTGAACGAGGATCACATTCAGCCCGCGTTCAAGAACACCGAGGGACCGATGACGCGCTTTACGGATATTCCGAGCGTTATCATGATTAATACGAACCTCATCGGCGACGTGAAGGTTGAGGGCTATGAGGATCTGCTGAACCCTGCGCTCAAGGGCAAGATCGCGTTTGCCGATCCGTCGAAGTCCTCGTCCTCCTATGAGCATCTCATCAATATGCTCTATGCGATGGGGGACGGTGATCCGGACAAGGGCTGGGACTATGTGGAGAAGCTCTGCCGCAATCTGGACGGCAAGCTCCTCTCCGGTTCGTCTGCCGTCTACAAGGGCGTTGCTGACGGTGAGTACGCTGTCGGTCTGACCTTTGAAGAGGGCGGCGCGAAATACGTTGCCGACGGCGCTCCCGTCAAGCTTGTCTACATGAAGGAAGGCGTTATCTCAAAGCCGGACGGCATCTATATCATCAAGAATGCAAAGCACATGGAGAATGCGAAGAAGTTCATCGACTTCATTACGAGCAAAGAGGCACAGAGCATTATCGCCTCGCAGCTCCATCGCCGCTCCGTGCGTGACGATGTGGATCCGCCTGTCGGCCTCCTGCCGAAGGATCAGATCAAGATCATCGATGATAATGAGCAGGTTGTCGAGAAGAATAAGAAGTCGTGGCTGGACAAGTTCAAGGACATCTTTACGAGCGTCCAGTAAACGCTGTGTGAGGATAAAGATACCGAGGCGCAACACCTCGGTATTTTTGTTTTTGCCCAAATTTGGTATAATAGAGTCGGATGTTAATAATTCTGTATGCTGTGTGAGGAGGGAGTGCGTGCGAAAATTTCAAGATGAGGTGCGTAGTGCACTCCTTCTGTATGCCATTGTACCCGTCGTGCTCATCACGGTGATCTGTCTGTTGCTGGCAGCGTTATACTGGCAACGGAATGTTGCCGCCCACACGGAGGAGGAGGTACGGGCGACAGGGGCAATCTTTACGGAGCTGACGCAGGACTATGAGGAGCGTGCCGCAGCGATCGCAGCGGGTGGACTCGATGGATTCCATGCGGACGGAAATGGGCGAAGTGCCGCGATGGAGCGCGTCTACGCACAGCTCAACCGCTATGGTTCACAGCTGCATTTCTTCCTCCTAGACGTGGAGCGGCACGTTCTCTTTTCCACAGAGCAAGAGGTTCCACCATATCTTCTGCCTCCGTCAATGCACTGGGGCGTACTCTCGCGCATGGAGCGACAGGAGGGGAGCGTAGCGGAGTTTGTCCCAAACGGCGCGCAGGATTGGGACTATGTTGTCGGGCAGGCAGTTCGCTATGCTCCTAGCACGGGGGACGCTACATCAACAATCGAAGGCTATGTCGTCTTTGTCCTGCCCGCGCGGGAACTGGGACAGCATTTGCAGACGGGAGAGAAGTTACACATCGTCATTACCGACCGCGCGGAACGTGCACCATTTGTCACAATGCCCACACTGCGGGACAGTGCGTTTCAAAAAATCGTGCCCGCATTGGACAGTAGGACGGGGCTGGTCAGCGTGGATGGGCAGCACTATTATGCGGCATCTGAGGTGTTGGACGGGGGATTTACCATCTATGCGTTTTTTCCGCTCGGCAGTCGAATCGCTCAATTTGCAACGGGGGCGGCGATTCTTCTCGGCGTCTTTTTGCTCATGCTGCCGCTGATTGTCGTCAGTGTGCGGCGTGAGACGTGCGATAAGACACAGGCGGTCAGCGAAATCGTGGATGCGTTTCGCGCGGTGCGCCACGGCGATCTGCAGAGGAGACTTGTGATCCGCTCAGATAATGAGTTTGAGGAGATTGCCGCCGCCTATAACCGCATGGCGGAGAGTCTCGTCCGCCTGATGCGTGAGAACGAGGAGGAGGCGCGCGCGGGGGTTATCTCGGAACTCCGCCAGCTTGAGTCACAGTTCAATCCGCACTTTCTCTTTAACACGCTCGAGAATATCAAGTTCATGACGAAGCTCGCCCCCGACGATGCCGTGCGTATGATTTCTGCTCTTTCGACACTCCTGCGCTACAGCATTGACAATCGTGTGCGGCAGGTGACGCTCGCCGAGGATCTCTGTCATCTGGAACGCTATATTGAGATTCAGCGGCTGCGTTTTGGGGCGCGGTTTTCCTATCGCGAGGAGATGGAGGAAGGGGCAGAGACTTGTCTCGTCCCGAAGCTGTTCCTTCAGCCCGTTGTGGAAAATGCCATCCACTATGGTGCGGATGCAGAGGGGAACATAGAGATCGTGTCGCGGATGACCATGGAGGCAGAGCAGCTGCATATTGTCATTGAGGACAGAGGGCTGGGGATGGATGCAGAAACGCTGCATCGTCTGCGGACGATGATGGCGGAGGGGGAGAACCGCTCCGTGCATACGGGGCTTTATAATATCGACCGTCGGATTCGCCTGCTCTATGGCGTGGAATACGGTGTGAAGATTTCGTGCCCACCATCGGGCGGTACGCGCGTGGAGATGGTGCTGCCGATTCGACGCAGCGGAGGTGAGGAAAATGCAGCGTGTGCTGATTGTCGAGGATGAGGAGATCATTCGCAAGGGACTGGTATGTACCATTGACTGGGCGGCGATGGACTGCGTTGTCGTCGGTGATGCCGCCGACGGTGCGGCTGGGCTGGAGCTGCTGCGCACAACGCATCCCGACATCCTCCTGACGGACATCCGTATGCCGCGCATGGATGGGATCACGATGGCAGAGCACGCACGCGATGAGGGGATTCTGCCGCAGCTCATCTTTCTCACGAGCTATGCGGAGTTCGATTATGCCAAAAAGGCGATTGAACTCCATGCCGCAGATTATTTGCTGAAACCGGTCAACGAGGAAGAACTAGCAGCGCTTCTGCATCGCCTTGCAGAGCACGGCAAAGAAAAAATAGAGCCTGCTCCACTGTCGGAGGGGCTCGATTGGGCACGATATTTTTCGGATGAGGGGCTGAACCCCTACGTCCGCCATGCGATGGAGCGGATTCGCAGCGATTATCATGAAAAACTCAGCATTGAACAGCTGGCGGAGGAAGCTGGTGTGAGTGCGAGCTATCTCAGCCGCAAGTTCAAAGAGACGACGGGTCAGACATTCCTCGAGGCGCTGACGCGGGAGCGTCTGCATAAGGCAGTAAGTCAGCTGGCATCAGGAAAATATCGCGTCTACGAGGTCGCCGAGGCGAATGGATTTGGCGACTATAAGAATTTTTGCAGTGTGTTCAAAAAGTATATGCACACGTCGCCGCGTGCCTTCATGCAGGAGCGGCAAAAAAAATAGAACTGTGTTATGGAACGCAGCTCTATTTTCGCGAATCAGTGTTTCCCTAAGCCTCGGGGAATGCGACGACGAGAAGCATCTTAAACGGCACATCTTTTGTCGCATAGACGGAATGCGGGTGGTTGGCGGGCATGACGATGCTCTCACCGGCGTGGAGTTCGTATTTCTCACCGTCGATGGTGATGATGCCCGCACCGTCGAGCGCTGTGACGAACGCGTCTCCCTTGGATTCGTGCGTGCTGATGCCCTCGCCCTTGGCGAAGGCAAAGAGTGTGATGCCGAGACCTTTATTTTGGACGAGCGTCTTGCTGACGACCTGTCCGTCTGCATAGGCAACCTGGTCCTTGAGTGACAGCACCTGTGCGTGCTCGATATTGTTTAAGATTGACATGGTAATCCCTCCTTTATGCTGATAGTATAACATCTGGTTTGTCAAAAAGTCAAAGATGTGCAGAAAAAATAATATTTATTCTCAAATAAAGATTTATAATAGTTATGTTTATTTGGCTGTTTTCTGTTGTCAAACACTGTGTCATGCCCTATAATAACAAATAGATTATGTTATCGTATCAATGACTTTGAAGGGAGATGTTGTTATGGCACTCAGTCGTGAAGAGGTGATTGCTCAAGTAAAGAAATTGGCAGAAGCACCGTCGGTCTATGCGGGACTGAAGGAGAAGGCAGAGCATTTTCTCCGCGCAGCGGGAACTGCGGAGGAGCACGCTTCCTTCCACACGCTGGTCGAGGAACTGAAGGGCGATGTGCTGACGATTGATCAGCTCATTGGGTTCACGGATTCACCGGACGGAGTCAAGGTCTTCGGTGAAAAGAAGGCGCAGGAACTGACTACTGCTGCGAAGAAGGCGAAGGAGCAGGGCGAGGATACCTGCATCTGCCCTGCCTGTCAGGCTGGCAAGGCGATTCTCGCCAATCAGGCGGTCATTGGATAATCAGACGAACGGGAGGGAAGGAGCTGCTGCACGGATGTGTTCGTGTGACGGCTTCTTTTTTGCGGAAAAGGGGAAGGCATGACGGTTGCCGATGTCTATGTCAACATTCCCGTCAAGAGTATTGCCTCAGCGTTTACCTATGTCGTGCCGGATACGCTGCCGCAGATCGATGTAGGATGGCGTGTCTTCGTCCCGTTTGGCAAGGTGCGTGTTGAGGGATTCGTCGTCGCCGTACGCCCCTACGATGCGGCACGTGATGGTGGACATCGTTTGCGCGCGATTCTTGAGCCCGTGGATGAGGAGGCGTGGTTTACGCCGCAGCTGCTTGCAGCGGCACAGGAGCTGGCAACATTTTATCTCTGTTCTGCAGCGGAGATGATGCGGCTCTTTATGCCGGGCAAGAGCGGGCTGCGTATCTTTTCCGCCTATGTGCCGGCGGAGGATGTGGATGAAGCGCATCCCATCCTGATGGATGCGGCAGCACGCGCTGTTTACGACTGCCTCTGCGCGCATGGTGAGCAGCGCGGGGCACAGCTGCGGGCGGCTCTGCCGGAGAGCGATGTGGATGGAGCATTGGAAAAGCTCCTCCGCTATGGTCTCATACGCAAGGAATACCGTGCCGATCGGCGTGACAAGGCAAAGTATGAGAAATACTATACCGCAGGTGAGATTACGGAGGAATTGCTTGCCGAATTCACGCGAAGGCCGGCGCAGCGGCGTGCATTGGAGCTCTTTCGCACGGAGCGCGAGCACACGCTCGCAGAACTGAAGCAGGCAGGGATTACGACAGCAACCATCCGACATCTGACCGATGCGCATCTCCTCACGGAGCACCTGCGCCGTCAGGTGCGTGACAGCTATGCGGCAGGGCTCCGTGAGACGTGCGGAGAGACGCTGACGGAGGCGCAGCAGCGTGCCGTCGCCGCGCTGCAGGCGGGCGCTGCCGCGGAGACATTTCACGGCTATCTCCTTCATGGGGTGACAGGGAGCGGCAAGACGCGCGTCTACATGGAGACGGCGCGTGCTGTGCGGCGCGCGGGGCGGCAGGTCATCGTACTCGTGCCGGAAATTGCGCTCACGGGTCAGCTCATCACGGCGTTTCAAGAGAGCTTTGCCGGAGATATTGTCGTCCTGCACAGCCGCCTTTCGCTTGCCGAGCGCAACGATGCCATCTTCCGCGTGCGGCGCGGCGAAGCGGGGGTCATCATCGGCGCACGGTCCGCGCTCTTTACGCCGGCGGGGAACGTCGGCTGCATCATCCTCGATGAGGAACAGGATATGTCCTATAAGCAGGATGAGTCCCCACGCTATCACGCACGCGTTGTCGCAGAGATCCTGGCACGTCGGCATGGGGCGATCCTCATCATGGGGAGCGCAACGCCCTCGCTTGAGACGTATGCACGGGCGCTCTCCGGGGAACTGACGCTCCTCCGCATGCCGGAGCGCATCGGTGCGCAGCCACTGCCGCACGTGCGTGCTGTCGATATGCGTGAAGAGCTGCGTCATGGGCGGCGCACGATCCTCTCCAACGATCTGCGTGATCTCCTGACGGAGACGCTGGCGCGCGGTGAGCAGGCGATCATCATGCTGAATCGGCGCGGCTATTCGACGTTTGTCCTTTGCCGCGCTTGTGGCTTCGTGCTCTCCTGCCATGCGTGCGGGCAGCCGATGGTCTACCATGCCAACGGTACTCTCGTCTGCCATCACTGTGATCTGCGTGCCGATGTACCTACGGTCTGCCCCAAATGCGGCAGCCGCTGCATCAAATATTTCGGGGCGGGCACGGAAAAGCTCGAGGCAGAGTTGGCACAGCTGCTCCCACAGGCTCGTGTGATCCGTATGGATCGTGATACGACGGGACGCAAACACGCCCATGAGGAGATCCTTGCGCATTTTCGTCGACGCGACTACGACATCCTCCTCGGCACACAGATGGTGGCAAAGGGGCACGACCTGCCCGGCGTTCAGACGGTCGGCATCATCAGTGCGGATGCGAGCCTCAATCTTCCGGATTTTCGTGCGGCAGAACGATGTTTCATGCTCATCACGCAGACGGCGGGACGCGCAGGGCGCCATGGTGCGCGCGGCGAGGTCATCGTCCAGACGTACAATCCGGAGCACTATGCGGTGCAATCTGCTCTGCGGCAGGATTACGAGGCGTTTTACGCACAGGAGATCGTGCTGCGGCGGGAGCTGTTCTATCCGCCGCTGAGCCGTCTCGTCAAGCTCCTCTTTCACCAGATGGATCGGCAGCGCGCATGGGATGCAGCAGCTGCGTTCGCGGATGTGTTTCAGAAAGAGTTTCATGGGCGACAGGGATATATGCTGGTTGGGCCGTCCCCGGCACTCATCGCACAGGAACGTGGGGAGTATCGTTTTGTCGTACTCATCAAGGCAGCCGACTTGGTCGATGTGCAGGACTTCCTGCGGGAACAGGGGATGCATCTGCGCGATGATGTTGCCATAGATATCGATCCAATTACTATTTTTTAATTGGAAACTATTGAATATAATTCAAAATCCTGCTAATCTGAGAGAAGAAGGAGTTTGTGACGTTATGTGGTGCAAATCCTCTGCACAATGGAAGAAGGTCTGCCGATGGTGACGGTAAATGGGTATGCGAAGATCAACTTGCTGCTCGACATTCTCGGGCAGCGTGAGGACGGCTGCCATGAAATCGCGACGGTGATGCAGTCCCTCGCACTCGCCGATACGCTGACGCTCACCAAGCAGGAGTCGGGGATCACGCTGACGGTTGACCTGCCGGGACTCGAGGCGGATGAGCGAAATCTCGCCTATCGCGCAGCGGCGCTTCTCATGCGGGAGTGTGGCGTGCGCGGCGGCGTTCACATCCGCATCGACAAGCGAATTCCCATTGCAGCGGGCCTTGCCGGCGGGAGTGCAGACGCGGCGGCTGCGCTGCGCGGCGTGAACGAGCTCTATGCGCTCGGACAATCCGATGCAGAACTTTGCCGTCTTGGAGCGCAGATCGGCTCGGACGTACCGTTCTCCCTGATGGGAGGGACGGCACTTGCCACGGGACGCGGCGAGGTGCTTGAGCATCTGCCCGCTGCATTCGATCTGCCGGTCGTCCTCGCAAAGCCGCCTGTGGCGGTCTCAACCCCGTGGGCGTACCGATCCTATGATGCAAATCCGCCGACGCAGCATCCAGATCGTTCGGCATTCCTGCGTGCGCTCCATGCAGGGGATATAGCGGCGTGCCTGCGTATGGCAGCAAACGTGCTCGAGCCCATAACGGAGGCGGCACATCCCGTCGTCGGCGACTATCGCGCGCGCCTGCGTGCGGCAGGGGCGGTCTGTGCGATGATGTCGGGCAGCGGCCCCACGGTATTCGGCATATTTACTGATGCAGATGATGCAGCGCGTGCGGCAGAAATGATGCGGCAGGAGACAGATGCTGACGTACATCTGACGCATACGATGGGGCGGTCAGCAGTAGGCAGAGGGATATAGCTATGCAAGGAAAATTATCGCCGGTTGTGGTCAACAGTTATCAGCCCCTGCGCGAGATCGTCTGTGAGGTGCTGCGCGAGGCGATTCGCGGTGGCGTCTTGAAGCCGGGGGAGTGGCTGAAGGAGAACGATCTTGCCGATGAGCTGCTCGTCAGCCGTACCCCCGTGCGCGAGGCGATTCGCAAGCTGGAGCAGGAGGGCTACGTCGTCACCGTTCCGCGGCGCGGTGCCTACGTGGCGAGCGTCTCCATCCGTGACATCAACGAGATCTTCGAGATCCGTGCCGCACTTGAGGTATTGGCCTGTGAGCTGGCGGCAGAGCGCATCACGGAGGAGGAGCAGGAGCGGCTGGAACGCCTCCTGGTCGCCATCGGACGCGCGATCGAGGAGCATGATATGGAGCGTATCGTGCAGACGGACATCGAGTTTCATGAGCTGCTCTATCAGGCAGCGCGCAACGAGCGCCTGCTCGCGATTATCGGCAATCTGCGCGAGCAGCTGACGCGGTTTCGCACAATTTCCATGTCGTATCCCGGGCGTCTCAAGGCGACACTGGAGGAGCACCGCTCTCTTGTCGATGCCATCGGTTCGGGCGATGCCCGCCGTGCGCGCAAAATGGCGGCGAAGCACATGGAGAACTCGGAGCAGACGCTGCTCTGTGCGATTGAGGAACAGGAAAAGAAGACGGGGACGCCCTTGCTCAAGCGGCGCTCCAAACGGAATGGCAGCGATGCCGAATAGGCAGCGATGGAAAAAGGGAGGCGTGTCATGTTGGATTTTATAACGGTGATACTGGCAGCAGGCAAGGGAACGCGCATGAAATCGAAGCTGCCGAAGGTGCTGCACCGCGCAGCAGGAAAACCGATGCTGCAGCATGTCATAGATGCAGCAGATGCGGCGGGCGCACGCCGCAATATTGTCGTCACGGGATTTGGCGGCGAAACAGTGCGCAGGGCGATCGGGGACAGCGTGGAGTACGTTGAGCAGAAAGAACAGCTCGGGACAGGGCATGCCGTTCTGCAGACAAAGCCGCTCCTCGGCGAGGAGCACGGGACGATCATGGTGCTTTGTGGCGATACCCCACTCCTTACGGCAGAGCTCTTGGCACGATTCCACGAGGAACATGTCCAGGCGGGGGCAAAGGCGAGTGTGCTCACAGCCATCATGCCGAACGCCAAGGGCTACGGGCGTGTCGTGCGCCGTGATAATGGCGAGGTTCTGAAGATTGTCGAGCACAAGGATGCGACGGAGGAGGAGCGTCAGATTCACGAGGTCAATGCCGGGATCTACTGCTTTGACGCACAGGCGCTTTTTTCGGCGCTGGCCAAGGTGACGAATGACAACGCACAGGGTGAGTACTATCTGCCCGATGTGCTCAGCATTCTGCGCGATGCGGGGGAGAAGATCTGGGCGGTTACGGCAGACGACTACGAGAGCACACTTGGCATCAACTCGCGCAGTCAGCTCGCCATCGCCGAGCGCATCCTGCGGAGGCGCAAGACAGAGGAATTGATGGCGGACGGGGTGACGATTATCGACCCGCATACAACCTTCGTGGATGCCGATGTCCGCGTTGGTATGGACACGGTGATCTATCCCTTTACCTTCCTTGAGGGCGACACGGTGATCGGCGAAGACTGCTGCATCGGCCCCCATGTGCGCTTTCAGAACACCGTGGTCGGCAGCGGCGTCAAGGCACACTACGCCTATGTGCACGATGCACAGATCGACGACGATGTGGATCTCGGACAGTTCAATCACATCCGCCCCGATAGTCATATTTCTGCAGACGTTAAGCTTGGCAATTTCGTCGAGGTCAAAAACTCCGACATCGGTGTGGGGACGAAGCTGCCGCATCTCTCCTACATCGGCGACTGTGATATGGGCGCGCACGTCAACATGGGCTGCGGCACGATCACAGTGAACTACGATGGGAAGAAAAAGTACCGCACGGTGGTCGGAGATCATGCCTTCGTCGGGTGTAACTCCAACCTCGTCGCACCCGTGACAGTCGGAAAGAATGCCTACGTCGCTGCGGGATCGACCATCACACACGACGTCCCGCCCGATACCCTCTCCATCGCCCGTGCACGTCAGAAGGAGGTCGAGGGCTGGCACGACAAGCGTGGCTGATAACAGAAAAATGAAAAAGCCCCTGTTAGGCTTCCCAAATGCTGGTGTGCGTGCTATACTAAGTATGAATTGTGTATTCACTGATAACCGCACGATCGGTATTTGGGAGGAACAGAGAGATGAGTTTTCCGGCCGATAATGTATGCATCCTAACGGGAAATGCCAATCCACAGCTGGCGCAAGCGATCGCAGACCGCATTGGCATCCCGCTCTGTGAGGCATTCGTCGGACAGTTCAACAACGGTGAGATTCAGGTGATGATTGAGGAGAGTATCCGCGGGAAGGATATTTTCATCATTCAGCCGACCAGCTATCCTGTGAACGACAACCTCATGGAATTGCTGATCTTGACGGATGCGTGCAAGCGGGCGTCGGCACACAGCATTACGGCGGTTGTCCCCTACTATGCCTATGCGCGGCAGGATCGCAAGACGCGCGGCCGCGAGCCAATCTCGGCAAAGCTGATTGCCGATCTGATGACGACGGCAGGGGTGACGCGCGTTGTCACCGTCGATCTGCACGCAGGACAGATTCAGGGATTCTTTGATATTCCTGTGGATCACCTCGCTGCAGCACCGGTACTAGCAAATTACTTCCGTGAGCAGAACATCGAGGATCTCGTTGTCGTCTCGCCGGATCTGGGCGGTGTGACGCGTGCGCGTATCATGGCGGACTTCCTCCGTGCGCCGATTGCCATCATCGAGAAGCGGCGTCCGTGCCCTGGCTGTGCCGAGGTCATGAACCTTATCGGTGATGTTGAGGGCAAGACGGCACTCCTGATCGACGATATTGTCGACACAGCCGGGTCGCTCTGTGAGGGGGCAAAGGCGCTTGCCGCGCGCGGTGCGAAGCGCGTACTGGCGGCATGTTCCCATGCGATCCTGACCGATCCAGCCATGGAGCGGATCAACGCGTCCGTGATCGATCAGCTGGTCATTACGGACTCGATTCCGCTCACACCGGAGAAGCAGTCGGAAAAACTCGTCGTACTCTCACTCGCACAGTCGCTCGCCGATGTGATTGTGCGCATTCAAAGTCATCGTTCAGTAAGTCTGCTCTTCAACCATCATTGAGCCGACGATACCGATGGAGGGAGGAAGGGGCGTCCCCTGAGACGTCCCTTTTTCGCATCTGTAGAAATTGCTGATAAAATAATGTATCAGGATGGTCGTGTTGAACTTATTCGTGCTTCCTATATAGGAGAGAGGTATGCATGTTGTGATTGTCGGCACCGGTCCCGCCGGTGTCTCGGCTGCGCTCTATGCGCGGCGCGGCGGTGCCGATGTGACGGTAGTCGCCAAGGACGACGGGGCACTCTCCGCCGTTGATCGGATCGAGAACTACTATGGTTTCGAGGAGCCTATCTCCGGGGCGGAGCTTCTGCGTCGCGGCAGTGAGGGTGCCCGTCGTCTGGGCGTTGTATTTGAACGCGATGAGGTGGTGGGCTTTGCACCGCCGCCTGAAGGCAACGGCTATATCGTCGTCGGACGGCAGCGCAGCTATGAAGCAGATGCCTTGATTCTGGCCGCCGGAGCACAGCGTGCGGGACTACCCGTCGCGGGTATCCGCGCGTTCGAGGGACACGGTGTCAGCAGCTGTGCGGTCTGCGATGCGTTCTTTTATCGCGGACGACATGTCGCCGTCATCGGGGCAGGGGCATACGCGCAGCATGAGGCGCAGATCCTTCTCCCGCATGCTGCACGCGTGACACTCCTGACGAACGGCACCGCACCGGAGGTTTCCTTTCCTCCTGCCGTCTCCGTCGATACGCGCCGTCTGCTTCATGTCGAGGGGGAGCGCCGCGTGGAGCGCGTTGTTTTTGCCGATGAGACGCCGCTAGACGTGGACGGAATCTTTCTTGCCGTCGGTGTGGCGGGGAGTACGGCGCTGGCACAAAAACTGGGCGTTCGGCTTGACGGCAGCAGGATCGCCGTCGATGCATACATGGCGACCAATGTCCCTCACGTCTATGCAGCAGGGGACTGCACGGGCGGTCTGCTGCAGATCGCCAAGGCTGTGTACGAGGGGGCACAGGCGGGACTGTCCGCTGTAAAAACGGCATAGCCGTGGAAAGGAAATGAAACGAAAAGGGGGGGATGATTATGTCGGAACATGTGTCAAAGGCACGTCCTTTTCAGGATTATATCGATACATTTGATCTGTGGAAGCCGCTGACGACAGAGCAGCGTGCTCTCCTAGCTGCTCATACGCACTATCGCCGCTGCACCAAAGGGGAGATCATTCATCGCGGTGCGCTTGGGCATCTCGGAACACTGCACATCGTATCCGGCACACTGCGCGTCTACGTCGTCACGGATGAGGGGCGCGAGTTGACCCTCTGCTTCATGCGCGTCGGCGAAGTCGCCCTCCTTTCGAGCGCAGCATTTCTCGGCAGCGTTTCCTGCGAGGTCACGATTACGGCGGCGGAAGATACGGAGCTATTCAGCTCGGAGATGGGCGTCTGCCATAAGATTCTCGAGGAGAACATCCACGCGCGGCTGCTGGCGTATGAGGGTGCCGTTCACCGTCTCTCAGAGATGCTGTGGCGGTTTCAGCAGATGCTCTTTACTCCCGCCGACCAGCGTTTGGCAAAATTCCTGCTGGCAGAGACCGAACGCACGGCGGGCAGTGAGATTCGCCTGACCCATGAACAGACGGCACAGGCGCTCGGTACGGCACGTGAGGTCGTCAGCCGTCTGATTGGTGAGTTTGCGCAGGAGGGCATGGTACGTGCCTCGCGCGGCTGTATTCACATTCTTGACCGTGCGGCACTCCGCCGCCGTGCTGATGAAGGCGTGGGGGATCGTAAGCGATGCTGATCTATGCTCTTGTCGTCCTTGTCCTGCTGCTGCTCATATTGCTGTTTCGCTATCTGCCGCATCGGATCTTTATTGTCTTTGTCGCGCTTGCTGCAGTACTCTGTGCCATCGTTGTCCACATGCAGCTGCCGGAGCGTGCTCCTGCTCCGCTGACGCAGGAGCAGCGCGCCGCGATTGCGCGGGATCAGGACTACTTCATGCCGTGGTGGGCGGCGTATCAGAAGCAGGTCGCAGAGCTCGACCGCGGCTGGACGCGCTATCATCAGATCCTCTCCGATGCCAAGGCGGGGAATGTACGCCTGTCGGTGACGCGCGAGCGGCTTTCGTCACTCGAACAGGACATGCAGGAACAGCGCAGCCGCATCGAGAAAAATGCACCTCCGCTGGAACTGTCGGATGATGTCTACGACCATCTCGCGTCCATTCTCAGCAAGACCGATGATTATGCGGCGGCGCAGCAGAAGGCAGTGACGCTGACGCGTGCAGCCGCCGAGTCTGCCGCGATGAAGGAGAAGGATGCTGCGGCGCAGGCACGCCTTTTGGAGCTCGTCATGCTGCGTGAATCGCCCGTGGCACTCTTCATCGAGGACGATATCATTGCGGTTCGCGACTATTTTGCACCCATCTCGGCAGCACATCGTGCCGATGAGGAGGATGGCGCACGTGCGGAGCAAGAAAAAAATATCGACAAATAGATACTTTTGCGTTATAATGCACCATGTGCTTTGCGCTCGTAGTCCAGTGGATAGGACGTTAGCCTCCGGAGCTGAAAGCGTGGGTTCGACTCCCGCCGAGCGCACCATGATGATCCATCAACCTCGCGAAACATCGCGGGGTTTTTTCATGCAGAGAAGAAAAGGATTTTTCTGAAATACGAAGAATATTTATATTAAAGGAATTTTGTTTTTCGTTAGGAGATGAATCAATGACGCGAAAAGAGGTGCAGGCGACGGCGCGTCCGGTGCTCATGCGCAGCTTACATCTGAAAAAGAACGCATTTCGGCAATTCTTTTACGAGAGTACGCTTCGTTTTGGAAAGCAAATCGGCAGCGATATTGCTGCGCTCAAAGATGAGACAGCCTCCATTGTCAATAAGAAGTATATGTTCTCCCTTGGGATGGAGACGAGCGGCGCACAGAGCTTCCTGAAATGGATTTCGGATGAGTTCAACGCCGAGGATGTTTCGCACGAGCAGGAGGAGCGTCTGCGCCGTCTGGTAGCAGAGTACCCGAAGATTCGTGCCTACATCCGCATCGAGGAGGATCAGCTCATCTTTGACCATGAGCGTTTTGCCGAGGACGTGGTGGCAGGGCGGTTCAAGGAGACGATCTTCGGCACGACCTTTGACATCCAGAGCGTTATTGAGACGGCGATCAATACGGGCTCGGTCGCCCTCGATTTTTCTATCGAGCCGTTCAAGAAATCTCTCCTGTATACCGACCATGTGCGAGCCAATATCCAGCCCTACGCGGAGCGCATCCTGACGGATATGAGCCTTGGGCATTGGGATCTCTATGAGGAACTGACGGATGAGGGGCGTGAGGACAGCGTCTGCCTGCGTCTGCCGCCGACAGATTTCCTCGTGGCACGTCCGCCGCAGATGGACGTCATCATGAACGGAACCTGCGCGATCGATTTCGGCACGCGCAGTACGGTCGTCGTCTGCCGTGACCGCGAGGCACGTCTCCTGCGCATCGGCAAGGGCGACTACTCCAATGAGCCGACGATTCAGGACTATGAGAACCCGACGGCGATTGAGCTGATCGATATTGAAAAGTTCAAACAGATCTACCGTGCACGCGAGGGACGCCCCTATACGGAGTGGGCGCAGGTGACCGCATCGCATCAGGCGGCGGATGCGATCTTTAAGCGTCAGTCGACGGAGGGGATCGCTGTCTACTACTCCGTGTTCAGCGAGCTGAAACGCTGGACGCGCGATACGGCGAACTCCCCGATCCTGAAGGATCGGCACGGCTACATTCAGGAGGTCAAGCCGTATGCGGAGACGCAGCCGCTCGATGCAGGCGGCTTCGATCCCATCGAGATCTATGCCTACTATCTCGGACTCTACATCAACAATATGCATCGCAGCATCTATCTCGACTATATCCTCTCCTTCCCCGTGGGTTATGAGAAGAGCGTACGCGAGCACATCCGCAAGAGCTTTGAGCGCGGTCTCAGAAAGACGCTGCCGAAGGCTCTCCTCGACGATGCGGATATGATGCGTCGTTTCCGCGTGTACGATGGGGCAAATGAGCCCGCTGCGTACGCGATCAGTGCCCTTGAGGCGTATGGGCTTGAGCCGAAGCGCGCGGGCGAGGAGGTCGCCTACGGTGTGTTTGACTTCGGCGGCGGCACGACGGACTTTGACTTCGGCGTGGAGTCCGTACCGGAGAATGGGCGGCGCAAGTTCATCATCGAGCAGTTTGGCTTCGGCAGCGATATGTATCTCGGCGGAGAGAACATCCTCGAGCTGCTTGCCTACGAGGTATTCAAGGACAATCTGCCCGAGATGCGCCAGCATAAGATCACATTTGCGCTCCCGCCCGAGAGTGAGACATTTGCAGGGGCGGAGGCACTCGTGCGCGAGACGCGCGATGCGGCGTCGCATCTCAACAACAAGATCCTCGCCGAGCGGCTGCGTCCCTTCTGGGAACATGGCGCAGGCTATGAGGAGTTCGCGGCTGGGGATGCGTTCGATACGGAGATGACACTGTTCTCCTCGGAAAAAACGGGGAATGCAGGCAACCGCGCGAATGTTCGTCTGCACATCGACGTGAAAAAGCTCGAGCGCACACTTGAGAACCGCATACGGCGCGGCGTGGATAACTTCTTCCAGGCGATGGCGGCGGCCTTCAAGGGGCGTGATGTACGGCAGGTACACATCTTCCTCGCAGGCAACTCCTGTAAGGCACCCATCGTACGCAAGCTGTTCGATGAGTACATTGATCGTCAGATTGGAGCCATAACGCCCGCAATGAAGACAGCGGGCGAGAAAACGGACGGAAAGAAGCAGGAGCATACAAAGTCTACGATGCAGCGCAAGGATGCTCCCTTCATCCTCTATCTTCCACTCGGCATGGAGCATGAGGAGAAGGAGATGGGCAAAAAGCTCCTCGATGGCTTTGATCGTCTGCGCACGGGAAAGACGGGCGTGGCCTTTGGTCTGCTTCGCTGCCGTAAGGGCGGGAAGGATGTCAAGATCATCAACAAGAATGTCGATGCGCATGACGAGCTGCTGTTCCCGTATTTTCTCGGCAGCCTAAACGAGCATGGCTGCTTCCATGTGGACATCGACGCACGCGTCGACTACGGCGTATGGACCTACTTTACGTATGCGGATGAGGATGAGTTCGAGCTGTACTACACGCAGGAACCGCGTGCGCTCAAGGGCCACATGAAGGCGGCTGAGGTGCGCATGGTGCGGTGTATGATCGACGACAGCGATGTGAGCGACGACGACGATGTCGGTGTCTATATCCGCAAGAAGTCTCCGAATACGATTGAGTACACGGTTGCTGCGGAAAAGGCGCTCATGGCGAAGAACTACAAGGGAACCATCTATACCGTTCGTCTGGGCTGAACCCACGGTGGGGAGGAATGATGCGATGAATCATCTGCCATTTAAGAACTACATGGAGGGTGCCGTCGATCACATGCTGAAGCGTCTTGCGCCGCAGTACCCCGACATCTGTATGTGTGATCGCTGCAGAACGGATATGATGATGATTGCCCTCAACAATCTGCCCCCGCGCTACGTATCGACACATAAGGGCGATGTCCTGAACCGCGCTGAGGGCATGGAGCTCCAATACGAGGTGGAGGTGCTCACAGAGACGGTGCGCGCAATGCAGATCGTCGATGGACAGCCGCATCATGGCCGTGATGAGGAGGGGCTCTGAGCGTGCCGACAGCTGCAAGAAAACACTCGCGGGGCGTGGCTCTGCGGGTGTTTTCTTGCAGTTGCGCGGCGGCTCTTTTTTTGATAGAATAAAAAGACACGGCAAAAACCTTCGACGTTATCCGTGTTGTTTTTTGTGTTTCATCGCAGAGAGGATTCTTTCATGTTCGCACAGATCAGGCGCGATATTCGCGTCGTTTTTGAGCGTGACCCGGCGGCGCAGAGCGTGATCGAGGTGGTGCTCTGTTACGGCGGGCTGCATGCCATCTGGCTGCACCGTATGGCCCACGCACTTTTTGTGCGCGGCTGGGTGCTGATCCCGCGCCTGATCTCGAACTTCGGGCGCTTCCTGACGGGGATTGAGATCCATCCGGGAGCGACCATCGGCGAGGGACTCTTTATCGACCACGGGACAGGCATTGTCATCGGGGAGACGGCAGAGATCGGGCGGAATGTTACCCTCTATCAGGGTGTGACCCTCGGCGGAACGGGCAAAGAAAAGGGAAAGCGTCATCCGACGCTCGGCAATAACGTCGTCGTGGCATCGGGGGCAAAGGTGCTCGGCTCCTTTACGGTGGGCGATCACGCGAAGATCGGCGCGGGATCCGTTGTCCTGCGCCCTGTTCCCGCGCATGCCACCGTGGTCGGCATCCCGGGGCGCATTGTCGTGATGAAGGGACAGCGCGTCCGTACAGAGGCAGAGCTGCTGAGGGCACGCGCCTACTCCATGGACTGTGAGGAGAGTGCCGAGGAGATCGCGAGTGAGCTGGATGTCGACCTCGATCATGACATGCTGCCCGATCCCGAGGCTGAGATGATCGAACAGATGAGTCAGGAGATCGCCGCCCTGAAGGCGCGGCTGGATGTTCTTGAAAAGCGTGAATAAGGAGATACGATGATTACTGTTTACAATACAATGACCCGTAAAAAGGAAGAGTTTCACCCGCTGCGTGAGGGCGAGGTCAGCATTTACTGCTGCGGTGTAACTCCCTATAATGACCCGCACATCGGAAATGCGCGCCCCTTTGTGACATGGGATGTTATACGCCGCTATCTCGCGCACAAGGGCTATCGCGTGCGCTACATCCAGAACTTTACCGACGTGGATGATAAGATCATCAATGCGGCGAATCGCGAGGGCGTGACGTGGAAGGAGATCTCTGACCGCTATATCGCTGCCTACTTCACGGCGATGGATGCGCTGAATGTGCATCGTGCCGATGTATTCCCGCGCGTCTCCGAGACGATGGACGACATCATCCGCATGATCGAGACGCTGATCGAGCGCGGCTATGCCTATGTTACAGAGGCGGGCGACGTCTACTACAGCGTCGAGGCATTTGCTCCGTACGGATGCCTCAGCGGACGCAGTCTTGACGACATGGAGGCAGGTGCGCGCGTCGAGGTCAACGAGACGAAGCATCATCCGATGGACTTTGCTCTGTGGAAGGCGGCAAAGCCGGGCGAGCCCTCGTGGGACAGCCCATGGGGGAAAGGACGCCCGGGCTGGCACATCGAGTGCTCGGCAATGTCCGTGAAGTATCTCGGTGAGGCGTTTGACTTCCACGGCGGCGGCAGCGATCTGATCTTCCCCCATCATGAGAATGAGATCGCACAGGCAGATCCGTGCATCGACGCTGACGTGAAATTTGCACGCTATTGGCTGCACAATGGCTTTATCACCATCGACAACGAGAAAATGTCGAAGTCAAAGAATAATTTCTTTACAGTCAAGGACATTCTGAAGGAATATCCGGGCGAGGTGATTCGCTTCTTCATCCTCCAGACCCATTACCGCAGCCCGCTCGATTTCGGCGACGAGCGTCTGCAGGAGGCGCAGACAGCTCTCGCGCGTCTGAAAGGCGCGAATGACGTGATCGACGAACTCCTGAAACGGGAGGGGACAGCGGACACTGCGGTGGATCTTGCCGCGCAGGCGGAGGCATTTCTGCGCGAATTTGATGCGGCGATGGACGACGATTTCAACACGGCACTGGCGATCAGCCAGATGTTTGGGCTCGCGAAGGAGATCAATCGCTATCATCAGGAGGTCGAGCACGGCGCGGCGTTTGACATGGCGCATTTTCGCATGGCAGCCAAGGCATATCGAAAAATGGCGGGGATCATCGGCATCTTCGAGCAGAATGAGGCGGCTCCCACAGACGATGGCCTGACCAATGCCGTCATGGATTTTGTTATCTCCCTGCGGCAGGAAGCACGCGCGGAGAAGAACTGGGTGCTTGCGGATAAGATTCGCGACGGGCTGAAGGAGGCGGGCGTTCTGATCGAGGACACGCCGACCGGTGTGCGCTGGAAGCGGGCGTAACAAGCGTATGAAGTTTGAACGCTTTCAGCAGCTTGTCCATACGATGTTCCTGCCGGATGACAACGGGAATCCAGCCGTGCGCTATGATCATGTGGATGCCGCACAGGTGCATCCGCTCGTGCTTGCCTACGTTGGCGACGCATATTTTCATCTCTATGTGCGCATGCGCCTCCTTTCGTACGAACAGACGCAGGTGCAGGGGCTGCATGCATTCAGCGCTCAGATCGTCTCGGCGGTCTGGCAGGCACGCGCCTACCGCGGTATTGCCGATATGCTGACCGAGGAGGAGCAGACGATCTACCGCCGTGCACGGAATACGAAGAGCCATGCGCCGCGCAGTGCTTCTGTGGCAGATTATCATGCCAGTACGGGATTTGAGGCGCTCCTCGGCAGCCTCTACATTCGCCATGAGACAGAGCGACTCAAGGAGATTACGGAAACGGCATTTCAGATCATTGCCAAGGCGATGATGGAACAGATGCAGGGAGAAAAAAAGCATGGAAATCAAACTGATATCGAAGACGCCCAATTACCTTAAAACCTGCTGGACAGCGGCACGCACCTGCTACAGCGCAGACTCGCCCATCGAACTGTTCACCGAGGAAAAGACGGAGGAGGAGATGCTGCGCCTTCTCACGCGCATTATGACGAGCAAGCACCTCTCTGTCGTCGAGCACTGCTCCATGACGTTTGCCGTTAAGGATGTGTCGCGCACGCTCCTCGCCCAATACAGCCGTCATCGCATCGGCGTTTCACTGAGCGTGCAGAGTCAGCGCTATGTCTCGGAGCAGTCCGAAAAGCAGACGGACGGGCTCTTTGGGCATGTCGTCCCGCAGACCGTGGCGGAAAACGCGGAGGCGTATGCACGTTATATGGCTTGTATGAAGGAGATCCAAAAGACATACGACGAGCTTCTTGCGCTCGGTGTCGCGAAGCAGGATGCGCGCTTTGTCCTGCCGGGCGGAGCGTGCACGAATTTCGTCACGACGCTCAATCTGCGCTCTTTTATGGACGTCTATGAAAAGCGCGTCACAACTCCTGGGGCGCAGTGGGAAATCAAAGAGATGATGCTGCGGATGCGCGATCTCATCGTCGCAGAGGAGCCGTGGCTTGAGCAATTTGTCCCGCGCAGCTGATGATGCAGAAGGTGGATCCGATGAAAGAAAAGCATGCACAGCGCAATGCTGTGCCGCAGGAAGAAAAGACACCACCCATCTTGGCGGGACGGCATGCCATCATCGAGGCGATCAAGGCGGGGCGCGGCATCAACCGCATTCTGCTCGCCGACGGCGTGCGCGGCAGCGGCATCAACGAACTGCGGGATCTCGCACGCGAGCACGGCATCATGGTGGACACGGTCGGCCGCAGCAAACTCGATGCTCTCGTGCCGCAGAATGTACGGCATCAGGGGGCAGTCGCCTATGTCGCACCCGTCGCCTACGTCGCTGTGGAGGCGATCATCGCAGGGGCACGGGCGCGCGGGGAGGATCCGATCCTCCTGCTCCTCGACGGCATCGAGGATCCGCAGAATCTCGGCGCCCTGCTCCGCACGGCAGATGCGGCCGGCGTCCACGGGATTCTTCTCCCGCGCCGTCACAGCGTCCCCCTGACGGAGACCGTCGCGCGCGTTTCGGCGGGGGCACTCGAATACGTGCCCGTTGCGCGGATCGGCAATATCGCACAGACCATGCGTGCGCTGAAGGAACAGGGCTTTTGGATTGCGGGTGCGGATATGAGCGGCGAGGAAACCTATGACCGTGCCAATCTCACGGGGGCTCTCGTTCTCGTCATCGGCAGTGAGGGACGCGGTATGAGCCGTCTCACGCGTGACCTTTGTGACTTTACTGTACGTCTGCCCATGGTGGGGAAGATCAACTCTCTCAATGCCTCCGTCGCGGGGGCGATCCTCATGTACGAGGCACAGCGGCAGCGCAGGGCAAAGGCTGTGGTGTGACATGGCAATGCAGCGAGAGCCCGCGTACTACCTCATCGACGGCTACAATGTCATCAACGCGTGGCCGGAGCTCATCCGTCTGCGCAGTAACCTCGACGAGGCGCGTGATGTCCTCATCCACATTTTGACGGAGTACGGTGCATTTGAGAACTACGAGATGACCGTCGTCTTTGATGCGTTTGCTACGGACGAAGAGGAGCATGCGCTGGAGATCAGCAGCCGTATGCGTGTCATCTATACGGCGACGGGTGAGACGGCGGACAGTTGCATTGAGCGGCTCGCCTACACTGCGGTGCGCATGGGGCGTGAGGTGCATGTCGCCACGTCGGATGGCGCGGAGCAGAGCCTCATCCTTGGGGCAGGCGCGTATCGTATTACCTCACCCGAGCTGCAGCGTTCGGTAAAAAAAGCAAAAAAATTGATGCGTGCGGAGTACATCAGCACGCATACAAAGCCGCTCGGCCGCATCGAGGTGCACGAACGGATCGACCAAGTGACACTGGCGCGGCTCGAAGAACTGCGGCGTAAAAAATAGGGACTGTCAGCGTAGCTGTTTCGCTGGACAGTCCCTTTTCTACCACCGATATGTCCTGCGCCAGAACGACGGCTGCAGGAGAATGAGCAGGGTGAAGATCTCAAGGCGGCCGAGAAGCATCGTGAGGCAGAGAATTGCCTTTGAGAAGTCGGAGAGCGGTGCATAGGTAGAGGTCGCACTCACGATCCCGAATGCTGGGCCGATGTTGCCGATGGTTGTGATGGCGACGGCGACAGCGTCAAATGGGAGGAGGCCGTCCATCGCGAGCAGGAATGCCGTGACGAAGATGACGGCGAGGTAGAGAAAGAAAAATGTCCCGACGCGCAGCAGCATTGCGCCGTCCACATGTGCGCCTGTGAGCGTAATGTCCACCACGCGGTTCGGATTCAGCTTTTGGAGGACGACAACACGTGCGTTGCGCACGAGGAGGATGAGGCGAGCCACCTTGATGCCGCTTGCTGTCGAGCCTGCGCAGCCGCCGATCACCATGAGGAGGAGCAGTACCATCTTGGAGAAGGTCGGCCACGTCTCAAAGTCCGCCGACACGAATCCCGTCGTCGACAGCGAGGTCACCTGAAATACGGCGACACGTGCCGCCATGTCGCCGTTCATCCCCATCGAAAGGATGAGGTTGAGCGCGATGAGGAGCATCGCCACGAGCACGATGCCGAGATAGGTGCGAAACTCTGTGTTGCGCAGAATGACCGCAGGTCCCTTGACATAAGCACGGTAGTAGAGTGAGAAGCTGCCGCCTGCGAGGAACATAAAGAGCGCCGTCCACAGCTCGAATGGGAGATTGTGAAAGTGCATCGTCCCGTCGTCGTAGGTGGAGAATCCACAGGTTCCAATGGTGGACATTGCATGGGCAAGAGCAATACTAAAATCGACGCCGCACAGCATAAAAGCAGCCGTTGTTATGACGGTGAAGATCAGATAGATCTTGAAGAGCGCGACGGTCATCTCATGCAGGCGCGGCATGACGCGGTCGAGCGTCGGACCGCTGCCCTCGGCACTGTACATATAGATCGTGCTTGCTCCGGACTGCGGGAGCAGCGCGATAAAGATCACGATGATGCCGAGTCCGCCGATCCACGCCGTCATCATCCGCCAGAAGAGGATACTGTACGGCAGCCCGTCAAGCGTGACAAAGACCGTCCCGCCCGTACCGGTAAAGCCTGAGATGCTCTCAAAGAGCGCGTCGAGAAAACCGAGATAGTGTCCGAGCAGGTAGGGGAGCATCCCGAGAAAAGTCCCCGTAAACCAACCAAACGCCGTAATAGCGATCCCCTCGCGCGGGGTCAGATCATCGGAGCGTTCCCCGTAGTGACGAAAGGCGATGCCGAAAAAAATGCTGACGAAGACGGACAGCATGAACGCCTCGCGGCTTGCCTCTTCGCCGACAATGGCGAGGACGAGGGGGATCGCGAGTGCCGCCGCCATCGCAAAAGAAAGGCGTGACAGAATATAGTTGACCGTATAGATATTCATAGCGTCCTACCAGTTATGCCCTGTGTCCTTGAACAGCGCACCGACGAAGAGGAAAAAGGCAAAGATCTCGATGCGTCCGAGGATCATGAGAAAGGCACAGATGATCTTTGTCCATGCCGGAAGTGCCGCTGCTGTGTCCATGTGTACCAGCCCCGCGACACCGCCCGTCGTTGTGAGACAGGAGACCGTCAGAGCAATCGTCTCGATGGGGGCGAGGTTTGTCAGAGAGATGAGGAGACTGCTGACTGAAAAGACTGCGGCGAAGAAAAAAGAGAGAACGAGCACCCGTCCGACCGAGTGGATGGGGATCGGCATTCCCCCCTGCCGCACGGCGAATACCATGCGCGGGTGAAGGGTGCGCCGTAGTTCCGTCCATGAAAGCGAGAGCAGTACGAGCAGGCGCGAAATGCGGAAACCGCCTGCTGCCGAGCCCATGCAGCCGCCGATGATGGCGAGAAGTGTCAAGAGCAGTACGGCACCGCCGTGGTCAGGGATCGCTCCTGCGAGCAGCAGCCCATTCGTGGAGAGAAAGGAAATGGCGTAGAAAAATCCGTGGGCAATGGCATCGATGGGGGAGGATGTGCTGCACAGAAGAGCTGGAATGGTGAGCACCAGCCCGGCGGAGAGAAAGAGCAGGCAAAAGGCCTGCAGCTCTGTGTGGCGCAGTACGTCCACCTCGCCGCGTCGATGCAGGAGCTGTCGGATCGTGAGGAGCGGCAGTGCTGAGAGCAGAGCGCTGAGACCGCCGGCGAGCATCAGAGATGGTGTTGGCGGGAGGTCGCCCGCCATCGGCCCTGCCCCCGAGGCAATCGTATAGAGGGCGAGCAGCAGTGCTGAGAAGACCGTGTCGCCCGCCGCAAGATAGAGGAGAGCCGCAGCAATTGTGATGGCAATGTAGAGCAGCGTCATCTCGTGCATGGGGCGCGTCATGCGGTTCCAGAGAGGGCTGAAGAGCCGCTCCTGCCGCACCGAAAAATCCACGCCGAAGCAGCTGCTGACAACGGGCTGCACCGTCACAAGAATGACGACAAAGAGCAGTCCGCCGAACCAGCTCATGAGTCCGCGCCAGAGGAGGAGTGCGGGCGGCAGATCCTCAGGCAGTGCCGTCAGACCCGTCGTCGTAAGTGCTGAGATACATTCAAAGAAGGTATTGATCGGCGAGAGATGCAGCCCTGCCAGATGAAAGGGCAGCATGCCGAGCAGCGCGAGGAAAAACCACACGACGAGCAGAAAGAGCGTCCCTTCCTGCACGGATAACTGGCGCATGTGACTGCGCCCCATATTGCCGAACACCATGCCGAGGATAAAGGTCAGTACACTGAGAACGAGAAAAAATCCGGTCGAGGCATCGCCGACGATTATCCCATAGGCAAAGGGAATAAGATAGAGCGGAGCGAAGACGTACGCCGTGCGCCCCATGAGCACCCAAAAGAGATCAAAACGCATCAGTCGTCTCCAAAGTAGGTGAGAGCCTTATTGGCAAAACTCTTCAGGACGAAGAGAATGACACGGTCGCCCGGCTGCAGCTCCGTCGTGCCGTTCGGGATTGCCGCTTTCTCTCCGCGCACATAGGCACAGACGAGACATTCGCGCGGGAGCCGTGCATCCATCAGTTTTTTTCCTGCGACGGGAGCACCGGGGCGGACGATCACCTCGAGCGCCTCTGCACGTGCGCCCTCGAGCAGGGTGACACGCGCCACATCGCCGCCTCGCGCAAAGGCGAGCACCTCGCTTGCGGAGAGCAGACGCGCCGAGAGCGCGATGGTTACGCCGACCTTCTCCATGAGATCGATATACTCATTGCGGTTGACGCGTACCAATGACTTGATGCTGCTGTTTGAGAGATGGCGTGCGAGGAGGGCAAGCATCAGATTCAGCTTGTCGTCCTCCGTCAGGCAGACGATGGCATCCGCCTCGGCGATTCCCTCCTGCATCAGGAGATCCATATCCGTACCGTCGCCGCAGATTGCAAGGCCTGTTGACATCATTCCTGCGAGCAGCTCGCAGCGCTCGCGGCTGCGGTCGATCACCTTTACCTGTACCCCTTGACGCTCGAGCATGAGCGCGAGCGCACGTCCCGTTCGGCCCGCACCGATGATGGCGACGCGTGCGAGCTTCTTCGTGTCGCTGGGCACGAGGCTCTGGCTGAACTCCTCGATCCGCTCCTGCAGGCCGATGAAGTAGGCATTGTCACCTGGGAGAAACATATCATCACCGTGGGGGATAATCATTCGATGGTCACGAAAGATCAGCCCTGCCAGGACACCTTGCGGCAGGGTTAAGTCCTTGAGCGGAATGCGGGCGATCGGCGCATGACGGCGGATGCGCGTCTCGAAGAGCTGCACCTTGCCCTGTGCAAAATCCTCCACGTTGAGTGCGGCAGGGGTCATGAGGATGCGGTTGATTTCATTCGCCGTGATGAGCTCGGGGTTCAGCACGAGATCAATGTCAAAATTTTCCTTGAGATACTTGCCTGCCTCCACCGTGACCTTCATATCGCGAATGCGGGCAATCGTATGACGAATGCCGTGTTTCTTCGCGAGGACACAGGCGACGATGTTCACCTCATCGCTCTCCGTCACCGCGATGAGAATGTCCGCACTATTGATGTCTGGATCGTTCATCGTTATGGGGCTCGCGATATTTGCCTCGACCGTGAGCACATCGAGCGTCGTCTTTGCCGCCTCCAGCTGCTTTGACACGCCGTCCACCACGACGACGTCGATGCCCTCCTCCGAGAGCAGCGAGGCAATGCTGTATCCGAGCTGTCCCGCGCCTGCTACTACAATTCGCACATTCCTACCTCCTGCACACGATAAATCATGGCAAGTATACCACACTGCATGGCATGATGCCATATTTTGACCGATTTCGCTCTATGATAAATGTTATGGAATGTAAAATTTGGATTTGCTCATTGAATTGTCGCGAATCGGCTTGACAATGTCGGGCGTGATACATAATATAGTAGTGTTGTGAGTGGGAAGAGTTTGCGCCAATAGAGAGAATTTGGCAGGCGTGGAGGTGGATGATTGGCAGCGATTACCTATGAGCTGATTCGGAAAGATCCTGCGACGGGAGCGCGTGCCGGTGTCATTCATACCCCCCATGGGAGCTTTCCAACACCGATCTTTATGCCGGTAGGGACGCAGGCGTCCGTCAAGGGCGTTTCACCCGATGAGCTGCGTGATCTCGGTGCGGGGATCATCCTCAGCAATACCTACCATCTCTTCCTGCGTCCCGGAATGGAGCTTGTGCGTGAGGCGGGCGGACTGCATCGCTTCATGCACTGGGACGGTGCGATCCTCACGGACAGCGGAGGATTTCAGGTGTTCAGCCTCGGCGACCTGCGCAAGATCACCGAGGAGGGGGCGACGTTCCGCTCGCATATTGACGGGGCGAAGAAATTCCTCTCGCCCGAGGTATCGATGGAGGTGCAGCGCGCGCTCGGCGCGGATATCGTCATGGCGTTTGACGAGTGCATTCCGTATCCTGCCGACCATGACTATGCGAAGGCCTCGACGGAGCGCACACAGCGCTGGCTCATCCGCTGCCGCAATGCGATGGCGGGCGCAGAGGAGCAGGGGCTTTTCGGCATCGTGCAGGGCGGGATGTACCGCGACCTGCGCGCATGGCACGCCGCCGCTGCAACGGAGCTCGATCTGCCGGGCTATGCCATCGGCGGGCTGAGCGTCGGCGAACCGCATGCACTGATGGAGGAGATCCTCTCCTATACGACAGAGCTTCTGCCCGAGGAGAAACCGCGCTACCTCATGGGTGTCGGGACCCCCGACTACCTCCTCACGGGGGTACGGCACGGCATCGACATGTTTGACTGCGTATTCCCGACGCGCGTGGCGCGCAACGGCATGGCAATGACATGGACGGGGCGGCTCGTGATGAAGAACGCGGCGTATGCGCATGACCATACCGTCATGGAGGACGGCTGCGGCTGCTATGCCTGCCGCAATGGGTACACGCGTGCGTACATCCGTCATCTCGTACGGGCGCAGGAGATCTTTGGACTGCGGCTGCTCTCCCTGCACAACCTCTACTTCCTGCAGGAGTTCATGCGGCGGATACGTGCGTCAATTTTGGATGGGACGTTTTTATCGTTTTATCAGGACTTTATGAGTCACTATCATAGAAATAAGTGAAGGAGTTGTCTTTATGGATGCAGAAATGATGGCACAGCTGAGTTCGTGGGGCCCGATTGTTATACTGGTGCTCTTCTTTTACTTCCTCCTCTACCGCCCGCAGAAGCAGGCACAGAAGAAGCGTGAGGAAATGCTCAGCCGTCTGAAGGTCGGCGATGCGGTCATTACGCTCGGCGGGATGCATGGCAGGATTACTGCGATTGATGAGAAAACCGTTACCCTCAGTGCTGCCGAGAACGTCAGCATCGTCTTTGAGCGCTCTGCGATCAGCGGCGTGAGTGAGGGACAGGAGTAAATCCGCTGTGATGGCAGAGGATATACGTGCTGAGAAAAAGGCTCTGCGACGGGAGATGCTGAGCCGCCGCCGTGCAGTTTCACCGGAGCAGCGGACGCACGCGGGCGGCATCATTACGGCGCAGGTCCTGCCGGAGCTGAAGCGGGCAGGAACAGTCATGCTCTATGCATCCATGCCGGAGGAGATTGATCTCTTTCCGCTGATGGAGAAGCTGATCTCTGCGGGGAAACGCATCGCTTTGCCCGAGATCACGGGGCGCGGCACAATGGAGGTACGGGAACTGGCTGCCATGGATGCTCTGATCGATGGTGCATTTGATATACCGACACCTGATCCTGCACGTGGGGCGCAGATTCCGCCCGAGGAGATCGATGTCGTCATCGTCCCCGGTGCGGCGTTTGATGCAGACGGCGGACGGCTGGGACTGGGCGGCGGATATTATGACCGCTTCCTGCCGCGTGCGGTGCATGCGGAACGTCTCGTTCTGGCATTTGATTTTCAGATCGTTCCTGCCGTTCCCATGGCGGCGTGGGATGCACGCGTCGATCGGATTCTGACCGAGCGGCGCAGCATGGACTGCCGAAACGGCAGAGTGAAAGAGGGGTAAAGGCTGTTGAGACAACATAGTCTGTTAAAGCTGGTGATTACGGTCGCCGTCATCATCGCAGCTTTTTTTGTGTGCGTTCGGCCGCTTGCGAGCTCCATACGACAGGGGCTTGACCTGCAGGGCGGTACACACGTCGTCCTGGAGGCGGTCGATACGGAACAGGCACAGGTCAACGAGGATGCGATGAACCGCGTGGTGGCGATCATGGAGAAGCGCGTCAATGCACTTGGCCTCACCGAGCCGATCATCCAGCGCGAGGGTGATCGGCGCGTCATCATCGAGCTGCCGGGCGTCAAGGATCCCGATGCAGCGATCAAGACCATTGGCAAGACGGCGATGCTCGAGTTCCGTGATGAGGAAGGAAATACCGTCCTGACCGGTACCGATCTGAAGGATGCACAGGCATCGACGAATCCGCAGACGGGGCAGAACGTCGTCAACCTCGAGTTCTCAGATGAGGGTGCACAGAAATTCGCCGACCTGACGATGAAGAACGTCGGGCGTACGATTGCGATCCTGCTTGACGGTGAGGTACTCACTGCGCCGAACGTACGCGAGCCGATTCTCGGCGGACGTGCGGAGATCACGGGACAGAAGACGCTCGAAGAGGCACAGAATCTCGCCGTCGTCCTGCGCAGCGGCGCACTGCCCGTGAAGGTCGAGATCATCGAGACGCGCACGGTCGGCCCGACGCTCGGACAGGACTCGAAGGACAAGTCCCAGTTCGCCTTTGCGGTCGGCCTTGGTGCGGTCGTCGTCTTCATGATTTTCTTCTATCATTTCTCGGGGTTCATTGCCGACGTGGCACTGATGGCATATACGATCATGCTGCTCGGTATCCTCTACCTGATGGATGCAACCCTGACTCTCCCGGGCGTTGCGGGCATCATCCTCTCCATCGGCATGGCGGTGGATGCGAACGTGCTCATCTTTGAACACTTCAAAGAGGAGTATCAGATCAATGGGAAGTCCCTGCGCCTTGCCATGGACGCGGGGTTCAAGCGTGCATTTACAACGATCTTTGACTCGAATGTCACGACGCTGATCGCGGCGGGTGTGCTCTTCTTCCTCGGGACGGGGACGATACGCGGCTTTGCCATCACGCTTGGCGTCGGCACGATTCTCTCCATGTTTACGGCGATCACGCTGACGCAGTTCATGCTCAAGCTGATGATCAACTCGAAGCTGTCAGAGAATCCGCGCCTCTATGGTGCGACGGGCTTTATGCTCGGGGGAAAGAAGGGGGCTGAGAAGAATGCCTAAGTTCGATATCGCAGGACATCGCAAAATATGGTTTCTGATCTCCCTGCTCGTCATTATCCCGGGGATTATCTGCATGGGCGTGCGCGGATTCAACTTCGGCATCGACTTCACGGGCGGCACGATCATGGATCTGCGCTTTGAGCAGCCTGTGACCCTGCAGGGGGTGCGCAGCAGCCTCGCGAAGTATGATCTGGACGGCAGCACGATCCAGTTTGCAGGTGCAGAGGCGGGGATTGATGCGTCTGAGAACGTGATGATCCGCACGATCGACCTTGAGGAGAACCAGCGCAAGGAAGTCATGGCGTCACTCACGCAGGATGTCGGTCCCTACACAGTGCTGCGCGAGGAAAAGGTCGGTGCGACCATCGGCGGCGAGCTGATTACGAACGCCGTGCTTGCTCTCGTGATCTCATGGGCACTCATTATCCTCTATGTCGCGTATCGCTTTGAGTGGCGTTTTGGGGTGTCGGCCGTGCTCGCGCTCATCCATGATATCATCATCGTCATGGCAGTCTTTTCGTTCACGCAGCGGCAGATTGACTCTTCGTTTATCGCCGCTCTGCTGACGATTGTAGGATACTCCATCAACGATACCATCGTTATCTTTGACCGTATCCGTGAGAATCTGAAACTGCATTTCCGCCGCGGCGGGGATGTGAACGAGCTGGTCAACCGTTCCATCTATCAGACGCTGACCCGCTCGCTCTATACGGTGTTCACCGTGCTGTTCACGACGTTCGCCCTGTATTGGTTCGGCGGTGAGACGACGAAGGACTTTGCCTTTGCACTGCTCATCGGCTTTGCGGTCGGCTGCTATTCCTCCATCTTCATTGCGAGCCAGCTCTGGATTGAACTGCGCAATCGGACGGAGCATCGCCGCCCCGCGGTAAAACCTGCAGCGGCGGAGTGATTTCATAGGGAAAGAGCCTGCTTGGGTCGCTGAGCAGGCTCTTTTGATGAGGTGGGAAGAGGAGGAGAAAAACGTGCTGAAAGAATGGATCGTCGCACAGCATACGGACGAGGGGGACGCGCTCGCCGCAGAGATCGGCGTTACGCCCATCATCGGACAGCTCCTCTGGCAGCGCGGCATCCGCACGGCAGAGGAAGCGCGCGCCTTTCTCCACCCCGCGGATACGCCGTTTCATGATCCCTTTCTCATGGCGGATATGGAGCGCGGGGCAGAGCGCGTCCTGTCTGCCGTCCGCCGTGACGAGCCGATCGTGATCTACGGGGACTACGACGTGGACGGCATGACGGCAACCGCCCTCCTGATGCGGAGTATCCGCACTCTTGGCGGCAATGTCTCCTACTATATCCCGAACCGTTTCACGGAGGGCTATGGGCTGAACGCCGATGCCCTGCAGCAGATCGCGGGGGAGGGCTGTCGCCTTCTTGTGACGGTGGACTGCGGCATTGCCTCAGTGGATACTGTGGCAGAGGCGGCGGGCGGCATGGACATCGTCATCACGGATCATCATCTGCCGGGGCAGATGCTCCCGCCTGCCTATGCCGTGATGAACCCGCATCGTGCAGACTGCGCCTATCCGGAGAAGAATCTCGCAGGTGTTGGTGTCGCGTTTAAGCTCGTTCAGGCACTTTGGCAGATGGAGAGAAAGGAGTCTTTTGCAGAGTATCTGGACATCGCGGCACTCGGCACGGTCGCCGATCTTGTGCCGCTCGTCGGCGAGAACCGAAAAATTGTGCAGATGGGACTGCGGCAGATGGCAGAGCACCCTTGTGTCGGCATCCGCGCCCTCATCGAGGTCGCGGGGCTTGCGGACAAGAGCATCAATACGGGACAGGTCGGATTCCAGCTTGCCCCGCGTCTCAATGCGGCAGGCCGTCTTGAGACAGCACGTCATGGGGCAGAGCTCCTTCTAACCGAGGATACGGCGTGTGCCTCCCGCATGGCAGGAGAGCTGAATGCACTCAATACGGAGCGGCGTAATCTGGAGCAGGACATCTTGGCGGAGGCGGAGCGGCAGCTGGCGGATTTCACTCCCGATGTTCCTGCCATCGTCGTGGCAGGAGAGGAATGGAACGCAGGCGTAATCGGCATCGTGGCATCTCGCCTGGTCGAAAAATATTATCGACCGAGCATTGTCCTCACGCGTCGGGGCGATGTCTATAAGGGCTCATGCCGCAGCATCGCGGGACTGCATCTCTACGAGGCACTTTCCGCCTGTCGTGACACCCTCATCCAGTTCGGCGGACATGCTATGGCGGCAGGACTGACACTCTCCTGTGAACGTCTCTCGGACTTTCGCCGTGCCTTTTCGGAGGCGGTGCGCACCAGACTGACCGCGCAGGACTTTATCCCGAAGGTCGCCGTTTCGGCTCTTGCCGCTCCCGCGGACTGGACCGTCGAGACAGTGGAGGAGCTGGCTCTGCTGGAGCCGTATGGGATGGGAAATCCGCGCCCGATCTTCGGCGTGCGGAACGTCCGTCCGCAGAAGGCATCGTCCATCGGTGCGGAGGGAAAGCATCTGCGCATGGACGTCGGCACGCGGGAGCATCACATCACGGCACTTTACTGGAATGCGGGCGATCTCGCGACAGTGCTGACGGAGGAGGACAGCGACCTCGCCTATACGCCGAGCATCAACGAGTGGCAGGGCGAACGCTCCGTGCAGTGCATGGTGGATACGGTCACGCCCGCCGCACACGAACGCATCTTTCCGGAGCGGGAACTGCTTCGCAGGATCTATGCCTTCCTGCGTTCTCTTGCGGCGGAGGATGGGACGATACGAGGGAGTGCACCTGTGCTTACCCACCGCTTTTCATATACGATGGAACATATCTCACATTACACGATGGACTGCGCCCTGCAGATCTTTTTGGAGCTCGGCGTGCTGAATGTATCGCCTGAGGGGTGGAATTTTGTTCCGCCGCGGGGTACAATGGAGCTGATGGATGCGCCGACCTATCGTCAGCATCGGGAGAGAAAGGAGGCGACAAAAAATGTCGGATGAACTGAAACCTGTGACACTCGATATGATCCTGGAGGAAATTGCCGCATATCAGCCAAACGCGGATATCAACAAAATTATACGCGCCTACGAATTTGCGGCAAACGCTCATCGGGGACAGGAACGTGTCTCGGGTGAGCCATATATCGTCCATCCCATGCACGTCGCCTATATCCTTACAACGCTCCATCTTGACGATGAGACGATATGCGCCGCATTTCTGCACGACGTGGTGGAGGACACACAGACCACACTAGAGGAGATCGAGGCGGAATTCGGGAAAAACGTCATGACGCTCATTGACGGCGTGACGAAACTCGGGCGCATTGAGTCCATGTCCAAGGAGGATGTCAAACTCGAGAACTACCGCAAGATGTTTCTCGCCATGGCGAAGGACATCCGCGTCATCATGATTAAGCTTGCCGACCGTCTGCACAACATGCGCACGCTGAAGTATATGCGTGAGGACAAACGCCAGCGCATCGCGCGGGAGACACTCGAAGTCTATGCGCCGCTCGCCAACCGCCTCGGCATCTCCGGCATCAAGGCGGAGCTCGAGGATCTCTGCCTGCGGTACTTGGAGCCGGAGGCATACTATACTCTGGTGGAGGAGGTAAAGCAGAAGCGGCGTGAGCGGCAGGAATTTATTCAGGATGCCGTTCAAAAGATCCGTGCCCAGCTTGAGGCAGCGGGAATCGAGGCGGAGATCAAGGGGCGCGCGAAGCATTTTTACAGCATCTATCGCAAGATGAAGCGGGACAACAAGAGCATCAATGAGATCTACGACCTCTCAGCCGTGCGCGTCCTCGTCTCGACGGTCAAGGACTGCTACGGTGTGCTCGGCGTCATCCACGCGATGTGGAAGCCGATCCCGGGACGGTTCAAGGACTATATTGCCATGCCGAAGTCCAATGGCTATCAGTCCCTGCATACGACCGTCATGACGGAGGGGGATCCGCTCGAGATCCAGATCCGCACCAAGGCGATGCACCAGATCTCCGAGTTCGGTATCGCGGCGCACTGGAAGTACAAGGAGGCAGGGCGGAGCGTCGGCGCAGGTGATGAGAACGATCAAAAAATGTCGTGGCTGCGTCAGATGGTCAGCCTCCAGAAGGAATACGACGATCCGAAGGAATTCTTTGAGGCGCTGAAACTCGACGTATTCTCCGACGAAGTCTTTGTCTTTACGCCGCGCGGCGATGTCATCGACCTGCCGAGAGGCTCGAACCCCATCGACTTTGCCTATCACATCCACACGGAGATCGGGCATCACTGCGTCGGAGCAAAGGTCAATGGGAAGATTGTGCCGCTCGAATACAAGCTGAAGAATGGCGACATCGTCTCCATCGTCACGAACAAGGCGAGCGGCGGGCCGAGCCCCGACTGGCTGAACACCGTTGCCTCCTCGGCGACGCGCGGCAAGATACGCGCATGGTTCAAACGGGAGAACCGCGAGGCGAACATTGAGCGCGGCATGACCCTCATCCGCGATGAGGCAAAGCGGCTCGGCTATGCGGCAAAGGATCTCATGACGGATGGACGACTTGCCAAGGTCGCGGAAAAGCTCAATGTGCAGAGCGAGGACGATCTGCTCGCCGCACTCGGCTACGGCGGTGTCAGCCTGCGCGGAGCGATGACGAAGCTGATAGAGCTCTATCAGCAGGCAATCAAGGACAGCACACCGCCAGAGGTCTCGCAGATGCTCTCGGAGCTCAAGGCGCCGCGGCGCGGCAAGCGGAAAAAGGCAAGTCATGGCGTCCTCGTCGAAGGGGAGGGCGGCTACCTCGTGCGCCTCGCGCGCTGCTGCAACCCTGTCCCGGGCGACCCAATCACGGGCTACATCACGCGCGGACGGGGCGTCTCCGTGCACCGCTCCGACTGCCCGAACGTCCTCAACGACACCGAGTTTACGCGCATGATCGAGGTGAGCTGGGACATCGGTCTGGACAAGGAGTACACCGTCGGCATCGAGATCATCTGCAACGACCGCAACGGGATGCTCTCGGAGATCCTCGCCGTGCCGTCTGAGATGAAGATCAACATCCAGACCATCAACGCCACGCCGAACCGCCGCAATAAAACCTCCACCGTCCAGCTCGGACTCTGCGTCAGCAACATCGACCAGATCGAGCGGGTCATGACGCGTGTCCGCCAGCTCAAGGACGTCTACCGCGTCACGCGCACCCTCGGCGCAGGAAACGGAGAGGGATAACAGAAGCACCCCCGTATGTCGGAAGAGCATTCGATATATGGGGGTGCTCTTTGTTGAGAAAACAATGTGCCTACTGGAAGAAATACGTGATGTCTGATAAAATAAAAGGAAATGAACGAAAGAAAGGAGCTAGCGATCATGGACCCTGCAATTAAACAGCCACCAGATGGATCGTGAGGCGCGACATCGGCTCTATGAGAAGTATCATATCGAATAGCAGATCATACGAGAGAGAATGGGAAAAGGAGGTGTATCTTGCTCGTCGGAATACAGGATGAGATTCTGCGGCTGCACGCGAAGGGCCTCCTTGCCCCGCTTCTCGCGGATAAGACGACCAAACGGAATATCATTTGGGCGACGGACGCCTACCGTTCCCTCGGTTTTCCGTACGAGCGGACACAGGAGATCCGACCTGCCCTGATTACGGGAGAGCACTCGGATGTGATCAAGACGCGGGCGCGCAAGGAGATGGAACAGCAGTCGGAGCGCACGCGCCGTCATGCTGAGGTGTTTACCCCGCTTGCCGTCTGTCGGCAGATGATCGGTGATGTGGATGCCGCGTACTTCGGTGGGGCGGATCCATTCATGGCAGACGGTGTACCGTCCGCGCGCGTCAGTTTCCCGCGCCGAAGAAAGTGGCAGCACTATGTCGCGATGCACGGCGGCTTGAGATCACCTGCGGCGAGGCACCCTATCTCGTGCACCGCTATGATGTCGCGACGATGGAGGGCGTACCACTCGCGGAGCGGCAGGGCGTTCTTGACCGTAAACTGCGCATCGTGTGCGAGAATACCGCGGATGAAACGGAATGGATGCGGTGGACAGTGCGCGCCTATCAGGCGACGTATGGCTACGAGTTCCAAGGGGGCAATCTCCTCATCGCGCGCGTCAATCTCCTCATGACGTTCGAGAAGTATCTGCGTGCACGCTGGCGGCGAAAGCCGACAGCACAGGAGTACCGCGCCATCATCCGCACGATAGTGTGGAATCTCTGGCAGATGGACGGGATACGCGGGTCGATTCCCTATGCCGAGGAGAGTGAGCCGATGGAGCTGATGCTCTTTGATCTGCCCGAGGAGATCGAGGAACTCCGACTGTTCCCCGCGCATACGGGAGAGATGCCGCCTGTGCGCATCTATGACTGGCGGCGGAAGAGCGGACTGGAGTATCGTAGGGTGAATACGGGGGGAAGAACAATGAAGTTTGATTTTGTGATTGGAAATCCGCCGTATCAGGATGAATCTAATGGAGATTTGCGTAATTATGCTCCTCCGATTTATCATTTATTTCTTGATGAAGCATATAAAGTTGCTGATAAAGTTGAACTTATACATCCTGCAAGGTTTCTGTTTAATGCAAGGTCGACGCCGAAGGCGTGGAACGAAAAGATGTTGCAAGATCCACATTTCAAAGTGTTGGAATATGAGGAAGACAGTGACAAAGTTTTCCCAAATTTGTCCACACCAATTAAAGGCGGTATTGTAATCACTTATCGAGATGAGAAAAAGAAATATGGGTTCATTGTAAAATGAAATCGGACCGTAAGTTGTAAAATAAATTGACGCAAAAAGTTCCATTTTGCAAACGGTTCAGTTAAACTTTTAGTCACAACACAAAAAGAAACTGAAAGTGAGACTGCAAAATGGAACAGAATCATTGTACTACAAGAACAGGGAAATGGAAACAGCTGACGGAGCTGGATCGGTACAAAATCGAAGCCTATTTCCAGGCCGGGTTGAAGCCGCAGGAAATCGCCGCGTACATTGGCTGCTCCAAGCGTACGATTGAGCGGGAGCGGCGTCTTGGAATGACAGCACAGCTCTCAAACCTGCAACAAAGAATATCAAGACCTGCGGAGACCTGCAGGTGCAGTGGGGGTATCTTGCCGATGCAGCACAAAGGCGACACGAGGAAAACGCTGCTCGTAAAGGGCGGGGGCTGAAAATCGATAAAGACCACGCGCTTGCTCGACACATTGAACATAAGATCAAAACAGAAAAATGGTCTCCTGCGGCAGTTATCGGTGAGCTCTGTCAACGCGGCTGGAGCTATGATGTCCGCATTTGTGTCAAGACCCTGTATAACTATATCGATCAGCAGCTGTTTCTCGAACTCACAAACGACGACCTCCTCTACAAAAAGAATCGAGACAAACAGACAGAAAACAGCAGACGCGGCGCTGCGTGGAATAACCGGGACGGGAAAAGCATCGACGAGCGCCCTGAGCCGGTGAATCGGAGAGAGGAGTTCGGACATTGGGAGATTGACTTGGTCGTCGGTCGCAAAGGGACAAAGCCGGTAATTTTAACATTGGTCGAACGGCAGACGAGGAAATCACTCTATGTTCTGATAAAGAACAAGAGCCAAAAAGAAGTACTGCAAGCACTTCGTCGGTTGCAGCGGCGCGTCAAAGGAGACTTTACGCACGTATTCAAGAGTATCACGGCGGACAACGGGTCAGAGTTTTTGGATGGCGAAGGAATGAAGCGTGCCGCCAAATGCGGCGAGGTATATTACGCGCATCCGTACAGCAGCTGGGAGCGTGGAAGCAACGAAAACGGAAATCGGATGATGCGCAGGTTTCTTCCCAAGGGAACGGACTTCAGCAAATTGAAGCCGAAGGAACTGCAGCGGATCGAAGATTGGGTTAACAACTATCCGCGCAAGATTTTCGGATATAAGTCAGCAAATGATATGTATGCTGCGATGATATAACTCGCTAAAAGTTTAAGGTTCATTGTAAAATGAAATCGGACACATAAAAAAGTAGAACATACAGAATCAATCTGGTAAAATATCTTTGCACAAACACTACCAGGAGGTTCTGTATGTCCCACACTCATTCTACCACAAAACGCCGCACATTCAAGCACTTAAACGCCTATCAGCGCGGGCAGATCGAAGCGATGCTGCGTCTCGGTGTCCCCAAGGTGAAAATCGCCAAAGACCTTGGCATCGCCCGCTCCACCTTGTACGAGGAAATAAAGCGCGGCACGGTAGCGCAGAAGCGTTCCGATTGGACGTACTATGAGCAGTATTTTGCACAGTTCGGTCAAATGCGCTATGAGCGCAATCGTGAGAACTCCGGAAAACCGTCCAAATTTAACGCTGCACAGGACTTCATCCGGTATGTAGAAAACGCCATTCTCAAAGACAAACACTCTCCTGATGCAATCTGCGGGCGTGCCAAGCGTATGAATCTGTTCGAGGTGTCTGTCTGCACAAAGACCATCTACAACTACATTGCGATGGGGCTGCTCAAGGTCAAAAACATCGACCCGCGACAGAAGGTACGCCGTCGTAAGCGCAAAGAGAAAAAGAACCATGACGACGGCAGGACGCTCGGTGAGAGTATTGACCGCCGTGACCCTCTTGTTGACGAACGCTCCACCTTTGGAAATTGGGAACTTGACACCATCGTCGGGAAAAAGGGAACGGATCCTGTTCTGCTTGCCGCAGATGAACGTAAGAAGCGAAAGAGACACCTTATAAAGATTCGTGCAAAGACCGCAGAGGCAGTTGCCGAGGGGATTGCCAAACTAAGAGAGCTCTATGGGGCACAATTTTCACAGGTATTTCGTACGATCACCTGCGACAATGGGAGCGAGTGCGCTCGTCTGCAAGAAGCTGTTCCAGAGGCGAAGGTATACTATGCTCATCCTTACGCACCTTGGGAACGTGGAACGAACGAGAAGCAGAATGCCCTCGTTCGGTATTTCATTCCGAAGGGCATGGATATGACGAACTTGAGCGAGGAAGAAGTGCAGCGCGTAGAGGATTGGATCAATTCACTGCCACGTAAAATTCTAGGTTATGAGACGCCACAAGAGCGCTTCGATGCCGCGCTAAAAAATCTTCACCCATAATTTTTGATTCTGTTATGCTCTACTGTCCGATTTGATATTGCAATTTAGGGCTTCGATTTTGTACCGATCCCGCTCCGTCAGCTGTTTCCATTTCCCTGTTTTTGTAGTACAATGATTCTGTTCCATTTTGCAGTCTCACTTTCAGTTTCTTTTTGTGTTGTGACTAAAAGTTTAACTGAACCGTTTGCAAAATGGAACTTTTTGCGTCAATTTATTTTACAACTTACGCATAGCATGCTTTACTTTTTCTGCAACCCCGTGCATTTTCGATTTCGGCACAGAGCATGCCGCAATACGCACGCCCATTTTCAGTGGAACAGCGAAGATGAGATCCTCGTGGAGAGCGTCGCAGACCGCCTGTGGATCGCTCGAAGGAATGGCGAGGAAGAAGCCGCCCTTATAGGGGAGGGCGGGCAGACCACACGCCGCAGCCTCCTGCATGAAGATGTCGCCGCGCTCCTGTACAAGGCGGTATAGTGCGTCGCGTTCACTTTCATAGGCGGCATACGCTGCGCTGTCCTGCTGAATGCGCGTCAGAAGCGTCATCGCACCGCGGTTGATGTTCGACCACGTTGCGCGTGCAGTATACTTGCTGATCTCGCTGAACTCATCGATGACCATCTTGCTTGCAGAAAGAGCAATGAGTGCGCCGCAGCGCTGTCCGTAGAATGTATACGCCTTGGACATGGAGAACGCAAAGAGTGTCAGGATGTTTTCGGGGAGTCCTGCAAACTTCTGCATGAAGGCACGCGTCGCATACTTTTCGCCTGCAAAGTCGATGTAGGCGATATCGACGAGGAGCTGTATCTTCTTTCCGGTCTTTGCCTGTGCCTTGACCGTGTCCAGAACGTGATCCCAGTCCTCCGCAGAAAGACTGTAGCCCGTCGGGTTATGCGCAGGTGTGTTGAGGATGACGAGCAGGCTGTCCTGTTTTTTGCAAAGAGCATCGACGGCCTCTGAAAACGCCTTATGATTGAAGTTGTTGGCTTCGTCGAACAGCGTGAAGGTCGTGACGGAGGAGCCAAGTTCCTGACAGATGATGTTGTACGTTCCCCAGAACCAGTCCGAGGTGAGCACCTGATCGCCTCGCTCGACGTAGTCGTCGACGGCGGTGCGCAGAGCTCCCGTTCCACCTGCCGTTGCGACAGCGGCGAGATAGCCCGCAGGACGCTTGCCGGCGAATGTAATATCAATCGCTGCCTCGAGATACTCCGGAAGTCCAGAGATCGGCGCATAGGCGATATAGTCCTCGATGGGGAGGGAGCGGAAGACGCGCTCGACCGTCGGCAGGTGTGCCAGTTTACCGCTGTCGTCCATGACGGCACCGATTGTCGCGTTGACAACGCGCTCCTCACCGTGCTCTGCGATTGCGGCGCGGCATGCCGCATTGGCGTCGAAGATCGCGTCCTTCAGGCGGCGCGATGCCGCGTGTGATGCTGCCATTTGAATTGCCATGTTATATGCTCTCCTTTTCGATGGAAAGCACGGATCATCGTGTCCTCCGCAGGGGTAGGGCGTCGTTGATCCGTGCCGTCGTAGCGTAATATGATGATAGCGCGCGACTCTCCTTATGTCCACAAGCCGCACAGGTGTATACACGTATTCTTATGCCTCGTTCGGGAAGAACTCGTCGTGGATGCGGTTGACAGCGTCCTTGATGCTGCCGCCCTTGATGAGGCAGGAGATGCTGATCTCGGAGGTGCTGATAATCTCGAGGTTGATGCCTGCATTGGAGAGTGCCCCGAACATGCGGGAGGCAATACCGGGATTGCCGAGCATACCGGCTCCGACAATGGAGATCTTCGCGACATCATTGTCAATGGATACACCAGATGCGTGAATGTCTGCCGAAATCCCTTCGACAACGCGGCGCGCTTCCTCGGCGTCAATGGATGCAACAGTGAACACCATATCGGTTACATTGGAGTCGGCACTGCGGAGGCTCTGCACGATCATATCCACGTCGATGTTCGCATCGGCGAGGGCAGAGAATATCTTGTAGGCAACGCCCGGGACGTTGGAGACACCGAGCACTGTGATCTTAGCGACGTGCTCATCGTGTGCGACACCGCGAATGATAAAGGACTTTTCTTCCACTGTATATTCCTCCCTAATGATGGTTCCGGGTTCTGCAGTAAAGGTCGAACGAACGTGGATGGGGATGCCGTAGAGCTGTCCCATCTCCACCGAGCGCGGCTGCATGACGCCCGCGCCGAGACGCGCCATCTCGAGCATCTCGTTGTAGGTGATTTCCTTCATACGGCGTGCGCCCTTGACGATGCGCGGGTCAGCGGAGTAGATGCCGTCAACGTCCGTGTAGATCTCACAGGCATCCGCACCGATTGCACCCGCGATTGCCACAGCAGAGGTATCCGACCCGCCGCGTCCAAGTGTCACAGGGTTGCCGTCGGCATCTGTGCCCTGAAATCCGGCGATAACGACGATGTTGCCCTTTTTAAGCTCCTCGTGCACACGTTTTGGCTCGATTCCGAGAATACGCCCCTTGGTATGCGCATGATCTGTGCGCATTCCTGCCATGCCACCGGTGAGAGATATGGCGGGCTGTCCCAGAGCACGGAATGCCATCGCGAGCAGTGCGATCGAGACCTGCTCGCCCGTCGTCATGAGCATATCCATCTCGCGGGTGTACTGATAGGGGCTTTCCACCACTTCGCCAGCTAGCGCGATGAGATCATCTGTCGTATCGCCCATGGCAGATACCACCATGACAATGCGGTCATCGGGGGCTTTCTCACGCAATATGCGTTTTGCTACGTTCTTGATCTTTTCCGGGGTAGCCACCGAACTTCCGCCAAACTTCTTTACAATTAATGACATACAATATCCCCCTATGGATTGGTATAATTCCCATCATGGTGAATTCTCAACGCATTATACGCCAAAATGCGCCGTATTTCAATAACCCTTTGATGTAGAAGGGATGCGCGGCACTTGGTATACATACAATTGATGAGAATAGGGGCATCGCCAACAATCATGTGATACAGGAAGTGAGGTGCATCTATCCCACAGGCAAGTGCGGTACAGGGAAGATCGCTATGGTCAACACTGCACCATTGTGGTATCATGAAAGAGAGGAGGCGATGCTATGATTCCGTACGAAGTAATTGAAGCGAAAGAAATTTTGCATGAAGGTATAGCAGAGCTGCTTGCCGATGTGAATCGAATCAAAGAACGTATGGGCATTGATCGGTATGATACCGTTCAGCCGATTTCCCTCGTTCAACAGAATCTACGAGTGACGCTGCATAATATTCTTGGAGATTCATACAATACCATGGAGGATATACAAAGACTCCGGCAGACCTTTGAAAATGCCCGCACCTATATACGGGAACTGGAGACCAATCATGCAGGATAACTACACTCCGCAGGAACTTAATGAACAAAAAGAACGCATCAAAGACGATCTTTTGGTCAGTGCAGCACCTGATACGCATCCGCGTGCCTATTTGCTTGCAGGACAGCCTGGAGCAGGGAAAACGAAACTGGCAGATATCTGTGCACGAGCACATGGTGGAAATATCATCTTTATTTCGAGCGATGATTACCGCAGGTATCACCCTCGTTTCATTGAGCTGCAAGCACAGTACGGTGATGATGCTGTCCTCCATACACAACAGTTCGCGGGGAAGATGACGGAGTCTCTGATCGACGATCTGAGCCTGTCGCGGTATCATCTTATCATTGAAGGGACACTGTGGACGACCGAGGTGCCGCTACGGACGCATGATCTTCTTGCCGCACGTGGATATGATGTCTCTCTAAATGTGATTCTCGTGCGTCCCGAAAAATCATATCTCAGTACACTGAAACGCTATCGACTGATGGAGGAGGCAGGGCTTACTCCGCGCATGACACCAAGGGAACATCATGACCGTGTTGTTCGCTCTCTCGTCGACAACCTGCATACGCTCTACGAGCAGGACGCTTTTCAAGACATCCGTGTCTACAACCGCGCAGGAGAATGTCTCTATGACAAGGAGAAAACGCCATTTCGCGATCCGTCCGATCTCTTTCGTGAGGAGTTCGCGCGAGACCTGACGAGCCGCGAGAAGACAGATATTGAGGCGGACTATGCACCGTATGTTGGTCGATCGAAGGTCGAGGAGACCCTACGTGCTTATGCGAAGTTCTTCCCACAGGAGGAGCGAGGAAAAGGCGGACACTGAACAGGGAAAATAAACAGGAGGGATTTTCATGTATCGGAATATCTTTTGTTTCACAGTGGCACTGATGCTGCTCCTCATGAGCAGCGCGCTAGCTGCGCCACGTGACATGACACTTGAGGATGCGTCAATCGCAGGGATTTCCCCCGGCAATGATCTGATGTATGTGCGAAGTATCTACGGCGAACCGGATGGAGAGAAGACACGAAAAATAGGAAATTATCCATCCTATTTGGTAGATTATTATGGGCAGGGGTTTGTCATCACATACGACATTATTGGCGGTAAAACGAATCCACTCGTTCAGACCATTGAGAGCACGAACAGTGCACTGGTTATGCCATCCGGGGTACGTGTTGGAATGAAAATTGCTGACGTACTGAAGATCTTTAAAAACTTAGAGGTACGTCCTGCAGCAGAAAAAAAATATGCGAAGGATTACATGCCGCCGTTTGGGGCGCTTCCTTTCTCCCTTCCAAGTGGCGAGGTGGGCATTCGCTTTGTTGTTTTCATGACGGATCAGAATGGCGTTATTCAGAAAATCCTCATCAAGGATAAATACGGTGACGTATAAAACAGCATAGAAAAATTGCCTGTTCCAGCTTCTGCCGGGGGCCAATTCCCCATGGCAGCTGGAACAAGCAATTTTCATATTGTTAGTATTGCACGAAAAACAAGCATGTCAACAAAAAGCGATACCCTTCAAACCAAGCCCAAAGATGGCACGCATCAGTGACTGAGAGGTATCGCTCTTTCTATACGTAGTCGCTACGCGGGGAGGATGCCAAGCCGTTGCCTAATACAATGGTCGATCTGGCAGGGGAGGAATAGGCTCTACTCACAAAGCAGTGGAAATGGTATAATTACTGTCGATTGAATGTCTCTTTCCGATGTCTGTTTCGTTGCTGTTATCTGTTGTAGGAGATGTATAGCATGAATATTTCCGATATCTATAGCGTGAACGATTGTCTGCGAAATGCGGATATACGGACTTATAATTGCGGATATTTTCCAGTGGCGATAAGCAGACCAAAAGAAAGCATTCGGATTTATGGACAAACGCATGATGAATTGCCCTTTGATACGTCAATTCTGAATCAAATTACATCACTTAAGCTGTCCTATGCCATGCAGCTAATCGTTATGTCATTGGGCGTAATGAAATCTAAATACTCCTCGGCCTTTGATGTGAAATGGGTTCCTATCAACAGTTCCTTTAATAAACTGGTCTATAAAAATGGTACACCTAATGATGCAATTGATTCACTGTATGAAACGATGGCGTCGATTGCAGAATCTGGAATCATAAGAGTTTCCGAGGGGTATTCAGTTTCCACGGAATATCAAATAACAGATTCTACCTTTATTGATGGGCCTTCGTTGAGCATGACTCCGGCCCCTGTTCTGAACATTATCATCGACACAGATGACGTAAAAAAAGATTATGGAGCTCACGATTTGCTCAGCTGGAACAGATATAAACGAAAGGACATTTCTTATGGATGGGACGAAATCAAGGATTATTTTACGACGCTTTCTCTCAAGGATATGGAGCTACTACACGGCGAGAAGATAAATCGCTTTACAGAGAAGGATATATCACTATTTAAGGCCTGTGATAATCTCGACATAGATGCCATACGGATTGCAATAGAAGCCGGTGCAGATGTACTGGCGATAGACCAAGACGGTGGGACTCCGGTCTATAAATGTGTTGAGGCTGTCGCAGATGATTATTTGGATGAATGTGATCCTAGGAAATCCATGGACGATGTGGAACAAAAAATTTCCCAGATGCAGAAGTGCGTTGATTACCTTCTCGAGCATGGGGCTGATATCAATTTATACGGATTTGGGTGTCTGTGTACTCCGCTATGCGAATCGGTATATATTCCAGACGCTCGTATTATGGAATTTTTACTAAGCAGAGGGGCTGACCCTAATTACAATACGGATTTCGATTCTATGTGCAGTACGAAGGATGAGTGGCATATTCGGTCATCGGCGTTAAGCATGGTTTATGATGAGCTGTCTGTTGTAGGAGAAAAATACAACGAGGAACAAAAAGAATTGTTGTTGGCACATGGTGCAGAGCTATTTATAGATGGGTTCAATCCAAAAACCGGAAATATGGAGGAAACCTATGAAAATGGCAATTCGTACTGACAGCTGTGATAGTTCATACTGCTTAGTCAGCTGTACTTCATTACAAGCATATGGCAGAGCGATTTGATGAAGGTCAACCTATCACAGGAAAATAGGATATCCGTCCGTACGTCTGAACGAAGAAAAACTCTATCATACAAGAGATCCCAGTCACTGTACTAGCGTTTGGGATCTCTTGTAGTTTTGCAAAGAATCATTAGCCATTTTCCCCTACACTAAGTCATAATTCTCTTATTCTGGAATTATATCAAGAATCAGTTACAAGAGGATATTATGACAGACTCAGGGAGCCTAAAAGAGTTTGTCGTCCTGTTTACGGGCAACGAGGGAGGGGAGAATGGTATATAAAAAGCCCCCACGTAGGGGGCTGCCAGTGATTTACTATTTACCAAAGGCCCAAGACTTTCCACCATGCCGCGCCGATTGTCAGGTAGATCAGCGTCGTAATGGTCGTCATGATGAAGCCGTTCTTCCACCATTCGCTTTGCGAGACATAGCCTCCGCCAAAGTAGATCGGGGCGCAGCCGTTGCCGTAATGCGTGAGGGAGATCGGCACATCGGCGAAGATGCCGAAGATGATGGCGACCAAAAGGGGCGGTGCACCGACGCTGACGCTGACAGCGATGAATGCCGCATAGAGGGCACTGATGCGTGCCGTGACACTGGCGAAGGCGTAGTGGATGTAGGTGTAGAAGAGCAGGATGATGAGGCAGGAAATAAGCCAACCGAAGCCGAGCGAGGAAATCGCCGCGCCCGCACCATTGGCGATCCATGTGATGATGCCCGATTTTGCGAGAGCCGAAGCGAGTGTCATCAAAGAGCCCATCCAGAACATCGCGTCCCATGCACCCTTTTCCTGGATGACGTCCTGCCAGTTGATGATGTCGAGTATCAGCATGAGGCAGACTGCGCCCATGGCAACGGGTGTCGCGTCGATGTTCGTGAGGCCGGAGCTTGCCCAGAGTGCGAGAGAGACAACGAAGATGACGGAAAGTCCCTTTTCCGCAAGGCTCATCGGCCCCATTTCAGAAAGCTCACGCTGTGCCAGATCCTTGGCGTCGGGAATACGCACGAGTTCGGGCGGCGAAAGTTTCATCATGACATAGGGGACGAGCAGGAGCGCGATGAGTCCCGGCACAATTGCAGCGCTCGCCCAGCCCATCCACGTGACCTGAACGCCCAGCGTCTTCTCGGCGAGCGCCACGCAGAGCGGGTTGCCCGCCATCGAGGTCACGAACATCGTGCAGGTCACGGCGTCTGTATGGTAGCCGACCTGCATGAGGTAGGTGCCGATGCGGCGTGCGCTCTCACCGGGTTTTGAGCCTAGAGCCTCCGCGAGTGAACGCACGATTGGATAGAGAATGCCGCCGCCGCGCGCTGTGGCCGAGGGCGTTGCGGGCGAGATCACAAGCTCGCTCAGGGCGATGGCATAGCCGAGCGACAACGCGCTCTTGCCGATTGCCTCGATGATGCGGAAAGCGATGCGTTTGCCGAGTCCGCTCTTGATGAAGCCGCGGGAATAGAGGAACGCACAGACGATCAGCCAGATCGTGCTGTTGCCGTAGCCTGCCAAAGCATCGGACGTCTTTAGCAGGCCTGTCCATGCGGAGAAGGAAATCGCGATGAAGGCCACCGCGCCGATCGGCAGCGGATGCAGAATAAAGCCCAGCACTGTCGCGATAAAGACCGCAAGCAAATGCCAGGCGAGTACTGTGACTCCGTCAGGAACCGGCAGGAACCATAGGATGAGTCCGACGCCGATCGTGATGAGTGCATTTCTTCTCTTCGTGTTCATGTGTTCACCCCATCAAAAATATGAGTTCTCCGCCGCAGTCCCCTTTTGCCGAAAGCATTTCCTGCGACGCCCATGGAAGCTGTAGATTTGCAGAGCATACGTCCGAGGCCGGCGGGAAGAGGGCAGTTCTGCGTCCTGAACGTTCGCAAATAAAAGCAGCCCCTTTCTGCAAATGAGAGAAGAGACTGCAAAATATCCTTGCCTTGCCGCGTGCAGCGTCACAGCGCATAAAACCGCCGTCGAAAGGTCACCGCAAAGATGCGGATCGATCCAGCGCAAGACACAGATCCCCTTCCCGTCGCTCGCAGGTCAGACGGTGATCGTCGATCAGGCAGTTCTTCCTGGCTCCAGTTCATCGCTCCTCTGCGCCTTCCAAAGTTTCCTCAGTGACGTTTTCTGCAGATTCGCTCGCTGACACAGTGGCGGGACTGCGCCGGCTCTTCCGGCTTCTCTATTAAGTCTTGCGACACCTAATTCATCAGTATGCTGTTTGTCGTGATGATGGCTTCCGTGAGGAAGAATATCACTGCTTCTGCCTATTGTCAAGAGAGAGGCGAAAGGAGTTGAACCATCGGCTTGACTGTATGCGCTGATTGACGTTTAGATGTTTGAATACGCGGTATTTTATGGTAGAATGAGCGTCGAATATACTGGTCTTGGCAAAGGTGTTTTGCCGGAGCGATTTTGTATGTTCGACTTTTTATGTGTCCAATTTCATTTTACAATGAACGATTTCTTCTCTACATTTTTTTGAGTATTTCGTACTTGCCAATGAGGATAGATACGGATGGAGCTAAAGATATTCACGACGTTCAAGACAATTGTACGCACGGGCAGCTTTACAAAGGCGGCGCGTCTCCTCAGTTACACGCCGTCGACGATTACGTTCCACATCGCGCAGCTGGAAAAGCTGACGGGCGTACCGCTTTTTGAGAAAAGCGGGCGGCGCATGATCCTGACAAAGGCGGGAGAGGAACTGATTCCGTATGTGGACGAGGTGCTTGCTGCAGTGAAGAAGGTCAAAAGCTTTCAATACGGTGTTGCCGCCTATCAGGGGACGCTCACAGTCGGCGCGCCGGAGTCGCTGCTCTGCTTCCGTCTGCCGCCCCTGCTCAAACGTCTGCATGGGCATGCACCGCGTGTTGATCTGCGTCTGCGTTCACTCACGAGCCGTGATGTTGTTGCGGCACTCCGTGACGGGCAGATCGATGTCGGTCTTGCATACACGATTCAGGAGAGAGACAAGGAGAACCTTGCGTTCCGGGTGTTTGAGGAGTGCCCCGTGCATTTCTATACCTCGGTTGGTGCAGCTGTATGGTGCCCGAACCTTCGTGAGCGGGAGATGGAGATCAACGAGATGCCGCTGATCACGATGCCGCATCCGGGTGAGATTCGGCAGCTGGCAGACGACTATCTGCGGCAGCGGGGGATCTCGTTTACGAATATGATTGAGCTGCGAAGCACGCAGACCATCATCAATCTGGTTGAAAACGATATGGGGATTGCGCTGCTGCCGGATCATGCGGTGCGGGAGCGCATGGCTCTCGGCCGGCTGTCTGCAGCGCAGTCGGATCCGATGACTGTAACATCATACTACGGGGTTCATCGGAATAAATGGCGCAGCCCCGCAATGAATCTCTTCCTTGACATCCTTGGGGAGGAGAACGGAAACCAGGGCGGAGAGGAATTGCTTCACGATGAGGAGGATGTCGATGCAGCCGATTCTCGCTGAGGAAATTCGGGACTTTGACACGAGTCTCGACCGCCTGTGGGCGCGACGTGATCTCGTCGTTGTCGCAGCGGGGGCACTCATCTGTTTTCGCTCCATCTACCATCGCGCAATGCAGATCGGTGCATGCGGGCGGTTCCGTTATGCTGCTGTGCGGGCAGAGGATTACGTGCTTGGAACGGCGGAGGAAACGATCCGAGATGCAGTGCGCGATGCCGCACGCCTGCTCGGTGTACGTGTGGTCGTGATCTATCTCTCCTGTCTCGACATCCTCACACGCCTGGGTTTTGCAGATATCGAGTGTACGCTCTCTGCGGAGACGGGCTGCATCGTGCGCTGTTTCTTTCGTGGGCCGCTGGCAAAGGCGGACAGCATCCGGCACGAGACTGCAGAAGAGCTCCTCGCCGCGCTGCCGCCGGAGGAGGGGACGGTCACGGCATCGGCGCCGCTGCCGCCGCCGATGAGCGATACGGCGGGCGTGTCGGATTTCCTGCGGGAAGAGGGCGCGGCGCATGTCCTTGTCACGCCGTCGGGCTGCCGGAATGCGCTTGCACGCATGGATCTCATGCCGGAGCGCAGCGATGTCTATGCGCTCATCCCACAGGCGGAGGACTATATCTTTGGCATGGAGGAGACCGCTGCCACAGAGATCGGTGCGCTCACAGCAGAGGGAACGTACCGTACGGTGCATCTCCTCAGTTCACCGGTGCCCGCATTTATGGCGATGGAGGCTGCGCCGGTTCTGCAGGCTGCGGAGGAGCAGGGTTGCCGTGCGTGTGCATCGCCGACGGACGGTTTTCATGATGCTGTGTGCGGTGTTGCAGCGGAATTGCTTCGCCTCGTGCAGGAGGCGGCCAATGGGTGGTGGGCGGCGTGGCAGACGGTTCTCATCCTCGGGTACAGCCCGCTGCTGTTCGGCGATATGGCACAGCTGGATGCCCCGACTGCTTTTCTCACTGCATACGGCTGCGACGTGTGCACTGCAGGGCGCGACGCACTGACCGAACGCCCCTCATTGGTCTGGTTGGTATCTGCTGCCGGTGTGTCGGCGGCAGAATGGCTGCACAGGGAATATGATGTGCCCGTTGTCCGCAGCCTGCCGCTCGGGACCGCGGGGCAGACTGCATGGCGGGCTGAGATCGCTTCGGTACTTGGCTTGCCCATAGAGGGGGCATCTGTGGAGCAGACAGCAGGAGATCCGCGTTCGGATAAGATCCTCGTCATCGCCGACCCGATTGCGGCCGCAGCCATTGATCGCTTGCTTCGTGCACATGGATTTCGCAATATCCGCTGTGCAGCCTATGCGTGGGACGAGGAGACGGCGGCACTGTATCGACAGGCAGCTGAGACCGACGTGCTCGTCTTTCGTACGGCTGCGGAGCTGCAGCCCGCATGGGATGCGGCGGATGCTGTCGTTGCTGATCCTGCGCTGCCGCCTGCGATGGGGGAGAAGCGCATTGTTCCTCTGCCGTCGGGGCTGCTCTCGGGCAGAGATGCCGCAGGAGAGGGGAGCGGCGTGCTTGGCACAGACTTCGCTGCGGCGTTGGACGCATTTCTGAAATGTTGATAGTTCAAAAATATTGAAGTATTGCTTTGAATCTATTCGATTGTACTTAATCGTAGACTATGATAATCTTTCCGTCAATTGATCGTTTCATGGGGATTTTTAGAAGAAATAGGAGGACATGATGACACATCGTTTTTCATTCGATCTCCTTGCGGGACTGTTGCTTATATGCGCTGTGCTCGCAGGATGCGGATCACAGCAAACGTCCGCGCCCAAGGCGGAGCGGGTCGTGACGGACACGGCCGGACGCGAGGTGCATTTGCCGGAAGAGGTTAAGAGCATCGCCGTTGTGCCGATTCCGTGGGCATCTGTTGCCTTTGCGGTAGACGGTTCGGCCGACCGCATTGCGGGCATGCACCCGTCGGCGAAGGCGTCGTATGAGAAGTCCATGCTCAAGGTGCTTGCGCCGGGGATGGCGAATGCCGCAACAGACTTTGTCGGGCAGGACTTCTCCATCCACATGGAGGAACTCGGCAAGCTGAACCCGAGCGCCATCATCGTCTGGAACTATCAGGAGGATGAGATTGCGCAGCTCGAGAAGCTGAAGGTCCCCACGATTGCACTGAAGTACGGTACATTGGAGGACGTCCAGCAGGGCATCCGCGTCATCGGGCAGGTGTTCGGCAAGGAGAAGCGTGCCGAGGAGCTAGTGGGCTTTCAGCAAGACATCATGGCGTATTTTGAGACGAAAAAGGCGGCGCTCGAAGGCAAAGAAAAGCCGAAGGTGCTCTATCTGCGCGATCGTGATCTCAAGGTTGCGGCGGGTGGAACCGTCAACACGATGATGATTGAGACGGCGGGCGGTGTGAACGTCGCAAAGGATGTGCAGGGACAGTGGACGCCGGTCACAATGGAGCAGATCGCTGCGTGGGATCCCGATGTTATCATCCTCAGCAATTTTGACCCGATTCAGCCTGCCGATCTCTTCGAGGATAAACTTGAGGGACAGAATTGGAAGAACATCAAGGCGGTGCGCGAGGGGCGTGTCTACAAGGCTCCGATTGGTCTGTACCGCTGGGATGCACCCTGTGTCGAGACACCGCTGATGATCAAGTGGATCGCGCAGAAACTGCATCCGGATGTTTTTAATGACTACCGTCTGACAGACGATCTGCGCGGCTTCTATGAAAAATTCCTCTCATACACGCTGACAGATGCCGATCTCAAGATGATTCTGCACGAGTGAGCCGCCCTATGAAACAAAGCAATGCAGCTCTCTGGACGATCATGACGGTGCTGCTCATCGCTGTGTTCTTCCTTTCGCTTGCAGCAGGACGCTTTGCGATCGAGCCGGTGGCTGTCTGTGACATTCTCATGCGTGCGGCCGGAGGCAATGCGGGTACGGATATGGCATCGACTGTCGTTCTGGAGCTGCGCCTGCCGCGGACGATCCTTGCCATGCTCGTTGGCGCGGGGCTTTCACTCTCGGGGGCAGTCTACCAGGGCATTTTCCGCAATCCGCTCGTCAGCCCCGATGTGCTCGGCGTCTCAAGCGGTGCAGGGTTCGGTGCCGTACTGGGCATCCTCCTCTGGGGGACAGGCACGGGGACTTCGGTCATCGCCTTTGCCTGCGGCATGGCGAGTGTCGGACTTGCGTACTATTTCTCGCGCAGCCGTGGCTCTGTCTCGATGATGTCGCTCGTGCTCTCGGGCATCATCATCTCGTCGATCTTCTCCGCGCTCATTTCGCTCGTGAAATATGTCGCGGATCCTTATGACAAGCTCCCCGCCATTACTTATTGGCTCATGGGCAGCCTTGGCAAGGCGGACTTTGATAAAATCCAGATCATCGGGCTGCCGATGATTGCCGCAGGGGTGCTCCTGATTGCGATCCGTTGGCGCATCAACATCCTTTCGCTCGGCGAGGAGGAGGCACGCAGCCTCGGGGTGAATCCTGCGCGCATCCGCAACATTGCCATCGTCGCGGCGACGATCCTCACGGCACTCTCGGTGACGGCCTGTGGCATCGTCGGATGGGTCGGGCTCGTCATCCCGCACATATGCCGCCGCATGGTCGGTGTCGATCATGCGCGGCTTCTGCCCGCTGCATGCTTTACGGGGGCGATCTTCCTCGCGCTCGTCGATATCTGTGCGCGGAGTCTCCTTGCGGCAGAGCTGCCGATCGGCATTCTCACGGCACTCCTTGGCGCACCATTCTTTGCCTTCCTGCTGAAGCGCACGCGGGAGAAACAGGGGGATTGGTCATGATTACGGTGAAGAATGCCGCCTTTTCCTACGACGGCAGAAATGAACTGTTCTCCGATCTCTCCTTCTCCCTCGCGGCGGGGGAGGTTCTCACCATTCTCGGGCGCAATGGCATCGGCAAGACGACGTTCCTGCGCTGTCTGCTCGGCATTCTGCCGTGGACGCGCGGGGAGTGTCTGGTGGATGGGCAGCGACCCGACCCTGCTGCGGTCAGCGATGTGATCGGCTATGTGCCGCAGAGCCATGCGCCCGCTTTCCCCTACACTGTCTTTGAGATGGTTATGATGGGGCGTGCGCGGCGCATCGGACTCTTTCGGACACCTGCGGCGGCAGACCGTGTACGCGTTGCGGAGCTGCTCGATCTGGTCGGAGTCCTGCCGCTCGCGGAGCGTGCCGCGACCGAGCTAAGCGGTGGACAGTTGCAGATGGTCTATATCGCCCGTGCGCTCGAGGTCGAGCCGAAGTTGATGATCCTCGACGAGCCGGAGGCACATCTGGACTTTCATAACCAGATGATTGTCCTGCGCCTGCTGAAGAAGCTGTCACTAGAGCAGAACATGACCATTGTCATGAACACGCATTCGCCCGAGAACGCGCTCAAGATCTCGGACAAGAGCCTGCTCATGCGGCGCGGGGAGCAGCTCTTTGGACCGACAGAAGCCCTGCTCAGCGAGGAGAACCTTCGTCGGTTCTATGACATTGACTGCCGCGTCACGGAGACGCGCGTCGGGGATGAGGTGCATCGGGGGCTGCTGACGCTGTTGTAAAAGATTATTTTCAATTTATCAGCGATTTCTTAGCAAGAATTGGATATGGAATCAGCCTTCGCGGAGAAGTAATTTTCCGTGAGGGCTTTTTTGATGGAGGTGAAGCGATACCGAGAAAACCGAAGCGACCATATTGCATGACGGGGTGTCCGAATCTTATAGACTGAAAGTGCTGCTGTTGAGGGGTACACGAGAAAATATGCAGCGCCATATCGTGGAGTTGAGATTGAGGTCGATGGATTATTTCTCCATTTACTTATATGCGCATGGAGAAATGTGCAAAAAAATGTATATCACCTGTGCTATACTCTCTGTGTAATCAAGACGAGAGGGAGATAGCGTGATGTACGGTGCAAACAAGAAAATGTTGAATCTGCTGATTCTAAAGGTGCTGCAGGAGCACTCGGATGCAGACCATCGGCTGACACAGGGCGAGATCATCCGTCTGCTGCATCTGCAGTACGGGATTACCTGTGATCGTCGTTCGGTGCGCAGCAACATTCAGTCCCTGCAGGACATGGGCTACGACATAGCAACGCATGGCGGCTGCTGGCTTGTGGAGCGGGACTTCGACGATGCCGAGCTGCGCATGCTGATCGACAGTGTTCTGTTTTCGCGGACGCTCTCTACGGCGCAGGCAAGGCGGCTCGTTGAAAAGCTGCGGTCATTTGGCAATCGCTACTTTCATGCGAAGGTGGCGCACATCTCGAATCTGCCCGAACTCGCACATGCGGACAACAAGCAGGTAATGATCGCCCTCGACGTGCTCAACGATGCCATCGAGGAAAAACGCAAGGTGCGGTTCACCTACAACACCTATGGGACAGACTTCAAGCTGCATCCGAAGAGCAGTGTTCCGTACATCGTCAATCCTTATCAACTTGTTGCGAACAACGGTTGGTACTATCTCATCGGTAACTACGATAAATGCGATGACGTATCGCACTACCGCATTGACCGCATCACGGCGATTGAGATGCTGCCAGATGCGGCAAAGCCGAAGAGTGCTGTGCGTGAGTTCGCCCGTGGATTCAGCCTCCCGCGCCACATGGCAGAGCATATCTATATGTTCGGCGGCGAGAGTGTCACCGTGAAGATGCGGACATTTCCCTATATGATGGATGCGCTCGTTGACTGGTTTGGCAAAGACTTCCGCATCATGCAGGAGGAGGACGATCAGATGATTGTTACGCTTTCGTGTAATGAGGCAGCGATGCAGTACTGGGCACTGCATCGCTGCCTGTATGTTGAGATTTTAGAGCCGCAGAGTCTGCGTACAACAGTTCGTGAGAACCTGCGGCGGATGGCAAGCATGTATGAGGGGAACGTATGAATCTTTGGAGCAACATCTACACCTACGGACTGACACCGGAGGAGATGGAGTGGGTGCGCAGGACATTCGTGACAGACTTTGGGTATCATCTGTATGAAGCGGAGGAATTCAGCGATCTGCTTGCATTTCCGGCGATTGGCCTTTTCGTGCAGCCACACGCAATGGACGCAGACGAGCGTGAGATTTTGCTGAATTTTTATCACGAAGCCTATGCGGAGGACAGGAGTCTCGTTATCGTATTCATGGAGCGCGTGGAGATTCCTCCTGCACTTATAGATACTTCGCTCTATATCTATGACGGGGGGCCTGAACATACTGCGCAGGTGCGCGGGGCACTTGCATTCTGTGCAGGTGTACGGGATTGTGAGCGGAGTGAGGCTCAGGCGACAATGGTCGATTTTGACGAGGAGGAATGAAGGATATGGAACTCATGGAGCGTTACGAGGCTCTCAAGACAAAAGTCGTGCAGCGCAGAGAGGAGTTTCGCGCACTGATGGCGTATATTGAGCAGGAGACGGCCTATCTGACGGTACCTGCCTCGACGCGATACCATTTCTGTCGAGAGCACGGATTGCTTGAACACAGCATCAATGTCGCTGAACATCTGCTGCGAATCAAGGCGGTCCTCGCCCCTGAGATTAGCGACGAGAGCTGCGTCATCGTTGCTCTCCTCCATGACCTCGGCAAGGCAGGAATGCCCGGCACACCGCAGTATCTGCGCAGCGAACCGTCATCTGGTGAGCGAGCATCGCGCAGCCCTTATCAGTTCAACCGCGACCTCCTCTATCTGAGTGTTCCGATTCGCGGACTTTATCTCGCAGCGAGCAGATTCCCACTGACAGAGGAGGAGGTACAGGCGATCGTCTACCATGACGGGCAGTATGTCGAAGATAATAGGAGCGTTGCCACGCGGGAGGAAAAGCTGACGCTTCTCTTGCAGTATGCGGACAACTGGAGTGGAATAACTAAAAATAGCGAAGAAATCCTTATATATCAGGGATTTCTTCGCTTGTTTATTTCTCTGTGACCACCGTTTGACCCCTTTTTGCTGCAGGATCGCTTTCGATGGCATCAATAATTATATCTCGCTCTTGGGGGTATAGGTGTGCATAGGTTTGCAGTGTGGTTTCGATTTTCTCATGACCAAGGCGTTGTGAAATCGCTATAATAGGTATTCCACGATGGATGAGATAGGATGCATGAGAGTGCCTGAGATCATGCACTCGAATTTTCTCTATACCAATACGTGCAGCCACGCGTTTTATTTCATTCCCTAGTGCATCTTTACTTGTTTCAAACAATCGTGTATCTGAATCTACTGCATGTTGCATACAGATAAACTGCTGGATTTCATCGACAAGAAATGCAGGGATGGTAATATCACGTCTGCTTTTTGGCGTTTTGGGTGGACCGATTAAAACTACGTTATCCAGTCGTGCATAGCTTTTGTTTATATGTATCAAATTCTTGTCAAAATCGTCTGGATCTTGGATGTGGCACGCAAACACCGCAGAGCACCTTATCGGTGCATGAGGAACTCACCCGATTGCGTGCACAACTCAAAGCGCAGGATAAGGAGATTCGGCGATTGAAAAAAGAGAACGACTTTCTGGAAGAAGCAAGCGCTTTTTTCGCCGCCAGCCGTCTGAAGTCAACAAAAACGAACGTATGAAGTTTATTGCGTTCAAGACTTCAGATGGCGCGCTCACGGGGAATATCAGCTTCTGTTGCAGGATGCTCCATGTTACAAGGCAGGGGTTCTATCAGTACATGTCAAACAAAGACCGTCCGTGGAAATATCAGGCGCTGGCCGATGCCATGATGCAGATTCATGCAGAGGATGAATGCAATGACACCTACGGAAGAATCCGCATGTGGCAAGCACTCAACATCAAGCAGCCGGAGGGCGTGCGCATTCCGAGCGAACGTACCGTTTACCGTGTCATGGAAGAAATCGGATTAAGCCATCGGCCCAATCGAAAGCCAAACGGTATCACCAAAGCAGATCGGCAGGCACACATGTCGGAGGATCTGCTGCGCCGTGATTTTCATGCCGATATGCCTCTGTCCAAGTGCATTACGGACATAACGGAGCTCAAGGCGTGTGATGGAAACCTCTATATTTCAGCGCTCTTTGATTGCTATGATGCCGCAGTGCTCGGCCTGTCCATGGATACGAACATGAAAGCACCTCTGTGCGTCAAGATGCTCGATAATGCCATGATTTCATATCCAAAACTCAAAGGGGCAACGGTGCATTCCGATCGCGGCAGCCAATATACGAGCTGGCTGTATCGACAAGCCGTTCAGGATTATGGGATTCGCCAAAGCATGAACAGTGCCGGTGGTCGCTGTCATGACAACGCACGCTGTGAGAGTATGTGGGCACGCATGAAGTCGGAACTGCTTTATGGTCGTTATGACACACAAAAGATGACAACGGAAGAATTGAAGGTGTTGATCTGGCGATACTTCATGAGTTATTGGAACAACCGTCGAATTTGTTCGAGAAACGGCGGGCTTCCTCCGATGGTGAAACGCCGTCTATTTTATGCTTCTCTAGACGTTGCTTCTTAAGCGTTCATTCCCTTGTGGAAAATCTGTCAACTGTTCTTGACAATATCATCTTCACCGGAAGTATGAAGTTTCATTCCATAACACCCGTCCTTTCAAATAGCAAGAGACTATCTCGCGTTTTCAAAGTAGCAAGACGCAAACTCAACATTGTCATCCGTCCATTCCCCAAAACGGGACACAGCTCCGTTTTCCATAAACACCATATAATCGCAGCAATGAGCTACAAGCTCAGGGTCATGGGTGATGATCATTTGCGTTTTGCCCATTTCAGAGAGTTTCTGGATACACGCAGAGACCTCCTTCATATGTCGATAGTCCAGGCCGCTGGTAGGCTCGTCGTACACGATGATTTCTTTATGGGAAGCAATGGCCCCTGCTATGGCGACGCGCTGTTTCTGTCCACCTGAAAGAGACATGGGGTGCTTGTCTTTGTGTGCCAGCAGATCCAGCATGGACAGGATGTTCTGGGCATACTCTGTTTTTTCTTCTTCCGCTATATCCTTGATGCCAAGCGTCACTCCATCAAGCACGCTCTCGGCAAAGAGCTGGTGGTTTACGTCCTGCATAACCATATAGCAGAGTTTCAACCGCTGCTTTGGTTTATATTCCTTGCCGAGAAAAACGAAAGCACCGCGCATTTTCTTTTCCAGACCGCATAGGCACCGGGCCAATGTTGTTTTGCCCGCGCCATTATTCCCCAACACGGCAACAACGGCTCCTTTAGGGATCGTCAGGTTTTCAATATGGAGAATGTCTTTCTTTTTGCTCGTAAAGCAAAAGCTCCTCAGCTCCAGGCTCTCCTTCGTTCTGCTCTTTTTTACGCATTGCGGAACAAAACGGTTTATTGCCCTAAGCCCCATTTCATGCAGATCCTGTGGCGGTTTTTCAAAGAAGGCTGCTCCGGTAAATTCCCGTTCAATTTTCCCATCTTTGAAATAGAGCACCCGGTCTGCAAGGAGGCGAAGCCAATCCAACCGATGCTCCGCTACAATGACGGTTTTTCCCTGTGCTTTCCACAAGCGCAGAATGTTCTCCAGTTCGTGGATTGATCCTATGTCCAAATTTGAAGTTGGCTCGTCTAAAACCAACACATCAGGCTGAAGGGCATGGACAGAAGCGCAGGCTATTTTCTGTTTTTCACCACCGGACAGCGTAAAAAGATTCCTTCCAATCAGCGGCTCCAGGTGCATTGCTGTCACGGTGGTATCAAAACGACGCAGGATTTCGCCGCGATCCATACCCATATTCTCGCAGGCAAATACAATTTCCGTATCTGTTATCAACGTGTAAAACTGCGCCTTGGGATTCTGAAACACGGAGCCAACATATGGTGCCAGCTCGTGCAGCTCGACCTCCTCCGGGTTCTTGCCCTCGACCTGAACTTTACCGGTAAGCGCGCCTTCATAGTAGTTTGGGATCAGCCCATTTACCAATCGGCTGAACGTGGTTTTTCCACTGCCTGATTCCCCGCACAGCAGGACGATTTCCCCTTTGGAAATTTGTATGGAATTATCAAGGATTGCCGCATCATTGTCGGCATTTTCATAAGTAAAAGATACGTTCTCAATTTTTATCAAAGGGAAATCTCCTCCTTAAAGCAGTTCCTGCTACCATCCATAGAAGGTTGAGAGAACAAAGCAAGTGATGACCGCGATGCAGAGCAGTAGTGCGACACCGTCCTGCCAATGAAATCCAATCGGGCAGACATTGGTGCGTCGTACAGGGGAATCCAGCCCTCTCGTAAGGGCGGATGTGGACAGTTCGTTCCCGATTGTGACAAGGCCGGTCAGCAGCGGCACCATCCGATATTCCAGCATCTCCATGGGATTGCGCCATGATCCGACTTCCCGGAGCCGCATGGCATCCCGAATCGCTTTGTATTCCTCCCGTATCGTAGGAAAAAAGCGAAACATCACGGATACCGGGATTGAAAACTTCTTGGGTATATGCAGCCTGTCCATAGCTGCAACAAACTCGCTTACCGTAGTTGTCAGCACCAGAAGGCAAAACATGGACATTCCCGGAATCAGCTTTGTAAACATGGCGATCATGCCAGTAAACAAGAGGTTGAACAGGGGTGATACATGCGGCATCAGCAGCCGGGGAACCGTCGCCGTGAACAAATACATCACTGCATAGTAGGCTGCAATCTGCGGTTTTTTGAGTAAAATGAGGAATAACAACGGGATCGCGGCAAGGCACGGCAGTACAATGTTCATAATTCCGAAGCTGTCGCTTGAAATCATAACGCTGGAAACCGTAAGGCAAAGCAGAATCTTTGTCCGCGGATCAAGAAACATCTGCTTTGCTGTCGGCCTTGTGTTTTTTAGCACGGTTTCCATCAGACCAACCCGCTTCTCACAAAGTGTTTTTTCAGTACAGCCCTGCCAAGCAGTCCACCAATCAAACCTCCAATGAAGGCGGAAAGGATAACCAAAGGCAGCATCCACCAATAGTCAAACCAGCCGGAAATTGTGTACATAAAATCCTGTCCATATGTTGCCGCATTTTTATCAAGCCACTCTGCGCTGGCATTCAGCCAATGGATGTAATTGGCACAGGTTGTGATATTCAGGACAGCATACCCCAAAAGGGCACGCTTGGCGCTCTGGTAGTTTCCGGACTTCATAATAAACTCTACAATCAGGCTGATAATAATTCCGCAGATCAGCGCGTCGGGACCCATACCCGTCAGTAAAAGAACAACGCCGTTAATAATCTCAAAAATCAAGATCATTCCAAATTTTTTGATCTTGGCAAAGTAAAGCATCATTGGAATACCAAGGATGATTGCAGCAACAAACGGAATCAACATAAAGCCAATGGGCGTCAAACCAATCGCCACAGCGATCAACACACCGCCTATGACATTGATTGCCGTAAAGATACCAACATTCATCAGGTCTTTTCCGTTCAGCCGGTTTTTGTTCGTTGCTTTTTTCATGTTAATCAGTCCTTTCTAATAAATAAATGATTGAATTCATTTGACTTTCCATGCCAGACTCTCGTTTTGCAGTGAATAGAGGCGATGATACAAGCCGTCCCTCTGCATCAGTTCTTCGTGTGTGCCGGATTCCATCAGTTTCCCTTCGTTCAAAACTATGATCTTATCGCACGCTACTATGGAGCGCAGTTTATGGGCAATAATCAGCACCGTCTTGTTTTCAATAAGCCTTCCGATGGCCTTCTGTATTTTTGTTTCGTTCTCAGGATCAATGGAAGCCGTGCTCTCATCCAGCAGGATTACAGGCGCATCCTTCAGGAATGCGCGGGCAATCGAAAGCCGCTGCCTTTCGCCGCCGGACAGGGTCGTTCCATTTTCTCCAATTATGGTTTCATAACCTTGCGGGAGCCGATCTATAAACTCGTCGCAGCAGGCCAGCTTTGCCGCAGTCAGGACTTCTTCATGGGTTGCATTCTCTTTCCCGATCTTGATGTTGTTATAGATCGTATCATTGAACAGAACCACGTCCTGAAAAACAAAAGAATAATTCTTCAACAATGTGTCCGGAGCAATTTCATTTATGTTGATGCCCCCCAGAGACACGCTCCCTCTGTTTACGTCCCAGAAACGGGCGGCAAGCCGGCAAAGCGTGCTTTTTCCACAGCCCGACGGACCCACCAATGCAGTGATTTGTCCCCGCTTCGCCGTAAAAGAGATATCATGCAGCACATCCTCTTTGTTGTAAGCAAACGACACATGATCAAAGGAAATATCAAAAGATTCTGGTTGCAGATCCGCGTCTCCCTGCTGCTCCGGATAATCCATCAAGTCCCGAATCCGCCCTGCGCTGACCAAAGACGAAATCATTACCCCCAGCGATTCACACGCCTTGGTCAGGGGCTCGTAAATCCTGACCGCAACGAGGAGAAACAAGAGGAATGTAAACAAACTGATTTCTCCCGAAATCAGGAGTGTGGAACCGGTGACGATGACAAGCCCTAAACCGATCCGCATAATGTTATGGGACAGGCCAATCGCAAAGCCAGACAGAAATTCGTACAGAACAAGCCCCCTCAAAATGCGTTTGATCGTGGCTGACAGACGGTTTTGGTAGCCTTTCATTGTTTCTGAGGAACGCAGTACCTTTATGTTTTCCAGGTATTCCTGTAAACCGTCGCTGATGTCCAGCTTTTTTTGCCTGTTTCTTTTATTTGTCCCCTCAGAGATGACCCGGCACAAGGCCATTGCGATCACGACTAATGGGAGGCAAATCGCCAGACTGCCAGCCAGTTTCCAGTTGTAAAACGCGAGGATGACAAGGGCCGTTACGCCCGACAGAAATCCTCCTATAAACTCTGCCACGCTCGTAGAAAGCGCTAACTCCACAGTGGCAACGTCATCCATAACCGTAGAGGTTAAATCGCTCAAGTCGCGCCGCCCGATGTAAGAGAGCGGAAGCCTTCGGATTTTGTCTGCGATCTCCATGCGAAGCCACATGTCTTCTTTTGTGGAAGTCAGGTACTTCTTTCGGTATGTCAGGCGGTAAGCAAAGTAAATTGCGAACAGCAGCAAAAGGGCAGTTCCCCAATATCCCCACAGTGGTATGTTCCCATGTGTTTCGCCAAAGTATCGGTTCATCATTTCATTTGCAACCATTGCAAGCAAGAGAACAGGCAACAGCGTAGCAAGATTGAACAGACACATATACAAACCGGATTTCAGGATGTTCCGACTTCCCTCGTCGCTAATGCGATATATTCTTTTAAGCATATTGCTCCTCTCCAATCCTCCATGAAATACTGCTCTGGTATTCTTCATACATCCTGGCATATACGCCGTGCAAATCCATCAGTTCACGATGGGTTCCCTTCTCAACAATCTTTCCCCGCTCCAAAACACAGATTTGATCAGCGTGTATGATGGTGGAAAGGCGGTGGGCAATCATAATGACGGTTTTCCCTCGCAGCAGTTCGTCCAGAGCTTTCTGTATCAGGTATTCATTTTCTGCGTCAGCAAATGCAGTAGCTTCATCCAGCAGCACCACAGGGGCATTTTTCAGGATTGCGCGGGCCAGGGCGATTCGTTGCATTTCACCACCGGAAAGATAGACTCCCTTTGTCCCGATCACCGTGTCTGCGCCTTGTGGCAGCTTTTCCAAAATATCGTCACACTGTGCCAAATGGAGGGCTTGAAAAATATCCTCACGCGAGGCACTTGGATTGAAAACGGCGACATTTTCCATAATCGACATCTTAAATAAATTCGTGTCCTGGAATACAATACTGACCTGCTCCATCCAATGCCTATAGTCCATTTCCCGCACATCCACTCCGCCGACCCGGATAACGCCGTCATCGACATCCCAAAATCTCGCAACCAGATTTGCAATGGTGCTTTTTCCACCGCCAGACTTCCCGACCAGCGCAGTAATCGTACCCTCCCGCACGTCTAAAGAAACATCGTCCAAGGCTTTTCCGGCAGCATCCTCATAAGAAAATGAAACATGGTCAAGGGATATACCATACCCCGTCGGAAGTTGCGGCGTTTTCGTTTCCGGCAGTGGCTTTTCCTTCAAAATCTGATCGATTGCGTCCAATGACGCCTGGGAGATCATTAGGTTGGACGAGCTGTTCATAATACGTGCTAAGATCGTTACGACGGTAGGAATCAGAACCGAAAAGAACAGAAAACTCAATACCGTTTTTTCAGGGTTGTAGCTTGCGTTGAAAAGGATAATGCCTCCGGGAATCAGGAAAAAGAAGATACCGTTAATTGCGGCATGATAAGCGCTGTCTGTATTTTGCATGGAGAGCGCGTACTTCAGCAAATAATCGCCGTACTCTTTTACCGCAGCTTTATAGCGCTGAAAAGAATTGGCAGTTTGCTGAAATACCTTTACAACAGCAATGCCCCTGACGTATTCCGTAACGGCATTGCTGATGTCCTCGGCAGATTTCTGATATTGCTTGACAAAACCTTCGCTTTCATCCTTCAGCATATAATAAAGGATACCAAAGCCAATCAGAATCGGGATCAGGCAGATGAAAGACAACCGCCAGTCATACACAAACATAAATGCAAGAAAAGCAACCGGCAGCGCAACCGCTCCTGCAAAGTCCGGAATCTGGTGTGCAATCAGCGTTTCCAGATTGTCCGAGTTCTTTTCAATAATTTTTCGTTGTTTCCCGCTGGGATTTGTCGTGTGATACCCCAAAGGCAGATTCCCAATGTGTCGGACAATCTGAATCCGCAGCTTTGCAACCGTATTAAACGCGGTGATGTGAGAAAACAGCAATGCCATCCCGTATAATCCAAAGGATATAAGGATCAAGGATACGGCGCGCCAGCCCATATCGACCATATAGGCCTGATCCAGTGAAGAAATATTGCCAAGAGACTGAACGATCTCTTTTGCCACGTTATACACGCACACAAAGGCATATAGGTTGATAACTGAGGAAACAGCAGATAATACAATGGCGATGCCCATTGTGATTTTGAACATTCCCATATGCCGGAACAGACGCCCCAGCACCCCTTTTTCTTTCATATTGTCTTTCATACTGTCAACTCCTTGATTTGCATATTGGTTAGTCAGAGCTAACTATAGAGCCAAAATTTTTGCCCCTTTCGAGGCATTTGAAACGATGTTTCAAATATGATTTTACAGCTTATATCGCTTATTGTCAATCTGTTCTTTCTTGACATGTAGCATCCTGTTCTATAAAATGAAAACAGAGTTTCAATCTTTCAGGAAGAGAGGATTCACATGAAACGAATTGCCGGTGTATCAGAACGCTTATTAGAATGTGCCAGAAGTGAATTTTTAGATAAAGGGTTCCAAGCTGCCTCCATACGGGAGATTGCCAAAAAAGCAGAAACCAGCGCACGTGCTGTCTATACGCGCTTTCCAAATAAAGAGGGCCTTTTTGACGCAATCGTTTCGCCCATTACAGATGGGCTTATCGAACTATATCAGAACTATGCAGAGCAGTTTTGGTCGAAGGGTATAGGTCAGGATGGAGCAGATGCCATTTCTTTTGATGATACTGCGATCTATGTTGACATGATTGACTATATTTATGATCATAAAGATGAGTTTCTGTTGATTCAAACATCCTTAGGGGGCACACGGCATACGGCGCTGATTGAAGATTTAACTGATAAGAATCTTTCTTATGTCTCTATATGGCCGGAACCATCGGGGGGTGCAGGGACCGAAAAAGAATTGATGATGAGAGTACTGCACATGCTGACCAATTCCTTTTACGCATCTATGTTCGAACCTCTCCGCCACAACATGAACCGTAGGGAAGCACGTTTTTATGTTGAAACGCTATGTGCTTTTTTTGTCGCAGGAATTAATCGTCTGTTGAAAAAGGAATGATGCCTTCTAAATTATTTTTATCAAAAAGAGCCGATGATCACAGCCACGGACTGTCGATCATCGGCTCTGCGTCTGTGCGTCAGGCTCTTTGATGATAGTGACATTTCCTTGTTTCAGATCAATCAGCGTTTCTTTCCGGCACTTAGGACAGAACAGGGGGAAGTTAATCAATACCGTATCCTTTCCGTGCTTTTCATGTTCGCTTTTGTAAACCATATCACAGATTCCATTCGCCCGACCTAGCGCTTGGAATCTCTTTTTCTTTGCAAAGAATTATTAGCCATCTTCCCCCCCCTCTTGTGTCATAATTTTCTTATATTTGAAACGTAGGAGGGAAGGCCGTTGTTTGCAAAGACCTATGGTGTGACGACCCTCGGGAATGACGGGCGGATGATCGACGTGGAGGTGGATGTGTCACCGGGACTGCCGGGCTTTGAGATGGTCGGGCTTCCCGATAGGTCGGTGAAGGAGTCAAAGGAGCGGGTACGCACTGCAATCCGCAACTCCGGCATTCAGCTGCGGCAGGAGCGGGTGACGGTGAATCTTGCGCCCGCCGATGTGCGAAAGGACAGTTCCGGGCTTGATCTGCCGATTGCGGTTGGTCTCCTTGCATCCTACGGCATGGTTCTCGAGGCGGCGATGCAGCAGGCACTTTTCTCTGCGGAACTCTCTCTCGATGGGAACTGCCGTCCGACCAGCGGCATTCTCCCAATGGCGATTACGGCGCGTGAGCGGGGACTTACGGAGTTCTACGTTGCACCGTCCAATGCAGATGAGGCACTGCTCGTTTGACGGACTAAAGGTCTATGCGGTCGAGAATCTGGCGCAGCTCGTGCGTCATCTGACGGGAACGGAGACGCTGACTCCTGCTGTGCCACATCCAACAGAACAGAAAAAAGACGCTGCATTTACCGATGACTTTGCGGACGTATAGGGACAGTATCAGGCGAAGCGTGCGCTTGAGGTTGCAGCGGCGGGAGAGCATAGTGTATGGAATCTCTTGCGTAAGGGTATATTTCCACCCGACGATCATGTATATATGACACATTAGCTTTCAGATACTCCAGATAAATCAGGTCAATTACTTGATCTGCATTCACTAAACGCCGCACATTCAAACACTTAAACGCTTATCTGCACGGTCCGATCGAAGCGATGCTGCGTCTTGGAATTCCTAAGGTGAAAATCGCCAAAAACCTCGGCATCGCATGCTCCACTCTGTACGCTGAAATAAAGCGCAGTACAGCAAGGCAGATGCGTTCAGACTGGACATACTATGACCAGCATTTTGACGAAACTGGTCAAATCGTTTATGAGCGTAATCGCAAGAACGCAGTAAAGTCCTCCAAGCTCATTGCGCGAGGGATTTCATCCGATATGTAGAAGCCCCCGCATTCTTAAAGACAAGCATTCCCCTGGTGCGATCTGCGGGCTCAACAGACGTACATATATCTATTTGAGGTCCAGATCTGCACGAAGACCACCTAACTAAGAGATTGCCGCGGGGCACAATTTTCACAGGTGTTTCATACGACCATCTGCGACAATGGGAGCGGTTTGCTCGTCTGCAAGACGCTGTTCCGGAGGCGAAGGCGTACTATGCTCGTCTCGTCCCTACGTCCATAGGGAATGTGGAACGAAGGGGAAGCAGAATGCGCTCATTTGGTATTTCATTCCGAAGGGGATGGATATGACGAACTTGAGCGAGGAAGAAGTGGAGCGCGTAGAGGATTGGGTCAATACGCTGCCACTCAAAATTCTAGGTTATGAGGCGCTGCAAGAATGCTTCGATGCCGCACTAAAAAATCTTCGGCCATAGTTTTTGATTCTGTTATGTTCTGCTGTCTGATTTGATATTGCGACTTAGGATACATTTTGCGTGGAGTCAGGGATACGGCTGAGGAGAGCGGCGCAGCAGAGTGCAGCCGATGCGGCGCACACCTGAAGGGCGAGACCGTCCACATAGGTGGCGGGAGAGCTGAGGGATGCGCCGTCTCCCATGAGAAACTCGCCTGCAAGCACAATCCCGAGTGCACCTGCGAGCTGCTGCCCCGTCGTCAGGATGGCACCGCCAACGCCTGCGTCCTCCATCGGCAGATAGCGCAGGACAATACCCGTTGCAATGGGAATCACTGTGCCGTTGCCGACACCGAGGACAAACAGCGCGAGAATGACGAAGGGAATCGCAGTGGACAGTCCCGTGATCGAGCCGAGCAAGACGGCGAGGATGCCCGCGCTGGTACAGACCGTTCCGCAGATCAGTACGCGCGGCGGCGCGAATTTCCGCATGAGTGCAGGACCTGCGGACGAGGCGAGGACGAATCCCGTGCCGACCGCCATAAAGACGAGCCCCGCCGTCTGCGGCGAGAGTTCACAGATATTCTGCAGGTAGAGACCGAGCACGACAAAGAAGGGGACAATGGCGGCGTACAGGCATACGTTGAGAAAAATTCCGACCGTATAGCCACGATAACGAAAGAGTCGAAGAGGATTTCCGAACTGCTTTTGGTATGCCTCCTCGTGTGCAGCGTTTGGGCATGCGGGCAGCGACCTGCAGCCAATGCCGGCGATCAGGCAGATCGGCATGTTGGCAAGGAAAATCATACGCCAACCGAGTCCGAGGAAATCCCATGCGGGAATCCAGCCGCCAAGTACCTGCCCCATGATCTGCCCGAGTCCGATGGACACACCGAATGCGGATAGTGCCTGCACACGTGCATTCTCTTCGTATGAAACACGAATCAGAGCAAGTACCTGCGGCACCATGACGGCGCCCGAAAGCCCCTGCAGAAGGCGTGCGATAACAAGCTGCAGTGCTGTCTGAGCAGTACCGCAGAGCACCGAGGTCACGGCAAAAAGAAACAGTCCGAGACGATAGATACGCCGCCGTCCGAAACGGTCGCCGAGGTGTCCGCCGACCATCAGCCCCGCCCCATAGACGAGCGCGTATCCGCTCATAATGCCCTCGAATTCTGCAGCCGACGGATGTAAGGAGGAAATGATGGCGGGGGCGGCGACATTGATAACGAACTGGTCGAAGATGGACAGAAACGAGCCGACCAGGATAAAGGGCAGGATATAAAGTGAGGCGGATATCGCTGTGCACGTTGAAGTAACGTTGTTTTTCATCTCCACTGGCATACCCTTTGTGATATAATACATACAATTATTATGTTAGACTGCCTATTGTGTGATTTCAACAGTAAAATTGTATGTATGACAATGTTGCAGGAGCTGTTATATGCCCATCAATTCGTTCGATGATTATCCGATGACGTGGCGTCCAGAACGTATCCATCTGCATCCTCCGTTCTACCGTGCACTTGCCGCGCAGCTTGAACGTGATATCCTCAGCGGACGGCTGTCGCCGCATACAAAACTCCCGCCGCAGCGGGAGCTTGCCGACTACCTCGATCTCAATCTGAGCACGGTGACGCGCGCCTTTCGTCTCTGTACGGACAAGGGGCTGGTCTATGCAGTCATTGGGCGCGGGACGTTTGTTTCGCCGAATGCAGCGTTGTCGAATACAACAGGAGATACGAAAAAGTTTCTTATTGAACTTGGCAGCATTCATCCGTACGATTCACTTAGCGAGATTCTTGCGGATACTGCACGGGAGATCCTGCGCGGCAGGGATGCAGCGCGGCTCTTCACGCTTGGCAGTGCGCAGGATGAGGACCGTCATGCACGGACTGCGTGCCGCTGGCTCGCGCGTTTTTCTCTTGCGGCAGAGCCGACGAATCTCCTCCTTACTGCCGGAACGCAGAGTGCACTTGCAATCGTACTCACTGCGCTGTTCGATGCAGGGGATCGAATTGCGGTGGACAGGTATACGTATGCGAATTTCATCAGCCTTGCAAAACAGCTGAACATCCGACTCATCCCCATCGAGGGAGATGTGGACGGGATGCTGCCGGATGCGCTCGCGCAGCAGCATCAGCAGATAAACATCAAGGGTATCTATCTTATGCCGTCCTGCGCGAATCCGACTGGCATCGTCATGCCTGAGGAGCGGCGCAGGGATATTGCAGCAGTGCTGCGTAAGCACAACATCCTTTTGATTGAGGACAATGCCTACGGCTTTACGGCACGCGGGAACGCTGCGCCCATGACCGTGCTCCTCCCGCGGCAGTCCGTTTATCTGCACAGTCTTTCAAAACTTACCTGTCCCGGACTGCGTGTTGCATACATGCTTGTTCCATCGCATTTTAGGCAACTCATTCGAAGAGCGGCGCGCAGCATCAGTATGGCGATCCCGCCGCTGAGTGCCGCGATTGCATCAGAGCTGATTGCCAGCGGCGCGGCGGAGCGTATAATGCGGGAGAAATGTCGGATGTCAGAGGAGCGCAATCACATCTTTCGAGGGATCTTCCCTGCACATACGGGGAATACACGCAGCTTCTTCCAATGGATGCCGCTGCCTGTGGGATGCGGTGGGGCGAATTTCGAGGCGCAGGCGCAGCATCGCGGTGTTTGTGTCCTCTCGTCGGATCACTTTGCCGTCGGCGGGGAAGCGGATCATTCCTTTATCCGTCTTGCCCTCTGCTCGCCGCCAACGAATGAGGAGCTCGTGCGCGGACTGCGGATTGTTCATGATCTGATGGAGGAAAATACGATCCCGCCGCAGACGGAGACATTGATCCTTTAGGAAGAATAAAGGCAGAGCGGGGTGAATTGTCCTTCCTACAATTTTTATCTTGTCATGACGGACGGGCGGTGCTATCATAATGGAAGAGGTGATATGATGAAAACAATAGGACTGATCGGTGGCATGAGCTGGGAAAGCACCGTGACATACTATCAGGTCATCAACGAAACGATTAAAAATCAGCTGGGTGGTCTGCACTCTGCAAAATGTATTCTATACAGTGTCGATTTTGATGAAATCGAGAAATATCAAGCGAGCGGAGAATGGGATAAGAGCGCAGATGTTTTGTCTGAAGCCGCACAAGCATTGGAACGGGCGGGTGCAGATTATATCGTAATCTGCACCAATACGATGCACAAGGTAGCGCCTGAAATCGGCAGGAGAATTCATATCCCAATCCTGCATATTGCGGACATGACCGCGGTACAGCTAAAGAAACACGGCATCCGAAAAGTCGGCCTGCTCGGCACGAAATATACCATGCAGCAGGATTTCTATAAGAACGTTCTAATCAGACAAGGGATTGAGGTCATCATTCCGAACGATGATGATGTCGATGTCGTCAATCGCATTATTTACGATGAACTGTGTCTTGGGAAAATCTTGGAGGAATCCAAAGCCGTATATCTGGATATTATTCATGAACTCGCACGGAACGGGGCGCAGGGCATCATCCTAGGATGTACTGAAATCGGACTTCTTATCCAGCAATCCGATACCGATATTCCACTCTTTGATACTACACTCATTCATGCGAAGCAGGCAGCACTCAAATCACTTGAGCGATAAAAAGAGATTCCAAACGCCAATAAGACGAATGGAATCTCTTTTCTATTTCATCGGCCAGGTATTCTATTTGTCATTATTCCATCATGCGAGACAGTACATCGGCAACAATGGGGAGTGTTGTCACGCCGTCAACGTCCAGATAGTGTCTGCCCGTCTTGGTCTCATAAAAGACTGCGTCGAATCGTTCGGCAAACGAGCGGCTGAACTCGTGGGGGACAATCGGATCGTCTATGGCGGAAACAACAGCTCTGTTTGGGATTGTTCTTGAAAGCAGTTTATAGTTTGGGGGTGTGGCGGTGAATTCATCGAGGAACGAAAAGTCTGGAATCGACTGATCGAATCCGGAAACGAGTACAACGCCACCGATTGGTGCAGCGACTGTTTGTAAATATCGCAGCGTTGTAATGCATCCCAGACTATGGGCAACAAAATAGGTGTTTGATGTTACGCTCGTGAGATGCTCTGAGAGAAATGATATCCATGTTTTGCAGTCCGGCTGTGCTGGTGTCGGCATATCGATGGATTCAGTGGTAACACCTTTGTCTGTCAGAAATTTGTTCAGCCAGGGGAACCAGTGCCGCGTGGATGATGCGTCAAACCCGTGAATGATATATACGTTCTTATCATGTGCCTGCTTACTCATTTCATTCTCCTTTGCAGTATTATATGTCGCAAAACGCTTGATTTATAGTACTGCGTATCGGAGACTGGCACAAGTAGGCACTTTTTAGTGAGTGCCGAATGAGCTGTTGATGGGATACGCTTTTCCCCAATCGCACATTGCGTTGATGATGGGGACGAATGTTTTTCCTTTATCGGACAGGGAGTATTCGACCTTTGGGGGCACCTGTGGATATTCCTTGCGGATAATCATGCCATCTTTTTCAAGCTCCTTCAGCTGCGTACTCAGCATTTTGTGCGTGATAGGAGCCAGATTTCGTTTCAGAGCGCCATATCGTAAAATGGAATCACATGAAAGCTCATAGAGGATGCGCATTTTCCACTTGCCCCCGATGATTGCTAAGGTTGATAAAAACGGAGCCTCTTTGCTGCGGCAGAGATTTTGAATCATGTAATTCTCTCCTTTTGGATAGTATCTTACAAATTAGTGCGTACTATATTGAGTGGTATACAATGATTATAATGATGCTGACAAAAATAGCAAGATTTAGGAGGGAGTCATGTATGAGCAATATTTTTTCATCCTATCAGATCAAAAAAGTGATGTTCAAAAACAGAATCGTTATGGCGCCGATGGTACGGTTCGGGTTTCCTTGCAGTGACGGGATTATGGGAGATGTGCTTATCCGCGAATACCTTGAATATTGCGATCAAGAGATTGGGCTTCTCATCAGTCAGTCTCTGAGCATATCAGCATCAGACGATCCCATGGCGCGTTCTGCTGGAACATCCGGTGGAGCAGGAGCGTATTCAAAGCGACATATTCCATATCTGCAGCAGCTTGCAGATCGTTGTCATAGGTGCGGAAGCAGGTTCTTTGTACAGTTGGGCAAAGGTGGATATGATTTTTTGGCATTTGATTCCAAAGATGTCAACACGCTGACAATAGCAGATTTGGAGCGCATACGAGATGATTTTATAAATGCCGCATATATTTGTTTCTGTGCGGGAGCAGATGGTGTCGAACTACACGGCGCACACGGTTTTTTTCTGAATATGATGTCCTCTGCCGAGGCGAACCGACGCAGCGACAAATATGGAGGAGATCTGTATGGGCGGCTGACGCTTGCCCGGGAGATCGTGGGCGGTATTCAGAAATTCGCCGATGATCATTTCATCCTGTCCTATCGAATGGGCTGGACAAATTCACTGGAGGAGGATATTGCAGCAGCGCAGGCGTTCGAGGATATCGGCATCGAAATGCTGCATGTCTCGCACGGGATACCGCAGACACGGAGCTTCCATCTGCCTGCCGATTATGAATATAGCAGCATTGTCTACGCAGGTTCTTCGATCAAGCCGCACATACACATCCCCATCATCACCGTATGGGGGATTGACACGCTTGCACGAGGCAACGTTCTCGTGGAACATAATTCCTGTGATTTTGTCGCCTATGGCAGGGCGTTTCTTGCCGATCCATCATTTGTCGTGCGATCAATGGAGAATATGAATTATCGCCCCTGTCTTGGTTGTAAAACATGTCGATGGTTCACCGATGGCAGGAAATGTCCCGCACGCATTATGCGGAAAAAGAATCCTGCGCGAAGATGATCTTCAAGGCGCGGTTGGCGTTATATGATACGTTCAAATTTTTATGGCTGAGAGAGCCTGCTTGTTGAAGGATGCCTCTCAAACCAACAAACGAGAGATTCCAGTCGTCCTACCTAGCGTTTGGAATCTTTTTTATTGCAAAGAATCATTAGGCATCTTCCCCCTATCCTGTGTTATAATAAACGTGGGAGCGAAGACCGTTGTTTGCAAAGACCTATGGTGCGACGACCCTCGGGATTGACGGACGGATTATCGATGTTGAGGTGGATGTGTCACCGGGGCTGCCGGGCTTTGAGTTGGTCGGGCTTCCCGATACGTCGGTGAAGGAGTCGAAGGAGCGGGTACGGACGGCAATTCGCAACTCCGGCATTCAGTTGCGGCAGGAGCGGGTGACGGCGAATCTTGCACCTGCCGATGTGCGAAAGGACAGCTCGGGGCTTGATCTGCCGATAGCCGTTGGACTCCTTGCATCCTACGGTATGGTTCCCGAGGCGGCGGTGGAGGGCGCACTGTTCTCGGCGGAGCTTTCTCTCGATGGGAACTGCCGTCCGATCAGCGGGATTCTTCCGATGGCGATTACGGCGCGTGAGCGGGGACTTACGGAGTTTTACGTTGCACCGTCCAATGCAGACGAGGCACTCCTGATTGACGGGCTGAAGGTCTATGCGGTCGAGAATCTGGCACAGCTTGTGCGTCATTTGACAGGCACGGAGACGCTGACTCCCGCTGAGCCACACCCAACAGAGCAGAGAAAGGACGCTGCATTTACCGATGACTTTGCGGACGTGCAGGGACAGTATCAGGCGAAGCGTGCGCTTGAGATTGCAGCGGCAGGAGGGCATAATGTTCTGATGGTCGGTGTGCCGGGTTCGGGCAAGACGATGCTGGCGCGCCGCATGAGTTCGATTCTGCCGGAACTGACGAAGGAAGAAGCCATCGAGATCACGAAGATTTACAGCATCTCGGGCCTGCTGGGTAAAGATACGGGGCTTGTGGCCACGCGCCCCTTCCGCAGTCCGCATCATACGTCCTCGACGGTGGCGATGATCGGAGGCGGCAGCATCCCGCGTCCGGGAGAGGTGACACTTGCGCATCACGGCGTACTCTTTCTGGATGAGCTGCCGGAGTTCAGCAAGAAGACACTTGAGGTGCTGCGTGAGCCGATTGAGGATCGGCAGATTACCGTGTCGCGTGCGAATGCGACGCTGACCTTTCCCTCCAGTATCATTTTGGTAGCAGCGATGAACGAAGTAACGTCGATAACGATACAATGTAATGATGAACAAGATGCCGCCTAAATTTTAACATGAAGGAAGAGTACACTGACCGTAGTTCTTGCCAGCATCGTAGGCAATCAGAGGAAAAGCTGCGCGGTTATGTGATATAATGATATGAGTGAACAGGAGGGATTATGATGCAGAAGCCTGTATTTACAATGGAACATATTGTTGCGAAGGTAAAACCACTTGCTGATAAATACCATGTGAAAGAAATTTATTTGTTCGGCTCGTATGCGAGAGGTGAAGCAGACGAAAATAGTGATTTGGATTTTTTGGTTTACGGTGGAGAAAAGTTTAAGAGAACAATGATTTTTGCTCTGGCAGAGGATTTGCGAGAGACGCTAGAGAAAAAAGTAGATGTTTTTGAGATAGGTGAAGTCAATCCGGACAGTAATTTCTACAAAACAATTATGAAAGAAAAGGTTTTGGTGGCATGAAGTATTCCGATCGACAAAGAGTACAAAAGATCTATGACTATGCCGTTCGGTTGCAGGAATATATCCTAAAAAATAGCATTGAAAAAGAAGCACTGATGACACAGTTGCCGTTGCAGTGGCTTGTCACAACGCCGTTATATAATATGGGAGAGCATTGCCATAATTTATCTGCGGAGTATAAAGTCAAACACAGTGAAATTCCATGGGCGATGATTGCAGGATTGCGGCATCGTCTTGTGCATGATTATGATGGAACAAATTGGAGCATTTTATCAGAAGTCATTTTTGAAGAATTGCCAATCTTGATAGAGCAGCTAAAGTTGTGTTTGACGGAAAGTGAGCATGTGGATGATGTGTGAAGACTGTGAAGTTCATCGTGTGAATGTAGAGACTGTTTCGTGCCATGCACGTTGCTGCTTTACGTCCAAGCATCTAACAAGTTGTTGGTTCATTGTAAAATGAAATCGGACACATAAAAAAGTAGAACATACAGAATCAATCTGGTAAAATATCTTTGCACAAACACTACCAGGAGGTTCTGTATGTCCCACACTCATTCTACCACAAAACGCCGCACATTCAAGCACTTAAACGCCTATCAGCGCGGGCAGATCGAAGCGATGCTGCGTCTCGGTGTCCCCAAGGTGAAAATCGCCAAAGATCTTGGCATCGCCCGCTCCACCTTGTACGAGGAAATAAAGCGCGGCACGGTAGCGCAGAAGCGTTCCGATTGGACGTACTATGAGCAGTATTTTGCACAGTCCGGTCAAATGCGCTATGAGCGCAATCGTGAGAACTCCGGAAAACCGTCCAAATTTAATGCTGCACAGGACTTCATCCGGTATGTAGAAAACGCCATTCTCAAAGACAAACACTCTCCTGATGCAATCTGCGGGCGTGCCAAGCGTATGAATCTGTTCGAGGTGTCTGTCTGCACAAAGACCATCTACAACTACATTGCGATGGGGCTGCTCAAGGTCAAAAACATCGACCTGCGACAGAAGGTACGCCGTCGTAAGCGCAAAGAGAAAAAGAACCATGACGACGGCAGGACGCTCGGTGAGAGTATTGACCGCCGTGACCCTCTTGTTGATGAACGCTCCACCTTTGGAAATTGGGAACTTGACACCATCGTCGGGAAAAAGGGAACGGATCCTGTTCTGCTTGCCGCAGATGAACGTAAGAAGCGAAAGAGACACCTTATAAAGATTCGTGCAAAGACCGCAGAGGCAGTTGCCGAGGGGATTGCCAAACTAAGAGAGCTCTATGGGGCACAATTTTCACAGGTATTTCGTACGATCACCTGCGACAATGGGAGCGAGTTCGCTCGTCTGCAAGAAGCTGTTCCAGAGGCGAAGGTGTACTATGCTCATCCTTACGCACCTTGGGAACGTGGAACGAACGAGAAGCAGAATGCCCTCGTTCGGTATTTCATTCCGAAGGGCATGGATATGACGAACTTGAGCGAGGAAGAAGTGCAGCGCGTAGAGGATTGGATCAATTCACTGCCACGTAAAATTCTAGGTTATGAGACGCCACAAGAGCGCTTCGATGCCGCGCTAAAAAATCTTCACCCATAATTTTTGATTCTGTTATGCTCTACTGTCCGATTTGATATTGCAATTTAGGGATCTGTGCCGGTCAAGAATTTAGGCCGGATGAATCTTGGTGAGGATCTGCCCGAAGAATACAGGGGATGTCCCTGCTTTCATTTTTGACAGAGACCGGGGCGGGGGGATGAAATCGTCTTCCCGCCATATTTTATGGGAACGATCAGCCATTTCTTTGAAAGACATGAGCGACATCTTCCTGTCTGCCGGCGACGAGAACGGCGGCATCCGGCGCGAAGATCGTCTGGGCAGAGATATTGAGGTCGATGCTGTCGCCTGCTTTTATGCCGAGGATGTTCAGGTGATGCCGGCGGCGGATATCAAGCTCGATGATGCTTTTCCCTTCCCATGCTTTGGGTACGGGTACTTCGTAGATGGCGTATTCGTCGCTGAGCGGGAAGTAGTCGAGGATATGATTGGAACTGCAGCGGATGGCCGTCCAAAGCGCGAATTGGCGCTCCGGGTAGACGGTTTCGTCCGCGCCGTTCCGCAGCAGGAATTTTTCGTGAATGTCGCGCGAGGCGCGCGCTACGACATAGCGTGCGCCAAATTCTTTGAGAAGCGAGGTTGTTTCGAGGGAGCTTTGGAAGTCATCGCCGATGGCGACGATGCAGACATCAAAGTTGGGGATGTCGAGAGAGCGCAGAAAGTCGGCATTGGTGCTGTCGGCGATGAGTGCGTTCGTCACGAACGGCAGAATGCTGTTTACGCGGTCTTCGTCGTGGTCGACGGCGAGGATCGCGTGCTGCATGTCGTGCAGCTTTTCTGCAATGTAGCGGCCGAAGCGGCCAAGTCCGATGAGCAGAATGGATTTCATGATGTTCCTCCTATCCGATGGTGATTCGTTCTTCCGGGCTGCGGCCGGAGTCTTGTCTGCTGTGTGCATGGGCAGCAAAGATGACAGTGAGACCTCCGATGCGCCCGAAGAACATCAAAAGCATCATGACGTATTTGGAAAGCGGCCCCAGATCGTCGGTGACGCCGATGGAAAGGCCGACGGTTCCCAGCGCAGAAGCCGTCTCAAAAGCGCTGTCGATCAGGCGTATGCCGTCAATGAGGTTGAGCAGTACGCTGCCCGAAGCGAAAAGCAGGAGATACATCATGAGGATGGTGACGGCATGACGCTGTGTTTCGGAGGAAAGACGCCGCGAGAAGCAAGTCGGATCCTTCTTGAGGCGGAAGGTGGCGATCATGATGGCAAACAAGGTGAAAGCTGTTGTTGTCTTGATGCCGCCTGCGGTGGAGCCGGGCGAGCCGCCGATGAGCATCAAGGCGATGAGGGCGGCTCGTCCCGTTTCGCTGAAATCCTTGATGTCGATCGTGTTGTAGCCTGCGGTGCGGGTCGTAACGGATTGAAAGAAGGAGATCAGGAAGTGTTCGCTGAGGGACGTGCTGGGATCGAGTTCGAAGAAAAAGAAGAAAAGCCCCGGAATCAGGATGAGAGCTGCCGTCATCGTCAGGGCGATCTTGCTTTGCAGGGTGTAAGCATGGAAATTTCCGCGGTTCAGACGGATGTCCGCCCAGGTGGTGAAGCCAAGTCCGCCGGCGATGATGAGGAGCATGACCGTGACGTTTACGATAGGATCGCCGACGAAATCCATCAGGGAATTGCCGAAGAGATCGAAGCCTGCATTGCAGAAGGATGAGATGGAATGAAAGACCGCGAAGTAAATGCCGCGTAAAAGGCCGACTTTTTGGCAAAAGGAAGGGGCGAGAAAAAGGGCGCCGAGAAATTCAATGAAGAAAGTCAAGCGCAAAATGAAGTAGAGGAGCGGTACGATGCCGCCAAGCTGCGGAGCGGAGACAGCGTCTTTGGAAAGACTGCGCTGCATGAGACCGATGCGCTGCCCTGAAAGGGCGGCGAGAGAGACAGCGACGGTAATGACGCCGAAGCCGCCGACCTGAATCATGGCGAGGATGACGAGCTGACCGAAAAGCGTCCAGTATGCAGCGGTGTCGACAGTCGTAAGGCCCGTCACGCAGCTGGCAGAAACGGAGGTGAAGAGCGCATCGGAAAAGGAGGCGCCTTCGCCGTTTGCCGTGGCCCAAGGCAGCATCAAAAGCCCGGTGCCGCAGAGAATCAAACAGAGAAAACTTAAGATGATGATACGAAAGGGCGAGAGCCTTCGCAAACGTATAATAATGTTCATAAAACAGCCTCGATTTAAAATGGCAGCTTGCTTTGAGAACAAGCTTCTGCTACTGGTCGCTTTTCATTGTAACTTCCTTTTTGTGTTCGTGCAAGAAGCGATTTATGCCATAGGCATCGCCGTGTTTTGAGGGTGTCTTTCTTTTATGAGGATCTTGCCAAACAAGGGCGTGTCGCACCTTTGTTATTCGTGCTTTTTGCCGCAGACGACAGCGGCGGAAGGGAAAAATGCATCCGTGAGAACGCCCGCATTGCACAGAATCAGGAGGAGTATCAGAAGCACTACGAGGCGCTTGTGGCGAGATATGATGCTGCCAAGGCTCGGTTTGACAAGGTGACGGAGGCTATTTCTGCCAAGGAAGCACAGTCGGAGCAGTTGGCGGGATTTATCAAGCGGCTCAAAGCACAGACCGAGCCTGTGGCAGATTTCGATGAGTGGCTCTGGGCGAGCATGGTAGAGTGCGTGACCGTAGGTAAGGGTATGACGGTGGTGTTTCGGGATGGGACAGGAGTGAGAGTGTAAGGATCTCAAACTTCGCACATCAAAAACACTTGTCAAGGCTTGAAAACCATAGCTTTTCGGCTGGAAAAACATCCTCGTCATGCACATTTTCGCAGCTTTTGTGACAGCAGCGACGGCAGATCGGACAGGAAAATCTCCAGCTGCTCCTGTATCTTCCCCTCATCACACATCGGCTGCTCCTGAAGCTGCTTGGCAAAGAGAGACACCAGAAGCCGCAGAGCCTGTGCAATACAGACATTAGGAAGCTCATCCACAGACAGATAGAACAGCTCCCCTATGCTTCGGTCATCCTTAGGGAAACACTGATAAATTCTTTTGTTGCTTGTTTTATCTCCGAAAGATTACAATAAGAGGAAGAAGCAATGCAATGAGGGAGAGAAACAAAATGGTGCAACAAACATTTATGGACTGGAGTACGCAAACCGCAAGAGAACAACACGGCGTGAAGCCTTTTTGCAAGCCATGGAATCCATCATCCCATGGAAAGAATGGATGGAACTCATCGCGCCGTTCTACATCCAAAAAGAGCGCGGCAGAAAACTGATTCCACTGGAAACGATGCTGCGCATGTACCTCATGCAGAACTGGTTCGGTCTTTCCGACGAGGGCATCGAAGATGCCATTTACGACAGCTATGCCATGAAGCACTTTCTGAAGATTGACTTTTCCACAGAACAGACCCCCGATGCCACGACACTTCTGCATTTTCGTCACCTGCTCGAAAAGCACGACATCGCCCGCAAGATTTTCGATGATGTGAAACAACGCCTAGACGCGTCTGGGCTCATCCTGCGCGGAGGTACGATTGTAGACGCAACGATCATCCATGCACCGAGTTCGACCAAGAACGCGACAAAGTCCCGCGATCCTGAGATGCACTCCACGAAGAAAGGGAATCAGTGGTACTTCGGTATGAAGATCCATTCTGGTGCGGATGCCGGAACAGGCTATGTCCATACGATTACCGCAACAGCTGCCAACGTGCACGACATCGCGAAGGCTCATGAACTGGTTCGCGAAGATGACCATACGGTCTATGGAGATTCCGGCTATCTCGGTGTGGAAAAGCGCACGGAAATAGGGGAGACCCCCGACCTTTCAGGTGTGGAGTACCGCATTGCCCAAAGACCCTCGCAGAACCGCATGACAAAAGCATACAAAGGAACGAATTGGGAAAGGCAGATCGAGCACGCGAAAGCCTCGGTTCGCAGCAAGGTGGAGCATTCTTTTCTCATCGTGAAGCGTCTGTTCCAAGCGGGCAGGACGCGGTATCGCGGACTTAGGAAGAATCTTCTGCAATACTATCTGCTCTTTGCGTCGGCAAATCTCGTGATGTGTCTGCGGGCGGGAAGGCAGAGAGAATTTTGCATGACAACGGGATAAGTGTACCCATTTTCCCGATGAAACGGGAGATTCGGGAAGAAAAGGGAGAAATAGGGGTGTAGAGATTTTGGAAGGACACTTGATGGTCGACCATGTGCACATGTTGGTAAGTATTCCGCCGAAACTTAGTGTATCACAATTTATGGGATATCTCAAAGGGAAAAGTGCGTTAATGATATTTGACAAACACGCCAATTTGAAATACAAATTTGGCAATCGGCACTTTTGGGCAGAAGGATATTACGTGAGTACAGTTGGGTTAAATGAAGCAACCATTCGCAAGTATATCCAAGAGCAAGAAAGTCATGATATCGCGATGGATAAGTTAAGTGTGAAGGAATACGAAGACCCATTTAAGGATAGTAAGTAGTACGAACGCCCTTTTAAGGGCGGTGACGAGTCAAGAGCAATCTGGCTTGAACGTAGTGAAAGCCAGCGCCTTTAGACGCTGGCTGGTAACTGCCCCTTATAGGGGCGAGCAAACCACCCGTTTGACGGGTGGTCATGATTGGAGTGTGCCGGTATGGCGCAGGCCGCCGTGCAGTGCCGCACCGATGGCGATGAGTACCGCAATCGGAATGACGACCATCAGCACATTGGCTGCCTGCAGTTTTGTCTTGAGCGACAAGTCGCGCAGACGCATGAGTGCACCTCACTTTTCATAAGAAATAGTCCTTGCCATTATAATCGAAATGCGACGAAAAATCTCAGCACACGGGAGAATTTCAAAAAAAGTTATTTTTGTGTTTACACTTTGTTTAACATTTCCCCGTATGATGTACCCATCAGCAATGATAAAGACAATTTGAACGCCGGAAGGCAGAGGAGGAACACATCATGGAAATGCAGAATCTCAAGGATCAGGTCACGAAGGTATTCACCCCCACGCGCCTCAAAAAGGCGGCAGCACTTGCCGTACTCGTCTGGATCGTCTCGGCAGGCGGCGCGTACTACCACCACGGCCAGGCGGAAGCACGCTCGGTCGCCGAAAAGCAGGCACGCGTAGAGATGATTGCCGTGCAGGCAGAGCAGCGCGGTATCGTGCTCCTCGATGAGGCAAAGGTACGGTCGATTGCGGTGGAGGCGATCGAGAGGTCCGAGTCGGAGCTGAACTTCCGCTCCATCTATCTGACGGAGAAGGATCACGACAAGGACGGAAAGCATGACAAAAGGCATCGTGACGGCAAACACGGCGACAAACATGATGCCCGGCGCGATGGGAAGCATGATGAACAGCACTATGACAGAGAGCACCGTGACGGACGCTCTATGCATGACCGTGACGAACATCCCGGCATGATGCCGCAGCCGCCTGCACAGGCGGCAGATGCCGGAAACGATCAGCCCGCACCGATGGCAGACGGCACTGCGAGTGCGCCCGCAGCACTTACCGTGAATGCCGAGCCGCAGGACGTATCTCATCCGATGTTCCATCCCGCCTACAAGGTGAAGTGCAACGCAGGCAACATCGAGTATAAATTCCGTATTGACGCTGTGACCGGAACGGTACTTTCGAGCAAGGTGGATGTAGACGACGATCTCTTTTGATGGTAAAACACGGATAAAATGAAGTCTGCCGGATTGGCGTAGATTTTTCGTCCGAACAAGGCGGAAAACTGGACGCAGAGTGGTGCTCTGTGGAGGATTTTCCGCCGAAGTGCGGGCAAAAAAGATGCGTCAAGATGATAGTACTGAATCTATCAGTGTTTCCTTAAATATAGGAGGTTATACTAAGCGGATCAAAAAAAGAGGCGCATGCAAAATGGATTATTTGGTGTTGGCGGACAGAACGGTGAGCTTCTGGGTGCAGGCACATGTGGTGTCGCAGACATTATCGCCCCTGATGGTCGGCCTTTCCAAGGTGGGAGCTATGGGGACGGTCTGGATCCTTATCGGTACTGTGCTGCTGATGAAAAAGCGCTGGCGGCGTCTTGGCATTGCCGTTTTTATCGGGCTCCTCTTCAGCCTGCTCGTCGGCAACGGCATATTGAAGCATCTTGTCATGCGCGCCCGTCCCTGCATTGACTTCCCATGGATGCCTTTGCTCATCCAGGCTCCGACGGATTTTTCCTTTCCATCGGGGCACACGTTCGGCTCGTTTGTGGCAGCTACTGCCATCTTTTGCGACGTGTCCCATCGCTGGGGTGTCGCTGTACTCGGGCTTGCAGCAGGAATCGGCCTTTCACGCATTTATCTCTTTGTCCATTATCCGAGCGATGTGCTGGCGGGAGCACTCCTCAACATCGTCTTTGGCACTTTGGCATGGCGTATCTCGGGCAAGGTCTTCGCCTCTTTTCCGCCCTCCTGGCGCGTTGAACATCGGCTCGCAGAAATTCCTGTGTCTGTTGAGGAGCCTCGCTCATGAAACCGTATCGCAAGGGACGCCGATTCATTCGTATAAAAGTGAAGGGAGCAAGAATCATGTTGGCAGAACGCAGTATCTTTTTGAAAAAGTTCATTGCTCGTCCAATGCAGATCGGCAGTGTCACGCCGAGTACGAAGTACCTCGCAGAAACAATGATGAAGAGGCTGGATTGGGAAAATGTGAAGCAGGTCGTAGAGCTGGGTGCCGGGACAGACGTTTTTACATCATATATCGAGGTGCATAAGCGTCCGGACTGCCGCGCGCTCATTATCGAGCAGGACAAGCTGCTGCGCGAGGATCTGATGGAGCGCTTCCCTCGTATGGAATTTGGCGCACAGGCGGAAAATCTTCCTTTCCTCATGCAGAAGTTCGGCATGAGGAAGGCAGATTGCATTATCTCTGGACTTCCCTTCGCTGTGCTCGGCAAAGAGCTCAGTAAAAAGATTCTCTATGGCGTGTGCGAGTCGCTGAAAGAGCGTGGTGAGTTCGTCGCGTTTCAGTATTCGCTGCAAATCTATCCGCTGCTTCATCAGATTTTTCGTGAGGTGCGACTCGGATTCGAGGTGCGCAATTTTCCGCCCGCATTCGTCTATCATTGCAGGCTGTGAGATTAGGGTGATGGACTGAACAACAAAAAGCCGCCGGGAAAATTCGGCGGCTTTTTGTGTGTGGAAAGGCTTCATGCGTAATACATGCTCGCGTTGATGGAGGCGGCGAGGTCGAGTTTGTCCTTGAGCTTGAGCTTTTTCGGCTCGTTCTCGTAGTAGGTGATGCGGCACTCGATGGCGTGACCGCGGCTCTTGATGTTCTTCTGCATGAGCCCGAGGGGATCGCCGTCGGCGATTTGGATCTGGCGGCGCACGATGTCGATCGGAGAGGAAGCCGTAGCCCGGATGGATGGCTTCGGACTTCGTTTTGATCGCCGCCTCAAGAACGGCTTCTTTGTAGGGGTAGCTTTCTGCGGCGTCGGCGGGACCGACGCGGTAGGTGAGGTCGTCAAACTGGACGTGCAGGGCGTTCTTGTCGGCGTCCGAGTAGATGGCGACGGCTTCGATGCCGAGCCCTGGCAGGCACAGGTGACGCGGACGGCGATTTCGCCGCGGTTGGCGATGAGGATTCTCTTGGACATAGGTGCAGCCTCCTTTTGCATAGTGAATAGGACCTCAGAACGATAACTTTCATTTATTGACGATAGCTTGTATTTATCGTAATGAATTTATTTTAGGGAAACACTGATAAAGGAAGAACTGATAAATTCAGCTTGTTTCCCTTTGGGGATCCTTTTCGCTTGCTCTTCGCACCAATCCTCCGCATAATCCTTGGTTCGTATAGCGCAGGATCTCGCAACTTTGGCAGAATGCCTTAAAACACTGATTCATGAAAATACAAGAGTGGCACAGGACAGACAGCATATCTGAAACAGGAAAATGATGTAAATTTCCACGAATGAGCCGCTCACCCGTATGGATGGGCAGCTTTCTATATATGTCGATCGCATTATCAATTGTTTGGAATCTCGTTTCTTTTGCAAAGAATCATTAGGTAATCTGCCTCATTCTGTGTTATAATTTTCTTATATTTGAAACGTGGGAAGGAAGGCCGTTGTTTGCAAAGACCTATGGTGCGACGCCCCTTGTGATAGACGGACGGATTATCGACGTTGAGGTGGGTGTGTCGCCCGGGCTGCCGGGGTTCGAAGTGGCATGGCTTCCCGATACGTTGGTGAAGGAGTCGAAGGAGCGGGGGCGCACTTATGCAACTGTTGTGAATGTTCATGAGTAATTGAGCCGCTTGGTTTAATCTGATAATTCAGTAAAGCAAAGTGGCGCACTTTCATAATCATCTGTCTCAAATTTTCGTTAGCATTTACACAGCTGTGGCGGGCGCAGGTGACGGTGAATCTCGCATAACATCATTACTAGATCGATATCCAGCTGTCCATGATCAAGTTTTAGATTCTCGTGTCCAGCTTTTGTTGCCAGGGGGGTGCACAATCACGACGTAGGGGGGTGCAAATGCACCCCCCTTTTGCTATGCCGAGGAGCCTTGATTTATGCGGCTTTTCGACAGATACTCGCTTAACGATAGGCAGGGGGGTGCAAGGGGGTGCATCGTTAATCGGGTATAGGGGGTGCATCGTTAGATTGTATCAATATCAGGGGTAAGACGGAACTTCTTATAACGATTATGAGCTCGCTGGCTCAGGAGGAGAGCCGCAGCATCTCGGAAAACACCACATGGGGCAAGCGCAAGCAGTTCGCCGAGGGAAAAACCAGTGTGGGATACAGCGCATTCCTCGGCTATGACAAGGACTTCAAAATCAACGAGGAACAGGCGAAAATCGTAAGGCTCATCTACAAACTCTTCCTTGGTGGGCGATCCTTTTATGCCATTACGAAGGAACTGGAGAAGCGCGGCATCAAATCTCCGTCTGGAAAAGATAGATGGTACATTTCCACGGTGCGCTCCATCCCTACCAACGAGAAGTATCGTGGGGATGCGCTGATCCAGAAAGAGTATACGGCAGACTTCCTCGATAAGACGCGACGGAAGAACACGGGCGAGATTCCGCAGTATTATGTGGAGGAGCACCACGAGGCGATTATCCCGCCGGACTTGTTCGACTTTGTGCAATCCGAGATAAAGCGTAGAGAACAGAATGGCAAGCACAGCGGCGTGAGCATCTTCGCGAACAAAATCAAATGCGGATGCTGCGGCGGTTGGTACGGGGCGAAGGTGTGGCACTCCACGGACAAGTACCGCAGAGTCATCTACCGCTGCAACAAGAAATATGCCCACAAGGGCATGCCATGCAGCACGAGGCACTTGACGGAGGAGGAAATCAAACAGATTTTCGTCAAGGCACTGAACTCCTTGGTGGAAGTCAAGGAGCGTGTGATTGCGGAACTGCGGTCTCTGATTGACAGCGTTTGCCAAACGGGGGATCTGACGGAGGAACGGGATAAAGTAGAGCAGGAACTTTGTGTTTTGGCAGAACGGATCGAAATACTGATTCAGGAGAATGCGCGGGTGGCACAGGATCAGAATGCGTATCTGAAACAGGAAAATGAGATTCGCGGACTCTATGTGGAAAAGCAGGGAAATTTGGAAAAATTGGACGACCAAATCGCCGAGAGGGAGGGCAAGAGAAATACCTTAGAGGGCATGATTCAAGTGGTATGTGGTATCAACGGGGAGCAAGTTGAGTTCGATGAGGAGCTATGGGGCGGACTGCTCGATCACATTGTGGTCAAGGAGGACGGACAGATTACCGTTGTTTTCAAGGGCGGGATTGAGATTGGCGTTGGAGGATGAAACGCTAGAACTTCATCCCGAGGGAGAATCCATACGTCACATCCGGTGTACGGAATCCCTCGGGTTTTTGTATGGGTTTGGCAGCGAATACGTCATAGGAAAGCATATCCATCGTGCCGCGCAGCCCGAGCACGGTGCCCGCAATCACGTGTCCGTTGTAGACCTCCGTACCGTACCCATAGACCGCACCGACATCAAGCCCGAGATAGAGTTCTGCCTTTTGTTTCGGGAATCGTGTCGAAAGCTCATTTCGGAGATACCATCCGTTCGTCCCCATCAGTGTGACCTCACCGTCGAAGCCGCGCACCGTATAGCGATTGCCCATGCTGATCATATCCACGCCGTAGAGCCGCATCCCATCCATCGTATACTGTCCGTGAAAGGATGTTGTAAATGTTGCGGGATGATGACAGAACTCGAACGGATGCACAAAATCTACATCGAGCAGCCACATCCGATAGAGTGTCTTAGGGGCATCGGGATAAGTTTTCTCCTTCTGTGCGCCAAGCCATCCGAGACCGAACCTGTGTGCCAGACGGAAATAGAGCGTGTCGCGCTGCAGATAGAGCCGCTCAGCAAAGCCGACCTCCATCGACGTTTGGTGCATCGCTTGAATGGGCAGCTCAACACCGTTCAAGAAACTGTGTGAATTCCGTTTTCGCAGACGGATATCCATGCTCGTCTTCATCGTAGCCGAGCGATGGAGAACATAGTCCCATGACAGCATAGAAATATTGGAATCGCCTGCACTGATGAAGTTATAGGGAATGCTCTCTATCGTTTGATGATATTTGGAGCGTTGATAGGAAAACGAGAATGTATGCCGCCCATAGGGATAGGTATAGCTGATATTATGCCCGCGCGTTCCTTTCTCATACCCGTCGCGCGCACCGTCGAGATTCATCCCGATGCGGAGCATATCATTCTTGTGAAAGGGCTGATCGATACCGATGGAGGTATACCATTGGAGCTTTCCCGTGTCCTCAAGCCCCGAGTCATCCACCGAGATTGTACCGTAGAAATTTTTCCCGCGTTTTACCGTGAGCACGACATTCGTCCGCTGCGCCTGATCCGAGGGAAGGAGCTGAACAGAGATATCCTGTGAGGGAAGACGCTTCGCCTGTTCGATGCCCTGTTCGATGTCCCGCACATTGAGGATATCTCCCTCGTGAAAGGGAAAGAGATTCTTCCAGTAGAGTGCATCACTACCCTCTGCGAAACGAACCGTGCCGATATAGCCGATCTGCAGAACGAGACGGAGCTCCCCGGAGGAAAGATTTTGTTCCGGCACGACAATACGGCTCGTGGAGAAGCCACGAGCCATGAGGGACTGATTCATCGCATGGATGAGCTTGTTGATGTCGCTGAGAGACAGCTCCTTATCCTTATAGGGGCGAGCGATACGTTCGAGGAAGCGGAATCGCTCTGATTGGTTCTCAATCCTGATATGAGAGATGTGGAAGCGGACGCTCTCATCTGCGGGAAGATCCGTAGAAGGAGGAGGGGCGACAATCGTCTCCACACGCTCCTCACCGAGCCGCTCCTGCCGCTCTGCCTCCTGCGCTCGCGACTGATCGAGCTGTTCCTGCTGTGCAGGGGCAGCGATAGCAGGAGGAGCAGAGAAGGAGAGGAGGGGGATGAGGAGTAGTAAAGAGGGGCGTTTGAGTGTTTTCAAGTGGAGTCACCTCGAAGTTCTTAGGGCGCAGCTTTACTCATCAAAGTCGTCATCGTCATCATGCACAAATCCTGTATCCCAACTTCCGATGTTTATGTGATGCTTGTCGATATAAAAGCAGTCCATCGGATAGTCTCGAAATCCGGGTTTTTTGCTGTACATGATTTGCGCTTGTTCAGCTTTTTCTCTCGTTGAAAAGATGCCAAGTATCTTGAAAATATCCATGCCGCGTTCGTTTTCATAGTAGTGTCCCAGTTCATAACAGTATTCCATACGTATCACTCCTTCGCTTCCATGATAATTCTGGCATAGCGTACCAAGGCGCCAGATTCTTCAGAGAAGAACCTGCTTTTGGGTTTTTCGGATTTTCCGTGCTTTGCCAAGATCCTCTTGAGAAATTGCCGAGGACGTTCTCCTTTGTGCACTTGTTCTTCGCTTGCCCAAAGAGGGATATCGCAAGAGATGTTTTGCGGGGTCATTCGGGCGATGAATCCTTCTTGCCAATAACAAGCATCGATTTCATATTCAATCACGTAAAAGCAAGAATATGGATAGTCGCGGAAACCACCAAGCTTCATGTATCTTGCCGCTTCCGTCTGCGCTTTTTTGCGAGTGCTATAGACTCCGATTCCTTTTGCTTCTATATCGTATTTGGCCAGATCGTAAACATGCAATAACATATATACAACGGTTGCCTTATTTGTTCTTTCCACCGCGATCCCCCCATTTCTTTAATATATTATATTCGCTGGTTGGTCCTTTTTTGTAATTTCCTTCTCCATAGCGTTTATCCATAACTCGTTTGGCAAAATCCTTTCCACTTTCCCCAGGCTCGGGCCGTTCTCCCAGCGTCCATGATGGTCGATTGCTTGCTTTCTCTTTTCCGGAAGCCTTTGTATAGAATCTATTATCGTCAAGAAGGTTTCTTATGCTCCACTCCTCTTTAAACTCTAATAATGAATTGGGAGATTGTTTATATTTAAAATCGAGTACATTAGGAGATAGATCGAAAGGAAAACGCACATGATCTGGTGGAGTCACGATTATGGTAGGTAAGAAATAGTAGTAAATTCCACTGTTCGAATATGTCTGAGCATATGAAACATGAAGGTTCTGGAGAATAGATTCTAATGTCGAATCTACTTGATCGAATAACCAGATCCCATCGTGTTGTAGTCGCGCTACAACTTCGTTCGTACCCTTTTTTTGAATGATCTGTACTCCTTCAAGGGTCGTAATCGAATATGCTGTATGAATTAAGACCTTATCAAGATTTGTGGCGGCTCTTTCAACGATCTTAGCCATTTGAGGCAGACGCGGAATGAGAGCGGCAAAGATATTATATTTCGTTCCGCTTGCGGCAGCAGACGCTCCAGCTTGTGCATTTCCTCCGATTGCCTTCGCCGCAGCTGCGCCGATGATGCCGCTGACGATTTGGGCGGTGCCGGGATCTAGACCCTTTAGATTGTTAATGAGTGCTTCGTTGAGTCCTGCACCGATGGCACCTGAAGCGAAGCCAGTTCCTGTGATCTGGCTCATGAGTCCGCCGATGATGGCGTGTGCGGCAATCTTGCGTCCGCTGCCATCGTCCTTCATGTTGTGTAAGAGACGGAATGCCTCCTCTCCGAATACGGCGGCAAGCTCCTGCTGTTCCTCGATTTTCGCTTTGTCAAAGATTTTACCGAGTTCGTTGAGTGAGTTTGCCGTGTCACGGCTGAGGGCAGAGATATCCTGTGTGGGATTCTCTCGGATGTCGATTGTTCCTGGTGCGACGGCAGATTTTGTTGTGCTGCTTGCATCTCCCTTGACGGGCATGGAGATGTTCGGGGCAAGACCGATGGTGTTGTAGACTTTGTTCTGCTCGTCCTCGATCATGTTTTTATAGTTGCCGTATTTGTGGTAGGAGGCACCGATACTCTTTGCACTGTAATCCGCTTCATTATGGAGGTCGCTAAAGGAGAGTGTACCCGTTGAGAGATAGTTCTTGTCCGAAGTCGCCTTGCTCGCGATCACGCCGCCCTTAAGGTCGGTATTCTTTTCGACGTAGATATCAAAGCCTTTGCTTCCTGCGAAGAATCCTGCCTGATCGCGTGCGCTGCGATAGTGGGAGTCGATATTTCCTTTGTTCCAAGATGCGCTGAATGTGGGATTGGAGAAGGAACGAAGCGTTTCTATCTTCGTATTCCCGTTGGCGTCCGTCGTTTCCTTTTTTGTTTGGTTGACGTTCCATGAGACACCAAAGCCGGTGGAGTGGTTGTCTTCCTCGTAGGTCTCCTTCTCCTGCAAGGTCTCAATATTGAGATTCCCGCCGACCTTTGCGGTGATCTTCTCGCCCTGTGCCTTGCTCCCGATGATGTCCATGTCCTTGCCGGATGTGAGGTTGAGGTTGTTTGCTGCGGAGAGAGCGGTTGTGCCGTTTGTGCTCGCAACGTCTGCCGCGCTCATTGAGTGCGTTGTTTGTATCATGACTGAGGGCAAAGATGTCCTGTGTTGGATTCTTGCGGATGACGATATATTTATTACACATTTAATGTACCTTTTCTCCATTCCTCCAATGTAATTTCTGCGCTAAAACCAAGGTGTCCATGTTCTTTTGACAATTTTTCTAAAGTATCTTCTGCTTCATTGGGGAAGATATTTAATAATGCAAAAGAGGCATTTAAACGCACAAATCCTTCAGTGTGTTTTAGTGCAAGTAATAGTTGTTGAATACCTTGTTCTGTTTGTTTTAATTCAAACTCTGTTTTCCTAATTTTGTCAAATAATATATTGGCTTTACGAGGATCTTTACTTGCTCCCCAGCGTATACACATATCTTCATACTGAGAAATTAAATTTTGCTCTTTATTCATGATATAACTCCTCTTTATTTGGTTGAAGATTCTTTAAATGGCGTAAAAACCCATTTTCCATCTTCTAGTGTTACTGTACCAAATTTCTCCAATTGCCTTTTCCCGAACTCGAATTGTTCTTTAAAGCTCTTTGTGGATAACCAGTCTCGTACAGTTTTTCCTCCTGTAAACAGATCCTTACTAGAATAATATCTACTTATCTCTGAGTGTATACTTCCTTTTCCGCTTGGTAAAGCAATAACATTGCCGACATTATGGATTTGTTCTGGAGTAAAACCAGCCCTATCAGTTTTGAGTTGGGATTGCTCGACAATATGATGCCATTGCATATTTTCTCCTGCGGGTTCTAAATACTTTTTCAATGCAGTAAAACTATCAAATCCTTTATCTGTTGCCCCTGGTGGAAAAAGATTTTTATTAGCCTCTTTGGGAGGTAATCCGGACTGTGGAATATCTGAATCATTGGAGTTTTTCTTTGGTATTTGTGAAGTTCCTCTTTTATCAAAGACGCTGAATTTTTCTGAAGACAAATGAGACGGGATGTTCTTTTTCGTCCGTATGAAACTCGAAATTCCTAGCACACCAGTCAATTTCTTTGTGGCTTTGATATATTTTGCACCAGGGATGATCATTCCGACAGATCGTATAGCTTCTTCATAATTTCCATCTGCAGCGTATAGGATTCCATCTGCTATACTTGCTACAGAACCAATCGGTCCTGGAACATAGCCAATCAAATCCAATCTTTCGTGTGCTGTTGTGGAAAAAGACTTATACTCTGTATTTTTATCTTTTTGTTCCTTTAATGGTAAGGAGATTCCTGCAGCTGGTATAAGCTTACCGATATATTTTCTATCTTGGAATATATAATCTTGCTGCGAACCAGTAATGTTTTCATCATAAATGGTATAAGGGACATAAGCTAATTCAGGTAGCTTGGCATTATAACCGTGATCTCCAAGATATACATCCCATGCATTTCCCTTATTATTCACTGCAACGCAGACGATGTATCTGTTTTCTTCAAAATCGTAAAGAAGAATATAGTCTCCATCTCTTAAAGACTGATAAATCTCCTGTTCAGGAAGATGTTCAAGTTGCTCTTTGATTCTCGGCAACTTTTCATATTTGTTCCACTTCGTTCCTGCCGCCGCCGCACTCGCACCTGCAGCGGCACTTCCTCCGGCGACTTTCGCCGCGGCGGCCCCAAGGATGGCACTGACGATTTGCGCTGTGCCGGGGTCTTTGCCCTTGACGGCGTTAATCAGTGCTTCGTTGAGTCCTGCGCCGATTGCACCCGAAGCAAAGCCGGCTCCTGTGATCTGGCTCATGAGTCCGCCGATGATGGCGTGTGCGGCAATCTTGCGTCCGCTGCCATCGTCCTTCATGTTGTGTAAGAGACGGAATGCCTCCTCTCCGAATACGGCGGCAAGCTCCTGCCGTTCCTCGATTTTCGCCTTGTCGAAGATTTTACCGAGTTCGCTGTGTCACGGCTGAGGGCAGAGATGTCCTGCGTCGGATTCTCACGGATGTCAATGGTTCCCGGTGCGATGGCAGCTTTTGTTGTGCTGCTTGCATCCCCCTTGACGGGCATGGAGAGATTCGGCGCTAGTCCTTTGGTATTGTAGATCGCATCCCGATCTTCCTTCTCCATGTCGTTATAGTTGCCGTATTTGTGGTAGGAGGCACCGATGCTCTTTGCACTGTAATCGGCTTCGTTTTTGAGATCGCTAAAGGAGAGTGTACCCGTTGAGAGATGGTTCTTGTCAGTGAACGCCTCACTTGCGATCACGCCGCCCTTAAGGTCGGTATTCTTTTCTACGTAGATATCAAAGCCTTTGCTTCCTGCGAAGAATCCTGCCTGATCGCGTGCACTGCGATAGTGGGAGTCAACATTTCCTTTACTAAAGGAACCTCCGATGTTGGGCATGGAAAATTTGCGATAGGCATTTTTAGAACCTGGCGCAACAAGTTTATCGGTGGTTTTATCAAAGAAGTTGACGTTCCACGAGACACCAAAGCCGGTGGAGTGGTTGTCTTCCTCGTAGGTTTCTTTCTCCTGCAAGGTCTCAATCTTGAGATTCCCACCGACCTGTGCCGTGATCTTATCACCCTGTGCCTTGCTCCCGATGATGTCCATGTCCTTGCCGGAGGTGAGGGTAAGGTCGTTCTTTGCAGAGACGAGAGCGGGGGAGTAGGAGGTAACAGATTCTTTGCTGTCACCATTGCCTTTGTTTGCATTGATGCTGATATCCGTCAGTCCCGACGGGGCAAAGGATGCACCGATGCTTGCCGAGCTGAATTTGTTTTCGGTTGAGATAATGGCTGTGTTTATTTTTCGTGAATCATAGTAGCTGAATTTCAGGATCATAGCTAGTGATGATATCGATAAACTCGTCCGATGTAATTAGGGTAAATTGCTTCACATGACGATACATTTCGATAGCGTCATTGCAACCGCCATATATTGATTCTTCTCGTGCCCATTTGAGTAGAACAGAATCCTGCACTTCAAACAGCGTCCATTTTGCATAAAAATCTGTTCCGTATTCTTTATCTAAAAAGCCAAGTGTTTTACACCGGTTCTCTTCCTCTGTACTTTGATAGGAAATAACGGAGAAGGGGAAAATTATCTTAATGCCGCGACTGTCATCGCGTGCCATCAAGGTAATCTCCAAGCCATCACAAGTTTCGATCAATTTCTCTGTATACATCTTTCCAGGAAGATCCGACACCGGCTTCCATTGACTCCATTTTCCATACATTGTATTTTCCTCCAAATCTATAATTAGTCTTTGTACCTTATTTTTATCCGTGTATTATCAGGCTGAATGATTTCTAGAGTGGGATGCCCTTCTGAGCTCTTCTCTCGTACATTTACATCCCTGCCATCACGTAGTTTCCCTGTTTTTATCTTTCCTCTTTCAGCTGTTGTTCTATCTTTAACACTTCCTTCTTCTAAATCTAATGAGTTGAAGTCTTTTTCTGCCTGGTCATATCCTCCTGTCTTATCGTATTGTTTTGCCCGTCTTTTTTCAGGTCTAGGTTCTGCTTTTTCCAGTATCTTGTCTACCGAGTCATTTGCATTTTTACCAGAAGTACTGGCACTAAATCTTGAAAGGTCATCGGCAAGGTTTTTGCTTGCCTGTCCAACGTTTATTGCTCCGTGTGTTGCCATAGCGGCTCCAGCGGCTGCCACTGCAGGAACAGCAGGAGCCGCTACAACAGACGTTCCCGCCGTAGCACTTCCTCCGACAGAGGTTCCAACTCCAGCTACGAACTCTACTACTCCCCCAATAGCAGAGAATCCATGTCCTACGATTCTTCCACTAAGACTATAGGGGGTATCAAAGGAATAAGGATTCCTATTCTTTGTAGGCATTTGTGCGCCAGACAGGAAGTTTGGAGTAAAGTCTTCAGCTACAGCAGTTGAGAAACCTTTGCTGAACTCGGCGTATTTCCATCCAAAATCAGCGAGTATGGACAATGGTGATAGTATGATTTGACGGATAGTCTTTGTAGCTTTATTGATAACTTTTCCTTGAAAAGGCTTTGTTGGAACATATGTGGAGGAGGAGTTTGAGGAAAAAACGATAACAGGAGTTCCGTCAAGTGTGAGTTCGACAGAATCATATATCGCATCAATTTGCTCAAAACCAGTCCGATTCTGTTTCTTTGATACGATTTTATAATCTTGACCGTTTCCAGAACCATCTTCATCATCTTTCCAAATGTACATTCCCTCTTCAGGTTTTTCGATTTCGTCCTCTTTGTCCCTAGCCTTATCATAACGGTAATATTTTCCGTCACGATAGACAACCTCTCCGTCAAACCATCGTCTATGCCCGTGTGCATTATAATGAACGGCATAGACTGCCGCTTCGGCAGAGGTATGCGCGTTTCGATTTAACAGTTTTGCTGTTGCTCCGGCAATGAAAGCGGTAGCAAGAAGTTGTAGATTATCGTCGGGGATTTTTGCAATCTCTTTGGCAAAGAGATCGTGTGCTATGCTCCCTGTCGCACCAGACAGAGCGTCTTTTCCTCCAAAAGAGGCGGCAATTCCGCTTCCAAGAGCACGTAAAAGAGTTATATTGATACTTTCTTCAGCCCATTTCTTTCGTTCTTCTGGCGTTTTGGCTCTCTCCTGCATCCGCTGAGAAAAATCACCGATTTCTTGGTTCAGAAGACGTGAGAAGGTTTCCGCCAATTCTTTTTGTTCATTGACATCTTCTCTAGAGAAAATTCGGTCTAGGGCGTTCAGTGTATTTTCTGTACTGCGAAGAACTTTATTAAGTGCATCTCTGTCACCTGCGCGGACAATGATCGTCCCCGGTGCAATTGCACTCTGTGTTGTTGTAGAAGCATTATCGCTAATAGTAATGCCAGGGATTGGCGTAATGGTCAATGTATTATGTGGACGAAGCTCATCATTGTCGACTTTGTACTTCGTCGTTGTTGTAAGCCCCGTTTCAAAACTGCTTGCACTGTAATCTGCCTCGTTTTTGAGGTCGCTAAAGGAGAACGTCCCCGTTGAGAGACGATTTTTGTCTGCACTTGCCTTGCTCGCGATCACGCCGCCCTTAAGGTCGGTATTCTTCTCGACGTAGATGTCAAAGCCGCCGCTTCCCGCGAAGAATCCTGCCTGTTCACGTGCACTGCGGTAGTGGGAGTCGATATTTCCCTTGTTCCAAGATGCACTGAATGTGGGCTTGGAGAAGGAACGAAGCGTTTCTATCTTCGTATTCCCGTTGGCATCCGTCGTTTCCTTTTTTGTTTGGTTGACGTTCCACGAGACACCAAAGCCGGTGGCGTGGTTGTCTTCCTCGTAGGTCTCTTTCTCCTGCAAGGTTTCAATGTTCAGATTCCCACCGACCTTTGCCGTGATCTTCTCGCCCTGTGCCTTGCTCCCGATGATATCCATGTCCTTGCCCGAGGAGAGGCTGAGGTCGTTCTTTGCAGAAACGAGAGCGGGGGAGTAGGAGGTAACAGATTCTTTGCTATTCCCATTGGCTTTGTTTGCACTGATGCTGATATCCGTCAGTCCCGACGGGGTAAAGGATGCGCCGATGCTTGCCGAGCTGAATTTGTTCTCCGTGGTGGTGATGCTTGTATTTTCGCCCGCTTCTAGGCGCACGTTTCCCTTAGCACTGAGGGAGACGTTATTTCCTGTGACGGCACTGCCCTTGACAGTTAGGTCACGCTCTCCTGCGGTGAGGTTGGTATTTCCACCCGACGCGATGCGGCTTCCCGCATATTCGGTTGTTGTATTCTCCATGCGGCTGTAGGATTTGCTCGTCCCGAAGCTGATGTCGAGGGAGAAGGTCTTACCCGTGAGGGGATTCTTCTTGAACGCGTCGTGAATCATTCGCCCCGTCTGCCATGCGTATACGGCTTTGAGTCGGTCGTCCTGTACCTCACCCATGCGGCTGATCTGTGCATAGAGCGACTGTCCGAGATCAAGGAGTCCGTGACTGAAGCTGACGGTAAGCCCTGTCGTCTTGCTTTCCTGTGTGATGCTCTCGCGGTAGATATTGCTCTTGCCGTCGAGATGTGTCTCTTTCGCGGTGACCGTTGCATCTTTGTCCGCGAGGATATTGCTTGATGAGATATGTGCGTTCTCTCCGGCAGAGATGGAGACATTTCCACCAAGTGCCGCAATATTCGTCCCCTGCCGGGTGAGGCCGTCACTGTCCTGTGTGGTCTTGGTCTGCTGCGTGCCGATGGTAAAGCCGAGTCCGCCGCCCGCCGAGAAGATGCCGGACGTTTTGACCGATTTGAAATTCTCCGTATGGACATAGTTATCCGCTGAGGCGGCAGAGACATTCCGTCCCGCCGTGACAGTTACATCGTGATCTGCCGCGATATCTGCCGCCGTAAAGGAGGCGTCGCGTTTTGCCGTGATGCTGACATTCTTCCCCGTGACTTTGCTCGTGATCGCAGTATCGGATTCCGTATCTGTACGGATGGTTGTGGTCTTGGTGGAGAGAAGTCCGCTCTCCTTGTACCGAATGCCATAGTGATCCTCGGATATCTCTCGTCCTTCCGTGAGGGAGATGTCATTTCCTGCGGAGAGGGAAGCTGTGCCGCTTTTGCTCTCGATAGTCGCAGCTCTGGCAGTAAGGTCATTTCCTGCAGCAACTAAAACGTTCCCATCTGCATGAATCTCTGCAGCGAGTTCCGTACCGCGCTTTGTACGAAGATAATTCTCCGCACTTACTGTCATATCCTTCTCGCTTTGGAGTTTCTTAGTATCAAGGGAGATATTTTCTCCTGCCGAGAGAAGGACACTGCCGTTTTTGCCGAGTGCCGCAAGTGTTGCTCCTGCAAGAGCAATGTTCTTTCCTGCGCTCATAACAAGAACGCCCTCATCACCTTTGACGGCGATCCCGGCGGTCGTATTCAGTACATCCTGATGGGTAAGCTTTTCTGTCGTGCTCTCTGCCGTGATGTTGTTCTTTGCATCAAGGATAACCTTCTTGTCGCCGATAACAGAACCACGTATGTTAATGTCTCGTGCGGATGTCAGTCCGATGTTTTTTGCACGGATGAGTCCCGTGTTTTCGATCTCGCCTGCATTTACGAGGATGTTCTCTCCATAGAGCGTGCCGGCGTTCTTTAGTGCATCTTTCGTCTCGACGATGATGTTTCGAGCTGAGATGAGACTGCCGCCTTTCGTGAGACGAAGCCCCTGTGTGTTCTTTGTGTAGAGGACGGGATAGACGGCACGTTCCTTCTTGCCGTTCACATAGACCTCACGCTCTTCGAGCCAGATCATATCCGAGGTGAGAGATGCGACCTGTTCTTTGGAGAGCTTGATGCCGGGGGAGAGATTCATCTCCTTTGCATAGGAAATACCCGCATCCATCAGTGCCTTGAATGCGGTTTCATCGTCGGTATAGCCGTCAAGATGACGTTTTCCTGTTTGTTTTAGGATTTGCTCGGCGAGAAGCTGCTGTTCGTAGAAGCCGTCGCCGATGCGTTTGGGGATTTTGTCGGAATCCCATTTGAGCCGATTGTACATGTAGTCGGAGGAGAGGAATTTCTTCCGGTCGGTAAAGGCGGGATCCGTTTCGACAAGATACTTTGCCGTGCTCTCGGGATGAACGCGGTAGAGTGCGCTGAGGGAAATGTGTTCGGGAGATGGTGATTCTCCTGCGGCAGTGTCTGCCGTTTGCGCAGTGGAAGAAAGTCCAAAGGGGGAGAGTGCGTTTGCGATGCGCTGTCGCTGTTCACTCTCAATGGTCTCAGTGGCGGCGTTTTCCTCCACTCGGCTGACACCGATGGACGTTGGATTCGTACGCACGACTTCGGGGGTCATGTAGACACGGCTGTTATAATAACGCGAACGCCCCTTATGAAATCGGGGGACTTTGGTATAGCTTCCCCGCGTCGTCCCAAGGGTGACGGTCTGTTCCTGCTGCTGATGTGCGTTTTCGGTGAGCGCACCGTCGATGCGAAGTGTCTCGCCCGCACTGATGGTGCTGTCCGTGTTCGCTGTGTCGCCGTGAAGTGCAATATTGTTTCCGGCACGGATGACGGCGGGCAGGGAGGAGGTAACCGTCTCCTTTGAATGCACGTCTGCCGTCTCAATGAACGTCAACAGGTCAATCTTCTGTCCTGCCGCCTGTGCGGTCGTGCGGTTGTATTCCTCTGCCTCACGGTTATATGCGTCGATCTTTGTGTTCAGTGTATCAAGGATGATGCGGTACTGTGCATCCCATGGCGCTTGTGCGGGCTCTCCGTGTGCAGGACGGGGGGGATGACATGGATGTAACGCCAAGTTCCTTGAAGATGGGATCGTCATAGTCATAGTTCGGAGAGAGTGTGCCGACGAGTTCTGCTGGAACGGGCGCTTCTCCTGCGGCGATTTCAGCAGGAGTGGGCTGTTTGATCTCCTCATAGGCGGCGTGCTCGTAGATGGGCTTTTTGGCGATGTGACTGTGGTATGCCCCGTAGCCGCTGTCGATGTCGCGAAACTCCCATTCCGGGAATGCCTTTCCCTGCTCAATATGTCCAGGCTCGTCGATGCGGATCTTGGTGGGATTAACTACTGCGCTTGTGATGGTTCGCTTTGCCGCAAAGGCTGCATTCTCATTCTCTATATGGGGTGCCGTGATGGCGATGCTGCCTTGTGCCTCGATGCGTGCGCCGCTGTTTTTGAGCGTCTCTTCTGCGGTAAGAGCAATGCCCCCACCGGAGTAAAGCAAAGCATTCCCGGTATTTTGGATCGTGTTGGCGCTGACATCGAGCTGACTGTGTGCGGCAATGACACCTGCGGGATGGGCGGAGAGTTCATCCTTGATGCCATCTACGACACGTTGCTGTGCATCGTAGGCAGCTTCTGCCTGTCCGATCCTCTCCCGATAGGCAAGAAGGTGTTTGGACAGGTCTGCACGTCTGCGGAAAAACCCAGAGGAGGAAGTGGAGGGCGTTGACAGATCCCTGTGTGCGGCTTCGACCTGCACTGCGTACTGCGAAAGTGTATGTGCCTCAGCGGCAAGTCGTGCCTCAAGGGCGGCATCCGTCTCGTTCATGACGCTTTCTGCACGCACCGTGACCGTATCGCCGTAGATTCTTCCGCCGCTTTTGTTGGTCAGTTCTTTTGCACGGATGGAGGTATTCTTTCCTCCATAGATAAGATTCGTGTTTTCAACCCTGTCAGCATGTACGGAGAGGTCCCCGTCACTGTAAAATGTGCCTGTGGTTTTGAGGTTGCCGCTTACATCAAGGGAGGCGGCCTGCGTGGCGGAAAGCTGCCCCGTGAGATTGACACCGAGACCTTTTTCCGTACCGATCATCGTGATGCGGTTTGCATACATCCCGCCAATGTCCGCGAGATCAATGGCGTACTGCGGGGCAGTGGATGTTGTTTCTGAGGTGATGGGGGAGATGCTGCCGTCCTTTGCGATGCTGTTTTGTCCTACGACGATCTTCGCATGATTCGCCCAGAGTCCTGCGTTCACCGCAACAGCACGGGCATAGATTTCGGCACTGTCCGCACCGCGAGCATCAAGCCCTTTGCCCGTAATGTAAGCCCTGCCGTCCTCGATACGAAGCCCCGCATAGCCACCTGCGGCATCGCGCTCCGTGCGGCCTGCGGCAAGAATGGCACGAGAGGTATTCAAAAAGCCGGCCCCATCGGCGTAAATCCCGTTCGGGTTTGCAATGATGACGTCGGCTTTTGTGCCCGCCACTTCGAGGAAGCCCCGCAGCTCCGAGGGGCGGTCGCTCATGACCTCGTTCACGATGATGCGTGCGGGGCCTCCGCTGAGGTTCGGATTCCCCTCGATATACTTGGCAAGCTGTGTATTCGAAAAGAGAAAGGCATTATTGAGGATGGCACCACGCTCCGGGACACTGAATGCCTCGTAGTGGTTCACGGAGACATCACTGCCGTCGGGGCGTGCGATCTGTACGAGAGGAATCCCGTTTGCCGTCTCCGTCACATAGGGACGCTGCGCCTCGGGCGTAGAGGCATCGGCGACGATGTCGGCGGCAAAAGTAAGAGCCGGCTGCAGTGAAAAAATGCCAAGCGTCATCCAGCAGGTAATCTTTCGTGCAAGCTCTTTCTTCCTCATCTTCAGTAGCCTCCTTGAAACTATGTCCCTACACAATATAACGAAGCAATGATAACACGAATCAATGGATTCTTACAAGGATATTATTTCAACGAGGTGAGAGAAGCAATTTTTGCTAAATTTTTATGATTGTGTATTTTCAAGGGCATAGGAAATCGTTGTTTGGAATCTCTCTTTCTTTTGCAAAGAATCATTAGCCATCTTACCCTCTCTTGTGTTATAATTTTCTTATATTTGAAACGTAGGAGGGAAGGCCGTTGTTTGCAAAGACCTATGGTGCGACGACCCTCGGGATAGACGGACGGATTATCGACGTGGAGGTAGATGTGTCGCCGGGGCTGCCGGGGTTTGAACTGGTGGGACTTCCCGATACGTCGGTGAAGGAGTCGAAGGAGCGCGTGCGTACTGCGATTCGCAACTCCGGTATGCAGCTGCGGCAGGAGCGGGTGACGGTGAATCTTGCGCCCGCCGATGTGCGAAAGGACAGCTCGGGGCTTGATCTGCCGATTGCCGTTGGTCTCCTTGCATCCTACGGTATGGTTCCCGAGGCGGCAGTGCAGAGTGCACTTTTCTCGGCAGAGCTTTCCCTTGATGGGAACTGCCGTCCGATCAGCGGCATTCTCCCGATGGCGATTACGGCGCGGGAACATGGTCTCACAGAGTTCTACGTTGCTCCCTCCAATGCAGATGAGGCACTCCTGATTGATGGACTGAAGGTCTATGCGGTCGAGAATCTGGCGCAGTTGGTACGCCATCTGACGGGAACGGAAACGCTGACCCCCGCCGCGCAAAAACAAATCAAAGACACAAAAGACAACGCCTTTACCGATGACTTTGCGGACGTGCAGGGACAGTATCAGGCGAAGCGTGCGCTTGAGATTGCAGCGGCAGGAGGGCACAATGTCCTCATGGTTGGCGTGCCCGGTTCGGGCAAGACAATGCTGGCACGTCGGATGCCTTCGATCCTGCCGGAGCTGACGAAGGAAGAAGCCATCGAGATCACGAAGATTTACAGTATCGCGGGGCTGCTCGGCAAGGATACAGGGCTTGTGACGACGCGCCCCTTCCGCAGTCCACATCACACATCCTCGACGGTGGCGATGATCGGCGGCGGGAGCATCCCGCGTCCGGGTGAGGTGACGCTTGCCCATCACGGCGTGCTCTTTCTCGACGAGCTGCCGGAGTTCAGCAAGAAGACTCTTGAGGTGCTGCGTGAGCCGATCGAGGATCGCCAGATTACGGTGTCGCGTGCGAACGCGACGCTGACCTTTCCCTCTAGTATCATTTTGGTAGCGGCAATGAATCCATGCCCCTGCGGATTTTTTGGCGACAAAGATCATACCTGTGAATGTTCTGCGGGGGAGATCAAACGTTACACACGCAAGCTGTCGGGACCGTTATTAGACCGTATTGATCTTCATATTCGTGTATCGCGTGTGGATTATGCGGATTTGCATGCGACGCAGCGGGCCGAGCCATCGGCAGCGATACGTGCCCGCGTAGTGCAGGCACGTACGATCGAGCGGGAACGCCTAGGGCGTCACGGGCTCTTTTGTAATGCACAGATGAATCACAGCATGATCAAGAAGTACTGTACGATGGAGAAGGATGCAGAGTATCTGCTGGAAGCAGCATTTCACCGCATTCAGCTGTCGGCACGTTCGCATGACCGTATTATTAAGGCGGCAAGGACGATTGCCGATCTTGATGGAAAACCGATCATCGGAGCGTCTCATATTGCTGAGGCGATACAGCTGCGCAGTGATGTCGGACTGAACATCGAGTGACTTTTTAAATATGAGAAGATAATAGGAGTTTGCGTCCATGAAGTATGTAAAGATGGAAATATTTATTCCGCGAACACATCTTGCTGCACTCCAAAAGGCACTGCAGGTGGTGGATGCCGGGCATGTCGGGAACTATGACTCCTGCCTTGCCTATAGTCCTGTGATGGGGACTTGGCGAACTCTTGCAGGAGCAGATCCTTATGAGGGAGAAGTGGGCGAGATTACCGAGGCGGAGGAACTAAAGATCGAGGTACGCGTTGAAGAACGGCGAATTGATGAGACGATGCGTGCGATTCGAAAGATCCATCCATATGAGACGCCGGTTGTCTTTGTTTTGCCACTGCTTGACGGCACGGCATTTGACGAATAATATGGATACAACTTCTTTGCGGACTGTGTTATAATGAGTCCAATATGTGCCTTTTATTGGCACTGCAGAATGGGGAGGGCATTGTTTGGCTGAAAAGATTCGATCAGAGCTCCTCTCTTTTCTTGTACCCGATGCCGCTCCGCTGCGGGTTCTTGTCGTTGAGAGTCTGGAATATCTGCCGCAGCTGCAGCAAATGTTTCCTAAGGCAGAACTTTATGCAGTAGGTGCTGAATGCGACGCGCTGGACATTCCCACTGGCATTCATTGGCAGAAACTGGATTACATCACGACACCCCTGCCGTATGAGAAGAATTATTTCGACTATATTCTTTCCGATTTGACATTGGAAAATGCAGACAATCCGCAGGATATTGCTGCAGGATTTTCGATGTTTTTGAAAGATACGGGTGCCTTCCTAACGAGTTTCCGTAATATACGCCATTGGTCTGTCCTGCAAGATCTTATGGATGGGCACTATTATTCTATTGTTTCGCGTCTTTATGCACGTAAAGAATTTGAGAAGCTGCTATACGCCTCCTTTTATAAGAGCGTGCGTGTCCGAGCACAGCAAAGGAAAGCACCGCCAGGAATCATCGATCGGCTTGTGGCAGCGGGGTTCGATAATCACGGCGATGATCTGGAGGCAGAGTTCTATCTTGTTCGTGCAGATCGGTCAATGCCGGAACTTTCTCTGATCAAATTAATGTATACATCTGGACAACGTAAGAGCATTGTACGATTGCTTCATCGCATCGAGTATGACGTTATACGTGTGGAGTCAGTTCATCAGCTTTGGATGCTGATCGGACAGCTGGACATTTTTCCTGCCTATCTCGCTGCGCTGATTCGTGAAACAGTGGTGCACACGGAGACGTTCTATCGAGCACTCTGTTCCTATTCACATGAGCACTTGGCGTATATTCATGAGGTTCTTGAGGAGAGTGCCGCAGAGAGCGTTGACCCTGTTCGGCAGGAGTTGTATCTGAGTTTGCAGAGAGAATGCATAAATGACGAAAAAGCAGTCGACAGCGTTCGTGGATGAGAATAAGGTTGCCTTTATCACTTGCGTAAATGATGAAGATATGTACCGTGAGTGTCTTCTCTATCTCAAGACACTCTCTGTTCCCGCAGGGATAACTGTCGAGTATATCCCCGTGCGCGGTGCGCAATCCATGTGCGCAGGGTACAACGATGGGGCGCGTGCAACCGATGCGCGCTATATGGTGTATCTACATCAGGATGTCCTTGTGGTCAATAAGAATGTGATTGCCGACCTGCTCTCTATTTTTCGTGATGAGACCATCGGACTGGTCGGTGTAATCGGATGCCGAAGCCTGCCGCAGTCAGGTGTTTGGTGGGACGGACTTCGCACCTATGGGCGTGTTCTTCATCACTGTGAAACAGAGAGCGTCATTGACTCACGTTGTATGGAGCCCGATGGGCCATACATTGACGTTGAGGCGGCAGACGGACTCTTTATGGCGATACAGTATGGCATTCGTTGGCGGGAGGATCTCTTCACGGGCTGGCATTTCTATGATACATCGATGTGTATGGAGATGCGGCGTCACGAGTTCAGATGTGTTGTCCCAAATCAGGAGGAAGATTTTTGGTGCATTCACTGTCCGCAGGAAAAGCCGCTTGCACCAGAGTATAAGCACGATCAGAAAATCTTTTTACAGGAGTACGGGAAAGAACTGCAGCCAGAGATCTGAGTCAAAGGGGAAAGGGGGATGAAGATGCAGGAACAGGTGCCACTGGAGGAACATGCTGCCGAGGAGAAGCTGAACTGGCTGCGCCTTGCAACAAAATTTTCCTCCGATGGAGATCTAAAGGGGATGCGTGCATGCGCGCAGGAGGTCGAGCGTCTGAAAGCCGGCGATGTCGATGCTGCCGCTGTAAATGCTGAGGTGGCACTCTACAGCGGCCGTACAGACGAGGCAGAGACACTTGCTGATCAGGTTCTTCGTGTTCAGCCGCGTCATCCTCGTGCCCGTATGGTGAAAGCAGGGCTTGCCGCACTCGATTTTCGCCTAGATGATGAGATTGCTCTTTTGGCAGATCTTATTGAAGAATTGTCCTATAAGGAGAAACTGCTTGGTGCAGAGGATCTATCCTACACGATCTACCATCAGATCCTAAGACGTGCCCGCGGCTGGCTTGCCGATGCCCTCTATCTCGTCGGCGAAGCAAAAGGAGCGGCGCATGAATTACTCATGTCGAGCCGTCTTGCTGATGATGATTCCGTTGCAGCGGAGCTTTACAGCAAGTATCTCTTCATGCGAAACTATCGTCAACTCGGAGCGCAAGAGGGGCGACAGAAGGCAGAGCACTACGAAGAGTTGCTCCATGTGACACCATATACACATGCACATATTGCGCGCTCATCTCAGCGAAAGCTGCGCATCGGCTATATATCTCCAGACTTTCGGGAGCATGCTGTTTCCTATTTTATCCCGCCATTGCTCCGTCATTTTGACGGCGAACATTTCATGGTATTCTGCTATGCGCTCGGCAGGAGTGATGCAGTGACCGAGCGATTCCGCACGCGTCGTGTGACGTGGCGCGACTTGCGCGGGCGCCCGCCACGGACAGCAGCACGGCTCATTGCAGAGGATAAAATTGATATTCTGGTCGATCTGTCGGGACACTCACAGGACAATGCACTTCCGATTATGGCGTACCGTCCGGCACCGGTTCAGGTGTCTGGAATCGGTTACACCAATACGACAGGGCTTCATACGGTAGACTATTTTCTCTCCGACGAGGTATGCATTCCAAAGGGAGATACGCTTGCAGAGAAGGGCTTTACAGAGAAGATTCTCCGCCTGCCGCATTCCCATCTCTGCTATATGCCGGATGTAATTCGTGCGATGCCTGAGGCGGAATATGAGGCTCCGGTACAAAAAAATGGATATGTTACATTTGGCAGTTTTAATAATTTTGCCAAAGTGACGGATGAGATGCTGCTCTTATGGCGCGGCATCTTGGAGACCGTCAATAATTCACGGCTCATCATCAAGGGGAAGATTGCGAGCATTGATGCGGGGCTCCAGTTTGCAAAAAAACGACTTGCTTTGCTAAACTTCGATCTTGACCGGATCGAGTTTCGCCCGTTCAGTCCCGATTATTTGGAGCAGTACCGCGATATCGATATCGCACTGGACACAGCCCCCTATAATGGTGGCTTGACGACGTGTGAGGCGCTTTATATGGGCGTCCCTGTGATTTCCATGCGTGGACGTACGCATGGTGCCCGCTTTGGTGCGTCCATTCTGACCAATGCGGGCGTACGTGAGTTGATTGCAGAGAACGACATCAACTATGTTCGTCGTGCCGTTCAGCTCGCAGAGTCACCTAAGCTGATCGCGGGCTACCATGCAGGGCTGCGTGCGAATATGAAGCAAGCTCCACTCATGAATGCGCAGGAATATATGCATGGGTTGGAAACGGCCTATCGAGAGATATGGGATACATTCCTGCATGCCCGTATCCGTAATGGCGGTGAACAGACCTAAGGAGGGAGAGACATCAATGGCCTTTGCGCATCTGCACGTACATACAGAGTATAGTCTGCTGGATGGTGCGAGCCGCATCAAAGATCTTGTGCGACGAACCAAAGAGCTCGGCATGGATGCAGTCGCCATGACCGATCACGGTGTTATGTACGGTGCAGTCGCTTTCTATAAAGAGGCAAAGGCTCAGGGGATTCATCCGATCATTGGATGTGAGGTCTATCTCGCTCCACGTCAGCGGCAGGAACGTGCAGAGGTGAATGGGACACGATATTATCATTTGATTCTGCTTGCCGAAAATGAGTGTGGTTACCGTAATCTGGTTCAGCTAATATCCCTCGCCAACATCGAGGGATATTATTATAAGCCCCGTATTGACAAGGAGCTGCTCCATCGCTTTCATGACGGGCTGATCGCCCTGTCCGCCTGTGTGGCAGGCGAGATACCACAGGCCATCCTGCGTGGAGATATGGAACTTGCTGATCAGCTTGTACGCGAGTATCGGGATATCTTTGGCAAGGATAATTTTTTCTTGGAGGTTCAAAATCATGGCCTCCCGGAAGAAATGACCGTCAATCGTGCACTCCGGGATCTTGCAAAAAAATATGATATCGGGCTAACTGCAACCAATGATGTGCACTATGTCCATGCAGAAGACAGTGAATTTCATGATATTCTTCTTTGCGTGCAGACGGGGCGCACACTCAACGATCCCGATCGAATGCGTTTTTCGGGTCCTGACTATTATCTGAAATCCGAGGAAGAGATGTCCGATCTCTTCACCGACTATCCAGGTGCGATAGAGAATACGGCAAAAATCGCAGCGCGCTGTCAGGTGGACTTTACCTTCGGGGAACTGCAGCTGCCGTTCTATCCGCTCCCCGATGGATATACAACAGATGATGCCTATCTCCGTGCACTTTGCCTAGAGCGTCTGCCTGCACGGTATCCTACGGCGAGGGACGAGGTGCATCAACGTCTGGACTACGAACTCGGTGTCATTCATAAGATGGGATACGCCAGTTACTTTCTCATTGTGTGGGACTTCATCAACTATGCGCGCGGGCATGGCGTCGCGGTCGGGCCGGGACGTGGCTCTGCGGCAGGAAGTATCGTTGCCTACTTACTTGGCATTACAAATATTGATCCCTTACAGTATGCACTTCTTTTTGAGCGGTTTCTCAACCCAGAACGCGTGTCGATGCCAGATATTGATATCGACTTCGACGATATCAATCGTGGTCGCGTTATTTCGTATGTCAAAGAACGCTATGGAGAGGATCATGTCGCTCAAATTGCTACCTTTGGAACAATGGGAGCAAAAGGTGCAATTCGCGATGTTGCTCGTGTGCTGGAGATGCCGTTTGGCGAAGTGTCAACCATTACTAAACTCGTCCCCGCCGAGCTGAATATCACGCTAGACCGCGCGCTTGAGGAGTCTGCCGACTTTCGCAAGCGGTATGAGGAGGATGAAGAGGCGCATCGCGTCATTGATCTCGCACGTAAGATCGAGGGGTTGCCGCGCAACACCTCGATTCACGCTGCCGGCGTTGTGATTGCAAAGTCGCCGTTGACGAGTCAAGTGCCCGTGTGGGTCTCTGACGGTACGCTGGTCACAGAATATGACAAGGATGACGTGGAGGCACTAGGCCTTCTCAAAATGGATTTTCTGGGACTGCGCACACTCACCATCATCGACGATGCCGTGAAGAATATACGACAGTCGCACGGTATTGAGCTGGATGTGGACAAGATCCCTCTCGTTGATGAGAAGACATCACAAATGCTATGCGCTGGAGATACAGGTGCTGTCTTTCAGATGGAATCGACAGGCATGACAAATCTCGTCAAGGATCTTCAGCCCAAAGGGTTTGTCGACCTCATTCCGACGGTTGCCCTCTATCGTCCAGGGCCTCTGGGGAGTGGTATGGTGACCGATTTTATCGATGGCCTGCATGGAAAAAAAGAGGTCGTTTATCTGCATCCGCTTCTCGAGCCGATTCTCAAGGAGACATTTGGCGTTGTCCTCTACCAGGAGCAAGTCATGCAGATCGTCCAGGTTCTGGCGGGCTTTACCCTTGGACAGGCGGATCTCCTACGACGTGCCATGGGGAAAAAGAAACATGAGCTTTTGATGGCGCAGAAGGAGATTTTCCTCCAGGGATGCGAAAAAAATGGAATAGAAACGGCACTCGCCAATCATATCTTCGATCTCCTGACACATTTTGCTGATTATGGATTTAACAAATCCCACAGTGCCGCGTATGGTCTCTTGGCATGGCAGACGGCGTATCTCAAGGCACACTATCCTGTGGAGTTCATGGCAGGGGTATTAACGAGCATCATGGATAAAACGGATAAAATTCCCGTCTATATTCAGCTATGCCATCAGATGAACATCAAAATTCTGCCGCCGGACATCAATGCAAGCACAGCGGGATTCAGTATTGAAAGCGGTGCCATACGATTCGGACTCGCGGCAGTGCGCAACGTTGGAGAGACAGCGATCGAAAGCATGGAACAGGTACGCTCAGCAAATGGGAATTTTCGTTCGTTGATAGATTTTTGTGCACGCGTTGATGTACGCATTTTGAATAAGCGTGCGATAGAGAGCCTGATTAAATGCGGTGCCTTTGACAGCCTTGGCGCTGAACGAAATCAATTGCTCTCTTCTCTGGACTCTGCGATGCAGGATGCTGCGCGAACCCAGCGGGATCGTATCAGCGGACAGATGGGGCTATTTGGGCAGGATACGATGGAGTCCATTCATCAAGTTCAGAATGCTGTAGAAGTTCCTCCAAGTACGCCGCGCGAACGTCTGATGTGGGAGAAAGAGGCTACGGGATTTTACATCACTGGACATCCGCTCGATGACTACCGTGATACCCTTTCCTGTCTCCTTCCAATTTCAAATATTTTAACGGGACTGCGTAAAGATCGTCAACTTGTTCGTATCGGAGGCATATTGACCAATACGAAACGCTACACGACAAAAAAGGGCGATACAATGCTTTTTGCTGAGATAGAGGATTATAGCGGACACATCGAGCTCACAATATTTCCGCGCGTGTTCTACGCTCACGTGTCCGATCTTGAACCAGATTGTGTGCTTGTGGTGCAGGGGCATGTCGACATGTCGGGAGAAGAACCGAAAGTGCTGGCGGATGAGATCTGGCCGATGCACGAATACAGCACATCGTTCTATCTTGTTCCGCCGCCCGATGCGGACCGGCATGTCCTATGGACGAGGATGAAAGAATTGTTTACGAAGTATGCAGGCACGCATCCCGTCTATGTAAAGAGTGATGGAAGCTGGCGTCAGCTGGCGTCCTCGTATTGGATCGACGGGTCGCATGAAATCCGTGAGGAACTCATTACATTGATGGGGGCACAGGCCGTGAGAGTGCGGTAGAGACAGTATGGAAGAACGATTGCAAAAAATTCTCAGCCATGCCGGGATAGCTTCCCGACGGGCGGCAGAGGCGTTGATACGAGACGGCCGCGTTACGGTGGATGGTGTGCCCGTCACGATGCTTGGCAGCAAGTACGATCCATCGCTCCATAAAATCGCCGTCGATGGTACACCTGTTCAGGGGAGTGAGGAGAAGCTGTATATTCTTCTCCATAAACCACGAGGCTGTCTCTCGACGGCGCACGATGATCGGGGACGCAGAACAGTACTGGATCTCCTGCCGCATTTTTCTGTACGTCTCTATCCTGTCGGGCGACTCGATGCGGATACCGAGGGACTTCTGATTATTACAAACGATGGTGCTATGACACAGGGGCTCCTTCATCCGCGCTTTGAGATCGACAAGGTATACCATGCAGAGGTAACAGGAACCGTCACTGAGGACAAGCTCTCAAAGCTTCGACAGGGAATTCTTCTGGATGATGGGAAAACAGCTCCCGCGCAGCTGAGCATTATGCACCGGGAGGGAGGACGCACGCTCGTCGAGACGATTATTCATGAGGGACGGAACCGACAGGTGCGGCGTATGTTTGCCGCCGTCGGCTGCCGTGTGCAAAGACTCCGCCGCGTCCGCTTTGCTATGTTGACGCTGGATGGGCTGCCCTGCGGAGCATTTCGTCATCTGACTTTGGATGAGATACATGAACTGCAAAAAATAGCGGGAGGGATACATAGTGAGGAAGGTTCTCGTCATAGGCGCAGGACCAGCGGGGATGATGGCGGCGGCAGCGGCAGCGGAACACGGCGGGAACGTAACGCTGCTCGAAAAGATGCCGCGCGTCGGCCGCAAGATGATGATCACGGGAAAAGGCCGCTGCAACGTGACAAGCGCAGATGATGTCCCGGAGATTATCAAAAATGTGGTAGGGAATGGACGATTCCTCAACAGCTGCCTTCGTGCTTTTGATAATGCCGATGTTATCAACTTCTTTGATAAACTGGGGGTGCCGCTCAAAACAGAACGCGGCAATCGCGTTTTCCCACAGAGTGATCACGCCGTCGATGTCGTCGATGCGATGCTGCATCATCTGCGTGACTGCGGTGCAGAGGTTTGTACAAATACAGCAGTGCGCAAACTCATCCTTGAAGATGGTTCTGTGCACGGCGTCTATCTCCTGGACGGCTCATGTCTTGCGGCAGACGCCGTGATTCTTGCCACGGGTGGTGCATCCTATCCTGCGACGGGATCCACAGGAGATGGTTATGCGCTCGCACGTGCAGCAGGCCACACGGTTACACCAATCTTTCCCGCACTTGTCCCGCTTGTAACACGGGAGGCGTGGGTGAAGGATGTGCAGGGCCTATCCCTGCGCAATGTGTGTGCGTCACTCTGCCATAACGGCAAAAAGGAGCAGCATTTCTTTGGCGAAATGCTTTTCACTCATTTTGGTGTTACGGGACCGATTATCCTCCAGCTGAGCCGCCGTGCGTCTGAACTGCTTGCAGAGGGCGTACAGGAACTGCCGCTTCATCTGAACCTGAAACCTGCGCTGACTCATGAGAAATTACGTGACCGACTGGATCGGGATTTTGCAAAATATGAACAGAAGCACCTTCACAATGGGATGATGGATCTCCTGCCAAAGCGTCTGATTGACATTGTACTGAGCGCAGCGCAGCTTTCTCCCGACAGCATCGCTGGCCATATATCTTCGAAGCAGCGTGAATGTCTCGTTCGTACACTGCAGGCACTTCCGCTGACCGTCGTGGGGACGCGTCCTCTTTCCGAGGCGATCGTGACCGCAGGGGGCGTTGCAACACGTGAGATCGACCCGCGCACCATGGCATCAAAGCTGGTGCATGGACTTTACTTTGCCGGAGAATTGGTTGATGTGGATGCGTATACGGGTGGATATAATCTTCAGGCAGCATTTTCGATGGGACATGCTGCTGGAACTCACAGCGTATTGATGGAAGGTGGTTAAATAATGGCTGATATTAAGACAATCACTGCTCCAACACACGGATGGCAGGGAACAATTGATATTCCAGGAGATAAGTCGATCTCGCATCGCAGCGTGATATTTGCGGGACTTGGGAATACGCCGGTGCACATCAAAAATTTTCTCCATGCGGCAGATTGTCTCTCAACCGTCGGCGTGATGCGGGCACTCGGCGTCAATGTTGAGTTTCTGAACGAAAAGGAACTCATTGTTACGGGCAGGGGCCTGTATGGCCTCTCTGAGCCATTGACCGTGCTCGATGCTGGCAACTCGGGGACGACGCTGCGCCTGATGATGGGCCTCCTTTCCCCGCAGCCCTTTCTTTCGGTGTTCAGCGGCGATGCTTCGTTGACTCGCCGCCCGATGGGACGCGTACGCCGTCCGCTCTCAACGATGGGCGCACGAATTTATGGACGGAACGAGAACAATAACCTCCCGCTTACCATTGTTCCGGCAGAGAAGAAGATGCACGGCATCCACTATGACAGCCCTGTTGCGAGTGCACAGGTAAAGTCCGCCATTCTGCTTGCGGGACTTTATGCGGATGCACCGACCACTGTCACGGAGCCGTACATCTCACGCGACCATACCGAGCAGATGCTCACGGGGTTCGGTGTCCATCTTGAGCGCAGTGGAACGAGCGTTACCGTCTTTCCCGTGGAGGAGGACAGCTTCCATGCGCCGAGCGAGATCACGGTGCCAGGGGACATCAGTTCGGCGGCGTACTTCCTTGTCGCTGGGACGATCATTGCAGGCAGTCGTCTGCGCCTGAATAACGTCGGAATCAACCCCACACGTACGGGGATACTGGATGTGCTGAGAGATATGGGGGCGCATATCTCCGTGCACAATGAGCGTGAGAGCGGCGGAGAACGCGTTGCTGATCTCCTTGTTGAGGCAGCGCCACTGCACGGCGTTTCTTTTGGCGCAGAGATTATGCCGCGGCTGATCGATGAGATTCCTGTACTCGCCGTCGCTGCACTATTTGCCGAGGGCGATACAATCATTACAGGAGCGGGTGAACTCCGCGTCAAGGAGACCGACCGCCTCCATGCCATCGCGACGGAGCTGCAGAAGTTATCTCCCGGCAGCGTCGAGGAGCGCGAGGACGGCCTCGTGATTCACGGAAAATCCGAGATACGACGGGCGCAGGTCAAGAGCTATGACGATCATCGCATGGTGATGTCGCTCGCTGTGCTTGGTGCAGCAGGGGAGGGAGTTCTCATTGAGAATCCCGAAAGCGTGAATATTTCCTATCCGACATTTTTTTCCGAGATCGAGCGGCTGTGAATGAGGAGGATTTCGTATGAAGCGTGTCGTAGCAATTGATGGACCGGCAGGCGCCGGAAAAAGTACCATTGCCAAAATTGTGGCAGAAAAGCTTGGCTATACCTACATTGATACGGGCGCGATGTATCGCGGTGTGGCATGGAAAACGCTGCAGCAGTCGAAGGAAGCGTCTGATGCGGACATCCTGCAGGCTGTCCATGACATTGATGTACGGCTCGCCTGCACAGAGGGCGGGACACGCGTCACCGTTGATGGGACGGATGTGACGCATGAGATCCGCACACCCGAAGTCACGCATATCGTCTCGCGTGTCGCTGCCCTCGGTCCGGTACGGGAAAAAATGGTCGAGCTCCAGCGTGCGATGGCAGCAGATGGTGCCGTCGTGATGGATGGGCGTGATATTGGGACGAACGTGCTCCCCCATGCTGATGTGAAGGTATTTCTCACGGCATCTGTGGAGGAGCGGGCACGCCGCCGTTATGATGAGATGAAGGAAAAGGGCTATGCAGTGGATTTTGACGAGCTGAAACAGGAGATCGCCGCACGTGACAAGCAGGACAGTGAGCGTGCCATCTCGCCGCTGCGTCAAGCAGATGATGCCGTTTTGCTTGACTCGACCACACTCTCCATCGACGAAGTTGCCACACGGATTATGGAACTCGCAGAATAGGCAGGCACATATATGTTTTATGGATTTTTGCAGCATCTCTTTCGGCTGATTTTCTATGTTGTCTTTCGCACGCGTGTCTATGGCCGCGAGAATATCCCAGCAGAGGGAGCCGTGATTCTTGCCGCCAACCATGCAAGTAATATCGACCCACCGCTGATGGCAAGTCTCATCGATCGTCCCGTCAGCTACATGGCAAAGATCGAACTCTTTGAGAATCCCATCTTCGGTGCGGCGATTCGCCGCTGTCATGCCTTTCCCGTGAAACGTGGCGCATCTGACCGCGGCGCGATCAAGGCGGCAGTTAATGTCCTAAAGGAAGGACGCATTCTTGGACTCTTCCCCGAGGGGACACGCAGCAAAACTGGAGAACTCCAAAAGGCAGAAGCAGGCGTCGCGTTCATCGCCGCCATGACTGGGGCTCCGATCGTGCCCGTTGCCATCCTCAATTCTCATCGTATTTTTTCCAATGGCGGACTGATTCCACAGCTACGGATCATGTACGGCGCACCGATCATGTTTTACGGCGACCGCAAGAGCAAGGAGGATCTGGAGGCCTTCTCCGAGGAGATCATGGCACATATTGAACGGATGAAGGATGAACTCGTAAAAAAGTGAGGCGATCTCATGGAGCTATTCGATGTCTTACCGGAGCGCTTCTTCGGGCTTCTCGCGGGGAAATGTCGCCGTATCTATGCGGAAGCTGGACTTTGTCTCTATGAACAGTACCGCCTTGCCCAGTTTGGTATCGAGCAGGAGATTCTACGGGACAAGTTTCAGGAACTCATCGAGAGCTGGGCAGAGGCGGGCGTAGCCTATGAGGACGATGTTTTTTCGGAAAAGGACAATGCCATAGAGGAGTCGCGTGCCAAAGCTAACCACATGATTCGCCGTATGAAGGAATTCGGTTGGCTGGATTACGAACAGCGCGAAAACTTCAAAATCTTTATTTTGCTCCCACACTACAGCAGTCGTTTGTGGGGGCTTTTTGCGAATCTGTGCGAAGGACGAGCCGTTGAATACCAACGCTTTGCCTTCACGACATATCAGGTGCTTTCAGGTGATGGAGCAAAGGTACAGCCAAGCATGGCAGTACTCGAAGCGGAGCGCTTGGCAGAGGAGTTTGTTGAAGAGTTGCGCATTCTGCTGAACAACATTAAAAGCAAAATGGAGCAGGTATCTTCCCAAACGAGTCTACAGGATGTACTCTCTCATCATTTTGTCGAATATCGGGCGGATATTGTCGATCGAAGTTATCACCGCCTTAAGACCTCGGATCACGTTTCCCGCTACCGTATCCGTATCCTGCATGAGGTGCAGGACATACGGCAGAATACGGAGCGTTTTCGCTCGCTTTGCGATGATGCTGTGCGACGTCTGCTTGCCGACTCGATGGATGCGGCAGAATATCGTATGAAAGCCTCACTTCAGGCAATCGAGGAAATCTATCGAGGACTTGATGATATGTTCGCGCAGATCGACCGACGACACAATCAGTATGTTCGTGCATCCTATGAACGTGCACTCTATTTGCAGCAGGAGGGAAGCGCTCGCACAGAGAGTATGATCGCGGGGATTCTCATGGCAGTCGCTGAGGCACGCGATCAGAGATGGGATATTGATGAGCTTCCATGTATTTTTCGTCTGCAAACAACGAATATGCTTCTTCCGTCATCACGTTACGTGCCGCGCAAAAAACGCGTCCTGCGCCCAAATACGGACACACCCGTACGCAGTGTCTATGAAACACTGCGTGAGCGGGTACGCCGCGAAAGTGCAGAGCGTGTCGCACGCAGTATATCACGGCAGAAAATTGAAACGTGGATTTTGAATGTTCTTGGGCAACGGAGTTCCATGGAGATTGGCGAATTGCTCGCGTTGCTGAGGGAAACTGAATCTCCGGATCTCCTCCAACTGCTCTACGTTTATCTCTATGGATATGATGATTGGGCAAAGTACCGGCTAGGCAAAAATAAGGAGATCGAGGAGCAAGATACGGTACGATACAGCAATCGCACCGTCAGGCGCAAGGGGAAAATAAAATGAGACTTGAGCTGCTGAACGAGGAAGAACGTACTCGTATTCGGAGTGTCATACAGGCATTGTTGTCGTGCAATTTTTTGACACGCGAACACGATACTGCACTTTATATTGCAGCACGTCGCTATCGGGAAGAGATTGCGGAGTACTTTCAGGTCATCGGCTGGGAGTTTCGTGTAGACGAACGTTATGAGATCGTATGGCTGCTCTCCACGGGCATGGCGCACAGACGGGCTCTGACCATGGAGGAAAGTATATGGCTGCTTGTACTGCGACTCATCTACGAGGAAAAGCGGACGAGTCTAAACCTGAGCGCGTTTCCAATGACGACGCTCGCAGAGATCCGCGCCAAGTATTTGGCACTTCATCTGCCCGATCTCAAGAAAACGGCGATACAGCGCCTGACCCAGCTCACGAAGCAATATCGTCTCGCGGATGTGTTGGATCGGGATCTCTCCGAAGAGTCACGTATTCGCCTTTTCCATACACTCGCCCTTGCCGTAGACGGGGAAGAGCTTTCAGACCTATATAACAGACTTTACATCTATCGACAGAGGAAGGAGGAGGACAATGAAGACGCTGCGGAAAATGAAGGTGATTAACTGGCATTATTTTGATGAGGAAGAGATCGCCTTCGGCGCGGCAACAATGCTGTCAGGACACAGCGGTGCAGGTAAGTCCACATTGCTGGATGCGCTGCAGTATCTCTTTATCGGAAGTCAGACACAGACGCGCTTCAACGCTGCAGTGACGCAGGAGGCACGGAGGACTCTGCTGCACTACCTGCGAGGCAAAATTAAGGCAGAGGGCGTACAGTATCTGCGTGCGGACGAATTCACCTCCTATATTGCACTTGAGTTTTATGATGACGTCAAGAAAAACTCCTTCATTGTCGGATATGTGGTCGATGTCTTTCATGATGACAGGATGCAGGAGGAATTCTTTCTCATCGATCAGCATACGCTCTCGGATCTTGACTTTCGCAATACGGACGGCACACTCTATACGCAGGAGACATTTCATCGCAGGTATGCGCACGGCAACAGTGTGTTTGAGACGGGAAAGAAACAATGGCAAAAACGATTGATGAACCGGCTGGGGCAGCTGTCCTCGCGTTTTTTGCCGGCGTTCTCTCGTGCGATTGCCTTCCGCCCCATCGACCATGTGCGCGATTTTATCTATGAATATGTCCTTCTTCCCCGCGATTTGAAGCTAGATGTTCTGCGCGAGGTGTTCTATTCCTATCAGAAATTCGAGCGTGATCTGCAGGATCTGCGTGCTCGAAAGCATGAACTGGAGATGCTGAAAGATCACTACGATACCTACTGTAAATTGCGGGATACGGTGTATGAGCAGGAATTCGTATTACTGTCTTTTCGGCATAAGAACGCCGAGGAGAAACTGGATGTGGGACGCCAGCAGAGACAGACCTGTCGTGATCGATTGGACGATTTACAGACGAAACTGCATGCACAGGAACGCCTCTCAAAACGCAGAAACCAGGAACAGCAGGAGGCGTATGCTGCCTGGCAGGGAAATGACGAAAAGCGCAGACGGGATGAGCTGCTGGAGACACAAAAGGAACGGGTGGAAAAATACCGTTCGCTCACAGACGCACGACAGCTCATGCGTAAGAAACTCATGTGTGAGTTCGAGGAAGTATCCGCACTCGGCGCATATCCCGCAGGAGAGTTTTTTCGTCTGCCAGAGGGAATGCCACAGGCGTTGGAGGAACTCGCGCGGACTCTCAAGTATGCGGCAGAAGATACCATCCAGACAACACAAATCGAACAGATCCAGGAGCAGCTGAAGGCGGGCGGCGAAATACTTGCTGCTGTCAGCGATCTATGGCAGCGCGGCAATCTTCTCTTGGAGCAGGCACAGAGTGCAGCTGTCCAGCGGCGGGAGGAACTGTGCTCGGAGATTGAAGGTCTGAAACGGAGGCAACGCAGATATCGTCCGGAGATGATGCGTCTTAAGGCTTTGCTTGAAGAGCGACTTGCGGGTCGCTCTAAGGTCTATGTGCTCTGTGAGGAGATTGAGATTTTGGACGAAGAATGGCGTGATACGTTGGAGGGGTATCTGAATACCCGGAGATTTGACCTCCTTGTGGAACGAGAATTTTTTCGCGAAGCACTGCACATCTATGAAACAGAAAAAAGAGAACGCAACATAGAGGGCGTCGGTCTTGTGAATACGGAGGCGGAAAAAAAGTATCTCGGCCAACAGGAAAACAAATCCCTCGCCGCACTCCTGCTGACACAGAACCCCCTCGCACAGGCGTGTATCGACCACCTGCTCGGAAACGTGATGCAGGCGGACAATGAGCAGGATATGCTCAGGTATAGAAGCGCGGCGACAAAAAGCTGTATGTCCTACAAGGGCTTGGTTGCGCGTCAGATACCACGACGGTTCTACGAGATTCCATACATCGGTGCAGGTGCTATAGACCGCCAGCTTGAAATTCGTGAGCGAGAACTTGCGGAAGTAAGGCAGCGCCTAGTCGTACTTGCTGAAGGGGCAGGCCACATGAAGCAGATCTCCTCTGTTCTTCATGAACCGCTGCATCGATACGCAAACGCTGCGAAGAGCATGAACGTTCTTGCCGAACTTGACGCCTGCAAAGCAGACCTTGAGCGCATTTCTGGAGAATTGAATGCGATGGATCTCAGTGAGGCAGTGCGCCTGAAATCCGTCTATGAGGAATCCAAACGACGCGCCGAAGAGGCAGCGCATGATTGCGCAGAGACGATGCGGACACAGGCACACGCTGAATCCGAGCTAGATCAAGTAGAACGGTCTATACCAAACCTAGAGCGTACGGCAGCTGCTGCGGCAGAGGCCGTCGAATCATGGCGGGAGACTTATCCTGAGCTCTGTACTGGCGCAGAAGCGCGCCTTGCCTCGCTCATGCAGGAAACACGTGGAGGACGGAGCATGGAGGAACGTCTGCAGAGCTATGAGATAAGTCGACGGGGGAATGAGACCCGGCGTGACAACATGTGGCAAAAACTTCTTGTTGCGCGAGAGCATTATGGGCTCGCGCACGGAGATACAGGACATGTCTATGATCCGGATCACAGTTATTATACAGAGATCCTTGAGCGACTGTCTGGGACGGATATACCTTCCTTTGAGGAGAAGGCACGTGAGGCTCTTGCTCAGTCGGAGATGGAGTTTAAGGCTCATTTCATCTTCAGTATGCGTGAGGCGATCGAAAGCGCACGTTATGAATTTCGTGAGCTGAACTATGCCTTGAATCAGTTTCAGTTCCACAAGGATAAATACAGTTTTCTTGTTACGCCAAGTGCGAAGTACAAGCCGTTCTATGATGCAGTGATGATGGCGGATTGGGAAACGGCGGGCGGGCTCTTTGCCGATGCAGACACAGCGGCAAACGAACAGGCAATGGAGCTGTTTGACAAGTTAGTCAAAGGAACACCTGAGGAGCAGGAAGAGTTTTCAGATTATCGGCGGTATCTGGACTATGACATCCGTATCACAGATACGGTGGGTCAGAATTATCTTTACTCTAGAGTCCTCCGGCAAACGTCGGGCGGAGAGACGCAGACTCCTTTTTACATTGCAATTCTCGCCGCTTTTCAACAGATTTACAATGATAAAACAATACGTCTGACTGTCTTTGATGAAGCATTCAACAAAATGGATGAAGAGCGCATTAAATCATGCATTGAACTGATAAAACGGATGAAAATGCAGCTGATTGTTGCTGTTCCCGATGAGAAGTTGGCAGCAATCGCCCCGCTGATGGATCAGTCAATTATTGTCACCAATGTGGGGAATCATTGCTTTACTGACGAATTAGGGGATGTAACAACGTGGGAGAAAGGACTGAATCATGGAGCTGATGCCTCTGCAGATGCACTATGAGGATATTATTCTAACAACTTTATTGGAAAAGTACGAAAATAGTAAAGCAGCAGTTGGGGAACGGGGGCGTCGTCCACAGTTTCGTATTCTGAAATCAGCCCTTTCCGCTGACTATACCGATGAAATGGATGTTGATAAGCGGGAAGCGATACATGCGGCAGCGTGTGAACTTGAGCGTCAAAAACTGATTGCCATCATCTGGGAACGCCATGGGGCAGGACGGATAGAGCGCATCCTTCTTTTTTCTACAAATGTTTCTACTCTGTATCAACGGATGGGGAAACTCATGCCTTTGATCCGCGTGAAAGAGTATCAGACACAGCTTTCATTACTTGCCAGTGAACGTACACCGTGGGTGAAGAATTTTTATGCCGCGATGATGGAATCACTTGTAGATAACGTGATTCCCGCGATCTTACCAAAAGAACAGGTTCTTTACGCGAATTTGATACGAGCTATCCTTGCTCTTCCAGGCGAAGGCGAAAGTGCCATCCCCAAACGTGTGTTTAGCCAGCGTATTTTTCGCAACAGCAAGTATTTTGAACAAAACATAGAGCTGCCGCTGCTCCGTCTCTTACGTCGATTTGCCGATGAGCCATGTGAGTCGGATGCAGAGTATTTGGATGCAGCGGGGATTGCCGTGACACAAGGAAAGGCGTGGATCGCAGGAAATCTAACTTTTCTGCTTGGTGATCGACGATATTTCCTCGCAGATTTTCCGGGTGGATTGATGCTTACCTATGATACAATCACTGCCATGAAAATAGATGTGCTTCCCCCTGAAATTCTGACCATTGAGAATCTGACAAATGCAGAAACTCTGACACGAACGGTAGATACCAATCACCTCCTCATCTATACGGCAGGATTCCCAAACCGTACGGTACAAGCTCTTCTTTTGAAAATTGCCTCCCTCCATCGGACGTTCCATATACGCCACTGGGGAGACATCGATTACGGAGGTATCCGTATCTTTGAATTCCTGCGAGGACGGTACTTTCCGACACTCAGCCAATATCGCATGGACGTAGATACATTTCGTGCATATTTACCATTTGCGCAGAGCCTCACCCCTGCGCAGAAAAAACGTCTTTCGGGGTTGCTCAAGCAGGAAGAGTTTTCAATGTGGCATAGCCTCATTCGCGTGATGCTGGACGAAGGGAAATGGGTTGAACAGGAAGTCATGTTATGGCAGGATTCGTCTGGGATGGATTCTCTGAACGAAGAGTAATGTTCTGTGAAGGATTCCGTCAAGATCGGAAAAAATCATCAAGAGATATCACAGGACTTTATCGGTGCTTCATTAACTCAGTCCATAGAAATTATGCAGAAAATTTACAGACAGAAAGAATATGATGTGTTCACTGGAGGGGATATCGTTTGCAGGTAGCTGTGTTAGCGAGTGGAAGCAAGGGAAATTCCGTCTATATAGAGCTGGACGGGGTGCGTCTTCTGATCGATGCCGGCATCAGTGCGGCACGGATCACGAAAGCACTCAGAGCCAATGAAATCGATCCGCAAACCATTGACGCCATACTCCTTACCCATGAGCATATCGACCATGTGCGAGGTCTGAAGACTCTGTCGAAGCAATACCACCTGCCGATCCTTGCGACACGGGGGACTCTTGCCGGAATTGACGGAGGAGCCGCGTTTGCGGAGGATATGCATTGTATCTCTGGGGATTTTTGCGTCGGTGATGTCACCATACATCCATTTCCTATTTCCCATGACGCGGCAGATCCATGTGGATTCCGCGTAGAAGGCTCACATTGCTGTACACTTGCCACCGATCTTGGCGTTGTGACAGATACGGTGCAAGAGGCGATGGAGGGGGCTGATGTGCTCGTCTTTGAGGCCAACCACGATGCGGATTTGCTCCGTAAAGGAAAATACCCTTGGTCGCTCAAACGGCGAATTCTCTCCAACCGTGGACATCTTGCCAATGCCGAAGCGGGATGGGCGCTGACGCGCATGAAGAAGATACCGCACAAAGTCTTTTTGGCGCATCTTTCAGAGGAAAACAATGGCCCCGATCTTGCTTTCAATACAATCAAAGATATTCTCGCAACGCGTGGTATGACAATGGAGGTCGAATCCTGTCTTCCCGAGGGCGGAGCAGAAGTCAAACTGTAAAGAGGAGATGTTATGATGAATTTACGTTTCAAACTACATCGGCGCAAGGGCGTTGTTTTAACTGCCGCCGCAGTGTTGGCATCCCTTGCAATCTTGGGTGGTTGTTCCATGGGGACGGCTGCCGACACCCGAACGACAGGAACAAAACCTGCACAGACTGTGGATGTTTCCAATATTTCTGATGCGCGTAATACACCCGTAGTGCGTGCGGCAAAAGCTGTAGGTCCTGCCGTCGTTGGAATTACGAACAAGGCTGTGGCACGCGACTGGTTCAATAATCCGGTTCAGACAGAGGGCGTCGGCTCCGGTGTTATTTTCCGCAGCGACGGCTATATCGTCACGAACAATCACGTAATCAGTGGAGCGAAGGAAATCATCGTTTCTCTCGCAGATGGACGATCACTGAAGGGAAAATTGATCGGTCAGGATGAGTTTACTGACCTTGCTGTGGTGAAGGTGGATGAGGACAATCTTCCGACAGCCGTATTCGGCGATTCGGACGGCGTGGTTGTCGGAGAGCCTGCTATTGCGATTGGCAATCCCATGGGGCTTGAGTTTCAGGGCAGCGTTACGGCAGGTGTGATCAGTGCCTTGAATCGTACCCTTGACATCAGTGATAAACGCGTCAAGCTCTTTCAGACGGATGCGGCAATCAGTCCGGGCAACTCCGGCGGTGCACTGGTCAATGCCGATGGAGAGGTCATCGGAATCAACAGTGCGAAGGTCGCAGCGAGCGGCGTAGAGGGAATGGGCTTTTCCATTCCGATCAATACCGTACAGACAATCGTAAATGAGTTGATCGAGAAGGGGTATGTGGCACGCCCCTATCTCGGTGTATCCGTCTTCGATCCAGACACGGCAGCTCGATACGGCTACCAGTTGAACATCGATAAGGGCGTCTATATCTTCCGTCTGACACTCGACGGTCCCTGCGGTAAAGCAGGCTTCCAACGCGGAGACATCATCCTTGAGATTAACGGAGAGGAAGTCAACAGCGTTGCTGACCTGCGGAATAAAATTGCCTCCTATAAGGTCGGTGACAAGGTGACGGTAACCTATGAACGGAATGGTACAAAGAACAAGGCAGAGGTTGTTCTGGAAGAGATGCCGCAGGAGGATCGTTGAAAATTACGATTGTCTGTGCGGGGAAGCTAAAGGAGAAATATTTACGCGACGGTATTGCCGAGTATGAAAAACGTCTCCGCCCTTATGCCGATTTGCGTATGATCGAGATCATCGAAGAACGCATGAAGGATCGACCTTCTCCCGCGGAAAAGGATGAAGTTCTTCGCCGCGAGGGCGAACGGCTGTCTTCGCAAATCCCACAGGGGGCTTACCTGATCGTTTTGGATGTGGGCGGCGAGGAGATGTCTTCCGAGAAATTTTCCACACGGATTGATCGTCTGATGCTCATGGGAGAGAGCCATATTGCATTCCTGATCGGTGGCCCCTTCGGACTGTCTGATGAATTGCGCCAACGTGCAGATCTGCGACTGTCCTTCTCACAATTTACCCTGCCGCATCAACTGATACGGCTGTTCTTAATGGAACAGATCTATCGCTCGTTCAAGATCAGCCGTCATGAACCATATCATCTATAACTTGAGAAGAGTGTTCCTTTCTCCTCATTCGAACGGGAGTAGGGGAACACTCTTTGTATTTGTAAATGCATATTGTATTCATGCCCACAACCGCTATACAAAACTTCATCCTCTATGCTATACTCATTTTCGTTCACTGGATAATCTCCAGGAAGGATAAGAGGGAGGAATTATTATGTCGAATATGAAACAGTACGTGGATGATATTTTGGATCTGGTATCGAAGCGCGATCCAGATCAAAGCCATTTTAAAAACACCGTCAGTGAGGTGCTGACCTCGGTTGTCCCTCTCTTGGAAAAGCATCCTGAGTATAAGGAGCACAAAATTCTGGAGTGCATGATCGAGCCGGATCGCATCATCTCCTTCCGAGTCCCTTGGGTAGACGATAAGGGGGTGATTCAGGTCAACCGCGGCTTCCGTGTCCAGATGTCCAGCACCTTGGGACCCTACAAGGGAGGTCTCCGCTTCCATCCAAGTGTTACGCTTGATATCCTGAAATTCCTTGCATTCGAGCAGGTCTTCAAAAATGCTCTGACCGGCCTTCCCATCGGCGGCGGCAAAGGGGGGTCAGATTTTGACCCGCACGGTCGCTCAGATAACGAAGTGATGAAGTTCTGCCAGAGCTTCATGACGGAGCTCTATCGTCATATCGGCCCGAACGTGGATGTGCCGGCAGGAGATATTGGCGTCGGCGGGCGTGAGATCGGTTATCTCTTTGGACAGTACAAGCGCATTCGTGACTCCTACGATGCGGGGGTTCTGACAGGCAAACGTACGGACTACTGGGGAAGTCTTGCGCGTACTGAAGCGACGGGCTATGGTCTTCTCTACTTCGTGCAGGATATGCTTGCGGCAAAGGGAATCGACCTCGCGAACAAAACAATCGTTGTCTCCGGTGCTGGGAATGTCGCTACTTATGCCATTGAGAAAGCGCAGGAATTTGGTGCGAAGGTTGTGACATGCTCTGATTCGAACGGCTATATCTATGATCCGGACGGCATTGACCTTGCCGCACTCAAGGAGATCAAGGAAGTGCGTCGTGCAAGGATCAAGGAATATGCAGAAACGCACCCGAATGCAGAGTACCACGAAGGATGCAGCGGCGTCTGGTCGGTGAGGTGCGATATTGCACTTCCATGCGCGACACAGAGTGAAATCAATCTGGATTCTGCCAAGCTGCTGGTCGCCAATGGAGTGCAAGCAGTCGGCGAAGGTGCAAATATGCCGTCCACGCTCGATGCCATTGCTTATTTCCAGAGCAACAAGGTACTCTTTGCCCCGGCAAAAGCGGCCAATGCAGGTGGTGTGGCCGTATCCGCCCTTGAGATGTCGCAGAACTCTGAGCGTCGCCAGTGGACTTTTGAGAAGGTGGATAAACGCCTTCGCAAGATCATGAGCCATATCTATCGTGATGCGAAGAAAAATGCAGAGCTTTATGCTGCCCCCGACGATCTCGTTGCGGGCGCAAATATCACTGCATTCTCCAAGGTGGCAGACGTCATGCTTGCACATGGTTTGGTCTAAAAGAAATCGTTTGAACGAGGGCTGCTTCGGCAGCCTTTTTTCTATGCATATCGTTCATAAGCCTGACAAGTGAGCTATCATGGGCGAGATTTTAGTGGTACCACGCAGGCGTATGCGTATATGGTATGCTTCTGCTGGATGAATTTTATGATGGCGTGAAAAGAAATTCTTGCTGAAATATATGTTATAATGGCAGCAGAGAAGTCGAGGTGGATGTATGGAGAAATACGACGAGATCGTCTTGGCGTGGAAGAATCAAAAGCTCAGGAGTGCTGCCGAACTCGAGGCTGCACTCAATGGGTACGTGATTCAGTTCGCCTATCATTCCGGGAAGATCGAGAACCCGCAGATCACCTATAACGACACGCAGGAGATTTTCGATCATGACGGCGTGACGAACTATACAGGGGATGTACGCACCATCTTTGAATAGAGCTTGTCAAAACATGGGATCATCCACGATTTTTGCGTCACGCCCATGATGCGGCCGTTCGTTGAGGAAAGGAAAGTCCATGCGCAACGAGAATGCAGCGGATATTTACGCACAAGAGCAGATGCCGCAGGAAATTCGGGAGAAAATCACTGCCCTTGAATCCGTGGGACAGGCTGCGCTGATCCCCAAGGTGCAGCAGGAGCTGCAAGGCAGTATCGAATGTGCCTTTGATACGGGAAAGATCTCAGCCGGAACATGCGCATATCTTAAAGCACATTATCTCCACAAGGATTTTCTTCCCGCGCAGCTCACGCAGCGACAGATCATCCTCTTTCATGGCTCTCGTGATGCCGTCGGTTGGCCAAGCCTGTCGAAGTGCCGTGAGGCAAACGATTTCGGCAAGTGCTTTTACTGTACAGAGGATATGGAACTTGCGAAAGAGTGGTCTTGCCAGCGTGGGGAGAGCGGTGTCGTCTCAGGCTACACATTAAAAATAGATGGGCTGCACATTGTCAACTTAAATTCAGAGCAGTACCATACGCTTAACTGGATTGGGACACTATTGCAGCACCGCCAGCCGAACAACCTGGACGATGACAGTGACGATGCGCGGGAGTATCTCATCCAAAACTTTGCGGTAGACCTGTCACGGGCTGATGTTGTGGTTGGGTATCGTGCGGACGATTCATACTTTCAGTATGCAACGGATTTTTTGCAGAACCGTATCAGTCTGGACAAACTCAGTGAAGCAATGCATCTCGGTAAACTGGGGGAGCAGGTTGCGATAAAATCGGAGCGGGCATTTGAGCGGCTTACATTCAAACGTGCCTACCGGACAGCGCAGAAATACATCCGTTTATATATGGAGCGTGATGTACGTGCGCGTGACGACTACCGACGTTCTCTCAGGGGACAGATCCGCGTTCCCAACAAGCTGACCATCGAGCGTATCATTCAGGAGGGCATCAGGAATGACGACGAGATCCTACTCAGACCTCTATATCACGGATGCACAGGTGAATCTTGGCAACATGTTTGACTACGCCGTCAACACCTGCCATATCCCCATCGGGAAGGCGGCAGAGTACTTCGTGGACTCCGGTGTGGCCGATCAATTTGGCAAAGGGAACCCCCGCTATGTTGCCGGCCGCACCGGCTGCGAACTGCTCTGGGACTGCCTGTGGGAGTTGGACATAGAAAAACCTCCCTATCCGGCGGCTCTCTATGCGGAGAAAACACCCGCATATTGGGCAGGATGGGCACTTGCCTATTATCAGTGGCTGCGCTGCATCCCCTTTGAGACAATCCTCGCTGCCGTCCCGATGGAGCGGATTGAGCGCAGCTACTATCCGCTTCATGAAGCCGACATCCGTAAATTAGTCGAGATCATGGACGAATTGATGTGCGAAAAGGGTGCGCATCCGCAAACAAAGAACCATACGCATACACCACAAGCAGCGTACACACGCTGACCGCAGTATAGATACATAAAAAGAACTTGTCATGACGGCAAGTTCTTTTTATGTGTGCAAAAGAGCGAATTTTTTTCCCTTTCCTGTCGTTTATACTAAAAAGAACAGACGAGGAAGGAGAATGCTATGCACTATATCAGATTATTTGTCCTTTGTGCGCTCTCATTGAGCGTCCTCCTGCCGGGCAGGGGAGAAGCCGCCGATCTCTACAGCGTCATCTATACCGATGCCAGCTTCTATAACGGAGACATGGCGCAGTGCGACTGGATCACGAATGCCATCTTGTACGCTTCGGCCAGCTATAACGTCGATCCACTCCTCATCACGGCCGTTATGGAGACGGAATCCCACTTCTACATGGGCGCGGGCAGCCCCGCCGGTGCGATTGGACTCATGCAGCTCATGCCCGCTACGGCAGCCGGCATTGGTGTGAACCCCTACGATCCGCTCGGCAACATCCTCGGCGGAACGATCTACCTGCGCACACAGCTCGACAACTTCGGCGGGCTCGGCGAATACGGCGTAAGTACGGCTGTCGCCGCCTACAACGCCGGCAGTGCTGCCGTCTACCAGTACGGTGGAGTGCCGCCGTACCGGGAGACGATTGACTATGTGGCCAAAGTACATCGTGCCTACATGAACCTCTATCAGATGTATCAATACGGGTGAGGGAGGGAGCTATGAATCTAATCCAAACCGCAGGTATTTCCCTGCTTGTCCTCATCATCGGCGGCTGGATCTACACGCGCTGCCACGGCGATGGCGTGCGGACACTCACAAAACTGCTGCTTCTCGTCAATGCACTGCTTCTATTCGTCACGCTCAACCTCTATTATGCAGCAAAAAACGAAATTGCCGTCAAGGAAGTGATCGAAAAGTACAGTGTCGCGTCCACCGTCGACCTCCTCTCGCTGATGCACGAGCCGGGGCACAGCGTTGAGATGCAGGAGAATCGTCTTCTGATTGACAAGGGAAGTGACCATGAGCGCATTTTCATCCTGATGCGTGAGTCGTTTTTTCACATCATTGACCAGGGAAAAATGATGCAGATGACAAAAGAACTGCCAAATTAACTTCAAAATGAAAAAAGATAGGATTTTTCGGGAAAAATTTCGGTTACCATAGATTATGGAGGAGAATTGTCAAAAAAGGAGTGTTTACCATGACCATCAGAAAAACAGCTGTTGCCGTCGGTGTCGCATTCGGCATCTCTGCCTCGCTGCTCGCCATGATCCCGGCAGGGCATCACAGCGAGGCGGCGATTGCAGTCATCGACCAAAAGAACATCGAGGAAGCGATCAAAACGGCGATCCAGACGGCAAAGATCCTCTCGACCGAGGAGAAGGAGCTGGCACTCATGATCCTAAACTCGAAGAAGATCGGCAGTGCAGAGATCGAAAAGTATGCGCAGATGCAGGGCGCACAGCAGAAACAGATCTTTGACGAGAAGATGGGGCAGGAGGGCGTACTCGGCAAGATATGGGGGGACAAAAAGGGCGGAACGAATCCGAATCCTCTCGATACCGTCTGGCGTGAGCGTCTCGGCGATCTGCAGTCCATCCTCAACGGCAACACGACCGTCGCCACAGGCATCCTGAACGAACGCCGCCGGGAGGAGACACTCGCGGCCACCTTCAAGGATGCAGCACAGTCCGCCCAGAACACGCAGCAGGCAAACCTCGAGATCGCAAAGTCCACACAGGAAGCTCTGAATGCGTCGAATCAGGCGGAGGGAACCATGCAGGTCATGCAGTCGGGCAACGCCATCAACGCCAACAGCGTGCTGGCACTGCTCCAGATGACGAAGATGTACAGCAACGCCGTTGCCGCTGAGGCATCGCACTACCAGGCAGAGAACCTGCGCCGCGCGACCATTGAGTCGAATGAGCAACAGGCGGCACAGCGCAACATCGCCGCAGGTAAGGCGGCTCTTGCCAGCATCAAGGCACAGCAATGAATGGAGTGGTAGATATGCACCGATGCACTGAGACACTGCGGCACATCCTGCCGCTTTGCATATTTGTCCTCGTCGTTGTTCTCGTCCTGGCGGACGGCACAACAGCATCCGCCGCAGCGAGCTTTAGCTCGGACATTGGACTAAAGGGCGGCGACAATGCCTTTCAGAACAACCTCACTACCATGGCGAATGGCATGTTTACCGTCGCGCGAATCATATCGACCATTATGATCGCACTCGCGGGCATCATGATTGCCTTCAACGTCGAGACGGCCAACAAGACCACATGGAACATCATCCTCGGTATCGGGCTTGCGCTCAACTTCGGCACGGTGCTCATGAGTGCGTTCGGCGGGAGCTTCGGCGGTGCAGATCAGGCACCGTTCGAGTACCGGATGCACGTCACTGCGGACGAGGACAGCAAATGGTATGACTTCCTCCAGCCATTTACACGCACCTATATCGACTATACGAAGTCCGGCGCAGTCAGCATCATGCCTGTCGCTGCGAAACTCCTCATCGTCTTGACGGCAATCTCCGCCTCCGTGAAGATCTCCCTCGATCTCATCAGCGGCGATAAGATGAAGTTTCTCGTCCAGATACTCCTCGAGACAGGTCTCTATCTCTTCCTCATCCTGAACTGGTACGGCCACGGGATTGACATTATGGGCAGCCTGTGCAGTGGCTTTCAGGCGATCGGGTATCACGCGGGTGGCTACAGTGAGGGGATGGGCTCCGGCTCACTCATTGCAAATGCAGTCACGATGTTCACAATGGGGTACGGTGCAGCACAGGAGGCCTTCTCGATCTGGTCACCGATCTCCGGGCTGTTTACCATCCTCTGCCTTGTCATTATGTTCATCCTGCTCGTTCTGGCAGGGATTGAGATGCTCATGGCAAAGATTGAGTTCTTCACCATGGCGATGATCACCATCCCCCTGATTCCGTTCGCTGCGCTTCCGCAGACGAAGTTCCTCTTTGAACGGGCTCTGGGTGCCATGTTCAACCTGGCGATCAAGGTCGCTGTCATCTCCTTCCTCACGGCAATGAGCAGCAGGATCCTCACGGATTACTGTGATGAATTTGCAAAGATCGCACAGGATCCCTCTAAGGGCGGTATCATCGGCAATATGCCCGTCCTCATCCAGGCCGTTGTCGTGAGTCTCCTGCTGTATCTCCTCATCAAGAAGATCCCCGACTTGGTGCAGGGACTTCTCAGCGGCTCTCCCTCTCTCAACGGTGCGAGCATGACACAGACCGCGAAGAATGTGACCTCCGCCGGTGTCGCCACAGCTGCAGCGGTTGCCTCTGGTGGAACAAGTGTTGCGGCCAACATGGCAAAAGCCGGTGTAAGAGGATATACGAGAGGTATGGGAAGTGGTGACCTGACAGGTATTGCTGTCGGTGGACTCAGTGCTGTCGGCAAGGGTGCATCGATGATGATGCGTGCTGCAGGGAGAGGCATGTCCGATGCGGTTGGAAATAGTTCAGTGGCTGCAGCTATTAAGGCCGGTAGGGATGGGGCACAAAAATATTTTGGGGATCCAGGTGGAGGATCACCCTCTCCAGGAAAGGGTATGCGAGGCCCGCGTATGATCATGCGTAATCGATCTACGGCCAAAAAAAGCACACCGAAAAATTCCCATAATTCGGGCAAGCCCCATAAATAAAAAAGGCTTCTCAATCTTTTCGTTTTGGATTGAGAAGCTTTTTTTAACGCGTCAAGGAAGATTTTTTTGCGATGTCTGCAATGAGCTTACTCTGTTCGTTATACTCTCTCTTGAGCTCTTCGTACCGTTCTTTCAGCTCTTCATATCGTCCCTCTAATTCGTGATACTTCGCGACGTCTTCTTGCTCCAGGTAGATTGTACCGATCATTCCCGTAATTTTTGGTGCGTATTGTCTCAGAACGCGGTCCAGATTCGATGTTGCAAAAAAATCTATTAAGTTTTTGTGGTTAACCGCTCCATAATCTCCATTGATGATGAAATCCCGGAGCTCTTCTTCCCACTTCTGCTGCTGTTTCTCTTCTTCCATTGCATCGAGGATTCTCCCGCGTTCGTCATAATCCTCTTTGAATTTCTTAAGGCCGGAAAAAAATCCCATTGAAATCACTCTCCTTATCGTACTGATGTATCCTTTGGTGACTCATAGAGCGGCGCGTATGAAGACAGAATGTGCTCGATCAGGCGGTTGAGACTCATCCCCGTTGCGATCGCATGGATCGCAAGCCGGCGGTGTAGTGCCGGGGCAATGCGGACATTGAAGCTGCCCTTGTACGGAATCTCCGGCGCAACGTTTTCCCGTGCGCAGCGGTCAAGATACGTATCAATCTCCGCTCGAAACAGCCTGACCAGTTCGTCCGCGCGTTCTGCGCGGTACGTGATCTTCTCCTGGATCCCGAGCACGCGCCCATAGAGGAATCCCTCATGCTCGTCGATCTCCACCGAGCCAACATACTCTCTATGCCGTAATATATTCTTCATCGTCCACCTCCCTCCTTCTTCCATTATACCGCACCTTGCACAAAACGACAACTGTATATAGTCGCTTATATCGTTAAAGTGTAAAAAAGATAGGAAAATTTCACAGATGTTCTGGGGTACTATGAATATATATCTGTATGAGAGGATTCCGCACATGAAATCGAGATACATTTTGCTGCTGCTTGTCCTTTTCCTATTGGCATCATCCACATCTGTGAGTGCGGCCGCGCTCTTGATGATGGATGCACCGCTGCACGGCCACGAGATCCAGGTGACCAGTCCGTTCAGCTCGGGGCGTACGCATCCCATCACGGGGGTGGTGCGCCGACATAACGGCATCGATATCGGCGGCGAGGCACATGAGCCTGTCTATGCTGTTGCGGATGGAATAGTTACCTATGCGGATTATGAGTACTCATTTGATGGTCTTGTAGTTATTGAGCATACTTCACCCGATGGCAGCAGGTTTGAGACTGTGTATGGTGACCTCGACCCGAACGATGGGTATCTACCGGCTGCTGCCATCATGGGGAGCATTGACAGGCATGTGCAGCGTGGACAGTTGATCGGGTATCTGGGTCCATCAGGAAAGACCAGAGTATCAACGGGGCCGCATCTGCATTTTGAGGTACGGATCAATGACTCGCCGATCAGTCCGGCGCTCTATCATCCGTATGCGCCGTGGCTTCCGGACAATGCGACAGATGACGGCCTTGCAGCGAGCCGTCAGGGAAAGCGCATGGTCTGGGATGCGGCATTTGCCTTTATGGAGCCCGTCAAGAAAGCGATAGATACCATTGCCCTCGCATGCACCAAGGCAGTGGATCTCCTCAAGGACATCATAAAGTACGTGATCGGCATCCTCATGACGATTGATCTCGCGCTCACCTACATCCTGATGAGTGTCGATCGAGAGAAAGGACAGGAGCCGAGCTTCAGCATCTTTAAGTTGCTGGCACTCAAGATGCTGCTCTATCTTCTGCTCTTTTACACCATCACCTACTGGGGCGCGTTCCTCATCAACGGATCACGCGACCTCTTCCTCAGCCTGGGCGCAGCCACGGGCGGTGTAGATCTCACTCAGGCAAAAGCGATGCTCGTCGATCCGACAGCACTCGTGACCAAGGGAGCACAGATCATCGAGCCGATTTTTACCGTTCTCAACGAAACGGATGCGAGCGGCTTTGACTGGCTCAACAAAATCGTCACGGGACTGTTCGGGAGCATCTTCCTCCTCATCATCTTTGGCTCGTTCCTGCTCTTTGCCTTTGAGATCATCCTGGCGTACCTCGAGTTTTACTTTGTCGCCGTGTTCAGTCTGGCGAACTTTATGTTTGCGGGACACAAGTGGTCACGCCGGTATGCAGAGAACGGCATGAACGGCATCTTCAGTGCCTCGATCAAACTGTTTTTCTTCTGCTTCTTTGCCCTGATGCTGCAGTCCGTCATGTCGAACATGGTGGTGGATGATCTCATCCATGTGCAGACCGTCCCCGTGGAAGAGGCAATGAAGAGCAGCAACGGGAACTTCGGCGGGCGCGAGGGCATCGATGAGGTACTCGAGGCAATCCGCCGTGTCGAGACCGGCGGACAGGAGCATCCCTTCCAGACCCCATCACAGGATGGATGGGGCTACGGTGCGTATCAGATCAGCTACGAGTACTGGAACGTCTGGTGCGAACGAGCGGGATTCGAGCCGCCGCCGATGCCATGGGCAGATGACTCGGAGGCCTGGAGCGATCCAGGGTATCAGTCGAGACCCTACAGCGGCGCATGGGAAGATCAATTCCCACCGGCAACGACGCCGTGGCCGGAGAACGTGCAGACCGCCGTGGCGCGTCATCACCTTCTGGAGCTCTATGATGCAAACGGCAGCTGGGAAAAAGCGGCAGGGGCATGGAACGGCGACCGCAGCGGCGGATATTGGCGCAAGGTCGTGACGGCATCAAACTCCATCCAAAAGACCAAGCACGTCCTTCAGGTCGCTATTTTGCTGAAACTCGCCCTGGTCTGCTTCCTGTTTGTCATGATGGGGGACAAGCTCTCCCAGCTGGTCATCAAGCAGTTTGGCATAGGCAACGGGTTCAAGTTCCTGCCCGGCACATAATAGAGAGGAGATCGGATATGAAACGATGGAAACGGTCAAAGAAAGTGACCGCAGCACTCTGCGCATGCTTTATGGGGGCTGCCGGCATCGGCTATGCGTGGTCAATTCCTGGCGTAACAGAGCCCTATGATCCGCCGAACTATTACAGCCCCACAAGCATCTCCTGGGCGGACAGTGCACCCTCCCCATTTGCCCTGAAAGACCTCGCCGCGAACGGAGGCAATGTCTATGACTACACGCGGCATATCAAGAGCATCCTCTATGGGACGAAGTTCGTTTCCTGGCTCGAAAAACTGACGGCCAAACTCGGCATCGAGGAGGAAAACGCCAGAAAGCTCCCGGAGGAGAGCAGAGAACAGGGGATGAAGGACATCAAGATCCTTTATCACTCCATGGCAGAAAATCGCACGAACATTGACCTCCATCCGGAAGCCTTTGAGCGGGACTATGACGATGGTGTTGCGGGCAAGGCGATCGACTACCGCAAGACGAGCAAATTCATGTCGGACAGCTACACAGCGGCAACGCAGAACACCATCAATCGCTACCAGGACATGGATCAGATCATGACGGCACTCCAAACGGCGCTGCAAAACTCGAATCAGGCGGTTGGAGAGACACAGGCACGTCAGGCAGGAGCGCAGATCGAGGCGGTCAAGCAGATGGCCATCATGCAGCTCTCGAATGCCATGGGGGATCAGATCCAGATCCGCAACGTTCGCCAGATGCAGGATACGGCAGATAAACAGCGGCAGGAAGAGCAGCAGATGAACGGCTCCTATCACTTCTTTAATTCCGGTGATCCCGGAGATCGGGTCATGCTCGAATCCTACGAGGCGGATACCGGGCGAAAATTCTATCAGTCACAGCCAATGCCTGATTTTTGATGCAGAGGAGGTGCGTGTGATTCGCACGTCGTTTCCTATCTGGACAGTATCGTCCATCGACTTGCCCAGGAAGCCCACCTTCTTCCACCGGAGGCGAGCGTCACGGAAGAAATGAAGATGCTGCAGCATCAGAGCAAAGGAGGAGCAACATGCAAAGTGAATGGTTTGTATCAAGCAATCCGATTCCGATTGACCAAGGGAAAAGAATCATAATGTATCAGGCGCAGCGCAGGAAGGACACGTCCGCTGTCGATTACAGCGGCAACCGTGATGGTGCAGGAGGTTTTTACGAGGACAAAGACAAGGCGCAGGAAATCGTCGACAAGCTGAATGCGGCGGAGAAGGAACGCGGGGAGGCACTGACGGCACAGGAAGCACGGGCAATCGCCGACAAGCTGCACGCGGAGGAACATCATAAGAAAGCGCAGGAGGAGGCAAAACTAATGGCAGAGCAGCAGGAAAAGCAGCCGGAGAAGGAAACCCAGGCAAAAAACTCGCAGGAAAAGAAGACGACAAAAGAGCTGGTCAGCGAGGCAAGCAAAGCCTTTAGTGACCGTATGCAGGAGGCCCATGCCAGCGGGAATGCCGTCTGGCAGAAACCGTACGAAGAGCGGCAAAATATCCATGCGCCTGTCCTGATTTATCAGGGCAGGGATGGAGAACATAAGTCGTTCTATCCGCCTGTTGCGAATATGCTGCCCGCCGTTCAGCATCAGCTGGATATAGGCAGTCAGGATAATCGCTGGATTCCCGCAAAGGAGGCGGGAGCGAACCCCGACATCACCATCCGTAAGGATGCGAAGGCCGTTACCTTTGTGCTCTTTACCAAAGACAAGCAGCCGTATACGAAGAAATTCTTCAATATAGCCGACGTGTCAGGGAAAGGTGTTCCTGCGCTCACGCCGACACCGGAACTGCGGCGGGATGCCTATCTGCACGATATGATCGACTATCTTGCACGGCGCACCGAGCGCGGCACGTTCAAGGGGGACAACTACTTCCTGATGGTCATGGACGCGAAGGAAGCGGCCAACAAGAGCTATCAGGCGAAAAAGGAAGTCTACGACTTCCAGAACCTCGACTACGGTACCTACATGAAGGCACGCCTTGAAGCCAATCGACGGCTGGACGCGATCCTGGGCGCGGATGTCCAGGAAGTCGTTCCCGCGAAGGACTACGAAAAGACCTTCATCCAGCTGCTGGCAAAGGAGATTCGCGAGCCGTCCAAAGAGACGAACTATGTCATTCGTGCGGCACGTAAGGCGCTGAATGAGCTGAAATGGAAGCAGAGCCACGTAAAAGCGGCGATGAAGGCTCTTGTTCCACAGGCGGCGTTCGATTCGCTGGCACGCAGCGGGAAGATGCCGTCGCAGACACTCTTTATCATCGCAGTCAAGGGTGTGGAGCAGAACAAGGCGCAGGAGGCCGCCCGCTGAAGGAGGTGAACACAATGACGGATGAAGAAATCTATGAAATGTACTGCGGAGATGTTGACGACATGCCCGCAGACGATGCGCTGATGGAAGACTGAGCGCAGCTGCAGCAAGTGAATCATGAACGAAAGTCGGATGTTTTGCATCCGGCTTTTGTGTTTCTCATCAAGTTCTAACAGGAAAGTAAAAAAGATAGGAATTTTTTCCATTTCCTGTCACATATACTAAATATGAAATGGATGTGAAAGATTTACGTGAACATCCGCATGTATTTATGCGGTACATGGTATAGAAATCATATCTGTTTCTGAATGAATGGTAAGAGTATAGGAACGACGAGGAGGAACGGTCATGCAGTTTTTGGTGGCAAATGACAATGGAAACGCCGAACAGGATCTGGTGATTAACGGCCAGCGGATCAGTGCACCGAATGTTTTTGCGCGTGTCGGAAAACTGGTGAATTTGGACGAACTGAACCCGGAGTATGTGCTGAAGCACATCCACGACAATCTCATTGTCTCCGTGGAGGGAGCGATCTACTACGTCGGCGCGTATGCACTCTCGAGCGGGCAGCGGTGCCGATCGATCACCGTCGGCGTAGATAATGACAAGGTGTCCAGCGATATTGTCTATGTGAATACGCTCGCGCATATTGCAGGAGAGGCAGTCGCTGCGTGCTATCGGGAGAGCGGAGCTGTTCCTGATACGGGAGATGCGATCAAGGTGCATGTGGATATGGCGACAGCGATTCCCGTGTCCTACTACACGAAGGCAAAGGCGGCCGCATTCGCCGAGAAGTTCATGCACAAGCAGCATAAAGTTACCGTGTATGTCGGGGCAAAGGAGTATGTCGTCTTTATTCAGTTTGATTTTGTCAAGGCGATCCCCGAGGGCGTCACGGCAGCACACGCCTTTATGCACCGACCGACACTGATTCATCAGCCTGAGAACCTTTCCGCCGGAACGTTCAAGACGCTGCGTGTCCTTCATATCGCCATCGGTGAGGGCACGACGGAGTTTCCCATCACGACGGGAATCTCCTTTAAGCCCGACTTTATCATGGGGACGTATAACGGCAACGGCCACGCGATTGAGCGGGTGCTGGATCCGTTTAAGAAGGACTTCGGATTGCAGAGTGTGACCCGGCAGGATTTCTCCCGCTATCTGCGTGATGCTGCACACAAGTATCATGATGCGGCTATGTCCTATTTCATGCCGGCACTCGAAGATGAGGCGGAGGAAATCCTGACGATGGCCGAGCAGGTCATTTCAAGAGCCAACAACGAAGTGGATGTTGTTGCTGTCTATGGAGGCGGCTCTATCCTGATGCGTGAGGCACTGGAAAAGCGGCTTATGGCGTTCTGCACGCGGGCGAAGATTGAGCTTGCCTACATCGACGATCCAAGCGATGCCGTGTTCCTCGAGGCAGAGGGGCTGAACGCATTTATCAACAGCCCGCTCTTTCAGCTGCTGGGCGATAAGGCGCGTAGTGGAGAGAAAGGATAACGGAAATGGCAGAGAAGAATGTGATTACAAAGTCTGTCTGCTTCCCACGGACAGCGGAATTTGAGGAGTTTGTCGCAAAGCAGAAGAATTTCAGTCGGACAATGTGCATCCTGGTTCAGCAGTCCATCTTTCAGCACGGCGGTAAGATCGTTGATGTGCTGGAGGAGTATGAAAGCGTGAGCAGGGACATCGTGTTCCGCCGTCAGATCAGCGAGCTCTCAAAAACAATGGAGGAGAACGAAAGGGGAGTGTTCCTCGTCGCTGAAAATCCGACGATTTCTGCCGAGGAGGAGCCCCGGAGGGAAGAACCAACGGCATCACAGGGAGATGACAGCATCCCCGAGGGTTACCAGTAAGAGGTTGTTGTCGCGGCATCCGCTCTGCGGTATAATTGAGGTAGGAGGCGAGGCGCATGGAGCAGTACAAATATAATCCGAGTGACTACGTTGATTATCTCTGCGAGAGCATGACGAATTTTTACGCGGCACTTCCGGAACAAAACGCGCTGCGTTTATCCTGCATCTGGGAGCGGATTTTTTTCGACACGAAACAGGCAATGAAGGAGCGCTTTATATCTCCTGATGAACGTGATGCTATCCTTGATTATTTTGGGGCGTTGATACCGGAGGATGAAGCTTTATCATGAGGTGCAATCAGGCTTATGGATCCTATGGGAGGCGATAATGATGGAGTACAAATATAATCCGGAAGACTATGAAGAGGTGCTTTGTGAATATATGACGGCATTCTACCGGGCGTATGAGGAGAAGAACCGTGCTTTCATGATTTCTGAAATGAGCCATCTTTTTTCCGAGACGAAATATGCTATGAAGGAAGGAGATATTACATCTGCTGACCGTGAGGAAATGTTGATGTATTTTGGAGGGCTGATAGATGATTGACATTACAAATGCAACATGGCGCAGCAATCGCTTTGGCGGTTCAGAGCGAAAACGCACATTGATCTATGACGGGAGCACCTACATGGTGAAATTTCCTGATCCCGTTCGTTCGACAAAGAAAACATCACTTAGCTACATTAACAACCAGTTTTCCGAACACATCGGATGCAGCATCTTTCGCCATCTCGGTATCCCGGCACAGGAGACATTCCTCGCAACGTGCATAGACCCTATGAATAAGATGGAAAAGATTGTTGTTGCCTGTAAGCTCTTTTGTCAAAACGGCGAAGGGAATTTGGTTGAATTCAGCAAGTTCCTTCTCAACGACACAGACAGTACCTCCCGCAGGACAACAACTGTTGAAGATGTGATGGATGTTCTCGATCATTCACCGCTGCGCCTGGATCGAGAAAAGATCAAAGCCTACTTCTGGGATATGTTCGTTGTAGATGCGTTCATTGGCAACGGAGATCGTCATCTGGATAACTGGGGACTCATTGAGATGACAGATGGGACATTATCCCCTGCACCGATTTACGATTGTGGGTCATCCCTTTCGCCATTGAAGTCGGATGAAAAAAAACGAGAGCTGCTGGCAGATGGGAACGAGTTTAAGCAGGAAGAGTACAATCTGAACTCGGTTTATCGAATGAATAACAAGCGTGTTCTTTACCACGAAATCTTCAAGAACCCGCCGGAAGACCTGCATCGTGCGATCCAGCGCATCGTGCCGAGAATCAAGACGGCATCTGCACAGATTGACCGGCTGATTGACAGCACGGAAGGACTATCGGACATCTCCAAAGAGTATATGAAGAAGTCCCTGCTGCTCAGAAGGGAGCTGATCCTCCTTCCGGCTCTTAAAAAATGCAACAAGAGAGACGAGTCGCGGGGCTTTGCCCGGTAATATGGGGATGCAGCTGCGCACAGAAATGTGTGCAGCTTTTTCAAAAGGTATACTTTTTAGGAGAGTGGCAGCCAGCATGAAAAAGTGTCTCAAAAAATCATGTATATCATTTTGAAACATCTCAAAAGTAACATAGAGGTTTTGAAACAGATTGATCGAATGATGAAGGAAAGGAGGGCAGGATGAACATAGGATACATTCGTGTCTCCGACAAAAGTCAGAATCCTGATCGGCAGATTGAAAAAATGAAAGCGATCGGCATCGAGGAGCGATTTATCTTTGTGGATCGACAGAGTGGGAAAGACTTTTCACGGCCGGCCTACCAATCCATGAAGCGGGTTCTCCGCGCAGGGGATCTGCTCTACCTGGATGCGCTTGATCGCTTGGGGCGCGATTACGACGGAATCATCGATGAGTGGAAAGATATGACACGAAACATCGGTGCCGATATTGTCGTGCTGGAGCAGGAATCACTGTTTGACAGCCGCAAGTTTCGAGAGATGGGGGAACTAGGAAAACTGATGGAAGACCAGTTTCTCAGTCTGCTCAGTTACGTTGCTGCGCAGGAGCGTAAAAAAATACGCACGTGGCAGCGGGAAGGGATCGACCTTGCACGGCGGAAAGGCGTGCGTTTTGGCCGGCCACGGGTCGAAACGACAAAGGATTTCAGAGAGACCATAGAACGATGGAAGAACGGGGAAGTGACGGCAAGGGAAGCGATGGGCATTTGCCGTATGAGCCCGTCGACCTTCTATCGCCGCGTAGAAGAATGGAAGGAAGAGTTACGATGAAGCGATTGTCGCTGCTGCTCCTCTGTATGCTGGCCTATATGCCGGCGGCGTTTGCCTCGACATGGCAGGAGGACGTGGAGGCCGTTACAAGCCATCCAGAGAAAGTCTATGAAGTGTATTGTGGAATGCCTTATGAAGACTTTGAACAGACATGGGAGAATGTACCGAACTGGAGCTGTAAGGATAAAAAGCCGCGTCGGCAGATATTTGAGAAGATCATGGAAGGAACGCCGCCGCTGCGGGAGACGTTCACCGTGCTCGGTGACCGTACGAGCGTCATACACATGGATGTTTCCTTCTTGACTGATGACAAGAAGCTGATGGACTGGATCTTTAACTATACGCGAAATCGGTTGGCCATCAAATTTGACAATCCGGGAGAAGTTGAAGGTTGCCAGGTCATCGACATGAATTATCCGACCTTTATCACATGGCCGGGACATCCTGTAATGCTGACACGCGGTTCCGTTGAGCGGGGCGAAAAGACGTACCGGGTTACGATTATGCTTTAGCACACATAACAATGATAATAGGGACTGCACCAACTAGGCGCAGTCCCTATTATCATCCCAGACCTCTCACGTTTTCCTGTATTCGCTGCGGCGATGCCCATTTATCGCCTGTCCATTCCAGCGTTTGTGGTCTCTTGTTGATAAACGGTGTGAGAAAAGCAGTCAGCCTTTTATACATGGTAATGAAGTCGGGCTTATTTTCGACATTCAACAATTTCTCGTAGGCATGCTTCAAATCATCGCGTCGGTGGCAAAACTCGTCGAATGTACCGGGCGCATGACCATCCGTATAGACCATGCGGTATACATCCATCAGAGCGATTTCTTTACAATGTGAGAGGATGTAGACATCCACCAGATCCTTTGCTCGGCGGAATACTTTCGGGCTGGAAATAGCACGGATCTTATCAGACAGCATTTTAGTCAGCGTTGCTCCGCGAATATCGACCGGCTGTCCTTGATACATAATTTGATAGTCTTGGTAAAAAGGATGCACCCGATGTCCAAAATCTACTTTGAACATGCGATCCTGATTCGCATCCAGAATGCGAAACCCAGCCGATTTTCCTTCTGCTGGGTTGCGGAAGATTTCCACAGACAAGTCTGGATTTACATTTTTGACGGCGTTCTCCAATATGTTGTGCATGATCTCAATATCGGTGTCTTCGCCGTACCAGTCACCATCAATATCGTGTGTGATACGGTGTACATTTACTGGTGAAGAGTCTTGAAGAGCTACGTTTAGGTTCATCGCTCCTTTGAAGATGATGGGCGCATTGGCACGCATGAGTTCAGCCATAACATCCGTCATAAGCCGTTCATTTTCATTCATCGCTTATTCCTCATCGTAATACTCCATAGCCCATGCCTTGTACTTATCGAATCGAGGGAGCAGTTCCTTTTCAATATGCAGTGAATCGAAGGATTCTCCATTGGAAAAGTACACGTCGGCCAGGCTCTCTTGTATCACTTGGTTGTCGCCATCAGCACGTAAAAGATCATTGATGGTTTGATTCACAGTTGTGCATAGAAGGCCATTGCGCCGCTCATAGTCTACCGTATCGAAGGATGGGATTATATGCTCCCGCGTTCCCTTCAAGTTCAATGGCGATAGTACGTAGATGTCGGCCGCCTCATGAAAACTGCTTCCGTTGGATAGACCTAAGTAGTCCGCAGCGGTGTCGTATGCCAAGATGCAGGGAGCATCCTTCAGCAGATCGCGCAGATAGTCATTATATGTGTATATTGCCATTGTCCTCATCCCTCCTTCTATGTCTTAGTCATATCTTATCGAAAAATGATGCTTGCTGTCAACGAATGAGCATCTATAGATCACGATACATCCGCTTATTTGCCTCTTTCTCTTTCGCTGCATCAGACATGAGTGTCCATGTTTTGAGTGCGGAATTATCGTCCCGCATGGTGGCGACAAGGCTCGCATAATGTTCGTTCCCGGAGACAGCCTCGGCGATAATACCAGGCCTGTCTTTTACTTTTTCCGGCGCAGCGACCTTGTAGCGTCTCATGTCGTTCCGATCTGTTTTTACCGCTTTGGCGAGCGCATCCATTTGTACTTTGGCACGGTTCATTCTTTCCGCTGCACGATCCAGCCGTGCTTTTAGTGCATCGTATCGTTTCTGATACGGCGCATTTTTCCGTATGATGCCGATGGCGATTTCTTTGATTTTTTCCTTTCCCTGTGGGGCGTCAATCTGTGCGGGCAGACGTTTTTGCCATGCGGCCAGTTTTGCTTTCTGCTCGGCCAGTTCCTGTGCTTTTTTCGTCAGCGCATCACTTCGTTCGTCGAGTGCACGCTTGCGATCCTGATACTCCGCATAGGCATCCCGATCATCAGGAGATGGGATCGGCCGCCTTTGAAAAGCTACGATTTCCTGCTCCAGTTTTGTCCGATCATTTTGCAGATAACCTTCTTTCTTCTTCCAAGCACGAAGAGCTTCTCGCAGCTTTTTGAGTCCTCCCTTTGTGTAGATATTTGCCCCCATCTGCAAGGCGCGATCCATGGAAAATCGACGACATTTGGGGGATTGGTTTCGGAAGCATTTGTGCATGAAAATGCCGAGGGAAATCCTTCTGGTAACGTGAATCAAGCGACCACACCGGAGGAGACATTCCGTTCCGAATCTGCTGTGCAGTGACTTTGACAGAGATACGACGAGGATGGTAGTATATGGATAAGCGACAGCTTTCTATGGACGAGATACAACGCGCGTTAAAGGAGCATCAGCGATGGTTGGACACAAATCATCAGTCTGGTACTCAGGCAGATTTCTCCAACTGCGATTTTCGCAGCTTCGATTTTTATTATGAGAAACGCGGGGAGCTACATGAGTTTCGTTCCATGAATTTTCGTGGAGCTGATTATGTCAGATGATGGAGGTATTACGATGCAGTATTGGGTAGATGCAAAACGATTGAATGACTTCATCACACTCCGTGGAATGACGATTGATGATGTCGAAGCGGAATGCAGTACGAAAGGACGACATGACGTTTTCCAACGTTTGGTAACAGAGGGGGGACCGACGCGTGAGTTCTTTTTGATCGGTGAGATTCGTCGGGCAATCAACGTCCCCAGTCCAGAATTTGTGAAATGCAAGATGGAAGAAGGCGATGGGACAGATGATCTTGCTGCAATAAAGAAAAAACAACTGATGCCGCTCGATTATGATGAAAGTCATTACATTGATCAGAGCATGGGCATTGAGCGTTTGAAGGAACGCGGTATAATCTGATGGATCACTAATGTGCAGGGTAGTACAAAAGATAGGTTTTTTTCCTCGTTTCAAGATATAGGTATGTCTTGAAAGGAGGCTTTATCTATGCGACCTGTCTGCCAAGACTGGGGTAAAGTGATGCGGCTGCGCAAGGGGAAGTAAGGGAACTTCTGGGCATGCGCCGGTCATCCTTTGCCAATCACAAAGACGCTCTGCCTTTTTGAATACCCGCTGCATGAAAAAAGACGAGTTGTGCAAATCGCAGGGCTCGTCTTTTGACTGTAATCTCGTTGTTGGTTGATCCGTCACTACGATCTATTCTCTTCTATTTTTGCCCCTAATTTGCCCCCTAAGAGATTGAAAAAGACGTAGAATATGTGTAATATGGAGAACTGAGAGAAAAAGAGTAGGCGAAATACACAGTTTGAGATATAATGTTAAACTGCTGTAGTTTTGCTGATATGGTCGAAGGAGGATTTAAATACTGTGGAAATATCATTGGCGGAGATGCTAAAGGTCGTTATTCTGGGAATTGTTGAGGGACTCACCGAGTGGCTTCCTGTGTCCAGCACAGGGCACATGATCCTCGTTGATGAATTCATTCGACTGAATGTATCAACTGCTTTTATGGATATGTTTTTGGTGGTCATCCAGCTCGGCGCCATTCTTGCTGTTGTGGTACTGAATGCAAAGAAGCTGAATCCGTTCCTTGGAAGTAAGTCTAGAGCAGAGCGTCGTGAGACATTGGATCTATGGGGGAAGGTCATCGTTGCCTGTCTTCCTGCTACGGTGGTCGGGCTCGCGTTCAACAAATATATGGAAGAACATTTCATGAACGCGCCTGTTGTCGCTTCCATGCTGATTCTATACGGTATTCTTTTCATCGTCGTGGAGCGTTGGAATAAACGTCGGACGCCGCGTGTCGAGAGTCTCGCCGCACTGGACTATCGTACGGCATTCATCATAGGCGTCTTTCAGGTGCTTTCTCTCGTTCCGGGGACGAGCCGCTCGGGGGCAACAATACTTGGCGGTATTATCTTTGGGGCCAGCCGCTATGTTGCAACGGAATTCACCTTCTTTCTCGCCATTCCTGTCATGTTTGGCGCATCCTTTCTGAAACTTGTCAAATTTGGCTGGCACTACACGGGAGCAGAGCTGTTTATTCTCGCCGTTGGCATGGTCACTGCATTTGTCGTGTCGATTCTCTCGATTCAGTTCCTCTTACGATACATAAAGCGCAACGACTTTACCGCGTTCGGCTGGTATCGTATTGCTCTTGGCATCTTAGTACTTGCCTATCTCTTTATGGTTGGTGATCCGACGAAGGAGTAGTGAATGAAACTTATTGCGGGGCTTGGGAATCCCGGAGCAGAGTATGCCAATACCAAGCACAATGTCGGCTTCATGCTGATCGATGCTCTGGCAGAGCATCTAAACGCTTCTGCATGGAAAGAAGATTTCTCTTCATCTGTTGCAGAAGCACGTATCGGCGGAGAAAAAATTTTCCTTGTCAAACCATTGACTTATATGAATAACAGCGGGGAAGCGATCGGGCCCATGCTTTCCTACTACAAACTGAGCAGTGAAGATTTGATCGTTGTCCACGATGATATGGATATTCCTGTTGGGACGGTACGTATTCGAAAGAAAGGGAGCTCAGGCGGCCATAACGGGATTAAATCCATCCTTTCTCATGTTGGCAGCGAGGCATTTGCTCGTGTCCGTATTGGCATTGGGCGTCCGCCAGCCGGATGGACCGTCATCAACCACGTTCTTGCTCCATTTGCACCAGAGGATACGCCAAAGATTCGCGAGGCGATAGCATATCTTTTGCCCGCAGTGACGTGTATCGTAACGGATGGGACAGATTTTGCAATGAACCGCTATAATCCACATCGGAAGAAGCAAAAACATCAAGAGGGCGATCATGAAACGAACGAGAACGGCGACACTTCTGCATGAGAAGAAGGATAGGATTACGGCAGTCTATGCCGACCATCACGGCAACATCTGTGAGGCAGTGAATCTGCAGGGGTTAGGTCGGGTTGGCACATCAAATATTTTACTTCATCCCGATGAACTCATTCCGCTTCCTGACAGTGCTGATCTTATGTTTATGCCTTCGCATAAGGCAGTGGGTCTGCGTGTGGATGGATGTGAGGAAGAGATCAATGGCACTGCCGTAGCGGCCATTCTTCCACAGGGCTACACGCGAACCCATCTTCCTGCTTTCCATCGCAAAGATGATGCATCTCTACTCCCATTATATGGCTATACTGCCGTATTGTCCTATCGTGGACAGCTGTGGGTGGCTGCCGTATATACGGACGAAAATGACAAATGGGATCCATCCAACTATAATAGCACTGGACTCAAGAAGCTGGTGCGCCGCACAATGAAAGAGCTCCCCCATAACCGCATTGTAGAGCAGGTGGGGAACTGCTCGCTGAACTATCATTGTCTCACGGCACAGAACCTGTTCTACCGGCGCTGGGAATGCGGTGTGCCGACATCACCCGTCTGTAATGCCAACTGTCTCGGCTGCATATCCCTACAGAGCTCAGAATGCTGTCCGTCTCCGCAAGAGCGAATAACATTCGCACCGACAGCAGATGAAATCGCTGAGGTTGGCATCTATCATCTCTCGCTCGCCCCGGATGGAATCATCAGCTTTGGACAGGGCTGTGAAGGTGAACCGGCGCTTGCTGCAGATCGGATTTCTGCTGGAATTCGTAAAATACGCAGCGTAACCACGCGCGGTCAAATCAACATGAACTCCAATGCCGGATATCCGGAAGGCATGAGAAAAATTGTCGATGCAGGGCTTGATTCTTTGCGTGTATCCATGATTAGCGCACGGCCTGAAAGCTACAATGCATATTATCGCGCAAGCTATCAGCTGGACTCTGTTAAGGAGTCCATCCATTATGCATTGAAACACCAAGTATATGTCTCCATCAACTTGCTGCATTTTCCGGGATTTACCGATCGCCCCGAGGAACTCTATGCTTGGCAGCAATTTTTCCGTGAGCTTCCAGTCCAGATGATTCAGATGAGAAATCTCAATATCGATCCGACGCAATTTCTGCAAGTCATGCCGGGGGGGGGGAGGGGATGCCCGTTGGGACGAAAAATTTTATGCATCTTCTTCATGAAGAATTTCCGCAGCTCGTTATCGGGAGTTTCAGTCACTATGTCGCCAAAATGCCATGAATTAACAGCATCTTTTCTGCTCGCAGATGTGAACGATTGACTTATTGTGCTATATCGGATAGAATGTCCCCATGCATCATCTGATGCATGGGGGATTTCATTTATAAAAAAGAATTAATTATTCTTAGCGCTGGCTCTGGGGAGAAGTTTTCTCAGAGGACGAGGAGAAGGTTGTCGAGCCGTCAGCGGATGCCTTCCGGCATACTCTGCCGATAGGCTGTGGTCAAATCATGCGGGTGACCGCGTGTACAAAGCTGCAGTCAGAGTGAAATCCCTGAGCGATATTTTACTCGGTCAGGAGGTATTTTTATGTGTGGAATTGTTGGTTATGTCGGTGATCGTCAGGCAGCAGAGTTTCTGCTGGATGGTCTGTCCAAACTGGAGTATCGCGGTTATGACTCAGCCGGAATCGCTGTCTACGACAACGGAAGTGTTCGTGTTGAGAAGAGTGTTGGACGCCTGTCTGCGCTTCGTGACAAGATCAAGGGAAATGTCCCCGTTGGCAACATCGGTATCGGTCATACGCGTTGGGCGACGCACGGTCGTCCGTCGGATGTGAATGCACATCCTCATGTGGATTGTCACAACGATTTTGCCATTGTCCATAACGGCATTATCGAAAATTATCTTTCACTGAAGGAAGAGCTCATCGAAAAAGGTCATGTATTTAAGTCCGAAACAGATACAGAGGTCGTTGTTCACCTCTTAGAAGAAGTCTACAACGGTGATTTCATCGTTGCAGTACGCGAGGTGCTGCGTCGAATTGAAGGCTCTTATGCTCTGGCATTTATGAGCCGCAAACACCCGGATATGCTTGTCTGCACAAAGCAGGACAACCCACTGATCATTGGCCTCGGCGAAGGGGAGAACTATATCGCCTCGGATATCCCCGCGATTATCTCCCGTACACGCCGCACCTACATCATGGGGGACGGCGAACTTGCCATTGTACACAAGGACAGTGTCGAGATCACTGACCGCAAGGGCGAGCCCGTTGCCAAGAAGGTATTTAAAGTCACATGGAATGCTGAGGCAGCAGAAAAGGGCGGCTATGAGCATTTCATGCTCAAGGAAATTCATGAACAGCCGAAAGCCGTTCGTGACACGATGAGCCAGCGTATTACGAGTGACAAAAAAAGTATTTCTTTTGAAGAACTTTCTTGGACCCCCGAGTATCTCAATTCCTTCAACAAGATCTATATTGTCGCCTGTGGTACGGCATATCATGCAGGACTCGTTGGGAAGTACTATATTGAGAAAATGGCGCGCGTCATTGTCGAAGTGGATGTCGCATCAGAGTTCCGTTATCGTGATCCGATCGTCGATGACAAGACGCTGCTGATCGTTGTATCGCAGTCCGGCGAGACAAGTGACACTCTTGCAGCACTCAAGGAGTCCAAGCGTCGTGGAGCGAAGACACTTGCGATTACGAACGTCGTTGGGTCCTCCATTGCGCGCGAGGCAGATCAGGTCGTTTACACATGGGCAGGACCTGAGATTGCCGTTGCATCGACGAAAGCATACACAACACAGCTCGTCCTCTTCTTCATGCTTGCACTGTATATGACGGAGATCAAGGGGATGATTGCGCCAAAGCGCACGGCGGAACTAGTGGAACATCTGCAGGAGATTCCCTCGCAGATTTCAGAGATCTTGTCTGACGTTGATCCCATCAAGACATTTGCCAAGCAGTACGGGTTCAATGAGGATGTTTTCTACATTGGCCGCGGTCTTGACTATTCCGTATCCCTCGAGGGAGCACTCAAGCTCAAGGAGATTTCGTACATCCACGCAGAGGCCTATGCTGCGGGTGAGCTGAAGCATGGTACACTTGCTCTGATCGTAGAAGGTGTTCCGGTCATCGCACTGGCAACCCAGCGGAACGTTTACGAGAAAACCCTTTCCAACATCAAGGAGGTCAAGGCACGTGATGCCGTTGTTATCGGTATTGCTGCCGAAGGGGATACTGAATTGAAAAAGTACGTGGATCATGTGATGCACGTACCGGCATCCGATGAGTTCATTATGCCGATTCTCTCGGTTATCCCGCTTCAGCTGCTTGCGTACTATGCTGCAATTACGCGCGGCTGCGATGTGGATAAGCCGCGGAATCTCGCAAAGTCTGTTACCGTAGAATAATATCATACATGGAGTGTGCAGCAGGACTGTGAAAACGGTTCTGCTGTTTTTCTTTGAAAAAGCGTGACATGGCAGTAAAGTCATGTTATAACTATGTTCATTATGATAAACGAAACAGCACGAATTAACATCAACAAGATTCTGGAACGTGCCATCGACATTGGGCAGCGCATGCTCGTAACCGGTGCGGAGGTAAGCCGCGTAGAGCGAACCATCAACTTTATATGTCGCGCCTACGGAGTTCGCCATGTGGATGTCATGGTCATTACCTCCAGCATTGTTGTGACGATACGTGGGGAGGACATCGGCGTCATTACACAGATGCGTCGTGTTCCGGGCCAAAACTTTGATTTTCAGCGATTGATCGCATTAAATCAACTTTCACGAGAAATTTGTGCACGTCCCATCACTTCGGATGAAATAAAGGCGCGTATACGCGACATTGATACGATGGATGAGATTTCTCTCAAAGCGTCTGTATTTTATTGGGCCATTATCGCGGGCAGTTTTTCTGCTTTTTTCGGAGGGCGTTTAGAAGATGCCGTATGTGCCGGGATCGTTGGTGTTTTTCTTCGGCTCATTCAATATTTGCTTGGCAGAACAAAACTGAATCCATACTGTGCCCTCGTTTTGCTTAGTTTTATCGGTGGTGTTTTTGCCAACTCATTCATGTGGATGGGGATGGATATTCATCCGGCTGCGATAAATATGGGCAACATTATGCCGGTGATCCCAGGGCTTGCCCTCATGAACTCGATTCGCGATATGTTCAGTCAGGAAACGATTTCCGGGCTGCTCAAGAGTGCAGAGGCATTTATTCTGAGCCTGCTGATCGCTACCGGCTTTGCGTTTAGTTCATCAGGAACCATCATCGCTTTTCAAACAACGTGGTGGGTCTATCTCCTCACGTCTCTCATCGGTGGATTCTTTTTTCATCTGCTTTGGCATGGGCATATCAAAGATGCCTGTGTAGGAGCTGTAGTCTGTATGATTGCCTGGGGATTCACCATCCTGTTCATAGCACTCGATTGGAATGAGTATGCCGGTTACTTTGCTGGAGCTGTATTTGCGACACTTGCCGCAGAAATTCTGGCACGTTTTTATAAATGCCCCGCAACAATTTTTTTGATCATCGGTGTTATTGCCATGGTTCCCGGTGGTTCGCTCTACCGAACAATGTTCTATGCGGTTGCTGCTGACTGGGATAAATTTGGTACGCAGGGGATAAAGACCTTCCTCTATGCGGCATCCATCGCAGCGGGAATCGTCATCGCAACTGCAATATGGGAAACGATAAAGGCATGGCTGATGAGCCACGGAAAGAAATCAACTGCTGCAAATGCTGCTTGAAACAATTAATACATACAGCAAACGAGGATCAGGGAGAAATACAATGGACATGAATGCGCGTACGCGGCTTTGGCTAACCATATTCCTTGGTGTTATGACGGCAATTGCACCGCTCTCAACGGATATGTATCTCCCGGCACTGCCTGAGGTGCAGGAAGCCTTTTCTGTCCCAACGTCATTGGTACAGATGACGCTTACTATGACAACGCTGGGCATGGCACTTGGACAGATTCTTGCCGGTCCATGGAGTGATCTCTGGGGACGCCGCAGGCCTCTTCTGATCGGAATGCTTGTCTTTGTCGGTGCAACGCTCGGCTGCGTACTCGCGCAGAATATATATCTTTTCCTCTTCTTTCGCTTCTTTGCCGGTTTCTCTGGGGCGAGCGGAATTGTTATCTCACGTGCAATCGCACGTGATGTTTGCGAAGGCTCAGAGCTCACACGGTTCTTTTCTGTACTCATGATGGTCAACGGATTTGCCCCCATTATTGCGCCTGTGATCGGCGGACAGATTCTTCTTTTTGCAAATTGGCGCGCCACTTTCATTTTATTGACACTCATCGGCGTAGTGCTGGCTGGTGCAACTCTCGCTTATCAAGAGACGCTCCCCAAAGAACAGCGCAGCAAGAACGTGATGGATTCTCTGAAGAAATTCCCCATCCTTTTACATGATCGTTATTTTCTCGGACATTGTCTGTTGCAGTGCTTCGTATTTGGTGGTTTCTTTTCCTACCTCTCTGGCTCTTCATTCGTCTTTCAGAATATCTATGGTGTCTCTCCACAGGGATTTAGTATGATTTTTGCCGTAATTGGAGCGGGGCTTCTCCTTGCCGGAATTTTACCGGCCCGTTTTGCCGGACGTGTGCCGGATATCGTTATGTTGAAATATGCCGTACTTGTTCCACTGATCGGGAGCAGCTTGCTTCTGATTGGATTTTTTGTTTCCGCACCGCTTCCTGTTATCTTTATTCTACTCTTTATTACCATCATACCACTCTCGGTGATGGGTGCGGCGAGCTTTTCTCTCGCGCTTTCACGACAGGGGAAAAATGCGGGCAGTGCTTCTGCATTGATCGGGTGTTTCTCGATGCTGCTGGGAGCCTGCATGATGCCTGTGGTAGGCATCGCAGGTGATTATACTGCCATTCCGATGGGAGTCATTATGCTGACTTGCTACGGGCTTGGGATGTTTGTCTTTTATCGCATGATTGCATCAGTGCACATAGCGATGCGTTAGCTCCTTTTTCAGCTATCTTTCACCCCCCTTATCTATAATTCTATTCGATATAGCAGGGAGATGGTATTATGCGTGTGCTTTTGGCAGAAGATGATCTGCGCCTTGGCAAGCTCATCCAATATATGCTTGAACGAAACGACATCAGTGTTGAGTGGGTGACAGACGGCAGTGATATTTATGCGTATGCAACCTACACAGAGTACGATATTCTGATCTTGGACTGGATGATGCCGGGCGAGTCAGGAGTCGATGCCTGTGCACGCCTGCGCCGAAACGGCTATGATCGTGCCATTCTCATGCTGACAGCACGGGACTCTGTGGAGGATCGAGTGAAGGGACTCGATGCTGGTGCGGATGATTATCTCGTAAAGCCATTCGAGTTTTCTGAGCTTTTGGCGCGCCTGCGTGCACTTGGCAGACGATCAACGCAGCGTATACAGCATGAGGTTGATGAAATCGGCGGTTTTAAGCTGAATCGTACGGCAAATATTCTCGAAAAGAATGGAAAGATCATTCAACTCTCTCCACGAGAATTTCAGCTGTTTGATCTCCTAGCACAGAATATCGGAATCGTGGTTCCGCGCGATATCATTCTCGATCGAATCTGGGGCTTGGAGGCAGACGTCAGCTCGAATAATATCGACTCCTATATGAAAATGCTGCGAAAGAAGTTAGACGCAGCGGGAGAGGGGGCCTCCATCAAAACGATACGTGGTGTCGGATATAAGCTGGAGGCACCGAATTGAGCGAACAGAATCTGTTTGGACGCAGCCGCTTGCTGTTGATGCTGCGCTATGCACTGGTTATGGGAGGGCTAGTTATTGTCCTCCTTTTTGCTATGCACAAGACGATGCAGTGGGCGATTACTTCTGAGCAGGCGCGGGAACTTTTGGATACAGCGAACAGCGTCGCAGAGTCTCAGGTGTATCATGAACTGCATACGGGAACAGATGCAGATGAGGCACAGCTGTATCGCAGTACCAATGATCGTCTCTTTTATTATGTGTTTGATGATCGTGGACGTCTCATAAATTTTTCGCGTGCCTCATCCCGTATCGAATCCTTTGTCTTGGACATCGTCGGCACATGGAATCCGTCTGACCGTGAGGTACGCGTATTTACAAAGACGAGTGAGCGCGGCGTTCAGACGAAAGTGATGATGATCTCACAAACGGTATCCAGCCCCCCCATGCCAATGCAAACGGTATACGTAGGAAAAGACGTTACCGCCATGTATAATGGACTGGAAAAAGCAACATCAGCACTAGCGGCATTGGGCGTTATCGCCATCATCTTTGCCGCTGCAATCGGCTATATTCTTTCGGGTGGTGCCATGCAGCCAATCCGTGAGGCGTATGAGCGCCAACGTCAATTTGCAGCAGACGCTTCCCATGAACTGCGCACCCCTCTCGCTGTTGTCCTAGCTTCTGCTGATCTTCTTCACAGTGATCCAACAATAACATCACCATTTTTAAAACAAGTCATTGAAGATGTACGTGATGAAGTAAAAAAAATGACAAAACTCGTAAGTGATCTGCTTACAGTTGCGCGCACAGATGGACGGGCAACACAGTTCAAACCGGTACGCATGGATATCGCTGCAGCAGCCAGACAGACGGTACGCATGATGCGCCCGTTTGCCGAGAAGAAAGATATTGCGATCCAAGAGCTCCTGCCCAAACGTGCAGAAATATATGCGGATGAACAGAAAATACGTCAACTTATACTGATTCTCGTCGACAATGCAGTGAAATATACACCGGAGCATGGTCACATTGAAGTTTCCTTGAGCACAGAGGAACGCGGCACGGTATGCCTTTCTGTCACAGATTCGGGAATCGGTATTGCAAAAGAACATCAGGAACGCATCTTTGATCGATTTTATCGTGTTGATAAAGCGCGTTCGCGCCGTATGGGCGGTAATGGTCTCGGCCTCGCCATTGCACGTGAGATAGTTGAGGCGCACCACGGCTCAATTACCCTCAACAGCGAACTTGGCAAAGGTACAACATTCCATGTTCGCCTGAAAACAAAGTCTAAGGAAGCGCTGAATTTATCAGTGCTTCCGTGAAAACATACGGGATGATAAAGACGAATGGAAGCACAATCATTTTTTTCACTTGACCATGTGACGCATATCTATCAAGGCACAGATAACGAAGACCACGAGGCACTCCGCGATGTATCTCTGGAAATTCCAGCCGGTGCGTTTGTCGCTGTCCTTGGCGCTAATGGCTCAGGAAAATCTACACTAGCACGTCATCTAAATGCACTTCTTCTGCCATCATCGGGAATCTGTCTCGTCGATGGCATGGATACGCGGGACGAATCCCAATGGTGGAAGATTCGCCAAAAAGTCAGTATGGTATTTCAGAATCCTGACAATCAACTGATCGCCGCTGTTGTTGAGGATGATGTAGCATTTGGCCCAGAGAATCTCGGTGTTCCTCCAAGCGAGATACGGACACGTGTCGAGGATTCGCTTGCATTGGTCGGGATGAGTAATCATGCGACTGATGCACCGCATCTGCTTTCCGGAGGACAGAAGCAACGTATTGCTATCGCGGGTGCTATCGCTATGCAAACGCAGTGTATTGTCCTAGACGAGCCCACAGCTATGCTGGATCCGCGCGGACGCGCGGAAGTTCTTTCTGCCGTGAAAAAACTGCACAAAGAGCAGGGGACAACGATCATCTATATCACGCACTTCATGGAGGAGGCAATTGCTGCGGATCGCATCGTTCTGATGGATCAGGGAAAGGTTGTCATGGATGGAACGCCGCAAGACGTATTCTCTCACACAGAACGTATACAGCAGCTGGGACTCGATCTCCCCCTTGCTGCCGATCTTGCACAACACTTGCGTCGAGCTGGAAAGCATCTATCGGAAAATATCTTAACAGACGAGGAGTTGATCCATTGTCTATCGAAATAGATTCTGTTTCCTATACCTATATGGAGAACACACCTCTCTCCCATACGGCACTTCATGACGTTTCACTTGTCATTAACGAGGGAGAATTTACTGCAATAGCAGGGGAAACAGGCGCAGGAAAATCTACGCTTATGCAGCTGATCGGCGGGCTGATTCAGCCCACTTCCGGCACAGTCTCCGTGGATGGCGTACTGCTTGGGAAGAGAACGCAAAAAAACGATATGAAAGATCGTTCCGCTCCCTTTCGCGTAGGCATGGTTTTTCAGTACCCTGAGCATCAGCTTTTTGAAGAAACTGTCTACGAGGATATTGCCTTTGGCCCGCGCAACCAAGGCCTACCCGAAGCCGAGGTTGAGCAACGTGTGCAAGAGTCAATGGCGCTTGTTCATCTCCCACAGGTCTATCGGGATCGTTCTCCCTTTGCGCTCTCCGGAGGAGAGCGAAGGCGTACGGCAATTGCAGGTGTATTGGCTCTTGCACCACGCTATCTCGTTTTGGACGAACCGGCAGCCGGTCTCGATCCACGTGGTCGCGAAGAACTTTTGTCGATGCTCTCGATTCTTCACCGTGAGCGTAATATGTCCATTGTTCTCGTCTCACATAGCATGGAGGATATCCTTCGTTCTGTCGAACGTTTAATCCTGCTGGCGAATGGACGTGTTATCGGAGAAGGTGCTCCATGTGACATATTTCGCAATACAGAGCTGTTGGAACAAGCCTCGCTTACACCACCGCATCTCCTGCGGCTTGGAAAGCAAATTGAAGAGATCGGCTATCCCGTCGGTCGTTGTAATACAGTACGAGAGATGGCCGATGTGATCCTGAGAACGCAAAAATAAGCAACAAAAAGTCCATTAGTGTATGATTAAGATGTGCGAGATCTATCATACACTAACGGACTTCGTTGTATCTCAACTCAACTTCACATGCGGCGCCGTCGTCACACCGGAGGATTTTATCCCAGCAGCCGCATCCTTTTTTCGTTCCTCTTCGAGGTAGTAGGATGGGTCGACACCTAGTTCATGGATGAAGTGATAGAGTTCATTTCCTGTAGGAACAACCTGTATGGATTTTGCTCCATTCGGCGTCTCATAGAGATCGATGACACTTCTCTCATTCAATAATTTTCCGTTTGTATCGGCAAAAAGAATGATGATCGGCGTTGTTGTGCGTCCAAACTTACTCTCTTTCACAACGGCGAAGCCAAATGTTGTCTTTAACACAGCCCCCTCTGGATAGAGTGCGACGTTGTTAAAAAATGTATCCAGCAAATCTTGGTCAAACTGTCCCTTGCTGATATTATGCATGATATTGTAGGCGATATTGGGCATGTAGGCCTTTTTGTAAGGACGTTCACTGGTTAGTGCATCATAAACATCGGCGATTGCCGTGATCTTTGCATAACGATGCATCTCATTGCCTGTAATCCTATTGGGGTAACCTGATCCATCGATATGTTCGTGATGCTGCGCAGCAATGGTTGCCAGAATACTTTTCTTGGGAAGATCACTGACATTGAGGATGCGGCGAGAACCATCGAGTGGATGTTTTTTCATTATCTTGAACTCACGGTCAGAGAGTCCTCGATTTTTTGTCAGGATATCTGAGCTTACGTCTACTTTGCCAAGATCATGCAGGAGACCACCGAGTGTAATCAGAGAGATTTCATCCCTTGGCATATGACAGAGCATGCCCATCATGGCAGAGAGTACGGCCACATTGACGCTGTGCGCGAAAGTATAAGCATCATGGGCACGTATATCGGTCAGCTGGACGAGGTTATTCCGATTTTCAAAGAGATCAAAGACAATGGAGTCTGTCACCCTCTGCAATGCCGTCGTATCAAGTGTTCCGTTCTCTTCAATGGATTGAAACGTATTGTAGACCGTACTGATTGCATTGATTCGTGTTTTTTCTTCAATGACATCGGGAGGCGGCGGCAGTTTATATGCCGGATCCATGGAAGTAACCGTTACAGATTGAATGCCAATCTGGCGCAGTTTCCGAATATAGTCAATGGTTACCGGCTGTCCCTTGACAAGATAGCTTCCTCCTGCCGTATTGAACAAGCTCTGTCCAAGGACCATCCCGTCTTTTAATTTCGATACAGGAAGTCGAAGCATAATTCCCTCTCCCTTGCAGCATTAGGCAACATCCCCATCCGTATTGCACCATGCCGATATACAGTTACAAATCTACATGTAAGTATAAATCATAGTTTACATGAAACGCCTTATTTTGTAAAGAAGGATTAAAACGACACGGTTGTAGAAAGTATGTTTTATTGTAAGCATTACATTGCTCCCACTGATCATACGCAGAGAATTTGCGCGGAACGCCTGTTTTTGCTATACTGAATCCAATTGGTATAAGCGGAGAGGGAGATTTACGAATCGATGGCACAAGAACCAGAAATAACTCCATCAGACAAGAAAACAACAGATCGTATGTTCATTAAGTATGCAGGAATTATATTTACGTTTTCATTTGTTCTGGTGTGTGCGATTTATTATGCAGGAGGATATTTTTTTTCCAGTTCATTAAAGGAAGCCGATGACGGCACCAGTGTTTCTGACGATCTCGGGTATGTGCTGCTCATGGGAGTAGATCGCAGAGATGACGACATTGGACGGAGCGATACGCTGATGCTTGCCGCCGTCGATGAAAAAAAAGATCGGATATCACTGCTGTCCATCCCTCGCGACACACGCGTTGAAATTGGAAACTATGGATATGATAAAATCAACCATGCGTATGCGTTTGGCGGTCATGATCTGACAATTGCATCCATTCGCAAGCTGCTTGGTGTTCCTGTCTCGCACTATATTTTGATTGACACGTCAGCATTTGAGCGGATTGTCGATGCCGTCGGCGGTGTCGATATCGACGTAGAGAAACGAATGTATTATGAAGACCCCTGGGACGACAATGGCGGTCTTATCATTGACCTTCAGCCCGGCATGCAGCACATGGATGGTGCTCATGCTATTCAGTATGTGCGTTATCGTGATGGGGAAGGGGATATTGGACGTATTTCACGCCAACAACGCTTCATGCGGGCTTTTTTTTCGCGTCTTATATCCCCTGAGATTCTTCCTCGCATCTCTGCCATCATCGGAGAAGTAAAGAATGCAGTTCAGACCGATCTTTCTATGCGGCAGTTGATTGCGCTGGCAAAACGGTTTAAAAACATTGATGCAGATGGGCTTTCGATGGCTATGGCTGCAGGAACCCCTGCATATCTTGGCGATGTGAGCTATTGGATCCCAGACATTGTCGCGTCAAGATCACTGCTCATGGAAGGCGTTGGCAGAGAGCTGTCAGCCCCCATGCGTGAAGAGGCCGAACGGGATGCCGAGAAATACCGTGCCGATATGCCAGAACGACTGCGCAGAATGATGGAGAACAGCATAAAAGTCAATTTTCCTTCTTCTGACGAACTGCTGGCGGAGGGCGATCGCGTGATCGGCGCACATCGTATCGCCGAAAAAAAAGAATCAAAAGAAGCTGGCGTGGAAAAGCTCCAGGACTCAATGGATCGTATTTCCGTCCTCATTGTTAATTCCAGTGGAATTGATGGTGCAGGGGCAGAGGTAGCAGATACTCTGCAGGCAAAAGGGTTTCGAATTTCAAGTGTAGAGACTGGACGATCGTCAGATCGTCCAAAAACTGCAGTCATGACGGCGGATTCGCATGTCAATCTTTTTTATGGCATGCCATTTCCATGCATTATTATGCCGGTGGAGAGAGCCGGAGAACAGCAGGCAATCATATATATTGGACGTGACTATCAGTCAACGCGAAAACACCAGGATGGAGAAAGGTAATATGGGGAGTTTTAAGGCGGTCGGGCTGGAAAAATCGTATGGGATACATACACTTTTTTCTCATGTGAACCTTGAAATTATGCGCGGTAATAAAATAGGTCTTGTTGGCGCCAACGGAAGCGGTAAAACAACACTGATGCGTGTTCTCCTTGGGCGGGAAGAGGCGGATGATGGTACAGTGTCTGTCGATCCAACCGATACCATCGGCTACGTTGAACAGCAGGCAGTATTTTCTTCGAAAACACTATATGATGAATTATACAGTGTCTTCTCTGATATTATTTCACTTCGTGAAGAAAAAGAACAGATGGAACGTCGTATCTCCTCTGGACAGAGCAGTGAAGAAGATCTCAAAGCCTATGGAAATCTTGTGAATCGATTCGAATCCATGAATGGGTACGATTTTGAACGACATATTCGGCGCGTTGCATTTGGTCTTGGTTTTTCCGAACCGGATTTGTCTAAGGATATTCGTCATTTTTCCGGTGGTCAGACAACGCGTATATGTCTTGCCAAAGCACTTTTGCGTGAACCGGATTTTCTTTTTTTAGATGAGCCGACCAATCATCTGGATATCGGCATGATCGAATGGTTGGAGGACTTTATCCGCTCCTACAGAGGCGGTGTGCTTTTAATTTCTCATGATCGCTATTTTCTTGATCGTGTCGCCTCACATATTCTCGAGCTCGAACATCAGACTATTACGTCGTATACAGGAAATTATACACATTACATACGCATAAAAAATGAGCGCCGCGCAGCACTTCAGCATGCTTACGAAAAACAACAAGACCATATCCGTAAGACAGAAGAATACATTCGCAAGTATAAAGCAGGGATAAAAGCCAAACAGGCACGCGGCAGACAGAGTCAGCTCAATCGGCTGGAACGTATCGTACTTCCGCCTGAAGCAGCACAGTTTCAATTCTTTTCCTTTGCTCCCCCGGAGGAGTGCGCACAGCGTGTTGCGGAGTTTGAGGATGTCTCATTTTCCTATCAGGATGGGCATCGTATTCTTGATCATATCTCCCTTTTGATACGAAAAGGAGACGGTGTGGCACTGATCGGAGAAAATGGTGCAGGGAAGACGACACTCCTTCAAATTCTGGTGGGAGAACGTGAAGCAGAAGGACGTGTGAAGATCGGCAGCCGTGTCAAGATCGGATATTTTTCCCAGCAACACGAAGGCCTTAACCCCAATAATACGATTTTAGATGAAATCAGTTATACCTACGGATTAAGTGAGGAGACTGCACGTAGCTATCTCGGTGCGTTTCTCTTTCACGGAGATGATGTGCTTCGGCGTATTGGGGAATTGTCCGGCGGGGAACAGTCGCGCGTCGCATTTCTGAAACTGATGCTGACAGGCGCTAATTTTCTTGTTCTGGATGAGCCAACGAACCATCTGGATATACCGGCACGAGAGGCAGTAGAGGAGGCACTTATGGCCTTCCCGGGAACATTTATTGCCGTATCTCACGATCGTTATTTTCTGGATAAGACAGCAAACTGCACATTGGTATTGAACCAAGGAACGATCACGGAGTATCTCGGTGGGTACAGTTATTATCTGATGAAAAAAGAAGAGGAGTCTTCACATTCACAAGAGCAGGAATATGTCTCCCAAAAGAAGAAAATAGAACAACCTCCTGCACAAAAAAACAATTCCCATAGACAGTTGTCAGCAAGCACGCTGCCTATGGGCCGCCGTCAGGAAATGATCGAACGTGCTGAAGCAGAGATCGCAATGGCGGAGGCAGAGCTAAAAGGGTTGGAGTACGAGATGAATTTGCCGGAAACACAATGTGACCCCGAACGCAGCCGTATCATTGCTGCAGCGTATGCAGAAAAGGAACAGGAAATTTTACAGCGTTATGCTAAGTGGGAGCAGCTGACGGAGGTCGATGATGCAGCTTCAGCAAGATCTTGATTTCAATAACAAGGAAGAACAAATAATCGGTATTGTAGATCATATCATTTTTTCGGCTGCAAATGATGCATTTTCTGTTTTTCGCCTGCGCCTGCAAGGTCAGTCGAAATGTACAGCAACAGTGAACCTTCCCGCACCACTTCTCGGGCAGGAAGTGCAGTTAAGCGGAACATGGGTTGTTCATCCTCGCTTTGGGAGACAGTTTCGAGCTGTTCAAATGCACGTTAGTGCACCGACGACGACACACGGCATCGAACGGTTTTTGTCTTCCGGCGTGATCGAAGGAATCGGCCCGGCGATGGCACGTCGTATCGTTGAACGTTTTGGTACAGACACACTAAAAGTCATAGAGAGCACACCACGTCGTCTAGCGGAAGTTACCGGGATTGGACCTAAAACGGCAGAGAAAATTACAGCATCCTATCTTAGGCAAAGCGAACTGCGTGATATTATGCTTTGGCTGGAAGAGCATGGCGTGACGGGTGGCTATGCCGCCCGTATCTTCAAAAAATATGGCTCACTCTCGCTGAAGGTGATGGAGACAAATCCATACCAGCTGGCACAAGAAGTGGATGGTATTGGTTTTATCACGGCGGATACGATTGCTGCATCATGTGGATGGGAAAAAAACTCAGCGGAACGGATTGCAGCAGGCATCCTTTTTGAACTGGCACAAATTGCATCCAATGGGCATTGCTGCATTCCGGAAGCTTTGCTGATTGAGCATACCGCCAAGCGCCTCGGTGTTGACCATGTTGACATCATGGATGTACTCCGACGCGAGGTGAAAATGCATCGCGTCTATGCCGTGGATGAGATGGGAGAGCGTCTGATTTACTCACCGCAATTGTATCATGCAGAGGTGGAAACCGCAGATCTTCTCCGCATGCTGAAGCATAAAGCAGAACCAATTCACGTTCACAACCCTGCAGCACTTGTCAGCAAATGGGAGGAAGAACATGCGGTAACACTCGCACAGCAGCAGCGAGATGCCGTGATTGCATCCCTGCTTCATGGCGTTGTCATACTTACCGGCGGCCCTGGCACAGGAAAGACAACAGTCATTCGAAGCATGATTGATATAATGGGAGAGCAGGGGCTGGAGATTCTTCTCGCTGCGCCAACAGGTCGTGCTGCAAAACGTCTTTCAGAAGCGACTGGGGCTCCCGCAGCCACTGTACATCGTATGCTCGAAGCACAAGGACGTGAAGGCGGCGAGATGCATTTTGCACGTGATGCGGAATGTATGCTTGAGGCAGATGTTGTCATCATCGATGAGGTTTCCATGATGGATATTGTGCTGATGCAGCATCTGCTTTCTGCTGTCCTTCCAGGCTCACACATCGTCTTCGTGGGAGATGCAGATCAACTTCCGGCAGTCGGGCCAGGATCGGTATTAAAAGATATTCTTCGTTCGAATGTTTTTCCATGTGTGCGTCTGACACAGATTTTTCGTCAGAATAACAGAGGAACGATCGTGCTCAATGCACACGCAATTAACACAGGATCTATGCCAACATTTACAGGAAAAGATTTCTCCTTTGTTTCTGCAGTATCCGCCGAGGAAGCTGCGAAGCAAGTCCTATCAATTTGCCAATCGTTGATCGAAGCGGGGCACTCTGTAATGGACATGCAGGTGCTTTCGCCCATGCGTCGCGAAGCATGTGGCGTAGATGCACTCAACCGCACACTGCAGGAAGCACTCAACCCAGAAGCGGAAGACAACGCATCCATCGCCGGATTTCGCAGCGGCGATAAGGTCATGCAGATACGAAACGACTATACAAAAAATGTTTTCAACGGTGATGTTGGCCGTATTGTATGGATTGATACAGAAAAACTTATCGTACAATACGCAGATGATGTGGATATCACGTATACACGGGATGAGTTCGCATCGCTTACACTCGCCTATGTCATGAGTGTACACAAGAGTCAGGGCAGCGAATACAGTACGGTCATTTTACCGCTTGTACGTGTACATCATATTATGCTGCAGCGTAACCTCCTCTATACGGCTGTCACACGCGCAAAGAAACGTGTGATTCTTGTAGGAGATCGCACAGCGCTCTTTACCGCTGTAAGCAATGATCGCACAAGACGACGTTATACACTCCTCGCTGAGCGACTCGCTGAAAGGATTTGAGTACACTCAAATTTTGGCTTGCTGTCAATCTGAAATAATGATATTATTGGGGTGTGATTTTTCTGTATGTACCTCCAAGCAAATGTATTCCTGGGGAGGATCTGGATTTATGTTTAATTTCAAACAGAAGGATGATGAGTTCTTTGATCTATTCCTTGAAAGTGCAAAATTCTTTCATGCAGGAGCTTTGATTCTGGACGAGGTCATCCAGGATTACAAAACGACGGCGGTTAAGGTAGAAGAAATCAATAAAATTGAACACGAAGCAGATGCTATCAACGACCGTATTATTGACAAGCTGAACCTCACTTTCATTACACCGATTGATCGTGAAGACATATACGCATTGGCAAATAACCTCGATGACGGCGTTGATCTCCTTCAAGGAATACTACAACGATACGACATGTACCATATGGGGGAGCCAATGACGGGAGCAGTAAACCTGACCAAGTTATTGCTCTCTGCAACGGAGGAGATCGTTCGTGCGGTATCCTTTTTGGGGAACATCCGCAAAAATCAAGTGGGTATATTGGACGCATCGCACAAGATTGAACGCTTTGAAAGTGAAGGCGATCTCATCTACCGTCGTGAAGTTGCCTACCTGTTTGAACATGAGAAGGATCCAATTGAGCTCATTCGCTGGAAAGATGTTCTGGAGCAGCTGGAAGACACGCTGGATCATTGTGAACATATTGCTGATATGCTGCGAGGAGTGGTAATGAAGTATGCCTGATTTGCAGCTATTGATCTTTCTGGTCATCCTTTTGGCATTGATATTCGACTTTATCAATGGTTTTCATGATACAGCGAATGCGATTGCCACTTCTGTTTCCACGAGAGCGATTCATCCGCAGCACGCAATTATTATGGCCGCAGTCCTTAACTTTTTCGGTGCAATGTACAGCACCGGTGTGGCAAAGACCATCGGTTCAGATATCGTAAAATCAGCCTCTCATGTAGATGAACACGTCCTTATTGCTGCGCTTTTCGGCTCTATTGTATGGAATGTGATTACATGGAAGTTTTCGATGCCTTCCAGTAGTTCACATGCATTGGTCGGTGGAGTGATCGGTGCTGTTCTGATGACATCCTCAGGCGTCGATGGATTAAACTTCACGGGAATCGGAAAAATTGTCCTCTCGTTGATTTTATCCCCTTTAGTTGGTATGGTTTCCGGATGCATCATCATGTTGCTTCTGTTCCGCGTGTTTGGACATTCGCGTCCGACATCCATCAACGGGAAATTCAAGAAGATGCAGATCCTATCGGCTGCTACTATGGCATTTTCTCACGGCTCCAACGATGCACAGAAGTCTATGGGCATCATCACACTCGCCTTATTGGCTGGTGGATACATTGATGCGTTCGAGGTTCCCACCTATGTCAAAATCCTTGCCGCAACTGCAATGGCTTGTGGAACGGCCGTCGGCGGCTGGCGCATCATCAAGACCATCGGAGGTAAGATATTTAAGTTACAGCCGATTTCAGGCTTTTCGGCGGATTTGAACTCATCTATTATCATATTTGGTGCAACTTTGCTGCATCTTCCCGTGAGTACAACACACGTCGTCTCCGGCTCTATTATGGGGGTAGGAGCGGCAAAACGCATTAACGCAGTCCGATGGGGTGTCGCACAGCAAATGGTAGTAGCGTGGGTGCTGACAATCCCATGCACAGCTATCATGGGTGCAATCACCTACAAAATTGTTACATTCTTTATCTGATGATAACCTGCTCGCGATGGGCAGGTTTTTCTGTAAAGAGAGAAGAGGGTTCTGATGAAAAAAACATTGATGCAGCTTGCACAAGAGAAAGAGCAGAATTACTCCAGTCCGATTGTTGCAGCTAAAATCAACGGTGAAGTACGAGATATACAGTCAGAATATGATCATGATGATGAAATTTCATTTATCGAGTTGAATACTTCCCTTGGATGGAGAATCTATCAGCGCTCCATCCTCTTTCTCTTTATCGTGACCGTGTCCAATATGAACAAAGAAGCAGAGGTAGTCGCCAAGTTTACGGTCAATAAGGGATTATATTGTGAAGTAAAAATCCCAGGAAAATCAATCAACGCTCATTTGATCCATGATATCGAACAAGAAATGCGTGAAATGATTGCAAATAACACCCCCATCGTCAAGCACAGTATTCCGCGTCAGGAAGCAATTGAACTCTTTCAGTCGCATGGCAGGAGGGGAAAGGCTGCACTGATTGCCTCACTTCCACACTCCATGATCAGTATATATACGTGCCGTAACTATCCGGATTACCTATATGGTGCGATGCTTCCAGAGACAAAACTTCTCGGGCAGTTTGCATTAGATGTGGAACAATCCGGTGTCCTGATACGTACACCAGATGAAATGACAGACGGTAAAATCAGAACGCGTGTAGAGCAGCCGAAATTTGAGCACATTCTTTCTGAAGCGAAGGAATGGGCGAGGATCTTGGAGTGCCCATACATCTCGGATCTGAATCAGATCAATAATGAACATCGTATGGGAGAGCTCATACGCATATCTGAGGCACTTCAGGAGAAACGTATCGCTCAAATCGCGGATCACATCGCTTCACATCGGAACAATATACGGCTTATTCTGATTGCCGGACCATCATCTTCCGGGAAGACATCCTTTGCTCAGAGACTGCGGATACAGCTTCGAGTCAATGGGCTGCATCCCATTATGATCTCATTGGATGATTATTTTTTGAATCGTGAGGATACGCCTCGAAATGAAAAAGGACAGTATGACTATGAATCGATCGACGCCATCGATACGGCTCTCTTCAATCGAAATATGCTGGAACTCTTAAATGGACATAGGGTACAAATCCCTTACTACAATTTCATTACAGGAAAGAGGGAATGGCATGACGATAATTTCTTGTTGATGAAAGAAGATCAACCAATTATTATTGAAGGAATTCATGGCCTGAATGAACGGCTTACGGCCGATATAGCACGAAAAAACAAATACAAAATATATATTAGTGCATTGACACAGCTAAACATTGATGCACATAATCGTATCCCGACGACAGAGGTACGCTTCCTTCGCAGATTGGTTCGGGATCATCAATTTCGTGGTGCAAAGGCAATTAAGACAATTAAGCAGTGGCCGGACGTCAGGGCGGGGGAGGAAAAATATATTTTCCCATTTCAGGAAGAAGCCGATGTTTTGTTCAATTCCGCGCTGATCTATGAAATTGGGGTGTTAAAAAAATATGCAGTACCTCTTTTAGAGGCGATAGACAGAGGAGAAGAGGGGTATACAGACGCGCGATTGATTCTGCGTTTTCTTCAATATGTCAATGAAATTCATGACATCGATGATATCCCCAATAATTCCATCTTTCGAGAATTTATTGGGAAATCGGTATTCTTCAAGGAAAAATAAAAGAAGATGGAACGCGGCGAACCGTGTTCCATCTTCTTTTTTAGATATATTGGTTTACTCTTTTACGTATGCCGTAATCGGCTTGTAGTGTGCCTTGAAGAACTCCTCCGCAACCTGCGGGAAGAGGGCATAGGAAAGAACATCCTCATCGGTCGGATTGAGATATCCTTTTCCTTTCAGTTCTTCCTTAAACTCGGCAAATGTCTTTGCCTTTGCATCTTCGATCGAGCAGTCCTCGATGATATCCTCCGGAGCAATCCCAAGCGTATCGGTCAGGAACTTACGATCGACCTCAACGGGGGTTCTGCCGAATTTTCCACGAGCAAGATCCTTGAACTCGTTCGGCACCATCTTGTAACGCTGACCACTCATAACATTAAACGTTGCCATGGTTCCAACGATCTGCGAAGAGGGTGTAACGAGCGGCGGATAGCCGACATCTTTGCGTACGCGCGGCATCTCGTCGAGAAGATCCTGGTACTTGTCTTCCATGCCGGCCTCTTTGAGCTGGTTAGCAAGATTGGAAAGCATACCGCCAGGAATCTGGAAATCCAGCACGTTTGGATTGACGTCAAAGTATCCCTTAAGGTTGAACGTCTTAATGAGATCCTGCTTTACTTGGAGGAAGTACTTGGAGATCGGCGTCATTGCCTGACGGTCAAGTCCGGTATCACGCTCTTCTCCTTCCAGCATCGCAACCATCGTTTCCGTACATGGCTGAGATGTGTCGCTGGAGAAGGGAGCCAGTGCCGTATCGATGATATCAACACCCGCCTCGATGGCTTTCAGATACGTTGCGTGACCAAATCCGGAGGTGCAGTGCGTATGGAGCTCGATGGGGATCTTCACCGCTGCTTTGAGCTTCTTGACCAGATCCTCAGCAACATACGGCTTCAGCAGTCCTGACATATCCTTGATGCAGACGGAATGACATCCCATCTTCTCGAGCTCAACAGCCAGTTCAACAAAGCTTTCGTTGGTGTGAACCGGACTGATCGTATATACTAGGCAACCTTGGACATGCGGCTTCTCCGGGCATTTCAGAGCCGAATCAATAGCGACCCTCAGGTTGCGGATATCGTTCAATGCATCAAAGATACGGAAGACACCTACGCCGTGTGCAGATGCTTTCTGGACAAATTTCTCAACAACATCGTTGGAATAATGATTGTATCCAAGCAAGTTCTGACCACGAAGGAGCATCTGAATTGGCGTCTTAAGGTTCTTCTTCAGAATATCCAAACGCTCCCACGGATCTTCATTGAGGAAGCGAAGGCATGTGTCAAATGTGGCACCGCCCCATGCCTCAAGAGCATTGTAGCCGATGGCATCAAGCGCCGCAAGCTGCGGAAGCATGTCCGAAATACGCATGCGTGTTGCTACCAAGGACTGATGTCCGTCGCGGAGGACAGTCTCGGTAATTTTGACCGGATTCTTTGCCATAAAAGAACACTCTCCTTGATTAAAACTATAATCTATAGTTATATAACCCAATATCTAAATTATAGTTTCAAATTGCTTTATTGTCAATGACAAGTTATAAGATTCACATATCTTTTGCTCCAGTTTTTCTTTATTTCACCAGCTATCCATAATTACCATTATGGATAGCTGGTGAAAACAAAGGGATTACATGTCTGGCCGTATGCCTGTCTTGCCGACAAATTTATGATATTTTCCTCCGCTGTTTCTCCGCTTCAATTCTTCCAGCAGATCTTCCGGCGTCATGTTGTGATACGCCAACAAGACGAGACAGTGATACCACAAATCTCCCATCTCATAGAGGACATCTTCGCGAATGTTATTCTTGGAGGCAATGATCGTCTCTGCCGTTTCTTCACCGAGTTTCTTCAGGATCTTATCCTGTCCTTTATCAAATAGATAGTTGGTATAGGATCCTTCGACCGGATGCAGGCGTCGGCTCTGGATGACCTGATAAAGGGACGCCAAAACTCCAGTCAATGGATGCTCTTCTTTTTCTGTTAGAGGGATAATACTCTTACTGTCTGCGTCATAGAGTTTACGACCACTAAAACATGAGTAGGTGCCTGTATGACACGCTACGCCTGACTGCTTGACACGCAGCAATATGGTGTCACCGTCACAATCGTAAGAGATTTCTTTTATGCGTTGGACATTACCCGATGTTTCGCCTTTTTTCCATAACTTTTGGCGGCTGCGGCTGTAATACCATGCAAATCCAGTCTCTATTGTTTTTTCAAGCGATTCCCGATTCATATATGCCAGCATCAGGACTTGATTGTTTTCTTCCTGTACGATTGCCGGCACCAGCCCTCGGTCGTCAAATTGAATCATTGACATATCTACATTCATCATAATCGAACCCCCAGTCCATGTGACCTAAGATATGTTTTTACCTCTTCTATCGTGAACTCACCATAGTGGAACAGCGACGCAGCAAGAACGGCATCCGCTTTTCCTTTTGTGAGAACATCGTAAAAATGCTGCAGTGTTCCTGCTCCTCCGGAAGCAATCACAGGAACGTTGACACTTTCTGATACGGCACGTGTAAGTTCTATATCATAGCCGTTTTTTGTCCCATCTGCATCCATGCTTGTCAGCAGAATTTCACCGGCTCCAAGACGTACTGCATCCTTTGCCCACGCTACACAGTCAAGTCCCGTTGGCGTACGTCCGCCATTGATATACACTTCCCATGTATCTCTTCCGGTACGACGTGCATCGATTGCAGCGACAATACACTGACGGCCAAATCGTAAAGCTCCCTCTCGGATCAATTCCGGATTTTTTACGCCGGCGGTATTGACTGCGGTCTTATCGGCTCCCGCCTTGAGTATATGCTGCATATCATCTAGGGTGCTTATCCCGCCGCCAACTGTGAGCGGAATGAATACCTCGGATGCACAGCTTGAGACGACGTGATCCATCGTCTTCCGTTTTTCATGAGATGCTGTGATATCCAGAAATACAATTTCATCAGCACCTTCTTCGTCGTATCGTTTTGCTAATTCGACAGGATCTCCTGCGTCCCTTAGTCCAACAAAATTTGTTCCTTTGACTACGCGTCCAGCTTTGACATCCAGACATGGGATGACACGTTTTGCAAAGGTTGTTTGCATGATGAAATCAATCCTTTCGAAAGATACACGTACATGTCAACGCGATGCTGAGATTGCTTCGATGAGAGATAGTGTTCCTTCATAAATGGATTTTCCGACAATCACCCCGATGATGCCATCACATTCCCTTTTCTTGAGTTCCTCAATATCGCTGATGGATTTCACTCCGCCCGAGGCAATCACCTTGATCCCGGAGGCGCGAGCCAAATGTGCCGCTTCTGTGACGTTCACACCGGAAAGTGTCCCATCACGTGATATATCAGTATAGATGATCGTCTCCAGGCCAAATGCGCCGAGTTTTTTCGCAAGCTCTACTGCCGATATGCCGCCGGATTTTTCCCATCCATCCGTTGCGACAATTCCCTTCTTCGCATCAATGCCAACGACGATACGATTTCCGTATGTGCTGCATGCCTCCTGTACCAGTTCCTCTTTGTGCACGGCAACAGAGCCCAAGATAACACGCGAAACACCGATGGAAAGGAGACGATCAATCGATTCCATTGACCGTATGCCGCCTCCGACCTCAATGGGTATTGTCACCGCCTGAAGAATACGTTTTATCGCGTCCATATTCTGCGGCTCTCCAGCAAGAGCTCCATCCAAGTCAACCACGTGAAGAAATTCTGCATCTTCTCCTTCCCAGCGAAGAGCAGTTTCTTCGGGATGTTCACTGTAGATAGTTTCTTGTTTGAAATCTCCTTTAATAAGGCGGACACAGTTCCCGCCGCGTAAATCAATAGCAGGGAGAATCAGCATAAAAATCCTTCCTATCAACAGTTTGCAAAATTTCTTATCATCGCCAGCCCGATTTTCCCGGATTTTTCCGGATGAAACTGCGTTGCCATGATGTGCTTGGAAGCAATCGATGCGGTGATCTCCTCTCCATAGCAACATGTCGATGAAATCATCGAAGGATCGGAAGGAACCGCATGGTAGCTGTGTACAAAATAAACATAAGAGGCATCCGGGATGTTCTTGAGCAGTCCACTTCCCTTATAATTCTCTGCAATATGCACGGCATTCCAACCCATGTGCGGTATTTTCTTATTTTTTGCAGAGATTTTTTTCACATGTCCGCGCAGAAGTCCCAGCCCCTGCACATCCGGTGATTCCTCACTGCCCTCAAATAGGATCTGAAGCCCAACACATATTCCAAGGAGCGGTACCCCTTCGGCAATACGCTCTTTTAGCAAAGGAACCAGTCCCGACGCATTGAGTCTGGTCATGCAGTCTCCAAATGCACCCACGCCTGGCAGGACAATTTTATCTGCAGATGTAAGATCCACTGATCTTTCGCTTACACATACCTCTGCTCCGATTGCCGAAAATGCTTTTTCGACACTAAATAAATTACCTGCCCCATAATCTATTACGGTAATCATGTGCTCTCCTTACAGAAGCCCCTTGGTGGAAGGAATCTCGTCACCTGCTCGTGCGTCCTTCTCTATGGCAATACGCAGTGCATGTGCAAATGCTTTGAACACGGCTTCTATACGATGATGTGAATTTTTTCCGTATAAAATTTTCACATGAAGCGTGATTCCTGCATGGGTGGAAAAAGCACGCAAAAACTCCTCGGTGAGTTCTGTGTCATAGGTTCCGATCATCGGTGTCATTGGCTCAATTCCCGGGTCATAACACAAAAACGGACGTCCGCTGATGTCCAAGGAGACCATTGCCAACGTTTCATCCATTGGCAGGAAGAAGGTACCATATCTGGAAATACCACGCTTTTCCCCAATGGCTGTCCGAAATGCATCGCCTATGCTGATGCCAATATCCTCCACCGTATGATGTCCATCGACCTCGATATCCCCATGACACGTAACGCTCAAATCGACACGAGCATGTGCGGCAAACAGCGTGAGCATGTGATCAAAAAATCCAATCCCCGTATCAATATGAGACGTTCCGCTTCCGTCGAGCTCCATGGATACAAGGACATCGGTCTCCGCTGTTATCCGGTGAATCTCTGCGTGTCGTGTACTCATGTACGTGCCTCCACATAATCTTTTATTGCGCGAAAAACGGCGTCATTTTCATTGGGGCTTCCCATGGAAATGCGCAGCGTATCCTCCAGCCGAGGTGCATTGTGAAAACTACGCACGCCAATTCCCTGATGGATCAATTCATCATTTAGCGCGCATGCTCCTGCATAATGAATCAGGATAAAATTAGTATATGACGGATATACCGTTACACCGCGCAGATGTTTGTATTTTTCCTGCATACGGTCACGTTCTCCGCAGATCATTTGGATCTGCGGTTCAAATTCAGCGCGCATTTGAAAGACGGTGTCTGCCGTGGTCAAGGATAACGTATTGATATGATACGGCATATATGTTTTCGCAGCCATGTCAATGATATCACGATGTGCTAACATATAGCCGACACGGCACGAAGCCAAGGAATAGGCCTTGGAGAAGGTACGTGCAATCATCAAGTGGTCATATTTTTTTAGAAGCAAAACGGCACTCTGATCACAGAATTCTGTGTATGCTTCATCAAGGAGAAAAGCGCAGCGAATTCGCCCGGCAATATAATCTATGGTTTCAATCGACAGGACATTGCCGGTGGGGTTGTTTGGATTACAAAGAACGGCAAGAGATGCATTGTTTTGATTTACGGCCTGAATGAATGCATCTGCATCAAGAGAATAATCCTCTTGCAGCGGGACAACAACATCCTGCGCCCCGGATGCAGCTGCATAGATTTTATACATAGAAAAGGAAGGAGCAGGGTAAACGATCTTATGCGTGGCATCACCACCAAAGGCATGGAATATCTTTTCGATGATCTCGCTGGATCCATTTCCTAGGATAACGTTTTCTTTCCCCCATCCGTAGGCACATCCAATCTGTTCACATAACATATCATATTCCAGATTCGGATAGCGTTGGAATGCAACGCGTGATAATCGGGACAGCACACGTTCCTCGACCAATGGAGGAAGTCCAAGGTTTGATTCATTGGCATTTACTTTGATCTTCCAATCCTGTTCTGTCGTGTCATAGGATGGCATACGATCCAATCCGTTTCGGTAGTTCAACATATATTGTCTCTCCTTGTCCGAATGGCTCTTGCATGGGCTTCCAGCCCCTCCGTTTCTGCCAGGCGGATGATGTCATCACTCACTTCATCAAGCGCTTTTCTCGTATAAGATATGATGCTGGTTCGCTTCATAAAGGTTTCTACATTGAGGACGGAATAAAACCGTGCTGTTCCGCCTGTCGGAAGAACATGATTCGGTCCTGCGAAATAATCCCCCAATGGCTCCGGAGAATATGAGCCCACAAAGACGGCGCCTGCACATCGGATCTCTGGAAGTAAGTGAAAGGCATCCTTCACGAGAAGTTCAATATGTTCAGGTCCAGAATAGTTCGCAAGATGAACGGATTGCTGAATATTTTCCGTCACGATGATGCGTCCGTTACGTTCCAGTGAGGCAGAAGCCGTTTCCCTTCGCGGCAGACTCTGCAGCTGATCTTGTATTTCACAGCGAACGTTTGATGCCAAGTCCACACTATCGGTGATTAAGATGCTGGATGCCAGAGGGTCATGTTCGGCCTGGCTGAGCATATCTGCCGCAATATATTTTGGAGAAGCCTCCGCATCCGCTAGAATCAGAATTTCACTGGGACCCGCGAGCATATCGATATCTACATGCCCATATACTTCTTTCTTCGCCAAGGTGACAAAAAGATTCCCAGGCCCTGTGATTTTATCGACACGAGGGATACTTTCTGTTCCGTATGCCATAGCGGCAATGGCTTGTGCTCCGCCAACTCTGAATATTTTCTTGATGCCAAGCATGTGTGCGGCGGCCAATACATATGGATTGAGGACGCCTCCTTTGGTTGGAACTGACATGATAATGTCGTCAACGCCAGCGACAATGGCAGGTATGGCATTCATGAGCACAGATGACGGATACGCCGCCGTCCCTCCCGGAACATAAATACCAACACGCGAGAGTGGAATCACTTCCTGCCCCATGATCGAGCCATGGGCGCGATAGGTCATCCATGATTTCGGCTTTTGTTCTTCGTGAAAGGCGAAGATATTCTTTGCTGCCCGCTTCAGTGCAGCAAGAACGGCTGCATCCACCTGATCCGCTGCCGCCTGTAACTCTGATTCAGATACCATAATGTCCTTGCTGTTTAGGTCAAGACCATCCAGTAATTTAGTATAACGAAGAAGTGCTTGATCTCCCCCGCTACGTACATCTCGAACAATGTGATGAACCAATTCGCTTGCCGTCAGGTCTTCGCCGAAAATCTCTTGATTCTTCGCCCGCATGGACGCCCCCAGCTCAATTTCGTCAAAAGCTTTTTTCGTGAGCTGTAATTCAGCCTCCTTTATGCCGACATCAGCAACAGAAATGATCTTCATAGGATTTCCCCACTCTCTATAATCGGTCTCAGGTTATTGACAATCTCATTGATTCGATGAAATTTCAGTTTGAAGCTCACGCGGTTGACAATCAGGCGTGCACTCACATCCAAGATGTGTGCGATCTCTTCCAAATCGTTTTCTGCCAGCGTCGTTCCCGTTTCAACAATATCTACGATGCTCTCGGACAGTCCAACAATGGGACCGAGTTCAATGGAGCCGTTTAACTTGATGTACTCCATCTGCATCCCCTGCCTTGCAAAAAAACTTTCTGCAATATGAGGATATTTGGTTGCGACTCTTGTATAGGAGTAATCTAGCAGGCGTCGACGCTTTTCCTTTTGGGGAACAGCCATCATCAAATGACATTTTCCAAAGCCAAGATCCAAAATTTCATACACATCTTTTTGGGATTCCAGCAAAACATCCTTCCCTATGATTCCGATATCCGCAGCACCATATTCGACATAGGTAGGAACATCCGATGTTTTTGCAATGATGAATCGTACCTTTAGGTCTTTATTTTCAATGACAAGTTTACGAGATTTTTCACTCAGGTGATCTGCTGAAAGTCCAACACGATGAAGAAGGTTCTTAGAGATGGTAAACAATTTCCCTTTTGGCAAAGCTATCGTCAAATAATCATTCATGTAATTTTCCATAGAAAACAGCTCCAATCCTTTAGTCCGTTAAAGAACTAATATGAGCACATACTAGCACGTAAATGCACGATGGTCAATGCTTAAAAAAGGATTTTTCCGGGGAATCTAGAATAATCCCTATGCAAAGGATTCATTTTATGAGAAGGAGATGCAGATGACGCTTCAGATATTATCATTTATCCAATTAAGTGATTCGCAAAAGGATCTCATCCGTAAAAGCGGCGACTGCCATATTAACTGTCTGCGACCCAAAGAAGCTGCTGTTCATTTTGGACAAATCGACGTCCTCTTGGGATATGATGCGCAGATGGATATGGATGCATTTCTTCCACAAATGCCCAATTTAAAGTGGATCCATACGTACAGTGCTGGTGTAGAGCGTCTTCTTGCCAACGAGAACTTCCGACGTTCCGATATTTTATTGACCAACTCACGCGGGATTCACGGTATTCCCATGGCTGAACACATCCTCGGGACGATGCTCTTGTTCAGCCGCTGTCTCATCGAAGCGTGGGAGAATCAAAAAGCACACCAGTGGAAGAGGCTCACAGCCCCTGATGAGCTCTATGGGAAGACTGCTGCTGTCGTTGGCCTGGGAAGCATTGGTCGAGAGGTGGCAAAGCACCTAAAGAATGTTGGAATGCATGTCGTTGCCGTCAAGCGAAAGAAAACGACCGAGCCGTTTGTAGATGAACTATTCGACACGGAGCATCTGGGAGAGGCGTTGTCCAAGGCAGATTATGTGATCGTTGCACTTCCTCTGACTCCACAGACACATCAGCTCTTTGACAGCAGAGCATTCAATATGATGAAGGAGACCGTATTCTTTATCAACGTATCCAGAGGTGATGTGGTCAATGAAGACGACCTTGTTGATGCCTTGTCCTCGAAGCGGATTCGTGGGGCTTCCTTAGACGTATTTGCAGAGGAACCACTGCCGGAGGATTCACCGCTATGGGATGTGGAAAATCTTTACATCACTCCACACCACTCATCAATCTCCCCCATGTATCTGGATCGCTCTCTCAAAATTTTCCGCAACAATTTGCAAATCTTTCCGCAGCGGATTGGAATGCTCAATGTCGTAGATAAAATGCGTGGATATTAATGGCATGATTCTCCACGGCGCATCTCCCTACGTCCATTTTTTCCTCGTTACGACCAAATGAACTGATAGCATAAGCTCAGTTCTCTCCATCAGCTTCCTTCAGAATAGCCAGCACCAGTGAATCCTCCGGTGCTGGTTTTTTTTGATGCTGTGCGATGATTTCCGCCTCTTTTATCGCTCCTATTTTCCGCAATTTATTTGCCCCAAGGATGGGATGGTATCGACAGATATACAGCACTGTACCAATTCTTCCACGATGTCCGTTCGTTTCCCGGATAAAGTACTCAACAAGATGCGGAAGGAACCGATACACAAGGACGGACAGTACCTTCCCCCATACATCAGCCATCCCCTTTTCGCGCCCGATATCATGCAATAGAGCACATCGCGTCAACAAGATATACGCATCAGAATGGACGACGTCATATTGCAGATATTTTTTTTGCGCACTACGTGCGACACGCCATGCATGAAATTGATCCGCTTCGTGCATGGCATAAAACAGCTTCTGCTCTTCTTTGGATAAGTAGCAACGAACGAATGTGTTTCCCTCTGCATCCAAACGTCCGAATACAGCATATAGAAACTGCCGCATACGCTGTATCATGCGAAATACTCAAAAGCAACGTATCCCTTTTGTTTTCCTGAGGATGCCGCTTCATTCTTTGTCTGCGGAACGACAGCTAGCTCTACGACATTGCCATCATTTCGAAGGGCTTTTGCACGTGTGATCGCCGACTGGATCTGTCCTTCCCCATATCCGATATATACATCCTTCTGTGCCATTTGTGCATTGACGTCCTGTCGCTTTCGTGCCAGTATAACACGTTCCATCCCAAGGGCGAATCCGGTCGCAGGCATTGGAGCTCCATATTTCTCCAACAGATCATCATAGCGGCCTCCCCCGCACAAAGGAAAGCCAAGTCCCGGGGAATAGCCTTCAAAGACCATGCCCGTATAATAGTGAAAATCGCGAATTACGCCAAAATCAAAATGCACGTAGTCTGCCAAGTGATAGTCTTTCAGGATCGAGTATATTTCCACCAAATTATTCGTTGCATATTGACTTTCTTGGTTCAATGGGAGGTTGTAAATATGTTCAATGACATCCTCCTTTCCATTCAAAAGAGGAATACTCTTTAGGAGCTCTTTAGAGGCAGAAGAGATAGCGAGTGTGTCAATGAGCTGATTCGTTTGCACAATATCGTGAGATTCCATCGCATTCTTTAATGCTTCACAATGCGCATCATCGATCCCAAAGGCCGTCATCATTCCTTTGAGGAAGTTCACCTGCCCAATATGAATCTGAAACTCCTTGATTCCACATGCCAGAACAGCCTCGATGGCAAGCGCAATGATCTCTGCATCTGCTGCTGCAGTATTGCATCCCATCAGCTCTACACCTGCTTGATGGAACTCGCATTGACGCCCTTCCTGCGTCTGCTCAATGCGAAATACGTTGCCGATATACGATAATTTAAGCGGTGCAGGAAGATCTTTTAATCGACTGCTGACCAAACGTGCAATCGGCGTCGTCATTTCATTGCGCAAGGCAAGAAGTTTATTTTTATTGCCAGAAAGAATAAAGAGGTCATTCTCTTCCTGAATGCGCGAAACAAGAGTTTCCAAATGCTCGATTGTCGGCGTAGCTATCTCGTCATATCCCCATGAGGAAAAGATCTGCGATAGGATTTGATCGAGGTAACGCATTTCAATGACATCAGCAGGAAGAAGATCTCTTGTCCCATATGGGGTTTCTAGGATAGCGTTTTTAGCATTCATCTGTATCTCCTCCGTTCGCATTCACCGAAAGACATCCATTCTTCAGAACGAGTGCGTATCCATCTGCACCGTAATTTAGGCAACGCTTCACACGACTGATTGTTGCCGTGCTTGCACCTGTATGGGCAACAACCTCATCATAGGTATTCCCCCCGTATAACATACGGGCAACATCAAGTCTTTGTGCCATGGCACGAAGTTCGCCAATGGTGCAAAGATCTTCAAAAAATTGGTAGCATTCATCAACGGTCTGCAGAGAGAGAACCGCACGAAACAACTGATCAGTGGAAGGATCCTTTCGTCTTTGATCTATCATTTGTCGTTTCCTTTCATAGTATGTTCAGCAACAGTATAGCATAGATTCATGCTCACGAAAAGAATGAACAAAACATACATTCCCTACAAAGAAAAGTATAATTCGATTTGATCTGTCTGATGAAGATCAGACCAATCCGTGTTCGGCATAGAGACGGAAATTAAGACAGGGACATCTTCCTCTCCTGGATCATCTGCGGGGGTAATATCTTCTACCGTACCTTCCCTCTTTATTCCATCGATTGAATAGGTAACGATTTGCCCGAGATAGATTTGTTTTGCCGTATTGGGGGGAACTTCTGCTTCGATTCGTATATGATCCGTGCATTCTATTTCCATAATGTTGCTGTCCGCTTCAAGGACATCTCCATTCTGAACATACAATTGAGAAACGACGCCATCCCATTTTGCATAGATATCGATGGAAGAAGATGGTTCTTCTGCTTTTTTTAACAGTGCTTCTGCTTGGTTTAATTGATCTTCCGCTCCTTTTATGGCAGCAGAGTTGAACGCTATCGCTGAAGTCCCCCTATTTTCTTGCACAGAAGACTGCATTTCCTCGTACTCCCGAATCGCTTCCTCTTTTTTTGCTGCACTGACTGCCCCCATCTCATATAACGCAGACATACGTTCAACTTTACTGCGTGCAGCATTAACAGCTTCGTTGGAAATCGGTGAAAGCTCTGGCTGATCAGAAATTGCTGCACCAGCGCGAAGCTGGTCGACATTGTTTTGAGCGAGTGTCACACTCTGCTGTAAGCGTTGGATGTCCTCGTCAGAAAAAGTCTTTTGTACTGTTATGAGGAGGTCTCCTTGTTTTACATGATCTCCGGTGCTGACATGGAGTTCCTGTACACTCATGCGATCCGAAGACTGCAGGTATTTTTTCTCGCAGGAAATATACGCTTGAGAAACATGAAAACCGCTGCTCGTACCTTTTGCATAAATCAATATGACGGAAACCAAAAGAATCATGCAGATAAATACAATAAGATAACGAATGCTTTTGCCCTTAATTTTTTGTGTTATATCCTGTTCCATGTCTCTGCCTTCTAAAAAAAGGGCTGTCAGCACGTGACAGCCCGATCATCATGATTGTATTATTTCCCTGCCTGCTGACGTATGACAAGAACTGCATCGTCAAAGGCCTGTGGCAAGTTCTGCGGCATTTTTCCACCCGCCTGTGCCATGTCGGGACGTCCACCACCGCCGCCGCCAACGGCTTTAGCAGCCGCCTTAATAATATTGCCCGCATGGGCACCATAGTCTACAGCATCTTGGTCCGCCTTAACGACAAGATTCACCTTATCGTTGGCTACCATACCAAGAACGACAATGCCCGCACTGAGCTTTTCGCAGGTAAGATCTGCAATATTGCGAAGCTCATCCATGGAATCCACATTTACTTTTCCAACAATGACGTGGAATTTTCCAATTTCCTGGACATCTGACAGCAGTTTTTGTGCGTCTGCTTGATCGCGGGAGTCTGCGAAAGCACGTAACTGCTCCTGCATATTCTTCTTCTCGTCGATCAGTTTATCGACTTGCGTTGGCAGGTCTCCCGCCTTTACTTTCAACCGCTGAGAAAGTGTACGGATCAGCGCATCCGTTTCTGACACATACTGATATGCTGCACGGCCGGTAATTGCTTCGATACGACGTACACCTGCAGCAACACCAGATTCGCCAATGATCTTAAAAAGGCCGATCTGTCCTGTGTTGGATACGTGAGAACCGCCACACAGCTCGATGCTGAAATTCGGAACCTCAACCACACGGACAATATCACCGTACTTCTCTCCAAAGAGAGCCATTGCACCGCGTTCTTTCGCCACTGCAATTGGCATCGTCGAAATATCGAGATCGATTGAGCTAAGAATTTCTTCGTTGACCAAATCCTCGATATCCTGCACCTGCTGCTGTGTCAAAGGTTCAAAATTCGTAAAATCGAAGCGAAGTCGCTCAGGTGTCACCAAAGACCCTGCCTGATGCACATGATCTCCGACAATTCTCTGAAGTGCTGCCTGAAGAAGATGTGTTGCTGTATGATTACGTGCGGATGATAGCTTATGCACCTCATCCAGCTGAATTTGAACTGTCTCTCCGCGCTGAATCTGGCCTTCCTCAACATACGCCAGGTGATAAACTGTCCCATCAGGAAGTCTTTTCGTATTACGGATTACAATTCGTCCGACATCACTGAAGAGAATCCCCGCATCACCTACCTGTCCGCCGCCCTCCGCGTGGAACGGCGTGGTGCTCAGGATGATTCCGGCGCTTTCTCCATCATGCAGCATGTCGACCAGAGCCCCATCGCGCCAAATGGCGACAACGTTGGCCTCGCGTGCCTCTGCGTTTTCGGTCAGGGCTGACGTATCCAATCCGGAAAGATCCGGAACAGCCACAGCCTGGTTCTCAGCCCGCGCACTTCTCGCCCGGTTGCGCTGCTTTTCCATCTCCTGCGCAAATCCAGCATCATCCAACTTGAGTCCATTCTCATGAAGAATTTCCTCAGTAAGTTCACGGGGAAATCCGTAGGTATCATAGAGCTTGAATCCGACCTCTCCGGGAAGTGTCTGCTGGGCATTCGATTTCAGCGTGTCAATCTCTTCATTCAGGAGATCAATGCCCTGGACGAGTGTCGCAGCAAACCGTTCCTCTTCAATTCGTATGACACGCTTAATGTATTCCTCTTTCGATACGAGTTCGCTAAAGTCTTTTACATCACCAAAGATTTCGATGACAGCATCAACCGCTCCATCCAGGAATGGCTTTGTGATGCCCAACATCCGTCCATGACGGATCGCACGCCGTATCGTACGGCGCAGCACGTATCCTCTCCCCTCATTGGATGGCAGAATGCCGTCCATGATCATAATGACAACAGAACGCGCATGATCGGCGATGACCTTGAGAGATATATCTTTTTGTGGATCAGCACCATACTCCGTCTGAGATACCTTGGCAGCATACTCGATAATAGGATAGAGCAAATCTGTCTCGAAATTTGTCTTTTTATTTTGTATGACAGAAGCAAGACGCTCAAGCCCGCAGCCCGTATCGATGTTTTTATGGGCAAGGAGGTTATACTCACCATCCTCGGTGCGATCATATTGCGTAAAGACGAGATTCCAGATTTCGAGGAATCGATCACAATCGCACCCTACACTGCAGGTCGGACTGCCACAGCCACGTTCCACTCCGAGATCAATGTATATCTCAGAATCAGGACCGCATGGCCCCGGACCGATCTCCCAGAAATTATCTTCCAGCGGGACAATGTGATCCGGGGAAAGACCAGGCTGCTCCAGCCAAATCTGTCGTGCTTCATCATCGTTCGGATAGATGGTTACCCAAAGCTTCTCTTTGGGCAGTTCGATGACTTCGGTCAGAAACTCCCATGCCCAAGGAATCGCTTCTTTCTTGAAATAGTCTCCAAAGGAGAAGTTTCCAAGCATCTCAAAAAATGTCTGATGCCGCGCTGTACGTCCGACGTTTTCGATATCTCCTGTACGCACACAGCGCTGACAGGTAACGATGCGATGGCGCGGCGGCTTTACCTTACCGGTAAAAAAGGGCTTGAGGGGTGCCATGCCAGCACCGATCAAAAGCAGCGTCGGGTCATTCTCCGGGACAAGAGAATAGCTTGGCAAACGAAGATGTCCCTTCTTCTCTGCAAAAAAATTAAGATATGCTTCCCGCAGTTCTTTTCCCGTCATATATTTCAATTCAATCGCCCTCCCAGCATCAATTCGTTTGTAAGTATAGCACATTTCATCGGAAAAATATATTACATCAGACTTTTAACCAATTCCATGGCCTGTTCCTGTGACATGAGGATTTCTCTCGGTTTATTTCCTCCCCCGCTCGGGCCAATGATACGCAGTTCCTCCATCGTATCCACCAGTCGTGCCGCTCTGGAGTATCCAACACGAAATCTCCTCTGTATACTGGACGATGATGCCTGCCCCGTGGACATGACTAGCTCTACGGCATCTGGAAGAAGTTTGTCCTGCTTGACGAGGAATTCATCCTCTTCGGAAGAATCATCTTCTTTGGAGTCATTCTCAATAAAGTCAATAAGCTCTTCGTTTTCACTGACCTCTTGTCCTTGTGCGCGGATGTAGTCCAGAAGCATTTCAACTTCTTCGTCACTGATGAACGCACCCTGCACACGAATCGGTTTCGGGGCTCCCTGTGGAGAAAAGAGCATATCCCCCTTACCAAGCAAGGTTTCTGCGCCACCGCGGTCCAAAATCGTACGAGAGTCGACCTGTGAGGAGACCGCAAACGAGATGCGAGAAGGAAGATTCGCCTTGATGATGCCCGTAATGACATTGACGGACGGCCGCTGTGTCGCTAGAATCATGTGAATTCCAGCGGCACGCGCTTTCTGTAGGATTCTGCAAATGGAATCTTCCACATCGCGTGGGGATACCATCATAAGATCCGCCAACTCATCAATCACGATGACGATGAGCGGCATCTTTTCTTCGACATAACGACGATTGAACGACTTGATGTCACGCACACTGTGTGATGCAAAGACAGCGTATCGCTTCTCCATCTCCTGCACGGCCCAGTTCAGTACGGACGACGCCTTCTTAGGATCCGTCACAACGGGAACCATGAGGTGTGGGATTCCATTGTAATTAGAAAGCTCGACCATTTTCGGATCGATGAGGATGAACTTAACTTCATCCGGAGCAGCTTTGAACAGAATACTGGAAATCAGCGTATTGATGCATACCGATTTACCTGAACCAGTAGCCCCGGCGACCAATAGATGAGGCATTTTCCCAATATCTGCAAAGATCGCCTGCCCGCTGATATCCATGCCAAGACCAACGGTCAGCTTTGACTGCGCCTCTTGGAAGGCAGGATTCTCCAAAACATCACGCAGCTGTACGCTTTCCAAGATACGGTTGGGGATCTCAATACCAATGGCAGCTTTTCCCGGCACCGGTTCGATACGAACCGATGTTGTGGCTAGCTGTAAAGCAATATCTTCAGCCAAATTTGTGATTTTACTCACCTTCACACCGGGAGCAGGTTCCAAATCATAACGCGTTACGGCAGGACCATGACATGCACTAATTACCTTTGCATTCACATGAAAGCTCTCCAGCGTCTGTTGGAGTGTATGTGCGTTTTCTTCGATTTCTTGGTCAAGTGACTCATTCTCTTTCTTCACATGCTTAGAAAGTATATGTGTGACTTTAGGAAGTATATAAGCTGCTTGCCCTTCTGTCTTAGTGTCCGGAGAGCCAATCTGCGCAGAACACATTACTGTAGCTGGTTCAGTATCGTCCTGTCGTTCCTCCTCGTCTGACGCATCCTGTTCCACTGCGTCGGATATCGTATTGTCTGTTTCTTCGATTTCATTTGGTACGATTCTTAGCGCATCAATGGCCTGCTCGTGCGGCGGCGCAGATGAAATTTCCGCCGGTAAATGTTCTTCGCTTTTTTGTATGGAGAATTGAATGGGTGTGTTCTCGTTTTCTTGTTTCAGCGTTGTCAAATAGGCGTCGGAACTTATCTCCTTCTCTGCCACCATGCTTTCTATGGGAGGAGCGACAGGAACAGATTCCTCCTCGGCGATAGGAGTATGTATTTCCAGATCCGCTGATACGCTGTCCTGTATCTTTTCTTCGGTGTCATCTGGATGATATTTCGGATCCTCCATCTGACTGTGCTGCTCTACAAAGAGTGGGTCTTTTTCCTGATTGTACGGCATCGTGTCGGTCATCTGATGGACCATCTGTGTTGTCCGCTGCTCAAATTTTTCTGCGACTGTTTCAATTGTCTCACGTGTCGTATGAAGGGCAGCCCCCGCCGCCTGAGCACTTTTCTTTGCCTGTTCACGCGTTTTCATGTAGCCGGATGCCAACGACCATGTCGTCGATAGGAGTATCGAGCCGACGACGAATGTACCCAATAGAATGACCGCACCGTCTACGCCGAAGAGAGCGCGCAACACAAACAAAACCCCACCGCCAAGAAGTCCACCACCTTCCGAAAGGTTTTGCGGAAGGATTTCTTCACCCACAGGAATGACAAAATGATGCCATATTGCCAAAAGGGAGATGAATAAACTGATCACACCGAAGAACTTTTTGGTGTACTGTACGCCGCGATGATGCGTGATATATTGTGTACTGATCAGCAGAACGATAAGGATGGCAAAGAATGCCCCCCAGCCAAATAGATAACGAAATATATCAGCAAAAAAGAATCCAACGAACCCCACGTTAAGACCGAGCAGCCCTATGCCGGAGATCAGTGCGAAGGAAAGCAGGATAAGACCGATGAGTTCGTATTTCCGTCCTGATCCATTGGTCGTCGTATTTCCACGTTTTGTAGAAACAGATTTAGACGGTCGCCGACCAGAACTTTTCTTTTTCAAAAAGAATCCCCCCATATCATATTATGCCTCCGTTCTTGACAGAACGGAGGCATAATGCATACCCCATTGATCTGGGAAACAGTATACTATTTTGTCAGGCGATCTGCAACCCTTTGCGCCTCATAGAGAATACGCTCTTCATCGAGTGTTGTCAGAGCGCCCTTTTCCATCAGAAGTGAGCCATTGACCATCACTGTGTCAATCGATGAGGACTTTGCCGAATAGGCAAGAAGGGAAGCCGGATGATAACATGGCGTCCACTCTGCACCGTGCATCGAGAAGAGCACGATATCTGCCTTATCCCCCTTTTGAAGCTTTCCAACGCGAGGAAGGGAGAGTGCTTGAGCACCATATTCCGTCCCCATTTTTATGGCGGTCAATGCCGGGACAGCCAATGGATCTAATGTATTTACCTTATGAAGGAGCGCTGCCAGCTGGATCTCATCGAGCATATCCAGATTATTGTTGCTGGATGCGCCATCTGTGCCGAGTGCAACGCAGACACCCTCTGCCAGAAGCCGTGGAACAGGTGCCGTTCCACTCGCCAGCTTCATATTGCTGCCCGGGTTGTGTGCCACACGAATGTGATACTTTTTGATGATATCAATGTCCTCATCATCCAAATGCACACAATGTGCTGCCAGTGTTCCATTTTCAAAGAGACCGGTAGAAGCCACATGGGCAAACGGGCGTTTCCCGTATTTCTTCATGCAATCTTCAACTTCTCCGATGGTCTCTGACATGTGGATGTGAACCTCAGCACCGAGAGACTGTGCTTTTTCAGCGACTTTTTTTAGATAGTCCGGCGGACATGTATAAAGCGCATGAGGACCAAACATGACCGTGATGCGTCCATCTGCTGTGCCGTGAAAATTTTCGTAGAGACGCGCGTTTTCATCGAGTTTTTGCTCAGCATCGGGAACAAGGCCAATGAGGCCTCTGGATAGTACCCCACGCAGACCGGAAACCTCAACGACTTCGGCAACACGCTCCATATCTGGACCATACATATCGGCAAACGTCGTTGTGCCACTGCGAATCATCTCGACAGCAGCGAGCATCGCCCCCCAGTATATATCATCTGAGCAAAGCTTTGCCTCTATTGGCCAGATCATCTTCTGCAGCCAGTCCATCAGCTTCATATCATCTGCGTAACTGCGCAGCAGTGTCATCGAAGCATGTGTATGGGCATTGACAAATCCCGGAACAGCAAAGTGTTTCGTTCCATCGATCACTTTCTGAGCGCTGAAGTCATCAGGAACATCACCGACAGAAAAGATTTCATCATTGGCGACGGCAATATTGACAACATTTGTTGTTCCATCCGGGAGAAGTGCTGTTACATTTTGAATCAGCGTATTCAACGTATATCTCCTTATGCCAGGCCAAGATAGCTCTTCTGGTCTGCACTGAGTTCATCGATTGCGATACCAAGCGATTTCAATTTGATGTTTGCAATCTCCACGTTGATCTCCTCCGGCATGAGATGAACACCTTTTTCCATCTCCCGTCCATGACGAATCAAATGGAGGGCTGAGAAGAACTGAACGCCGAAGGAAAGATCCATGATTTCCGCCGGGTGTCCATCCCCTGCTGCAAGGTTGACCAGGCGTCCTTCTGCCAAGAGGTAGAGGCGTCGACCATCCTTCTGAACAAATTCGCGGATATTTTCGCGAACAACGGCATTCGATACAGAGGCTTCGGTCAGTTCCGGGATGTTGATTTCAACGTCAAAATGACCTGAATTTGCCATCATTGCGCCATCCTTCATCACATCAAAGTGATGCTTTCTAAGGATGTCTTTATTTCCTGTCAGTGTTAAGAAAATATCGCCAACCTTTGCCGCCTCATCCATCGGCATGACTCTGAATCCATCGAATACGGCTTCAATTGCTTTGATTGGATCGACTTCTGTAATGATAACGTCTGCACCCAGTCCGCGTGCACGCATTGCACCGCCCTTGCCGCACCATCCGTAGCCTGCAATGACCACAGTCTTTCCAGCAATGACCAAGTTTGTCGTACGCATGATACCATCCCAAGTGGACTGCCCCGTTCCATAACGGTTATCAAACAAGTATTTGCAATATGCATCATTGGCAGCAATCATCGGGAACTCAAGTTTTCCCTGTCGCGCCAATGCATGAAGACGATGAACGCCCGTCGTGGTTTCCTCTGATCCGCCAATCAGCGACGGAAGCAGTTCGCGCCGTGTGGTATGAAGCATATCAACCAAATCACCGCCGTCGTCGATGACAATATCCGGGTGTATATCGAGTGCCTTGTTCAGGAATTCGGCATACTCCTCATCGGTACAGCCATGCCATGCAAATACGTGGATGCCTTCCTCAACCAGCGCTGCAGCAACGTCATCCTGCGTGGATAGAGGGTTGCTCCCCGTCACGGCAACGTCTGCACCGGCATGCTTGAAGATCGTGGCCATGTATGCCGTCTTTGCCTCTAAGTGCAGCGTGATAACCATCTTAATCCCTGCAAACGGCTTCGTCACGGAATACTCTTTATCCGCAGCCGCCATGACAGGCATAAAACGCTTTACCCAGTCAATTTTTGCATGACCGGACGGTGCCAATTTAATATCACGAATCATGGATGTCATTACATTCATCTCCTCTAGTTTTCAATTCCCTTACGCGCGTCAACACCATGTCGGTAGTAGTGCCGCACCTCTTCCATATTGGTGATCAGATCTGCCCGATCCTGAAGCCATGAGGGAGCATTTCGCCCCGTGCAGACGACCTCTGTCTCCACAGAAACAATATCCAACAGTGCTTCCATTTGCTCTCGCTGAATCAGTCCAAACGAGAGTGCCACATTGATCTCATCCAGAATGACGAGATCAAATACCTGTTTGCGCAGGAGTTCGGTGACATGCGCCATGCCAGCAAACATCAGATTAAGATAGTCGTGTGGTGGTTTTCCGTGGGGAAAAACGACGAGATCATCTCCAAAAGCCAGCCTCGTCTTTTCGTCCACCATCCCTTCCTCAGCAATAAAGAATGGCTTTCCCGTCGTCTCCAGCGTCATATTCGCTAAGTCCTTTAGAATATGCTGCTCTGCGTATGCCAGGCTTTTCATAAACTGCATCATGTACACACGATGCCCAGCCCCCAAAGAACGAATTGCCAATCCAATCGCAGCGGTCGTCTTCCCCTTACCGTTTCCGGTGTAAACTTGAAGCATTAGAGCAGTGCCTTGTGACTGACGTTGATACGCCCTTTTTCATCGATTTCGACGACCTTGACTTCAAGTTGATCGCCGATATGAACAACGTCCTCAATGTTTTCAACGCGGTGCTTGGCAAGCTGAGAAATATGACAGAGGCCTTCCTTTCCAGGGAGGAGTTCGACAAATGCACCAAACTTCAAGAAACGCGTCACGCGCCCGGTGTAAACCTCTCCCACCTGTACTTCACGAACGATATCCTCAATCATCTTGCGTGCGAGATTCATGGCCTCTGTGTTGGGAGAGGTAATAAAGATATTCCCATCTTCATGGATGTCGATATCCACCCCGGTCTCATCGATGATTTTGCGTACGACCTTACCGCCGGTACCAATGACATCACGTATTTTCTCAATATCGATGGTAATTGTTTCTACGCGCGGTGCATAAGGCGAAAGTTCTTCTGCCGGCTTATCGATACACTCAAGCATTTTGGAGAGAATAAAGGCTCTTCCCTTCTTTGCCTGTTCAAGCGCTGAGGCAAGAATATCTCTCGTGATCCCGGCGATCTTAATATCCATTTGAATGGCTGTAATCCCCTTCGATGTGCCAGCCACCTTAAAGTCCATATCTCCAAGAGCATCTTCCATCCCCTGTATGTCCGTCAAGATGGAATAGTCATCACCATCGCGCACCAAGCCCATCGCCACACCGGAGACTGGACGCTTAATGGGGACACCGGCACACATAAGGGAGAGTGTGCTTCCACACACGCTGCCCATCGAACTGGAGCCATTGGATTCCAATATTTCTGAGACCAGCCGTATGGTATAGGGGAAATCCTCAATCGATGGAATCATCGGAAAAAGAGCGCGTTCCGCCAACGCTCCATGACCGATCTCACGGCGTCCGGGACTTCGCATGGGGCGTGCTTCTCCAACACTGTAGCCAGGGAAATTATAATGATGCAGGTAGTGTTTGGTTGTCTCAGGGCCAAGTCCGTCGATGATCTGCTCATCGCCAATAGCCCCCAATGTCGTTACCGTGAGCACTTGCGTCTGACCTCTGGTGAAAAGGCCTGAGCCATGGACACGCGGCAGAATGCCAACTTCACAGCTGACCGGACGAACTTCATCCAAGGCACGCCCATCCGGACGTATCTTCTCGTGCGTAATCATATGGCGCACGATTCCCTTCTCGATATGGTACAGGATCTGGGCAATTTCCTTCACAGCATCCGGGTATTCCTCAGCGAAATGGGCTATGGTCTCTTCCTTGATGGCAGAAATATCTGCATCACGGGAAAGTTTATCGCTGTTTCGCGTTGCAGTGTCGAGACGAGCTTCTGCATAGGAGCGCACTTTTTCTTCGAGTTCTTCGGATACTTTGAATACAGAAGGAATCTGTTTCTCTTTCCCACAGGCCTGTTGTATGTTCTGTTGGAACTCGACTAGTCGCTGAATCTCTGCATGTCCAAAAAGGATAGCATCCAAAACAATTTCTTCCGGCAGCTCATTTGCTCCGGCTTCCACCATTATGACAGCATCGTATGACCCCGCGACGGTTAAGTTCAAGTCAGAGTCAGCGCGCTGCTCCTCTGTCGGATTGATGACAAATTCACCATTGATATAACCAACGCGCACTCCGGCAATCGGACCCATAAAGGGGATGTCAGACACCGTCAGGGCACAAGAGGCGCCGAACATCGCTGCGATTTCAGGAGGATTGTCCTGTTCCACGGAAAGAACCGTGGCTACAATCTGTACGTCATTGCGAAATCCATCCGGAAACAGCGGACGGATGGGACGGTCAATCAAACGCGCACAAAGGACAGCATCGCTGCTGGGACGTCCTTCCCGCTTGATAAAGCCACCGGGAATCTTTCCTGCGGCATACATCTTTTCTTCGTAGTCTACGGTTAATGGGAAGAAATCCACGCCTTCCCTTGGTGCTTTTGATGCTGTGGCTGTTACTAATACAACAGTATCACCATATCGAACTAAAACAGCACCGTTTGCCTGCTTCGCCATTTTTCCATGTTCGACCGTCAGTTTACGTCCGCCCAGGTCGATCTCGAAACTCTGCATAGTACCCTCCTCGGATTCTCACATACGCGTACAGTTAATCCATTCGACAAAACATTGCAGAATCCTTGTTTTCACAATAAAAAAGGACGGGAATCCCCCGTCCTGTGTTTTTGCTCCGCTAAGAAGTTACTTGCGAAGATTAAGTTTCGTGATGATGGAGCGATACCGCTCAATATCCGTCTGATAGAGATATCCAAGAAGACGACGACGATGTCCGACCATCTTCAGTAGACCACGGCGTGAATGATGATCCTTCTTATGCTCTTTCAGATGCTCAGTGAGATACTGAATGCGGGCAGTTAAAACAGCGATCTGTACTTCAGGAGAGCCCGTATCCCCCTCGTGCACTGCATATTTCTTGATAATGTCTTGCTTCTGTTCCTGTGTGATCATAAAAAATCCTCCTCATAAAATAAATAACCAATGACCAAGAAAACGTCGGATTACTCGCTATCTGAGTCATGGATACAACTGCGTTGTTCATATTACCATAGAAATTTTTTCTTGTAAATGAAAAGTTTCCTGAAATACGCATTCCGCGCATTCTTTATCAGATTTAATTTGTGAAATAAGCGCCTCAACGGAATCAAATCGCGTCTCACTCCGTATCCTTTTATGAAACGATACAAGAATCTTCTTTCCGTAAAGATCTCCGTCAAAGTCCATAATGTGAACTTCCATGCGCCGATCACATAGCCCAAACGTTGGATTATTTCCTATATTGGCAACGGCTGAATAGATACGGTGATGATATACAACCGTTACCGCGTATACGCCGTTCGGCAGAATCTCATAGGATTCGCGGAGTGCAATATTGGCTGTGGGAAAGCCAAGCAGCCGTCCACGTGCCTGCCCGTGTATTACCGTCCCAATCATCGTAAAAGGGTATCCAAGAAGCTCATTTACGTGCGTTATATCCCCCTGTTCGATATAGGTCCGAATGCGCGTACTGCTGATTGGGTCCCCATCGTACAAAACGGATGAACACACAATGGTCTCTATGGTATACCGTTTTCCCATATCGTGCAGGAGCTGTGGTGTTCCTGCACCTTTTTTTCCAAACGTATAGTTTTCACCGACAACAATGTATCGCGGTGAAAAATGGCGGTACAGCAGGTGAATAAATTCCTCGGGCGACGTGTCAGCAAAATCATGTGTGAAAGGAATTTCAACCAAGACATCGACACCCAAATTTCGCAGAATCCGCAGACTTACCTGTTCGCTGCTGATGCGGCGTGGGGCTCCCAAGGAATCAACGATGGTCCGCGGATGATTCGTAAAGGAAAAAACAAATGCAGCGCCATGAATACTTCTTGCCCGTTCGACTGCGGTGCGGATGATCTTTTGGTGTCCAATATGCAATCCGTCAAACATGCCAAGTGCAACGACGATATTTTTGTATTTTGACGCAAAATCAACCAGCTGATGGTATGTTTCCATGGGGGAAACGTTCTCCTTATGGTTCTCCAATGATACGAAGCTCTGGGAACAGTCTTACGTTGTGCTTAGCATATACACGATTCTGTACAGAGTGTATGAGCTGCTGTACATCACGCGCTGTCGCACCGCCGATATTGATAATAAAACCGGCATGTTTCTGTGAGACCTGTGCGCCCCCGTATGTAAGTCCCTTAAGACCCGTCTGGTCGATCAGAGTGCCTGCAAAATATCCGGGTGGTCGCTTGAACGTACTGCCGGCACTAGGATAGGAAAGCGGCTGTTTGCTTTCACGGCGCTGATTGAGGTCAGACATTCTCTCCAAGATAGATGACGGATCATCCGTACGAAGGCACAGATGGGCTTCACAAATTGCCTCATTATTCGTATGAAAAACACTATGGCGATAGCCGAAGCCCAACTCATCCGCAGAATACAGGCGCACCCCTCCATCTGGTGAAATGGTTTTGACTGCCGTGACGACAGATTTTACTTCACCGTCATAGGCGCCTGCATTCATAAAGATGGCCCCGCCGATGCTTCCCGGTATCCCACAAGCAAACTCTAGGCCTGAGAGCCCCTTCTTTTGCGCAAATGATGCAATATCTTTCAGAAGAGCTCCTGCGCCGACAATAAGTGTTGTCCCCTCCTGCGTGATGGCTGACATCTGGCGGCTGAAACGAATCACCAGCCCTCGTATCCCACCGTCTCGGATCAGCAGATTTGATCCATTTCCAAGAATGGTGATGGGAATATCATAGTTTTTTGCTTTCTGTATGATCGCGCGCACTTCTTCTGTGTTATGCGGATAAAACAGAAGATCTGCAGGTCCGCCGATGCGAAACGTTGTATGGAAGCGCATGGGAGCATTTTCAAAGAGCCTTATCCGTTCAAACTCCTGATAACAGGAATGAATGAATGTTTCATTCATATCTGTGTGCTCCTTCCATGGCAACCGTTACCGTATATACGTAAGTCGGCAAATTGATGCTGCCGCAGGGCTTCAAACGCCACGACGGCAACGGCATTGGATAAATTTAACGAGCGTGCTTCTTCCCGCATCGGAATGCGGATGGTATTGGCTGCGTGCGCTGTCAATAAAGACGCCGGCAGGCCTGCACTTTCCTTTCCAAAAACGAGAAAATCATCCATTTTATAGGATATGTCACAGTAGCTGTGACGCGCTTTTGTACTGCAGAAGTAAAATGTATGCTCTTGATATTGTTGGTAGAGCGCCGCAAAGGAATCATGATAGTGAACGCGGACAAGATGCCAATAATCGAGCCCGGCGCGCTTTAAATGCTTATCGTCGGTTGAAAATCCGAGTGGCCGTACCAGATGCAGATCCATTCCTGTTCCTGCACACAGCCGTGCAATATTTCCAGTATTTCCAGGGATCTCGGGCTCGACGAGAACAATATGCATATTGTTCGCTTCTCCATTCTTTTTCCTGAACAACGCAACGACATTATATCGAATTGGCATCATAAAAACAACCCATAGGAGGAGAATCTCCCATGGGTCGAATCAAAATCACTGCAGAATTGCACCGGTGTTGGCCGATGTTGTTAACTTAGCATAACGCGCAAGGTATCCCGTTTTGATTTTTTGTTCTGGTTTTACCCAATTCTTACGCCGTTTTTCAAGTTCTTCATCACTGACTTCGAGTTCAAGTCTGCGATTCGGAATATCGATGGTAATCATATCCCCATCTTCGATCAGTGCGATAGGACCGCCTGACATGGCTTCCGGAGACACATGCCCAACACAGGCACCCTGACTTGCACCACTGAAACGTCCGTCGGTGATGAGCCCAACCTTAAGCCCCATGCCTGTAATCACGGCAGTTGGATTCAGCATTTCCTGCATCCCGGGGCCGCCTTTTGGCCCCTCGTAGCGTATGACAACGACGTCACCATCATGGATCTTCCCCTCCATGATGGCATTAACTCCCTCTTCTTCGGAGTTAAAGCATTTCGCTGATCCACGATAGGTAAGCATATCATCTGACACGGCAGATGCTTTCACGACAGCATAGTCCGGAGCAAGATTACCACTCAGTATGGCAAGGCCGCCCTCAGGACGATAGGGATGATCAACGCTGTGAATGACCGTGGGATCCATGACTTCTGCGTGTGCAATCCGCTCGCGTACAGTCCCTGTCACTGTCAATGCATCCAGATGAAGCAAATTCTTCTTGGACAGTTCCTTCATCACCGCAGAGATACCGCCCGCCTCGTTCAAATCCTGCATGTGATGTGTGCCGGCAGGGCTCAACTTCGTAATGTACGGAGTACGTCGGCTGATCTCATCAAAGAGAGGCGTAGGAAGCTCAATGCCTGCTTCGTGTGCGATTGCCGTAAGGTGAAGGACGGTGTTGGACGATCCGCCAATCCCCATATCAACGGTGATAGCATTCTCAAACGCCTCACGTGTCATTATATCGCGCGGGCAAATATTCTTGCGTACGAGATCGAGAATGATGGTTCCTGCCATCTTTGCGAGCAGACGACGTTCTCCGGTATACGGTGCAGGTATTGTCCCATTCCCGGGAAGCCCCATGCCGAGTACCTCGGTCAAAGAGTTCATGGTGTTTGCGGTAAAAAGCCCAGAGCAAGAGCCACAGCTGGGACAGGCATGTTCCTCGATCGCCGTCATTTCCTCTGCGTCCATCTTGCCGGCGGCAAACATGCCGGCGGCCTCGAATGCCTGACTGACACTGATGTTACGCCCGTGATGGCGACCTGCCAGCATCGGTCCGCCGCTGACCAAAATGGCTGGAATGTTCAAACGCGCTGCCGCCATCAACATTCCCGGAACAACTTTGTCGCAGTTTGGGATCAGAACAAGTCCATCAAAGCCGGATGCCATGGTAACGGCCTCTATCGAATCGGCGATCAGCTCACGGCTGGCAAGGGAGTATTTCATCCCTGTATGCCCCATTGCAATTCCATCACACACACCGATGGACGGAAATTCAATCGGTGTGCCGCCGGCTGCAGCCACGCCGAGTTTTACGGCTTCCGCAATCGTATTGAGATGAAAATGACCGGGAATAATCTCGTTGAATGAATTGCAGACACCAATCAGTGGCTTTGCAAGATCTTCCTTTCCATATCCATTGGCATGAAAAAGTGAACGATGCGCACAGCGCGTCGCTCCTTTTTTTACAACATCGCTTCTCATAAGGATTCTCCCCCACTTCCACTTCGCTCATGCAGGAAGAATTTTTCAGCACAAGTGAAGATAACAAATACATGACAGAGATTTTAGCGCATTCCTCCATTTTTTTCAACCGAATATTGCTGCAGTATGTATATCTTTCATAGCACGCTGTTGTCAAATATGCTATAATCGGATTAGAATTCGATCCCTTCTTGCGCCTTGATTCCCTGTTGATAAGGATGTTTGATCAGCTTCATCTCTGTGACAAGATCCGCCCGCTCAATGAGTTCCTGTGCGGCATTCCTGCCTGTGAAAATAAGGTGCATACAGGAAGGTCGTGCGGCGATCAGATCATCCAATTCATTTCGTTGGATAAATCCAAAGGAATATGCATAATTGAATTCGTCGAGGATGACCATATCCCACATTCCCCGTTGGATTTCATTCTTTGCCGTATGGAGAAGCTCCTGCGCGGCCTGACGATGCTTTTCCTCCCTATTGTCTCCGCGCTGAGAAAAGCCAAGGCCCCCTTGTCGAATCTCAATCCGCCCCTGCAGCGAATGAAGTGCCTTGATCGCCTCCAATTCACCGTAGGTTCGGCTTCCTTTAATGAATTGGAGGATCAATACGCGCATGCCATTTCCCCACGCACGCATCGCCATTCCAAGGGCTGCCGTTGTCTTTCCCTTACCGTCACCGGTGTGAACGATAATTAGACCTTTTTTTTTCATATTGACCCCTGCCTTTCTAAGGAGTTTTCTATCATATCATCTTTGGGTGAATCTATGAAGCAATATTTGTTTTTTACAAGTCTCATCTTTTTTATCGTTATCGGATGCATTTTTTTTCTTGAGAAAACCGATTTCCTGCATTTTCGTGAACTTGACATTTCTGCCAAGGTATACGAGGAAGACGGCATCGTCACATTGCGTTGGGAACGCCCTGCATATCCATGCTACTATCGTGTGGATACCTATATCAAGACAACGGGAATGGGCACAGACAAAGCTGAATTTGAGCTTGTTAAGACGGAATTTACAACAACACCTTCCTACCGGATCTCCTCGGCGCCGATTCCCTTTTATTATCGGATCACCGCATACGGTATGTTCGGTGCTCTGACATCTCCATCGACGGAGATTGCTTCCCCCTATTTCGCTGCACAGGCACCTATTCCAATCTACCATTATACAAAAGAACATCCAGCAAGTCTTATGCCCTTTCTCGTTTGGCACAGCATTCCTAACGCGGTTCTCTACGAAGTGGAGCTGCTCTCTGCTCCCCCGGAGCAAGAAGGCGGCATCGTACTTTCCACGAAATACCATTTGACCAGCACTCGCGATGTATTCACGAATGGTTGGCAGGCAGACCTGCGGAAGTTTTCCTCCCATAAAACAATCTATTGGAGAGTCCGTGCCTTGGGATTAAAGCAGGAACCCATCGGCGAGTTTTCTTCCGCTGAGCCGCTTGTCATCGATCAAAATGCAGCGATTCCCGATCGTCCCCTACCGAATATTTTCGATCAGGTCATGAATTTCCATCAGCCAATCTACCCAGTCTACCAATGGATTCCGATGAATGGCGTCCATACGTACGAGGTTGAACTTCTGACGGAAAAACCAAAGCACGACCACGGAACAAAACCTGATCCACACCGTGCCTGGGCACAAACCATCTCCGATGTTAATGCCATTTACGATGAATACGCACGCCCCTATGCCGGTACCTACTACTGGCGTGTACGCGGGCTGGATGCCAAAGGTCATACCGTTGGAACATGGTCGGATGTGGCATCATTTACAGTGAATCCAGCTCCATCGGGACATGTTTACGCTGCGGCACTCGGAGACAGCATCACTCATGGAGGCGGTGCGATATCGAGCTCCCCCGCATTCCTAGAGTACAGCTATACGACATATCTGTCCTTTGAATGTCTCAACCTTGGCCGCAGCGGGGATACATCGCACACGACACTGGAGCGCTTTGACCAAGACGTGCTCCCCCTACACCCGGCCAATCTTTTGATTCTCACAGGCTCCAACAGTCTGCGTGCGGATACGCCTACACAGGAAATTATAAAGGATCTGGATGCCATCCGAAAGAAATGTTCTCTGCATGGTATACGTCCTATTTTCTTAACGCTGCTGCCGCTGAATCCGGAACGTATCCAGCTGGCATTTCATACTGAAACGGATCCCACGTGGAAAATGAAGTTGAGTCTCATCAATGCGTGGATTCGATCACAGGAGTATTACATTGACATAGAGCCATATTTCTATGATGCAAAGTGGAGTGTCCTAAATCCACTTCTGTCAACCGACGGACTACATCCGGATGTCAACGGTAAGAGAATGATGGCCGATTTGATCAATCAGCACCATGACCTCCTGAGCGAGCTTCCGGAAAAGTAAGGGACAGTCATACGAAGAGCAACACCTTCGTATGACTGTCCTTTCTTTATGCTCGTGATTGAATCAACATGGCATCGCCGAATGAAAAGAATCGGTAGTTCTCCTCGACGGCTGTTCGGTACGCCTTCAGGGTAAATTCTCGTCCGGCAAATGCACTAACCAACATAATCAGTGTGGATTTTGGAAGATGAAAGTTTGTAATCACAGCATCAACGATTTTGAACTGGTACCCCGGATAGATGAAAATATTCGTCCATCCCTGCTTTGCTTCGATCATTCCATGGTCGACCGCCGCAGACTCCAGTGTTCGGATGGAGGTCGTCCCCACTGCAATTACTCGTCGGCCTTCCTGCTTTGCCATACGGATCAGGTCCGCTGTCTCGGTCGGTATGGAATAAAATTCGCTGTGCATTACATGATCTTCGATCTCATCGACTTGAACCGGACGAAATGTACCGAGACCCACATGTAGCGTGACGAAGCCAAGGTGCACCCCCTTTTTCCGCAGCCGATCCATAAGAGACTCCGTAAAATGCAGCCCTGCCGTCGGTGCTGCCGCAGAGCCTTTCTCTCGGCTGTAAATCGTTTGGTAACGCTCTGGGTCCTGCAGTGTCTCATGAATGTAAGGTGGAAGAGGCATCGTTCCCAAACGATCCAGAATCTCCTCAAAGATTCCCTCATAGGAGAATTTCACAATTCGTCCGCCAAAATTCGTATGTGCAAGCACCTCGCAGGACAGCTCATGACCAAACGTAATCACAGAGCCGACACGCATTTTTCTGCCGGGCTTCACAAGAACTTCCCATTGATCCCGTTCCAGTTGGCGCAGTAAAAACACCTCAGCCTTTCCCCCCGTAGGCTGTCTTACACCAATGAGGCGCGCTGGGATTACTCGGGTATCATTGAATATCAGAACATCTCCATCCGTCAGATATTCATCCAGCTGATAAAAGTGCCGATGTTCGATGGTCTGTTTTTTGGGGGACAGCACCATCAATCGTGAAGAGTCCCGCGGGTCTGCCGGAACTTGTGCAATTTGCTCCTCTGGAAGAAAGTAATCGAAATCAGAAATATTCATAGATCTCACCTTATATGACTACGGACTGCATAATACAATGTGTGGCTCGGTGTATCCGTAGTTCATTTAGTATATTTTCTCGATGGTTATATCCGTATAGTAGTGCGATAGGATCTCTCGGTCGGTCTTCCCCCGGTCGGCAAATGCCTTGGCCCCCCACTGCGAGAGACCGAGACCATGCCCTCCGCCATAGCCGTGAAAGACAATATCGGACGATTCACGCTGCACGTCAAATAGTGTGCTTGGCAGAGCAAACAGCCTGCGCAAGTCACTTCCTGAAACAACACAATTTCCTTTGTCACCAAGAACTTCAATAAACTGGACGCGGCCGCTCGGACTCCGATCTTTGCTCCCCTTGCCGATACTGAGAGGAGAAAGATGAATCGACTTCATAAGACCAATCTTTTTTCCGTTCTCCTCCATTTTTTTCATGAACAGTGCCGTTGAAACACGTTGCGTCCACGGCTTGGTTTTCGTCTGCAGTTCGGATACGGCACGCAGATAAGGTACATAGCTCCCCCACACCTGTTCGGCGGACTCGGTCATACCGCCGGAATCCGTATGAAATACAGCATCAATGATGACGCCGTGATAAAACATCACTTCTCCGCGCGTACGATCAACAGCTTCCGTCGTTTCCTTCGTCTCTGCCGAACTTCCTTCATAAACTTGACAATGCGCAGTATTACACAGATCGAATCCTTGCTCGCTATGGCGATTTCTGTTCTTCAGGGCAAACGTTCGTGCTGCAATACTCTGCGCACGTAAAGCGCCCATCGGCCACGTCGAAGGCATTTCTTTGGGCACAACTCCGTACAAATAATCCTCTGTCAAAACATGGTTGATAACAGTCATACCGTTTTGTTTCAGCAATGTAACATAACCACGATATGGAATATCGTTGATGTAAATGGATTCATCTTCGCCTGCCTGAATGTATAACTGCTTAGCCTCATACAATTTTCCATTGAGTTCAAATGTATTATGAAGGAATCGAACCCGCAGTTTTTCCTTTTGTGGAATCGTCAGAATGGGGCTCTTTTGCTGCTCGTCTGTGTATACATAAAGCGGTGCATTCCTTCCGGAAAATTCTGCTTCCGCGACACCCTGGCTGATTCCTACCGTAATTTCCGGCTGCCACGATGCGGACACAATGCCAGGAACAACGAACAGAAATGTACTGATGACAAGAATACTGCACCGCAAATACAATTTCATTGCTGCACTCCCTTTTCATACGGAAAGCATTTGGCGTTGTCGTTTCTTCTCCCGATTTTCCTTTCGACGAATTTTTTGCAGTTCCTTGCTGTATCGTTCTTCTTCACTAAAAATACATCCACAGTAGGATTGACGGTAGAGCTCCATATCCTTGCTCATATCAATACCTTCCTGCCATCCGATACGAAAGTCTTCGTAGTAGAACGTGATGCAGTACTGATCTGCAAAATATTCTGCAACAGAGCGCATGAGATCATGCTGTTGGTAGATGCTGTAGAACAGGGTTGATGTAAAGGCATCGAATCCGTTCTGTGCCGCATAGGCGGCAGTTTCCTGCAGGCGCCATGTATAGCACATACGGCATCGTCCACCGCGCGTATCCTCTGCAGGAAGAGCTTTTTTCAGGAATGAACGCATCTGATATTCCCGATCAATGACAATCGGCATCTGCACCATTTCCGCAAACTGTGCTGCCCCCTGCATCCGTGCTTTCCACTCCTGATATGGATGGATGTTCGGGTTAAAGAAATACCCGGTCGGCTCTATGCCGTCGCTGCGTAATTTTTTTACCGGATAGCAGGAACATGGACCGCAGCACATATGCAAAAGCATTTTCATGTTAGAGTAACTCTCCCTGTCTGTCATCACCGCGTGGATACGGTGCCCCGATGTGTTCATACCCACCCTGTGTCACAACACGTCCGCGCGCAGTACGAGCGATAAAGCCAAGCTGGATCAAATACGGCTCATAGACATCCTCTATGGTCTCTGTCATCTCACTCAGTGCCGCCGCAAGGGTCTTGAGTCCGACGGGGCCACCAGAGAATTTCTGAATCATGACTTCAAGCATATAACGGTCTTTGTTCTCTAGACCACATTCGTCGACTTCCAATGCATCCAGTGCATCGATGGTAACGGAACGCGAAATAATTTCCTCGCCTGCCACTTGTGCAATATCACGCACGCGCTTTAGAATACGGTTGGCAACGCGCGGCGTTCCACGCGAGCGACGTGCAATCTCAAGTGCACCGTCTCGTTCAATATGAACGGAAAGAATCTCAGCGGTGCGTTCGATGATGAGCAGGAGAGCGTCGGTCGTATAGTACTCTAACCGCGCCTGTATCCCAAATCGGTCGCGCAGCGGTGCCGATAGAGATCCCGTCTTCGTCGTTGCCCCAACCAGCGTAAACGGTGCGAGGTCTAAACGGATGGATCGCGCACTTGGCCCTTTTCCTATGATAATATCAATGGCGTGATCTTCCATGGCAGAATAGAGTATTTCCTCAACATGATGGGAAAGACGATGGATCTCATCGATGAAGAGAACATCGTGTTCTTGTAAATTGGTCAACAGGGAGGCGAGATCTCCCTGCCGTTCGATGGCAGGCGCCGATGTCTGGCGAAAATTAGCCCCCATCTCATTGGCAATAATGGCCGCGAGCGTCGTCTTTCCAAGTCCCGGAGGGCCACAAAGGAGGACATGGTCGAGCGCTTCTCCCCGCGACAGCGCCGCTTGTATAAATTTGGATAAATTGGACTTTACTCTATCCTGTCCGATGTATTCACTGAGCCGCCGCGGCCGCAGACTATACTGCCAGCCATCGGTGGACTGCTCTTCATAGGAAATGATTTCTTCATCTTCCCCCATCTCAGGCATTGTGTTCCCTCCTCTCCTGGATCAGAGTCGCTGTAGTTCTGTCAATGCATACCGGATCAGCTCCTCCGTATTTTGGCAGGAATGCCTCTGTCGGAATACACGCTGAATCTCACTATCTTGAAAACCAAGCGTGAGAAGCGCTTCTGTCGCTTCAGCGATCATACTATTTTCGGCCTTTGTTCCGACGTTGTTGTCACCTTCCGGCAGATCTGCAACCGAGACATCTGATAGCTTGTCTTTCAGCTCCAATAGAATACGCTCAGCCGTCTTCTTTCCAATACCGGGAAGTTTTGTGATACCTTTTACGTCCTTTTGCTGCACCATACGGTAGAAATCATTTACTGTTGCCGAAGAGAGGATTCCCTGAGCGACTTTTGGTCCGATGCCTGAAATGCCGATCAAATGGAGGAACAGATCATATTCTTCCTGCGAAAAGAAGCCATAGAGAAGAATGGCGTCCTCTCGTACATTTGTATGAATGTAAAGCATGACTTCCGCACTTGGACTGATATGTGCACGCGTCTGATTGGAAATGAATACGCGATAACCTACATCATGCACATCAAGAAGGCAATAGTCGGATGTGATATGCGTCGCTTTTCCTTTTAGAAATCCGATCATAAATCTACTCTGCTCCTGTCAAAACAAATCCTCGCGAAGTTCAGCCTTCATTTCATCTCGGTCAACATGAGCCTACAATCGATTGCGCAAGGCAATTGTGTCCATGCAGTGTGCAGCACTGATCGCGACAGCGAGAGCATCCGCCGTGTCATCAGGATGAGGAGCCTCGGGCAGATGGAGGAGTTTTGTCACCATGTAGATGACCTGCTCCTTTGTTGCCTTTCCGTATCCCGTAACGGATTGTTTCACCTGAAGCGGCGTTCTCTCAATCAACAGAAGGTTATTTTTTGCCGCGGCGAGAAGTACGACCCCACGCGCCTGTCCGACCGGTATGGCTGTCGTAACATTGCGATTGAAGAAGAGCTGTTCCACGCCCATTGCATCGGGGTGATATTTTTGGATGAGTTCATCGAGCACTGTATGGATTTTTAACAAGCGCTGTTCCACAGGCATTTTTGATGGTGTTGTAACAGCTCCATAGGCATGTGCATGTAAACGCGACCCATTTTGCTCTACAAATCCGTAGCCGCAAATAGCTGTTCCTGGATCAATACCAAGTACTAACATTGTATATTCCTATGCGATTCCTAAAAAAGTGCAGACACGATGTCTGCACTCAAGGAAGGATGTCGTCTACTCATCCATTTCATAGTTGCTGTAGACGTTTTGAACATCGTCATTGTCTTCCAGCGCATCAATCAGCGTCTGCATTTTCTCCGCATCTTTGTCAACGAGGTGAACCGTCGTGTCAGGAACCATCGTCACCTCTGCTGATGCCGTTTCAATCCCCTTTTCGCCCAATACAGTCTCAATGGCATCGTAGGCATCCGGCTCAGCGACGATCTCAAAGACATCGTCCTCGGAGCGCATGTCCTCAGCATCCGCCTCCAAAACGAGCTCCAGAAGTGCGTCCTCATCATCAAAGGTATCTCGTTCGACCACGAAAACAGCTTTCTTTTTGAACATCCATGAGACACAACCATCCTGTCCAAGGTTTCCGCCATACTTCGAAAAAAGATGACGCACATCCGCAGCAGTGCGGTTACGGTTGTCGGTCAGGATATCGAGCATTACCGCTGTACCACCCGGACCGTAGCCCTCGTAGATCACCTCTTCGTAATTGCTTCCCTCAGTTGCTCCGAGTCCTTTTTGAATGGCGCGATTAATATTGTCCTTCGGAATATTATTGGCCTTTGCCTTGGAAAGCGCCAATTTCAAACGCATATTTCCCGTTGGATCCGCGCCACCCATACGGACAGCAATCGTGATTTCGCGCCCAATCTTCGTCGTGATTTTTCCGCGGATTGCATCATTTGCACCTTTTTTACGCTTGATATTTGCCCATTTTGAATGCCCGGACATTATTTATCTCCTTCCCATCGTCAACGTAGTATTCAGCAAACCAACTGATAGTGCTTCTTTTTTCCTTTTTTCAGCAGTGCTTTCCCCTCTGAAAAATCATCTGCCTGTAAGACATAATGTTCATCAGAGACGCGCGTCTCATTGAGCGTGACACCGCCCTGCTGAATCAAGCGGCGCGCCTCTCCTTTGGAAGAAAAGACGCCCTCGCGCGTCAGTGCATCAATCAGCTTCTCTCCACATGTCACATGGAGCTGTGGAACCTGTTCAGAGACACCACCACCGAACAGAGCCCGCGCCATCTCCTGTGCCTTATGTGCTTCCTGCTCTCCATGAACGATCTTCGTCACCTCGTAGGCAAGCACTTCCTTCGAGTGATTCATCTCCTGCCCTTCAACGGACGTCAGACGATGCACTTCCTCCATGGGGAGGAATGTGAGCAGAGAGAGACAGGTCAAAACATCCGTATCATCGACGTTCCGCCAATACTGATAGAAATCATAGGGAGAAGTCTTCTTCGGGTCAAGCCAAAGTGCTCCGCCCGCCGTTTTGCCCATTTTCTTTCCATCGCTTTTGGTCAGCAGCTTATTGGTTAGGCCAAATACGGTAATATTCTTCTTGCGACGGCAGAGTTCGACACCGGCGATAATATTCGACCACTGGTCGTCGCCGCCCATTTCAAGGCGACAGCCGTAGCGTCGGTTGAGCTCTAGGAAATCATACGCCTGCATAATCATGTAGTTGAACTCAAGGAAGGTAAGCCCTTTCTCCCACCGCTGTTTATAGCTTTCTGCAGCAAGCATACGATTTACTGTAAAGTGTGCTCCAACATCGCGGAGCAGATCAATATAATTGAGCTTGCGCAGCCAGTCGCCGTTATCGACCATGATGGCATGTCCATCCGTAAAATCGATAAAGTGCGAGATCTGTGCCCGAAAACAATCGCAATTATGCGCAATGGTTTCATCGGTCATGACCTTGCGCATATCTGTTCGTCCTGAAGGATCACCTACTGTCCCCGTGCCGCCACCGACAAGACAAATGGGACGATGTCCTGCACGCTGCATGTGGGACATGGCCATAAGTGCAATCAAATGTCCTGCGTGGAGGCTGTCTGCCGTCGGATCGAATCCTGTGTAGAATGTCACCTGTTCATGATCGAGCAGGTCGCGCAGTGCAGCTTCGTCTGTGCACTGTGCAAGAAACCCGCGCTCCTTTAGAATATCAACAGCATTCAATGAATGATCCTCTCTTCTCTAGTTTTGTCCTTTTTCTATCCCCATGCCAGGTTCAGGCGCAGCTCCTGGAGACTCGACCGGTGCAGAACGTACGGGTTCCGCAGGAGCAGTATTTCCCCCGCCCTTGGAAGTGCTTCCAGAGGTCTTTCCCTGCTCCTTCTTTTTTTCATCCGCTGCCTTTTTCTCACCAGAGGACTTCTCATGATCGACTGCCGTCTCCTCTTTGGCAGACGTGTCAGAATGGGCCGAACTCCCAGCGAAGCTTCGTATGGGCATCTGAGCCAATGCTTTCTGCATAAATGCCTGCCAAATAACGGCGGGGGTCATACCACCGGACATGCCGTGCAAGTCACTGACACTGTCATTTCCGATCCACACGCCGGCAACCAGATCCGGTGTATAACCGACGAACCATGCATCATGATAGTCGCTCGTTGTGCCGGTCTTTCCTGCGGCCGGACGTCCGATGTTGGCGCGCGTACCCGTCCCGCGCCGAATGACATCTTCAAGCATCGCCGTCAGTGCCGCCGCATTGTCCGCTGACATAACACTCTTTTCTTTGCGCTCTGCTTCTTCGAGCACCTTCCCGGTACGCGATACGACACGCAGAATAGCAACGGGTTTGACGTGGATGCCACGGTTGGCAAATGTACCATAGGCGCTGGTCAGTTCCAGCGGTGTTACACCGCGCGTCATTCCGCCTAGGGCTGTTGCCAGATTACGGTCATTCGTCGCACCATCTAGGACAAACGTGGATATTCCCATTTCCTGTGCGTAAAAAATTGCTTTATCGATGCCAATATCCTGTGCGATACGAACGGTTGGGACATTGAGTGACCAGCGTACAACATCGCGCAGGCGAACCTTGCCGGAGAAGTTGCGGCTGTAGTTTTGCGGCTCCCAAGAACCGACTTTCAGCGGCTTGTCTTCGATGATGGATTCTGGTGTATACTTGTTCTCGAGTGCAGCGGCAAAAACGAAGGGCTTAAACGCTGAGCCAGGCTGTCTGACTGCCTGTGTCGCACGATTGAACTGATCCGTCCCACGCCCGCCAACCATCGCTTTAATGTAGCCCGTGTGCGGATCGATAGCGACCAATGCTCCCTGTGGCTGAACGATCCCGTTGGCATCCGTAAAGTAGGTCGGCAGATTCTTCATCGCCGTCTCTGCCGCAGCCTGCATATCCATGTCGATGGTTGTATATATCTTCAGACCGTCCTTGTAGATCGCATCGTCTCCATATTTCTCTGCCAGCTGTTGGAGAACGTAGTCCACAAAATAGGAGGCACTCTTGCCGCCATCATTTGTGTTTTTCGCAATATGCAGCGGCTCCTTCTTTGCCGCTGCGGCTTCACTGTCACTGATATAGCCGTACTTAACCATCTGATCGAGCACGACAGCCTTGCGCTCTGTCGCCGCATCCATATTGTTGATGGGAGAGTAATAATTCGGACTTTTGGGGATTCCAGCCAACATTGCACACTCATTAAGCGTCAAATCCTTGGCGTCCTTACCAAAATACGTCTGCGCTGCAGCCTGAACACCGTAGGCTCCCTGTCCAAAGTAAATCTGGTTCATGTAGAGCTCAAGGATTTCCTGCTTCGTATACTGTCGTTCCAGCTGCAGCGCGAGGAATACTTCCTGTACCTTACGCTTTAGTGTGCGATCCTGTGTCAGGTAGGCATTCTTCGCAAGCTGCTGCGTAATCGTAGAGCCGCCTTCCGTGACCGTTCGGCCGCGAATATTTGCCCAGATCGCGCGTACAATGCCACGTGGGTCAATACCGATATGATCGTAGAATCGATTGTCCTCCACCGCAATAAAAGCATTTTGGAGGTTTTTGGGGATTTCATTGATGCCAATCGGACGACGATTCTCCGCCGCATGGATATTCGCAATCTCATTTCCATGAATATCGTAGATCTGCGACGATGCCGGCGGAACAATGTCCTCTGCCAGATTTGATCTGGTATTCAGACTCGCCGTCAGGAAACCACAGCCGACGCCGATGACCATGACGAACAAAATCAGTCCTACGACGAGGATCATCTTTCCCAGGGAAAATCCTGACGACTTCTTCGTTGCTTTCTTTTCGCTCTTCTGCATGGATACCTTCCTAACCTAGGGAAGCACTATAAATTTAACGCCATCATCTTGACGCATCTTTATTGCCTGTACTTTTTTTGGGGGGGGGGGGAATCTAGTGCAGAGTCTCACTCTGCGTCCGGTTTTCCACCTCGTTCGGACGAAAAAATACGCCAATCTGACAGATTTCATTTTGCCAGTGATTCCCAAGATGTGTCCATTGGAAGCGCTTTATGCACTCAATTTCTCTATTGTAACACAAAGTTTGTATTTTGTAAGGAGATTTTCTCAAAAAGCGCGCGTCAAGAGGAGTTTTTCACTTCTATTTCAGTGTAACAACGGTTGCACCCGTACCACCCTCAGCAATATCAGCAAAGGAGAACGAGCGGATGGATTTATTTCGCTTAAAGTAATCACGCAGCCCAAGGCGCAGCGCTCCTGTCCCCTTTCCATGAATGACCAGCACAGTGGAAAGCCCTGCAAAGACAGCATCGTCGATGAATTTCTCAAGAACTGCCTCAGCCTCCAATACGGTCATGCCACGCACATCAATCTGTGGGCGAACCTCTGCCGATTTTTGCGCCAATGAACCGCCGATGCGTATCTTGTTGATCTTTTTTTTACGCTTTGGGTGTCCGACAAATGTGCACGCATCCATCTTGACCATGGTACGCAGACCGCCAACTTGAACACTGAGCTCCTTGCCCTGCACGGAAAGCACTGTACCCTCCTGGGCAAGCGTACGGATGTAAACCGTATCCCCGCTTTGGATCTCACCGGGGCGAACGGGTCTCCCCTCCGCAGGAATTTTCGGCGATATATTGTGCACATAGGCCTCATTCAGTCTTGACCGTGCTGCTTGAATCGCTTTTTGACGTTCCTTGATGCCATGGTCATCAAACTGTTCCTTGAGCGACTGAATGGTCTCCTCGGCACTTCGTCTTGCCTCACGTACAATGTTGTTGGCTTCTTCGCGTGCCTTATGGAGGAGTTCCTGCTTCGACTGCTCAAATGCAGCACGTTCTGCACGAAGGCGTGACTCAGCCCTGCCAACATCCGTTTCTTTTTTATAAAGGAGCTGATTTTTTTCCTCATAAATCGTCTTGGCACGTTCCAAATCGTGAACAACGGTTTCAAACTGGGCATGATCCTCGCTTACATATTCTTCCGCCCGTGCAACGATCTCCTCCGGCAGACCGAGTTGGCGGCTGATGGAAAAGGCGTTGCTTGCCCCAGGTATACCGATGAGCAAACGATAGGTCGGACGGAGCGTCTTGAGGTCAAATTCAACCGATGCATTTTCAACGCCTTGCTGTGTATATGCATACGTTTTGAGATCGGCATAATGCGTTGTCGCAACAGTAGCAATGCGATTCATAAGGAAGTGTTCGATGATACTCCGCGCAAGAGCAGCGCCCTCATCAGGATCAGTTCCCGCGCCGACCTCATCTAGGAGCACCAGGTCGCCAAATGTCGCTCGATCGATGATGCGTACAATATTGCGGGTATGCGCGGAAAACGTGGATAAACTCTGCTCGATGCTCTGTTCATCCCCAATGTCCGCATAAATATTTTGATAGACAGGTATCTCCGAGCCTGACTCGACCGGAAGGAAACACCCCGACTGGGACATCAGCGCAAGAATGCCGAGTGTCTTCATGCTGACGGTCTTACCGCCGGTATTCGGCCCCGTGATCAGCAGTGTGGAAAAAGTTTTCCCCAACTCTATATCAATCGGAACGACCTTGTCCAGAGGGAGCAGCGGATGCCGCGCCCTTCGCAGGTACACATAGCCGTCTCTGTTCAAAATCGGCGGATAGGCTCTCATCTCACGCGCCAAGGAAGCACGAGCAAAAATGAGATCGAGATCGGACAAAATCGTGCAGTTGGCAGACAAAATATCGGCAGAACGGGCAATTTCACCGGTCAATCGCTGCATAATACGCAGGATTTCCTGCTCGCGAGCAATCCCCATCTGACGCACGGTATTATTCAGCTCGACAATGGCGAGTGGTTCAATAAACAGTGTCGCGCCGCTTGCAGATTGATCGTGAATGACACCTGGAAATTGGCTGCGATATTCCTGCTTGACCGGGATGACATAGCGTTCATCGCGCACGGTTACAATAGCTTCCTGAAACATTTTTTGATAGGCTGCATCGTGAAGAATGGAAGAAATCCGATCCTTTACTCGCGACTGTGCCGTACGTAGCTCATTCGTGATGCGATGAAGGACGGGGCTGGCATCATCGCGAAAATTTCCGTATTCGTCAATCGCTGCCTTAAGATTCCGTTCCAACATGCCCAAGATTTCGATGCGCCGCGCCAAGTCTTTCAACAGCTCTGCATCAGCAGACAGATCACGAAAAAAATACTTCACGTCTCTCATGCCGCCAATGGTGCTCTTGACCAAGCGCAGCTCATCCAGCTCCAGCAGAATACCACGCCCTGCCTGTTTAAGAATCTCCTGCAGATGATGGATGCCATCAAATGGCGGCGGCTGAATCTGTGCAACCCGTACTGCCTCTTCGGTCTCCCTGTGAAGCCGTGCCACGTGGTCATAGTTGGAAGATGGCATGATACTGCTGCATCGTTCTTTCCCATAGGCTGTGGCGGCATACGATGCGAGTCTGGTTTTTATTTTTTCGTATTCTAAAACCTTAAATGACTCCGTGTCCATAAGTACCTCTTTTTATAAAGAATGCGTCAAAACAATGCGACAGAACTAATCGGTGCTTCTACAAGATTCCACGAAAGTAATGACCGCGCGTAATGTCATTTCCTTCCTGCATTTGCAGGCGCTTTTCTTCTTCCTCAGTTAATGGCAGAGATAATTTCATCGCATCCCTGTAGGCAGAAACCGTACGCCGCAGCTCATCCGGTGCCGTGCCGCGTCCTTCGATGCGCAGGGTCGTAATCCCCGCACGTAAAATCTTCGGAACATGTGGGAGGAGCGACAGCTTCTTGCTGTTCAATATATGCATACGACAGAATTGATCGGTTACAATGGGAAAATCGATCCCCTTGCGGTCATGCAAAAAATATCTTCCTTTTCGGCATGGCATCGTGCACTGTCCCTTATCTAAATCGCCGAGAAAACTTCCGAGCACACAGTATTCCGATACCATCAACGGCAAGCGGCCGCTGACCATCATGCTGAGCGGGATGGCAGAGTCATGGGCGAGCCGCGCTGCCTGTTTTTCGTTTAACTCTGGCGAAATCGTTGCTTCCTTAAAGCCATAAGACTGCAAAAACTCAATGGTTGCCCTATTGTAGCTGATCATTGATGCATCTGCATGAAGAGCAGCAGAACAATGCTCCTGCGCGAGATGGGCAGTTCCAATATTATGGACATGAAGAGCAGCAGGCAATTTGTTTTCAAAATGTGCCAGAAGATCTACTAACGCAGAACACTCACCTTCATGAACGATACGTGGCGTGTTATAGTCAATGCGTACGTGATGCGCCTGTGCATAGTCCCAGACAGTATCATAATCACGCGGCTGCAGATGGCGCCCCTCATAGGACTCACCGCCGTAGAGAAGCCCATCTGCACCGCCGGAAATTGCCGCTTCGGCAGCCGCTAGGGAATCCACAGAGACCATCAATTTTGCAGGAGGTGCAGGCGGCACATTCTCTCGCACAGGAACTGTGATTCGACATATCTTTTTTTTCGCCTGAAAACGGCTAGTGCGTACCTCTTCTAGTGCGGCAATAGCTGCTCTGCGAAGTTTATTCAGTTCGCTGACGGGAACCATTACTTCCGGATCGATCTCGCAGGTGAGTTCTTTCATGACAAACGCCGTTGTTCCCAGGCGTTCCATCTGTGCTTTTGCTATCTCGTCGGTGAGAGGACGCTTTGTCGCGCGCACTGGCAGGTACTCACTTTTTTCATCGACACAATTTCCTGCATCATCTTCAATATGGAGGGTCAGCGGAGCTTGTACTTTGGCATGAAGGTGCATGGCGACAGGAATCTTAGCAAGAGCATCCGCTGCATAGGAACGACGCGCTGCCTCCATCAGTTTTGCATCATAGACCTTGAAGGCTCGGTCATGCATACGTACACGTCCACGGATCCGGAAGAAGACAATATCCCCCGCGGATGCTGCCGGACACTCGCGCCCCTCTTCATCATAGAGATGTTCGATCTCCGCAGAAACGCGTCCTCCGACTTTGACCCAGAAATCCAGCTGATCGCCAACAGCAAGATCACGGGCAAGTTTCAGCGACACCATTTTCGTACGGGCATCATAATCGACGACACGGCCGACCAAGAGCCCCCGATTGTTCGGACGGCGGTCACTCATCATCTGCTTTCCTTGGTATCTTTCCATGTATGCTGTTGTGAAGTCCCGATTAAACACCTGCGCCAGATGATCGCGATCATCATCGTCGATCGGTGGATTTTTTTCAGCTAGATAGTGATCGATCGCCTTTCGGTACGTGCGGACAATGGTCGCAACATACTCAGGACGTTTCATCCGCCCCTCAATCTTCAGCGAATATATTCCTGCGTCGAGCAGCTGTGGAATCAGATCAACGGCATTCAGATCGCGCGGAGAGAGCAAGAAATTCCCGGCAGAATCGCCGAGCACATCTCGTCCTGCCTCATCGATCAGTGTATACGGAAGGCGGCAGGGCTGTGCACAGCGGCCACGATTTCCACTGCGCCCGCCGATCATGCTGCTCATCAGACATTGTCCTGAGTAACAGACACAGAGTGCGCCATGCACAAAGCATTCGATCTCAACACTGCTCTCACGGCATATCTTCTGTATCTCAGGAATGGACAATTCCCGTGCGAGAACGACGCGGGAAAACCCAAGCGCTGCAAGAGCCTTTACCCCTTCACTGTTGTGGATGGTCATCTGCGTACTCGCATGCAGCGGAAGAGACGGTGCGATTTGCTGTGCCAGACGTGCCGCGCCGAGATCCTGTACCAATACAGCATCTGCTCCAACCGAGGAAAGAAAGGATAGGTATTCCTTTAACTTAGGGAGTTCCTCATTATCGATGATCGTATTGACAGCAACGTGTACCTGAACGTTCTTCAGATGCGCATAGCGGATGACATCGCTCAGTTCCTGCTCGTCAAAATTGGCCGCATAGGCACGCGCACCAAACATTTTTCCCGCGAGATAGACGGCATTCGCTCCATTTTCAACAGCAGCATAAAAAGCCTCTTTCGTTCCCGCAGGCGCGAGCAGTTCTACCAATGATTCCACCCCTTTATTTCGCATAAGCTAAGTTATTCTTCTTCCGTAGAATCCGATGCCCCCTGCATCTCCTCAAATAGACGCAGCTGGTCATCATCCAGCGTCTTCTTTATATCGTCGATGTTCGGTAAGGCAGGAAGATCCTCTATCCGCGCTAGGCCAAAGGAGCGCAAAAACAAATCTGTCGTTCCATACAGTATGGGACGCCCGACGACGGGTTTACGTCCCATTTCACAGATAAGTTCCAGCTCCATCAACCGTCCAATGGAGCGTTCGGCGCGCACCCCGCGGATGTGTTCTACCTCCTGCTTGGTGATGGGCTGCCGATAGGCAATAATGGAAAGGGTTTCCATCGCAGACGAGGACAGTGTCGGCTGTATTTTTTCAGCGAGCTTCTGCACCCACGGAAAGGCACTGGGGTGCGTCACGAGCTGATAGCCGCCTGCCGATCTGCGCAAAAATATTCCGCGCCTCTGCGCAGCGATATCGCGTTCGAGGACGGTCAGCGCCTCCTGCACCTCCCACTCCGGAACCTCGATGATCTCTGCCAGTTTTGAGAGTGGAAGCGGTGCACCTGCGGCAAACAGAACGGCTTCAAGAATACTCGAGCGGCTAAGAGACTGCACTGCTACCCTCCTTTGTTGAAATCGTAATCACATGATACAGACATTCCTGCGTAACGAGTACCGTCTGCATCTTGACGAGCTCCAGCAGTGCCAAAAAGGCAGAGAGCAGCTCTTCCCGCGTTCCGCTGGGAAACGCGTCGCTCAGTTTCATGCGGCCATGATGTGTATGGAGAAGAGACAGAATATCCGCCATCTTATCCTGCACACGATACTCCTCCGCTGAAATGACAACCGTCGGGATGCGTGGCTTCTCCTGCGCGCGCAGGACATCCGAAAAAGCCCGCAACAGCGCATCAGGAGAAAGACCAAGCAGCGGCATGCGATGCGCAGGGAGCGGCATGGGAGAGCGTTCCACATAGGGACTTTGTGCATCGTTCATCGTTGCGAGAAGCGACGCGATTTCTTTAAATCGACGATACTCCAATAGACGTTCGACAAGTTCCCTGCGCGGATCTTCTTCCTGCTCCTCATCCGTTTCGGCTGGAGGAAGCAGCATACGGGCTTTAATCCGCAGCAATGTTGCCGCCATGACCAAGAACTCGCTGGCATATTCAATATCGAACTGGTAGAGCCTGTCAATATGATCTAGATACTGGCGCGTCAAATCGGCAATTGGAATATCGTAGAGATCGATCTTATTCTTTTCAATAAGATGCATGAGCAGATCCATGGGTCCTTCAAACGCATCTAATTTGACCAGATAGTCGTCCTTCATGACACAACCTAAAATAGGAGTGCCGACCCAAGCACTTTATAGAATCCGTAAACCAATCGAAAAAGCGGCATCAGTACAACGCTCAGAATCGGTGTGGCAATAAATACGATCATGATGAGAATACTGTATCGTTCTATCGACTGATAACGATAAGCAAGATCCGGCGGCAGCAGGTTGCGGAGAATATGCGAGCCATCGAGCGGCGGAATAGGAAGCATATTGAAAATGGCGAAGTTCACGTTGTAGACAAAGATCATCTGTATGATCGTATAGGTGATCTGCGAGACATCAAGGCGGTGTGCATTGATCAGCAGCATAACGTAAAAAGCCACAAAGCCGAGGAACAAATTCATCATCGGCCCCGCGAGTGATACGAGGATATCGTCACGTTTGGGTTGACGAAAATTGCTTGGATTGATCATGACCGGCTTTGCCCATCCGAATCGTACCAAGAAGAGCATCAGGAGACCAATGGGGTCGATATGGGCCGTTGGGTTCAACGTCAACCGCCCCATGAGACGCGGGGTAAAGTCCCCCAGAGAGACGGCGGCACGCGCATGCGCATACTCGTGAAAGGTCATTGCAATGACAAGCCCGGGAATGCCGAGCAGCATTTCCTGTAAATCAAATCCGAACATCAATATCTCCTATGACTCGATGGGACAATGCGGCGCTGCCATCATCAGCGAGATGATGGTTTTGGCATCGATGATTTCTCCTGTATTGACCAGATGCAGTGCTTCTTTTAGCGGCATTTGTACCACATTGACAAACTCATCTTCATCCGTATGCTGTCGTCCGGAGGAAAGCTGACGTGCGAGGTACAGATGAATGTACTCATTCGAAAAGCCAACGGTGGTTGCAATCGTCGTCAGTTTATCGTACTGCTCCGCCGTGTAGCCCGTCTCCTCCGACAGCTCCCGCCGCGCACAGTGCAGTGGATCTTCCCCTTCGGCATCAAGCTTTCCGGCAGGGACTTCCAAGGTAACCTTGCCGATCGGGTGGCGATACTGCCGCACGAGAATAACATTTCCATCGGGGAGGAGCGGAAGTACGGCCGCAGCCCCCGGATGGCGAATCCACTCGCGCACCCCCTCTTTTCCGTTCGGCAGACGCACTATGTCGCGGCGCACATGAAGCAGCGTGCCGTCAAATATATCCTCGCTGCGAACGGTATGTTCGATCAGATCTTCATCCATCGACGATCCCTTCTTTCGTTACAGATACCTGTCTCTATTATGCTTCTGCATCTTCGCGTTTGGCAAACAGTGCGTTGACGAAATCCTCCGCATGGAAGGGACGTAAGTCGTCAATGCCCTCGCCTACGCCAATCCACTTGATGGGAATGTCGAGCTGCGCTGTGATGCCGATCGTGACGCCGCCCTTCGCCGTTCCGTCCAGCTTGGTGAGGACGACACCGGTGACAGGGGCTACCTGTGAAAACAATTCTGCCTGGCTAATCGCGTTCTGCCCCGTCCCTGCATCGAGAACAAGCAGTGTCTCATGGGGAGCCCCCGGGACCTCGCGTCCGATCACACGGTAGATCTTCTCCAGTTCCTGCATGAGATTGGACTTTGTCTGAAGGCGCCCCGCCGTATCCACGATGACAAGCTCCGTTCTGCGTGCCTTTGCCGCCTGAAGCGCATCAAAGACAACGGCGGCGGGATCCGATCCTTCACCGTGTTTAATGACCTGAACATCCGCTCGCTTGCCCCAGACCTCAAGCTGCTCGATGGCGGCCGCGCGAAACGTATCTGCCGCCGCCAGCAAAACACTTTTGCCCTGATGACGATAGTAGGCACTCAGCTTCCCGATGGTCGTCGTCTTGCCGACACCATTTGTCCCAACCACCAAGATCACCGTTGGAGGTTGATCCGCCATGGGCGTATCACTCTCTCCACTATCCAAGATGCGAACAATTTCTTTTTCCAGAAAAGGAATCAAGTCATCCGGCGTCTGAATTTCCTTATTTCTGATCCCCTTTCGTACAGATGCAATCAGCATCTCCGTCGTCTTGACGCCTACATCGGCCATCAAAAGGGTTTCTTCCAGCTCATCGATGAGATCGTCATCAATATCAGCATAGCCAATAATCAAGCGTTCAATGCTATGGGTAAAATTCTCCCGCGTCTTCGTTAAGCCTTTTTTCAGGCGATCAAAGAATCCCACGACAACTCCTTTCTCTGAGGAAGCACTGATTAGGCGCTCTGCTCTGCCTCATAATCCTTCAGGCGGATTGACAGCACCTTGGAGACGCCGGCATCCTCCACGGTAACGCCGTACATCGTATCCGCTGCCCTCATGGTTCCCTTTCGATGCGTGACCACAATAAACTGCGTGTGTTTTGCAAACTCCTGCAGGAAGTCACCGAAGCGCAACACATTTGCCTCATCCAGCGGCGCATCGATCTCGTCGAGAATAGAAAATGGAGACGGTCGATAGCGAAGAAAGGAAAACAACAAGGCGATCACCGTGAGTGCACGCTCACCACCAGATAGAGCAGACAGATTCTGCCGTTTCTTATCCGGCAGAGTAACGAGAATCTCAACACCGCTGTTCAGAATATCTTCCTTGTCCGTCAGCCGCAATTCTGCGATTCCTCCGCCAAAGAGCCGCACAAATATCTCGTTGAAATACTCCTGAATCTGACGGAACGCTTCGCGGAATGTCCGGGTCATATCCTGGTCTATCTTTTGAATGATCTGCTCGATATCCTGTTTGGCCGACTTCAGATCCTCTACTTGACGTTCTTCTTCCTCGTATCGCGCTTTCTTTTCTTCGTACTCCTCTATGGCATTCGGATTGACTGTGCCAAGCGATTGGATGGCGGATTCGAGTTCGTGCAGATAGGCGCTGACTACCTGCGGCTCTGCATGCTTTGCCTGGACAGATGCTGATTCGGGCGTGAGGCCAAAGTCGCTCAGTAAACGCTCACGACAGTCCTCCATGCGCAGCTGAATCCGTTCCACGAGCTTATCGCACTCATGCCGTTTGGAGCGGATCTCTTCCAAATTTAAGAGACATTTCTTCAGTGCCTCATCCAAAACGCGCACGTCTGCTTCGTGGGCAAGACGTGCATCCCGGAGATCACTGCTGTTTTTCCTGCTCTCACGAAGGAGTTTCTCCTGTGCAGATATCTCCTCTGAGAGCGATGCGATCCGCGCTGTCCCCTCTGTCAGTTCCTCAGACAGCTGTTTCTCTTGGGCAGTAATAACACTTTGTGTCTTACGGGCATCCTGCTCTTCCAATACGCGGGACTTACGATGCATTTCCTCCGTATCAATGGAGGTTCGAAGTGAGGCAAGCTCCACTTCGAGTGCATGGATGGCGTCCGCTGTCTTTTTTAATGCAGCACCGTACTCCCTGCCAGCCTGATTCAGCTTCTCCTGTTCATGGATAAAGCGAGACTCATGTGCCTCACACTGCGCAATATGACGCTCCAACTGCACACGTTTCTTGGCGAGCTGTGCAGAGTATATGGCACGTTCCTGCTCAGCATGCTCCATCTTCTGAACGGCCTCTGCATGATCCAGTGCGCGCGCCTGCAGCAGTTCACGATTTCCATTGTTTTTTAATAGTTCACCCGACAGTTGCTCGATTCGCTTCGTACAACGCTGAACGTCACGATCTTTTATTTGCCACGCATTCTGATGCGCTTCTCGTGCAGCACGATATTCGCCGCATAGTTTGCTTTTCGCTGCAAGATTCGCCTCAGTTGTCTCGATCTCCGCATGGCGATTGAGCAGCATTGTCTGCTGTTTCCTTCGCCCTCCACCCGAAAGTGACCCGCCGGGATTCAGCAACTCTCCGGTAAGTGTGACGATGCGAAGACGATATCCTTCCTTCTTCGCTGTCACAAGAGCATCGTCAAGGGTTTCCATCACCAGTGTCTGTCCAAGGAGATGATCCACGACCCTCTGGAATCGTCCATCCGCCTGAACAAGTGTATTCGCCCAGCCGATAATGCCTTTATGCTGCTTGGTATCTATATCCCGTGGAGGGCGCACCGTAATCGTCGTCAGTGGGAGAAAGGTGACGCGTCCGCCATGATTCCGTTTCAGATAGCCGATCGCTTCCTTTGCCGTCTGTGCATCTTCGGTGACAATATTGCGCACACTCCCACCGAGCGCTGCCTCCATTGCCGCAAGGAAGCGTTGCGGAATACGTATGAGATCGGCGACGGTTCCCGCCACGTGGCTTCGCCACGGCTCCTGGGCACGGAGGACGATCTGTACGTCCTTGCCAAATCCCTCATAGCTCTCCTGCATACGCCGAAGAAACTCCAGACTCTGCTGTGCACGGAGCATCTCGCCCTCAGTCTGTCTGATCTGCCGTTCATCATTCTCCTGTGCGCGGCGAAGTTCTTTCATCTCTTGTTGGATGCGGCTGCATTTTTCTTTCACCCCGCACAATTCTTCTTCGATACGGCGGGCCGCATCCTCTGCTGCTGTAATTTCAGACTGTGTCTCTATCAAAAGTGACCTTCTTCGGGCAAGCTCCTCCTGTGCCGATGCCGCATGGTCGCTGTCTTGATGCGCCCCCGATACGGCAGCAAGTTTTTCACGCAGGCGTGCCAACACACGCTGCACGGCGTGCCGTGCATGCGCATTACGCTCCTGTTCCTTTTCCTCTGTATGCACGAGAGCCTGCACGCGTTCAAGTTCAGCACATGCCTCATGCAGCGTATGTTCTTTTCCGGTACATTCCTCTCTTTTCCGTACGAGGAGAGCATCAATCTGAGCAATTTCCTGTAGTGTCGTCTGAATCTTAACTTCGGCAGACTGGCGTTGTTGCTCAATATATGCTTTTCGTTTCTCTCCTTCATCCCGGCGCCCTTCCAGGAGAGCAGCTTCTCTGGTTAAATGATCCAGCTTAGATTGAAGCTCTGTACTCTTTTGCTCCTGTTCTCCCATACGGAGATCAATGGCAGCCATTTTCTCTTCGAGTGCAGTCTTCTGATCTTCTTTTTCTTTCCTCTCCTGCATCGCACGTATCTCTGCCTCTTCGTGCACATGCAGATCTCGATCAGCGGATTCTTGCTCTTTTTGCAGGCTTTCGTGCTGGTGGACAAGGGCAGTCAGCTGGTAGCTCCGTCGCTCTGAATCCAGTGCACGGAACTGTTTGGTCTTTTCCGCCTGTTGGGACAACGGCTGAAGCTCAGTGGCCTGCGCGTGCATAATGTCACTCAAGCGCACGAGGTCAGCATCATTGTCACGCAGCTTGCGGAGTGCCTCCTGTTTGCGCGTGCGGTATTTGGTGATCCCCGCAGTTTCCTCGAAAAAAACGCGCCGATCTTCCGGACGGCTGTCAAGGATATCGTTCAGGCGATTCTGTCCGATGATGCTCATACCATCGTGTCCGATCCCTGTGTCGGCAAACAACTGATATATATCCTTGATACGACAGCGGGAGTCATTCAGGTATATTTCACTGTCCCCATTGCGATACAGTCGGCGCTTGACCACAACCTCCTCGTAGTCAATGGGCAGCGTCTTATCCGTATTGTCAAATACAAGAATTACCTCTGCCACACTCAACGCACGCCGTGCAGAAGAGCCGGCAAAGATGATGTCCTCGGCACGCAGCCCACGCAGCATACGGATATTCTGTTCCCCCAGAACCCAGCGCACTGCGTCGGTAATATTGCTTTTTCCACTGCCATTCGGTCCCACAACCGCTGTGATTCCCTGATCAAACTGGACGACAATTCGCTCGGCGAATGACTTGAACCCATAAGCCTCCAAGCGCTTTAACTGCACGCGATGCACCCGCCTTTACCGATTAGTGTTCCCATTATAGCAGAACCGATGGGAAATTTCAAAAAGCGGTATCTTCACTCAATAATCTATGCTATAATTAAGACATTCGATGAATCATTGTTAATCTGTTTAGGGGGTAATCACATGCCACTCGTCGGAACAAAAGAAATGTTTAAGAAAGCCTACGACGGCGGATATGCCATCGGCGCTTTCAACGTCAACAACATGGAGATTGTCCAGGGGATTACGGATGCCGCCGGAGAGTTAAAGTCTCCGCTGATTCTGCAGGTCTCCGCAGGTGCACGCAAGTATGCCCGTCATGAGTACCTTGTCCATCTCGTCAAGGCAGCACTCGAAATCAACGATATTCCCATTGCGCTTCACCTCGATCACGGCGCAGATTTTGACATCTGCAAGGCGTGCATCGATGGCGGTTTCACCTCCGTCATGATCGACGGCTCGCATCTCCCCTACACAGAAAACGTGGCACTTGCTAAGCGCGTTGCCGAGTATGCACATGCGCACGGCGTTGTTGTCGAGGCGGAGCTTGGTCAGCTGGCAGGGATCGAAGACGATGTCAACGTCTCGGCAGAAAATGCGTCCTACACGAAGCCGGAGGAAGTCCAGGACTTCGTCGAGAAGACGGGCGTTGACTCCCTCGCCATCGCGATCGGCACCTCGCACGGCGCATTTAAGTTCACGCCGGATCAGTGCACGCGCAATGCGGATGGCGTTCTTGTCCCGCCGCCGCTCCGTTTCGACATCCTTGCGGATATCGAGACGCGCATCCCCGGGTTCCCCATCGTGCTCCATGGTGCATCCTCTGTTATTCCGAAGTACGTCAAGATCATCAACGAGAACGGTGGCCACATGCCGGATGCGGTCGGCATTCCCGAGGATCAGCTCCGCCGTGCCGCAAAGTCGGCTGTCTGCAAGATCAACATCGATTCTGATCTGCGTCTTGCGATGACGGCAGGCATCCGCGAGCACTTCAAGAAGGAGCCGTCACACTTTGACCCGCGTCAGTACCTGTCCGATGGTCGTAACTACATCAAGGAGCTCGTTGCTCACAAGATCAAGGAAGTCCTCGGCTCGGATGGAAAGGCACCCGAAGTTCAGGCTCTCATCGACCAGAATAAGTAATTTCGCGACTTAAGCAGAAATAAATATCCACCCGCATAGCGGGTGGTTTTTCATTTTCGGGCATAGCCCTTATGTAATTGGCGGCGTACAAGTACGCCTTTTATTGGCCTGCCAGCCATGCACAGATTACTTGCCACCCATAAATGGGTCTCTTGGGTCAAACAAGCTCAGTTGATCCTGCTCCCGATCCTTCTTCAGCTGGTCAGCTATGTACTCCTTAATCGCCTTGGTGTTCTTTCCTACGGTATCGACATAATACCCTTTGCACCAAAATTCTCGATTTCTGTATGCAAACTTCATGTTTCCATACTTTGGGAATATCATTAAGCTACTCTTGCCCTTTAGGTATCCCATAAAGCTCGCTATGCTGATCTTCGGCGGGATACTTAACAGCAGGTGGATATGATCCGGACAGATCTCCCCTTCAATGATCTCTACCCCCTTCCACGCGCACAGCTTTCTTAGGATCTCCCGGATTTCCAGCCGTTTCCCTTCGTAGAATACTTTTCGCCGATACTTCGGTGCAAACACAACGTGATACTTACAATTCCACTTTGTGTGTGCTAAACTATGCGTATCGGCATTTTGTTGTTTCGACATAATGCTGTTTCCTCCCTAGTGCCTTCACTATTTTTAGGCTGGCAGGCTTACGCATAGTTTAGCACACTGGGGATTTTCTGTTCACCGCTTAAGCTCTTTCCAACCACGCGACTATCGCGTGGTTTTCTTTATACAACAAAATAGCTCATCCGTATGGATGAGCTATTTTTATGTTGTTTCATCAGGAATCACAGATGAATTATGTTCAAATCATCCGCGCACGGCTTTTACAACAACGGAAAGCAATTTATCCTCGGATGAAACTTCAGTAAATGACAGACCCGCAGCATCCTTTGGCATGGCTCGATCACGGCGATTGAACCAAACAGCACTCCAGCCTGCCTCTATCGCACCTTTCACATCCATCTCAAATGCATCGCCGACATAGAGAAGCCCTGCCTTGTCCAGATCCATGCGTTCCTCTATCAGTTGGAAAATACGAGGATCTGGTTTACGAAACTTGTAGTCACCTGATACGATCGTTGTCTCTTCCGGCATCCATTTTGACAGACCAAGAGAATCTATCTTTTTTCTCTGGTGTGCAGATTCGCCGTTGGTAATCACACCGAGTTTGGCTCGCGAACGGAGCTCGTTGAACATGCGAATCATCATTGGCGAGAGCCGAATCTGATATTGGAGCCCCATATAGACGCGCTGAAACGCCAACGCCTGCGCATCCGTCGTCTGAACGTCAGCTTCTTCCAACGTTTTTTGGATGCGATAAATATAGAATTGCTCCATACTGATTTTCCCTGTTTGCGACTCCTCAAACCGCTCATCGCTATGGCGGCGAAAGGATAGAAAGAGAGATGGCAAGTCGAACTCACTGCGCTCTCCATAGAGCCTTCGTAATGCAGCATAGAATGGCTGAGCCATATCATACAGCGTGTCATCAACGTCAAACACTACGCCCTGTATTCTCATAGCATCCTCATTTCATATAACTCTTATGACTCTTATTCCTATTATAAGGGAAAAAGGAATATCGCGCAATCTAGGAAAGCACGGATAAAACAAAAGATGTTCTCCAATGAAAGAGAACATCTTCTGCATGGATATTATTTTTCCGCCAGCGTGCGTGCCGCCTCGGCAATATGGTCTGCAGTCAGACCAAACTCCTTCAGGAGCTCGGCCGCAGGGCCAGAGTATCCGAACGCATCATTGACACCGACACGGCGGACAGGAACGGGGCATCCTTCCGCAAGCGTAGCGCAGACCGCTTCGCCAAGTCCGCCGATGATGTTATGCTCCTCTACCGTGACAATCTTCCCGCACTCACGCGCTGCACGGAGAACGATCTCTGTATCGAGTGGCTTGATCGTCGCCATATTGATCACACGCGTGCTGATGCCCTCGGCCGCAAGACGTTTTCCTGCCTCGATCGCCTCCGGCACGAGAATCCCCGTGGCAATGACCGCGACATCCGTGCCATCCTGCAGCACCTCTCCTTTGCCAATGACAAAAGGAAAATCCTCTGCATGGTAGACCGGCGTTGCTGCACGGCCGAAACGGATGTAGACAGGACCGTCCATCTCGTAGGCAGCATGCAGCATTTTGCGCGCCTCCACATCATCCGAAGGGCACATGACCGTCATGCCGGGGATCGTACGCATGAGAGCAAAGTCCTCACAGCACTGATGCGATGCACCGTCTTCACCGACGGAGATGCCGCCGTGCGTGGCACAGATCTTTACGTTCAGATGCGGGTATCCGATCGTATTGCGCACCTGCTCATAGGCACGCCCCGCCGCAAACATGGCAAACGTCGAGACAAACGGCACGAGTCCCATGGTCGACAGACCCGCGCCGACATCTACCAGATTGCACTCTGCAATACCGCAGTTGAAGTGACGGTCGGGGAATGCCTTCTTAAAGATAGCCGTCTTGGTTGCACCAGCAAGATCCGCATCCAGCACGACGACGTTATCGTGTTCTTTTCCTAATTCCACCAATCCGTTGCCGTAGCTCTCACGAGTTGCAATTTTCTTTACCTCTGCCATGCTCATGCCTCCTCGATGCTCTTCCGAACCGCAGCCAAGTCCTCCAGCCCCTGGGCAAGCTCGGCATCGTTTGGAGCTTTTCCATGCCAGCCCGCCTGATTCTCCATAAAGGAGACATCCTTGCCCTTGACTGTCTTCATCAGAATCACCGTCGGTTGCTTGCTGCCATGATTCGCATGGAAGGTGTGGAATGCCGACGCAAGAGCAGTGAAATCATGCCCGTCAATCCACTGAACGGCACAGCCGAATGCCTCGAATTTCTTGTCCACGGGGGCGCTGTTCATGACATCTGCTGTTTTGCCGTCGATCTGAAGCCCGTTGACGTCCACGGCGATGCAGAGATTGTCAAGCCCATAGTGCGCGGCGAACATCGTCGCCTCCCAGATCTGTCCTTCGGCAAGCTCGCCGTCGCCGAGCAGCGTGTAGACGTTGATATCCTTGCCAAGATACTTCGCGCCCTTGGCCATGCCCGCAGCCGTCGAAAGTCCCTGACCAAGAGAGCCTGTAGACATATCGATGCCGGGCGTGAGGTTCATATTCGGATGTCCCTGCAGGCGCGAGCCGATATGACGGAGGGTCAGCAGTTCCTCCACGGGGAAAAATCCACAGTTCGCCAGTGTCGCATAGAGCCCCGGTGCAACGTGTCCCTTGGAAAGAACGAAGCGGTCGCGGTTTGGATCATGCGGATTTTTCGGATCGACACGAATTTCCTTCTTGTAGAGATAGGTGAAATAATCCGCTGACGAAAGTGATCCACCCGGATGTCCACTTTTCGCCGCATGCGTGCCGCGCAGAATCCCCTCGCGCACCTTCACCGCAAAGAGCCGCAGCTCTTTCTGTTCAGCCGCCGTCATAAAACTCCTCCTCATCCACATCAAAAAGACGATAAACCACTATTATTCTATCTCATTTTGTGAACAACTGCAAGCTGCCAATACAGCAATATCATCAAAATATTAGGGTTCATTGTAAAATGAAATCGGACACATAAAAAAGTAGAACATACAGAATCAATCTGGTAAAATATCTTTGCACAAACACTACCAGGAGGTTCTGTATGTCCCACACTCATTCTACCACAAAACGCCGCACATTCAAGCACTTAAACGCCTATCAGCGCGGGCAGATCGAAGCGATGCTGCGTCTCGGTGTCCCCAAGGTGAAAATCGCCAAAGGCCTTGGCATCGCCCGCTCCACCTTGTACGAGGAAATAAAGCGCGGCACGGTAGCGCAGAAGCGTTCCGATTGGACGTACTATGAGCAGTATTTTGCACAGTCCGGTCAAATGCGCTATGAGCGCAATCGTGAGAACTCCGGAAAACCGTCCAAATTTAATGCTGCACAGGACTTCATCCGGTATGTAGAAAACGCCATTCTCAAAGACAAACACTCTCCTGATGCAATCTGCGGGCGTGCCAAGCGTATGAATCTGTTCGAGGTGTCTGTCTGCACAAAGACCATCTACAACTACATTGCGATGGGGCTGCTCAAGGTCAAAAACATCGACCTGCGACAGAAGGTACGCCGTCGTAAGCGCAAAGAGAAAAAGAACCATGACGACGGCAGGACGCTCGGTGAGAGTATTGACCGCCGTGACCCTCTTGTTGACGAACGCTCCACCTTTGGAAATTGGGAACTTGACACCATCGTCGGGAAAAAGGGAACGGATCCTGTTCTGCTTGCCGCAGATGAACGTAAGAAGCGAAAGAGACACCTTATAAAGATTCGTGCAAAGACCGCAGAGGCAGCTGCCGAGGGGATTGCCAAACTAAGAGAGCTCTATGGGGCACAATTTTCACAGGTATTTCGTACGATCACCTGCGACAATGGGAGCGAGTTCGCTCGTCTGCAAGAAGCTGTTCCAGAGGCGAAGGTGTACTATGCTCATCCTTACGCACCTTGGGAACGTGGAACGAACGAGAAGCAGAATGCCCTCGTTCGGTATTTCATTCCGAAGGGCATGGATATGACGAACTTGAGCGAGGAAGAAGTGCAGCGCGTAGAGGATTGGATCAATTCACTGCCACGTAAAATTCTAGGTTATGAGACGCCACAAGAGCGCTTCGATGCCGCGCTAAAAAATCTTCACCCATAATTTTTGATTCTGTTATGCTCTACTGTCCGATTTGATATTGCAATTTGGGAAAATATTAGCGAATGAAATCTCTATTACACACGATACCAATCACAGCTCAGACATGAGGGGGTGTTGAAAGAAATACGCAAATGGGGCCGTTATACGAAGTTCGCTTCTTCGCATAACGACCCCGTATAATAGATATTAAACATCCATAATGATCGGGAGGATCATCGGACGGCGGCGCGTCTTATCAAAGAGATAACGGCTGAGCGCATCGCGTACATTCGACTTGATCGCCGACCACTCACGCACATTCTCGTCCTCACAGCGGTCAAGCGCCTGCTGAACACGAGCTCGTGCCTCATCCATCAGGGCTTCCGACTCGCGTACGTAGACAAAGCCACGCGAGACGATGTCAGGCCCCGAAACAACACGATTGCTCTGACGGTTCATTGCCACAACAACGATGAGGATGCCATCCTGTGAGAGCTGACGGCGATCCCGCAGAACAATGTTGCCGACATCGCCGACGCCAAGGCCATCGACCATAACCATGCCAGACTGCACGCGCCCGACGACCTGGCCTTTCTCCTTCGTAAACTCGAGCACCTGCCCGTTCTCACTGATGAAGATATTTTCCTTCGGCATTCCGAGCTCGCGGGCAAGACCTGCATGCTGAACGAGATGATGATACTCACCGTGTACGGGCATGAAGAACTTCGGCCGTACGAGGTTGTGCATCAGCTTCAGTTCCTCACGGCTGCCATGCCCTGAGACATGGATCCCTTTATCGCGCCCATAGATGACGTTTGCACCGAGCTTCATCAGATTATCCACCGTCTTGGAGACCAGCTTCTCATTCCCCGGGATCGGCGTTGCCGAGATAATGACTGTATCGCCCGGTACAATCGTGATTTTACGATGATCGGATGCAGCCATGCGTGAGAGTGCAGACATCGGCTCACCCTGACTGCCCGTTGTCACGATGACGATCTGTTCCGGACGGTAGTTATTGACCTCATCGATACCGATGATCGTCCCCTCAGGAGCAGTCAGATAGCCAAGCTCAAGTGAGATACCGACGACGTTTTCCATACTGCGTCCGAGAACGGCAACGCGCCGCTTGTACTTGACCGCCGTATCAATGACCTGCTGAATGCGGTGCACATTCGAGGAAAATGTGGCGACAATAATACGCCCACGCACATTGTGGAACGCCTTATCAAACGCGGCTCCCACCGTACGTTCACTTGCCGTATGTCCCTCGCGCTCGGCGTTCGTACTGTCGGCGAGCAGAAGGAGTACACCCTTATTGCCAAGATCGGAGAAACGGCGGAAATCCGTCATCTGCCCATCCACCGGTGTATAGTCGAGCTTGAAGTCACCCGTATGGACAATCATCCCCACGGGCGTCTTGATGGAGAGTCCGACCGCATCGGGAATGGAGTGGTTCACGCGGATAAATCCGACGCTGAAACAGCCAATATTGATGATGTCCCCCGCCATGACGGAGTGCAGATTGGTCGAGTCTACCCCATTCTCCTTCAGGCGTCCCTCCAGTATGCCGAGCGTCAGACGTGTACCATACACGGGGCATGGGATCTGCTTCATCACATACGGGAGAGCACCAATATGATCCTCATGCCCATGCGTCAGCACGATCGCCTTGACCATGTCACGATTCTCAAGAAGGTAGGTAATATCGGGAATGACAAGATCAATCCCCAGCATATCTTCCTCCGGGAACATTAGCCCGGAATCCACCACGAGGATCTCATCATCCACGCGGATGGCCGTCATATTCTTTCCGATCTCACCCAATCCGCCCAACGGGATAACCTGTACCTTTTGTCCGCCTTTTCCATGGTTGCCATTACGATTGAACGACAAAAAAACACACCTCCATAAATCCTTCGGGAAAAATCCCCTTCCTATATTTTTCTCAGTCTTTCGATCATGAAATCAGAATTCATCCGCACGAAAACACAGCGACCACACGTCCTATACGCCTGTCGCTATACGGAAAAGAGCCATTTTCGATGTCATTGCCGTGAAAATACGTCCGCACAGCAAATACGAAAATCGCAAAAAAATAATCCGATCCAGTCACTTGGTGCTATTGTACCATCTGTACAGTGACAATGCAAATAAAATTTAAGGACTTGCTGATAAAAAACCAATCAGCAAGTCCTTCTCATTGAAATTACGACAATATATTCTGTTTTTCCGTCAGTACGGAGACGATGCTCTTCTCCTCCGTCATGAGGTTTTTCGCAGCCTCAAGCTGCATTTCTGCCTGCTCGTACGATGTACCGCCGTAAGAGTTGCGGCAGGAAACGCAAGTCTCAGGAGAAATGGCATCATAGATATCCTCCGCAAAGAGCGGTGAGAGCTGCTGATAGTCCGCGATCGGCAGATCCGCGAGATAGATCCCGCGTGCGATGCACTGTGCTACTGCCTGCCCCGCGACGGCGTGTGCCTTACGGAACGGCAATCCCTTGCGCACAAGGTAGTCCGCGAGATCCGTGGCATTCGAGTAGTCCGCTTCGACCGCATGACGCATGACGTCCTCACGCAGTTTCATGCCCCGTATCAACTGTGCATATACCGCAAGGCTGAATTTCATCGTGTCGATGGTGTCAAACAGCCCCTCCTTATCCTCCTGCAAGTCCTTGTTATAGGCAAGAGGAAGCCCCTTGACCGCCATGAGCATCGCCATGAGATGTCCGACAACGCGGCCGGTCTTTCCACGCACAAGCTCGGAGACATCAGGATTTTTCTTCTGCGGCATCATCGACGATCCCGTACAGTGCGCGTCGTCCAACTCGACAAACGAGAACTCTCGTGAGCACCAGAGGATGATCTCCTCTGAGAGGCGCGAGAGATGCACCATGAGAATTGATGCGGCAGAGAGGAACTCGATGATATAGTCACGGTCGCTGACAGCATCCAGACTATTTGTGTAGATGCGTTCGAAGTGCAGCCGCTGTGCCACGAACTGTCGATCGATCGGCAGTGTCGTCCCCGCAAGTGCTCCGGCACCGAGCGGCATGATATCCGTACGCGCATAGACGCCCTGAAACCGCTCAAAGTCGCGTGCGAGCATTCCAAAATACGCCATGAGATGGTGGGAAAAGAGGATGGGCTGCGCACGCTGGAGATGCGTATAGCCTGGCATAATCACATCCCGATACTGTGCGGCGGACTCCGTGAGGGCCTGCTGCAGCGCGCGAATATGTGCCATCACGTCCACGACAGCATGGCGTACAAAGAGATGCGTATCGAGTGCCACCTGATCGTTGCGGCTGCGTGCCGTGTGCAGGCGGCTGCCCGCATCGCCGATTGCGTCCGTGAGACGCTTTTCGATATTCATGTGAATATCTTCAAGTGCTACACTGAAATCAAAATCTCCGTGCTCGATCTGAGCAAGGATGTCCTTCAGCCCCTTCTCGATTGCCGCGTGATCCTCCTCTGAGAGAATGCCGACCTTGGCGAGCATGGCAGCATGGGCAAGAGATCCCGCAATATCCTCGCGGTACATACGGCGGTCAAATCCGATGGATGCCTGAAACTCATTGATCATCTCATCGGTCGTCTTGGAGAAGCGGCCGCCCCAGAGCTTTTCGCTCATTATTTCTGCCCCTCCTGCATGAGTGCACGCACCTTGAGCGGCAGGCCGAAGAGGTTGATAAAGCCCGTTGCATCCGCCTGATCGTAAACGTCATCATGTTCGAAGGTAACGAACTCCTGACTATAGAGGGAGTATGGAGACTTCGCACCGGCAGAGATGATGTTGCCCTTGTAGAGCTTCAGGCGTACCTCACCCGTCACGGTCTCCTGCGTGCTGTCCACGAAGGCGGCGAGTGCCTCGCGCAACTGACAGAACCACATGCCGTCATAGACCAGCTCACCATAATGGATGGCAAGTCCCTCCTTGTAGTGGAAGGTAAAGCGGTCGAGGCAGAGGTATTCCAGCTCACGATGCGCATAGTAGAGGATCGATCCCCCGGGTTCTCATAGACACCGCGCGACTTCATGCCGACGAGGCGGTTCTCGCAGATATCGACAATGCCGACACCATTGCGTGCACCGACCTCATTGAGTTTCGTCAGCAATTCGACTGCCCCCATCTTCTCACCGTTGACAGCGACGGGGATCCCTTTCTCAAAGGAAATGGAGACATACTCCGGCGCATCCGGTGCATCCTCAGGCGCACAGGAGATGAGGAACATGGAGTTCTTCGGTTCGTTCGCAGGATCCTCGAGGTCTGAGCCCTCATGCGAGAGATGCCAGATGTTGCGGTCCATGCTGTACGTCTTATTCTCCGTCGCGACAGGGATTCCGTGTTTCTTCGCATAGGCGATCTCTGCCGTACGCGAGTCAAGATCCCATTCACGCCACGGTGCAATGATCTGGAGATTGGGAGCAAGTGCCTTGACCGTCAGCTCAAAGCGCACCTGATCGTTGCCCTTGCCTGTCGCGCCGTGAGCAATGGCATCCGCCCCCTCGCGCTTCGCGATGTCAACGAGCGCCTTGGCAATCACAGGGCGGGCAAAGGAGGTGCCGAGCAGATACTTGCCCTCATAGACCGCACCTGCCTTCAGTGTTGGCCAGACATACTCCTCAAGGAACTCCTTCGTAAGATCGACGATGAACACCTTCGATGCACCAGAGGCAAGTGCTTTGTCGTGAACGACACTCAGCTCATCACCCTGTCCGACATCAGCACAGGCAGCGATAACCTCGCAGCCATCGTAGTGCTCTTTCAGCCAAGGAATGATCACCGACGTATCAAGACCGCCGGAATAGGCAAGAACGACTTTTTTGATCTGTTTAGCCATAATAAAACAACTCCTTAATTTCCCATGGTGAGTGCCATGATTGCCTTCTGAACATGGAGACGGTTCTCCGCCTCGTCAAAGATCACATCGGCAAATTCTTCAAAGACATCCTCCGCGATCTCCTCTCCTCGGTAGGCGGGCAGACAGTGCATGACGATGCAGCGCGCATCGCCCGACTCGGCAACGAGCTCCCAATTCACCTGATAGGGCCGGAAGACCGCTGTGCGTGCGTCGTGCTCCGCCTCCTGCCCCATGCTCGCCCACGTGTCCGTAACGATGACATCTGCGCCCACAACCGCTTCCATCGGATTGTGCGTGATCGTAACAGTCGCACCCGTCGCTGCCGCATCAGCCTTGGCGTTTGCCACAACTTCGGCATTCGGCTCATATCCCTCGGGGGTCGCTGCCGCGAAGTTCATGCCGACCTTTGCCGCCGCATACATAAGCGAGTGCGTCATATTATTGCCGTCGCCAACGTATGCCATCTTCAGCCCCGTGAGATTCTTGCCCTTATACTCACGGATCGTGAGGAGATCGGTAAGCGCCTGGCACGGATGCAGGAGGTCACTGAGCGCGTTGATCACGGGAACATCCGCCCACTCCGCAAGTTCCTCGATACGGTCATGTCCATACGTACGGATCATAATGCCGTCAAGGTAGCGTGAGAGCACGCGCGCCGTATCCTTGATCGGCTCACCGCGCCCGAGCTGCAGATCGCGGCTGCTGAGGAACAGTGCCTGGCCGCCAAGCTGATACATCCCCACCTCGAAGGACACGCGCGTCCGCGTTGAGGACTTCTCAAAGATCATGCCGAGCGACTTGCCCTCCAGAAGGCGGTGCGGTATCCCCGCCTTCTGCTTTTCCTTGAGCTCTTGTGCGAGGGACAGAATCTCCTCGACCTCATCTCGACTGAGTTCATGAATGGACAATAAGTCCTTCCCTTTCAGCATATAACCCCTCCCATTTCTGTATTATATCGTATTACAGCATCGCCGTAAAGAAAACAGCACATCACGCATAGTGCGAGATCACATCATCAAGAACGCTGACGACCTCGTCGATCTGCGGCTCGGTGATGATGAGCGGCGGCAGGAAACGCAGCACCTTCCCCACCGTACAATTGATAATGATTCTCTTTTCAAGACACACATTCACAATATCACGTCCATGTGCATCCGATGCGAGTTCCGCGCCAAGTATCAGCCCCGTGCCGCGCACGTCGACGATGAAAGCCGGATACTTCTTCTGCAGCTCTACGAGCTTCTGCTTGAAGTACGCGCCGAGTACCGCGACACGTGCCAAGAACTCCTTTTTCGGGACTGTATCGAGGACAACGTTCGCCGCCGCACAGGCAAGGGGGTTGCCGCCAAATGTCGTGCCGTGATCCCCTGCATGGAACGCAGCTGCGACTTCATTCGTGACAGCAAAGGCACCGATCGGCACGCCGCCGGCAAGACCTTTTGCAAGCGTCACAATATCGGGCTTTATGCCGTATTTCTCATAGGCGAAGAACGTCCCCGCGCGCCCGATGCCCGCCTGAATCTCATCGAGGATGAGGAGCGCACCATGCTGGTCGCAGAGGGCACGAACTTTTTTCAAATAGTTGTCCTCTGGCGGATAGACGCCACCCTCCCCCTGAATCGTCTCGAGCATGACCGCTGCCGTCTTATCGCTGATCTTCGTCTTGAGATCTGCAATATCATTGTAGCGGATATAGTCAAAGCCTGCCGGTAGTGGCCCAAGACCCTCGTGATACTTCGGCTGCCCCGTCGCGGTCAGCGTCGCAAGCGTACGCCCGTGAAAGCTATCCCACGCCGTAAGGATCTGCGATTTCTCCGGATGGATGCGGCAGGCGTACTTACGTGCAATTTTTATTGCTCCCTCGTTTGCCTCTGCGCCCGAGTTGCAGAAGAATACTTTGCCGAGCCCGCTAAGTGCTGCAAGTTTTGCCGCTGCGTCCGCCTGCGGCTTCGTGTAGTAAAGGTTCGAGGCATGGATGATCTTTGCCGCCTGCGATGCAATTGCCTCGACAAGCGGCGGATAATGATGCCCGAGAACATTGACAGCGATGCCGCCGAGAAAGTCAAGATACTTTCTGCCCGCAACATCCCAAACATAAACGCCCTCACCATGATCGAGCACGATTTTATAGCGATTGAATACGGGGAGATAGTCTTTCTCATCGGTGTCAAAAATTTTCTTCTCTGCTTCGCTCATATATACTCCCTATCGTACAACCTGTGTACCAACACCAGTCGACGTAAAAATCTCGAGGATAATGGCGTGCGGCAAACGTCCATCGATAATGTGCGTCTTTGCCGCGCCGCGCTCCAGTGCCGTCAGACACGCCTCTACCTTGGGAATCATCCCGCCCGAGATGATGCCGTCGCGGATGTAGTCGCGTGCCTCCTGCAGATGGATGGTCGAGAGAAACGAACTCTTGTCGTTAAAATCTTTATAGATGCCCTCGATGTCCGTCAGGAGAAGCAGTTTCTCCGCCGCAAGGGCCCCTGCGATCTCCGCCGCAACGTAGTCGGCGTTGATGTTGTAGCTCTCGCCGTCCATCCCTACGCCGATTGGCGCAATAACCGGCACATAGCCGTGATCCAGCAGATCTTCAATTACAGAGACGTCGATTGTTTCCACTGCGCCCACGAAGCCAATGTCCACCTCATGCGCCGCATCGTTCTCGTATACGGTCGCCATCTTCTTGCGCGCACGGATCAGCCCCGCATCCTTGCCTGAGAGACCAACGGCACGAACGCCGCGCTGGTTCAGGAGATTGACAATCTCCGAGTTGATCTTTCCGTCGAGCACCATCTCGGCGATCTCAACGGTCTCCTCATCCGTCACACGGAGCCCTGCGACGAAGGAGGACTCCTTGCCGACCTTTTTCAAAAAGCCCGTGATCTCCGGTCCTCCACCATGAACGATGACGGGACGGATGCCGACATACTTCATCAGCGCCACGTCGCGCATAACGTTTTCCTTCAGCACATCGCTTACCATCGCGTTGCCGCCGTACTTTATGACGACTGTCGTGCCCGAGAACTCCTGGATGTACGGGAGGGCATCAACCAAGATCTCCGCCTTGTCCTTATCGCTGTACATAGCCCTCACCTCAGGTATGATACTCACCATTGATCTTGACGTACTCATAGGAGAAATCGCAGGTCCAGACGGTTGCTTCCTGTGTGCCTATACCCATGTCGATGTCAACCACGATATCATGCTCCCCCATGACCTGCTTGAGTGCCGTCTCATCATAGTCCGCGCCGACACCGTGCACGTAGACGGGGATGCCTCCGAACTTCACAACAGTTGTCTCGGGATTCATCGGAACACCTGCATAGCCGACTGCACAGATCACGCGTCCCCAGTTCGGATCCTCCCCGAAGAATGCTGTCTTGACGAGCGGGCTCTTTGCCACGCTCATCGCAATCGTCTTGGCGTCGGCAAAGCTCTTCGTTCCCATCACGTGAACCGTCAGGAACTTCGTTGCACCTTCACCGTCGGAGGCGATGCGCTGCGAAAGCCCTGTACAGATCTCTGCGAGCGTTGCCTTGAACGTCTCGTAGTCCGCGCCCTCTGACGTGATCTTCGCATTTCCTGCCGCACCATTGGCAAGCACAACAGCCATATCGTTCGTGCTCATATCACCGTCAATCGAAATCATGTTGAACGAAATTTCAACGACCTCGGAGAGTGCCTTTTGGAGAAGCTTGCCGTCAATCGCTGCATCGGTTGTGATAAAGGCGAGCATCGTCGCCATATTTGGCTGAATCATTCCCGAGCCCTTTGCGATCGCACCAAACCGTACCTGCTTGCCGCCGAGCATCACCTCCGTGGCACACGACTTGGAGTAGGTATCCGTCGTGATAATGGCGTTGCCTGCGCTGACGCTGCCGTCTGTCGAGAGTGCGGCAACTGCGGCTTTCAGCCCTGCCTCCATCTTGTCCATCGGAAGATTTACGCCAATCACGCCGGTTGAGGCGACGAGAACATCCTCCGGCGTGCAGCCGAGTGCCGCCGCCGTGATCTCCTGCATTGCGCGCGCATCCTTTTCCCCTTGTGCACCGGTGCAGGCATTCGCACAGCCTGCATTTGCTGCAATCGCATGTGCTGTCCCCGTGGCAACGACCTTCTTCGAGGCGAAGACCGGTGCAGCGGCAACTGCATTCTGTGTAAAGACGCCTGCCGCAGCTGCCTCCCGCTCCGTATAGATCACGGCAACATCGAGATTGCCGCTCTTCTTGATGCCTGCCTTGACCCCTGCTGCCTTGAATCCCTGCGGGAAGGTAACCCCGGCTTTTGCATTCTGCTCGCTGAACATATCAATATCCTCCATTCCCATTTACGGATACATCGGCACAAGGTCGAGTCCTGTGCGCTCATCCAAATCAAGCGCGATGTTCATGTTCTGAATCGCCTGCCCTGCCGCGCCTTTGACGAGATTGTCAATCGCGGAAAAAACAATGACACGATGCGTGCGTGGATCAATATGCCATGAAATATCGCAGTAATTCGTTCCGCGCACATATTTCGTCGATGCATACGCTCCGCGCCCAAGCAGGCGGATGAAAAATTCATCTGCATACCGGGCAGTAAATGCCGCGTCCACATCCTCTCCCGTTACGCCGTCTGCGAGGCGCGCATAGCACGTGGCAAGAATACCGCGCGCAACGGGGGCAAGGTGCGGCGTAAAGTTGATCGTAACCGGCTCACCCGCCTGCTCTGAGAGCGCTTGCTCGATCTCCGGGGTGTGTCGATGACTGACTGCGCCATACGCCGTGAAGCTGTCGTAGAACTCCGGGAAATGCGTGCTCTCCTTCGGTGTACGCCCTGCACCGGAGACACCGGAAACCGCATCGACGAGAATCGAATCCATCTGTACGAGATGCTCCTGCACGAGCGGGGTCAGTGCGAGAATACCTGCCGTCGTATAGCAGCCTGCATTGCCGATGAGATGCGCCCCACGGATTGCATCGCGGTACAGCTCGGCAAGTCCATAGACCCGCTCTGCCTCCGGATCCGTGTGCGGGACATGATACCATGCCTCATAGACCGATGTGTCGGCAAAGCGATAGTCTGCCCCGAGATCAATGATATGCACCGGCAGATCAGCAATCGCCTTGACCAATTTCATTGCATGTCCATGCGGAAGTGCGATAAAGAGAACATCGCTGTCCACTGCCATACGGTGGACATCCTCCATCGAATCCAGTATATTGTCATAAATATGCGTTAAATGTGGATAAAGTTTCGATATTTTCTCGCCCGTATGGCGCTCCGATGTCAGATGTACAATCTCGGCATGCGGGTGGCCATGAAGAAGTCGGATGAGTTCTTCCCCTGCATAGCCAGATGCACCGATGATACTGACCTTCATGACTGTTCCTCCATCTCCCTAAAAAGATGTTTATGATTATACATCCTTTATGCATATTCTTGCAAGTATTTTTTTAAATATTATGCCCCCACTTCCTCTATTGCATGGAGTGGGGGCATATACTACGGGAATCACTGATAAATTCGGCACAATCATCTTGACGCATCTCTTTTGCCCGCACTTCGGCGGAAAATCCTTCACAGAGCACCACTCTGCATCCGGTTTTCCACCTCGTTCGGACGAAAAAATCTACGCCAATCCGGCAGACCTCATTTTATCAGTGATTCCTATGATTTTACATTCGCATTCCTGCGATGGAGGACACGCGCTCCCTTCGTATCGAGACGAAGCTGCAGGGGACGTGCTTCGATCTCGTGCGAACGGAATGCCTCGCGCATCGCATGGGCAACATCCTCGGTGCAGTTCCGTTTCTCCGGAACAAAGGAGATGAGACAGGGGCCCGCTCCGCTTAGCGCCGCGCCGCATGCCCCCGCCTTCTTTGCAGCGGCAAAGACATCGAACATCCCCGGGATGAGCGGCGCACGGTAGTTTTGATGCAGTGCATCCGCAAAGGCGTTGCACAGATGCTTCTCAGATCCGCGCGACAGAGCCGCCACAAGCATGGCCGCATGGCTGATGTTAAAGACAGCATCCTTCATCGGCACCTCGGCAGGGAGCACCTCACGCGCCGACTTCGTCGAGAGGTAAAAGTCCGGCACCATGACGACGAACCGCAGAAAGATACGCGGCAGGAAGGAAAAGCATTCCACCGTTCCATCCGTCACGGTATTTACCGTGAAGCCGCCATAGATCGCTGGTGCCACATTGTCTGGGTGCCCCTCAATGTCCGTCGCAAACTGCAGCAGCGCATGACGGTCAAACGGACTGCCAATGAGCGCATTTGCTGCTGTCAGTCCTGCGACAATCGCTGTCGCACTGCTGCCAAGCCCACGCGAGAGCGGAATACGGTTGCTCATGCGGATCTGTGCACCGCGAAATTCCTCCGCACGCCCCGCTTTCTCCAAGAGATAGCGGATGGACTTCCAGACGATATTGCGCTCGTCGCCCGGAATGTAGGCGGCGCCCTCACCGCGTGCCGCGATCAAAAGCCCCGGCTCACGCGTAAGCGTCAGGGTCATTTCGTTGTACAGCGTGCAGGCAAGGCCGAGCGCATCAAAGCCGGGACCGAGATTCGCGCTCGTCGCAGGGACACGTACGCGTACACTGCGCTCTGTCATAGTGTATCCTCCTGCCCGTCCGCCACACGGATCAGGCTGCGCACCTCGCGTACGACAGGAAGTGCCTGCAGTGATGCAGCAGCGGCAGAGGCAGCCGCATGTGTCACAACGTGTGTCACAGCAACGATCTCCGCATCTCCGCTCACCGTCGACCTTGCCTGAATGACCGACCGCAGACTGACCCCCGCGCGTCCAAATGTCGTTGCGATCTCACCGAGTACGCCCGGCTCATCGGCGACGACAAGGCGCAGATAATAAGAGGAGCGCGTCTTCTCCACAGGGCAGAGTTTTTTCTTCGCACCAATCCGATACTTCATGCGCCCCGTCGTCCCTGCAACAATATCGCGCGCAACCTCAATGACATCCGCGACCACAGCGGATGCCGTAGGAAGCGAGCCTGCACCGCGGCCGTAGAACATCGCCTCACCGATCACATTGCCGCGCACAAAGACCGCATTGAATACGCCGTTGATTGAGGCGAGCGGATGCGTCTTTGGGAGGAACACGGGATGCACACGCACATCGATTCCCTCCTCCGTATTGCGTCCCACTGCGAGGAGTTTGATGACGTAGCCAAGGTTCAGCCCGTACTCAATGTCATCTTCCGTAATATGTGAGATTCCCTCGACGGAGACATCCTCGAACTCGACGATGGTATCAAAGGCAAGTGACGCCAGAATCGCCGCCTTACGCGCGGCATCCAAGCCGTCTACATCCGCCGACGGATTTGCCTCAGCATAGCCCTTTTCCTGTGCACGGCGCAGTACAGCATCGTAGCTGATATGCTTCTCCGTCATCTTCGTCAGCATATAGTTCGTCGTTCCGTTGATGACGCCCATGACCTCGGAGATTTCGTTCGCCGTCAGACATTCCTTCAGCGGCTTGATGATCGGGATGCCGCCGCCGACACTGCCCTCATAGAGGAAATCGACGTGATGCTTATCCGCTATACCATAGAGCTCCCGCAAATGTTCGGCAATGACATCCTTGTTGGCGGTGACGACATGTTTGCCCGCACGCATGGCATGCAGCATGTAGTCCTTTGCCGGCATGAGCCCGCCCATCACCTCAACGACGATCGAGATCTCCGGGTCGTTCAGAATCTCATCAAAGTTGTCCGTGAGGGCAATCCCCTCTGCCTCCGGACGATATTTCTTCGCATCGCGGACGAGGATCTTCTTGATCTCGATACGTGCGCCGCAGCGCCCTGCAATCGTCTCTCCGTTCATAGACAGAGTGCGGACAACGCCGGAGCCGACCGTCCCCGCACCCAAAAGAGCTATCTTGACTGTATTCACAGAATCCCATCCTCCCTGACCACTGCTGCCGATGCACTATTTCAGTCCAAGTATATCATACCATACACGCCCAGTATCACAAAACAGTGCGTCAGATTTTATTTTCTGTTCCGTGCATCAGCCGTCCGATGTTCTCACGGTGACGGAGAATAACGAGGATCGCCGCCACAGCCGTAAAGAGAACGTACTCTGTCGGATACCCGTAAAGTGCCGCAAGGAACGGCGCAAGAAACGCCGCGACAACAGAGCCGAGGGAGACATAGCGTGACACATAGACGATCGTCAGCCAGATGACGAAGATAATAAACGTCACCTGCCCCATCAGCATCGTCAGAACGCCGAGTGAAGTCGCAACCCCCTTGCCGCCGTGAAAGCGAAGAAAGAGCGAAAAGCTGTGCCCGAGAATGGCGCACAATCCACCGACGACGGCAGCGAGCGGTGTACCGACAAGGAGCAGTCCAAGCATAACGCCCGCCTGCCCTTTCAGGCTGTCCGCAATGAATACGGCAATGCCCGCCGTCTTTCCGAGCGTGCGCCACGCATTCGTGGCGCCGATGTTGTGACTGCCATAGTCGCGCAGGTCCTTATGCCAGATCAGTTTTCCAAGAATCAGCCCGCTCGGAATCGATCCGATGAGATAGGCGGCGATGGCTGCAGCGAGATACATCATCATTCTTCCTCCTTGCGTGCACGCACTACGAGGCGGATCGGCGTTCCCTCGAAACCGAAGCTCTCGCGCAGACGATTTTCGATAAAGCGCAGATAGGAGAAGTGCATGAGTTCGGGGTCATTGACGAAAATAATGAACGTCGGCGGGACAATACTCACCTGCGTGACAAACAGAATCTTGAGCTGCTTGCCCTTCTTCGTCGGCGGCGGATTGACCGATACCGCATCGCGAATTAGCTCATTGAGTACACTCGTCTTGATGCGCATCGACTGCTGCTCCGCCACATATTTCACGAGCTCCGTCACACGCTCCACACGCTGTCCCGTCAAGGCCGACGTATAGAGGACAGGGGCATACTGGAGGAAGCCAAGCTTTTCGCGCAGATCATCTGTAAAGCGCAGCGTCGACTTGTCGTTCTTCTCTGGGAAAATATCCCATTTATTCACGACGATGATGACACCCTTGCCCGACTCGTGCACATAGCCCGCAATCTTCGTATCCTGTTCCAGAATCCCCTCGGCAGCGTTGATGACCATGAGGACAACCCCCGCACGGTCGATCGCGCGCAGGGAGCGCATCACGCTGTACCGCTCCACAGGCAGAGTGATCTTTCCCTTGCGCCGCATCCCTGCCGTATCAATGAGAAGATACTTTGCACCGTCTTTGGTAAAATGTGTGTCAATCGCATCGCGGGTCGTCCCCGGCACATCACTGACGATCACGCGCTCCTCACCGAGCAGACGATTCACGAGCGATGATTTGCCGACATTTGGACGACCGACGACGGCAATAGCGATCTCATCCGTCTCCTGTGACTCCGCCGGCTCTTCCGGGAACGCCGCGACGACGGCATCCAGCAGATCGCCGAGATTCATCGCATTGGAGGCAGAGATGGGAATCGGGGCACCGAGCCCAAGCGAATAGAAATCGTAGATCAGCGCCTCACGCTCAAAACTGTCGATCTTGTTGACCGCCAGAATCACGGGTTTTTTCGTCCGCCGCAGAAGACGTGCGACCTCCTCATCCGAAGTTGTCAGTCCTGCCCGCCCATCGACGAGAAAGAGGATAACATCTGCCTCCTCCATCGCCAGCTCTGCCTGAGAACGCATCGAACGCAGGATATGGTCGCTCTCATCGAACTCTATGCCGCCGGTGTCAATGATCGTAAACTCATGGTTCAGCCACTCCGCATCCAGATAGATGCGGTCACGCGTCACGCCCGGCATATCATCGACAATGGAGACACGCTTTTTGCCGATCTGATTGAACAGCGTTGACTTCCCGACATTGGGCCGCCCGACCACTGCCACAATAGGTTTGCTCATGATCCCTCACTCCTCTCCCTGCATCCTCAGCGATTTCCTGCCACAGGCTTTGTATAGCCCGCGTTGCTCTGCCATGTATAACCACCGCTCGCACGTGTGCGATGATAATGTGCCCAATCCGAAAGTGCCGCATAGTAGTCCGCGCCCGTCGCTACCGGCTCGATGCGCAGGGCAGGAAATTCCGTCCGTAGGGCATCAAGAGTCATATCATCCAGAAAGACATCCTCCCCCTCACGCAATGCCGATGCGGGAATGAGTACACCGTCAACGTCACGGGGCATCTTTCGCAGGGCCGCTGCAATATCTGCACCGATGAGGAGGCCCGACACATTGACCATCGCACCGAAATGACGATTTTCAACGGGCAAGACGAAAATATTCTGCTCCAGAGGATCAAGCTCCCGCGCCTTTGCCGCCAGAACGGGAGCAACCGCGGTTCCGCTCACGACGGCGAGGTGAGCGTCGCATGCGGCGCCGCGCTCCTTTGCCGCATCCCACTCCCCGATGAAGCTGCGCGTCAGCCCAATCCCATTGTCGAGCTGGGGAAAGCCATCGTACATTGCGGCAGGCGGAACCTCGCGCCCTGCCAGAAAGTAAAATTCATCGGCAAGGTAGATGAAGGTACGCCCTTCTTCTACACGCATTTTTTCCTGCCACGGCTCGACCTGGTCGATCACGCGCGATGCACCGTCCCGATCAAACTGAACGAGCGGGAACGGATCCGTTCGATGCTTTGTCAGTCCAACGGGTACGATGGCGAGCGAAAGTGCATGAGGACGCCGCGCCGTAATGTCACGAATCGTCCGCTCGAGTTCCTCTCCGTCATTCAGCCCGGCACAGAGCACCACCTGCGTATGATACTCCACGCCCGCCTCTTCGAGCCGCGCGAGCTGCCCAAGAATATCCCCTGCCCACGAACATCGCAGTATCTCCGCACGCAGGACGGGATTCGTACACTGCACCGATACGTAGAGAGGAGAGAGATGCAGCCGTGCAATACGCGCGTAATCCGCCTCCCCCATGTTGGTCAGTGTCACAAAATTACCATAGAGAAAGGACAGGCGGTAATCGTCATCCTTCACAGAAAGGCTGTGGCGCATGTGCGGGGCAATCATATTGACAAAGCAGAAATAGCAGTGATTCGCACATTCACGAATCCCGTCGAATACGGCGCTCTCAAACTCCACGCCGAGCTCCTCGTCATAGTCCTTGTCGAATGCAATGCACTCCTGCGTCCCATCGGCATGTTCAACGAGAAGCTCAATCTCCTCGTCCGCCATCGCAAAGCTGACGTCAATAATATCGCGCAGCGGCATATCGTTGATCGCAAGGATCTTATCCCCCGCCACAAGCCCCAGCTCATCGGCAAGGCTTCCCTCCGGCACGCGAAGAATTACTCCTGGATATGCCTTTGCCACATTCCCCTCCCCTTCTCGAAGCAGCTATTTCAAAGTACTGCCAGCATATCCTTCACGCCCTTCAGGTACGTATCCCGCGCAAAGTTCACGAGTTCACCGGATTGGCGGATCTTCACCTCAATCGTTCCATTTTCTATGGTCTTGGGTCCGATCGCAATGCGCACAGGATAACCGATGAGATCACAGTCGTTGAACTTCACGCCCGCACGCTCACGACGGTCATCGAGCAGTACATCGACACCTGCAGCACGCAGCTCCTCGTAAATCTCCTCAGCGTATGCGAGCTGTTCCTCCACCTTGGCGTTTACTGCCACGACGACGACTTCGTACGGTGCAATCGCACGCGGCCAAATGATGCCATGTGCATCGTGGTTCTGTTCGATTGCCGCCGCCATCGTGCGCCCGACACCGATACCATAGCAGCCCATCTGTAGGGGCTGCGTCTTCCCAGACTCATCGAGGAACGTCGCCCCCATTGCCTCACTGTACTTCGTGCCGAGCGCAAAGATCTGTCCTGCCTCAATGCCCCGTCCGATATGAAGATGTCCTACTCCGCAGGAAGGGCACAGATCGCCCTCTGCAACAAGGCGAATATCCGTCACGGTCACTGACCCAAAGTCGCGCTGCGGGTTGACGTTAATATAGTGAAAGTCCTGTTCATTGGCGCCAGAGACCGCATTGTGCATCCGCATGGCCGTCTCATCAACCACGATACACGTGCCCTCTTTGATGCCAATCGGGCTCATAAAGCCCGGGCACCCGCCAGCCGCGCGAATGGCCGCCTCATCCGCCATACGCAGCTCCTGTGCCCCAACGGCATTCGCAAGCTTCACTTCATTGACTTCGTGGTCGCCGCGCAGGAATGCGAGGACGAGTACATCCTCCTCGGTCTGATAGGCGACTGCCTTGATCGTCTTCTCGACAGGAATCCTGAGATACTCAGCAAGCATGGCAATCGTATGAGCATCGGGCGTTGCCACTTTTTCAAGCGGCAGTGCTTCCTCCGCAGCGGCATCGATGGGACGCAGTGCCGCCTTCTCGTCACTCGCAGCATAGCTGCACGCATCACAGCAGGCAATACGCGACTCCCCCTCAGGGGCAAGAACGGTAAACTCCTCCGAGTGCCCGCCGCCGATTGCACCGCTGTCGGCCTCCACCGCACGGAAGTTCAGTCCGCAGCGCGTGAAAATATTCGTATAGGCCACGGCCATCTTGCGATAGGACTCGTTCATCCCCGCGATATCCTTGTCAAAGGAATAGAGATCCTTCATGATGAACTCACGGCTGCGCATCACTCCAAAACGTGGGCGACGCTCATCACGGAACTTGTCCTGAATCTGATAGAGCATGAGCGGGAGCTGCTTGTACGAGCGCACCTCATCACGCACGAGCGCCGTAATCATCTCCTCATGCGTCGGTCCCATGCAGAACTCGCGGCCATGGCGATCCTTCACGCGAATCATCTCCGCGCCGTATGCTCCCCAGCGGCCGCTCTCCTCCCAGAGTTCGGACGGCTGCAGGATTGGCATCATGATCTCCTGTCCGCCTGCGGCATCCATCTCCTCACGGATGATCTGCTCAATCTTTCGGATGGTGCGCCACGCGAGCGGCAGATAGGTATACATCCCGCCGGCAGACTTGCGAATGAGACCAGCGCGGTACATGAGCTGATGGCTCGCAATCTCCGCCTCCGCAGGCGTATTTCTAAGGGTAGGCGCGTACAGATTCGTTGCTCTCATGACCGTTTCCGTTCCTCCAATATCGCATCAATCTCCCGAAAAAGTTCGGGCAGCAGTTCTTCTTCCTTTACCTTGCGAATGACCTCTCCCTTGCGGAAGATCAGCCCCTCGCCATTGCCGCCGGCAATACCGACATCCGCACCGCGTGCCTCACCGGGACCATTGACAACACAGCCCATCACAGCCACCTCGATGGGATCCTCCATGCCGCGCAGACGTTCCTCGACCTTCTCCGCGATGGAGGCGAGATCGATGCTCGTCCGCCCGCACGTAGGACAAGCGACGAGCGTTGGCCCATACTCCTTCAGACCGAGCGCCTTCAGAATCTCATTTGCCGTACGAACTTCGACGACGGGATCACCTGTCAGCGAGATGCGTATCGTATCACCAATTCCCTCGGCGAGGAGAGCCCCGACACCGACAGCAGACTTAATGATGCCCGTCCCCGCCGTGCCCGCTTCCGTGATACCGAGATGCAGCGGGTAGTCTGTGCGTTCACTCATCAGACGGTAGGCCGCAAGTGTCAGCGGGACATCATGTGCCTTGAGCGAAATCTTCATGTCATGAAAATCCAGCTCCTCCAGAATGCGCACGTGTTTCATGGCAGATTCAACCAAGGCCTCCGCCGTGACGCCACCATACTTCTTGAGCATTTTATGGTCAAGTGAGCCGGCATTCACGCCGATGCGGATGGGGATCCCCCCCTCACGTGCCGCCGCGACGACCTTTTTCACGCGCTCCGTCCCACCGATATTGCCGGGATTGATGCGCAGAGCCGCAATCCCCTGTGCCATCGCCTCAAGCGCAAGCTTGTAGTCAAAGTGGATATCGGCGACAAGCGGAGTTTTCACCTGGTGAATGATATTGCCGAGGTTCTTTGCCGCCGCCATATCTGGCACAGCGAGGCGTACGATATCACAGCCTGCCGTCGCGAGTTCGCGGATCTGCCTTACTGTAGCCTCCGTATCCGTCGTCTTCGTGTTGCACATGGACTGCACGGAGATCGGTGCACCACCCCCGATGGGGATATTCCCAATATGAATCTGCCGCGTGCGGCGGCGTTCAAATGTTGACATGACGCGGGTCAGCCTCCTGCAAAAATACGTACGACATCATTCTTCATCGCGAGCAGCATCAACAGAATAATCAGCCCCACACCCGCATTTTGGATATAGTGCATGACCTTCGGGCTCAGGGGCTTGCCACGCACCGCCTCAACACAGAGCGTCAGAAAGTGTCCGCCGTCCAGTGCCGGTACGGGCAGAAGATTGATGATCGCAAGATTGAGACTGAGGAGTGCGGCGAAATTGAGGAGCGGAACAATGCCCATCTCTGCGACTTCTCCCGCCATCTGTGCCACACCGATTGGCCCCGCAAGTTCCGAGCCGGAGAGCTCCAGAATGATCCGATAGAGCGCATCGAGCATCATCACGACAATCATCGCCGTCCGCTCAAATGCCATCGAGATGGACTGGAAGAAGCCAGGATAGGTGCTGGTATAGGCATTCACAATGCCGATGTATCCACGCTGCTGTGAGGCATCATAATGTGGGGTCACACTGACCGTCAGCTCCTGCTCATTGCGCTCCACCTGCATCGTCATCGGAACTGTTCCGTGGTTTGTGCGAATGGCGTCCACCATCTCCTGCCACGTCTCGATGGGCTTACCATCGATCGCAATGATGCGGTCATTCGCCATGAGCCCCGCCTGTGCAGCAGGATTATCGGCAAGCACCTTGCCAAGAACAGGCGCAGGATTCGGCGTCTGCACCCCGGCAAAGAAAAAGATCCCGAAAAAAAGAACGATCGGCAGGATAAAATTCATCGCCGATCCAGCAAGAATCACAATCATGCGGGAGAGAATCGGCTTGCGGCAATAGCCGCGATCACCGGCATCGTTGTCATCTGCTGCCATACCGGCAATATCATTGAATCCGCCCAGCGGAACTAGACGGATCGAATAGACTGTCTCTCCATAGCGAAAATGCACAAGACGCGGTCCAAAGCCGATGGCAAATTCATCCACGCGCATCCCAGTCAGTTTTGCCGTGATAAAATGCCCCAGCTCGTGCACAAAGACGAGCAGTCCGAAGACAAAGACTGTCGCAGTAATTTTCTCTAACATCCAAGCTCCTTTTGCCCCACTCAGCGCAGGACAATGTATACCGTATAGTAATAGACCAGCGGCGCCGTAAAGAGGACACTGTCAAAGCGATCCCATACACCGCCGTGCCCCGGGATAATCGCGCCCGAGTCCTTGATGCCCGTCTGTCGCTTCATCATGGACTCGACAAGATCACCAAGCGTACCGAGCACGGCAATCGCTGCGCCCAGTGCAGCCATCTGCGGCAGCGGCATTGCGAGAAGCCAGCCAAGCCCCACAATGACAGCAATCGTACCGATCAGGCCGCCAAAGAATCCCTCGATCGTCTTATTCGGGCTAATAGCAGGTGCCAGCTTGTGCGAGCCAAACGCACGCCCGGCAAAATAGGCGAAACTGTCACTCGCCCATGTCCCGATAAACATCACCCAGACCATCGCTGCTCCGCAGGAAAACGTCTCAATCGGCGTCGTATAGACAGGCCCCGTCATATTCCGCAGGAGAATAAGCAGTGCAAATGGCATGCCGATGTAGCAGATCCCCGCCACAGAAACAGTCGCATCGTGAACTGACACATCGCCGCGCAGGAGGACGCAGGTCATCAGGGCTAGCGTCGAGGATGCGATCAAGGCAAGCAAAATCACGCTCTCCTGCCCGATGAACGCGCCATACAGCATCCCCCCGATGCCAAGAATACCGGAGAATAAGGCAGGACTACCTCCACGGTGCGAAAATGCACGTGTATACTCAAACCACGCGAGAGCTGCGAGCACCGCTGCGGCAACCGTAAACGTTGTTCCGCCCGTCTGTATAACATATCCTGCAATACCAATGCCGATAATGCCGGAGATAATGCGTGTAATCAAAGACAGCCTCCATCTTTATTCTTCTGTAGTAAGCCCGCCAAAGCGCCGACTTCGTCCTGCAAAGTCCTCAATGGCACGCTTAAGTTCTTCCGGTGTGAAATCCGGCCAATGCGTCTCCGTAAAATATAGCTCTGCATAGGCAGACTGCCATAGGAGGAAGTTGCTCAGGCGAAGATCGCCGCTCGTACGGATGAAGAGATCCACGGGCGGATCGCCCGCCGTATCGAGTGCATTGGAAAAGAGAGCCTCGTCGATTTCCTCGGGGCGAAGCTCCCCTTCTGCGACACGCGTGGCCAACTTGCGAACAGCACGCACGATCTCATCCTGGCTGCCATAATTCGCCGCCAAATTAAAATGCACGCCGGTATTATGCGCCGTACGCTGCTCTGCATCCTCCATACGGGCAAGGAAACGATCAGAGAAGCGATCCCGCCGACCGATGAAGCTCATACGGACATTTTGCTCATGCATCTCCGTGATCTCCTTCTCCAGGAAAGAATCGAAGAGATTGAGCAGAAAATCGACTTCCCGATGAGGGCGCTTCCAATTCTCTGTTGAAAAGGCATAGACGGTCAACACCTCTATGCCTATATGCGAAGCGGCACGAACAATACGCTTCAAGGTACGCGCCCCCGCCTCATGGCCTGCCGAGCGTGATTTTCCTTTCCCTTCTGCCCATCTTCCATTGCCATCCATCACGATGGCAACATGACGTGGCAGACTGGCACGATCGAGTGCAAGATTGGAAAGGCTGTGATCGCTGTCGATGTCCGGCGTATCATTTTTTTTGCCGAATATTCTCTTCCACATATCAAATCTTTCCCCTTCTCCTATGCCTTTACTCTTCTACCAAAACACCCCTTCGGCGGATGCCGAAAGGGGTGTCGCGCATTCAGCGGAAATGTTCTTCGTAGGCGGCGACAGTCGGACTGCACAGCGGAAGTTCCGTGAGCGTGACCTGATGCACAGCCCCATTCTGGTGAACACGAATGACATAGGACTGCGTCTCATCGACGGGAAAAAAAGGACGTGATGCACGCGATACCGATATCGTGTAGGATGCGCCTTCGGCATCCAGCTCCCGTCGCACCTCATCCCATGGACGTGCCGAAAAGGAATCCTCCATCAGATCTCCATGACCTCTTTTTCCTTTGCTGCACGCATCTCGTCCATCTGCTTGACGAACTTATCGACGAGCTTTTGCACAGAGTCCTGACCGCGCTTGGACTCGTCCTCATTGATCTCCTTGTCCTTCTCGAGCTTTTTGATCGCCTCGTTTGCATCGCGTCGGATATTGCGCAGAGCGACCTTCGCCTCTTCCGTCTTCTTGCCGACCGTCTTGATCAGCTCCTTGCGGCGCTCCTGCGTCGGTTGAGGGATCGCAAGGCGAATCACATTCCCGTCAGAGTTCGGCGAAAGACCAAGATCAGACTTTGAGATGGCGATTTCGATCTCATGCAGAATAGACTTCTCCCACGGCGTAATGACGATCATGTGCGGCTCCGGCACCGTCACCTTGGCAAGCTGGTTGACCGAGGTCGGTGTCCCATAGTAGGGCACCATGATCTTATCCAAGAGATTCGGCGTTGCGCGTCCTGCGCGCAGCGAAGAGAACTCGCGGCGAAGCGCCTCGATCGCCTTACTCATACTCTCCTCATGCTTTGACAGAATATCCTTGATCATACTGCTTCGCCTCCTACTGTTGTGCCAATCGGCTCGCCAAATGCTGCCCGTGCAATATTTTCATGCACATCAATATTAAACACCACCATGGGGATGTTATTCTCCATGCAGAGACTAGTCGCCGTCGCGTCCATGACCGCGAGTCCCTTGTTCAGAATATCAATATATGCCAGTTTCTCAAAACGCTTGGCATTGGGGTTCTTATTCGGGTCGGAATCGTAGATGCCGTCCGTTCCCTTCTTCGCCATGAGAATAACGTCCGCCTCGATCTCCGCAGCGCGCAGAGCGGCCGTCGTATCCGTGGAAAAATAGGGATTCCCCGTACCTGCACCGAAGATCACCACGCGCCCCTTCTCCATGTGACGGATGGCACGGCGGCGAATATACGGTTCTGCCACCTGACGCATCTCAATGGCACTCTGGACGCGCGTGTCAACGTCCTGATTTTCGAGAGCATCCTGCAGGGCGAGTGCGTTCATCACAGTCGCCATCATCCCCATATAGTCTGCCGTCGTGCGGTCCATCCCCTTCGCACTGCCCGCGAGTCCGCGCCAGATATTTCCTCCGCCGACCACAATGGCGACATCGATACCGTGATCGCGTACCTTCTTAATCTGCGCGGCAATTGCCTCGACAACCTGTGGATTGATCCCGAATCCCTGATCTCCCGCGAGCGCTTCTCCGCTCAGCTTCAACACGACGCGACGATATTTCGTTTCCAAGACGACTCCTCCTGTCACGCACATTCTCTGCGCCATTATAGCACATTTTTCCAAAAAAATCCGCAGACCATCTGCAAAAAAGAGCTGCCGTCGGGCAGCTCTCCTCTCTTCATATCATCTTACTTCATCTGAGCAGCGACCTCTGCAGCGAAGTCCTCCTGCTTCTTCTCGATGCCTTCGCCCAGCTGATAGCGCGTAAACGCCTTGATCTCTACCGAGCCGAGCACATCTGCAATCTTCTTCTCCGGATCCTTGACGAATTTCTGCTCAAGCAGGCAGACTTCCTCATAGAACTTATTGATACGCCCTTCAACCATCTTCTCGATGATCTTCTCGGGCTTGCCCTCCTCAAGCGCCTGTTTACGGAGGACTTCCTTCTCATGCTCGATATGATCAGCCGTCACGCCTGCACGATCAATCGCGAGCGGCGCCGCTGCCGCAATCTGCATCGCAATATCCTTGCCGAGCTGCTCATCCCCACCGGAAAGCTCAACGAGGACGCCGATCTTACCGCCCATGTGGATGTACGTTGCCACACGGCCTGCATCCTCATAGCGGGCGAAGCGGCGAAGGGAAATCTTCTCCCCGATCGTTGCCGTTGCCTCGGTAATGAGGGAGGCAACATCCTTGCCATCCAGAGTGCTTGCATTCAGTGCATCGAGATCTGCCGGGTTCGTCTCTGCAATGTGCTTTGCGACCTTCGCACTGAGCTCACGGAACTGTTCATTGCTGGCAGCAAAGTCCGTCTCGCAGTTGATCTCGACAATGACACCGACCTTCGCGTTGGACGAGAGATATGCTGTCACCGCGCCCTCAGCAGCGATGCGTCCCGCCTTCTTCTCGGCCTTTGCAATCCCCTTCTCGCGCAGATAGTCGATTGCCTGCTGCATATCGCCGTTCGTCTCTGCGAGAGCCTTCTTGCAGTCCATCATACCTGCGCCCGTGCGCTCACGCAGTTCCTTTACCATCGCTGCACTAATTGCCATTATCGTTCCTCCTATGATCGTTCCATAAAAAAGGGGTAAGGGGATAATGCTCCCTTACCCCACTGTCTTTGATTACTCAGCCGCTTCCTGTGCGCCGCCCTGATTTCCCTCGAGCACAGCGTCTGCCATGCAGCCCGTGAGAAGCTTCACGGCACGGATCGCATCGTCGTTGCCCGGGATCACATAGTCGATCTCATCCGGGTCACAGTTCGTGTCGACAATCGCGACGATGGGAATGTTCAGCTTGCGTGCCTCGGCAACCGCAATACGCTCCTTGCGCGGGTCAACGACAAAGAGTGCACCCGGCAGACGGTTCATATCCTTAATACCGCCCAGATAACGCTCGAGCTTCTCCTTCTCGTGGCGCAGCCCCTGCACTTCCTTCTTCGTGAGAACCTCGAACGTGCCGTTCTCCTCCATCTCCTCAAGTGCCTTGAGACGATGAATACGACGCTGAATCGTCTGGAAGTTCGTCAGCATGCCGCCGAGCCAACGCTCGTTGACGTAGTACATATTCGCACGGAGCGCCTCCTCGCGGATGGCCTCCTGTGCCTGCTTCTTCGTGCCGATGAAGAGCACGGACTTCCCTTCCTGCGCAACGCTGCGAAGGAAATTGTACGCCTCATCCACCTTGCGCACCGTCTTCTGCAGATCAATGATGTAGATCCCATTGCGCTCCGTGAAGATGTAACGTGCCATCTTCGGGTTCCAGCGACGCGTCTGATGTCCGAAATGGACACCTGCCTCCAGAAGCTGCTTCATAGAAATGACTGCCATAAAATACCTCCTGTTGTTCTTCCGCGCTTCTCATCCGCTGTACCACCGCATAAATACGGCACAGAACAGCTATCGAAAACGCGTGTTTTTTACACTAGGGCGTATTATAGCATACCATAGGCGCTAAAACAACGCCCTGCAGAATTTTTTTACAAAAAAAGAGCTCCAGCACGAAGACGTTGGTCTTCGCGTAGAGCTCCTCTGCCTATCATTCAGTTGGTCTTCGTCGCTGCAAGTGGATCCGTCACATCAACACCCTTCGGTGCATAAAGTATGATCGTACTCGACACGACATGTGCCGTGCCATGCATCACATAGCAGGCACCATTCAGGAAGTCACAGACACGACGGCGTTCCGGCTCGCTCATGCAGTCAAAATTCACGGCGATCGCAATCCCCTGTTTCAGCTGGACCACCGCCGGGGCCGCATCATCGTAACGACGCGGACGATGAATCCGCACGCGCAGTTCCGATACCTTCGTCGTATGTACCGTCAGCGGCGTCGAACTCCCCTCCCCTGTCACAGGCGTACGCGGAGACTGAAAGGAACTGGTGCTGCCATAGGAAGGCGATGAGAATGACGACACCGTTCCCCCATTGGCAACGCGTCGCTGGGAAGCAAAACTCTGCTGTGCTGCCTGCGTCGTCTGAGCAGTCTGTGACGCCTGCTGTGCTCGAATCGCCTCTTCCTCTTCTTCGTCCTCAGCAATCGGTATAAATGAGTCCACAACGTGTGAAACCATATCTTTCACACGTGAAAACAAAGATTCCGCCCCCATATACCTCTTCCTTCCTTGATCTGTATCATCCGCCGAAAATTGGCGATAAACTCTCATCCTGCTAACGCAGACATACTATCATATTTCTTTCAGAAAAGCAAGTGCACCGACAAGAAAGTTGATGAAAAAACTTTTCGGTTCATTGTAAAATGAAATCGGACACATAAAAAAGTAGAACATACAGAATCAATCTGGTAAAATATCTTTGCACAAACACTACCAGGAGGTTCTGTATGTCCCACACTCATTCTACCACAAAACGCCGCACATTCAAGCACTTAAACGCCTATCAGCGCGGGCAGATCGAAGCGATGCTGCGTTTCGGTGTCCCCAAGGTGAAAATCGCCAAAGATCTTGGCATCGCCCGCTCCACCTTGTACGAGGAAATAAAGCGCGGCACGGCAGCGCAGAAGCGTTCCGATTGGACGTACTATGAGCAGTATTTTGCACAGTCCGGTCAAATGCGCTATGAGCGCAATCGTGAGAACTCCGGAAAACCGTCCAAATTTAATGCTGCACAGGACTTCATCCGGTATGTAGAAAACGCCATTCTCAAAGACAAACACTCTCCTGATGCAATCTGCGGGCGTGCCAAGCGTATGAATCTGTTCGAGGTGTCTGTCTGCACAAAGACCATCTACAACTACATTGCGATGGGGCTGCTCAAGGTCAAAAACATCGACCTGCGACAGAAGGTACGCCGTCGTAAGCGCAAAGAGAAAAAGAACCATGACGACGGCAGGACGCTCGGTGAGAGTATTGACCGCCGTGACCCTCTTGTTGATGAACGCTCCACCTTTGGAAATTGGGAACTTGACACCATCGTCGGGAAAAAGGGAACGGATCCTGTTCTGCTTGCCGCAGATGAACGTAAGAAGCGAAAGAGACACCTTATAAAGATTCGTGCAAAGACCGCAGAGGCAGTTGCCGAGGGGATTGCCAAACTAAGAGAGCTCTATGGGGCACAATTTTCACAGGTATTTCGTACGATCACCTGCGACAATGGGAGCGAGTTCGCTCGTCTGCAAGAAGCTGTTCCAGAGGCGAAGGTGTACTATGCTCATCCTTACGCACCTTGGGAACGTGGAACGAACGAGAAGCAGAATGCCCTCGTTCGGTATTTCATCCCGAAGGGCATGGATATGACGAACTTGAGCGAGGAAGAAGTGCAGCGCGTAGAGGATTGGATCAATTCACTGCCACGTAAAATTCTAGGTTATGAGACGCCACAAGAGCGCTTCGATGCCGCGCTAAAAAATCTTCACCCATAATTTTTGATTCTGTTATGCTCTACTGTCCGATTTGATATTGCAATTTAGGGAAAAAACTTTTCATCGTTACTTGCGCGCATTCTTCGCCGCACGGCCGCGCGCCGTACGATCGAGAATCGCCTTGCGCAGGCGAATATTCTCCGGCGTCACCTCGACGAGCTCATCATCATTGATATACTCCAGTGCCTGCTCCAGACTCAGAATACGCGGCGGTGTCAGGCGGATCGCCTCATCTGAGGCAGAGGTACGCATATTCGTGACATTCTTCTTCTTGCACGGATTGATGTCCATATCAATATCGCGTGAGTTCTCCCCGACAATCATCCCTTCGTAGACCTGCTGGCCCGGCGAGATAAACATCGTCCCGCGATCTTGCAGGGAGAAAATTCCGTACCCCGTCGTCTCACCCTGCTCAAACGCAACAAGCGACCCATGCGAACGGCCCGTCATATCCCCCTTGTACGGAACATAGCCGTGGAAGATATGATTCATAATCCCATTGCCCTTCGTACTCGTCAGGAGCTCCGAACGGAAGCCGATCAGCCCGCGCGCCGGGATAAAGAACTCCATGCGGATATAGCCCGACAGCTCCGTCATATTCGACAGCTCCGCCTTGCGCGTACCGAGCGCCTCCATCACGGCGCCCATATACTCCTGCGGAACCTCAACCGTCAGATTCTCCATCGGCTCGCACTTCTGTCCGTTGATCGTCTTGTAGACAACCTCGGGCTTTCCGACCTGCAGCTCATAGCCCTCACGGCGCATCTGCTCGATCAGGATGGAAAGATGCAGCTCACCACGTCCCGATACCTTGAACACATCGGCGGAATCCGTCTCCTCGACGTGCATGGCGACATTCGTCTCGATCTCCTTGAACAGGCGATCACGCAGATGGCGCGACGTAACGAACTGCCCCTCACGGCCTGCAAACGGACTCGTATTGACACCGAAGGTCATGGAGAGCGTCGGCTCATCAATATTGATCGTCGGCAGTGCCTCCGGATTCTCCGCGTCTGCCACAGTATAACCGATGCTCACATCGCCGAGCCCCGTCAGAGCGACGATCTCGCCCATCCCCGCTTCATCGACTTCGACGCGCTTGAGTCCCTGATACACATAGACCTTGCCGACCTTTGCCTTCGTCTCATGGTCGCCGCTGATCACAACCACATTTTGATTGGGGCGCACCGATCCACGAATCACGCGCCCAATGGCAACGCGACCAACATAGTCGTCTGCTTCGAGCGTCGTCACCATCATCTGCAGAGGCCCCTCCGCATCGCCCTGCGGCGCCGGAATCTCCTTCACGATGGTCTGCATCAACGGCTCGAGATTATCGTTCGTATTCTCCATGTTAAACTTGGCGATACCGTCGCGCGCCGCCGCATAGATCACGGGAAAATCGAGCTGGTCATCGTCCGCATCCAGCTCCATAAAGAGCTCCAAAACCTCATCGTACACATCGTCCACACGCTGATCCGGACGGTCGATCTTGTTGATGACAACAATCGGCTTCAACCCTTGTTCGAGTGCCTTGCGCAGAACATACTTCGTCTGCGGCATCGGGCCCTCAAACGCATCGACGAGCAGGAGAACACCGTCCACCATGTTGAGAACGCGCTCCACCTCACCACCGAAATCCGCATGACCGGGAGTATCCACGATATTGATCTTGATCCCATCATAGAGGATCGCCGTATTCTTCGAAAGAATCGTAATCCCACGCTCGCGCTCGATATCACCCGAGTCCATCACGCGCTCGTTCACCTGCTCGTTCGAGCGAAACACGTGGCTCTGCTTCAGCATCGCATCGACCAGCGTCGTCTTACCATGATCAACGTGAGCAATAATCGCGATATTGCGCAGTTTTTCATTGATCGCCATATATCATATTCCTCCCCATAGTTCCGTTCAAAAGATAGTGTGTCTATCTTAGTATAGCAAAGCATCTTTGTCAACAGGTATTATGAGCAGATGCTACATCTTCCCACGCAAAAGAAAAAAGCCGTGACACAAAGCCAATTAACTTCGTGCCACAGCCCCACTGTATGAAAGAGCTTACTTTCCTTTGCTCTGCGCCTCCACCGAACGCTGCCAATTCTTGTAGAACTGCTCAGAAAGCTTGGAGAACGTCGCCACCGTATTCCCATCTGACTTATTTGCACGCACCTCATACGTGTAGAGGAGCTCGTTCGTACCGGCACGGTAAACATCGAAGAAGAACACCGTACGGCTATTATTCGCAACGGTCAAAATGACATAGGCATTCGCATAGGAAGCAACATTATCCTTGAACGCCTTTGCTGCATCACGGCGCGGAAGAGCCTTCAGATCGATCCCCTTGCTCTGCTGGAGATCACTCGCAACCGTATCATAGCTGACCACATTGGCACGCGTCACATTGGACGCATCTGCCTCAATCTGCGTCAAAATATCAATGGAAGGAGCGGTATTCTCAACCTGCACATAAAGCGGAGCTCCGATCGCCAAACGATTGACATTTGTAAGCACCGCGCCCTCGGGCAGCGTAACCTTATCCGTAAAAGGGGAAGCACTCACCTGTACGGCAAGCAGCGTGAGACACAAGACAAGCGCCATTTGGACGAATTTCTTCATAGATCGATCTCCTCCTTAAATAGACAGCAAAAGCTCTTTGCTGTTCGTCATTCTACACTATAATGGAATGTTTGACAAGAAAAAGAAGATAAAAGAACAAAAAAACCGTATCAAATCGATACGGCTGAACCTCAATGGCAGGGGCAGTAAGACTTGAACTCACAACCTACGGTTTTGGAGACCGTTGCTCTACCAGTTGAGCTATACCCCTATGGGGCGACTTATGGGGATCGAACCCATGCATGCTGGAGCCACAATCCAGTGTGTTAACCGCTTCACCAAAGCCGCCATGTCATTCATAAATAGAACTCGTGAACACGTCATTCACGAGTTCTATCCTTTGCGGCAACTACCTACTCTCCCACGTCGTCTCCAACGAAGTACCCTCGGCCTGTGGACGCTTAACTGCTGTGTTCGGAATGGGAACAGGTGGAACCGTCCAGGCATCATCACCGCATCTTGTTGAATGAGTCTTGCTCACTCAAAACTTCACAGAAGAAACGTCAGCAAATTGTATTTGTAGGCTTGTACCTTTGAGTTACTGTCGACATTGACTGCGTCAACGTCGACTAAGCGACTCAATCGTCAGCGTCTGTCGCTTACGCTCCGACGCTTCCGTTTCGCTGCTTAAGTCAAGCCCTCGACCGATTAGTGCTGGTCAGCTCCACATATTGCTGTGCTTCCACAGCCAGCCTATCTACCTCGTCTTCTTCAAGGGGTCTTACTTCCTTTTAGGAATGAGATACTTCATCTCGGGACGGGCTTCACGCTTAGATGCTTTCAGCGTTTATCCCTTCCGGACGCAGCTACCCGGCCGTGCCCTTGGCAGGACAACCGGTACACCGTTGGTCCGTCCACTCCGGTCCTCTCGTACTAGGAGCAGCCTCCCTCATGTATCTTGCGCCCGCGATGGATATGGACCGAACTGTCTCACGACGTTCTGAACCCAGCTCACGTACCACTTTAATGGGCGAACAGCCCAACCCTTGGGACCTGCTTCAGCCCCAGGATGTGATGAGCCGACATCGAGGTGCCAAACCTCCCCGTCGATATGGACTCTTGGGAGAGATTAGCCTGTTATCCCCAGGGTAGCTTTTATCCGTTGAGCGATGGCAATTCCACTCTCTTTCCACCGGATCACTAAGCCCTACTTTCGTACCTGCTCGACCCGTCAGTCTCGCAGTCAAGCTCCCTTCTGCCTTTATGCTCTGCGCGCGATTTCTGTCCGCGCTGAGGGAACCTTTGGACGCCTCCGTTGCTCTTTCGGAGGCGACCGCCCCAGTCAAACTGCCCGCCTGGTACTGTCCTATACACTGTTAATGTACTAGTTAGATCCTTAGCATATAAAGGCCGGTATCCCAACGGTGACTCCATCACATCTAGCGATATGACTTCCCAGTCTCCCGGCTATCCTGTACGTTATATGCCAAAGACCAATGCCAAGCTGCAGTAAAGCTCCATGGGGTCTTTCTGTCCAGTCGCGGGTAACCTGCATCTTCACAGGTATTTCAATTTCACCGGGTCCCTCGTTGAGACAGTGCCCAAATCGTTACGCCTTTCGTGCGGGTCGGAACTTACCCGACAAGGAATTTCGCTACCTTAGGACCGTTATAGTTACGGCCGCCGTTTACAGGGGCTTCAGTTCGCTGCTTCATCTCAAGGACTAACAACTCTCCTTAACCTTCCTGCACCGGGCAGGCGTCAGCACCTATACTTCAGCTTGCGCTTTCGCAGGCACCTGTGTTTGTGGTAAACAGTCGCTTGGGCCTCTTTTCTGCCGCCACCAACAGCTCCAACAGTAAATGTCTTCACCATCAGCGGCCATCCTTTTCCCGAAGTTACGGATGCATTTTGCCGAGTTCCTTAACGAGGGTTTTCCCGCGCACCTTAGGATTCTCTCCCCGCCTACCTGTGTCGGTTTTGGTACGGGCGGACGACTTCTCGTTAGAAGCTTTTCTTGGCAGTGTAGTGCAGCTGAATTCAGATTGACCGTAGTCTTTCCTATCTATCGGTTCTCGGCCTTATGATACGGGGATTTGCCTCCGTATCAGCCTACCGCCTTCGACGCGCCCAACCATTCGCGCGCTCAGCTTCCTTCCTGCGTCACTCCATCCTCAAACGAAGTCGCCCGGTACTGGAATTTTCGCCAGTTGTCCATCGCCTATGCTTTTCGCCTCGGCTTAGGTCCCGACTTACCCCGGGACGACGAGCGTTGCCCGGGATTCCTTAGGCTTTCGGTGGACAGGATTCTCACCTGTCGTTTCGCTACTCATACCGGCATTCTCACTTCTTATCCGTCCAGCAGTCCTTCCGGTCTGCCTTCGTCCAGATAAGAACGCTCCCCTACCCAGTGTGTACCTTAGTACACCCTGCCGCGGCTTCGGTTCTGTGCTTGAGCCCCGGATATTTTCGGCGCAGGGCCTCTCGACCAGTGAGCTATTACGCACTCTTTTAATGGTGGCTGCTTCTGAGCCAACATCCTGGTTGTTTTCGAAGTCCTACATCCTTCTCCACTTAGCACAGCATTTGGGACCTTAGCCGGCGGTCTGGGCTGTTTCCCTCTTGAATACGGGTCTTATCACTCGCATTCTGACTCCCAGGCTGCCCATATGAGCCATTCGTAGTTTGACTGGGGTCGGTAGGCTTTACGCCCCCTTGCCCGATCAGTGCTCTACCGTCTCTATGGTGATTCGCCTGAGGCTAGCCCTAAAGCTATTTCGGGGAGAACCAGCTATCTCCACGTTCGATTGGCATTTCACCCCTATGCACACCTCATCCCAACGTTTTTCAACACGCACGGGTTCGGTCCTCCACTCATTTTTACCTGAGCTTCAACCTGGACATGCATAGATCACTGTGGTTTCGGGTCTAATCCATGCTACTTGCGCCCTCTTAAGACTCGCTTTCGCTTCGGCTCCGCGTCTCCCGCTTAACCTCGCAGCATAAATTAACTCGCCGGTTCATTCTTCAATAGGCACGCCGTCGCACATGTATCGTGCTCCGACTGTTTGTAGACATACGGTTTCAGGTTCTATTGCACTCCCCTCCCGGGGTTCTTTTCACCTTTCCCTCACGGTACTTTTCGCTATCGGTCGTTTCGATGTATTTAGCCTTGGATGGTGGTCCACCCTGCTTCCCACCGGGTTCCTCGTGCCCTGTGGTACTCTGGATTCCTGCCCGCTTTTCACTCTTTCGTGTACGAGGGTCTCACTCTCTTTGCCGCACCTTCCCAGATGCTTCCACTAGAATGTCCAGTTTGTTGCAGGTCCGCAACCCCTGAGAACCGAAGTCCTCAGGTTTGGGCTCTTCCCGTTTCGCTCGCCGCTACTCAGGGAATCTCTTTGATTTCTTTTCCTCCGACTACTTAGATGTTTCAGTTCATCGGGTGTTTTCTCTCTACCTCGAAGGTAGAGTGACAAGACGTTACTCTTGCCGGGTTGCCCCATTCGGAAATCCATGAGTCACAGCTTACTTGCAGCTCGTCATGGCTTATCGCAGCTTATCGCGTCCTTCTTCGTTTCGAAACGCCTAGGCATCCGCCGTATGCCCTTCTAAACTTGACTTAACTTTCCGCTTCGCACATCAGCGGCACTGCATATCCCGTCATCTGCTTTGTCAGCCTCATCGACATAGCGTACTATGTCTCTGTCGGCTTTCGCGCATCTAACGGAATCTTCAGCGCCGATCCAACACGGAATCGGAACTTGTCTCGTTCAGTAAGGTATTTTCGCTTTATCCTAATTTGCTTGGGAAAATCTATTCTGTTACTTTCTACCTTGCGGTAGAAGACCTCAGTGAGGAAAACTTTATGACATGAGTTCACAAAGTCTCCCTTTCTTAGATTTTCTTGTTTCTTCTGTGCAGTTTTCAGTGAACAATAAGGACTACCGCAGAGACTTTCATCTCTTCGATGCGCCCTCAAAACTAGACAATGCAAAACTAAGCCAAATGACCGACCTAAGATTGTGAACCGTAGTTCATCTTAATCCTTAGAAAGGAGGTGATCCAGCCGCACCTTCCGATACGGCTACCTTGTTACGACTTCACCCCAGTCACCTTCCCCACCTTAGACGGCTGCGCCGGCTTCGGGTGTGAATGACTTCCGTGGTGTGACGGGCGGTGTGTACAAGACCCGGGAACGTATTCACCGCAGTATGCTGACCTGCGATTACTAGCGATTCCGACTTCATGCAGGCGGGTTGCAGCCTGCAATCCGAACTGGGAAACGGTTTTTGAGGTTCGCTTGCCCTCGCGGGTTCGCTGCTCTCTGTCCGTTCCATTGTAGTACGTGTGTAGCCCAGGCCATAAGGGGCATGATGACTTGACGTCATCCCCGCCTTCCTCCGCGTTCTCCGCGGCAGTCTCCTTTGAGTGCCCAGCTTTACCTGATGGCAACAAAGAACAGGGGTTGCGCTCGTTGCGGGACTTAACCCAACATCTCACGACACGAGCTGACGACAGCCATGCACCACCTGTTTTCCTGTCTCCGAAGAGAGGGAGTTATCTCTAACTCTTTCAGTCAATGTCAAGGCCTGGTAAGGTTCTTCGCGTTGCTTCGAATTAAACCACATACTCCACCGCTTGTGCGGGTCCCCGTCAATTCCTTTGAGTTTCAGCCTTGCGGCCGTACTCCCCAGGCGGGATACTTATTGCGTTAACTCCGGCACGGTAGGGGTCGATACCTCCCACACCTAGTATCCATCGTTTACGGCCAGGACTACCGGGGTATCTAATCCCGTTCGCTCCCCTGGCTTTCGAGCCTCAGCGTCAGTTGCAGTCCAGAAAGCCGCCTTCGCCACTGGTGTTCTTCCCAATATCTACGCATTTCACCGCTACACTGGGAATTCCGCTTTCCTCTCCTGTACTCAAGACCGATAGTTTCTCTCCCATCACGGGGTTGAGCCCCGCACTTTTAAGTAAGACTTACCGGCCCGCCTGCGCTCCCTTTACGCCCAATGATTCCGGACAACGCTCGCCACCTACGTATTACCGCGGCTGCTGGCACGTAGTTAGCCGTGGCTTCCTCGACAGGTACCGTCATTACAAAGCGCTATTCGCACCCCGCACGTTCGTCCCCGTCAACAGAGCTTTACGATCCGAAGACCTTCTTCACTCACGCGGCGTTGCTCCGTCAGGCTTGCGCCCATTGCGGAAGATTCCCCACTGCTGCCTCCCGTAGGAGTCTGGGCCGTGTCTCAGTCCCAATGTGGCCGTTCATCCTCTCAGACCGGCTACTGATCGTCGCCTCGGTGAGCCGTTACCTCACCAACTAGCTAATCAGACGCAGACCCATCAACAGGTGATAGCATAAAAAGAGGCCATCTTTCATCAGAGAAGGATGCCCTCCTCTGACTTCATTCGGTATTAGCATTCCTTTCGGAATGTTGTCCCCATCCTGTCGGCAGGTTGTCTACGTGTTACTCACCCGTTTGCCACTAGATTCTCTAAAAGCAAGCTTTAAGATCATCCCGTTCGACTTGCATGTGTTAAGCACGCCGCCAGCGTTCGTCCTGAGCCAGGATCAAACTCTCCGTAAAAGAAGAGCCCGTTGGCTCATTACTTCATTCTGTAAAAGAATTGTGTTTCGTTGACTGACATCAACGATGTTGCATCTGGCTTGTTAGATCCTATAATCTAACTTGTTTTGCATTGTGTAGTTTTCAGGGTACATCCTGCGCCGCTCTAGTGTTCAGGCACGTTCCCACGTGCCCGCCGCCCTCATCGGCGCGACTGTCATAATATAACACACGCCACCACTCCCGTCAACCCCTCTTTTTCGTTTTTTTCGCTTTTCGTTGAAAAAGCCGTGTGATATAATCATATTCTATCATAAAACTCGACAAAAGGAACTATTGTCATGCATGAATACAAGCACAATCTCATCCTCCCAGCGCTCCACGCAGCGCTGCCATACCCGCCGTCACAGGAGATCATCTGTATCGGCGGAGGGCGGACACCGACAAAAGATTGGATGGCGCAGCTCGTGCAAAAATCCGAAAAGGGAGGTACCGACCGCTCCATCTGGGCCATTGATCGCGGAGTGAATATCTGCCATACTCTTTTACTCTCCCCGGCACATTTGATCGGCGATAGGGACAGCGCAGCGCATGATGCGTGGGCGTGGGCAGAGGAACACGGCGCACATGTGCATGCCTTCCCGCCCGCAAAGGATTTTACCGATACAGAGCTTGCGCTCAGGATCGCCGCAGAGCTCGTGCCCCGTGCGCTCGTTATCCTGACTGGCGCATTTGGCGGCAGGTTCGACCACCTCATGAGTGCTGCCACAGTCGCGGCACACGCCGCTCTCCCCTGTATCCTCGCTGATGAGCGTGAGTCACTGTTCTTCCTGCACGGCGACGAATCCTTAACCATCACATGTGACAGTCCTCCGCAGGCGATTTCCCTCCTCCCCTTCACCGAGGAGTGTACAGGCATCACAACAAATGGACTGCGATGGGAGCTGAACGGTGCACAGATACATTCGCACTCTTCCACGACAATCAGCAACGTCCTCGCCGAGAGCAACACAAAGCATCGCTTCTCCGTCACCCTCGGGAGCGGTATTCTCGGAGTCTATCTCTGTCATAAAGAATAAAGGAAGCACTCGATTCTATGAACATCAACATCCCGCAGACCTATTTCAGCAAGCTCATGCGTGCCGTCGTCGAGTTTGAACTCATCGACAACGGCGACCACATCCTCATCGGTGTCTCCGGCGGCAAGGACAGCATCTTTCTCACCTATGCACTCGCCATCCTGCGCGAACGACTGAAGAAAGACTTCACCATCGCCGCATTCACCGTCAACCCACAGTTCGACGATCCCTTTGACACCGATGCGATTGCGGCGTTCTGCAAAAGCCTCGGCGTTCCGTACGAGGTCGTTGACGTTGACATTGCTGGGGCAATCGCAGAGCAGGAGGAAAAAAGCCCCTGCTTTACCTGTGCCTTCTTCCGCCGCGGTGCGGTCAACCGCTACGCAAAGGAACATCACATGAACAAGGTCGCCTACGCCCACCATCATGATGATGCAGTGGAGACCTTTCTCATGAGTCTGTTCTACTCAGGACAGCTCAACACCTTCCGTCCCAAGACCTACCTCGACAAGACGGGCATCACCGTCATTCGCCCGCTCGTCTACTTCCGTGAGCAGGAGATCATCGATGCTATTCCCCTGCACGGCTTCACCCCCATCCCATCGCCCTGTCCGCACAACGGCAATACCACACGGCAGGCCGTCAAGGAACTCATCGCACACCTCAGTGCGGAGAATCCAAACCTCTACAACCACCTCGCCGCCGGGATGCGCGAGGGCGCCCTCGGCGAACTCTGGCCTGCAAGCAAAACCCGCAAAGAGATGGAGCACACCTACCGCGCCTTTATGGCAAAATAAGACTCAGCCGAAACACTTTTTCACCAGCTCCGCGAGTTTCCCCTCCTTTGCCGCCTGCGACGCATCTGCCTGAACAAAATTCTTCGTCTCAGACTTCATACTCTCATCAAACCCCAGAATGTAATTCGTCGCAATGAGATAGATAATGCGCGTTGGTGCCATCCCATAGACCTGATGCTGCAGAATATGCCGAATCCGCTCCGCGTCATTTGGGTATTCTGCTTTTATTTTGTCCGAGTGATAGAGCCGCTTCACAATCTCCGTGATATAGAGCCCCGACTTCATATAGAGATCCGCAAACGTATGCGTCGCATCGTCAAAGCAGCCGGGATTCTCGCACGCGAGTGCATCCACCATCTGCCGCACAACACGGCTCGGCGTAAAGATCTGATTCGTCTTCTGCGGCGGGATCGTAAGTTGTAAAATAAATTGACGCAAAAAGTTCCATTTGGCAAACGGTTCAGTTAAACTTTTAGTCACAACACAAAAAGAAACTGAAAGTGAGACTGCAAAATGGAACAGAATCATTGTACTACAAAAACAGGGAAATGGAAACAGCTGACGGAGCGGGATCGGTACAAAATTGAAGCCTATTTCCAGGCCGGGTTGAAGCCGCAGGAAATCGCCGCGTACATTGGCTGCTCCAAGCGTACGATTGAGAGGGAGCGGCGTCTTGGAATGACAGCACAGCTCAAACCTGCGACGAAGAATATCAAGACCTGCGGAGACCTGCAGGTGCAGTGGGTGTATCTTGCCGATGCAGCACAAAGGCGACACGAGGAAAACGCTGCTCGTAAAGGGCGGGGGCTGAAAATCGATAAAGACCACGCGCTTGCTCGACACATTGAACATAAGATCAAAACAGAAAAATGGTCTCCTGCGGCAGTTATCGGTGAGCTCTGTCAACGCGGCTGGAGCTATGATGTCCGCATTTGTGTCAAGACCCTGTATAACTATATCGATCAGCAGCTGTTTCTCGAACTCACAAACGACGACCTCCTCTACAAAAAGAATCGAGACAAACAGACAGAAAACAGCAGGCGCGGCGTTGCGTGGAATAACCGGGACGGGAAAAGCATCGACGAGCGCCCTGAGCCGGTGAATCGGAGAGAGGAGTTCGGACATTGGGAGATTGACTTGGTCGTCGGTCGCAAAGGGACAAAGCCGGTAATTTTAACATTGGTCGAACGACAGACGAGGAAATCACTCTATGTTCTGATAAAGAACAAGAGCCAAAAAGAAGTACTGCAAGCACTTCGTCGGTTGCAGCGGCGCGTCAAAGGAGACTTTACGCACGTATTCAAGAGTATCACGGCGAACAAGGGGTCAGAGTTTTTGGATGGCGAAGGAATGAAGCGTGCCGCCAAATGCGGCGAGGTATATTACGCGCATCCGTACAGCAGCTGGGAGCGTGGAAGCAACGAAAACGGAAATCGGATGCTGCGCAGGTTTCTTCCCAAGGGAACGGACTTCAGCAAATTGAAGCCGAAGGAACTGCAGCGGATCGAAGATTGGGTTAACGACTATCCGCGCAAGATTTTCGGATATAAGTCAGCAAATGATATGTATGCTGCGATGATATAACTCGCTAAAAGTTTAACGAGACCTTGCGACAATTAAACTTGCAATTTGCCGTAAAGCGTGCTATGGAGAAAATTTCTTGACATTCGCGTAAAAATTTTTTAGAATAGCGACGTGTGATATTTTCCATGTATCCATTAGCCCCGGAAGCGTGAGTGTATATCGCATCAACCAATATTGAAAACTCTTACTCTCTAGGGGGGAATTACGTGAAAACCACGGTTATGGCAAAAGCAGCCGATATTGAGCGCAAGTGGTATGTCGTAGATGCAGAGAACCAGACGGTCGGCCGTCTTGCAACGGAGATCGCAAAGGTCCTGCGCGGCAAGAACAAGCCCATCTACACGCCGCATGTTGATACCGGCGACTACGTCATCGTCATCAATGCTGAGAAGGTAAAGTTCACGGGAAAGAAGCTGACGGACAAGACCTACTTCCGTCACTCCGGCTATCAGGGCGGCACGACCTTCACAACGGCCGGCCAGATGCTCGATCGCTTCCCTGTCCGTGTCATTGAACACGCGGTCAAGGGCATGCTTCCGAAGAACAGTCTCGGCGCACAGATTTTCCGCAAGCTCAACGTCTACGCCGGTCCGGAGCATCCCCATGCAGCACAGAAGCCCGAACCGCTGAAGTTTGATATTCGCTGAGTTTTGTATAAGGAGGAATCTGTTCAATGGCACAAGTCACTTACTACGGAACGGGTCGCCGCAAGACCTCGGTTGCCCGTGTTCGCCTCGTTCCCGGCGACGGCAAGGTTACCATCAATGGCCGCGAGATGGCAGAGTATTTCGGCCTCAAGACGCTTGAGCTGATTGTTCGCCAGCCGCTAAACCTGACGGAAACCGTCGATAAATATGATGTCATCGCTAACGTAGCCGGCGGTGGTGCATCCGGTCAGGCAGGTGCGATCCGTCACGGCATTACACGCGCACTGATTGAGATGGATGCAGAGCTGCGCCCTGCACTCAAGAAGGCAGGCTTCGTCACGCGTGACCCGCGTGAGAAGGAACGTCGCAAGTACGGTCTCAAGAAAGCACGTAAGGCTTCCCAGTTCTCGAAGCGCTAAGATACGCATACGAAAATCCCCTCTTCCATTTGGATGAGGGGATTTTTATTTGACATTCGCTGCATATTAACATATTATATAGCTATAAAAAATATGTTTTTAGAAGGAAGCATTGATATGAAAATCTCAGCGAAGGGGCGCTATGGCATCGCATCCATGGTCTTTTTGGCACGCAGCTACGACACCTCCTCCCCCGTCACCATCATCAGTATCTCAGAGCATCTCGGCATCTCTAAGATCTACCTCGAACAAGTCTTTGCACTGCTCAAGCGGAGCAAACTCGTCAACTCGATCAAGGGTTCACAGGGCGGCTACCAGCTTGCTCGCCCCCACACGACATCACTGCCTATGACATTCTCTCTGCCATTGAGATCGCACTGATTGAAAAGACAGGCAGTTCCTGTGAGAAGATGGAAAAACTAGACCTCGTTCTCGCACGCGACCTCTTCGGCGTACTCGACCAAAACATTCACGATACACTCAATGCCGTAACACTTGAGGATCTCCTTACTGCGTGGAAACGCGAGGAGAACAGCGAGACACTGATGTATTTTATCTAAACATCTGTGCTCCGAGGAAGAGAAGCAGACCGATGCAGCCACCGACGAGCGAGCCGTTGACACGGATCCAGAGAAAGTCCTGCTCTACCTTGTCATAGACAAGACGATTTAGCTCCTCATCCGTGAGACGCATAAGTGCATCGGAGACAACGATACCGACCAATGCCTGTGCATGGAGAGCCGACCGTGCGATGAGATCATACATCAGGCGTGTCATGATTTGCTGCAGATCACTGTGCTCTGTGAGGAGCGTCAGCATCCGCTGATATTCTGCATGGAGTATGCTGCGCAACTGCTGATAAAAGGCCGGCATGTGCTCCTCCATCGGATCCACATCACGCTGCAGATCAGCCTGCACATGTGTCCGCAGGCCACTCAGAATGCGCTCAATCGACGCAGCGATTGGCAGCGTCTCTGCCAATCGCTTTTGCAGCTCACGCACGAGTGTGGTGAGTTCCTCATCCCGTTCGAGGTCAGAGAGCGCATCATGGATCAGATTTGCCGCATGATTTTGCAGCGGCGAGTTATCCCGTCCGAGCTCTTCGATGACATGACATGTGTGCTGCTGAATCAGTTCTGCCCCCTCATCCAGATTGATGGTATTCGTCGCGGTGAGAATACGCGATAGAAATCCGTCGCCGATCTTTTCCCGCTCCAGCTGCTCCAGTGCATTTCTTATGGAGGCATACGTCTCCTCCGTCGCCGCCTCCCTGACAAGTATCCGCGAGATACTTGTCAGGGCTTTTTTATCCCATCCCTTCTCGCGCAGGAGCTCGTCGAGTCGTTGCATCAGCACGGCAGGATCCTCCTTCAGGAGTAAATCCCTCAGGCACGACGAGAGATAGGAAACGATCTGCGAATTCCTCCGACGCAGAAAGGATGCACGAATAAAGTGCAGGATCATTCCGGTCAGCTGTTCCTCCGTTGTCGGACGGCGCAGATAGTTTTCTATCATTGGAAAGAGGTGCATCTGCTCCATGTGGTGGAAAATCTTGCGCTTGGAGAAGAACTCCTTCTGAACCATCGTGACAATCGCTTGAACAAAGCTGTCACGGCGACGCGGCAACAGCGCTGTATGATAGGGAAATCCGAGCGGCTTCCGAAAGATCGCAGTTACTGCAAACCAGTCCGCAACTCCACCGACCAGTGCCGCTTCGCTTACTGCGAGCAACGCACGCACCCAGAGAAAATCCGCAAATCTGATATGAAGGAAAAGGGCACACAGAAAGAGGACTGCCGAGAGCAGCAGTGCGGCCTCTGCTTTATTCCACGTACGCATTAAAGCCCCCACATCCTTTCCGTCATGCAGACGATGAGGGAAAGTGCCATACCAACGGCTGCGCCAACCACAGCACCGTTGATGCGGATCATCTGAAGATCGGTGCGCACCTTCCCTTCCACAAATGAAACGAGTTCATCGTCCGACTTTTGATTCAGGTACTCACGCACAAAGCGGGCAATCATTTCATGGTGTTTCTCGACCTCTCCCGCCGCGAGCGATTTCATCCATCGGTCAACACGACTTTGCCACGGGATAGAATGGGCGTATGCTTCGATTTTCTGATGCAGGAGCTCTCGCACATAGGGAATCCAAAACGGATGATTTCCCTTCATTCGGCTCTCGATAAAATCCGACAAAATGGACTCCATGTCAATGTCCTCAATCAGATGCTCCTTCGCTCGACGCATCGTCGTGCGAAAATCATCATGATCGCTGAGCGATGCAAAGAACGAAGAGAGTGCCTGCACGCCTTCGCGGTGACGCGGATTCTCCATCTCCAATGCCGCCAACAGAATCTCTTGCAACCGTTCTGTGATCCACGATGCAATCATCGTATCGTCTACGAATGAGAGAACGAGGGCACGGATCATCCCATCTCCCTCATATTTCTCACGAATAGAGGCTATATTGTCATGGAGGATCTCTTGAAAGAGCTGAGTCTGCACTAGCTGGATACCGACGCGGACAAGTACCTGAAAAATCCGCTCTGTATGATGCTGCTCCGTAAAGAGCGCCATCAAGTCTCCTGCGTGATCTTCAAGCGGCAGCTGATAGAGTGCCTGTTTCACGTATGGCGTCAGCTCATGTGAAATGCGCGTACTGTCAAGATCCGCTGCCACATAGCGGAGGACATCGATGGCAGTGTCCGTCAGGCGTTCCTCCCCACCGCGATGCAGCAAATAGTCTGCGAGCATTGCCCCCATATTCTCGCGCTCAATGACTGCCATAATATTCTTCTTGCTGAGGAGATCCTCCGAGGAGAACGCAACGATGGACTCCATAATCCGCCCACGATTCCGACGCAGAATATCAGTACGGTGCGAGATGCCGAGCGGTCGGCCGAAAATCGCCTTGATGGCGAACCAGTCTGCTAGTCCGCCGATCGTCGCCGCGATAAATCCATGATGAATCGTTGATAGGAGAAGACTGCTCCCCTGTCCTGCCGTCCCAACAGCACCGAAAACACTGAGCGCGAGAGCCAGATTTGCCTGATGTTCCTTCTGCAATCCAACCGCCTCACAGTGTTTCCGCTAACTGTTTGAGATACGCACGGAACGAGTCGCCAAGATCACTGCGACGCAGAGCAAACTCCACCGTCGCCTCCAAGAACCCGAGCTTATCTCCAAGGTCATAGCGACGTCCCTCAAAATTATAGGCATAGACCGTGTCCCGCTGGGCGAGTACCTTGAGTGCATCCGTCAGCTGAATCTCTCCCCCTTTGCCGGGCTCTGTATTCTGCAAGATAGAGAAAATCTCGGGGCGGATGATGTATCGACCGAGCACAGCCATATGGCTTGGTGCCTCAGCAAGTGCAGGTTTTTCGATCATATCGGAGACATGCATCAGGCGCTCATTCTGCATCGCTCCTGCAACGATACCATAGGAGGAAACCTGTGCATCAGCGACAATCTGACAGCCGAGAACAGAGCCCCCCGTCTCCTCATAGACATCGATCAGCTGACGCAGCGCAGGACGCTGCGGATGGTAAACGACATCATCGCCGAGGAGGACAGCGAACGGCTCATCGCCGACGAAGGTGCGGGCGCACAGAATCGCATCCCCCAGACCGCGCATATACTTCTGACGGACATAGTGAACATTGACATCCGTCGTCTCACGCAGGACGTTGAGAAGGTCCTGCCGCCCCTTGCGCATGAGCTCGTGCTCGAGTGTCGGCGCGGAGTCAAAATGATCCTCGATGGCGCGTTTCCCATGACCGCTGATAATCAGAATATCCTCGATACCGCTTGCAAGGGCTTCCTCCACAATATACTGGATGGTCGGCTTATCGACAATGGGCAGCATCTCCTTCGGTGTCGCTTTCGTCGCAGGAAGGAATCGTGTTCCATATCCTGCTGCCGGAATAACCGCTTTTCGTATTTGCTGTGCCATGACTATACACTCCATCCATATAAATAGAGCGGAGGGCGCTTGAACCCCCCGCATATTCTGTATGATTCAGCGTGCCAGAACATCGAGTACTGCATGTCCAATGTCTGATGTACGTGCCGTTCCGCCAAGATCCGGCGTCAGCGTCTTTTTCTCCACGAGCAGCGTCTCGATGGCACGGAGCACGCGCTCTGACCACTCTGTTTCACCAAGAAAGTCGAGCATCTGTGCAACTGACCAGATCGAGGCTAATGGATTCGCGATCCCCTGCCCTGCAATATCAGGAGCACTCCCGTGAATCGGCTCGAACATCGACGGATAGCGTCGCTCAGGGTTGAGATTCGCCCCGGCTGCGAGCCCCATCCCGCCCGCAATCGCCGCACCGAGATCGGTGAGAATATCGCCGAAGAGATTGCTCGTCACCACGACGCCGAACCGCTTCGGATCTTTGACGAAGAACATGCTTGCCGCATCGACAAGCAAGCCATGTGTCTCAACATCGGGATACTCCTTCCCAATCTCGGCAAAGATCTCATCCCAGAACACCATCGAGTATCGCAGTGCATTCCCCTTGGAAATCGAGGTAAGCGTGCGCTTCTCACGTCGCGCCAGCTCGTAGGCATAACGGATGACGCGCTCACATCCGTGCCGTGAGAATACCCCCGTCTGGAGTGCCGTCTCACGCGGTGTCCCGGGATAGAGCCGTGCACCAACATTCGCGTACTCCCCTTCACTGTTCTCGCGCACCACGATCATATCGATATCACGTGGAGAAATATCCGCAAGCGGGCACGGAGCACCGTGCAGGAGGCGTACAGGACGTAAATTGATGTATTCATCAAAACCACGGCGGATGCGAAGCAGGAGATCACCGAGAGACACATGGTCCGGTACACCTGGATAGCCCACAGCCCCCAGATAGATTGCATCGTAACCGCGCAGGAGATCGAGCCCGTTTTCCGGCATCATCTCGCCGGACTTCAGGTAGTACTCACATCCCCATGGAAAGTCCTCAAATGTGACAGAGAACGTCCCGTCCATCTGTGCAATTCCCGAAAATACCTTTTTCCCCTCAGCAATGACCTCAGGGCCGATCCCGTCTCCTGCAATCACCGCAATATGAAACTGTTTCATCTAGCTCCCCCACCGAATATCCCATAGAATAGGCGTATTAGAATGCCTCTGCAATCGTCTTGATGAGCAACGACTCCTGCTGACGCGGCAGACCGCTCTGATGCAGGGCTCGGCCAAAGCCAATGAGGAAGTCCACCTTCTGCATTCGCGTGAGTTTCGTGCTCTCACGCAGCGCACGCGTCAGGGCCTGCACCCCCGTGATGCTCGCATCGCGCTTCAGCTGTACCTGCATCGCGAGCTGTCCCGCAAGGATATGCCGGCGCACCTCATCCGAGATTCCATCCAGACTCTCTGCGGCAGGCGACACAGGTGCTGCCGACGAGAATGCGGGAACGCCGTCAGGACGCACCGTGTACTCGGGCGCGGGGGACATATCCTTTGTGATCGGCGGTGCAAGATGCGACTCCGTTTCTCCCACAGTGGAAAACTCCTGCGGCTGCTGTGGTACGGCGGGTGAGGTGGCGGGCGCATTCAGTGTGAACTCACGCGGCAACTGCTGATACCGAGGACGCTCGGGTCTTCCTTCAGCATCTGCTGGCTGCGGCATCGGAACGACACGCTCCTGAGGAGGTGGTGTCTGCATCGGTGCTTGCTGCGGCACGGGTGATGGTTCCTGATGCACTGCGACAGGCATCGGACCGCGCTTCAGATTCACATCACCGACAAGCTCCTGCGGTGGGCGGCCTTCCTTCGCGGCGAGCTTCTGCTCACGTTTGACATCTGCTGCTGTAATGATAACGGGCTGCGCCTTCTGCGCAGCGAGTGTGAACGAAGGCTGCTCCTTATTGCGCTCTGCGATCCCCTCATCCACTGTCTCCCAACGGAGGCGTGTCACCTGCGGTGGATTTTTGGCAGGCGCCGTGCCGAGGGGACGAACAGCAGGTTCCTTCTGATGCCGGGAGATCGATGCCTCATAGTGGTCGGCATCAGCACGTTCCTCCACTGCCGGTGCATTGGCACGATCCGTCACGAGTCGGTTCGCATGGAAGAGGTCCTGCGAGTCCACCGTTCCGGGGGTTGCTGCATAGGTCGTACCGGAGGTCAGTGCGACGAGCACCGCCGCCGTCAACATGGTGTTTTTGGATGACATCTTCATGAGTCTGTTCTCCTTCTTTCTCTCTCGGCCCACGTCACTTACTGCATGGTACGCGCGCCCGCCATAAACGTTGCTACGGACTTCGCACGGAGCGTCGGATTATCAATGAGCTCGAGCCCATACCGCTGTCCGTTTGCCCCACGGAAGAACATCACTGCTGTCTGATTGTCCGCCTTCGCCGTCGCGTCGACGACGCCATCGCCATTCTCGTCAATATCGACTTCCTTTGCCGTCATGGCAAAGATCGCCTTGTTTGTATCCGAGAGATTGATCAGCATGATCCCCTCGTATCCATTGCTGTGCTGAATACGTTCCAGCAGGTTCACTGCATCCTCTGGATTGATCGTGTTGAGATTCGGTACGGACGTATCGGAGAATGCATTGACAAAAACCGCCCACGCATACTTGATATTGTATTCCTCATTGTCAAAAATGAGAATCTCGCCCTCGCGGTTGTCATAGAGTGCCGACGCTGGAATCACTCCGACGGGTTTCTGCGGGCACATGATGCGGTAGCCGTATGTCTTACTCTCATAGGAGTATGTCAGCGCATCGGGGGCAATCGTCTGTGTTGCCGCCGGTGTCGCTGATTCTGTTCCCGCCGGCACATCAGCCGCGGCAGCATAGGAGCTGCCGCAGAGCAGCGCTGAGAGCGAAAGAGCAGCGACGAGTTTCTGATAGCGTTTCATTTATCCATCTCCCTAATCATCTCCTGCACCATGGCAAGAGCTTTATGGACGGCGGCACGCTTAATCTCAGCGCGCACGCCAGAAAATACATTTTTTTCCACCGAAGTTTTTCCCAGAGCAGATACAGCGATGTAGACCAGTCCGACCGGCTTTTCGGGAGACCCGCCGCCGGGACCGGCGATCCCCGTGATGCCGACGCCGATATCTGTCTGCATGAGGGTACGTACCCCCTCTGCCATTGCCCGCGCCGTCTCCGGAGAGACAGCACCGTGCGCGGAAAGTGTCTCCTCCGTCACGTGCAGGATGCGGGACTTCACGTCGTTTGAGTAGGAGACGACACTCCCCATGACGTACGCAGAACTGCCGGGCACGTCTGTGAGCGTACTCGTGAGCAGCCCGCCCGTGCAGGACTCCGCACAGGAGATTGTATAGCCTTTTGCACAGAGCATTTGCCCAACCCTATCCGGCAGCCGTTCTCTCTCCGGCATCACTGCACCCTCTCTCCGACAATATCGTATGTAAAGCCCTGAAGGAGACGTACGCGGACAATCTCGCCCGGCACACTCTCTGCATCGCCTTCGATATAGATCTGACCATCCACCTCAGGTGCTTCGCGGTAGGAACGCCCCACGGCAATCCCCGACTGCTCCGCATCATGTCCCTCGATGAGAACATCCAACTCCTGATGCTCCATCCCGATATTGATCTCCTCAGAGATCTTACTCTGGAGACTCATGAGGTCATGGTAACGCTCCTGCATCACCTCTTCGGAAACCTTCTTCCCCATTGGCGCCGCGGCAGTGTCCTCCTCCTCGGAGTAGGTAAAGATTCCCACCTTATCGAATCGCTGCTTCTCCACAAAGCGACGCAGCGTCTGGTACTGGGCGTCGGTCTCCCCAGGGAAGCCAACGATGAATGTCGAGCGAATTGCGACTCCCGGGATGCGTGCCCGCAGCTTTGCGATCAGCTCCTCCATCCCCGCCCGTGTATCGGGACGATTCATCGAACGCAGCACGGCATCATGCGCATGCTGCAGAGGCAGATCGACATACTTGACCACCTTTGGCTCAGTGGCAAAGACCTCGATCAGCTCATCGGTAAAATACTTTGGATAGCTGTATAGCACACGAATCCACGCAATTCCGTCGATGTTTGCAAGCTCGCGCAGAAGCGTCGGCAGCATCGGCTTTTGATAGCAATCCAGCCCATAGTTTGCGCTGTCCTGCGCGATGAGAACCAGCTCGCGAACACCGGCAGCGGCGAGCTCACGTCCCTCCGCTACGATATCCTCCATTGGACGGCTGCGGAAGCTCCCGCGTATGAGCGGAATCGCACAGAACGCACAGCGATGATCGCACCCCTCCGCAATCTTGACATACGCCGTATAGTTCGGAGTCGTCCGCAGGCGCGGTGTCTTGGCATCATAGATCGTATCATCCTTCCCCGCGATGAGCAGGCGGCGTCCCTTGAGCGTTTCCTCAATCACTTCCATAATACGGCCCCACGCCCCCGTCCCGATGATGGCATCCGCCTCCGGGATCTCATCGAGAAGCTGCTGCCCATACCGCTGCCCGAGACAGCCCGCTACGATGAGACTGCGGCAGTGCCCCGTCTCCTTGTAGTCCGCCATCCCGAGCACCGTCGTGATCGACTCCTCTTTTGCCGACTGAATAAAGGCACACGTATTGACAATCAGGATATCTGCCTCTGACGGATCATTGGTAATATCGATGCCATGCTCACGCATAATGCCGAGCATGACTTCTGTATCGACCAGATTCTTTGCACAGCCAAGGCTGATAAAACCTGCTTTCACTGGTTACATTCCCCCACAACTACTCTTCGTAGAACCGCACCTCTTTGACCCAGCGATCGAGAAGTATCTTCTTCTCCGCCGGGCTATAATACGGCTTACTCTTAAAAATATTGATATTCTTTCCCGCAAACATCCGATAGGACAGCGTCACAGGGTTGGTCGTCAAAAAATAGATATGCTGCCGTGCCAGTGCCAACTGCGCCTCATCCGTCAGCAGCCAGTCGGCAAAATCCTCTGCCGCCTGCACATCGTGCTCGCTCGCGCGCAATGCAACCCCTGTACCGTAAATCACCGCCGCCGTCCCGTCCGTCGGATAAAGCACACGGATGGGATAATCATCGTGAATATAGCGGAGCGTCTCACTGAGAACAGCAACCGAGACATCGACCTCCCCCATCCCCGCCTGCCGTACGGGCGTATGCAGATAGCGGGAATACTGCATGATCTGCGGCTGAATCCTGCGCCAAATAGCGAAGGTACGTTGTTCACCGTACTCAGCAATCATGCTGTAAAGAAGATTCGACGAGGCATCAGCCGCCATAAAATCCGTCGTACCGATGCGTATATCCTTCTGCTGCGCCAACAGTTGCCACGAGTCAGGAAGATCGAGATGCGTGCGTAGATAGTCTTGATTTATTGCAAAGACGATCGGATCATACCACACACCCGTCCAATACCCATCGGGCTGACGAAATTGATCGGCGACCTGATCGCTCCTCTCGGACTGATAGGGCACAAGGTACCCTGCCGCCGCCGCGCGGTCGAGCACCTCGCGGTCTGCGAGGACAAGCGCTGCCGGCGTACTCACGCCGCTCGCTGCCTGCTCCTCCAGTCGCTTCTGTATCTGCTCTGTGGATAGAGGAACGAAACTGACACGGATATTATACTCCTTCTCGTACGCCTCCGACAGTGCCGCGGCAGCCTCCGTCGGCAGCGTCGTATATGCCACAATCTCCTGCAGAGGGCGGCGTGCAAGTGCCGTACTCTGCCGTCCGACGGACAGATACGCCGCCCCCGTGGCAGCCACGAGAAACAGCGTCGCGATCACCAGAATAAAGAGCGGAAACCGCTTCATGAAAAAACCTCTCGAATAGAAGAAGATACACTGTTACTATTATAAACAATTCCCTTGGAATCTACAAGAGATATTACATC
>NZ_CP014240.1:0-15626 GCF_001554015.1 Selenomonas sp. oral taxon 136
AAAGAGGTCCCTAGCGCCTACGGGGAATTTGTATCGATAAGGGGTACAAATTCCCACTAAGCGCTCGGGACCCCTTGTAGGAAAATGTCCTAAGTGTGGCAACAATATTGGGGTACATGGAACATAGAAAACAAAGTGAAGTATCTTTCTAGGGTAAATAGTCAAAAAAGGTCAAGAAAATACCACAAAACAGTGGTATTTCCTAACTTATCATAGGAAAAAAGATAGTTTTTACCCTAAAAACTAATGTCCAACATTAGATTTAGGGTAAAAAACTAATGAAAAATGTAAAAAAACTCATTGTTCATTTAACGGTCTATAAGGGAGTGCGAAGCAGCTCCCAACCTCCTCACTCTGTACGATTTAAATATAGCCTAAAGCTTTTACTAGCTTGTCCCCTTCCCTCGTTCTGATTGCTTGGTTGATAGCACCTCAACCGCTGTTCCTATGCCTTTAGGCACTGGACAACATGATGACACTCTCGACAGCGTGAGCGATAGCGACCGAGCTGGAGAGGGTGCATCATTTGTGAGCAGGGGGCGCGCCTTGCTTTCACGCAGTGAAAGTATTTTGGGGGGAAGGCTCAGTCCTCTCCCCAAAATAGCGCTCATTCTCTGAATGAGTGCTTCCTACCCCTTTAAAACGCGATTTTGCGGACTTTACCGAATTAAAAAGATTTTACTAGAAAGGAGTTTTTTTCATGGGTTCATCTTTACTTAGCTTTAACCATTTTGGTTGCTATCCTGACAAAGACCCTAACCTTGCCAGTAGTTACTTCTGCATGAGCGACAGACGGATAAAACTACCTAATTTCACGTTAGAACTACGGAGCGAACTAAAACGAGCTGGAGAACAAGCTATTCCAGTTAATGCGAGAGATTTTTATAAAGATATTTTTCAAGATGATTTGCAAGAGAAAAGAAAGTCTATCCATGACGAATACGAAAAAGGCAGTAGAAGAACGGGAAAAACGGGGCAAAAATGCGGAAAAGCCGCGCCGTTGCTGGAAAGCGCGGACGGAATGACCGCCGCCCCCGAAAAAACGACTAAAAACTAAATTAGTTTTATGTATAAATATATAAATTGCTAAATTATATAAATTAGTGTACAAAGCAAATAAACTAAGTTATATAATTTAGTATAAGAAATAAAGTAGTTTTTACTATAAATTATATTTATGACGCAAAAATCCACACCTTCAAAAACCCTTGAAAAATAAGGGTTTAGAGGACTTTTCGCGGAGTGCGGAGAAAATAAACGTGCGGCGCAATAAGTGACATTTATATATAAAATAGTGCATTATGCAAGTATATAAAAAGATAGAATATACATTTATATATAAATATAAGTTAGTAATTTATATAAATAAACTAAGATACTAAATTATATAAAATAGTGTTTACAGTAAATAAATAATTTAGTATAATATATAAATATAAAGAACTAAAAACGGCGCATGAAAGGACAGGTGAAAAAATGCGTATTATCACGATTGCGAACCAGAAAGGCGGCGTTGCCAAAACAACGACCGCGCTAAACATGGCAAGCGGGCTGAAAAGAGAGGGGAAAAGCGTCCTCATCATCGACATGGACGCGCAAGGCGACCTCACCGACAGCGCAGGAGCGAAAGCCCGCGCAGACCTCACACTTTCCGACGTTATCCAGCAGGACGGGAGCGGCGCAGATGTGAAGAAAACCATCGTACCGACGAGAAGCGGGCTTGACCTCATTCCCTCGACGCTGGAACTTGCCGCGCTGGAACAGAAAAGCTATACGCTTTCCCTTGCGCGTCTGCCCTATGATTACATCGTCATAGACTGCCCGCCGAACATGGGAGGAAACACCCTCGCGGCGTTGCGTTCGTGCGATGAACTCATCATACCGACGACCGCCGATTATTATGCCTATAAATCCGTGCTGGGAATATCAAAATCTGTGGAATACTTGCAGGAGGAGGAACACGCGAAAATCAAAATAGCGGGCATACTGATAACGCGCCACAATGCGCGAACAGTCATAAGCCGCCAGCTTTTGGAGGATTTGAAAAACCTATCGACAAATATAGGCACTAAATTATATAATACAATCATTCGGGAAAGCGTCGCCGTGAAAGAAAGCCAGCTTGCCCGAGAGGATATTTTCACCTATGACGGCACGGCAAACGCCGCCGCAGATTATTCCGCTTTCGTGCGGGAATACCTCGCCAGCGCAAGCGGCAGAAAATAGGAGGAATGAGAATGCCAAAGAAGAAAATACAATCAGCGGCACAAGCGACCGCAGAAGCGACCGCGCCGCCGCCGATGTCGGAGCAGGAACTTATAGAGAAGCTGGAAGCGGAAGGACAGACGAGATTAGATGTCAAGCCGCAGGGGAATCCAGCGGCAGAAGCGACAGCGAAAAAGCCGCCGCAAAAGAAGCCGAGAGCCGCGAAGAAGCCGACGAGGGCGACCAAGAAAGCGACCGAGGAAAAGAAGGAAGCCCCTGCACCAGAGAAGAAGCCGCCAGAGCCGAAAAAGGAAGCCCCTGCACCGCAGGAGAAACAGCCAGAAGAAGCGACCGAGAAGCAGGAAGCAAAGGCGCAGGAAGTAACGGAAGAACCTGCACAGCAGGAACAGCCCGCGCAGGAGGAAAAAGCGGAGGAAGTTGCGATCGTTCGACCGTCTAAAATGGGACAGCCGAGGAAGTACGACGAGCAGACAAAGCACGTTTCCTTTTCCCTGCCCGTATCGGTCATAGAAAACCTAAAGATTATCAGTCACCTAAAAGGGACGAATCAAACGCAATTCATTCTTTCTCTTATTCAAAGCGAAATGGAGAAAGAGAAAGATAGAATTGAAGCCTACAAGAAGTTAATCCGATAACACATAGAGGAGGATAAATAACATGGAATACACGAACGAGAACCAGCAGACGCAGGAGAACGCGCCGCAGGAAATGAAGGAAGAAAAAAGCACTGCTTCACGTGAAACCGCGAAGGACGTTATCGCGCGTCTTTCCAAAAAGAAGAAGGCGGAGCGCACAGCGGAAGAAGAAATAGAACTGCTGGAAGCGAAGAAGAAAGTACACGCCGCCGCCGAGAGCGCGAAGATCGCGAAGCTAAAGAAGAAGCTGGAGGACGCGAAGCGCACGGCGATAATTAAGAACCTCGACGCGAATAACATCACGACGGAGAACGAAATAAAGGCGGTTCTCTCCATGCGGAATATCCTGCATGAAAGCAACATCACAACACCGCAGGTATTACGGCAGGTGATTGAAGCGGCGAAGCAAGCAAGACCCGACCTTTTCAGCGGGAGCGGCAACAACTAAGGCGAACGATAGAGAGCATGGGGACGGCGCGAGCGTCGTTCCCACTATTTCACGGCTTATTATTTTCCACACCATCGCATTTAGCAAAATGCCGCTCACGCGAATAATGGCGGTACTCTAAGCGAACACCACAATGACATTCAAGCACGACAGTCAAAACGATGAAAACCCTTATAAAAAGGCAATTTCATAGACCACCAAAGGAGATAGCAAAAATGGGACAGATTTCTATTAGGCTAGACGATAAAATCGAAGTACAATTAAAGGAAAAAGCGCGGGCGCGGCGAATGACTTTAGCGGAGTATTGCAGAATGATACTTACAAGCGACGAATCCGAGAAAGAAGAACAGCTTTCGCGCGTGACAATCGAAGCGGAAATAGAGAAGCTGGGAGAAGCACAAAATCAATTTTCAGAAGTACAAGTTAAGCTATTGAAAAAGTATATGTATGATTCCAAGTTTATGATGAGTCTATTCTATCATTTCATGATAGCGGCGGCGAATGAAGAAACGGCGCGTGAAGCATGGAAACAGGCAGAAGCAGATATGAAAAAATATATGGAAAAATTAAAGGAGTGAATTGCTATGATGTCGTGTAACAGTGTCACCGCAGGACAGGCGGGAACGTATTTTGAACACGGCAAAGACTACTATACAAACAATATGACAAACTATGACCGATGGCACGGAAGCCTTGCCGAAAGTCGCGGGCTTTCGGGCGAATGTTCAAAGGAGCAATTCGACGAGATTTTAGAGCATATTCAAGAGAACGGGCGAACAAAACGCGCAGGGCTTGACTGCACATTTTCCGCGCCTAAATCCGTGTCGCTTGCGATGGCGAAAGACGAGCAGACGCGAGAAGATATGATAAAGGCACATCAAGCCGCCGTTGCGAAGATCGCTGAGAAAATCGAAGTCGAATATCTACGGACGCGAAGCGAAGGACAGACGATATTTTCACGGAATATGATAGCCGCCGAGTTCCTTCATACGATGGCGCGACCGACCAAAGAAAACGGTATGATTCCAGACCTTGACTTACATTCTCACCTTGTTATCTTAAATGACACATTCGCAGACGGGAAAAGCCTGTCATGCGACTATGGGAAAATAACGAAAGAGAGAATGATAAAACAGCTAGGGCTTGAATATCGTCAAGCGATGGCGCAGGAGCTACAAGCGAAAGGATATGAGCTTGAAATCACGGATAGCCGAAATGGATTCTACGAACTGAAAGGATTCGACCGAGAAACCATTTTAGAATACTCGTCGCGCCGTCGTGAAATGCTGGAACTTGCCGAAGAACACGGCATAAAGGATATGCAAAAGGCGAATCAATTCAGCCGCGAGAAGAAGGAAGTCGGCAAAGCGAATTTTGAGGAGGTATGTCAAGAAACAAAGAAATCCTTGTATGAATCGGGCAGAGTGAACATAGAGCGGAAGGAGAGCGCAGAAGATGGACGACAAAAGCCTAATGAAAATAGTAGAGAGCGAAGCGGGGAAAGAGATATTATTTCCAGCCGAGGACAATCCGACATTACAAGTTTTGAGCGCATTGAACGGAGCGGAGAGCTTGCGATCTTTGCGGACAGACCTAGCTTGCAGGAGTTGCCCGAGTTCCATGTGGATAGCACGAGCACCAGACGGGATAATTTGCTACTGCCCGAAGGTCGCGTCAGTCGTTTGGCAAAGCTCCAATCCGAAAAAGTGCGAAGTCATTATATGCTCAGGGAGGCGACAAGAGAACGACTAGAGCAAATCGACAAGACGACGAGCGAAACCATAAAGAAACTAAGTGCGGAAAAGTATGCGTTTTCCCTGCCAGAAGCGCGGGCGCGTATCATGTCGGCGGGCGTGCTGGAAGGTATCACGGAGCACGAAGCAAAAGCGGCAATAGAACGCGCGGGGCTTGTCAATTTAGGACGCATGGAGCGCGGCGGGAAAGATGTATATTTGACGACGGAAACGAACATCGAAAAAGAGCGGGCGAACATCGAACGAATGAAGGCAGGGAAAGGAGAAATCAAGAGCCATATCCTCACGATGGACGAGAGCCGCGCCGCGCTGGAACGCGCCGAAGGAAGGGCGCGGGCGCAGGGGCTTGAATCGGCGGCGTTCAGTATCGCAGACGGGAGCGGCGAACAGGCGGCGGCAGTTCATCACGTTCTCACCTGCCAAGATAAATACGTCGCTGTGGACGGGCTTGCAGGGACGGGCAAAACCACCATGATGGAGCGTATGAAGTGGATCGCCGACGAGCAGGGCATAGAGATAAAGGGCGTTTGCTTCACGGGCAAGGCGGCGGACGGACTGCAAGCCGAAAGCGGTATAGAATCCCAGACCATACACGCTTTCTTGAACAAGCTGGAAGGGCGCGGCGGCGCAGACGCGCCGCAGGGCGAAATAAAGCAGGAATGGAACTTTGAGAACGTCCAAAAGGCAAGCGGGCGCGAGATATGGGCAGTCGATGAGGCGGGGCTTGTGGATATGAACCTTATGAACGAACTGCAAAAGGCGGCAGAAGCCCGAGGCGCACAGGTGCTATTATTGGGCGACCCCGACCAGCTACCGCCTGTTGGCGCAGGTGAACCCTTGCGCCAGATGGAGAAAGAAGGAATGGCGACCGCACACCTTACGGACATTCGGCGGCAGAAGGACACGGAGCTATTACGCGCCGTGCGCGAATCCGTCAAGGGCGACCACCTTATCACCTATGAAAAGCTCGACAAAGCGGGCAATTATCGCGAAGTCGTGAGCAAGACAGAGCGTCACGGACAAATTCGGCAGGAGATGACCGCCGCGCCGATCGGCGAGTATCGAAAGAACTTGTTGCTTGTATCGACCAACGCCGACCGCAACGCATACAACAAGGAAATACGCGCCGAATATGTGAAGCGCGGCGAATTGGAGGAGGGGAAAAAATACGCCGTCACCGTGCGCGACGGCGACAAAGAGCGCACCGAAAGCCGCAACTTTGCCAAAGGCGACCGCATTATCTTCACCGCCAACGACAACAAGATAGGCGCGAAGAATGGGACGATGGCGCAGATAGAGCGAATCGACGGCGACCGAATCACGGCGACCACGGACGCAGGAAAGCGGATAGAGTGGGACATGAGCAAATATAACAGCGTAGACCATAGCTATGCTGTGACGAACTACAAGGCGCAGGGAATGACCGTTGATAAAGTCGTCGTAGACATGAACACCAAAGGGACGGCACAAAGCAGAAATGCGCTTTATGTGGACATCAGCCGCGCACGTCGTGAAGCCGTTGTATATACGGACAATAAAGCGAAGCTGGAACGGCAAACGAGGCATTTCGCGCACAAAGTCACCAGCAAGGACTTTTCCCGCCGCATTGAAACCATGCGGGCACAAGGAGGAGTGAAGAACAACGACCGCTATCACGCGCCAGACGTTGACCGCCGCGCCGCGCTGGAAAAAGCCTTGAAGCAGATAAAGGAGCACACTTTAGAGCGTCCTGCCTCTATCGTCGCCAAGGAGAAAGCCGCAGAAGAACGCGCCAAACAGGCGGCGGCGGAACAGGCGAAAGCCGCAGCCAAAACCAAAGCCGCGCCGCAGCCGTCGCAGGAAGCCGAGATAGAAACGGTATATAGCAGATAACAGGAGGTAAAAATCATGGGATTTCTGGACGAGAGCAAGAAAAGCAACGAGGAAGCAAAGCAGAGCTACGAAGAAATGAAGGGGGTTTATGAAGCCTTGCGGCAGGACGTGAACCGCTTGACCGCCGCCGTTGATAAAGTCGCCGCTCCATCGTTCAAGCGGACGATAGAGAGCCGCGACCGTGACCTTTTGGAGGACGTAACGAGGCAAATGCGGGACATCAGCGAGGAGCTAGAGAGAAGCACGGCGGGCTTGAACATCGTCAACCGCGAAAATAACAGGCTTGTCTATATTGTCTTTGCCGTGTTTGTTGTTGTTGGTCTGTTTTGCTTTTACAATATGTACCAAATGCGGCAGGAGGTCAAAGCGACAAACGAGAAGTACGACCTTATCACCTCGATTCTTTCGGGGGATTCGCATTATTGGTTTAACGGCGAAAACTATACCATCGGCAGAGAATCGCCGACGGGCGAATATTTCCAGAAAGTCTATAACGACTATCAAGAAAAGAAACAACAACAGCAACAGCAGAAGCAAAACTAGATAATAACTGGATATAGCCCGAACGGGCGCACAGAAAAAGCCGTGATTTTCCGTCACGGCTTTTCTTTTGGCTAGGGATTTTATCTTTTCTGAAACCACGCAAAAAAGCCGTTTTCGCGTTCAGACGGTCGCGCATCCGCTCCCGATCTGGACGAGAAAGAGGCAAAAAGAGATATTCCCCTGCGGGGGGCAACCTGCCACAGCGGGCGACGAACCTGCCTAAAGGCAGAACCCTCGCCCTACAGCCGCGGCAGGTCTAAAAAATAGATATGCACTTTCGGCTTGTTTACTATGGTAAACGGTGCTATAATAGACATCTGGAAGGGTTTTCTATCAAAGGAGGAAAGAAATTATGGCACTTATGAAAGGCGGCAACACCGCACCAGAGCAAATGCAGGATACGGCATACACGCCAGAACAGCAGAGAGAAATCAAGCTGGGTATGATTATGCTGAAAGCCCGTCGGGTATGGCGTATTTTCTGCCTCGTCATGTGCGGTATCGGCTTGTTGTTCTCCGTGTTCAACACTATCGCCTACGGGCAGAGCTTTATCGGCGGTATTCTGAGCGTGATTATCGGCTGGGCGCTTCTCTATGTGTTTGTCCTTTATGTTTTCCTCTATTTGCTTGCGGGGAGAACGATTCAATTCATTCTTTTTGTGCGTGACCTTGTGGGAGGGAATAAAGACACGCGCCTATAATGCGGTACGCGCCGCCTATCCGCGAGGTTAGGCGGCTTTTTTCTACACTGAGGAGGAAAGCGACAATGGGCTTTTTCGATTCCATCAAAAGCATTATCAATCTTGACTTGAACGCCCCGAAAAAGGAGGAGGAAATTCAAAACACCGAACGCCCCGAAGGGTTCGCCCTCGGCATCGGGACGAGCACGGGCGAACTTCACCAGCGCGGACACGCCGCAGGACTATGGGCGAATCAGTATATTTGGCTTGTCAATGACGACGCTTGCCAGAATATCGCCGTTTTCGGCGGTATCGGCGCGGGCAAGACGACGCGCGTTATCAACCCGATCTTATTTCAGTGCCTTGCCTATTCCGACGTTGGAGGGCTGATATTCGACATCAAGGGCGACTTTGTGGAGAGCGTTCAGAGCTTTGCAGAATGGCACGGGCGCGAGGTTCACAAAATCGGCGTAGGAGCCGACAGCGCAGGGACGAATCTCTTAAAGGGACTTACGCCAGAACAGGCGGCGGGCTTCCTGCAATCGACATTTTACCTCACAGGCGGCGCGACAAACGATAGCTTTTGGATTCAGTCGGCGACCGCGCTTATTCAGAACACTTTAGGCTTGCTGGAAGCCCTCGGCGACAAATACTATAACCTTGAAAAGCTGTATCAGTATATCTTTTTTGAAGATGTACGCAAGGCAATAGACATCATGCTTGACGATGTGAAACTGCCAGAGGGGACGCTTGCGGCGCGGAATCTTGCGAACTACAAGGGATATTATCAAAACGTGTTCATGAGCATGGATATAAAAATGCGTGAATCCATCAAAGGGACGCTTTCGACCGTTCTATCCCCCTTCCAGAATCCCGAACTTATCGACGCTTTCAGCGGGACAGATGGGGACTATGACCTTGCGCGGATTCTTTCGGGCGACATCGTATTAGTAGACCTGCCGCTTGCGAAATGGGCGACGGCTGGGAAAGTCGTCTATACGATGATAAAGCTACGCTTCTTCAACCTCCTGCAGGCGCGGCAGGTGGATAAATCCATGCCGCAGAACTATGTTTTTTTCATGTGCGACGAGTATCAAAACATCATCAGCGCAAGCAATCAAGGGCTTTCTGACCTCTCCTTTTGGGATAAATCCCGATCGGCGCATTGTGTCGGTATCATCTCAACGCAGAGTATCAGCGCGTTCAAGGCGGCAATCGGAAACCCGCAGTTATCCGACACGGTACTTGCGAACTTTCGGCAGAAGATATTCTTCAAAACTGAGGACATGGAAACCTTGCGCTATATCAATAGCCTTGCGGGGCGCGTGGAAGTCGCACGGCAGAGCTACAACTATTCCAGCGGCGAGAGCCAGCAGAACACCGACTTTTTCAAGGCAAACCGCACCAGCAACACAAGCATAAATACGCAGATCGTTGAGCGGCAACTTGTAGACGCGAATCTCGTGCGGCAACTGACAGGAAACCTTGCGCTTGCGTTCCTCAACGTCGAGGGCGAGAGCGCGGACGATGTTCTTGTTATGTCGCCCCTCTACCCGAATAACCTTGAACAGCAGTTAGAGGGATAGAGGGCGCATACATGACGAAAATCACCATGAGCATACGGACAGAGCCAGAACTAAAGGCAAAGCTGGAACACATCACAAAAGGTTCTGGAATGAGCCTTTCCGACGCTATCAAATTGGCGTTATTCCGTTATGTGGACGACTACGAGAAGGAGCGCGGGCGAATCCCGCAGGAAGAAATCGACCGCCGCGCCGCCGAGCTTTTGAAGAAGTCTGAGAAAAGGAGGAAATAGCACATGGGCTTTCTGAAAAAATTCCAAGACGCAGGGAAGGAAGCGACCGTCAAAGCGTTCACGCTGGGCGAGGAAGCGGACGCGCTGGGGCGCAAGGCGGCAAAGCTGGAACAGAAGAAGGACAAGACCAAGGAGGAGAGCGAACAAGTCAAGGAGCTACGAAAGCAAGCCGAGCGCGTGAGGCAACAGCAGGAACAGGCGAAAGCCCTATCTCGTAATATGGGACTGGGCGAGAAGATATTGCGGTGCTACTTCACCTATAAGATGGCGTCGCTTGCCTGTCATACGCTTGTAGGGCTTGCGGGAGGATATGAGCGCAACGAGGCAATCGGACGCGCTGTAACAAGCAGTATCGACCGCGCGACCGACCGATTGACGGACAATATCATCGACCGCACCAACAGCGAGGAGGGCGAGGAGCGCGACATAAACGAACGCCGCGCCCAAATGATAGAGCAAACCCTTGAATCCTTCCAGCACATGAGCGACCAAGCCGCAGAACAGGGACTAACCGAGCCAGACGCGCCCTTATTGCCCGAGGCAGACCGCGCACGGATTCAAGAACTTGCCGACATCAGCCGCGACACGGAAAACCCGCAACAGGCAGAGCTATACGCCAGCAAGGCGCAGGAGCTAGGGCTTGACTACGACGAAGCATTAACGGCGTTTCGGCAGGACATGGACGCGCCCGACATCGAGCGCGTCCGCGAAACCGAACGGACGCAGGAGCGGACAGAGGAAGCCGATAAGGAAAAAGAAACCGCCTCTTACGAGCTGGAAATGTGAAATTTTCCGCCGTAACTTTCATTTTTCGCCCCGCTTGCGTGCCGATCGGCGCGGATGCGCGACCAACGAACGCAAAAAAGCCGTGATTTTTTCATCACGGCTTTTTCTGTGCGCTCCTCCGAGGCGGCGCAAAATCGGCGAAAATGCCTATACTTTCCTATGCGCCGTCGAAAATGGAGGGCTTAGAGGCGATTCTAGGCGGTCAAAATTTTCCGCAGCGGGCATTTTCCCACCGATTTTAGCCCCGCTTCCCTGCCTTGACATCTTCCAGCGTCAAGCCTAATTGCTCCATACGGCGCATGACGTGCGGCGAGGACGCACCGCCCCGACGCAAAAGCCGCACCTCAATATCACTGAGCGGCGCAAGCCCGCGCGGTTCTTCCTCCGACATCGGCGGCGCGTCCTCCGTGTCGTCGTCGAATACGGCGTTAAGGACACGTTCGCGCACTTCGGCGCGGCGGCGGGCTTTTTCTTTCTCGTGCTCCTGCTCCGCCTTTTTGACTTCCTGCCGTTCGCGCTCCTTGCCCGCCTCGTCCCTCTCAATGCAGGACATCAGCCAGCCGCCTAGATTCTTCTTTCCGTCGCGGTACTTGTACGCATAGCGGATATTTGCGTCGAGATATTCCAGCGGATATTTCTGCACCAGCTTCAGCGCGGCTTTCTCCGTGATGTTCCAACGGTCGGGATTCATCAGACGGGCGAGAATATCCCGCTTGTCGGTCGTCGGGACATCATCGAGCGCGGCGACCTCCTCCGGCGGGACTGCCGCCCCGTCGTCGTCGTGCTTGCGCTCCATGTAGAAGGTGAACCCTGCAATCTTGCGCCCTTCTTTGTATGCGTCATACCATACATGATAAATCGTCTTTTCGTTGATTTCTCTGATTGGCGTATCAAGGACGCGAACACGGAAATTATCTAATCGCCCTTCGTATAGACCTTCTGGGACGTTGAGAAGAAAGCGTATTTCGGACAGCGTAAACTTGCGGTATATGAACGGCTTCCCCTTCTTCAAATAGCCCTGATATTCAAGCAGTAGCTCCATAATGCGCCAGCCGTATTCCGACGAAAGCGGGAAAACGTGCTTGAGTGCATATCTTGTATATGACTGATTCAGAATATCCAAGATATAGGGCTTCATTTCATCATCGAACTTTATCAATAGCCCCTTTTGGGGGAAGTAATCCATTTTCGCGTAGATATGGCGCAGACCAAAGCCGCCGCCGTCAAAAGCCAGCTCTATAAATCCGTTGTATGCGCTCTTTATGTGCCGCTTTAGATTGGTAATGCTTGCAGTCTTTCCCGAAAACAGGCGTTCAAGCTGGGACGGTGAAACCCATATATCATGAAATTCTACGTCGTGGATATTCCCATCGGTGGAAATGTTCGGCTTAATGCCCTGCAAGCCGAGCAAGAACAGCCGCATTTCAGAAAGATTCATGTGTTTGCGTGCTTCAATCAGCGGATTCGCCTGCACGACTTCCTTTTCCAAGATACTGACTTCGTTCATTTCGTTCACCTCTCAAAAATAGATTATACATATTTCCCTACATTGTGTCAAATGCGCGTAGGGAAATTACCCACGCGATGATAAAATAGGTGGGGAAATCGAGGCAAAAATAACTAGCTATATTATATAACCCCTTGAAAATAAAGGCGTTATATAATATCCCTACGCAAGAAAAAAATCCGTAGGGATAAAAGCAAAAATCCGTAGGGATAAAAGCAAAAATCCGTAGGGATAAAAGCAAAAATCCGTAGGGATAAGGCAAAAATCCGTAGGGATAAGGCAAAAATCCGTAGGGAAATAAAACCGCGAAAAATGCCAATGCGACCAGTATTTTCAAGGCTTCGTCGCCTGTGGATAACTTTGCCACAAAACATATAAAAAACTTGTAAAAAATAACAACAACATTTTCGCGCGTGCGCGCGGAGCTGAAAAACCGAACATACGCGCTATTTCTTGTTGTTGTTGTCGTGCCAGTTTACGGCGGGACGGTGGAGAAGGGGACGGCGTTCCACTCAAAAGGCACTTTTGCGGCTGATTCTAGCGGCTTTCGCGGCGTTCGGCAGAGATTGAAAGCTGAGAAAGGGGAAATGACCGCCTAGAAGCCCCTATAAGCCCTCTAATTTCATCGACGCATATAAAGATATAGGCAGACGGTCTAAACGCGCTCTACGGGGCGCACAGGAAGCGAGATGGGCAAGTGTGAAGAAAAGAAAACCCCGATGAAACCGAAAAGCGACGAAAAAGGCAAGTACAGCGGTATCTTTGTTGAAATTGAACAACTGAAAGACAAGAAAACTGGTGAACCTTTGATTCACAAAGAAGGCAAATACAGAGGTCATCCAGTTAAGAAGACACGAAGCCATCTATTTTTCAAAGGCAATAAAGAGCTTTACGATAAGATAGACCGCACTGATAACTTTATTATTACAAATGGTATCTCTTACGTCGGCAAACGTCGTTACCAGGATAACGTTGCGAAAATGTATGCAATGGCTATTGAGATTGACGGTATCAAAGGTTTAGACGGCGTTCGGCAACTTATCCATACTTGGCACAGACCAGTTACGGAAATGGACGGAAAGAAATACTACAACATGACACCGAAACCGACCTACATCACGTGTAGCGGACGTGGTTTGCATTTGTATTTTGTATTTGAAGAACCGATTGTTTTGTATAAAAATATCTTTGAAGAGTTATCACGAGTTCGGAAGCGCTGGATTGACTTATTTTGGAACTCACGAGTTACAAAGATGAGCGATAAGAACAGTATTCAGTATGAAACACTCACGCAAGGCTTCCGCGCAGTCGGTAGCAAGACAAGGCTAGATGATACTTACGTTCTAGCTTTCAAAGTAGGCGAGAAGCACACGCTGGAAAGCTTGAATGAAATTCTTTCAGAAGATGATAAAATCAAAATCGGTTACAAGTCTAAAATGAGCTTAGAAGAAGCTAAAAAGAGGTATCCTGATTGGTATCAGCGCCGAATTGTTGAGGGGCAAAAGAAACCGAGTGAAGATTTTGTCTTTCATCGACATCGTGGAATTTATGATAACTGGAAACAAAAGATTATCAGCGGTGCAGTTGTCGGAAAGCGTTACTATTGCCTTGAAAATCTTTGCTCGTTAGCGGTTCAATGTTGTATCAGTCCTGAAGAGTTGGAAAAGGATTGTAAAATGATTATGGAACATTTTGAGACCCTTACAAATGACGATAAGAACCATTTTACGCTATCTGACGTTATTTCAGCTCTTGCAACTTACTACCGTAATGATACAAACGCATTTACACGCAAAATTGAGTATATCAGCGAGCGCACAGGCATTCCGCTTCAAAGAGCCAAGCGAAACGGAAATACAAGGGCGGAACACGTTGAAATCATGAATTTCACAAGGCAATTAAAAGGGCGTAGAGATAGCAAATATCTAGGCGGTAGACCTGATAAGAAAGCAATCGTCCAAGAATGGCGCAAAAAGAAACCTTGGGGAAAGAAAACCGATTGTCAAAGAGACACAGGTTTATCACGTCCAACAATTTCAAAATATTGGAATGTTGAAACAGACGAGTAAAAACTACTCAAATCGATTTTAAGCCCTGAAACGTGTGTAGATAAGGGGTACATGGATTTTATCATTAAAATCATGAGTATTGTCCGAGAGTGATTGGTCTTGCGTATGGTTAACCCTAAAGTTATGGAAATAAGACTTAGAAGCAAACTTAAGAGTGTGTTGATAGTGCATTATCTTAAAATTTTGTATAATAGGAATTGAAGTTAAATTAGATGCTAAAAATTTGTAATTAAGAAGGAGGGATTCGTCATGTTGGTATTCCAAATGCGTAATGTAGATAAAACATCTACTGTTTTGAAATAGACTAAAAACAGTGATTACGCAGATAAATAAATACGTTAGATTAATTCCTACCAGTGACTAATCTTATGACTTTTTAAACAGATAACTAAAATTACAAACAAATCGTTTAACTTCTGTATTTGTTTATAGATGTAATCACTTCAGGAGAAATTACATGAACAAAAATATAAAATATTCTCAAAACTTTTTAACGAGTGAAAAAGTACTCAACCAAATAATAAAACAATTGAATTTAAAAGAAACCGATACCGTTTACGAAATTGGAACAGGTAAAGGGCATTTAACGACGAAACTGGCTAAAATAAGTAAACAGGTAACGTCTATTGAATTAGACAGTCATCTATTCAACTTATCGTCAGAAAAATTAAAACTGAATACTCGTGTCACTTTAATTCACCAAGATATTCTACAGTTTCAATTCCCTAACAAACAGAGGTATAAAATTGTTGGGAATATTCCTTACCATTTAAGCACACAAATTATTAAAAAAGTGGTTTTTGAAAGCCGTGCGTCTGACATCTATCTGATTGTTGAAGAAGGATTCTACAAGCGTACCTTGGATATTCACCGAACACTAGGGTTGCTCTTGCACACTCAAGTCTCGATTCAGCAATTGCTTAAGCTGCCAGCGGAATGCTTTCATCCTAAACCAAAAGTAAACAGTGTCTTAATAAAACTTACCCGCCATACCACAGATGTTCCAGATAAATATTGGAAGCTATATACGTACTTTGTTTCAAAATGGGTCAATCGAGAATATCGTCAACTGTTTACTAAAAATCAGTTTCATCAAGCAATGAAACACGCCAAAGTAAACAATTTAAGTACCGTTACTTATGAGCAAGTATTGTCTATTTTTAATAGTTATCTATTATTTAACGGGAGGAAATAATTCTATGAGTCGCTTTTGTAAATTTGGAAAGTTACACGTTACTAAAGGGAATGTAGATAAATTATTAGGTATACTACTGACAGCTTCCAAGAAGCT